>NZ_JADKPR010000020.1 GCF_015351475.1 Flavobacterium sp. HJJ | reverse complement strand
TCTACTATGAACAACTTCAGTTCAGACCCAATAAATAACATTGAAAACCTTATTGCCAAAAACAAAACCAAGAGTATTTCCATCTATTTGATACTTATTTTAGCCATACTCTTTTTTCTGATATTACTTCCTATAATCAAAATTGACATTAGCAGTCAGAGTCGAGGTATGATTCGCAGTACGACAGATAATGTTCCGTTGAGCAGTTTGGTCAATGGCAAAGTTACTTTTGTGAAACTCAAGAACAATCAAGTGGTACGCCAAGGCGATACACTAGTGCGTCTCACACAAGAAAATTTAGATACCGAAAAAGCAACCAATAAGGAATTAGCAGTCGATTTGCAATCTCGTATTCAGGATTTATCACTTGTAGTTTTAGGGAAAAACACTCTGATAAAAACTCCAGACATTCAACAGGAATGGTATAGTTATTTGAGTAAAAAAACGGAATTGCAAAGCAAAATTACACAGGCAAAATCTAATTTTGATCGAAATAAAACGCTTTATGACAAAGGAGTAATTGCCCAAGCAGAATTTGAAAAATACAATTTTGAGCTTACTTTTTCAAAACAAGCAGTGTCAACTTATGAAAAAAACCAACTCAGTATTTGGGAAAACAAAAAAAGAGATCTTGAGATACAACTAAAAAACTTAGAAGGCAAACTCGAAAACATAAGAGTCGAATCTCATAATTATTACATCATTGCGCCACTAACCGGTACGATTGAAAATTATTCGGGCATACAAACGGGTTCTTTCTTGAATGCTTCACAAGCTATTGCTACCATTTCGGCTACTGATAAATTAATTGTAGAAAATACAGTTTCGCCAAACGATATTGGGCTGATACAAAAAAACCAAAAAGTAAAATTTCAAATCGATGCTTTCAACTACAACCAATGGGGATTACTGGAAGGGAAAGTAATCGACATTGACCATAATATTACTATTCAAGGTGAACAAGTTTTTTTTAAAGTACGATCTGCTTTAAATACAACAACAATGAATTTGCAATCGGGTTACAAAACACAAGTAACCAAGGGAATGACCCTAACCACACGATACATTATTACTAGAAGAAGTTTGTTTGACTTGTTATTCGATAAAATTGATGATTGGTTAAATCCTAAACAATTAGCTTCAAACCTACAGAACTAATATGTATTCTCTATTTGAGAATACATATTCAAAATCAATACTCTAATTCTGATAAAATCTTTTATCTCTTATCTATATTCTTTTAATGGCCTCAATAAAAATTAAACAACATGATATTAAAGATTGTGGCGCTGCTTGTCTCGCTTCTATTGGAAATCATTACAACGTTAATCTACCTATAGCGCGCATTCGTCAATATGCCAATACTGATAAAAGAGGGACAAATGTATTGGGAATTATAGAAGCTGCCGAAAAAATGGGCTTTTACGCCAAAGGTGTCAAAGGAGGTATGGACGCTATCGATAAAATTCCGCTTCCTGCTATTGCGCATGTTGTCATAAAGAAACAATTACATCATTACATGGTAATTTATTCCGTTGGTAAAGATAAAATAGAAGTAATGGATCCCGCTTTTGGAAAAATGGAAACCTATACTTTTGAAGAATTTCAAAAAATATGGTCAGGAGTTTTAGTGCTTTTTGCCCCAAATAATGATTTTAGAACATACAACGAAAAGATATCCCCAATAAAACGTTTCTGGGATTTGGTTCAGCCACATAAAACCATTTTGATTCAAGCTTTGGTTGGTGCCATTCTTTTTACCGTTTTGGGATTAGCCATGTCCATTTATATTCAAAAAATAACAGATTATGTTTTGGTCGAAGGCAATAGAAAATTACTCAATTTATTGAGTGTTTCTATGATTGCCATTATTTTGCTACAAGGATACATTGGGTCAAAAAAGAGTGTTTTTGTAATGAAAACAGGACAACTTATTGATGCTAAATTGATTTTGGGGTACTACAAACATTTACTGCATTTACCACAACAGTTTTTTGATACTATGCAAATTGGAGAAATAACGTCTCGAATAAATGATGCTGTCAAAATTAGATCCTTCATCAACGAAGTTGCCATTGATATGATTGTAAATCTATTCATTGTTATTTTTTCATTTACGTTAATGTTCACTTACTACTGGAAATTGGCTTTAGTAATCTTGCTGGTAATTCCGTTTTATTCCTTAATTTATTTTATTTTGAATAAATTCAACAAAAAAGTAGAACGGAACATTATGGAAAATGCTGCAGAACTACAAACACAGTTAGTAGAAAGTGTAACACATATTAGAACTGTAAAAGAATTTGGAATTGAAGAATTTTCTAATTTAAAAACCGAAAACAAATTTGTGAAATTATTGTTTACCACTTACAAATCTGGTTTAAATGGAATTTTTGCAACAACTTCTACCCAGTTTTTGGCTTCAATTTTTACCGTTATTTTAATGTGGATTGGTTCTGGTTATGTTATTGATAGAGAAATCACTCCAGGAGAATTATTCTCGTTTTATGCATTAATTGGATATTTTACATCTCCAGTTGCCTCCTTGATTGGGATGAATAAAACCGCTCAAAATGCATTAATAGCAGCAGATCGCCTTTTTGAAATAATGGATTTAGAACGGGAAGAAACCGAAAACAAAGTACCCTTACAAAAAGAAAATATTGGTGACATAACATTTGAGAATGTGTCTTTTCGATATGGTTCACGAACAGAAGTATTCAAAAATTTTAATGCTGTTTTCAAAAAAAATGAAACAACTGCCATTGTAGGTGAAAGCGGAAGTGGTAAAACAACGCTGATTTCGCTTTTGCAAAATTTGTATCCTATAAAAGAAGGGGAAATATACATTGGTGATTATGATGCACAATTTATTCATTATCAAAGTTTGCGAAATTGCATTGGTGTTATTCCGCAACAACTCAATTTGTTTTCAGGAAATATTATAGAAAACATAGCTTTAGGAGATTCTTTCCCCAATATACAAAGGGTTTTAGATTTGTCTAAGCAGTTAGGAATTACTTCTTTTGTAGAGAAACTACCAAACGGTTTTGAAACCCAAATTGGCGAAAATGGCGCCATGCTTTCGGGTGGACAAAAACAAAGAATAGCAATTGCTAGAGCTTTATACAAAAATCCAGAAATTTTATTAATGGATGAAGCCACCTCTTCATTAGACACTAGTGCCGAACAAATTATAAAACAAGTTATTGATAATTATAAATCACAAGGAAAAACAGTTATCGTAATAGCCCATCGATTAAGTACAATTGCCAATGCAGATACTATTTTGGTAATGGAAAATGGAACTATAATCGAAACCGGAAATCATGTTGCCTTAATCGAGCAAAAAGGAAAATATTATGATTTGTGGAATAAACAAGGATTGGTTTAATAAACTGAAAAATTAACATAATTAATTAAAAAATCACTAAAAGTGGGTATTGTACAACCCAAATTATTATCTGTAATTTGTTAGTATAAAATTAGGGGTTTATAAAGCTAATTGTCCCCTTAAAAAAACAAAGTACAGGGAAAAGCTAAACACACCCCATTAAAGAAAGAGCTTAGGGACTATAAAGCTATTTGTTCCCATATAAAAAAACGAAGCAAGGGGAAAAGCTAAATTACCCTTTAAAAAAGAGCTTAGGGACTATAAAGCTATTTGTTCCCATATAAAAAAACAAAGCAAGGGGAAAAGCTAAGATAAACCTCTTAAAAAATAGAGCAGTGGGATTATAAAGCTATTGTTCCCTTAAAAACAAAGCATAAAAAAAGAGCCTTTTGGGCTCTTTTTTCATTACTTTATTTTACATTAACCTTTCAAAGCCTCGGCACCACCAACAATTTCTAAGATCTCATTTGTAATTGCTGCCTGACGTGCTTTATTGTAAGTCAATTTTAATTGATCTCTCAAATCAGTTGCATTATCAGTTGCTTTATGCATTGCAGTCATACGTGCTCCATGCTCTGATGCAAATGAATCACGAATACCTTTATACAATTGTGTTTTCAAAGCTTTTGGAATTAACGTCATTACAATTTCTTCCTTTGCAGGTTCAAAAATGTAATCCCCATTAGATACTGCTTTATCAGATTGAATAGGTGCTAGTGGCAAAAACTGTTCTACCTGAACGATTTGAGTAGCAGCATTTTTAAATTGATTGTAAACCAATTCAATTTTGTCATATTCACCCGAAACAAATTTTTGAGTCAATGTATCTGCAATAACCGCAACATTGTCAAAAGTTAAATTATCAAAAATTGCACTTTGATTGTCAATTACAGTTGACGTTTTAGATAAAATATCGTTTCCTTTTTTTCCGATAGCAAAAACATCTACTTGTTTACCTGCATAATATTCAGAACGGTTTTTAGCTTCCTTAATTACATTCGTGTTAAAAGCACCGCACAAACCTCTGTTAGAAGTGATTGCTACAATTAATACTTTTTTTACTTCACGCTGTGTAGTAAATTCTCCTCCAACATCACCATCAAGTGAAGCAGAAAGATTTTGCAATAATTCCGTTAATTTTTCGGCATAAGGGCGCATTGCAGTGATCGCATCTTGTGCTTTCTTTAGCTTTGCTGCAGAAACCATTTTCATCGCCGATGTAATCTGCATCGTAGATGAAATGGAAGTAATTCTATTACGGATTTCCTTTAAATTTGCCATTTTTTTATAGTTGTTGGTTGTTAGTTGTTGGTTGATAGTTTACTTGGATAAATCCAGCAACAATCAACCAACAACCATCAACTAAAATTAGTTATATTTCGCTGAAATTTCTTTTGCAACAGTTTCAAGTACATCTGTAATTTCATCTGTTAATTTTCCTGCTTTTAAAGCATCAAGAGTAGCTCTGTGCTTGTTGTTCAAGAATTCCAAGAAATCTTTCTCAAATTCTTTCACTTTGTTCACAGGAACATTTCTCAATAAGTTTTTAGATCCAGCATAGATAATTGCAATTTGGTCTTCAACTGTATAAGGATCATTCAAACCTTGTTTCAAGATTTCAACGTTTCTTTTTCCTTTTTCAATTACGTTCAATGTTACAGCATCAAGATCAGAACCGAATTTAGCAAAAGCTTCCAATTCACGGAATTGTGCTTGATCTAATTTCAAAGTACCTGATACTTTCTTCATTGATTTAATTTGAGCATTACCTCCAACACGAGATACAGAAATACCTACGTTAATTGCAGGACGAACCCCAGAATTAAACAAATCTCCATCCAAGAAAATCTGTCCGTCAGTAATCGAAATTACGTTTGTTGGTATATATGCAGATACGTCACCCGCTTGAGTTTCGATAATTGGCAATGCAGTCAAAGAACCTCCGCCTTTTACAATTCCTTTCAAAGAATCTGGTAAATCGTTCATGTCTTTAGCAATACTGTCATCAGCGATAACTTTACAAGCTCTTTCTAATAAACGGGAGTGTAAGTAGAAAACGTCTCCAGGATATGCTTCACGTCCTGGTGGTCTTCTTAATAAAAGAGAAACCTCACGGTAAGCAACAGCTTGTTTAGACAAATCATCATAAACGATTAAAGCCGGACGGCCTGAATCTCTAAAATATTCTCCAATTGCAGCACCTGCGAAAGGAGCATAAACTTGCATTGGAGCTGGATCAGAAGCATTTGCTGCTACGATCACTGTATAAGCCATTGCTCCTTTCTCTTCTAATGTTTTTGCAATTCCTGCAACTGTAGAAGCTTTTTGACCAATTGCTACATATATACAAAATACAGGTTTACCTGCATCATAAAATTCTTTTTGATTTAAGATGGTATCGATACAAACAGTAGATTTTCCTGTCTGACGGTCACCAATAACAAGCTCTCGCTGTCCACGTCCAACTGGGATCATAGCATCAACTGCTTTTACACCTGTTTGCAATGGTTCAGTTACCGGCTGACGGAAGATAACTCCAGGAGCTTTTCTTTCCAAAGGCATTTCGAATAATTCACCACCGATTGGTCCTTTTCCATCAATTGGAAAACCAAGAGTGTTTACTACACGTCCTACCATTCCTTCTCCTGTTTTAAGAGAAGCGATACGTTGTGTTCTTTTTGCTGTAGATCCTTCTTTGATTCCTGTTGAAGGTCCTAAAAGTACTACCCCAACATTATCTTGTTCAAGGTTCAAAACGATTGCTTCTAATCCGTTTTCGAATTCAACTAACTCACCGTATTGAACATTTGAAAGCCCATAAATAAGAGCAATACCATCTCCAACTTGAAGTACTGTACCCACTTCCTCTAGTGTAGCACCAGACTCAAAACCTTCTACTTGCTTTCTTAATATCGCTGAAATTTCAGCTGGTTTAATTTCCGCCATCTTAAATTATAATTTAGACACTTATGTGTAATAAAACTAATTACTTAACTCTCTCTTTAATATTTGTAATCTGCTGGCAACTGAAGCATTATACTGCTGATCGCCTATTCTTAATATAAATCCTCCGATGATAGAAGGATCTACAGTATTTACTATCGTGATTTTTTTATCAGAAAGTGTTGCAATTTTAGCCAAAACTTTAGCTTCAAGTGCAGCGTCCATAGCAACAGCAGTTGTTACTTTGGCAACTTCAACATTATTCTTGATATCAAACAATTTGCTGTATTCTGCCGCAATAACATCAAGGATTTCAAATCTTTTGTTTTCAAATAACAAATGAATCAAACCTTTGGTTACATTGTCAACAGTAGCAAAAACTTCTAAAAGTGCTTTCTCTTTCACTTCTACTTTAATGGTTGGGTTTTGAATAAAAGTATTCAATTCCTCATTTCCCTTAATCGTTGAAGCAATAGATTTCATGTCATTATTCACAGCTTCAGATACCCCTTTCGAATTGGATAAATCTAAAATTGCGGTCGCATAACGAATTGCTGCTCTAGTACTTGCCATGATTAGTTCAATTTAACGTCCCCTAACAATTTCTCAACCAATTTAGTCTGAGCTTCTTTGTTAGACAATTCCTCTTTCAATAATTTTTCAGCAATACTAAGTGACAAAGTTGAAACTTGCAATTTCAATTCAGCCATAGCTGCATTTTTTTCGCTTTCGATTGCAGCTTTCGCTTGGTCAATCATTTTTTGACCTTGAGCCTGAGCTTCATTTTTGGCATCGTCAACCATTTTGTCTTTCATTTCACGAGCTTCTTTAAGCATGTTGTCACGCTCTAATCTAGCTTCCTGTAAAATACGCTGGTTATCAGCTTGCAAATTTTGCATTTCTTTTTTAGCATTTTCAGCAGAAAGCAAAGCATTTTTAATTCCTTCTTCTCTATCATTTACAGCATCAAGAATTGGTTTCCAAGCAAATTTTTTCAATAAAAGAATTAATCCAACAAATATTAATATTTGCCAGAAGAACAAACCTAACTCAAACTGATTTATTAACTTTTCCATGTTTTATAAATTGTAAGTTGTATTTTAAAAATAAAATTTAATCTGTTTATATAATTTTCAATAATTAAAACAATAGTTACAACCAACCGTTGTAACTATTGTTTTTTTAGTTTTAATTAAGATGCGAATAACGCAGCAAAACCAATACCTTCAATAAGTGCAGCTGCAATAAGCATTGCAGTTTGGATTTTACCTGAAGCTTCTGGCTGACGAGCGATAGCGTCCATTGCTGAACCACCGATTCTACCAATACCTAATCCTGCTCCGATAACGATCAATCCTGCTCCTACGATTTGTGGAATTTCCATAATATATATAATTAAAAATTAAACATGCTTTTTTGAGTTTAGATTTTTGAACTTAAATTTTAGATTATGAAAATCTGAAATCTAATATCCGAAATCTAAATATTAATGATGAGCTTCCTCATGATGATGCTCTTCTACTGCTGCACCAAAGTACAAAGCAGATAACATCGTGAAAATATACGCTTGTAAAAATGCTACTAATATTTCAAGGATAGAAAGTGCAAATGACAATCCAAATGACAAACTGCTTCCTAGCCAGCTCTTGAAAATAAACATCAAACCGATAATACTCATCAATACAATGTGTCCTGCAAAAATGTTTGCATACAAACGAATCATCAATGAGAATGGCTTAATGAAAACTCCTAATAATTCAATAGGAGCCAAAACAATACGCATAACTTTTGGTACACCTGGCATCCAGAAAATGTGCCCCCAATAGTTTTTATTGGCAGTAAAGTTTGTTATTAAAAAAGTAAGGATAGCTAATGAAAAAGTAATAGTAAGATTTCCTGTAACGTTAATACCAAAAGGCATCAAACCAAAAATATTTAGGAACAGCACAAAGAAAAAGATAGTCAGTAAATAACTCATATATCTTTTATAATGTTTCTCGCCAATGTTAGGGATTGCAATTTCGTCACGTACGTATATTACAAGTGGCTCAAAGATACGAGCTGCTCCAGAAGCGATTCCATTATTTTTAGCATAAGATTTTGCTAAACCTGAAAAAATGAAGAACATTAAAATAGCTGCTATTATTATAGACAAAACTGATTTTGTAATTGACAAATCCAAAGGACGCTCATTTACTGGAAAACCTGTTGCTTCATCTTCGGTTATAGTACCAGCAGCATCTGTTTTGTAAATTTTTCCGTCATGGTGATTTAATTTGTAGTAGTTTCCGTTTGATTCGGCAACAGCTTCACCGTGCTCAAATTTTGAAGAAGAAAAAACTTGAAGTCCACCGTCCCAAATAATAATTGGTAATGGAAATCCATAATGTTCTCCTGTTTCATCATCTTGAAAAAAAGAAAATTCATGAGAATCTAAAACGTGGTGTTTTATAAATGCCTTAACTTTAGATTTCACATCTGTAGGTTCACCGTGAGCTTCATGACCTGATTTTGAACCTTCGTGAGATTCTACATTTTGAGCATTTGTAGTAGCAGTTTCAGGGTTTGCAAAACTAATAAAAGGAAGACATATAACGAAAGTCGCTATAATAAATCTAAGTGCTTTGTTGGAAATCACCATATCTCTTAAATATCTTATTTTTTAACGATTCTAAAATTTGGTGCAAAGGTACATTTTTTATTAATACTCAAAAGGATTATAAACGTATTTTTTTGAGAATTTGATTCACAGCGATATTGATTATTGCTTTTCGTTTACTAAGCGTATCGTAAAAAGTGTCTCAATTGTTAAAAAGACAATAAACAGGATAAAGAAATTTATTCGTTCCACAGGATTATCTAACTTTGGAGTCTGTAATAATGGCCTTAAAATCAAGTAACAAAAAACCATCTTAACACTGGTCACCAAAAGAAACGACATTCCTACGTTGTCAAAACTTTTTTCTTTGACTGTTAATAAAACCTTGAAAATAACTGCCGACAAAGTCAGGAAAAAGAAATAAAGTGTTTCCAGTGAATAATGAAAAGACGCTTCTTTAATGTTTAAAACATAGAAAACCATTTTATGAATTACATATAATAGGAATGCGGCACCTATTAAAACAAAAAAAGAATACATTTTTTTTAAACTCATTACACTTTACTATTATTGTTTTTTGTTTATTTCGTTTACTTGGCGGATTACATTATACAGTGCCAAGAAAACACCGGCCATTACCATTATTTTTACATAATATACTTTGGTACTTGGATGATTCTCATCCAGCCAATTTCCTAAATAAGAAAACAAAAAGATAATAACTCCCATTTGGATGGGAATATTAATCAAGGCCAGCCATTTATTGTAGTTGTTTTTTTTGGGATCGTTATTCGTTAGCATTTGGTGCGGCTTCTGTTTTAGTGAACATGACACAGGTAGCATTAAAGAAGGCACCAGGTTCTACCGCCAGTTTGCCAATTTCGACCTCACCAATAATATTGGCTGATTCTTTTATATTCAAAAGGCCTTCTACCTTTATTTTGCCTTCAAATTTTCCTTCTATGTCTACTGTATTACAAATAATATCTCCTTTGATACTGCCCGAAGGTCCAATTACTAATTTACCATTAGATGTAAAGTTTCCTATCAGCTCCCCGTCCAATCTAAAATCGGCTGGCGAAATAATATCTCCGTGTATAGTAGTCCCTTCGACTATTCTATTTGTCTTTCCTAAAAGGTCTGTGTAGGATTTGGGCTTTTTATCAAACATAATTACAGTTTTTTTAATGAAAGATATTCTTCAAAATTTTTCTTGATTTGAACTATTTTATAATTTTCACCAGAAATAATAATTCCTGGCTGGCTGATTTTATATTGTTCATTCTCAGCAAAAAGAGCAGCAACGAATTGTGCATACGATTGCGAATGTATACCGGTTATTGAAACAAAACTTTCCTTTTCAGAATAGGAATCACAGGTATATTTTAGCCTTTCTACATTTTCATTGGCAAAAAACAAAGCTATCCTGCTTTCAATTATTGTTTCAAGTTTAGTGTCATTTTTATCTATTTTAAAAACAACTTTCCAGTTATTGTTATCCGTGGTACTAAATTTCATTTGTTCCAAAAGCGGAATCTGGGTTTTGAGAATTTCTTCAGCATCTTTTCCTTCTTCACTGTTTGAATAATTATCAGCAACATATTGTATTGCTTTTTTATAAGCTGCCAATCCATATAACTTTCCTATAGTATTTGCTTTCAGCAGTTCAAATTTTGGTACAATAGCTTCACCTGCAAAATTGCTGATTAAACCATCGACCTGACTCAAAACTAATGCAAAAGATTCCTGCTTAAACTGTCGGTATAAATTATCATATTCCCCTTCCGGAGTACCTATGCCTGCTCCTTGAGCCGTATTTAAATTTGTAATAATCTGTGCATATCTCGAATTAGGGTATTGGCTTACTAACTCCTTTTTAATGCCTTCTGCTTTAGCAGCATTAGTAATTTCGTAGATTTTATATAAATTGTATTTAGTGGGAATAATTAGTTTTTCTTCAGGCTGGTACAATAATAATTGTTCTAATCTATTGGAAGCCAAATCGTATTCTTTGAACTTTTCTTTATAAATAACTCCTAATTCATAATAAACTGCATTTCTTTCTTTGCTTATACTATCAATCTCTTTTTGTGATTTTGGCAATTGCTTCAGATAATAATCAGTGGTATATTTCTCATTCACAGCCATTGGAGCGGCTAGTTTATCATCTGATGGTGCAGCAGTGATTTCTCCTGCTGCGTTTGCTCCAGAAGCTGCTCCTGGGTTTGCTCCCGATGAAAATCTCCAATAACTGTTTTGAATCCTATTTCCCCAGATTCTCTTAAATTCTAATTTTCCATACGCCACCGTATTCGGATTATAAAAATAAAAGGTATTAGCAATTGGAGATGAAGGCGTATCAGGAATATTAGCCGGTAAACTTATAGATTCTCCATTTGGATTAGGAATTGCTGGATCTGGATTATTTTGATTTCCATTTAACAAAATGTTATTTTCTATTTTTTTCTGTTTCTCCTCTAACAGTTTTTTAAGCTCATCACTGCTTTTTAATTTTTGAATATAATTCTCGTAGTAGACAATCTGCTCAGGCTCTTTTAAATTATATACATAAATAATGCTGTCATTTCTTTTAGCGATTGTCTCATTAACAATAGCCTGATCTAAATTTTTTCTGATTTTTGAAATCTGAAGAAACTCTCTGGTTTTAGGATCCAATAGTCCCAAACATTTATCATAGCTTTTGGCCGCACTGAGATATTCAGTATGCTTGAAATACAAATTTCCAATGTTTCTATAATTGGAAGCATTCAAATAGGAGTCAGAAGATTTTTTTTCTAAAGAAGCATTGTAAAAATCTAAAGCTTTTTCTTTTTCATTATGATGATCATAAAAGATTCCGATACTATGATAAATCACATCCAGATAGGGTCTGTTTTCTCTGTCTTCCATAATCTTTTTAGATTTTTTGACAAACAGGTCGTAGTCCTCATCCTTGTAATCTGACAATTGCGCTTTTTTTGCGTAGGCCTGGATAACAAATTTTCTTTCGGCTTTTCTATTCATGTCGATAACCGTCTGATAGAAATAAATAGCACTGTCTTTTTGCCCCGATTCTTCATACAGCTGGCCTAGCAAAAAAGAATAACGCTCTCTCTCCTCATGAATTCTGGTGAATTGATTAGCTAATTTTAACTTTGCTACAGCACTGTCTTTTTCTTCTAAATTTAAAAAAGCACTGGCCAGGATTGCGTTCGCATTCGCGAATTCCTGCTTATTTAGCTTCTGTTTTTTAATATCTTTTTTCATATACTCATTGTCTTTAATGAGTTTTGAAATATTTTTTATAGCCACCGCTTCATTTCCTAAACGGACATTTGTTTTTTCGCGCCAAATCTTTGCATCGTAAATATTACTGCTGTTGGGATATTTATAAAGAATGTAATTGAATGCGTCTAGCGCAGGAATAAATCTTTGATCGTAATATCTCGATTTTCCCAGCAATAAATAAGCCTCGTCTATCTGATAGTTTTTTTCATGCCCGCCAATATTCATAGAGTGCTTCTGAATGGCTTTGGTTGCTTTGGCCTCAGCTAATTCAAAATCGGTATTTTTAGATTTTCCATCCACTGGCACATCATCTGTAATCTGCATTTTTTCGACTGGCAGCCGTTTCCAGAAATTTTCGGCAGTATTGTCATTTATTCCTTTGATGCCTTTGTCTAAAGCAATTTGTCCATTGTACAATATATTGAGTTTTGTACTCAAAGCATGAGAATTTCTAGCCAAAAAAGTATCCTTCTTGGTAGAACAGGCTACCAGGAAAGATATAAAGATTATGGCTAAAATGTATTTTGACGTATTGCTGTTCAAGGGAAAACGTTTAAATCATTAAACTTTCTAAAAAGTATTTTAGTATAATGACTTGTAAAAATACGTTTCTTTTTGTAATATATAAATTTAAACCGCAAAAAACAATTCCAATTCCTGCAGCGTTTCTTTTGAAGTCTGAATATCTTTTACCAATTCTCCTTTATTAAGAGCTACAATTCTATCGCAAACTTCAACTGTGTGCTGCAGATCATGGCTGGAAACCAATATTGTTACGTTTGGATTATCTGCCAGTTCTTTAATTATTTTTTTGAGTCTGATTACTGTTGTTGGATCCAGGTTAGCAAAAGGCTCGTCTAGGATAATGACTTCTGGATTACCAATCAAAGTTGCAATGATCCCAACTTTCTTTTGATTTCCTTTTGACAAATCTCTTAAGTATTTTTTATTTTTAAGAATTTCACCATTGAAAAACTCTTCATGCTGCGCCAACAGTGCATCAACATCAGCTTTGTTTTGACCTCTTAAATCTCCAATGAAATAAAAATATTCTTCGGGAGTTAAATATCCTATCAAAAAACTCTCGTCTAAAAAAGAAGCAGTGAAAGGTTTCCAGTCTTCGCTCTTATTTACCTGAATTTCATGATTTAAAATACTTCCTGTTGTAGGGTGAATTAAATCCAGTAATAAACTGAAAAAAGTAGTTTTTCCTGCTCCATTATTGCCCACTAATCCAAAACTCTGTCCTTTTGGAATTTCTAATGATTCTATATTTAAAACGGTTGTCTCGCTGTATTTTTTGGAAAGATTATTTACTTGTATCATTTTTTATAAGTTTAACTGTTAAATTGTTTAACCGTTTATTTGATTAAAAGAATAGATTTTAAGCCTTTTGTTTGTAGGCTTCGATAGTTTTATATTTCTCTTTTTTATAAATTTTTTCTATCATTAAAAAAACTACATTTCTACACATAAACCCTAATACCCCGGCCAAAGCTACAAAAGCAAGTCCCAGTTTTGGATTCATTAAATAGGAACCCAGCCAATATAAAAATACCGGTAAGAGTAATTTTGGCAATGTAAGCAGCATTGTATTTACATTAAATGATTTTTTATCACCAAAAGCCCCTTTTGACATTGATAAATCGATTGGTGTTTTTGTAAAAGCCCCTCCTAATAATACAAGATGTGAATTAACACCTATATTATAAATCGCTCCAGCAACTATGGTAAGATATACCTGCCAGCCAAAATACAAATAGAACGATGCTAAAATTGTAGAAATAACTGTTGCAATAACTACAAGCCACCATTTGGAACTCAAATAACCGCGATACGGAATATTCTGCGTCATCATCAATTGATAATAGGAACTGTCCCAACTTGGAACAAACTGTCCAAAAGTGAATAAAAATCCGCCCGAGACAAATATTCCTGCAAAAATGTGCATCACTGCTGGCTGGGTAGGATTGTTAAAAAATATTAATCCATAAAATAAAAACATCATACTGACTCCAACTGTCGTTTTTGAGCGTTTATTTCTTTTGATTAATTTAATGTCGTTTTTCAAAAATGTTCCTAAAGTCCCAAATTGATTTAACCAAGTCAGGTTTTCTGTTTTGGCAATATCATTTTTGACAGATAATCCCGCATCCAGATACAAATCGCCTTTTAGATAATTATATGTCCAATAATAGAGACCGGACAAGACCAGCACTGGAATTATAAAAGCCCATTTGGTATGAAATAACGCTTCAAAAAACGGATAAACATAAGCTGTAACATCAAAGATTTTATAATATTGGCATCCAGCCAAAATTACTGTTACCGCAATAAAAACACCCAGTAAATTATCTTTGTTATTCAATAAAATATTCAAAAAATTATTGCAGTAAACTAATGAAAAAAGAGCTGTTCCCCAAAGAATAACGCTTATTGGATCATAGCCTTCATATAGCAAAACAGCGCAAAAAGGAACAAAGAAAAATGCATGCGTTACATTAAAAAAAGATAAAGCTGTTTTTCCTAAAGAAAAATGAACAATTGTTGGTCTCTTAAAAGGCAGCGTTAATAAAGGCCTAATGTTCATCACTGGAATTGCCTGAAGCAAAAGGCGTACAATCAAATCCATTACAAAGTAATAAATTAAGAACTTGTTTACTGTAACCAACGGATCCAGCTGCATTTTCTTTAGAATATAAAATGCTCCAACACCCATTGCTAAGAAAAGAACAGTAAAATAAAGAACCAGAAATCCCATCAATATTTTCAAGACCAGACTTGAAGCGAAAGAAGCTGATCTCGTAAAAGATTTCCATTCAAGATAAATAAATTTTGCAAACATGGTTTTTTATTTTGGTTTTATAAATGAGTCTTTTAGAGTAGGAAAATGTTACGCTTTTTTTCAACAATATTCAGGATATAATTTTGACAAATCTTTAGCAACTCTTTTAGGAACAACCATCAGCTGAATAAACACAAGCAGTACGACTAAAACAATAGCAATTTCACTAACTATTAAAGTCCATTGAGAAGATTCCAAATTATTTTGAAAAAAATTAAAAAAATTAAAAATCGCTGAGGGTAGTAAAAAAAGTAAAATGCTGTCTCTGTTGAGCATAATATCTTCAAAAAACCATTTTAACCCTGTCATCTTTGCTTTCCTTTTAAAATCATTTCGCCTTTTTAAAGTATAAATTAAACCAATCAATGAAAAAGAAAATACAATTGTTGGAAAAAAATCTGGGTTAACAATCAGCTGATTTATGGTATGAACAGCAAAAAACAATGTCAACGTCAGTATAACTTTGGGTAAGCCAAAAAATTCCCTGTAATAACTCCAAATAAGCCGGCTGTATTTCTTGTTCAAAAATTTTTGTCTTTCCTCTACCACATCCATAAAACCAAAAACACCAAATTTCTGGAACTCCTTGTTCAGGATTTCTTCAAAACTCCGATTCGGATTTTGTTCCCATTCCTGTTCTATGGCATTTGCCAGATGATCCACTAATTCCGATTGCAAATCATACCATTCTACATAATGCCGGCGGGTGAAAGCATATAACTGTTCGATTTGTTGGGCTGATAATTTCATAACTTAAATTATATAAGTTGATATTGTTTTTTAGTTACCGAAACAACTTTATCTGTTAAATGTTTACCAGTAATTATAAGCAATACTCCTACTACCCATAAAAAACAAAAAGGAAACAGATACAAATGATTTTCCTGCAGCGCTTCTTTAAAATTGTTGGCAAGCATCATAGCGAAATAAGTAATAATTATAGAACTGTTATTCATCACTATAGTCATTTCAACCGATAAAAATAGTTGACCTTTTATTTTTCGAGAGAGATACCATTTAAACAATAAAATTGCAGAAGCTCCAAGCAAAGTCCCATATAAAATTTTGATATATAATGAAATATCCTCTAAATAAAATGATATTCGATACATCAAAACAGCTAACAAAAAACTCATCATGATTTTAGGAAATTTTAAATATTCGGCAACCATCTGCCATTGCTGCTTTTTATATTTTCTCCTTAAAACAGATGACCGTTCTTCTTGTAAAACCTCAAAATAATTTCTGTCAAAACGCTGTTCCGCTTTGTATTTTACCTGATGAAAAGTAAGTTCTTCGTCTTCCTGCCAAATTTCTTCCATGATAGAAATAAAGTGATCCGTTAATTCCACTTGAAGTTCATACCATTTTATGCCAAAAGACTGAATGTAATTTGAAATATATTCTATTTGCTCGGCTGTTAATCCCCTTTTCATAAAAATTAGAATTCAAGTTTTGGATTCACTAAACTCTGCATATTTCTAATAAAATCTTCGAGTTCCGATAGCCTGTTTACCGTTTCTTTCTCCCCTGATTCTGTGAGTTTGTAATATTTACGCAATCTATTGTCCACCTTTTCAATTTCAACATCCAGCAGTCCTTCCGACTCCAGTTTATGCAAAGCCGGATACAAAGCCCCTTCGGTAATATTGAGTTCGCCTTGTGTAATTGCTTTTACTTTTTGGGTAATTTCATAACCGTACATCTTACCGTTTTCTTCGAGCAGTTTCATAATTATGGTGTTCAGACTGCCCTTATATAATTGTGAGTTTTTCATTTCGGATTCTATTTTGTAACACAAATATACATAAGAAACTTATACATAAATAAATTATGCATAAAAATTTCACTTTTAGAAAACGTTGTCGTTTACTATCTTTGCAAAAAAACAATCTCATGCCAAATTTTCTAAAATTAATTGTAAAAGAAGTAAAACGCGAAACCAAAGATGCCGTTTCGATACTTTTTAATGTACCCGAAGAATTAAAATCCAATTATGATTTCATTGCCGGCCAATACATAAATTTACGTTTGACATTAGACAATACCGAAATCCGCCGAGCATACTCCATCTGTTCAGCACCTGGAAGCGGTGAATTGAGAATTGCAGTAAAAGCAGTAAAAGACGGTCTTTTTTCACAATTTGCAAATACAAAATTAAAGGCTGGTGATATCCTAGAGGTAGGAAAACCAGAAGGGAAATTTATTTTTGAACCTGAAAATGACCGCCAAAAAAGCTATATCGCTTTTGCAGCAGGAAGCGGAATTACTCCAATTTTATCCATCATAAAATCTGTTTTGAAAAGTGAGCCGAAAAGTTCCTTCACACTAGTATACGGAAACAAATCTCCTGAAGAAACTATTTTTCATCAGGAACTGCACGATTTACAGCTGCAGTATGTTGGCCGTCTGTTTGTAGATTATGTGTACAGCAGAGTTAATGCCGAAAATGCATTGTTTGGACGAATTGACAAAGCAGCTGTAAATTATACATTGAATACAAAGCATGCTACAATGGAATTTGACAAATTTTATTTGTGCGGTCCCGAAGAAATGATCAATACCGTTTCTAATGTTCTAAAAGAAAAAAACGTAAAAGAATCGGCTATAAAATTCGAGCTTTTCACTTCTTCTTCTAAAGAACAGACTATCAGTCAATCCTTGAGCGGTCATTCTAAAATTACAGTTTTGGTTGATGATGAAGAAACAAGTTTTGAAATGTCTCAAAAACAGAGCATTCTTGATGCTGCCTTAAAACAGGGAATAGACGCTCCTTATTCCTGCCAAGGCGGTATCTGCAGCAGCTGTCTCGCCCGAGTAACAGAAGGCGCAGCCGAAATGAAGAAAAACTCAATTCTTACTGAAAAAGAAATTGCCGAAGGTTTAATCCTGACTTGTCAGGCACATCCGACTACAGCTACGATAAAAGTAGATTATGATGATGTTTAGAAATAAATTTTAGATAGCTTATTTTAGAATCTAATAGCAATCAGAATTTTACATGGTCTGGTTCAGTCTTATTTTCGAATACTAATCGCATTTTTTATATGAAAAACCCGAGAGAATTATTCAAAAACAAGCCTCATCTTCTTGAAGAAAATGAAGTAGAGCATCTTTTAGGCTATTGCGAAAAATTACAGGACGAACTGGCTGATTTGAAATTTGATCAAAACGGAAACAAGCAGCTCATTATGCTCGATATGCTAAAAGAAATCGTAAAAGCATGCGAAGCAACAGAAAAACAACAGCAGGAATTTTTAAGATTCGGGTTAGAACCACCTGATTTTGAAGAATCTATTTCTAATCTAAAAAGATTTTTGATTACAAGATGCAGGGAAAACGGAATTTGGCTATGAATCCTTTTGCAGTCTTTGCTTTGAATAATGAGGTTTAAAATTTTTGAAAATTATAAAAAAGCATTCCACAAAAACATATTTTTTTGTCTTTTATTTTCTTCTTTATCATCGCCATAGATAAACCAATCTTTTGTTTTATCTTCTATCAATGACTTCAGCCCTGCCAAATCATACACTTTTTTAGCACTAATGGGTTTTATTTCGGGTTTATCGATCCTTTTTAAATCTACCTTTGTTGCAATAAATGAGGTGTATAATCTTGGTATGGAAAGCCCTAATATTAAACCCGGCAAACCATTTACTGTACACGGACCTCCAGATATGGTTATATCGTTTGTGTAAAAAGCAAATACATATACATCATTCATTATTCTGCCCACCGCTTTTCGACAATTATAACCTGCTATTTCTCTATTCTCGTTTGTAATCTTCCATTCAATATTTAATATACTGTCGACTACCACAAAATTAGTTCCAACTATTTGCTTTTGCATACTCATTGTTCCGCTGGTAAAATCAGAATACCAGCTGTTTTCTTCATCTGCATCTTTTTCATTTTTTGGTATTCTTGTTTTTGGGCTCCACCTGTCAAATTTGTAAATGCTTTTATTGTTTTCAAAAGTGTATGTGTAATACGATATTTTTAAGTCGGAAATGTTTTCTTTCATCTTCTCGTCCCAGCTATCATTACTCATCGTTTTTTTGAGATTGGTGCTTACTTCATATTCAACTACTGCTTTATCTATAAATTGCTGCGCTTTTGAGCTCGTTGTAGAAATTAGTATTGCAATAAAAAAAAATATTGATTTCATATTTTGACTTTTGATAATTATTTTTTTGTGATTCTGCTTTAAAAAATATCGAAATAGCATTGCCAAAATGTATATTCTGGTACTAAGGAAATACTAATTTATTTTTTTACTCTCATTTGTTTTTAAAATTCCAAGTAAAACCTAACATAGCATATCTTTGAAGCCTGTCGTTTCTTTCCTCTCCAGTTACATTTTCATACACATATCTATTGATTCCAATATTTTGATTCAAAATATCTCGTACCATAATATAGGCCGTAAACTCATCTTTTTTGAAGGTCCGCTGAAGTCTTGCATTCCACAATTGATTGTTGAGATTAGTTTGAAAATCTACCGTTTTTTGACGAGAGTATAAATTATAATCTGTGGATAATTTCCATTTTTCTCTAAAATAAATACCCATATCCAACGACAAATTATTAGTGTTAAATGATTTTATATCGTCATTTAAAGAAGTACTGTTTCTATTATTCAAAAAAGTATTACTTAAACTGATCTCATACCTCTTTTCCTTGAATTTATTTAAATAAACTGATAATCCAGAATTTAGAGTCTTAGAATCATTAAGTACGTTATTAATACTAATTATTGATTTGTTGTAGCTAACTGATGGATTGCAATAAATTCGTAAATCCAATTTCTTTACTTTAAATCCATAACCAAAATATAAATTGGCAGAAAAATTACCGTTTGTATTTATGGGTTTGGTGGTTGTTTTGGCACTTTCTGAATCGATATCTTTATTATAGGAAATTAAATTTGTTGTTGTTCTAAAAGATATATTTTGATAGAATTGGGATTCTGTCAAGATACTATAACTGCTATTCGATATGTTTATACTATTAGTAAAAGACTGCTTTAAATCAGGATTACCAATAATTTGATTAAAAAAATCCTGATTGTTTCTCAAAGGCTGTAATTGGTCTAATGTTGGCTGTTTAGTTCCTCCTTCATATCTAAAACGCAAATTACTGTTACTTGCATATTTATAAGACAAATTTGCTGCTGGATAAAAATTAGTATAATTACGTTTGTACTCTTTATCTAAAGTCTGATCCTGTAAATCAAATGAAGTAAAACCAAAACCACTTCCAAAACTATAATTTATTTTTTTGGCATTGTAACTCAATTTTATAATTGGCTTATTGGTTGTTATATTCTGATTGAACTCGTTAGATAAAGAATGATCCAGCGAATCATAATTACCAGTAACGTCTGAATAATTATAAGTCAAATAATTACTATCTCCGCTGTTATGCGTAATTTGATAGGCAAGCTGCAATGCAAATTTCTTGCCTACAGGCTCTGTATAAGCAATATTGACAGCAATATTTTGGTTTGATTTCTCACCAGTTTTATTTTGATTTATATCATTCCTGCTCGAGAAAACACCTCCATCATAACTTTCGTTTGAAGATTTTAAAAAATTATTTGAATTGGTATTTAGACTGTTCCAGCTGCTGTTTACAGAGAATGTACGTCTGGCTCTAGCAAATTTATGCTTAAACAAAATGCTTGCCGAAAAAGACTGCTTGTCTGAATCTGTAGTAAATGTTTTTTCCTGTTTGTTTTTTAACAATCCATTATCTCCAGTGGTAGTTCCATTTATAAATTCATCACTATCGGTCTTGTATAAATTGGTTTTCGCAGTAAATTTTATCGAATTTACCGAATCTAATTTTACATCATAAGCAGCATTTAACTTAAAATTACTGCGATTTACATTACTTACTGTTGCTGTATTCTCATTCAATTGAGATTGACCTACTTGCGTCTGAGTGCTCCTGCTGTTAGTGTTTGTATAAATCTGATTGTTATATTTTGGAGAAACATTTAGTGTTTGTTTATCATTCCACTTGTTACTGTACTGCAATCCTGCATTAGTGTTTTTGATAAAACCATTTTGAGTATCAACATAAGGTTCATCATCTGTATTCCCTCCTGTCCATTCATAATTTATATTTCCATCATCATCCATGCTCATATTAACATTATCATCTCTCGTACCATATTTCTCACTATCTTGCCAGTCCAAGCCATCTTGACCTGTATTGCCATTTAATAAAAAAGCAGATAGTTTTCTTTTCCCCTTAAAACTGCTTAACAGAACATTTGTATTATACCTTGGGGCAATTGCTATTAATGGTCCGTTCGCAGCATCTATTTTACCAAAATACCCTTTCTTTTTGTCCTCCTTCAATTTTAAATTAATTGTTTTTTTTGTCTCGCCATCGTCAATTCCTGTAAACTCCGCCTGATCGCTTTTTTTATCAAAAACCTGTACTTCTTTTACTGCATCTGCACGCAGATTTTTTACAGCCATACCAGGATCATCTCCAAAAAATTCTTCGCCATCTACCAATACTTTTTCTACTTTTTCCCCCATAGCTTTTATAGTACCATTTTTATCAACCTGAATTCCTGGCAGTTTTTTTAGTAATTCTTCGACATTTGCATTGGCATCGACTTTAAAATCGCTTGCTCTGTAACTTGTAGTATCACCTTTAATACGAATAGAACCGGTTTTTATAATTACTTCTCGAAGCAGTTTCATTTTGCTTATCAAAGCTATCGTTCCTATATTTTTGTCCTTTTCAACAACGGATATGGAATCTAAATAATCGGCATATAAGCTATGTGCTGTCATCAAGATATAATTTCCTGACTTTACATTTTTGAAGTTAAACTTTCCCTCTTTATCCGATCGGGTAAATTTATATAGAATAGAATCTTTAGGGGTTAATAAAGCTACAACTGAATTATAAACAGGGGTTTTTTCGCTATCCTCTGTTAAAACACCAGAGAGATTTGCTTTTTGAGAAAACGCAGATAAAGAAAATAAGAACAAAAATGCAATTGTAAGTGTAATTTTCGGCATAAAAATTTTATATATTTCGTATTAAGTCTTCAAAATTCTTTAGAAACTTCAGATAAAAAGTGAGTTATTACTAATTAATTGTATACCAAACAAAATAGAAAATTAATTTATTAATTTTCTTCACTAAGTCTTCTCCAGATAAGGAAAAAGATTGGAAAATTATTTAATATTCCTATTGGACAACAATTTTTATAAGCTAATATTTTTTGAAACTAAAGTAGTATTTTGTTTATTAATATTCGATAGGATAATTGTTAATAATTTGATAATTATCCCATCGGAAAAATAAATAAGGATTGGGTTAATACAAGCCTTTAAATTATGAATACAATATATTTTTACATTGCTTAATAATAGAGTCTGCAGAAATTGTCCGCATAGCATCTTCATAACCTTCAGTAATTTTATTTCCGTATACGGATGTCGGTAATTTTGGATACAAGTTTCTGTCCGAAACCAAAGCATTTTCCAGTGGCTGATTAAAAGGTAAAAAACCGGCATACGGATGAGTTGCGCCCCAAAGCGTAATCACCTTTACACCCAGCATCGCCGCAATATGAGCATTTCCAGAATCCATAGAAAGCATTACATCCAAATTACTGATGAGCTGTAATTCCTGAGGAAACTTAATTTTTCCAGCCATATTGATGACATTCTCTTTGCCTAAACTTAGCTGATTTAAAATTTCGATTTCTTTTTTTCCTCCTCCAAAAAGAAGGATTTTTTGACTCTTATTTTCTGCCATCCGATTGATAACTTCCTGCATTAAATCTTGAGGATATACTTTGGAATCGTATTGTGCAAAAGGAGCAATTCCGATAAGTTTTTGGTTATTTTCTCCAATTATGCCGATCACTTCTTGGTCTAAAATTGATTTTTTTGGAAACTCCGGATTTGATAAATCTACTGGAAAACCAAGTTCGTCAAAGACTTTTGCGTGTCTTTCAAACATCGTTGTGAGTGGTTTGAAGATTTTGTTTTCGGCACGGGTAAGGGCTTTTTTCTCTTCTCTGCCTTTGTCAACTGAAGCGATTTTTTTTCCGCTCAAGGCAAAAAGCGTACGAACGACTTTCGAACGCAAAACATTATGCAGATCGGCAAAAGCGTCAATCTGCAGGTTTTTCAAATCCTGAAATAACCGAAGCAGTCCAAAGAAACCTTTATGTCTTTGTTTTTCATCAAAAGCAAAAAAAGAAAGATTTGGAATTCCGTCAAAAAAAGGTTTGAAAAAAGGCCTCGAAATTACCGTGATTTTTATTTCCGGATACTGATTCGCAAAAGCGCGCAAAACAGGAACGGTCATCGCAGCATCTCCCATTGCAGAGAGTCTCATGACGGCGATATGTTGGATTTTTTTTGACAATTTATAAATAATTTTAATTGTATTAATTTAAAAAATTGGCGGAAAGTGGCAAAATGTTCCGGTTCTTTGGCCATTCTTTGGCCATTTCGATTTTTAAAAATTACTTTAAAATCAATGGTTTACAATGTGATTATTAACAAAACAGCGAGGTTTTTAACAATTTATTGGTCTTTCTTTGGTCTTTCTTTGGTCTTTTCAATCTGCTGTCTTTGCTTCTTTTCCATTTCTTTCATTCCGATGTTTATTGCCTGAGAAATAACTTCAATTTGCTTGATATAATTGTCACTCAACTTATAAGTTGAAGTAGAGCCATCCCCTTGTTGCTCTAATATCTTATTCGAAACAAATTTATCAACTCTGAATCTCACTTGTTTTCTGGATAATTTATCTTCAAAAAGTCCAACAAAATCTTTCATTTTTGCTTTACTTTCATTAGATAAAAACTGCAAAATGGTATTTAAAACCTGACTTTCATCTAATTCTTGAAGATTATAATATTTTGCTTTTTCATCTGTAAACTCATAGTAATCTTTGGAAAGTATATAATAAACAGCATTAGTCTTACCTCTTTTTTCAATAAACTTTTTATCTAAAAGCTTAGAAACGATTTCTGCATCTAAATTATTTTTTGTTGCTCCTCTCTTAATCATATTTAAAGTAATTACTTCTAAAACAGATAGTTTTTCTGATTCTGGTAATTCTTCTTGCACTGCAACTATAAATAATGCAAAAGCTCTATCTTCTATTATTGCTGATAATTTTAAATTTACTTGAAAACAATCAGATTTTGAATAATCTGGTTCTGCTTTTCCTTCTATAAGTGTATTGTAGAATATCTTATCAACTCCTTGTCCAGAACGCTCTACAATTCCTGTCTTTTGCAAAACATCTGCTAAAAGTCTATTTCTGGGAGTACTTGGTGTTTTTAATAAATTTTCTAAATTGACACCTATTGGAAATCCTCCTGCATTTATTATATCTAATCTTTGAGGAAATTGTTTTACAACTATTTCAGATGTTTTTCTATAATCTCTGTGTGTTATCGCATTATTAATCGACTCTCTAATAACTTCCTCGTTAAAAAAAGGAATATTAAAAATATAAGCACCATCTTGAATTGGAAAACTACCATTTCTTAAATTAATAGTATTCCAAAGTTCATCAATTAATATAAAAAAAGGTTCTGAAAAAACAATTCTGTTATCAAAAGGAATCTGATTTTCAGAATTACGGTATTCTAACATAACTGCAGCTTGAGGAAGTTTTTCATTTAGAACTTCTTTTTTTGCAAGAAGAACTAGTGCGGCATTAGTTAGTTTTCCATTCTTTGATAAATCTAAATCAGAAAGTAGCTGTTCATTAGAAAGTGTTTTAAAGCTCGGATTGTTTTGCTTTAAAGAATATTTGTCTTTTAGAATTGAAATCGCTTTTTCATCTAAGTCAGAAACATTTAAATCTTCACAAAACTGTTGAGAAAAATCGGGCTCATGTTCCTGAATTATTTTTAAATAAACTTCATCTGACATTGGCTTTAATTCCTCCCCAACTCTCATTAAAGCGACATCTTCAAATTTAAAAACTTTACCTGCAGGTCGGCTTGGAACTTCAATTACTAATACCCTCTTTAAATTTTCATATAGCTCAAATACTTTTGGACGAATACCAGTATCTCTATAAATATTTGATTCTAATTCTCCTATTGAATTCAAATTTTGATTAGTCCCTATGACTTCATGTGGGTAATTATCACTCATTCCGATAACCAAAAGTCCTCCTTCTTCATTACACAAAGCGGTAACATATCCTAAAATACATCTTCGTCTATCACTTGGTTTTGGTTTAGA
This sequence comes from Flavobacterium sp. HJJ, assembly GCF_015351475.1. GTDB lineage: Bacteria > Bacteroidota > Bacteroidia > Flavobacteriales > Flavobacteriaceae > Flavobacterium > Flavobacterium marginilacus. The sequence continues at coordinate 75,710 of NZ_JADKPR010000020.1, read as the reverse complement.
CCCACCATCATAAGATATGTTACCTCTTTCGCCTTTTTTAAATTCAACTTTGTCTTCTGACTCTTTGAGTTTTTTTAATATATCAATTGTTATCATAGACAAATGCTAAATCTAAAATTACTTCTTATTTTGATACAAAACAGGGTTCAAATCATCGTCATTGTACATTTTCATCTGCTTATACACTTTCATGAATTTATCACCGTTTTCGATATCGGTCAATAATTCTTCAATTGCCGTTGACAAATCAGATCTTTGTTCCAAAAGGATATTCAATTTTGCCTGACATTTATCTCTGTGATCTTGTGAAGCTTCGGTACGAGTGGCTTCTTCGTTCATGTGATAAATTTTCAAAGCCAAAATAGACAAACGGTCAAATGCCCAAGCTGGACTTTCGGAGTTAATTTTTGCACCATTTTTAACAACTATCTGGCTGTATTTTTGAAGAAAATAACTGTCGATATATTCTACCATATCAGTACGTTCCTGGTTCGAAGCATCAATTTTTCTCTTTAATGTCAAAGCAGCAACTGGATCAATATTCGGATCACGAATAATATCTTCATAATGCCATTGAACAGTGTCAATCCAATTTTTTAGGTACAATAAATGTTCGAATTTATCTTTTGGAAAAGGATTGTTTATAGGCTGGTCAACATTATCAAATACATGATAATCTTTTATACTTTGCTCAAATACTGAATAAGCTAATTTTGAAAACATATCTTTATGATTTTAGAAACACAAAGATACTTTTTATACTTTTGATAGTATAAAAAAACGACACAAATTAAATTTCTAATCACAATTCCATGGAAATTCATTATTTATCGGAGAAAAATAGCGTGCTGAATCATTTTTTAAGTCAAATCCGTAATGTTGATATTCAAAAAGACAGTATGCGTTTTCGCAGAAACATAGAGCGTATCGGCGAAATTATGGCTTACGAAATGAGTCAGTCTTTTCAATACAAAGATGTGGAAACTACAACCCCTCTTGGCATTAAAAAAACTACTGAAATTTCTGATCAGCTGGTTGTATGTTCTATCCTGAGGGCTGGATTAGCTTTACACCAAGGTTTTTTAAACTACTTTGACAATGCAGAAAATGGTTTTATTTCGGCCTACAGACATCATCCCAATAATGATGATTTTTTTGAAATTCATTTAGATTATCAGGCAGTTGCCGATTTTAACGGAAAAAATATTTTGCTGGTAGACCCTATGCTTGCTACCGGACAATCTATTGCTGCCGTTTTTAATAAATTAACCGAACGGGGCACTCCCAAAGAAATCCATATTGCTGTAATTATTGCCGCTCCTGAAGGCGTTGCTTATCTAAAACAAAATTTACCAGATGTATGCCATCTTTGGATTGCTTCACTCGATGAAAAACTTAATGATAAAAGCTATATTGTCCCTGGATTGGGTGATGCCGGCGATCTCTCTTATGGAACCAAATTATAACTGGGAGAAAAATGCAAATAAACTGCATGCTAAAAGCACAAATAACACAATTTCTTCTTTCAGTTTAGGCTGCGATATTTCGATATGAGATGTTGACAGAATCGCCAATGGCGCAAATGTAAAAACCAGTGTTTCATTGCTTTTATTGGCAGATAGAACAAAAACTAAAATTCCGATAAAGAATGATGCAATAACTTTTTTATAAGATGAAAGCAGCACCAAAGGTCTGCTCGATAAGGTGGAAAAAGTCGAAATTATAAAAAACAATGCCACAGTAATGTATATAGAAAAAGAGGCGTTTTGATAATTATTAGTGAAATAATCAATGTCAAAATCTATTTGGCTGCTCTCTTTTAAAAATGCAATGCTGTTTATATCAAAAATTAAAGAGCAGGCAGCAAATAAAATAGACACAGCAAAAAGAGCTATAAATGGAATAACCCAATTTCTATAATCACTGGAAACATGAAATATGACCGATATAAATACCAAAAGGATATATAAAATACTCCAAAACTGAAATAAAGCTGCAATAAAAATCCACAATGAAGCATCAAAAAGCTTCTCTTTTGATTCTTTCAGCGTCTGCAGAGAAACAAGTCTTCGAATGGCTAAGAGAACAAAAAAATTGGATAGAATTAAATTGGGATTGCTGAATAAATCTGGAAAAAAAATCAAGTATAAAAAAGCGAAAAAAGCCGTGTAAGTACTGTCCCTGCTCAGTCCATTCTTTTTGGATATAAAACTAGTAAGAAAAACGGTTGCAAATAAAATCAGAAATAAACCGGTTTTTTGAAGAATAAGAATAACAGAATTAGTCCAAGTTACATCTTGAATTTGATATAGAAAAAAGAAAACCAGCATTAAAATAACAACCAAAGAAAAATTAAATGGTGTAGATTTTCTAAAAACACTTGTTATCATAAGGATATTTTATACTTTTGTGACTGTAAATATAATACTTGTTTAAAAAGGAATTAGGCAAGATTAAAAAAGATTCTGATGAATTCTTTTTTTTAACGTTCAAAATTCCAAAACAAAAAATAATAAAAAAATTAAAGAGATATATTATGACATCATTTTTTGAAGGAATTCAATACTTATTCGTAAATATTTTATTCGCTCCCTTAGACTTTTTGCGTTCATTAGAACTTAAAACTTGGTTTGGTGCCAATACTATCAACTGGATCTTTATGATTATTTGTGCAGTTGCTATCGTTTATTGGATTAAACAATTGAAATTACAAAAAGAAAACGGAGAAGAATATCAAGATACTACAGCACATTCTTTTTTGGGTGACGAAAAATAATCTCCAATCCAAATAAAAATTAAAACACGAATTAAACTTTTAATATTGTTCAATTCGTGTTTTTTATTTTAGATTAAATCGAAACCTATATCTTTTCTGAAATTCATTTTTTCAAAATGCAGTTTATTTACATTTTGGTATGATTTATTCAGGGCTTCCTGAAAATTATCTCCATAAGAAGTAATTGCCATTACCCTTCCGCCATTTGTCACCACGTTTCCATTGTCTAATTTGGTTCCCGCATGAAAAACGATAGAATCAGTTACTGATTCTAAACCTGAAATTACTTTTCCTTTTTCGAAATCCTCAGGATATCCGCCAGAAACCATCATAACAGTCGTTGCACTTCTTTCATCCACTTCAAGATTGAACTCGTCCAGTTTTTCATTGGCAACAGCCAAAAACAATTCTACTAAATCCGATTTTAATCTTGGAACAACTACTTCCGTTTCCGGATCTCCCATTCTTACGTTATATTCGATGACAATTGGTTCGTTATTAACATTGATAAGTCCAATAAATACGAAACCTTTGTATGCGATTCCATCCTTTTGAAAACCTTCGATAGTTGGTTTTACAATACGGGTTTCAATTTTTTCCATCAAAACAGCATCCACATAAGGAACTGGAGAAACAGCTCCCATTCCGCCTGTATTCAAACCTGTGTCTCCTTCGCCAATTCGTTTGTAATCTTTAGCAGTTGGAAGAATTTTATAACTTTTCCCATCTGTCAAAACAAAACAGCTTAATTCGATTCCGTCAAGAAATTCTTCGATTACTACTTTAGCACTTGCAGCGCCAAATTTTTGGCCAACCAGCATATTTCTTAATTCTGACTGCGCTTCCGCTAAATCCTGAATAATCAAAACTCCTTTTCCAGCTGCTAAACCATCAGCTTTCAAAACATAAGGAGGCTGTAATGTTTCTAGAAATTTACATCCTTTTTCAACCGTTTCAGCTGTAAAACTATCATAAGCTGCTGTTGGAATTCTATGTTTCATCAAAAATTCTTTGGCAAACTCTTTACTTCCTTCTAATGTTGCTCCAATTTTTGAAGGACCAATTACCGGAATATTTTTTAAATCCACATCATTTAGGAAAAAGTCATAAATCCCTTTTACCAAAGGATCTTCCGGCCCTACAACAACCATTTCTACATTTTCTTTGATAACCAATGCTTTTATAGCTTCGAAATCAGTGGCGCTGATGTCTATGTTTTTTGCAATTTGAGCAGTACCGGCATTTCCCGGTGCTACAAAAAGGGTGTCACAAAGCGGACTTTGAATCATTTTCCATGCAAAAGCATGTTCTCTTCCTCCTGATCCTAATAGTAAAATATTCATGGTGTAGTTTTATAAAAGTTGTGGTGCAAAAATAATCCGTTTTGAACGTAAAAAATAATTATATCCCAAAAAGTTGCCGTTTAATCCTCAATAGTGACGGCTAAATATTATTTTTGAAAAAATTTATTCCTGCAGATGCTAAAAATATTCAACCTGACACTAAAAATAAATGGTTTTCCAATGAAGGAAGCCAAAGCTGAACTGCAGAGAATTATTGTCATTCCAGAAGAAAATTTCGAACATTTTATTGAACAGAAAAAAGCAGAAATTGTCAATTTTCATTTAAAGAATAATCCGTTTTATGCAGCATTAGCGCAGACAGATTCGTTTAAAAACTGGTCTGATTTACCTATTTTGAACAAAACAAACCTGCAGAAACCTTTAGCAGAAAGGCTTTCTTTGGGTTACAATGAAAAATCGGTTTACCTCAACAAAACATCCGGTTCCAGCGGGCATCCTTTTGTATTTGCCAAAGATAAATTTTGCCATGCCTTGACTTGGGCTTCCAATATTTATCGTTTTGGCTGGTTCGGAATCGATTTTAATTCTTCCTATCAAGCCCGATTTTATGGTATTCCTCTGGATTTTATCGGAAACAAAAAAGAAAGATTCAAGGATTTTTTGAGTCATCGGTATCGGTTTTCCATATTCAATTTGTCAGACGAAGTTTTGGAAGGTTTTCTGAAAGATTTTAAAACCAAAAAATTCGACTATATCAACGGATATACCTCATCGATAGTTTTGTTTGCTAAATTTTTACAGAAAAAAAATATCATTCTAAAGGAAATCTGCCCAACTTTGAAAGTATGCATGGTCACTTCAGAAATGCTTTTTGAAGAAGACAAACTACTTTTGGAAAAACAATTTGGTATTCCAATAGTCAATGAATACGGCGCTTCAGAATTAGACTTAATTGCCTTTCAAAATCCAGATGGCGAATGGCAGGTGAATTCGGAAACACTGTTTGTGGAAATTTTGGACGACAATAACCAGCCTGTTCCCAACGGAACTTCTGGACGGATCGTAATTACTTCTCTTTTTAATAAAGCACATCCTTTCATTCGATACGATCTTGGTGACATTGGGATTTTGAACGAAAAAAGCACACTAAAGAAACCAATCCTCAAACAATTAATCGGCAGAACTAATGATGTGGCCATTTTGCCCAGCGGGAAAAAATCCCCAGGTTTAACTTTTTATTATGTAACCAAAAGCATTATAGAAGATGACGGAAATGTAAAAGAGTTTATCATCAAACAAATGAAGATAAACGCATTTGAAATTGAATATGTAAGTGATTATGAACTAAATAATGAACAAATCGAAAAAATAAATCAAGCTGTTTCCCTTTATTTGGAACCAAATTTACACTTTACTTTTATTCGTAAAACAAACTTAGAAAGAAGCAATCGCGGAAAATTGAAACAGTTTACTTCTCTTTTATAATGTAAATAAAATCGTATATTTATATTTTTGATTTAAAATTGGAGGTCACAAGTTGGGACTTCAAGATGTTCAAGGTCTCAAATTGTGACCTTAAAGAAACTAAAAAATAATATATGGAAAACGAAATTGTACTTTCTGAAGAATTGATTTCTAACAAAATTTATTTTATCCGGAATCAAAAAGTAATGATAGATAGAGATTTAGCATCACTTTATGGAATTGAGACCAAAGTTTTAAATCAAGCAGTAAAAAGAAATATATCCAGATTTCCTGAAGATTTTATGTTTGAACTTAATAAATCAGAGTTTGAAAATTGGAGGTCACAATTTGTGACCTCCAATTCAGATAAGATGGGTTTACGCCATTTGCCTTCTGTTTTTACCGAACATGGCGTTCTTATGTTGTCGAGCGTTCTGAAAAGCGACAAAGCCATTCAAACGAATATTCAAATTATGAGGATATTTACCAAAGTGAGACAGATGCTTCTGGACACCACAGAAATTAAAATTGACATTCTTCAAATTCAGAAAAAGTTGGAAAACCATGATAAGAATATCGAATTGGTTTTCTCCTATCTCGATGAACTGGCTGATAAAAAAGAAAATGAACAGCCGAGAACAAAAATTGGATACAAGAAATAATTCTAAATTTTCTTTACGTAAAACGGTTTTATTATCAATTGAGTAAATAAAAAACCAATCATAATAAACAGGGAACTTATATAATTGAACCCGTGAAACCTTCTGTAAACGGCAAAATTATGTTTCAATAAATCAACTTTCGAAGCTGATAAGGAATTGTCTCTAATACGATAAAAAGCCAGACTTTCGGCAACTGGTTTTGCATTTTTTACTTTCTTCAAAATGGTAAGCCACACCATCCAATCCTGCCGTTTTCGTGTAGTTGAAATAGCTATTTTTCCAAAATAATTTACATCATAAATTCCAGTAAGATTGCCAACATAATTACAAAAGAACAATTGATAATAGGAAAGATTTATTGGTGCTTCTACCCTTTTTTTTAACGGGTTTCCCTCTTCATTTATACAGTCATAAAAAGAGAATGTAAAAGGTGCTTTATTATCTTTCAGAAATTGAAGCTGTTTTTCCAGTTTTAAAGGCTTCCATAAATCATCCGCATCCAAAAAAGCGATATACTTTCCTTTGGCTTTTGATAAAGCAGTTTCTCTGGCAATTCCAGCTCCTGAATTTTTATCCAGCTGGAAAAAACGTATTCTCTCATCATTAGAGGCAAAATGTTCGATAATAGAAACGGTATTATCATTGGAACAATCATCAACAATAATCATTTCCCAATTTTGATAGGTTTGATGCCGCACCGATTGAATAGTGTCGGCAATGAATTTTTCAGAGTTAAACGAGGGTGTGATTATAGATATCAAAGAAGTTTCCATTTTAATACGCTTTTTGATCTCCTTTTAAAGCATTATAAACTGTGTAAAAAATGATTTTAAAATCTAACAATAGCGTCCATTTTTCGATATAAAAAATATCATACCGTACCCTATTGATAATATCTTTGTCAGTTTCAATTTCTCCTCGAAATCCCTTGGTTTGAGCCAGACCTGTTATGCCTGGTTTTATTAAATGGCGTACCATAAATTTATCTATTCGCTCTGCATACATATTGGTATGTTTTACCATATGCGGTCTTGGACCCACTACCGACATATTTCCAAATAAAACATTAAAAAACTGCGGTAATTCATCTATACTTGTTTTGCGGATAAATTTACCTACTTTGGTAATTCTGTTGTCGTTTTTAGAAGCCTGCTCAACATCTGCCAATTTATTTATCGCCATTGATCTAAACTTGAAACAATTGAACTCCTTATTATTCAAACCATTTCTTTTTTGTGCAAAAAACAGCGGCCCTTTTGAATCTAGTTTTATTATAATTCCCAAAATAGGGATTAACCAAGACAATATGCCGATTATAATTACTAATGAAAAAATTATATCAAAAGCACGCTTAATTATCTTATGCAGGGTATCGTCAAGAGAAATTTTCCGTTGTGAAATTACCGGAATATAATCATAATACTCAAAAACAGTATTTAAAGACAATAACTGTTTTTTACTTGGAATAAATTTGAGTGTTTTTAAATTATTGTCAGCAAATAAAATACATTCTTCAACCTGTTTACTGGACAAATCGTGCATAGAACAGTAAATTTCGTCAATATCATTGTTCAAAATAGAAGAAAAAATCAGACTGAAATAATCATCCTTATTTTGATTCAAATCAAACACTTCAATCAGTTTGTATCCATAATCTGGATTTTCTTCGAAAAAACGTTTCAAAGGCTTTACGCTGCTGTGCTTTCCTACGAGAACTACCCTTCTGGAATTTCTGCCAAATAGAATTCTGAATTTACGAAGGAAGAAATAAATAAACAATTTACATCCAAGTATGACTATTATCGATACTGATGTAAAAAGCAATATCGCATTCAACCTGTAGCTGTCGTGATAAAAATAAGCTATCGCAAAACAGCAAACAGTATAAATAGCCGCCTGCTTTAAAGTACAATTCAAAATTGTAGTCACTTTGGTGTAACGATAGACTTCATAAAAACCTAAATTAACTGCAATGACAAACCACGCACAACTGATGAAAAAAGCATAATAATCTTGAAAAACAGGTATACCCGAAAAATACGCTGTAAAAAAAATGATAATAATCAAATCTATTAAGCGTGAAAATGGTCTAATATAACCCGAGTATATTCCTGTTGTAGTCTTCACTAATTGATATACTTAGAGAAATCCTTGTGTTCTTCCTTGGATAGTTCTTCCTTGGATAATGATTTAAAATAGTCATAAGTAATTTTCATTCCGTCGGCACGATTTACTTTAGCTTCCCAGCCTAATAATTCTTTCGCCTTGGTAGTGTCGGGCTGTCGCTGTAAAGGATCATTTATTGGTAATGGATGATAAACTACTTTTTGGCTTGTTCCTGTCAATTTAATAATCTCTTCTGCAAAATCCTTAATTGTGATTTCGTCTGGATTTCCAATATTTACAGGATAAACATAATCTGAATGTAATAATCTAAAAATTCCTTCTACCTGATCATCAACATAGCAAAAAGAACGGGTCTGCATTCCGTCACCAAAAATAGTTAAATCTTCTCCCCGAATTGCCTGCCCAATAAATGCAGGAATAACACGTCCGTCATTAAGACGCATTCTAGGACCATAAGTATTAAAAATACGTACAATTCTAGTCTCTACTCCATGAAAAGTATGATAGGCCATTGTGATGGATTCCTGAAAACGCTTGGCTTCGTCATATACTCCTCTTGGTCCAATAGTATTTACGTTTCCATAATATTCTTCTGTCTGCGGATGCACTAACGGATCTCCATAAACTTCGGATGTGGATGCAATAAGAATTCTGGCTTTTTTTACTCTTGCTAATCCCAAAAGATTATGTGTGCCTAACGAACCTACTTTTAAGGTCTGGATTGGGATTTTTAAATAATCTATTGGACTTGCCGGCGAAGCAAAATGTAAAATATAATCTAAGTTTCCCGGAACATGGACAAACTTGGTAATATCATGATGATAAAATTCAAAATGTTCCAATTTGAACAGATGCTCAATATTTTTAAGATCTCCAGTGATAAGATTATCCATTCCAATTACATGGTAACCTTCTTTGATGAAACGGTCACATAAGTGAGAACCTAAAAATCCTGCCGCTCCGGTAATGAGTATTCTTTTCATAGTTATATATGCTGATTTTCACAAAATTTTAGCATTAAAAGCAAATATAGTAAAATATTTTACCTTTTTATTTTCTGTATTAATGATTAACAGAGAATGCTTCCTTTTCTGACAATCTAAATTTTTACTAAATTTTTTTAATTTTTGAATACACAAAAAAGAAGCATTTCATTTACTTTAGTATATTTTTGCTGCATTAAAAATTATTTAATTTGAAAGTTGTCCATATAATCGAAGCATTAGGAGGAGGCGTTTATACTTATTTCAAAGATTTGTCTGATTATTTTGGAGAAGATCAAATAAGAAAAGAAATTTCTACAACTATTATCTATAGCGGAAACCGCAAAGAAATTGACACTGAAAAAATCGGATCCGAGTTCTCAAAAGGAGTATCACTTATAAGAGTTGATATGTTTCGGGAGATAGCCCCTTTTCAAGATTTTAAAGCAGTACTTCAACTAAGGAAAGAACTTAAAAAACTAAACCCGGATATTATCCATCTTCACTCTTCTAAAGCGGGTGTTTTGGGAAGAATTGCTTGTTTTTTATTATTTAAAAGAAAAAAAACATTCTATACGCCGCATGGATATTCTTTTCTTAGAACAGATATTTCTTCTTTATCCAAAGATCTGTTTTGTTTAATTGAAAAAAGCTTTCCAAAACTATTTGGCAGTGTAACCATTGCCTGCGGAGATACAGAATATGAAATAGCAAAAAGAATCGGACAATCTCACTTAATACGAAACGGTATCAATATTGAGGAAATTCAGCGGCATCAATCATTTCATCAAAACGCAAAACTGACAATTGGTATTGTTGGACGTATCACATTTCAAAAAGCCCCAAATTTATTTAATCAAATTGCATTACGATTTCCAGATTTTAATTTTGTCTGGATTGGTGACGGGGAATTAAATGCTGCGCTGACTGCTCCAAATATTCGAATAACAGGATGGTCTTTGGATAGAAATGAAGTCCTAAAAGAACTCAATGCTATTGATATTTATATTCAAACCTCTGTCTGGGAAGGGCTACCTATAGCGGTTTTGGAGGCAATGGCTATGAAAAAACCGGTTTTAGCTACCAATATAATTGGTAATAAAGATATTGTTGTTCCAAATGAAACTGGTTTTCTTTTTAACAGCATTGAAGAACTAGATAACTATTTTGAACTGTTAACAAACGAGAAAACCCGAATCGAATTTGGCAATAATGCCTTAAAACGATGTTATGCTTTATTTGATAAAAACAAAAATTTCAAAGCCCTTTCAGATCTTTATCAGCAGTATTTTTCTGCATCCAATAACTAGCAAAAACAGACATCCACAATCCGCTGAAAGCGATTCCGTCAAAACGCAGCAAAAAATCATCGGTGAGATTGGAAGTGAAAAAAAGAAAAAAGAAAGAAAATACGATTGCATTTTTCAAATCAATTCCTAAATAACCAATAGTCCCAATATAAAGCAAAACTATAATTGGTCCCAATATTCCAAATTTTAGTAAATAATCAAGAAACTGATTGTGAGTCGGAAATTCATATTTAGCTAAAAAATGCTGCTTTGTCTGTTTAAAATACTTTACTAATTCTGGCTTTCCGTCTGAAGCTCCAACACCAAAAGGAAGATACTGTAAAGACAATTCCCATGCCGATTTCCAGATAGAAACACGTGTCACCAAAGAGTTAAAAACTTTGGCTTCTGGATTTTCAATTTCATCAAGCTTTCCTACTTTATCCATATAAGCAAAAGTCACCGAGGAATACTTCTCTTTCATATAAGGATTCTTTTGGACAAAAAAGAAAAACACCGTTCCCAATACCACAATTAAAATACCCAAAAGACCCAGTACTTTTCTATAGTTATATTTTCGAAACACTTCTCCGAAAAAAACCAGTATAAAACCAATTAATGCATTGAATAATGCCATTCTTGTATTTACAAAAAGAATAAAGAAAAAAGACAGCACAAAAACAAAACAATTAATCCATCTCAATACCTTTTGACCGTTTGTTCTAAATCCTTCCAAAACAAAATAAAGACAGCTGATTGAAACAAAAGCAAGATGCATATTCAGTGCCGGCGCATGAATTCCAATACTGTTGGAAAATGCATAACCCATTTCCCATAAATCAATTCCATTGAGATATTTATTCATCAGCTCTGGATAATAAATGACAAATCTAAAAAAGAAAAATAATAATAAAATAGTAGTTGCAATAGTATAAAACCGAAGGATTTTATAAAATCTTATTCTCTGATAATTACCTAAAATAAATACAGAAAAAACAAGCAGAGAACTGTATTTTTCTAATGATTTCAGTCCTTTCAAAAAAGAATCATTGTTCCAGAACATTATAATTTCTATCAATAAAGGAGAAGCAATAAGTACCATTAAAATTAAAGACTGTTTCGTATAATTGGTTTTTTTTACAAAAAGCAAATTAAAGATAGCAAACACTATAATCAACAGCGTGCATGGTTTCCTGAAAATCATGGTAATGGCCAATACTATTAAAAAACCATTGAATATTTTATTGAAGTTTTTTTCTGAAATGGTCATAGTATAATGCATAATAAATTAAAGGAAAAAGACCTATTTTATGCCGGACTGCCGATCCTAAATCGGGTTCAAAAATACCTTGAACAATAAAAAAGGCAAATAAAATAATCAAAGCCCAAAGTTCTTCTTTGTGATCTTTTCTTGATTTAATACATCTTGAAAAACGCACCAAAAGAATGTAAAATAAAAAAAGCTGCCAGATTACAAAAATTAAAATCTGAGGAGAGAAAATATGTTTTAATCCGTTAACAGGCACATTTACAGTGAAAAAACCATAAAATATACCAATGGTTTCACCATACCAGGTGTCTGGCTTTAGTAGTGGTATTATTATTGAATTGGCATCTGCAGATCCTATTCTTCCAATATTTACCACTTCTCTGCTCACTTGAGAAAAATAATTTCCTTCGACGATTCCATAAATTAACGATAAAAATATAGCTGCCAATAATCCATAAAAAACAGCTGCAAAAGTCTTATTCTTAAAATGAATTAAAATGGCTCCATACATAGCCACAGCAATAATCGGAATCAAAAAAAAGTATGGCCGATAAAAAATTCCAAAAAGAGCTAATAAAAAAAACACTGTAAAAAGTACCTTCCGAAAAGAGTTCTTTTCGCTTAGAAATAAGAAAATAATCAGAGAAATAAATAAATAGGTAATAAATTCTTTGGAAGGCATCGACATAAAAATTGCCGTCATAAACATACCCAAATAAACAATCCCGTTTTTTATATTTAATTTCTCGAAGCCGTTAGGAATTCCTATTTTATAAAGGACAAACATCAAAATTGGAAACTGAATCAATCCAATTATCGGATACGATAAATATCGTAAACCCGTTATTTTATAAAACAAAATGGTTAGCGGGTAACTCCCGATAAAACCTATTTCATGGCCTCTGTCTAACGCAATAATCGTTGCATCATAAAAAAACTTTTTGGGTAAAATATAAAATGAAAAAACCGCGACAGATAAATTGACTGCCACAAGAAGTAAAAATACAAATGAGCTTCTTTTAATTAGGGTTTTCATGTTGGTCTATAATTTTGCTTAATGCAAAAAAACGGTTACTTTATCTTTTCGATAAATAATAATTGCCGAAACAAAGTTCCAGAAAAAAGAACTCAAAACAAATGCAATAGCCGCTCCAGTCATTCCGTAAATTGGAATTAAAAAACGATTCAAAACAAAATTAATAATCACCGCAGTAATTAAAATAACCTGAAATGTATGTGATCTTCCCGTCATGTTCAGATAAACCGGAGCAGTCCCGAATGCTGAACAAACTCCCTGACCGATAATTAAAATCAAAAAAGCTTCTTTGGCTGCGATATACTGAGTTCCAAAAAAGGATAAAATATATTCTGAAAAAATACACATCAGTACTATTACGGGGAATGTTATTCCAAAAATTAACCGGACACTATTCCTGACCGCTTTCTTTAGTTCTATCAGATCATTATTAACAAAAAACGCTGCAATTTTTGCAGAGACCGTAATGTTTATCGTTAAAACTATTACCGAAACAATTGTCATTAATTTTACTCCTATAGAATAAAAAGCTACCGTTTCGGTATTTCGATATTTCTTCAAAAACATAATGTCAAAGCACATCAATAAAAATATTGCCATACCGCTGATGGCAATTGGATATGATTTTAAAAATACTTCTTTATGCGAAATATTTTGTGCTGTTAAAATTTTGGCGGTATCCTTAAAATAATAATAAACCAAAATAGAACTGATTAATGACAGTAAAACAAACCCAGCCAAAAAAACATCCGCCAAATAACTTTCTTTATGCCAATAAAACAAAATTATTGCTCCAATAATTAACGGAACATATTTGATAACATTCCGAAACAATTCGGCGACATATAATTTATCTAACGCTCTGAAAACTTCAGTGTTTAAAGTTGCTATTCCATAGAAAAATAAGCATGCTGCAGTTTTTAAAAATAACGGATAAACTTCCTCATCCGAAAAATAATTGTTTATTGTTTGTTCATTAATCAAAAAGATAACTATTAAAGCTGTCAAAGAGGTTACAAACAGCATTAAAACCATTTTGATATAAATACTTTTTAATTGGTCAAGAGCATTCTGAGCGGACAATCTTCCTTTAAAATATAAAATTGACTGATCAAAACCCAAAAGACAGATACTGCCGATTGCTAAAAGAAAAGAACGGACAAAATCATATTGTCCAATAATTTTTGCCGAATATGTCTTGGTTAGAAATATTGTGAAACCAAATAACGTTACCACACCCAAAACCCTCAAAATTAAAGTGATTAAACTTTGCTTAACAAAAGGATTTCTGCTGATCTGTAATAATCGTCCCTGAATTTTTTCTAACATATCTGATACTTCATACTCAAAAAATTTATTCCAAATTCGCTTTCACTTTCAGAGACTGTTTTTTATAAAAAGAATTGAATAAACTAAAGAAAACAAAAAGACCAATAAAAAGCAATGGTAAAATAAGGGTCAATTTTCCTCTAATCGCTTTATGATCTTTTAGATTTAAAACAATTCCTTTTTCTTTAATTATCTTATTGGTATTGTATTGTTCTATTTTTAATGTCCCTATTTGAGCAGACAGGGAATCTTTGGTTTTAACAATCCCGTCTAAATTTAAATTCTCGTTGTAATAAATGAGTTTTTCACTATTTGCATGGTTTCCGTAAGGGCCGGAAAATTGATTTAAAATCCCGTCAATTTGGGCAATAGTAGCTTCCTTGCTTTTTATTTTGTTTTGAATATTCTGTGAATTGATTTTTTTATAAGCCTCATAATAAGCACTGGAATTTAAATATTTCAAAATCGGTTCTATGCAGTTTTGGGCAGAAACAATGGCAGCAGTATTAATAATGATAGTATGAAGCACATAATTTTTACTTGTTGTTGTTTCCTTAACAATGGATTTTATATCTCCATTTTGTGCCATCAATTCTAACAAATCTATGTTTTTACCGTCCTTATTCATCAAATTATAAATATCAACAATAGGCTCAATAGTAATCGATCTTATTCCCGACGGATTTTGAATTCCAATAGATTTTAAAAATAAAGTGTCTTTTGAGGTAATTTTATCCTCCAAAAAATTGATTTTAGAATATAAATAATCCGTCGATTTAAAATTTGGTTCTACAATTATTTTTTGTTCAAAACGAGGACTTACTTTTTCCAAAAAATAACCGCCTCCAACTCCAATAACAGCTAACACAACAACAGCAATCACATTTTTTACAAAAAAACGAATTGCTCTAAACAACAAGGTATTAATCCATTCAAAGAAATCCCCAATTTTACTAAAAACCGTTAGTAAATCAATTTCTGGATTCTCTGAATTATTTCCTTTTCCTACACTCATGCTGTCTTTTTATTTTATATTGAAAATCTGTTCTAATATTTTAATTGTTATCAAATAGGTGGGTTTTACACCGGTCGTCCCAAGTCCTCCCGAAGCCAAAGTACTTCCAGTTTCCAATGGATTATCCGATGCATAATATGCATATCTCACTTTGATATCATACGGAACGCTTTTTCTAATTTTGGATGCTGCCTGAATGGCTTTCTGATAATAAGATCCTTCCATTTCAAGCCCGATAACTCCCCAAGTCGATTCATAAAAGAACTTTAATAAATCTTTGTTCTGCAATGATGTTCCAAGAACCGTAACCATTGGTCCTGCATAAATGGCGATGTCATTCCCTTCAAACATTTGTGGAGTCAATTCATTTTCGAAGAAATAATTATCAGCCGTTCCTTCATTGATATGAGCATTTGGAATCATAATATCTCCTTTTCCACCTTCAAGAATTCCCGCTTTACCCATAATAGAAACCGATTCTACCTGTAGCAAAGTGTCTTTTTTATAAGGTCTTAAAAGCTCATCGATTGTTTCATAAGCCTGTTCTCCAAAAGCATAATCCATAACAATGAGCACCGGTTTTTTCTCGGCTAAATCTGCCTTAGGAAAAGCTGTTTTTGACCAATCTATTTTGGCTGTATCAAAAATCTGAACATCTATATTAGTTCCCGAAGTATCAGGCAAAAAAATCATTCCTTGTTTTAATGCCAAAGCTTCTACCTGGCTTCGCACTTCATTGGCACCAGATTTACTTAATTCCTCATAAATAAAGAAATCCGATTTGTCTTTGAATTTTGATTTTAAAAGCGGTGTTGCAAAAATAGAATTCATCACGGAATGCATATTGGCACTAATCACATGAATAGGTCTGTCCAGCAATTGATTGTTTTTCAAAACTTCCTTGATGTTGTTTGCCCAGATTTCACCGTGAATGTGGTGACCCAGACGCTCTCTCAAAACCGGACTGAAAGTAATCGTTCTTTTCTGGTTATCATTAACTTCTTCGATTGCTAATTTTCCAAGCCAATAAATTACATGCAGGAAACGATCAGGGGCTGTATCTGTCCCAAAATCATCATAAATATTCAAAACTTCCTCAAATGTTCTTCCCAGAATGTTGGCAGCATGAGAAATCGCTTTTTCTTTTTCTACCAAAGTGAGTTTTTTGGTTTGGGAAACTGCTGCTTCCAGTTTAATCCAATCACGGGAAACTTCACCAACCTCATCCTGTAAAACTCTGTCCTTGATTTTATGAGATTCGATAAATATAAAAGTTAAGTGAGTCAGAATATCATAAATATCAGATCGTCCTCTGGTTATTTCAACATTCATCTGCTCTTCATCGATACGGTAACAGTTACGGCGTCTTTTTGGCGGCACTATCGCTTGAAAATGAGATTTAGAATACCCTTCATCCGATGTAAGATTAATAAAACGGCATTCTTCAATTCCTATCGGAAGACGTTCTATAACATATAAAAGACCATTCAATTCTACTTTCTCCTCAGCTATGTTTCCATAAATCTCAGGTCTTAGTGCCAATAAAGCTTCTCTCAGAGTATCTCCAGAAACTCCCATCGGTTTATAAAATCCTCTATTAAAAAGATGACGCATCGTAATGTACATTTTTTCAATTGCCGCCGATGATTCATGCGCTCTGGATCTGGATATATTTTTTGCGTCTTTCATGCTGTTTTATTTTAATACTTTCAAATGTAAGGATTTTATACTTTTATATTTTCTGCATTCTTTCTAAAAAACCTTCTTTCAATTAGGATCAAATGATAAATCAAACCTTTTTAAATTTTATAACTAATCTTTTACTGTCTCAAAAAAACGTATTAAACCACTTATTGTTTGTTGAAAACTTTCAGATTTATTAGTTTCAACATTTATAAATGGCGCTATTTTTTTTGCCCCTCCTACTTTCTGAAAATCTGGCACTATTTTTTTTATCTCATCAAAAGCATTACAGTTATCTGGTATCCTAAATTTTGATTTATTTATATAATTTTGATACTTAAAGCTTGGATAAGCTCTATTTACAGCTACAAAATCACCAAGATACCAAGACTCAAGCTCTCTACATATTATTCTTACTAATTTAGGACAATCTCCATTTTGACTACAACTATCTAATAGTTTCTTCTTAAGTATTTTGCAATCTGAACTGTCTTGATCTTGCATAATAACAACACCAACTGGTTCATGATTCCAATTACTTAAAAATTTTACTTTTGATGGTATGTTTTTCTGTAAATCATTTTTCCCTTCGAAACTTCTAATAAAATAATTCTCATTTAAATTCCATTGATTATCAAGAACATTTGGCAATAAAATGGTTAAAAATTCTTTCATTGATGGTTCTTCGACTAATATCTCTATTCTCGCCATAAATTAATTTTTAGGTCCACTACCAATAAAATATCCCTGTTTCCATAAATAACCAAGTTTATCACCATCATTAAATAAATTGGATATTGCATTATCATCTAATGCTCTTTTTATACTTGTAAAGCCTTTGTCTTTATTCAACCAAAAAAGTTCATCTAATTCTAAAGCATTTACAAAATCTGGTGAATGTGATGAGATAAACACTTGCCCGCCTCTATTAGCATAATCCCGAAATTCCTCCGCTAATTCAATCAAAAGTTCAGGATGTAAATAATTTTCTGGTTCTTCTATACATAACAATGGGTGCGGTTTTGGATCGTTGAGTAAAACCAAATACGCAAACATTTTAATAGTTCCATCGGACACAAATCGAGAAATAAAGGGGTCTTTAAAACTGCCATCGCTAAATTGCAAAACAATTCGTCCATCTATGGTTTCTGTAGCTTCAACTTTATCTATACCTGGGACTCTTTCTTTCATTTTATCTAAAATCTTTTGGAAAGTATCCGGATAGTTTTCATATATATATTTGGTGACCTGAGCTAAATTATCTCCCGAAGTTGATAAATGCTCACTCAAGCCCGTGTCTTCAATATTTTGAGCCGCTTGGATTTGAAAATTAGAAACATACCAATTTTCTAGTAATCTTCTAAATGAACTAATAGCATTAAATTTTTGAAATTGACCTAACCCTTTTATTGCTAAAATATCAGGACTATCCAAAGTTTGCTCTTCTCTTTGTTCTTTAAATTCTTGTTTAGCACTTTCAAATTCACTTTCATTTACAATTGCATTTCCCTTACCATAAGTAAATTCTAAAAACCTATATGGTCTCCCTCTATTTCCTCTCCTATAACTCAATACTTCTTTTGACACAACTGGCATGTTTGTTTCTCCTAAACAAACAGAAAGTTCATACGTAATTAGAGGTTGCTTTTTTCCATCAATATCAGGATTTCTAAACTTTATTTCAATTTCAATATCACCAACTCCATTTCTTGAATAAACTTCTTTATAGCCGCCTCTTTTATTAAGTGCTGTTTTTACGTTACTTTTAAGTGCATCACTCAAAAAACCGAATACTTCAAAAAGTGTAGATTTTCCTGCTCCATTTGCTCCGAGAAAGACACACATATTTGGTAAATCTCTAATTTCGGTATCTTGGTACACTTTGAAATTTTTTATTCTTATTTTCTCGATTTTCATTTTTATAACTTTTTGTTTAAATATACTTCAAAAATTTTAATGAAGAATATTATTTTATACCAAAGCATTCAATTACAAATAAATGCTATTAATCTTTGCTATCCTAAGAGTTTTTTTTTAATAAACCCACAATACTCCTATCATTGCTCAATCTCGGAATTTTATTCTGCCCGCCCAATTTTCCAATCGATTTCATGTATTCCTGAAAACCATTTTTAACGACTTTGGTAACGACTAATTTTTTCAAAACATGGCCTACAATCAAATCATCATAATAAATATTCTGTTTGCGCATCGCATTATCCAGCGCTTCCGCAAAAGAATTAAAATCCTCAGGTTCGTTCTCAAACTCGATAAACCATTCATGATAAGGTAATCCTTCAGAAGACGTAATTTGTGGTGCAACGGTAAATTCATTGACTCTTACGCTGGTTCCTTCCATTGCTTCCTGCAAAGCGTGTTCCACTTCTTTCCCGATAACATGTTCTCCAAAAGCAGAAATATAATGCTTAATTCTTCCCGAGACAATAACACGATAAGGCTTCAATGAAGTAAACTGAACGGTATCCCCAATATTGTATCCCCAAAGCCCAGCATTGGTAGAAATAATCAGAACGTAGTTTATTCCCAATTCCACTTCGCCAATCGTATATCTCTTTGGGTTTTCCAAATAAAATTCATCCGCTTTTATAAACTCATAAAAAATTCCCGAATGCAGCAACAGTAACATTCCCTTTTCTTTTTGGGAATCCTGATAAGCAAAGAAACCTTCCGAAGCTGGAAACAGCTCAATGCTGTCTACTTTTCTTCCTATAAGGTTTTCAAATTTAGCTCTATACGGTTCGTAGTTAACACCACCGTAAATAAACAGATTAAAATTTTTGAAAATATCCCCAACAGGCATTCCTGCTCTTTGCTGCAGTTTTTCAAAATACATCTGCACCCATGACGGAATTCCCGAAATCACGGTCATGTCCTCGTTCATCGTTTCCCCTACAATTGCATTTACCTTGGTTTCCCAATCTTCAATACAGTTGGTTTCCCACGAAGGCAGGCGGTTTTTCTGCAGGTATTTTGGAACAAAATGCGCCACAATTCCAGATAATCTTCCTAATTTTATTCCGTTTTTTTCATCCAGAATGGGGCTTCCCTGCAGAAAAATCATTTTTCCGTTTACAAAACTGGCATTTCCAGTTTCATGTATATAATGCAAAATCGCATTTCGCGCCGCTTCGATATGATATGGCATTGATTCTTTGGTCAGCGGAATGTATTTGGCTCCCGAAGTTGTCCCCGAAGTCTTGGCAAAATACAATGGTTTTCCTTTCCAAAGAATATTTTCTTCTCCCTTAACAACTCTATCAACATACGGTTTCAAGGCTTCATAATCCCGAATAGGAACTTGATTGGCAAAATCTTCAAATGTCTTTATTTGGGCAAAAGAATGGTCTTTACCAAATTCAGTCTGCCTGGCTTCCTTTATTAAATTTAAAAAAACTGCTTTCTGAGTTTCAACAGGTGAACTGGCCCAGATTTGTGTTTTTTTATATATTCTTTGGGCAAATATTTTTGCCGCAAGTGATTTTAGTGACATTCTGTTGGATTTGTTTTAAAATTGTACTGTACTTTATAATCGGAATATCCAGATTATTTTTTAGTCTTTTGGCTCTTTCCGTTTGGTACCGCTGTAGAGATATTCTCCTCTTCCTTCACTCTTTTTCTCAATTCAATTTCATTTTCAGAAGGAGACAAA
Source organism: Flavobacterium sp. HJJ (assembly GCF_015351475.1). Classification (GTDB taxonomy): domain Bacteria; phylum Bacteroidota; class Bacteroidia; order Flavobacteriales; family Flavobacteriaceae; genus Flavobacterium; species Flavobacterium marginilacus. Next base: position 55,102 of record NZ_JADKPR010000020.1, on the reverse strand, counting down.
TCTACTGGTTCCTTTACTTCATCAGCAGCTGAAAGTATCGAATCTTTGCTGAATTTGGCATATTCTAATTCACCATTGAGTACTTTTTGAATTGATTTGATATAGATTTCGTTTTTCTTTAAAGCCTTCGAAAGAGAATCCGATTTTAACGCTAAAACTGTAGCATTTTTTTTCAGTTCCGAAGAAGAATAGCCTGGGATAAGTTCCCGCAATGGAGTAAAAGCAATCAAAATTGTTGTAGCCGAAATCAGAAAGATGGCACCTAATGTAAGTGTAACGAAAACACTCATTATGTTCAGTTTAAAAGAAAAAATTTCTTCAAAAGTATCTTCGTTCAAAATTATTAATCGATTTTTGATTAATAATCTGTCCCAAAACTTTTTTCTTTTTAACCGATTTTTAGGCATGACATGTGTTTAAGTCACAAATATAATAATTTAAAGTGTTGCCAACACTAGCCTATTATAGGTACTTATATTACAAACTATACAATTTTATAAAATATTTAACGCTATCTCAAACAAAAAAAAGTCTAAAATCAATGCTCATAAATTTATTCTATATACCTTTGTCCATTATATAATTACAAATTGCTACGGCATAAATTATTCAATCATGGGAAGATTAGGAGTTACAGAAATACTTTTGATTATCGGAGTTCTTTTATTACTTTTTGGAGGTAAAAAAATTCCAGAATTAATGAAAGGTTTAGGAAGCGGAATTAAAGAATTTAAAAACGCAGCCAAAGAAGATCAGCCAGCTGATAAAAAAGAAGAAACTAAAGAATAAATTTTTCATAGAAATTCTTTCAAATATAAAAATTCCAAATTCCAATATTTTATAATGGAGTTTGGAATTTTTTATTTTAAAAAAGGCCTTTTCAAGTACTAAAAAGACCATTTTTTGGGCAAACAAAATTAACTAACTTTTGTAGGTAACCCCCATATCTTCAATAGAAAAGTGATCGGTCAAGAGATGTAATAAATGATCTCTCAGCTCAATGTATTCTGGAGTTTTTACGATTTCGATTTTGTTTCTTGGTCTTGGCAGATTTACATGTACAATCTCACGAATGGTAGAAGCCGGACCATTATGCAAAACCACAATTCTATCAGATAAAAATAACGCTTCCTCAATATCATGCGTAATCATGACGATTGTTTTTTCTCTGTTGTTCAGGTTCCATAATTTTAAAACTTCCAGCTGCATTGCGCCTTTAGTCAAAGCATCCAATGCACCAAAAGGTTCATCCATCAATAATACTCCCGGATTGATTGCAAATGCTCTTGCAATCGCTACCCTTTGTTTCATCCCGCCCGAAAGCTGTCCAGGCAGTTTGTCTTTGTGCTGGTATAAATTCACCATTTTCAGATTCTTGATCACAATTTCATGCTTTTCTTCGAGAGAACAGTTCATAACCGAATCCACCGCCTGAAAAATATTGTTTTCCACAGTCAGCCAAGGCAATAGTGAATAGTTCTGAAAAACAATTCCGCGGTCCGGACCAGGTCCTTTTACGTTTTTGTCATCCAGTACAACCGAACCTCCTGTTGGGGTCAGCATCCCTCCTATTGCATTCATAATGGTCGATTTTCCGCAGCCCGAATGCCCGATAATCGATATGATTTCACCTTTTTTGATTGAAAGATTGATATCTTTTACTGCAATATATTTTCCTTTTGGAGTTGGAAAAGAAATTTCCAAATCTTTTATTTCTAAATAGCTCATATCTTTAAGTTTGTAAGTTTCTGAGATTCTAAGTTTCTAAGACTTAGGAACTCCGTTTTTTGTTTGTTTCTAGTTAATTTTTAGTTGCTGCTATTCTAAGACTTCTAAAAAAACTTAGAAACTCAGTATCTTAGCAACTTCTTAAGCTTTATACGATACCTTATTTTCAATCATTGTAAAAAATCCATCAAAAATAATTCCCACAAATCCGATGATGATAATGGCCGAAATCACTTTTTCCAAACTCAATGCATTCCAGCTGTCCCACACAAAAAATCCGATTCCTGCACCGCCCGAAAGCATTTCGCCGGCAACAATCACCAGCCACGCAACACTTATACTCAATCGCAATCCTGTGATGATGTGTGGCAGTGTGTATGGAAAAACAACTTTGGTTAAGTATCTCCATTTTGAGAAACCAAAAGCTTTCGCAACATTTTTATGATCCTGCGGAATCGTTCCCACTCCAAAAGCCGTATTAATCAGCGTAGACCACAGCGAAGTGATAAACACGATGAATATAGTTGCCAATCCAGTGTCCTTGAAAACCACCAAACCTATTGGAAACCAAGCCAAAGGCGAAACCGGTTTCAAGAACTGAACAATCGGATAAAATATTTTTTTGAAAAACGAGCTGGCTCCAATCAGAATTCCAAATGGGATTGCAAACAACGAACCTAATAAGAATCCCGTCAAAACGGTTTTTATCGAAACAAACAGCTGCAGTCCAATACCTTTATCGTTCGGACCGTAATCATAAAACGGATCACTCAGCATTTCGTACAATACTTTTAATGTTGCTAAAGGACTTGGAAGAGCTTCTTTGGTATAAATACTTAGTGCAGCCCAAAATCCACAGAAAACAGCCAGTCCAATACAGGCAAATGCAATTGATTTTGCTTTTTCAATTATATAACGTGAGGCTTTTTTGAGGCTTTTTTTCTTAATTACTTTACCAAAAGTTTTTAGAAGAGGATTGCTTCCTGCTATCGCTTCTGTTTCTATTGCTGCTGTAGTTGAATTTGACATAATGTTAAATTTTAATGTTATTTTTTAGTTTCTAAGACTCTGAGTCTCTAAGTTTCTGAGATTTTTTAAAAACTTAGGATCTTAGCAACTCAGAGTCTTAGCATCTTATTCTAATGCTTCACCACTTTTAAATAAGCGGATGGATTTGCTGGATTGAAAACGGTTTTGTCCATCGTTAGTGAGAACGGTTTCATATCGTCTGCAGGGATTTTAATTTTCATGCTCTTTGCTACTTCTTCGTATAAATCCTGAAGAATTAATTTATCGGCGATTGCTTGATAATTAGGTTCTTCTTTCAGATATCCAAATCGTACATATTGTGCCATTGCCCAGATTCCATAGGATTTACGAGGATAATTTACTGTTCCTCCTTTGTAAAACAGCATATAGTCTTTGTCATAAACTTCGGTTCCCTGATTACAGCCTAAGTTATAATCTCCCATTAATCGTGCTTCAATAACATCGGCTGGAGCGTTTACATAAGGTGCTTTCCCGATGATGGCGGCAGCTTTCTTGCGGTTTGCAGGATTATCAAGCCAGATACAGGCTTCCATAATCGCTTTCATTACTTTTTTCAGGTCTTCACGGCGTGATGTGCTAAAATCTTTGTTTACAACCAGCGCTTTTTCCGGGTGGTCTTTCCAGATATCCTGAGAAGCGATTTGGGTAAAACCAATTCCCTGTTTTACGGCAACTCCTCCCCAAGGTTCGCCTACGCAGTATCCGTCCATGTTGCCCACTTTCATATTCGCCACCATTTGCGGAGGCGGAATCGTGATGATTTTTACTGCTTTTTGGTTTAAACCTGCTAATGACATCCAGTTTCTTAACCATAAATCGTGAGTTCCTCCTGGGAAAGTCATTGCAAAAGTCACTTCTTTTTCGGCTTTTAATTTAGCAGCCACGACAGGAGTTACCTTATTCATTTGTTTGAAACCTACTTTTCCGCAAAAGTCATTCGACAAAGTAATCGCTTGCCCATTTACACTGAGCATCATCGCGATTTTCATTTCTGAACCGGCTTTTCCTCCTACTCCTGTGTACACTGAAAATGGCATAGTATATAGACAGTGAGCTCCGTCCAATTCTCCTGTTAAGATTTTGTCACGAACATTGGCCCAGGATGTTTCTTTGGTTACTACAACCTCAACACCGTATTTTTTAAACAATCCTAATTCTTTGGCCATTACGATTGGTGAACAGTCCGTTAGTGGAATGAAACCTAATTTGACAGGTTCACTCGCTGGCGGATTTGGTTTTGTCGTGTAAGAAGAAAACAAAACCGCACACATTATCAACATCAATGGGGCAAAAAGAGTTCCTATATGTTTTTTAGTCTGTATCATTTTTTTAGTTTTTTAATTGTTAATTCAATTACTTTTTATTTAAAAAATTTGGTTTAATATTTACCATTACATACGCCCATTGCGGAGTAAGATTTGCGTTGGCAACAGCCTTAACTTGTGCAGATGCCATTGAATTGGTTGCCTGCATTACCGAATATCCAGCTTCAATATTGATCATTTTGGTCATGTTGTAAGACATTTTTAAGTCAAGCTCTGTACCTAAATAACTGGTTTGTGTTCCTCCCGCTCCGTCAGATAATTTGTTTGCTGCTTCAAAACAGTGAACATCAGCAAAAAGAGTCAGATTGTCTTTCAGGTTATATTTCGCTTTCAAAAAGTAGTTTAGCAGACCTTGTGAGCCAAAACCGCTTGAAGCATAGAAGTAATCCATATATCCCCAGAATTTATGAGGCGTTCCGTAAAGCGGATCAAATTGATTATTATCTGAAGTCGCTGTAACGGCTTTTGTCCCATCATTACCTGATAAATAATCAATACCAGGGCCTACAAACAGTTTTCTTCCTACTTGCAGAGTTGAAGTGATGGAAGCCAGATTACTGTCTAAACTGCGTCCGTTTTTGTCGTGACCAAATTGGTGGTACACACTTCCTTCAAATTTTAATTTTCGAGTTGGATTCACATTATAGTAGAAACCGGTCGTGTTGCGTGTCCAGATTCCCTGCTCGTTTACTTTGGTTGTAACCGGTGGAGTTCCTGCAGTTACATTGGTATATTTATTGAAGTTATCGCTAAGGAATAAAAAGGAAATATCTCCAAAGAAAAACTTTCTAGCCAGATAAACATATTCAAGTGATTTGTAATTCGTCCCTAAACCGTTTGTACCAGCCGTATAGCCTGATGTTGCTGCCGGAACACCATTATAAATTGTTCCTGCTAATAATTCTTTGTTTTGGTTAAATGCGGCTCCAAAATCGGCAGTCCATCCTTTGTTGAAATATTTCAGGACAACCGCATCGTGGTAACGTGCCTGCTGTAACCAGTCAAGACCTCCAATAACCTTTTGATCATCATATGAAATTTCCTGACGTCCTATTTTTAAAGAAAGATTTTGAATGCTGCTTATTGTGTCGTTCAGCATAATTTCCCCCCAAGCTTCGTGTAATTGTACTCCGTTGTTCTCAGCAGTTGTTACTCTATTAATTGTTGAAGCATCCTGTCCCCAAACACGAACATCCTGAATAGCTGCAAAAAATTTGAATCTGTATCCTGTGAATCCAACATTTAATCTTGTTCTTTGTGAAATGAAAGCTGCAGTCTCTGCATCTTTTGCCTGCAATGTACTGTATCCGTCTCTGAACTCTGTTCTTGGTCTGAATTGTCCTGTAGCAGTCAGCTGTGCATTTGCAGCAGATGAACCAAGAAGTATAGCTGCGCCTAATAAAATTGATCTTGAATTTTTACCGTTTTTTAATGCTTTTATTTTTTGTAATGTCCTTGTAATCTTTTGCATGATAAATAGGTTTTGATTAGTATGAAGCAAATATACATACGTACTTATACTTACGTATTTGCTTTTTACAGCTAAAAACCTCTTTTTTACGCAGCAAAAAATATTCTGATGGCAAAAAATTTACTGCGCTTTCGCAATTTTTTTTTACAAAGTACCGTAATTACTAGCTTTATAATACTTCTATTTTGTCTAAACCTTTTACTTATAAATTACTTATGAGGAAAAAAAAATTTAAAATTCTAAAAAAACGATATTTATTTCCATAAAAAAAAGCCCAAAAAAGGCTTTTAAATCTAATGCATAATCAAAAAACTACTTAGACATACTTATGCTCCATAATTTCTGACTGCATTTTGCTTATTTTCTGTAATCCAATTTTCTTTCCGACTGTTTTTATCAATTCCTCTCTCTTCAAACTCGAAATCACACGAGTAACCTGCTCTTCAGTCGTTCCGGCAAAATCGGCCATTTCTTTTCGGGACAAATCAATATTAATCAAATCATTGGCCTGACCAAATTTTCGATGAATATATAATAAGGTATCTATTACGCGCTCACGCACGTTCATGTGGGCAATTTTCCTGATGTTGTTCTCACTCTTGTTTAATTCCTCCGCATAAAACAGCATCATATCATACGTGAACTCGGGAACATTCTTAAGAATATCCATCATCACCTCATTATTAAAATTACACAAAACCGTATCTTCCAAAGCATAAGCACCAATCAGATACCGATTGCTAGTTCCAAATCCCCTGAAACCAACAGTGTCGCCGTCTGTCGTAAACCGAACGATCTGTTCTCTGCCATTGATACCCGTCTTAACTGTTTTCACCTTTCCTTTATTGACAAAATACAAACCCTGAATAGGAGCACCTTCTATGATGAACTGCTGCGCTTTCTTGCAGGTAAAACTGTGTTTTTTCTCTATATAACTTTGCATGTTAGGCAAATGAATATGCTTTCTGATAAAACAATTATCATTATGGCAGCTGTTGCAAATGGCTTGATTATCTTTCATCTGTAGCTAATTATTATTTTCTAAGTAATACATCCCAACCAATATTTCGTTCCTTATTTCGATATGAATCAAAAATTCAATGCTATGAAAAAATCTTGGTTAAATAACAAAATCAGTAAAAACTTTACTGTAACTGTCCTTATTTTAAGTAAATGTATAAGTTTTTCGCAATAAATAATAATGTATGACTTTTGCCAGATGCAAAAAAACAGTCAGGAAAAAGTCCTTTTTTTGCGTATTTTTTATAAATAAATACAAAAAACTGCATCATTGAATGTTTCCTCTACTTAGAAACTCTCTTTTTCAGATATTCACAATAATTCATAAATAAGTAAAAATACGTAGTTTTTGTAATTTGTAGTTTTTTACTTAAATAAAAATCCCAATCCAAGATAGTTCGGATTGGGATTTGAAATTTTATAAAACATCGTTAACTGAATCCTTTTTAAAGTATATAATCCAAATAGTTGTCTTGATTTATAATTTCAAAAGTAGCTTCCGGATAGGATTTTGCGAATTCCGTTGGGATCTTTGATTTAGTTTTTCCATATTTATATTCAAAAGCCGATAACCGTTCATCTTTTTCTTCTATTCTGTCTATTTCCTGTTTAGTATGGGTACGCCAAAAGTAGTCGTGCACAAAATTTTCGGAATAACTCATTTTTTTAATTCGTTCCGAATTCAAGTAATTTTCCCAAAGTTTGCCAACATCCTCTCTAATATTCAATGGATTAAACGAATTAATAATCACATTACGGATACCGTTATCCACAAAATACCATTTTTTCATTTTAGTGATTTCATTATCCCTATTTCTGCTGAAGCCTGATACACTATAAATTATAAAAACCTTAGTAAATAAATCCAAATACTTTTCGACGGTATTTTTGCTGATTTGCAAATCACGCCCCACACTTTCGAGTGATAATTCACTACCAGTTCTAAAGGCAATAATCTGAAGTAACGCAATAATTTTATCTCTTTTTTTGATACCTTCAAAAGCAAAAACATCTCTCAACAATTGCGTATTTACCAATTCTTTTAAATAACTTATTTTATCTTCTCGATTAGTAATATGGCTCAATTCGGGATAACTACCCAATATTAATCGGTCTTCAAGATTATTGCGGGTTTCGAGAAAATTTTCGGTTTTAGAATATTCAATTTGTGCGATTGGATATAAATTTATGGTTTTCATCCGGCCAACTAACGGTTCACCTAACTGATTGTTGATTTCAAATGCCGAAGAACCTGTTACCAAAACTTTTAAATCTTCAATGGTATCCACCATCAATTTTAGTTTTTTGCCAATGGCAGGTATTTCTTGTGCTTCATCAATTATCAAAAGTTTTGTGTCCCCAAGCAATCTTTTAAAATTGGCCGTACTCTGAATTTCCAATAAATTATGGGATTCAATATCGTCTCCATTTAAAAAAAGTACTTTTTCGGTCACTTTTTCCATGAGCTTCTTAATCAGTTCGGTCTTGCCTACCCGCCTGGCTCCTAACAAAACGATTACTTTGTTGGGTTGTAATTTTTGCAAAACTAAATCAAGTGCCAATCTATTTATTTCCATAAAAGTAGATTTTAATTGACACAAATATAAGTATATTTATTGATTTCCGTCACCGTGCTGACGGAATTTAATTCATTTCCGTCAGTACGGTGACGGAATTTAATATTTTACAAAACCATCGTCAGCTGAATTCGCTTTCTATCCTCATCCGCCTCGGTTACTTTTACCTCAACGTGTTGGTGTAAATTCATTTACCAAAAAACTAATATTGCTTAAACTCATTTTTAACGGCACATTTTATCATAGAAGACCATTCAGAATCATTATTTTGAGCCATTGCAATAGTCTTTTTTGCTTTTTCTAAAAGTTCAGTTTCATCGAAATTTAGACCGTCTTTACTTTCAAAAATCAAGATTAATTTATAAAGAAGTTCTTTCTCTCGATAATACTTTTCTCTTTCTTCTACGAGTAATTTTATCCTACTTTCTTGTTTAACTGAATACTTTTTGTCTTCATCAATTTTTCCAAAACCCAAAAAATAAATTGTCTTACTACCTCTTTCTGTTATTCCGTAAGGCAAATGTTCTCTATATCCTATATGCTCTTCTGGATTATCTTTTGATGGATGAATCAATACAGATTGCTCATTTTCAATTGATAAATCATTTGTTTGAGCTCGAAAATTTTCATTTTGAATTGGAAAAAAATCATTTTTGAAAATTTGGTTACAAACCTGACAAGCTAAAAAAAGATTTTCCCAATCATAAGCCAACCAAAAATAACCTGGATACTTACTTTTACCGTCTAATGATTCCGAGTAGGCTCTTTTGGGACGAAAATGCTCAACATCCTTGTTACTTCTCACATCTTTTGTTTCGCAATAACAACATTTATTGTGATGTGCCAATTCAAGCGTTTGCCTCACAATATCTGAATTATAAATAGCCGTACTGGCTTCAAATTTTAGTTCTCCAGAATTATATTGTTCGGTCTTGTTGTTGTAGTCTTTTAAATCTAAATTTGTTTGAGCTTGCCCTCTAGTAATTAAATTTTGCGGTGCATCTGGTTTAATAATTTTTATCATACCAGTTATTTTTTTAAAAGTTCCGCTGCTTTTTTAATAATATCTTCAGCATTAATTCCTTCTTTATCCAAAGAAAAAGGAACTGTTTCAATTTTAGCATTCAATTCTTTAAGCCTTTGTTTGTCTGATTCCAGCAATTCGCTTTTGGAAAGGATTGTGTTTTTCTCTTTAATAAAATTTTCTGTTTCAACAGAACGAGGACTATTAATTTCAAACAAATCAGAAATCAAAATTTGGTCAATTCGCCAGCCTTTTACTTCATCAGGATTGTTGTCAATAATTACTTTGTCTTCTTCTTTTCTACAAACTACAATATTGGCTTTTTTATCTAAAGCCGCTTGAACTATTAACGGACTGTGAGAAGTGGCTATAAACTGTGCTTTAGGAAAATGTTGCGATAATTTATCAATAACTATACGTTGCCATTTGGGGTGCAGATGCAAATCAATTTCGTCAATTAAAATAATTGCGGGTTCTTCTAATGGATTATCACTTTTTGAATATTGTTCCATCATTTTGGAAGCTATATCAACAATTAAAGCGGTTAAAGTTTGATAACCAAAACTTAAATCTCGCAAATTTACCCAGCCATATGATGTTTCTACTTCTAAAATTGGTTTCGAATTATTCTCATTAATAGGTTTCGATTGAATAGCTGAAACATCAGGTAAAATATCAATTAAAATAGATTTAACTTTATTAAATTCATTTTCAAATTTTTGTTTTGAACTTCCCTCAGATTTGATAGAAGCCCATTCTTTTTGTAAAAACCATTCCTCAGCATTTATTAATTCTATAGAATCATCAAAAAGTGATGTGATTCTTAAATTACCTCTCTCACTAACCGATAAATTCTCTTTTTTACTCATCCTTCTCGATGCTCCATAAGATAATAAAAAAGGGAAATTCATATCTCCACTTGTCATGAAAGATGAATTATTTTCTCCATCCTCATTTACCTCAAATTCTTTAATATTATCATTAACTCTTAACTTAATAATTGCTTTTTTAGACATTAATATTGAATTAAATGCCCAAATTATTGGTACATAATCATCATCATTTAATGTACTCGGTTGCATCCTATCCAAAACTCTCAACAAAGTAGTTTTCCCAGTTCCATTATCACCTAAAATAATTGTCCAAGGAGAATAATTGCCGTTTCCATCAGATAAATCTAATGTTTGTTTCTCTTTAAAACAATTAACACCTTCTAATTCTAAAGAATAGAAATAAGAATGATTTTTATTTTCCTGTTCAACTACTTTTTTCTTTTCCATTTTATTTTCAATTAGTAACAAAAATACGAAGATTTTCGTTTACAAAACCATCGTCAGCTGGATACGCTTCCTATCCTCATCAACCTCAGTAACTTTTACCTCAACATGCTGATGCAGTTTCACCACTTCGTTTACATCGCTTACAAATCCTGCTTTCAGTTGGGAAATATGGACCAATCCGCTTTCTTTGATTCCTAAATCTACAAAGCATCCAAAATTGGTAATATTGTTGACAATTCCTGGTAAAATCATTCCGGTTTTCAAGTCTTTTATTGATTTTACATTCGGGTCGAACTCGAAAACTTTGGCAGATTTTCTTGGATCCAACCCTGGTTTTTCAAGTTCTTTAATAATATCTTTTAAAGTCAATAGACCAATTTCTGGTGTGATGTAATTTTCAGCTTTAATCAAAGCTGTTTTTTCTTTATTGGCAATCAAATCATTTACGGAAAGTTTTAAATCCTTTGCCATTTTTTCAACAATGGAATAAGCTTCGGGATGTACCGCCGAATTATCCAACGGATTTTTTGCATTCGAAATTCGGATAAAAGCAACTCCCTGCTGATAGGCTTTATCGCCTAATCGAGGCACTTTTTTTAGTTGCTTTCTATCAGTAAAAGGACCGTTTTCCGAACGATATTGTACTATATTTTCTGCCAGCTTCTCTCCTATTCCACTCACATAACCCAACAAATGTTTACTTGCCGTATTGATGTTTATCCCCACAGAGTTCACGCAACGAATCACCGTATTGTCAAGTTCTTCCTTAAGTTTGGTTTGATCCACATCGTGTTGATACTGCCCTACTCCAATGGCTTTTGGGTCGATTTTAACCAATTCTGCCAATGGATCTGAAAGCCTTCGCCCGATAGAAACCGAACCTCGAACGGTTACATCATAATTAGGAAATTCTTCTCTCGCTATTTTCGAAGCCGAATACACCGAAGCTCCTGCCTCCGAAACAATAAAAACTTGTACTGGCTTGTCGAAAGCAATTTTTTTGATAAAGAATTCCGTTTCCCTCGAAGCGGTTCCGTTTCCGATTGAAATTGCATCAATGTTATAAGCATTGACCATCGATTTTATCTTTTTCATCGCCATAGCCGTTTCGTTCTGCGGTGCGTGAGGATAAATGGTTTCGTTGTACAACAAATCACCTTTTTCGTCCAAACAAACTACTTTACAACCCGAACGGAATCCTGGGTCAATCGCCAAAATTCGTTTTTCTCCCAAAGGCGGTGCCAATAGCAATTGACCCAAATTATTCGCAAAAACCTGAATCGAATTGGCATCAGCCTTAGCTTTGGCTTCCTGCAATGTTTCATTCGAAATCGCCGGATTCAGCAATCGTTTATAACTATCCTCAATTGCCAATTGAATATGTGGCGTCGTGCTGTTTTCACCTTTTATGATTAATTCATCAATAATATCGTAAGCATCATCCAATTCTACATCGACTTTAAACTTGATGAAACCTTCATTTTCGGCTCTCAAAATAGCCAATAAACGATGGGACGGTGCTTTGGCCAACGGTTCTGACCAATCAAAATACTGATTGAATTTCTGTGCGCCTTCCTCCTCTTTTTTGGCCTTAACCACCTTTGTGGTGATGGTTGATTTACGTTCAAACAATCGTCTCAGCTGTTTTCTAACGTAAATATTTTCATTAATCCATTCTGCTATAATGTCTCGAGCGCCTTGTAAAGCCACTTCTTCATTGATTACATTTTCATTCAAATATTGTGTCGCCAAGAAATCAACATCATCCTTCCCTTGATTCATAATAATCTTCGCCAAAGGTTCTAATCCATTCTCTCTGGCAACATCGGCCTTGGTGCGTTTTTTCTTTTTATAAGGCAGATAAAAATCCTCCAATTCCTGTAAATCGAAACTTTGCTGGATTTTTTTCTCCAATTCGGGCGTCAAGGCATTTTGCTCTTCGATGCTTTTTAAAATTGCTTCTTTACGTTTTACAATCGTTTCGTAATCTTTCTGCAATTTTGCAATTTGCTCTATCACTACTTCGTCCAGATTCCCTGTTTTATCTTTTCGGTAACGGGAAATAAACGGAATCGTGCAATCTTCCTGTAATAATTGAACGGTGTTTTGAATGTTTATGGGTGCTGTGTTAACAGACTTAGCGATGAATTGTATGTTGGTCATTTTATTGTTTTTCTAACCGCAAAGAAGCGAAGTTTTCGCAAAGTTTACAAAGGTTTTTATGTTAATTTAAATCCGTTTTTTGACAGAAAGACACTTACTTCTTTACTCAATGCCTCCATTAAATCTGTTGAAACTGATGTACTCAATTGTCGTGTATGAATAAGTAATCTTTTATTGTCTTCACTATAATGTAAATTATACCAAGATTTACTAATTACTATTGTATTTTTATCCCAAGTAACTTCAAATATTTTTTCAATATCAAAATTATATTTGCTAGGATAATGCCCTGATGCTACAATTACAATTGGAAAAGTTTTAAAAAATGGCAAGTTAAATAACTCTTTACGTTTTTCTATGAACTCATTTTTCAATTTGTTTAATAGTAGTAAATTAAAATCTTTTTTCGCAGGAAGATCATTTAATTCTGTGTTAAAAAACTCTTTTTGGAAATTAATACGGTCTCCTTTTTGTCTATTCAAAAATATATTTTGATATAATTTTTGATAATGTAAGTATGTATTACTTGTACCTCCATTATAGTTTTTATGTTGTATGTTTTTCTGATTCCACCAAGCTGTATAAGCATTACTATTGTCACAATGAAACTCTTGGTTTGGGTTCCATTCAGGTTCAAAATTATTTTTTAAATTACTTTCCCAAGAAGCAATATTATTTTGATTTTCTAATTCTCTAGCTTTTAATATTTCTTCATAAAATTCAGAAGAATCTTCTTTGAGTGAATGATTAAAATAATGTTCTTTTCCAATCATTAAAATTTTTCCGTTAGGATTACCATATCCTAGAAATAACTTGTTTTTTTTGCTAAAATCTACCGCTTCTTCAAATTCGTTTGAATAGTTCATATTGTTTGTTTATAGCTAAATATTTAGTTTTTTAATTCCTTAACCCAATCGATCTCTTTTCTTCAAGATAATCATTTTCTGTTTGATTATAGATATCTGTAAGCGTTGTTGGCGTTAGAATCTCGGTATTAAATCCTAATTTATCCGAAAGCTGTTGCTCTTTTTCCTACCAATTCATTGTCATTATCTTCCATCAACTGACCGACATTGATGTCGGTCAGTTGATTTATAAAGTCTTTAAAATCTTTAAGTTTAACACCTCTAAAAATTTCATAACCTGAATTATGCAACTCCTGATTATTATCCTGCAAAATACGTTCTATAGTTCTTGTATCGACTTCATAAAATTTAGCAACCTGATTCAGTGTAAACCTATATTTATTTTCAAAATATATCCCCGTAAAACCTAATTGGTTATACATTTATTTAATAGCTACATTGTTATTTAATATATTATTTCTGTTAATCTGTGAATTAGTTAAATCTTTCATTTTATTAATATAAATTAATAATTATAATATAAATGCTAAAATACTATCTTTCACTTCCAATTCGAACTACAATGCAATTTTTATTCTACACTTTCTTAATTTTAAACATAATCGTTTTTTTATTAATGGGCTACGACAAAAATCGAGCTCAAAACCACCAAAGAAGAATTTCCGAAAAAACACTTTTAACTTTTGTTTTACTTGGAGGAACAATTGGTTCAGGATTAGGAATGCTGTTTTTTAGACATAAAACTTCGAAAATATCCTATTTGTGGAAATATTTTGGAATCGTTTTTATTCAAATTTTGATTGCTTGGTTTTATTTAACTAGAGAATAAAATCCAAATAATTACTCCTGTTAATTACTTCAAAAGTCGCTTCAGGATAGGCTTTGGCGAAAGCTGTAGGAATCTTTGCTTTTCTATTCTCGTTCCATTTGAATTCAAATCCGGCGAGTGTTTCTCCTCTTTCTTCTAACCAATCCAATTCTTGTTGGTCGTAAGTGCGCCAAAAATAATTTTTGGTATTTATTTTTTGATACTGCTGTTTTTTTATTCTTTCGGATGCAAGATAATTTTCCCAAAGTTCGCCAATATCATTGCGGTTTTCAATGGTTTTAAAGTTGTTTATAATGCCATTTCGAATGCCGTTGTCATAAAAATACCATCGCGACGATTTTACTATTTCTTTACGAAGATTGCGACTAAATCCTTCTACTTTAAACAAAACAAAAACTTTAGAAAGTAAATCCAAATAATTAGCCACCGTGTTTTTTGACATTTGCAATTGTGTAGCCAATTCGAGTAGCGAAACCTCTTTTCCGATTTGAAAAGCAATTAATCGCAACAAATCATAAATTTTATTCGAATGTTTGATACCGTCAAAAATCAAAATATCTTTTAGCAGATAGGAGTTTATAATTTCGTTGATATACTCCTCTTTACTTGCCCAATCTTCATATTGTTCGAGTTCTGGATAGCTTCCAAAAAGTAATCTTTGCTCTAGATTTTCGATGGTTTTCTTATAATTTTCTTTCTCTGAAAACTCTATCTGTGCCAGTGGAAAAAGATACATCGTGTTTTTTCTACCTACCAAAGGTTCGCCCAAATTATTCGACAAATCAAAAACCGACGATCCTGTAGCGATTACTTTTATACCATCGATAGAATCGACTATCAATTTCAAAATCATTCCAATATCAAGAATATGCTGCGCTTCGTCAATGACCAACAAAGGCACATTTGCTAAAAGCCGTTTATAATTACTTACGGAACGTTCTTTTAACAAATTGGCATCTTTTATATCTTCTCCATTCAATTGCAAATAAGAATCGGCAGGAATTGTTTCGAGATAATTTTTGATTAAGGCTGTTTTACCCACTCGCCTTGCGCCCAACAAAATCAATACTTTATTAGGCAGTAACTTGCGGGTAAATTCAGTTAAAACGGCTCTTTTATAATGATCAGGCATTTCTAATTATTTAAAAATCATAATGCAAATATAACTAAAAAACGTTAATTTGGTCAATACGATGACTAAATTTACATTAATTTAGTCAATACGATGACTAAATTTACATTAATTCAGTCAGTAGAAAACAAAAAAAGCCCAGTTTTTTGACCAGGCTTTGTAATATTATTGGTGCGAAGCACCGCGATTTTTTTTTTCAATAAACAACCTAATCCTGAACGATGAAATCCTTGGAATCTTCCTCCTTTTTATATTCAGGCTGAATATTAATGTGATTAATGTGGAATTTTTCGAACAGAACGTGTTCAACTTTGTCCAAAAGCTCATTAAACTCAGACATTTTTATATCTTCGGAACAGTCGAGATGTGCTTCGAGATGTAATTCCTCTTCGTTGAGATACCAAAGATGAATATGGTGCAGTTTATGCACTCCTGAAATTTTATGAACTTCGTTGATAATACTATCAATATCAAGATGGCTTGGCGTAAAAAGCATCAGCATTTGTGTTGACTTTTTCAGCAGATCAAAACCGACAATTATCAGGTAAATAGCAATTATCAAAGTTAATAAACTGTCAATCCAAAACCATTGGAAATATTTCATCAGCAGACCGCCAATTAATACTGCAATGGAAGCCAGCATATCAGTAAACAAATGCAGATAAGCCGATTTCATATTCAGATTTTTATCGGCATCATTTTTTAGCATTATTACTGACAAACCATTGGCAACAATACCTATAATTGACATCCAAATCACCAATCCTGATTCTATATGCTGTGGATTGAAAAACCTTTCCACAGCTCCATAAACCAAAAACAAAGCCACTATTATCAAAGTCATTGAATTGATAAAAGCGGCTATCAATTCGGCTCGTTTATATCCAAACGTCTGATCGTTGGAAGCTTTTTTTCGGGATAATTTATGGGCTACATAACTAAATACTAAAGAAAGTACATCGGAAAAATTATGCAGGGCATCTGACAGCAAAGCCAGACTTCCCGAAAGAATTCCTCCAATAACTTGTGCTACCGTAATCACAATATTCAATACAATCGAAAACAGCAGATTTTTACCTTCTACATGATGGTGATGGCTGTGGCTATGATGGTGATGATGTTCCAAAATATTTTAACAGCTTATTTTATCAACTCTGGTTTGATGTCTTCCTCCTTCAAATTCGGTTTCCAAGAAAGTTTCAACAATCTCTACTGCCTGCTGAATAGAAGTATAACGGGCTGGAATGCTCACGATATTAGCGTTATTATGTAAACGGGTCAAATAAGCAATTTCCTTAGTCCAGCACAAACCTGCACGAACTCCGGCATGTTTATTAACAGTCATTGCAATTCCGTTTCCGCTTCCGCAGATTACGATTCCAAAATCTGCTTTTCCTTCTTCAACGTCACTTGCAACCGGATGCCCGAAATCCGGATAATCCACAGAAGCTTCTGTATCTGTTCCATAATTAGTAACCTGATGTCCTTTTGATTCTAAATATTGAACAATTGCTTTTTTATAATCCGGTCCGGCGTGGTCATTTCCTATTGAAATTTTCATTTTTTTTGTATTAGTTTTTAAAATACAAATTTAGCCATTCTATTTAAGATAGCATACAAAAATCCTTTTCACTTTCTATTACTAACACATTAAGAAATACAAAAAAAGACAAACTTTATAATCTTCTATAATCTGCTGATTATAAGAAAATTTGAAGGTTATTAACATATTTCCTTATTTATAAGAAGCTGTAAACCAGTAAAGAGAATGTAATTATAATGTTAATTTTTTATCATGTTAATACCAAAACGTAACTACTTGATATTCAGTTAACCTTAAATTAACACAAAATGTTTATAACTTTGAAAAGAATTTTAGAAGTTTTTTTAGTTTGTTTAAAAAAATTATGTAATCCAAAACCTATTTTTAAAAACCAAATAAAGTTTGAGGATTTTTTGGAAAAGTTATCAATACTAAATTTTAGTTTTTGAACAAGAAAATAAAAAACACTTATTTACAATTTATCGCAATTTTGAAATATTAACAGTTGTTAACTATTTTTAAAAATATCTTAAAAAACAGTAATTTACATATAAATAACACTGTTGATAACTCAAGATAAAAACCTAAAACTTGATTTCAATGCATTTTTTTAAAAATTTATAGCAACAATTAACAAGCTATAATAACCATAAATATTTTTTAAAATTTTAAAATTTCTTTTTGTTGTATTTAATATATGTTGACAACTTTGAAATTTAAAAAGAAAGAAAAAAATTTAAAAATATTCTGTTTCTTCAAAAGTTGTTTCTTTTTTACTGTTTCTGTTCTTGTTTTGCAGGATCTGCGTGAGGGATGGAAGTGGTGCTCTCCCGATTTTTCATCGGGAAGCGGGAACTGACAGCCCGACCCGACCTTTTCGGGAGGGTCACGCCCAAAAAAAAGTTGAATTGTGAAGTTTTCTAAACGATGGAAAGTTTTGGATTCAAATTGTCGAGAATTTCCTGAACCTGTTCAAAATCGTTTGGATGTACCTTGAGCTGTATGCCTCCGAAGGCAAAGCTTGCCAGCGGATCAATGGAGATAATGTTTTCGTTTTCAAAAAAATAATGAATTTCCTCCTGATCCAAAATGTGTTTAAGTACCATAATTTCATGCTGATAATTGAAAACAGCAATTGTTTTAAAGCCTATCATTTAGAATTTTTTATAAATGTAATGAAGTTATTATTAGTTTAAAACTCTTTTGGAATACGGAATAGTGAATACAATTTCGTAATTTTAGGCATTTAAGAAAAGATACATGGGTAAAAGATTAAGAAAACCGATTAAGAAAGATAAAGATTTCTCGGATAAAATTATAAAAATATTATCGCAAAGTGCCAATAAAGCCTTTAACTACAAACAAATAGCTTCGAAATTAGAATTGGATGATACGCAAAGCCGTAATCAGATTATAAAAGATCTGAAGATTTTGGCTTCTTCCAAGAAAATTATAGAAACCGAACCAGGCAAATATTTAATAAAAGCCACCAGCAGAGAATATTACGAAGGAACAATTGATATGACAGGCCGAAAAAGTGCCTATTTCATTTGTCCTGAATTTGAAGAAGATGTTTTTATTCCTTCGAATAATCTGAATCACGCCTTGGATAAAGATACCGTAAAAGTGTATGTTTATAACAAAAGAAGTGGTAGAAGAGCTGAAGGTGAGGTTATTGAAGTTATCGAAAGATACAAAACTGATTTCGTTGGAGTGATTGATATTCAGAAGAATTTCTCTTTTGTTTCGACTGCGAATCCAAAAATGTATACGGATATTTTTATTCCAAAAGATAAAATAGGGGAGGCTGAACAAGGAGATGTTGTTTTGGTTCATATAGAAGATTGGCCGGCGAGAGCGGATAGTCCTTTTGGAAAAGTGATAAAAGTTCTGGGTAAACCTGGAGAACATGATACCGAAATTCATGCTATTCTGGCTGAATATGGTTTGCCTGCGGAGTTTCCTATTGAAGTGGAAACCTTTGCACAGAAAATTGATACTTCGATTTCAGAAAGTGAAATTGCAAAACGTCGTGATATGCGCGATACGCTGACTTTTACAATTGATCCAAAAGATGCTAAGGATTTTGATGATGCTTTGTCTTTCAAAAAGTTAGAAAATGGTAACTACGAAATTGGTATTCACATTGCCGATGTGTCGCATTATCTGGAAGAAGGAACCATACTCGATGATGAAGCGTATCAAAGAGCAACATCCGTTTATTTAGTGGATAGGGTAGTGCCAATGTTGCCTGAAGTGCTTTCTAATTTTGCCTGTTCATTGCGTCCTCAGGAAGAGAAATATACGTTCTCGGCGATATTTGCAATTACTGAAAAATGTCAGGTTGTCAATCAATGGTTTGGAAGAACAGTTATTTTTTCAGACCAGCGTTTTGCTTACGAAGAAGCCCAATATATCATTGAAAATAAAGACAATACAATTCCTGTTGAAATTTCGATTACTGGAAGTTCTTATGTTGTTTCGGATGAAATTGTCGAAGCCACACTGAAAATGGATCAATTAGCTAAGATTTTCAGAAGAAACAGAATGAATGAAGGAGCTATTTCTTTTGATAAAGTAGAAGTAAAATTCAACTTAGATCAAGAAGGAGAACCGGAAGGAGTGTACTTCAAAGTCTCAAAAGATGCCAATCATCTGATTGAAGAATTTATGTTATTAGCCAATAGAAAAGTGGCAGAATTCATTGGAAAACAAAAGAAAACGTTCATTTACAGAATTCATGATGAACCCAATGAAGACAAATTAATTGCAATGCAGAATGTGATTGCTAAGTTTGGTTATAAAATTGATTTCAGAAATAAAGGTGATATTTCAAAATCGTTGAATCAGCTTATGGTTGATGTTAATGGCAAAAAAGAGCAGAATTTAATTGATACTCTGGCTATTCGATCGATGAGCAAAGCCAAATATTCTACGGATAATATTGGCCATTACGGATTAGCATTTGATTATTATTCACATTTCACTTCGCCAATTCGTCGTTATCCTGATGTTATGGTTCATCGTTTATTGCAGTTTTATTTGGATGGTGGTAAATCGGTAGATGAAGAAGAGTATGAAACCAAATGTCTGCATTCATCAACAATGGAAGGTTTGGCTACTAATGCCGAAAGAGATTCTATAAAATACATGCAGGTTAAATACATGCAGAATCATCAGGATCAGGAGTTTTTGGGTGTTATTTCGGGTGTTACTGAATGGGGAATTTATGTTGAAATCATCGAAAATAAATGCGAAGGAATGGTGAGAACCCGAGATATAAAAGAAGATTATTATACTTTTGATGAAAAACAGTATGCTTTGGTAGGTGCTAATTCCAATAGATTACTGCAATTAGGTGATGAGATTTATGTTAAAGTCAAAAACGCGGATTTGGTTAAAAAACAATTGGATTTCAATTTTATTAAAAGAAACGAATAAGTTTTTTTTTAAATAGTTGCTAAGTTTCAAAGCTGCTAAGTTCCTAAGATTAAAAACTTTGTAGTTTAGTAACTTAGAATTTATACTAACAATTAATTTTTAAAACATGAAAAGGATAATTTTAATAAGTTTTGTGTTTTTAGCAAAATTCTCTTTTGCACAAACGACTATAGAACTTAAGGATTTTGATGATGTAAAAGTGTTTGATAAACTGAGTGTTACTTTAGTGGCTTCTTCCGAAAATAAAGCGGTAATTACTGGAACAAGCCAAAGTAAAGTTGAGATTGTTAATAAAAATGGACTTTTGAAAATAAGAATGCCTTTGACTAAAATAATGTCTGGTGACGAAGCAAAAGTGACTTTATACTTCAAAAGAATCCAAAGTATTGATGCCAATGAAGGAAGCAGTGTAACTTGTGCTGATATTTTCAAGCAGACTTCTATTACTTTGGGAACACAGGAAGGAGCAAAGATTAATGCAGTGCTAGATGTTGAAAAAGCAACTATTAAAGCGTATTCTGGCGGAAATATTAAAATTATAGGCAAAGCAGTCACTCAGTCTGTTTTGATTAATTCTGGAGGTATTTTAGAAGCGGGTGATTTAGAAACTTCTCAAACGACTGTCAGTTTATCAGCAGGAGGAAGCGCCGATGTAAGAGCCAGCTCTCTTGTTGATGCAAAAATAAAAGCCGGAGGTACTATTTTTATTTATGGCAAGCCCAAAGAAATAAAACAGGAAACTTTTATGGGAGGAACAATAGTTCAGAAATTGTAAATTTGTAACCAATTTTTAAAGTCATTTTTTAATGATAAACGATATTTTGACAGGTATTCCGTGGGGAGTATTATTAAGTTTTATGATTGGCCCTGTTTTTTTTATTCTGATTGAAACCAGTATAATTAAAGGATTCAGAGCCGCTTTAGTTTTTGATTTAGGTGTTGTTTTAGGAGATGTTTTTTTTATAACAATTGCTTATTTAGGAAGTTACAGACTGATCCAAAGTCTAAATGATAACTCTTCGCTGTTCATATTTGGAGGTTTTATTATGATGGCTTATGGTTTTATTTCGTTTTTAGGAATAAAAAAAGAAAAAAGAGTTAACACAAAAACCATCGATAACGAGATTATTAAAAAAAATTATGTTGGACTTTTTCTGAAAGGTTTTTTTCTAAATATTATCAATATTGGCGTTCTTGGTTTTTGGCTGGCTGTAATTATTTCTGTAGGACCAAAATTAGAAATGGAAACCTCAAGAATGCTTACCTTTTTTATCTCCGTAATCCTTACGTATCTTGGAATAGATTGTATTAAAATATCGTTGGCAAAACAATTAAAACACAAAATGACACCAACGAATATCTATAAAATCAAAAGAGGAATTAGTATTGTACTAATGATTTTTGGTTTCGCATTAATCATTCAAGGCTGTTTCCCTGAGGAAAAACAAATGGTTAAAAAAGCTTTTGAGAAGATAGAAAAGTAGTTTAAAAGAAATTATAAAAAAGGAACTGTTTAGGCTCCTTTTTTTTTGAACCATTAAGATATTAAGAAAATTAAGCTAGCTACTTAATGAAACTAATATCTTAATGGTTCAAAATTTTTAAATTATGGTTTAAAAAATAGATACAGAAATGTATCTCTCTTCTTTTGGCATCGTCTGGATTAGAACATAAACTTTACTTAATTTTTTCTAAAAATTAACCATAAAAAAACCTCTAAATTGCTTTAGAGGTTCTTGAGGCATCGTCCGGATTCGAACCGGAGTAGGAGCTTTTGCAGAGCCCAGCCTAGCCGCTCGGCCACGACGCCATTCATTAACGGATGGCAAAAGTAACTTAAAATTTTAAAGTTTAAAAGTATAAAGTAAACTTTTTTATTTTTTTATAAGTTTTAATATAATTTAAAATTTCGCTCTTCTTCCATTTCAATTGTAACAGCTTCAACATCACCGCCAATAGGAGGATTTATTTTTGAAACAGCTATTTTAATTCTTGAAACCGTTTCGAGTTCAGCCAACGCTCTATCGATAATTCTTTTGGCTACATGCTCCAGTAAATTAGATTGGATAGCCATTTCCTCTACCACAATCTTGTTTAAATGTACATAATCTACAGTATCTTTCAAGTTATCGGATTCTGAGGATTGTTTTAAATTGGTGCTTATTTCTAAGTCAACACTGTAATCTGAACCTATTTTTCCTTCTTCTATTAAACAGCCGTGGTAGGAGAAAGTGCGTATATTTTTTAATTTTATTATGCCCATTTTTAAAATTTTAATTTTGTAGTGTTTGGATCTTGATAATCTGATGTTATTGCGTGAATTGTAACTATTTTTTCATTTTCATCTACTGTAAAATGAATAGTGTATGGAAATTTCTTTAATGGAAGAGTGCGGACAATATTATATTTTTCTTCAAAAAAAGGAAAAGTTTTTAGGGTTTCAACATAATCATCGAATTCATTATTAAACTTTATTCCCAAACCTTTAGAAACCAATTCGTAATAATCAATAATTTCGTCTACTTCTAAATCGGCACGTACAAGAATAATTATTTTATACATTACTTATTCCATTTAGCATCACGCCTTTTTTTCGATTCTTCCCAACTCCTATAATCCTCTGGCTTAGCATTCTTCATACGTTGCAAAACCATTTCCTGTTGCCATAAAGGAACTTCATCCTTTACATTTTCATTAATTGAAACATCAGGAATATGTTTGAAAAAACTAACAAAAGTTTCATAAAAATCGTCTGGAATTGTTACTGTTAATTGTCTCATAACTTTCAGTGTTTATGCAAAAATACTAATAAATTTAATTCAAAGTCTATATTGTTATTACCCATTATCTGTCCTCAATTTTTTATCTTTGCTAAAATTTTTAAAAATGGCATCAGAAGAGAAATCACTTCATTTTATTGAACAAATTATAGAAGATAGTTTAACAAACGGTTTTCCCCAAGATAAATTACGCTTTCGTTTTCCTCCAGAACCTAATGGTTATCTGCACATTGGCCATGCCAAATCTATATGTTTAAATTTTGGTTTAGGATTAAAATACAATGCACCGGTTAACTTACGTTTTGATGATACTAATCCAGCCAAAGAAGAGCAGGAATATGTTGATTCAATCAAAGAAGATGTAAAATGGTTAGGCTTTAACTGGTCAGAAGAGGTGTATTCCTCAGATTATTTTCAGCAGTTATATGAATGGGCTGTTGCCATGATTAAAAAAGGTAAAGCTTATGTTGACAGCCAGTCTTCTGAAGATATGGCAATTCAGAAAGGAACACCGACTCAAGCAGGAGTTGACGGGCCTTACAGAAACCGTTCTATTGAAGAAAATCTGGCTCTTTTTGAAGGAATGAAAAATGGTGATTTTCCCGAAGGAAGTCATGTTTTGAGAGCCAAAATTGATATGGCTTCTACAAATATGCTGATGCGTGATCCATTGATGTACAGAATATTACACCGTCATCATCACCGTACAGGAAATGATTGGAATATTTATCCAATGTATGATTATGCACATGGTGAGAGTGATTATGTGGAGCAGATTTCGCATTCGATCTGTACTTTGGAATTTGTAATGCATCGCGAATTATACGACTGGTTCTTGGATCAGATTTATGATGAAAATCAAGTGCGTCCGCATCAATATGAGTTTGCCCGTCTGAATTTAAATTATACTGTAATGAGTAAGCGTAAGCTTCTGCAATTGGTTCAGGAAAACATCGTAAGCGGATGGGATGATCCTAGAATGCCTACTATTTCCGGACTTAGAAGACGTGGTTATACTGCAAGTGCTATTCGTAAATTTTGTGAGGTTATAGGTGTTGCCAAGCGCGAAAATATCATTGACGTATCGCTTTTGGACTTTTGTCTGCGTGAAGATTTAAACAAAACAGCTCCAAGAGTTATGGCTGTTTTAGATCCTGTAAAAGTGGTTATTACCAATTATCCGGAAGGAAAAGAAGAGTTGCTTGATGCAGAAAATAATCAGGAAGATGAGTCTGCAGGATTTAGAAAAGTGCCTTTTTCTCGTGAATTATACATTGAAAGAGATGACTTCCTGGAAGTGGCTGCAGCTAAATTTTTCCGTTTAAGTATCGGAAATGAAGTGCGTCTAAAAAACGGTTATATTATTAAAGGAGAAAGTGTTACGAAAGATACAAACGGTGTAATTACCGAAATTCAAGTGACTTATGATACTGATTCTTTGAGCGGAAGCGGAAGCGAAGCCAGCAAGCGTAAAGTTGCCGGAACTCTTCATTGGGTTTCTATTGTTCATGCTGTTGAGGCTGAAGTTCGTTTGTATGATCGTTTGTTTATTGACGAAGCACCAGACAGTCACAAAGAGAAAAGTTTCTTGGATTTTATGAACACCTCTTCTTTAGAAATTGTAAAAGGATATGTTGAACCTAGTTTAGCTGAAGCTAAAATTGGTGATCATTTCCAATTTCAGCGTTTGGGTTATTTTGTTGTTGATAAAGATACAACTGATTCAAAATTAGTGTTTAATAAGACAGTTGGACTTAAAGATGCTTGGGAAGAAAAAGGTAAAAAGGATGAAAACAGCATTAATAATTCGCTAAAAGAAATCAATAAATATTTTAAAGTTGCTACAAGAGAAGAACGTATTGCAATCAGAAAAGCAATAGGGGAGACGCTGTCAGGAATTTCTAATTACAGTTTATTGCAAAACTCTTTCAGAAAGAATATTAACAATAATAAAAGTTCTTTATTGTTTGCCAATTTCATTTTGAAATATGCCAATTTGAAACCTTCGGATTATGACAAAGAGGATTTGTCTAAATTGTATTTAATGTCTCTTCGAAGTGAATCTACTTTTGTTCGTTTCAGAGCAATTTTAAATTTAAGCAATTTGGATTACGATTCAGATTTTGTAAATTCATTTAGAGAGGAAGTTTTGAAACTACAATCTAATCCTTCAAAAAGTACAACAGAACGTGAAACTGAATTTATTGAAAAATTTCTGTTAAAATAAAAAATATAAATTTTATCTATTAAAAGCGCTTTTTATAAAGCGCTTTTTTATTATATAGTATTATGATTATTTTTTAATTTTTAATAATTTTTATTTATTAAAAATGACTTTCATAAATTGATTTTAAGAGTTTTTAAAATTTTGTTTATACCAATTTATGTTTTTTTGTTTTTCGTTTATTAAAAGTCCTTATTTTAATTTTTGATCAAAATTACAGATTTTCTTTTTTTTGATGCTTTTTTAGGATTATAATAAACTATGTTTTTAATAAAATTGATAAAATGTATTTATTATTTATTAAATCTATTTTAAAAATAATTTTAATTTATTTTACTTATAAAAATTGACATTCATAAATCGTTTTTAATGTATTTATTTATATTTTCTATATCCATACTCCGATATTTTTTTTTCATTGATATACGGGCTTTATTTTAGTTTTTTACTCAATATTTAGCAGTTTAACGGCTTGTTAACACAAGTTTGTTCATAAAGTCGTAAATTTAGTATATAGTAACTTTTAAATTTTATAAGCATGTCAAATAATACTGGAAATACAATAGTAGCTGTTTTGGTTGGTGTAACAATTGGTGCCGGACTTGGAATTTTGTTTGCGCCGGATAAAGGTTCCAAAACAAGAGAAAAAATAAAAGATGGTTTTGATGATGTAAAAAACAATCTTACTGATAGATTACATGAGGTTTCTGAAAAGCTGATGGGCAATGGTGTATTAGGTAAAAATGAAATTGATCGCCATTATGAAAGTATCGTCAATAATTTAAGTGATAAGACTGAAGATGTAGTTTCTTATTTGGAAAACAAACTAGCGGAACTTAAAGAAAAAAATGCTAAATTTCAGTCATAAAACTTAGTCTATGGCATTTGATAAAATAAAAGAAAATTCAGAGGATATTCAAAATCAAGCTCAGGCTTATTTCGAAAAATCTGTTTCCTATTATAAATTATGGGGTTTCAAGGTTGCAATGAAATCAACAACCATGATTTTGAAATTTGTTTTGATTTTATTGTGCTTTAGTATGGTATTATTGTTCAGTTCCATTGCAGTTGCTTTTGCTTTAAGCAATTATTTTGGAAGTTATACAATTGGGTTTCTTTCTGTTGGAGGAATGTATTTGATTTCAACAATACTTTTATTTTTGGTTAAGGAAAAAATAATTGAAGGACCAATTTTAGAGAAATTTTCAGAAATATTTTTTAATGATTAATTTATGGAAAACAAAAAATATTCATCCTACGCATCTATTGATCGTGATTTAGAAATTCTGAAATTAGAAAAACAGATCAGCTACCAGAAATTAATTTTAAGTATTCAAAAAACTAAAGATTCTGTAACTCCCGAAAATATAATTGCTGGGTTTTTAGCTCCTTATAAAGAGAGTTTTCCAAATCCCTTTAGATCTATTTTACAGACGATAGTTCCTTATCTGATAAGTTATTTTATCAATCGAAAATAAAAAAAAGCTCCCAAATCAATGGGAGCTTTTTAGTTTTATATTCTTGAAATCGCTTTCTGTATTCGTGAAACAGTTTCCTCTTTTCCAATGACTTCGACTATGTCAAATAGGTGAGGACCTTTTAGTGCTCCAACTAAACTTAATCGGAAAGGCTGCATTACTTTACCCATTCCAATTTCGTTTTTAGTCATCCAGTCTTTTACAATTGTTTCAATATTTAGAGAAGTAAAATCTGTTATTTCTTCAAGTACCGAAATTAATTCCTGCATCAACGCTGGCGTTTCAGCTTTCCAGTTTTTGCTTGCTTTCTCATCATAAGCCGTTGGTGCAATAAAAAAGAAATCACTCATTTCCCAAAAATCAGAAATAAAATCAGCTCTGTCTTTAATCAGCGAAACAATTTTGGTCATTTCGTTCAATGAATAATGTCTGTTTAAATGTTTTAATTCAATGATTTTGGAATATTCTTCCGCCAAAACTGAATCTTCTTTCTGCATTAAATATTGGTGATTGAACCATTTGTTTTTCTCTGGGTCAAACTTAGCACCGGCTTTATGAACTCTTTTTAAATCAAAAGCTTGGGTTAATTCTTTCAATGAAAAAAGTTCCTTATCAGTTCCGTCATTCCATCCTAACAATGATAAAAAGTTAACAACTGTTTCAGGGAAAAATCCTTTTTCTCTGTAGCCTGATGAAACGCCTTCAGCAGTTTTCCATTCCAAAGGAAACACTGGGAATCCCATTTTATCACCATCTCTTTTAGATAATTTGCCATTTCCAATTGGTTTTAAAATCAATGGCAAATGTGCAAATTCTGGTGCTTCCCAGCCAAAAGCGCGGTAGAGCATTACGTGTAGAGGCATTGAAGGCAACCATTCTTCACCACGGATTACGTGTGAGGTTTCCATTAAATGGTCATCAACAATATTAGCCAAATGATAAGTAGGCATACCATCACTTTTAAATAATACTTTATCATCCAAAAGGCCAGTTTCAAATTTTACTTCACCGCGAATGATGTCCTGCAAATGCAAAGTTTCATTCTGTGGAGTCTTGAAACGGATAACATAATCTTCGTTATTTGCGATTCTTTTGGCAGTTTCGTCTTTTGATATTACCAATGAAGTATCTAATTTTTCACGATTATGATGATTGTAAATAAATGTTTTTCCTTCAGCTTCGTGCTGTTTTCTGTGTGCGTCCAATGCTTCTGCAGTATCAAAAGCATAGTAGGCATTTCTCGATTCAATCAATTGATCGGCATATTGTTTGTAAAGGTGTTTTCTTTCGCTTTGTCTGTAAGGTCCAAATTTTTCGTTTTTTCCAACAGTTTCTTCCGGAGCGATTCCTAACCATTCCAAGGCTTCTATTATATATTCTTCGGCACCTGGAACAAATCTATTTTGGTCTGTATCTTCTATCCTAAGATAAAAAGTTCCTCCATTTTTTTTTGCAAACAAATAATTGAATAAAGCGGTACGAACTCCGCCTATGTGTAATGGCCCCGTTGGGCTTGGTGCAAACCGCACACGTACTGGTCTTGACATTCTTGTAATTTTTTTGCAAATATACAATTTCAAATTGTCGTTTTATCGGTGTAATTCGTGTTTCTTCAATGCTTTAATATTATGTTTTATTTACCTTTTTGGAAACATTATAATTAGTACTTTTATTGGTTATTAAATTAATACCGATATTTTGGAAAAGTCCTATTCGATACATCAAAAACTAGAAGATTTTATAAAGAAGTATTATGCCAATGAATTGATCCGCGGTGTCCTTTTTTTCATTGGACTTGGACTGATTTATTTTCTGTTTACGCTATTTATAGAGTATTTCCTTTGGTTAAAACCAAAAGGAAGAACATTCCTTTTTTGGATTTTCATTATTGTTGAAGCTATTTTGCTGTTGCGTTTTATACTTTTTCCAATTTTTAAATTGTTTAAATTTCAGAAGGGGATTGATTATGCTCAAGCTTCTTTAATAATTGGAAATCATTTTTCTGAAGTAAATGATACTTTGATAAACTATCTTCAGTTATCAAAATCGGATACTAGCGTTTATAATTCTGAATTATTGTTGGCTTCCATTGAGCAAAAGGCCAATTCACTTCGTCCAGTTCCTTTTGGGAAAGCGATTGATTTTAGCGTAAACAAAAAATATTTGCCACTGGCAGTGTTGCCAATTTTGTTTTTGTTCTTTTTTTTCCTTTCGGGAAACAGCCAGATTATTTCTCAAAGTTTGGATAGGGTAGTGCATTTTAATTCGGCATTTACGCCACCGGCTCCGTTTAAGTTTACAATTTTAAATACTGATTTGGTTTCAGAGCAAGGTAAGGATTTCGTTCTTCAGGTAAAATCAGAAGGAAAGATCGTTCCTGAAAATGTTATGATTTTCATTGGTGATGAAAGTTACTTTTTGGAAACGGTTCGCACAGGAGAATTTCAGTTTAAAATTGCCAAACCTATGGATAATGTTTCGTTTCATCTGGAAGCGAATAGTATTGTTTCCCCTGATTATGAATTGAAAGTTATTGCTGTTCCAACCATTTCAAATTTTCAAATGAAGTTTGTTTATCCTACGTATTTGAATATGAAAAGTACAATTGTTAAAGGAACTGGTAACGGAATTATACCCGAAGGAACACAGGTTTCCTGGATAATGAATACAAATGCTACGCTGAATGTAACGTGGAAAAATGATTCTCAGGCCATTCCATTCGCTAAAAGTGAAAACAGCTTTAATTTAGCTAAAAATATAGTTCAAAATACAGAATATCAAATAATTACATCAAATAATCAAGTAAAAAATTTCGAAAAACTGTCATATCAGCTGAATGTTGTAAAAGATCAGTTCCCAACGATCAATATTACCAAAGCTCCTGATAGTTTGGGTGTCGAAAGTTCTTATTTTGTTGGTCAATTGGCCGATGATTATGGGTTGTCCCGATTACAGATTGTTTATTATGAATCTGGTAAACCTGCTACTGGCAAACGTGGAACCATAGCTGTTAAGCACGACACTTTTGATCAGTTTGTGTTCAATTTTCCAAGTAATCTTGATGTTGAAAAAGGGAAGAATTACGATTTTTATTTTGAAGTTTTTGATAATGATGCCATTCATCATTTCAAAAGTTCTCGTTCTGTTGTCTTTTCAAACCGAATTTTATCTGATGAAGAGAAGCAAAACAACACGCTTCAGGAACAAAATAATACAATAAATAGTCTGCAAAAAACCTTATCCAAACAGGATAAACAGATTTCTCAGATGGAGAAATTGAAACAGACTTCCAAGGAAAAAGAAGGTTTGGATTTTAACGACCGCCAAAAGATAAATGATTTCATTAAGCAACAGCAACAACAGAATGATTTGACGAAGGAGTTTGCTAATAAGATGAAAAACAATCTGGATAAATCCAATCCAAAACAGCAGGATGATACCAAGGAATTGCTTCAAAAACGTTTAGAGAATACTGATAAGGAATTGGATAAAAACAAAAAATTATTAGACGAATTGAACGAGCTGAACAATAAAATCAAGGATGAAGATTTTACTCAGAAGCTGGAGAAATTCAAGGAGAACAGTAAAAGTCAAAATAAGAGTTTAGCGCAATTGGTTGAGTTAACCAAACGTTATTATGTAGAAAAAAAGGCAGAACAATTAGCTGATAAATTGGATAAATTATCTCAAAAGGAAGATAAATTATCAGAGAATGAAAAGGAGAATTCGGCTCAGGAGCAAAAGAAACTGATAGATGAATTCGAAAAGATTCAGGAAGAATTGAAGCAATTGAACAAAGATAATGAAGATTTAAAATCACCAATAGATATTCCATCTGATCTGGATAAGGAAAAAAGTATCAAGGACGATCTTAATAAAGCTGGTTCTGATTTGCAAAACAACAATAAATCAAAAGCAAAACAAAATCAAAAAAGTGCTTCTAAAAAGATGAAAGAAATGTCCAAAGCAATGGATAAGGCGATGGAAGAATCCAGTAAAGACCAAATAGAAGAGGATGTAAAAATGTTGCGTCAGATATTGGATAACCTTTTGGCTTATTCATTTTCACAGGAAGATGTTATGAATCAGTTCAAGGCTACTAAGATTGGTTCACCTTCTTTTGGTAAATACATTCGTAATCAGCAGAACTTAAAAACACAGTTCAAACACATTGATGACAGTCTTTTTGCTATGTCTTTGCGTCAGCCAAAAATCGCTGAAGAGGTAACAAAAGAAGTTGCTAATGTACAATACAATATTGATAAATCTCTCGAAAGTTTATCCGATTCACAATTGCAAAGGGGTTTTGCCCAACAGCAATATGCGATTTCATCGGCTAATAAATTAGCAGATTTGTTAAGCGATTCATTGAATAGTATGCAAATGCAGATGTCCGGCAGCAGTGGAGGGAAACCAAAACCAGGGCAAGGTTCAGGAATGCAGTTGCCTGATATCATTAAAAAGCAGGGAGAATTGAGTGAAAAGATGAAGCAGGGTATGAAACCTGGTAACAAACAAGGTGAAGGAAATAAACCTGGAGAAAGCAAAAATAAAGGTTCTCAATCAGGGAAAGGTCAGGGAGATAATGGCGATTCAGACGGCGATGGAGAAGGAGATGCAAAAGCGACTATGGATATTTACAAAGAGCAAAAACAGCTTCGCGAAGCATTGCAGGAAGAATTGAATAAGAAAGGAATTGGCAACAGCGGTCAGAATGCTTTGGAACAAATGAAGCAATTGGAGAAGCAATTATTAAACAAAGGTTTTACTAATGAATCCCTGCAAAGAACAAATAGTATCAAGCAAGAGCTTTTGAAATTGGACACAGCTATTCGTTTGCAGGGTGAGGATCCAAAATGTCAGTCAGAAACCAATACCAAGAATTATAGTAATCAGGCTAGTCCTTTACCAAAGGCACTTTCAGATTATTTGAATAGCATAGAGATATTAAATAGACAATCGCTACCTTTGCGCTCGAATTTTAATCAAAAAGTTCAAATTTATTTTAACAACAAATGATCAATTTTAATTACGAATTGGAATTCGCTCTTGAGAATGAAGAAGCGATAGCTACTTGGCTGAGTTCCGTAATAGTTTCAGAAAACAAAAGTGAGGGAGAAATCAATTACATCTTTTGTGATGATGAATATCTTCACAAGATTAACCTTGAGTATCTTAATCACGACACACTTACAGATATTATTAGTTTCGATTATACGATGGGTAACGAAATAAGCGGTGATATTTTTGTTTCTGTAGAAAGAGTTTTAGATAACTCTAAGGATTACAACACAAGTTTTGAAGACGAATTAAAGCGCGTATTGGTTCACGGTATTCTACATTACTGTGGCTATAAAGACAAATCTGAAGTAGACGAAGCTTTAATGCGTAGCAAAGAAGATGAAAAAATAGCCATGTTTCACGTGGAACAGTAGATTTAAACCTATCAAAATTATATAAAAAAGCATTACGTTCCACGTGGAACGTTAAGTTTTTTTTTAAAATTTTAAATTATAATTTAAGTTTTTTTTTGTGTTCCACGTGGAACGTGTTTAAAAAAAAATAGTTAGTAAAAGTGTTTCACGTGGAACGTAGGTTTGGAAATTCATAATTCCTTTTGAAAAGGATTAATATAAAAGAAAAATGTTTTTAGAAGAGTATGATGTAATTGTTGTTGGTGCGGGTCACGCAGGTTCCGAGGCCGCGGCAGCGGCAGCAAATTTGGGATCCAAAACTTTATTGGTTACAATGAGTCTGCAGAACATTGCACAAATGTCGTGTAATCCTGCAATGGGTGGAATAGCGAAAGGACAAATTGTTCGTGAGATTGATGCGCTTGGAGGATATTCCGGAATTGTTTCAGACAGAACTGCAATTCAGTTCAAGATGCTGAATAAATCAAAAGGCCCTGCAATGTGGTCACCGAGAGTTCAAAGTGACCGTATGCGTTTTGCAGAAGAATGGAGAATGATGCTTGAAGGAACTCCGAATTTAGATTTTTATCAGGAAATGGTAAAGGGGCTGATAATAGAAAACGGAAAGATAAAAGGAATCAGAACTTCGTTAGGAGTAGAGATCAGATCTAAATCAGTTGTTTTGACAAATGGTACTTTTTTGAATGGTTTGATTCATATCGGAGAAAAGCAATTTGGAGGAGGACGTGCTGGTGAAAGTGCCGCGTTCGGAATTACCGAAGATTTGATTCAAGCCGGTTTTGAAGCGGGAAGAATGAAAACAGGAACACCTCCGCGAGTGGATGGACGTTCTTTGGATTATTCTAAAATGAATGAAGAAAAAGGAGATACTAAACCAGATAAGTTTTCATATTCAGATTTGACAAAACCTTTGGCGTTTCAAAAATCCTGTCATATGACATATACCTCGAATGAGGTGCATAATATTTTGAGAGAAGGTTTTGATCGTTCTCCAATGTTTAACGGAAGAATTAAAAGTATCGGTCCAAGATATTGTCCTTCGATTGAAGATAAAATAAATCGTTTTGCAGATAAAGAGCGTCACCAGCTTTTTGTTGAACCAGAAGGATGGAATACTTGTGAGGTTTATGTAAATGGTTTTTCAACTTCTTTGCCGGAGGATATTCAGTTCAAAGCTTTGCGTACAGTTGCCGGTTTTGAAAATGTGAAATTCTTTCGTCCTGGTTATGCAATCGAATATGATTATTTTCCTCCGACGCAATTGAAACATACTTTGGAAACGAAGCTAGTTGAAGGTTTGTATTTTGCTGGACAGATTAATGGAACAACTGGTTATGAAGAAGCTGCTTCTCAAGGTTTGATGGCCGGAATTAACGCTCATTTAAAAGTTCACGAAAAAGCGCCGTTGATTTTAAAAAGAGATGAAGCATATATCGGAGTTTTGATTGATGATCTAATTACAAAAGGTACAGAAGAACCTTATCGTATGTTTACGTCTAGAGCGGAATATCGAACTCTGCTTCGTCAGGACAATGCTGATTTTAGATTGACACCTTTGTCGTATGAAATTGGTTTAGCTTCGGAAGCGCGTTTACGCCGTATGGAAAAGAAATTAAATGAATCTGAAAGGATGGTTTCTTTTTTCAAAGAGACGAGTGTTTCAGTTGCTGAGACAAATCCAATTCTTGAAGAAAAGGAATCAGCTTTAATTTCACAGGGTGATAAAATGTTTAAAATATTTTCCAGACCGCAGATTGATTTGGAAGATATTTTGAAATTTGAAAAAGTAAAGGAATATGTTGCCGAAAATGATCTTGATCAGGAAATTTTGGAACAAGCCGAAATTCAGGTAAAATATTCAGGTTATATTGAAAAGGAAAGAAATAATGCAGATAAACTTTCGCGTTTGGAAGATGTAAAAATTCCTGAGGATTTTGATTATAATAAAATAAAATCAATGTCGATTGAAGCGAAGCAAAAATTGAATAAGATTAAACCTGTAACAATTTCTCAGGCATCAAGAATTAGTGGTGTTTCACCGAGTGATATTTCGGTGCTTTTGATTTATATGGGCAGATAACTAAAATTTTATTGGTTACAATATCGGGTTTGGAATTTTGTTGTTTATTGCAGTATTTTAGTAATGCGAAAAAATCTAATTTTTGACCTTAGTATTGATAAACAGTTTTTAAAATTGAGAGACTTTCAGTCACTTGTAAGATAAACCTCTGTACTGAATGTGCAGAGTGTTTTTTGTTTATAAATGCAGATATTTAGAAAAGATTCGTGCATGGTAAGCAGATTAATATATTATTTTGTTTGGATTATAAAATTTAGATTTTAAGTTTTAATGGTGATGTTTAAGAGTGTTGTTGTTAACTTTTGCTGTCGAAATTTTAAAGGGAGTTATTTATTTCGGGTCAAGTTAATATGCTCCAAATTATAATGTTAATACAATTTTTATTTAAAAAGTAGTGGACGGTTTTCAATAAAAATTTAAATGGAATTTACTGAGTTGAAGAATAGTTGTTTTGAATAATATTTTTAAGCAAGTTGTTATTGTATTTGAAGTACTGAAGATATCACGGATAAAATAGTAAATGAATATTTGGAACATCATCAAAGAAATGAAAATGATGATAATTAAAATTTAATTTTTGAATGAAATGAATTGAGAGATTTTAGTGCCTCTTAAAATTAAACTCTGAATTGAAAGCGCAGACTGGTTTTGCTTAAGGATAAATTCAATTTTATAGTGTTTTATTTTTTTTATTTGAAGTTTTACTTTAAGTTGTTTTTTTAAAAGATTTGAAAAGAACACAAATTACTATTTGTAAATAATTACAAGTATTAAAAAGTTTAAATATGCTTTGTATTTCTGTGACTTTGTGAACCCAAATTCACGTAAAAATATACAGAAGTAAAAATTGTTAGGACTAGAATTTGAAAATTATATTTAATTTTTTTCTGTAAAATGATACTAGTCTCGAAGTAATAAAAAAAATAAAATTGATATGTTCCACGTGAAACTACTGTCGTATTGCCTATATTTGTTGAGTTAATAGATTTTTAATGATTAGAAAAATGAATATTGTTCAAACTAGTATTTTAACTTCTGAACAAAAGCAAAGGTTGTTTGAACTTTGGAATTCTGAATATCCTGAGAGAATTTTTTATAATGAATTAGAAGAATTTGAAAAGTATTTAGAAGGACTTTTAAATATAAAACATTATTTACTGATTGATGATTTAAAGCAACTTCAGGGTTGGGCTTTTACCTTTTTAAGAGATAATGAAGATTGGTTTGGAATTATAATTGATACCACAATACAAGGAAAAGGATTTGGATTGCTTTTGCTTGATCAGTTAAAAATGGATAATTTGGTTTTGAACGGTTGGGTAACAGATCATGAGAATTTTTTAAAAAGAAATAAAAAACAATATTTATCCCCATTAGTTTTTTATACTAAATGCGGATTTATAGTGAACGAGAATATACGGTTGGAAAATGAAAAAATTTCTGCTGTGAAAATAAGATGGGAGAGAACATAGCAAATTAATATTTTTTCAAGCCCAATAAAATTAAAAGAATTTCTTTTCAGCTTTTGAATCGAGCTGAAATTATTTATTTAAAAACACTAATGGATATTACAAACAAAAAACACTTTCTTACTGTAAAAGATTATTCAGTTTCGCAAGAAACTTTCGATTTGTATCATGATGACTCATTGGATATGCTGGTTACGCATCCGCAGCCAAGTTTAGATATTTTAGGCAGATATTACGAAAGTGCCGATTACATTTCGCATACAGATTCGAAAAGATCATTATTTGAAAAAGCATATCATTTCGTGAAAAATATTGCTTTAAAAAACAAATTGGATTTAATCAATTCTTATCAGCCTTCAAAAGGATTTATTTTAGATATTGGAGCAGGTACAGGAGAATTTTTGGCTGTTGCTGGAAAAGACGGCTGGAAAACTATGGGAACAGAACCTAGTGACAAAGCAAAAGCTATCGCAAAAAACAAAGGAGTAAATTTTGTAGAAAATACTTCCGAATTGGAAAGTCATTCTTTTGATATTATTTCAATGTGGCATGTTTTGGAGCACGTTCCAAATCTAGAGGAACAGATTAAAGAATTGAAACGATTATTAAAGCCTACAGGAACTTTGATAGTAGCAGTTCCAAATTTCAAATCTTTTGATGCAAGACATTATGGTAATTTTTGGGCAGCTTATGATGTACCTATTCATTTTTGGCATTTCTCTAAAAAAGCGATTGAATTACTTTTTGCAAAAGAAAAAATGAATTTAAAGAAAGTTTTGCCAATGAAATTTGATTCTTTTTACGTGAGCCTCCTTTCTGAGAAATACAAAAACGGAAAAATGAATTATTTCAAAGCTTTTTTTATTGGACTTAAGTCTAACTGGAAAGCAAAAAAGGATATGGAATATTCATCACATATTTACATCATTAGTAACAACTAGTTATGCGTCAGTTTCGATCGACAGAAAACCGAAAAAAACTAGCAATCCAAATATTCGAAATGAAATATATTTTTTCAATTTTAATATTATTTTCGCTTTCCTGCTCTAAATCTAAAAATTCAGAATTAGAAAAAAATATTGGCTAAAAAAAAATGAATTTAATCAATATAATGTAAAAGATACGATTAGCGAAATTAGGATAAGTCATAAAGAAGGAACTGAATATCTAGATGCGTACATAGAAAGTGGAAAATTATATATTTCAAAATCTATAATGGCAATAATTGACGAAGAAAATAAAATCAAAAAAAAGAGTTTTAAACCAAGCGGTTTTGACTTATATCTGACAGGTAAAAATAATATGTCCGAAGAATTGTTTGGAAAAGATTATTTTTCAACAAAAGCAGGAAGTGAATACATTGTCGAAGGGAAAGTTATAGGACTCAAACATTCATCATTTCTTTTCCGTGTCGATAGTTATAAAAAATTTGTAACTAAATAAAAATGGAATGCATAACAGCTGCAACGGATTTTAGCAATTGGCTTAATGAAAAAATGATTTTGTTTTGGAATGATTTGGCAAATCCGAAAATATGGCTTAATTTAACCCCAAACCCGCTGTAGTAACAACTAATTAGTTTAATATTTTAGCAGTTTTAGATTATAGTTAATCACTATTTCTTTATAATTATTAATAGTTAAATTTTATGGTATTTATTTAAAGCATTTTTGAAACTTTTTATCAATACTATCTATTTTTTTATATTTTTGTCAACCATACTAAAAAACTTGAAATACACCAAAATGAAGAAATTATTATTATTTATCGCAATTTCAGTATCACTTATTTCTTGTGATAAAAAAGCTCCGGAATCGAAAGAATTTAAGACGGCATATGTGGACACTGCTGAGCTGATGAAAGAATATACAGAGACTAAAGATTTAGAAGCAAAATACAAAGGACAGGCTGCTGAGAAAGGTAGACAATTGGAAGCTGAAATTAACAGATTTAAACAAGAAGCTGCTAATTTTCAAACTAACGCAAGAGCAAACGGTCAGGAATGGGCTCAGAAAAAAGGTTCAGAATTACAGCGCAGAGAGCAGCAGTTAGCGCAGGCTCAGCAAGGTTTACAAATGCAATTGCAGCAGGAGAGCGGTAAAGAAATGGATTCTCTTGTAAAAGGAGTTAAAAAATTTATCAAAGATTACGGTAAAGAAAAAGGGTATGACTATATCTACGGGACTGGCGATGCGGCTTCTGTTCTTTATGCTAAAGATTCATACGATATTACAAAAGAGATTATTAAATTATTGAACGAGAAATATAAATCAGCTCCAAAGGCTGAGGACAAAAAATAATCTCAGTTTAACTAAACAGATAAAACCTTCATCTTGAATTAGATTGAAGGTTTTTTTTATTTCCATTATTTTATATTTTAGCTTTTAAATTATTCGCCAAATGCAATCCATATCCGAAGCTGCTGCCTACGCACTGCGTTTTATTAACCAAACTCAGCAATCCATTTTTCTAACTGGTAAAGCCGGAACTGGTAAAACGACGCTTTTAAAAGAA
Organism: Flavobacterium sp. HJJ; assembly: GCF_015351475.1. GTDB lineage: Bacteria > Bacteroidota > Bacteroidia > Flavobacteriales > Flavobacteriaceae > Flavobacterium > Flavobacterium marginilacus. Next base: position 16,673 of record NZ_JADKPR010000020.1, on the reverse strand, counting down.
ATTATTGCTACTACCCACAAGAATACAGTTGTTGTGGCACCTACTGGTATAGCAGCGTTGAATGCTGGAGGTGTTACAATTCATTCGATGTTTCAATTGCCTTTTGGCGGTTTTATTCCAGATAATTCAGCCCCGCAATTTTCAGATTCGACAAAGTTTGAAACTAAGGCAACACTCCGCAGGCATTTTAAAATGAGCGGACAAAAGCGTGCTGTGATACAAAACATGGAATTGCTTATAATCGATGAAGTCAGTATGCTGCGCGCTGATCTGCTTGATGCTATGGATTTTATGATGCAGTCAGTTCGAAAAAAAGTGCAGCCTTTCGGCGGTGTACAGGTATTGTTTATAGGTGATTTATTACAATTACCACCAATCATTCGCGATGAAGAATGGAGGACACTTCGAAATTACTACAGAGGAAAATTCTTTTTTCATGCGCATGTGATCCAGCAGTATCCGCCGCTGTATATTGAATTGTCCAAAATCTACCGCCAGACTGATGACCGTTTTATTTCGGTTTTGAATAATCTTCGTAATAATGAGATTACGGCCACCGATATTCAGACGCTTAACGAATTCGTGAAACCTGATTTTGATCTGAAAGAAAATAAAGGCTATATCACTCTGACAACCCATAACGTCAAAGCTGATGTAATGAATGCCCAATCTCTTGAAGATTTAGATGGAGAGGCTATGACTTTCCTGCCACAGATTACAGATGATTTTCCAGAGAAAATTTATCCTGTAGATTCCAATTTGCAACTGAAGGTTGGTGCACAGATTATGTTTGTCAAAAATGACCTGTCGATGGAGAAAAATTATTTCAACGGGAAAATGGGAATTGTAAAAACAATGACTAAAAAAGAAATATGGGTTCATTTTCCTGACGAGAATAAAACGATCGAAGTAGATAAATATGAATGGCAGAACATCCGCTATACTGTAAATGAACTGACTAAGGGAATAGAGGAAGAGGTTTTGGGAACTTTTGTTCATTATCCTATCAAACTTGCCTGGGCGATTACGGTTCACAAAAGCCAGGGATTGACTTTTGACAAAGCTGTGCTTGATGTATCGCAGGTTTTCCTGCCTGGGCAGGCGTATGTAGCATTATCTCGTTTGCGTTCCTTAAACGGGCTTATTTTGCTTTCTCCGATGCGGATGAATGGTATTTCGAATGATCAGGATGTTATGGATTATGCCGAAAACAAAGCATCAGACGAAGTTTTGGCCAATGCTTTGAAACGCGAAACGAAGAATTTTATTCTTAACTATCTGAAAAACAGTTTTGATTGGAACGTTTTGGCACAGGAATGGCGCAATCATCAGTTCAGCTACAATGAAGATGCTGAAAATTCAGTAAAATCGAAACATGCAGTCTGGGCAAAAAATCAGGCAGGCGTAATCTGGCAGCTTTTAGATCCTTCTTCTAAATTTATGCTGCAGCTGGATAAACTGTTCCACAGCGAACAGCTTGAATTTAAATATATTTCTGATCGTATTAACGCTGCTTTTAATTATTTCATGGATCCAATGGACAAGCTTTTATATGAAATCCTTTGGAAAATTGAAGAAATAAAACGACAGAAAAAAGCCAAATCTTTTTATGATGAATTAGTCATTCTTGACGATTTACAGACTAAAGCTGTACTGCAGCTGATGAAAGCTAAGCTGATGATTGAAACCTTAGTAAACGGCGAAGCGATTTCCAAGGAAAGACTGACTTCACCAGAAATTAAGCAATATAAAACAATAAAACTGGAACGTGTTTCTGAAGATTTTAAGAAAGCGAATATTACTCTTATTGACGATGAAAAAGATGCTGACCGCTATTCACCCAAAAAAGCAGGTACTAAAGAACCTAAGAAATCTACAGTGGAATTAACTTATGAGCTGTGGTTAGAAAAGAAAACAGTTTCTGAAATTGCGCTGATCCGGAAATACAATCAGGAGACGATCCTTTCACACCTCACAAAACTGATTCAGTCTAAAACCATAACCATTCAGGAAGTCCTTCCCGAAGACAAAATCCTTGCACTTACTGACGCTTTTGAAGGATACGCTGAAGAATCCGTTTCTCCGTTAAAAGAAAAATACGGAGATAAATTTTCCTGGGAAGAGTTAAGGATGTTTAAGGCAAGTCTGAATGCGTAGTTAAAATAAACTTTCAGAATTATTTACTCAGTTCTGTGAATAATAATTTAGGACACGACCCCGCTGTGTAAAGGAGGCTGCTTCTTGGATTGGGCTATACATGCTACTTTGACGGCTTATTTCTATCCCACACGCAATGTCATTAAGTTAAGGAAAAAAATGATATATAATTAACACATACACTGGTTTCTTTTAACTTGTTCGGTATTAATCCCGCTGAAAAAATGTGGGCAAAATACAAACGACAGTTCTCTAATAAATTTTACAAATCATTAGAGGATGTCGAAAATTTTATTACTGATGCCGTAAAAAATACAACTAAAAATGAGGTAATGAGTATGGGGGTATGGCTATGTGTTTTAGATGAAATTTAGACCATATAATATTTGTGTTTGGTGTAACAAAGAACACATAAAAATCATTTTGCAATAAAGGCTCAAATTTATTTGGCTGCTCAAAAAGAATTAGCTGTATTGTCAAAAACAAAAAGAGCAGCATAACTACATTTTTAGCATAGATAAGTTATCAACAATGAAAATGTTAAAACCGAATACGTGATGTTTTTTTTGCGTAACGTGAGTGAGTTATTTTATTCTGATTTTATCCCTTAAATTCATAATAGGAATTTCAAAATATTTATGCATTATGATTGAGATAGCTACTGTCAGAAGCCAATAAATTGAATATCTCGTTAATAAAAAGACATACCTATTAAAGTTTTCTAATATTGACCACTCTATATTTCCTAAAATCCAATTTTGAACTATTGTTAAATTTATAAGATACATTGAGTACGAAATTAAACTCGTATATGTCATAAGTTTAAAAATAACTCCTTTTCCTTTTTTGACAGAACTCAAATATGGTAGTAAGAAAAGAGTTGCTATTGAAGTTAAAGAAAATGAAAAAACACAATTAAATAATCCAAAACTCTTGAATTCAAATAAATTAAATTTCATAAAAATATAAAGTATAAGTCCTAATGCTAAAAATTGAATTCTATATTTATTCCAAAATATAATATAACGAGAATAAATGTATGCACCTATAACTCCATACATTAAGCTATCTAGTCTTGTGAAAACTTGTTTTCTGAATGTAATATCCCAAACCCAAAATTCATTTATTGTTAATGTAGTATATCTAAAATATCTAAATAGAGTAATACTAATAATTATACTAAATGCGGAAAAAAGTATTGAATTGCCAATTGAAATTTTTAATACTTTTATTGAAATAAATAAAACTATAGGAAGTAATAGATAAAACCATTCTTCTACACTTAAACTCCAAGCTTCTGGAAAAAAATTAGGATGTGCTGAAAACAAATTTTGTGAAAATAGAAAATAGCGTTTATAATCATATAAACTAAAATTATCATTGAAAAAAACATTAAGCAATATAAGTATTGTTAATATTAAAAAATAATTAGGGAATGTTCTAAACCATCTTTTAATCCAAAAGTTTATTATTAGCTTTGAATTAAGTCTATTTTCTTTAAGTATTTTTATAAGTATTCCACCAATTAAAAAGCCACTTAAAACAAAGAATATATTCACTCCATCAAAAAGGAAAAAATTTATATATTTATATCTTGCTTTTGGCATGAGATATTCACCATGTTCAGCAACAACAAATATAATAGCCAAAGCTCTTAAAATATCTAATCCATAAATTCTATTTGAATTTATTTCAATTCTTAGTAAATTTTTCAATATAGTCGATTTTGGGTTCTGTGCAGAATTGGCACTAACTTTCATTTGAAGTCTGATAAAATAATATTTATACGTTCTATTAATACAGACCGCTTAGTTTTACAAACATACCTTATATTTTTCTTAATTGAAAGGATTTTAAAATCAATTCATGTATAGTTTACTGCCTCCGAATTGTTTCTCTAAATAACCTCAACCTGGATTTCCAAATTTTGTTTAATAGCATGATTTTCGGTGAGTTTTGCTTCAACGCTTTTTTCCAGCGTAACTTGAGTAACTCATTTTAACTGCTAATTAGGCAAATTGTATAATAAAAAGTTGGTTTTATATGGATCGTGCGCAAAAGTTTAGGATTAGGCAAAAATCTCTTAATGAGACTTAAATTTATATTTCTGAAATTACTCATATACCTACAAAAACGTCAAGAATTGGCGTTTATAATCTTAATAAAAGAGAAACACAAAGATTTGGAATTATTTCAGACATCGAAATTAAGCCTACAATTGAAGGTATCCAGCAAGGAAAGGACGAGGTTTTAGACCGTGCTTTATTATTCATAGCAACTGGTAAATAGCAGTTAAAACGACAGTATTATTATTCTTGTCTAAAAAAAATAGAGACTGATATAAATCAAGTCTCTATCTATATTTTAAGAAGATTTTTGTTGTTGTTTTTTAAAGTTAAAAATGATTTTAACCGTGTACAATATGTTTTCTTTTATAAAAAAGAGAGGTAAGAAACACGATCATGTTTAAAACAATTATTGCTGTTGCAAATGAATTGAAATTCATAGCTTTTTCAAGACTGTCTGTAAGTTTGCTAATCGACATCAATAAAAATGTTGAAATGCTTACATAACCATAGATTATAAACGCACATTCTCTGCTGGAAATTTGATTAGTTTTCATCTTGTTATTTTTTAAGTTTCTATTTTAATTATAACTCCAAATTTTTATTTTTCTGATATTAAGACCTATACAAACTTATAATAAGGTTTTTTTTACTGAAAACAAATCTGATAAATAACATGTTAATCCGATAAATGACTAAAAATTATTTAATTGAGATTGTATATTTATAAATTGCACAAAAAACACCTCCTGGTTTTGAACACCGACGGTTTAAAAATTTGCCTTTGGTCTAAAAAGAAGTCTGCTTTTCATCCATCATTTTCTTATACTCGCTTGGACTTATTCCGTTATATTTTTTGAACAGGCGGTTTAAATGGCTGGAATCACTAAATCCCAGTTCATACACAATTTCATTGATCTGCATATCTGTGTAGCGAAGCCTGGTTTCAATTAGTTTTATTTTATAGGTAATGATATAATCCTGAAGAGTCTGTCCAATATGAATTTTAAAAAATGTACTGATATACTTGGGAGAAACATTAAATCGCTCTGCAATCCGCTCAGATTTCAGCAGAGCGGGGTCATATATGTTTTGGTGAATATAACTCAGCAATTGAATTGAATAATCTGTTTTAGATTTATCCGTAACAGTTGGCGGCATAAGTAATATATTTCTTGAGGCAATGATAATGATTGTATTTATCAGCTGTTTTATGACTTCCTGCTGCTGAAATTGCGGGTTCGCATTTTCACGGATAAGCGCTTCGACTAAGGCTCTAATTAATGCTTTATCTGAAACATTTTTTAAAATACAGCCAGGCAGATGATTGTGGTTGTTGAAAATCAGTTCTAGTTTCTGAATCCATTCTTTCGGCTGTGTTTTTAGATAACTGTCATTAAAACGAAGAAAGAAAAAACTCGTGGTTGTAGTAACTTCGAATCCATGTATGTCTTGGGGAAAAATCAAAAAAAGTTTGTTGCTGGCATATGGTAATTTATGATTGTTAATCATTTGTGTGCCTTCGCCTTCTAGTACAAAAACCATTTCAAAAAAGGTATTCCTATGTTCACGATTCTCATAGTTATCGATTTTCAATAACTCCAGTTCAAAAGGCTGATATAGATTTCGGATTTCCATACTAACAAATGTACAATTATTCCCAATGATTATACAAATGAAGCATATGGGAGTGCCTCATCTTTGTATTCTAATTTTAAACATTTTAAAAATGAATGCAACAGTTTATTTCTTGTTACGGCTTGCCATAGGAGCAAGCATGTTTGGTCACGGATTGGTTAGAATACCCAAATTGCAGGCCTTCAGTTCTTGGATGGCGGAAAGTTTTGAAAAATCGCTTTTGCCAAAAACCGTTGTGGTGCCTTTCAGTTATGCTTTGCCGATAGCTGAGCTGTTTATTGGACTTCTGCTCATTGCAGGTTTATTTACCAAACCAGCTTTAGTTGTGGCTGCTATCGTGATGGTTATCCTTGTTTTTGGAACTGCTTTGATTGAGAATTGGGAAGCTTTGCCGTCTCAATTGATTCACGCTGCTTTCTTTGCTTTTTTGCTTCAGTTTATTGTGGCTAACACTATTTCATTGGATTCTTTAATCAAATAATAATCAGAATGAGTTCAAGACGTCATTTCATTAAACAGGGAAGTTTAGCCGGATTAGCAGGAATAGTTAATCCATCCGAAATTGTTAAAGCTTTTCCAATTGAAAAAAGAGAACCGCAGTCTGCAAAATGGTCTGATGGTTCCAGATTGGTAGTTTCAATTTCGATGCAGTTTGAAGCGGGCGGCCAGCCTGTCAATGCCGAAAGTCCTTTTCCGCAGAACATTCAGAAAGGGTATGTTGATCTGCCTGGTGCAACATGGTTTGATTATGGTTACAAAGAAGGAATTCCCAGAATGCTTGATAACTGGGATAAATTGGGTATAAAAGTTACTTCACACATGGTTGGTTCTGCGGTATTGAAGAATCCAGTGCTGGCCAAAGAGATTGTACAGCGGGGTCATGAAGCTGCAGCACACGGCATGAATTGGAGTTCACAATATACAATGCCATATGAGGAAGAAAAAAAGTTTATTAAGGATGGAGTGGAAGCTATAAAACAAGCAACTGGTTTTGATGCAGTTGGCTATAATGCTAATTGGTTACGGCGTGGCGAAAACACTCTGAAAATTTTGCAGGAACTTGGATTTAAGTATCATATCGATGATTTGAGCCGTGATGAGCCTTTTATTATTCAGGTGAATCATTCTGATTTTGTAGTTGTGCCTTATACACTTCGATGCAACGATATTGTTTTAATAGAAGGCAGGAATTTTTCGGTTGATCAATTTTTTAATCAGGTTAAAACCGAATTTGATCAGCTTTATATTGAAAGTTCATTCAGAAGAAGACAGCTTTCTATTAGTTTTCATGACCGCATCGGAGGAACTCCTCAGATGGTAAAAGCGGCCTATGATTTAATACAATATATGCAAAAGCACAAAGGTGTAGTTTTTAAAAGAAAAGATGAAATTGCTTCATTGGCATTAGCCGATCCAACAACAATTAGAGACTTTTGATTTTATTTTGAATCAGCAGTTTTAGGATTATGTTTAAAACCTTTTTTTATTATTTATTCTTATCTTTACGACTGATTAATCAGTTAAATTTTATGAATAAAAATCAAATAATTATTGAAACAGCTATTAAACTCTTTGTTGACAATGGTTTCCATGGAACAGCAACCAGTAAAATAGCTCAGGAGGCAGGTGTTGCTAATGGAACTTTGTTTAATTATTTTGCTACCAAAGAGATACTTATCGTTAGTATTTACAACAGCATTATTAAGAAAATGGATGATTTTATTATCGAAAGTATTGAGTCAAATTCGGTTTCAAAAGAATCTTTCCGTTCTTTATTTACTGCTTCTTTGCAATGGAATCTGGAGAATCCGAAGGAGTTTCATTATCTGCAGCAGTTTATCAATTCTCCTTATTCAAAATCTGGGATTACTAAAGTTTTAAATAATGATGAACATCCTCTTTATGTTTTAATTCAAAACGGAATTAATCTGGTTGTTTTAAAGCCGATGCAGGTAGGTTTTGTATTTTCGCTCTTTACAGCCCAGATAAATGGATTGTATTATTATCTTATTTCTAATAAAATTACTGGAGACGAATCCGATCAGCTTATTGCAGATACCTTTGAATTACTTTGGAAAATGATTGAAGATTAAACAATTAAAACTATAGACTGATTAATCAGTATATAGTTTTAATTGTAACTAAAAATGCCCATAGATTAAATTTTATAATCTGTGGGTGTTTTTGTATTATTATAGTTTTTGTAAAAGGTATTTTTAAACTATATCACAATGAAAACGGTATTTTACAATCTGCTAGGAATTTAGCAGGAGTCAGTGCAAAATCGGTTAAATCCGTGTCATCTTTGTGCCTTTTTTTATAATTTGAGTATATTGAATTTAAAAGTCTTAAAACGAATGCCCTGTCCTGTATGTATTTATTCAGCAAAATAAAAATCAAATTAGTAGATTGAGAATGGAAAATTATTTGAAGAAAGTATGAATGAATTTGACTAACGAAGTGATTAAACAATTGAATTTATCTGTCAGGCTAAAATCGGTATTAACGATTTGATTCAATTTAGATTCTAAAACTGCTTTTTTGTGCTTTTAAAGGGCTTTAGGCATCAAAAGCTGTCTTGGTTTGTTTTTGAAGAAAAACAGCCTGAAATGGCTTAAAATCATTTAGGGTCCATTAGAAAAACAAAAATCCCGAAACAAGCCATTTTATATTGGTTTGTTTCGGGATTTAGTATTTTAAAATTTTTTACAAAGACTGAATCAAAATCCAAGCTTGAGGATTATCAGTTTCGATGATTTCTTTTTTGTCTTTTTCTGCTTCTGCAAAAGTGCTGTAGCTTCCGTATAAAACAGGGTAGTAACCGTTTTTGTTAACACCTAATACTCTAGCATCATAACCTTTGGCGACCAATTGGTTGTATCTTTTTTGGGCATTTGCTTCACTTCTGAAAGCGCCGGCCATAATGTGATAAGGCAGTTTGACAGCTTCTTTACTGTCAGATTTTAAAGATAGTGTAACCGCAGGAATTGGTGTCTGTATAAAGAAAGTTGCTTCCTGTATTTTATTCTGCACCTTTTTTTGCACGGCAGTTTCTACTAAAAGAGTTTCGGACGCAATTTGATTTTGATACAAGGGATATCCGACAGATCCGGCAACAGCAAGTCCTACTACAAATACAGCAGCATATTTTAGATAAGAATTATTTTTTCTTGTTTCTGTTTCCGGAATAAAATTGAAAAGAGGTTTTTCTTCTTCGATTACGGTTTTTTGAATCTCCGCTATAACTTCCGTTTTTGGAAGTTCAATTTCTCTTTTTATTGCTGGTGAAACAAATGTGGTCAATCCAAAAGATTTTGCATTGTAATTTGTTTGTTCATTTGGAGTAAAAAGAATATTGTTTTCGGTATTCAAGTTAAGGATACCAATGTTTTTTATTGATAAAGTACGGTTTTCGTGTAATGCTTTTTTCCAGTTCAAAACCTCATATTCAATAGCGCTTACGGCATAATCATATGAAGTTTTTTCGGTTTGAGCAATATGGTTTGCCAATAATCCATCATTGTTTTTGATATGAGGATTAAAGGAAATTGTCTTTTTTGGCGGGAAAAAAGAATGCGAGCTTTCAAGCAGCTGTGCCGATTGGATTTCGGCCAAAAAAGCTCCAAAACCAGGAAGAGTTACACATTGGTAACGGTATAAAAGTTGCGCGATGTAAAGTTCTATTTTCATGTTAACAAAGTTATGCAACGTGAATAGTTATCAAAATTTTATTCACAATTTTTATTAACAATTTGTATGTTTTATTGAATCAGTTGTTTATGTTTTATTTTTGATGTGCAAAAAACTCAATTTCTTGTATTTATTCTAAAAAAGAAATGCTTTAAATTTTTAAAGCTTTCTGATATTCAAAAATTTGTCTTATAATTGTAAGATATGTCAGAAGAAAATTTATTTTACACATTGGCTTTACTTCGGATAGAGGGCGTTGGCGACATTATGGCCAAAAAACTGCTCACTCACTTTGAAACAGCCGAAAATATTCTAAAAGCTAAATCCCAGCATCTTGCCTCCATTGATGGTGTAGGCACGGTTTTACTGAAGAATTTCAAAGATAAAACCATTTTTGATAAAGCCAAAAATGAACTGGATTTTATTCAAAAGAACAATATTGCCGTGTCAGGTTTTCAGGACAGCAGTTATCCAGATCGATTAAAACACTGCATTGACGGACCAGTTTTACTATTTTCGTCTGGGAACATCGATTTGAAAAATCGCAAAATAATCAGTATTGTCGGGACTCGCCAAATCACTTCTTATGGAACGGAATTCTGCCGAAAGTTGATTGAAGATTTAGCTCCGCTGGATCCGATAATTGTCAGCGGTTTTGCTTATGGTGTTGATATAGTGGCACATCAGTTCGCGATGGATCTTGATCTGCAGACGATTGGCGTTGTTGCTCATGGTTTGAACCAGATTTATCCCAAACCCCATAAAAAGTATGTTGCCAAAATGGAACAGAATGGCGGTTTTATGACTGAGTTTTGGAGCACTTCCAATCCCGACAAAGAGAATTTTGTTCGGCGCAACCGCATCGTTGCCGGAATGTCCGAAGCCACGATTGTCATAGAATCTGCTGATAAAGGCGGTTCGCTCATTACTGCTAATATAGCCAATGATTATAACCGAGATGTATTTGCTGTTCCAGGCCGCACCACTGACAAATACAGTCAGGGCTGCAATAATCTGATTAAAACTCAAAAAGCAAATGTAATTACTTCGGCAGCTGACTTAATTTATAACTTGAATTGGGATATTGTACAGGAGAATAAATCAGTTCAAAAACAATTGTTTGTTACCCTTGATGATGATGAGCAGAAAGTCTATGATTATCTTTTGAAAACAGGTAAAGAACAGATGGATATTATTGCACTCCACTGCGATTTTCCCATTTACAGGATTTCTGGTTTACTGCTGAATATGGAATTGAAAGGTGTGATTCGGCCTCTGCCGGGAAAAATGTTTGAGGCGGTTTGATTGTAGAATAACGATTCTAGATTGCAGATTTGTACATCTTTGAGAATCTTATCTAAATTCTTCGCATCGTAAATTCTCATCACTTTGTTCAGCAGGTGATTCAATTCAAAGTAATTAGAATCGAAAGACAAAACAATGTTTGCAAAATGAAAACAATTTTATATCTTTGACAATGAATATAATTAGCAGAAACACAATAATTTACTATACTCAAAAATATCCAATTGCAAAAAATCAATTATTGACATGGTATAATGAAGTTTCTAAAAAAGATTTTGACAATTTTAATGAACTCAAATAAGTTTACAGAAATGCAAGTTTAGTAAACAATCAAAGAGTCGTTTTTAACATCAAAGGAAATGATTTTAGATTAGTGGTTTCATTCAATTTTAGACGAAAAGCGTGTTATTCAATTTGGTTCGGAACGCATAAAGAATATGATAAAATAGATGTTGAAACCATTGAGTTTGACGAAAATTTACATCTGTAAAATAAAAAATAAAAAAATGAACTGGAAGGTCATAAAAACAGAAGCCGAACATAAAATTGCTGTAAAACGTGCAATGGAAATATTTCATGCTGAACCCAGCACACCCGAAGATGATGAACTAGCTGTTTTACTTCTTTTGATAAAAGATTTCGAGGACAAACATTTTCCTATGCCTGAACTTGATGCGCTGGAAGTTATCAAAATGAAAATGCAGGAAATGGGTTTAAAAAACAAAGATTTAGAACCCTTAATAGGTACGAAAGGGCACGTTTCGGCAGTGCTTTCAGGCAAACGTGAAATCACTCTTAAAATGGCAAAAAAACTGAAAGATTATTTTAGTCTTCCGGCTGAGGTATTTCTTCCCAGTTCTTAATTTTTTTAGAATACAAACTCAGATTTTGAATTACAGATTATTTGAAATCTTGTTGTGATTTAAAATAGTAAGAACAAAATAACTACATGTTTTTTTACCATATAAGTCATTTAATACAAGTAAGAAGCTAATAAAATTGAATCTTAAATGTGCTTAAATGACTTATATGGTTTAAATTTATACTGTTATTTTATCCCAAGATTCCCGTCAAATGTATTGAAATCGTCTTTTCTTTTGGGCTTAACAATCAGTAAATTATACAGCTGATGGCAGATTGATTTTAATTCGGTTAAATTAGAATTATTGATTGCTTTTTCTCCCAGTTCCATCAATTTACTGTGTTTTGAGCGGTCTTTGAAAATACTCGGATCTTCAAAACGCAGATAATAAAAATAGTCTATATAGCTTTCGTCCTGATTGTTATAAATATTTTCCAGCAGGCTTTCCAGTTCTTTATTTTTTTTGCGGATCAGATATTTATTGTTGGACTGCAGAATTTCCTTCTCGTTTTTTATAATCTTTTCATACTCTTCCTTTTGGCGCGGACTTCCTTTTTCAATATAAAATGAAAAACTGTCTTTTATCTTGTTGTATTCTTCAAGTTCAGATAGTATATGTTTGTGTCTGATAATATCATCAAATTCCTGAATATAGATTTTTTTCAGCTCATCGATTTGATATTTTTTATCAGTAATGGCATCATTTTTATTCTCCAATGCCTCATTGTAAAGAATGCTCAGCGATTCTTCAGATCTTTTTAATTTGGCCAAATATTCATAATTTTCATTCTGAACTTCATTTCTTATTTCTTCAGTAACAGCGTCTAAGGCATTTTTGATTTCTGATGATAATTTGTCGATGGAAATCATTCTTTGATGCGGATTGAAGACTTCGTTTATTTCCAGATCTAATGCACTGATATAAACATCGATGCTTAAATCCCGTGATTCCGAAACTTTGAAATTAAGTTCAATATCCATTCCTTTAACTAAATCCTGGTCAAAATCCCTTCCGGATATTTCGATGTAACCAATGGATTGATTACTGCCGACCATGCTTCCCGCATTTCCTTCAACGACATTGATAATTAGTTTTTGATCTGAGTTTTTGAGAATGTTTTTGGAGCAGGTTTTATAAATCGTTTTCTTTAAAGGCAGAATATCATTTTTCTTAAAGATAATTTCCATGTGGCTTTTGCCGGATTCTTCATCCAGCTCAAGGCAGATGTCATTAGGAATCGGCTGGCCTAAAATACTGTAAAGTCCATTTGTAATCTGGATAGAATCATTGCTGAATACCTGTTTTTGCTGACTGTCGTATAAAAACAGCGTGAACTGATTCGATGTTTTTTCCAGCAGAGGAACAAATTCGGCTATTTTTTTGCTTGCTTTCAAAAGACCCGTGTCAAAACCGCCGTCAGCGCGTATAATTCTGTAATAACCGTCAAATGATTCTGTCAAAAGAACTACGATCAGTTCTTCCGAATCTTTAGAATGTGGTTCATAGATGGTTTCGGCCTGAATACTGTTCTGCTCGATTTGAGGTGTTTTTACAATTTCTTCTTCGATTAATTCCGAAGGTTTTGAACCGGCATAATATGCTGCGCCTATGATTACTGCTGTTGTCGGATCCAAACTGGTCTCCACCTGAATTTGGGTGCGTTCCTGCAATTGCTGGCGTATGTACGGAATGTAAGTTGTACCGCCGACAAGGATAATGCGCTCGATGTCCGAAAAGGTTAACAGATTATCTTTAATCAGTTTTTCAACCAGATGGAAGGATTCTTCAAATTTGGATTTGATGATTGCTTCAAATTCCTTTCGGGCAATGTCCAGATCCAATGAGATGGAAAGTTCGTCGAAATCAACTTCTATGCTGGAAGTTTCTTTTATCGAAAGTTCTTTTTTGGCTTCTTCTGCTTTGAAAAGAAGCTCAAAAAACAGCTTGTTGTAATCTGTATTTTCTTTGGAAATCAGTTTCTCCCAAAGGTTTTTTTCCTGAGTCTGTTTTTCTATTTTCGGGCAGATTATTTTCTCGACAAATAAAGTATCCAAATCGACGCCTCCAAGGAAATTATTGCCTTTATGATCAAACACCTTGAGTTCTCGCTCATTGATATTGATTAATGCGATGTCAAAAGTACCGCCTCCAAAATCGTAAACCAGCCATTTTTTATCTTCGGTAATTTCAAGATTCAAGGAATTGGAATAGGCCAGACAGGCGGCAATTGGTTCCTGAAGCAGAACAATTTCCTCAAAACCAGCCTGATATCCTGCTTTTTTGGTAGCATTGGACTGAATTGTATCAAATGAAGCCGGAATCGTAATTACTGCCGATTTTAAACTTTCGCCTTGAGCGAAATTAACCAGCTCGTTTAAAACCATCGATGACAGTTCTATCGGGCTGCAGTTTTTATCCAGGTCTTTGATATAGTAAACTTCGTCGGATCCCATTTTACGTTTGAAGGACGAAAATACATTTTCAGCATTTGTCGCACTGTGTTCTCTGGCTTTTTCGCCTATCTGAATCCGCCCTTTTCGGAACGAAACTACAGATGGAATGGTGTCTTTGAAACCAACAGGGTTTTTGTAAATACTGATTTTACCGTTGTCATATTTTGCAATTCCCGAATTGGTTGTTCCCAAATCAATTCCGATATTTATATTTTTCATATACTGCTTGCTGTTATTCTACGATTACAACTGCTTTCTGAACCAGCTGAAAAGTATCGTTTTCTGTTTTATAAATGGTGGGTCTGATGACTTTGGTTATTTTTTTTGAATTCGAATTAAGTATGTTCGCTTCAATAGAACTGTCTCTTTCGTCATAATTTGTTCCCAGCGGATTTATTATTTTATATCCTTTTTCTTCCAATTCGTGGTAAATTCTTTTTAGATTTCGCTCAAAACCATCAATGTTTTGTTCTAACGCTTTTTTTTCAATTTCAAACAGCTGGTTTATTATTACATTCATATATTTTTAAATTGGATTTTAGGTATGGGCAATTTACAATTTATTTTGTAGGTTGTTATTTGCTAATAATATTTTTTATCAAAGGTTTTGCAAAAGCTTTAAATTGACTATGTTTGTGATTGAAAATTAGCACAAAGTATGAATATAATTGAGTTATTTGAAGAGTTAAAGATTGATAAAAGCAATATCCAGTCCTTTTCCCCAGAAGAAATAATCCGCATAGAAAAACAGATTAATGTTGAAAAAAGAATAAATCCTGACATAGATACTAATGCGGCCAATAATCTGGTTTTGGCATTCAAGGAATTCCCTCAAGAACTCTATTTTGTGGTTTCAAACCGTCTTCTGTTTAATCTTTTTTCTAAAAAAAACTATTCGAGACACCAATTTCCTGCACCACAAAGAGTATATGATTCTGAAAAAATTCAGGGTTTTGTCAATCAGTTTCTTATAGATGATCTGGTGCTTTTTTATGATGGATATTTATCCCAGAACAAGTTTGATACTATCGCTGATGTTTTTGAATACAAAGACTGTTTTCCAGAAGATGCTCTTTTTCAGCTGAATAAAAAATTAATTGTTAAAATTGATTTTCTGTTAATGAGGCTGACTCAGTCTGTCAATACAGATCAATCTGATATTTCATATATTCAGTACAGAAGTTTTTATGATTTATTATCTTTTTTCAGTTCTATCGAAATGGATGATAAAGTGCGGAGTCTGACGAATATTATCACTGAGCGCTATAATGCGAACAGGCAGTCTGATTTTTTGATGGCATGTATATCCTCAATGGCTGGTTATAAAGCTTATGATCAAAATCTAACAGACGTTTTGCTTAGAAACAGGGAAACAGTTTTTGCTAATATTGCTAACCAGGAATCATCAGGATCTTCATCTGGAATCTCTGCGAGGACAGTTATTTTTATAATAATTGCAATTATTAAGATACTAGTACTTTGCTCTAGATGTTCTAGCCATTAAATCCATAATTTACTCCAGTAAAAATAGTATTATCAAAAAAGCCTAATCAAAATATTCTGATTAGGCTTTTTTGATGTCAATACTCTGCGGTATCAATCACTTTGAAATATTAAAAAAAGGAAACAGCAGCGGCAGGAGTAGGATCATTTTCTTTAATTCTGTTTCTGCATATTCTTTCGATTTCTAAAATATCAGTAACTCCCGAAATATAAATGACATCGGGAACATACTTATCGGGTTTGTTCTTTTCACTTACCATTTTCCCTGTGCGTAGTTCCATTGACATGTCTTCTTTTTTACTGTTTATTTCCATGTTTCCTGAAAACTGCTCCCAGTCATAGGTGGTAATAGTTCCTTTTCGGTAATGAATCAGTCTGTTTGGAGTGCCTACAAAATTACCGCCTTTTTGAAAGAATGAGTAAAAACCGCTGCTTAAAATACCTATTCCTATTAAAACAAAAACTCCAATCAACAGTGTAGGAACAAGCATTTGGTCAAAATTCTCCCAGCTGCCGGTTACCGGTTCATCGTTTACTTTAAAATGAACCTCTTCGCCCTTAAAAAGCGGGACTATAAAAGCAAATACAAAAATGCTGATAAATGCTGTCCAGATGGTTCCAAAAATGATAAGTCCAAAGGAATTTTTTAAAGGCTGTTTTCTCTTGGCAAGAATAGAAAAATCAATTTTTTCTGTTCCAATAACTGATTTTAAATCGGGGGGCAATGATTGAATAGTGTTCAATTGTTTTATTCTTTTTTAGATGTTAGTTTTAAATGACCGCCCTGCTGTTTAGGCAGAAGCTTAATTTCAAATATATAAAAAATCGTGTACATATGCGATTTTGATTACTAAATTCAAACAGCAGGAATGTTTTTTTGTATCGGTTGCGGTGCTTTTAAATCATAAAATTTATTTCTAAGATTCTCGTTATAACCAGTAACTAGCGCAGTTCAAAGTCACTTGTATTAAACGATACGTATTTTTTTATGATTATAA
>NZ_JADKPR010000019.1 GCF_015351475.1 Flavobacterium sp. HJJ | reverse complement strand
TTTTTGCCCCATACTAATTATTATTTTAGATTTTTAACAGGCTCTAAGTATTGGAATCCCAATCAACTGCAGCCACAATCACCATTTCCGCAGTTTTTGTCCGATTTTTTTTTGAAGAAAAATTTACGGATTAAAAATGCAAGTGCGATGATAAGTATAACAAAGGCTATAATTTCCTGAATCATTATGCTTTATTTTAAGATTTGAAAAGCAATTAATGCTACTACGTATGCTAAAGTACTCATAAAGACAAGCTGACCGGCCGGCCATTTCCAAGAATTGGTTTCTTTCTTTGTTATGGCAAGCGTACTGGCACACTGCATAGCAAAAGCATAAAACATTAATAAGGAAATACCCGAAGCAAAATTGAATATTTTTTCACCGGTTACCGGATTCACTTCATCGGCCATTTTATTTTTTATAGTATTTTCATTGTCGGTTCCGCCCACACTGTAGATGGTTGCCAGAGTGCCTACAAAAACTTCTCTGGCGGCAAATGAACTGATAATGGCTATGCCTATTTTCCAGTCGTATCCTAATGGAGAGATAATTGGTTCTATGCCTCTTCCCATTAATCCAATATAAGAGTTTTCGAGTTTTTGAGAGGCCACAGCATTATCAAATTCTGTTGATGACAGCGGATGTTCTTTTGCATTTTCAAAGACAATCTTTTCGGCATCTTTAAACTCTTTTCCTGGTCCGTAAGAAGCCAAAAACCATAGAATGATGGATATTGCCAAAATGATTTTTCCAGCTCCAGTAACGAATGCTTTTGTTTTTTCAATTACGTTGATGGCAACATTCTTAAACATTGGCAGCTTGTAATTAGGCATTTCTACAACGAAAAATGTTTTGCCTTTTACTTTCAAAATAAGATTCAGAATATAAGCAGCTAGAATTGCCATTCCAAAACCGATAACATACAGCAGCATTAAGGTTAATCCCTGAAGATTTAAAATTCCAAAAACATAAGTATCAGGAATTACCAATCCAATAATAATGGCATAAACAGGTAAACGGGCAGAGCAGGTTGTAAAAGGAGTTACCAGTATAGTAATCAGTCTTTCTTTCCAGTTTTCGATATTTCGGGTCGCCATAATAGCTGGAATAGCACAGGCAGTTCCTGAAATTAAAGGAACTACGCTTTTTCCGGATAATCCAAACCGGCGCATGATTTTGTCCATTAAAAAAACAACACGGCTCATGTAACCGCTTTCCTCGAGTATCGAAATGAACAGAAACAGGAAGGCAATCTGGGGTATAAATATTAAAATACCGCCAATTCCCGGTATTATTCCCTGCGAAATCAAATTTGTCAGCATTCCTGAAGGTAAATGTTCTCCAGCTATGGTGCTTAGTGTAGCAAAAGTACTGTCGATAAAATCCATCGGAATTTTTGACCATTCGAAAATTGATTGAAAAATCACAAACAAAATCACGAAGAAAATGGCGTAGCCCCACACTTTATGAGTAAGTACACGGTCTAGTTTACTTCGGTAATCTTTGGCAATACTAGCATCAACTTTCAGACCTTCTTTTAAAACATTGTTGATGAACTGATAGCGTTTGATGGTTTCTTTTTGCTGCAGACGCTTCAAATCCGAATGGGATTTCGTAAACGTGCTTCGGATTTCATTTCGCTCCAAATTCAAAAAGTTGACATCCTGTGTGATAACCAGCCACAATTTATACAGCAGCTGATTAGGAAAGGCCTGCTGAAGACTGTCAAAATATGGCTTATCGATTACTGAAGCATTCAAACAAGGTTCTGCCGAAATGGTTTTGTAACTGATAATTAGGTTTTTCAATTCTTCGATTCCGTACCCTTTTCTGGAACTTATTAATGCAATTTTGGTTTTTAAGTGTTCCTCAAGATAGGGAATATCCAGGCTGATTCCTTTGGTTTCCATTCGATCTGCCATATTAATGACCAAAATAGTTGGAATTTCAAGGTCTTTTATCTGTGTATAAAGAAGTAAATTTCGTTTTAGATTTTCTACATCAGTAACAACTAATGCAACGTCTGGATAGAGACGGTCATTTTTGTTCAGCAGGAGTTCAATAACAACACTTTCATCAATTGAACTGGCATTTAGACTGTAAGTACCGGGTAAATCAAGAATATTGGCTTTGATATTGTTGGGCAGTTTACAAAAACCCATTTTTTTCTCTACGGTAATTCCGGGATAGTTCCCCACTTGCTGATTTAAACCAGTAAGCTGATTAAAAACTGAAGTTTTCCCAACATTTGGGTTTCCAATTAATGCAACGTTGATGTTTTTTAAACTCATTTTTCTGAAGTATTAATCAGTTCTACTTCAATAAGTTTGGCGGTTTCAATACGAATAGCAAGGTGTGAGCCATTTATATCTAGATACAGAGGATCACCAAACGGAGCCACCTGAAGCAATTCAACGTCATTACCTGGCAAACAGCCCATTTCCAGAAGTTTTAATGGGATTAAATCGATATCAAAATCCAGGATAGTGGCTTTTTGGCCTTTTTTGAGAGAATGTATCGTTGTTTGCAAAGCTTATTTAGATTGAATTTAGATTGCAAAAATACATTTTTATTTATAACTATACTTGATTATTATCAGTTTTACTCATTTTTTTCATTGGCGCAAAGCCAATCAATATCTTCAATTAATCTTTGAATTTCCTCTTTCTTAGTACCGTCATAAAATCCGCGGACGCGCTTTTTTTGGTCAACCAAAACAAAATTTTCAGTATGCACCATATCGTATAACTGGTCTGGTCTGCCCATTTTTACGGCCAAGTATGATTTTCGTGCCATTGTGTAGATTTCTTTTTTGTCACCGGTAACCAGATTCCATTTGGCATCAATGACACCATACTTTTTTGCATACTCTTTTAATGCAGGCACGGTGTCAGTTTCCGGGAAGACAGAAAGCGAGAGCAGTTTAACTTTTGGATTCTTCTTGATTGCTTTTTGCACATCGACTAGGTTAGTTGTCATTTTTGGACAAATAGAACCGCAGGTTGTAAAGAAAAAATCGGCTACGTATACTTTTCCTTCATAGTCTTTTTGGGTAATGGTTTTTCCATTTTGATTAGTAAAGGAAAAATCAGCGATTGTGTGGTATTTGCTGACGTATTGAACGGTTGAGTCTACTAATTCTGGGTTTACATCAGCCGGATTATAGATTGGCAGTGTTTTATTGGGTTTCAAGGCTGAATAAAACAAGTACAATGTTACGATTGAAAAAATTAAAACAATGGTTAGGTAGGTTCGATATTTTTTGAAGAAAGCAGACATAATTGTGATTTGATGCAAAAATACAAAAAGTAGTTTCTTTTTCAGGTTTTTTAATTTTATGTATTTTTTTAAAAATATAACAAAACGATAAATTATTTATATGTTTGTAACAACTTCTAAACAATTTATTAATGAAAAATGTATTGACAAAAAGGGTTTTATTTGCGATCCCTGCATTGATTTGGGCATCTCAAAGCCAAGCGCAGTCAGCAGCAAAGATGGCTGAACCAGGAATCAATGTCACATTTATGGACAAAAATGTAAAGCCAAATGATAATTTTTACCAATTTGTAAATGGAACTTGGTTAGAAAAAACCCAAATTCCAAATGATAGAACAACTTGGGGATCTTCTAGCGAGCTGGTTAAGAAAACAGATAAAGATGCTCTGGATATTTTGAAAGAATCTTCAAAAAATCCAAAGTATAAATCAAATACTGATCAGGGAAAAGCTATTAATCTTTATAAGTCATTCCTTGATACAGTAGTCAGAAATAAGCAGGGAATTAATCCATTGAAACCGTATTTGGCAAAAATCGATAAGATAAAAAATATCGAGGATCTGCAAAAAATACTGATTGAAATGGAATCGATTGGCGGAATTGGTTTTTTTGGAGTTGGAGTAGGAGCGGATGAGAAAGACAGCAATAAAAATACAGTTAGTCTTGGCTTAGGAAGACTGGGGCTGCCAGACAGAGATTATTATGTTTCTGATGATAAAGATTCTAAAGAAAAAAGAGAAAAATACCTGCTGCATGTTGCTAGAATGCTTCAGTTTATAGGTGAAAATCCAAAGCAGGCCAATGAGAGCGCTGCAAAAATTTTAGCTTTGGAAACTTCTATGTCAAAACCTAGATTGGATAGGGTTGAACGAAGAGATTCCAGACTGCAGTACAATCCCACGACAATTGCCGATTTACAAAAAATGGTACCGGCAATCAATTGGGAAAATTATTTTTCGGGAGTTGGATTTTCAAAATTAAGTACAGTCAATGTTGATCAGCCTCGTTATATGAAAGCGTTGCAGGCTATTTTTACCGAAAATAAAGTGGATGACTGGAAAGAATTTATGAAATGGACTCTGTTGAATAATTCAGCCAGCAAATTATCAATGAATATAGATGCTGCTGATTTTGATTTTTATGAAAAAACATTAACAGGTGCCATTACACAAAGACCTCTTGAAGAAAGAGCTTTACTGATTGTGAATAGAAATATTGGAGAAGCTTTAGGGAAATTATATGTTGAAAAATTATTTCCTGCAGAAGCGAAAGCAAAAGCGGAGAAGATGATTAAAAACATCATCAAAGGTTATGAATTCAGAATTAACAATTTAACTTGGATGTCTGCTGAAACAAAAGTAAAAGCAATTGAAAAATTAAATAAAATTTCTATAAAAGTCGGATATCCGGATAAATGGAAAGATTATTCAAAACTAGTAATAAAAGCGCCTTCTGAAGGAGGCAGTTATTTTGAGAATTCAAAAAATGTTTCAGTCTGGAATCATCAAAAAGCTATTGAGGAACTTTCAAAACCAGTTGATAAAACAGAATGGCACATGTCTCCGCAAACTGTAAATGCTTATTATAACCCATCTTATAACGAAATTGTTTTCCCTGCAGCCATTTTACAGCCTCCATTTTATAATTACCAAGCCGATGAAGCTGTAAATTATGGAGGAATTGGAGCTGTTATCGGACATGAAATATCTCATGGATTTGACGATTCAGGAGCGCGCTACAATGCTGATGGAAATCTTGTTGACTGGTGGACTGCCGAAGATTTAAAACAATTTAGTGCATTAGGAACAGCTCTTGCCGATCAGTACAGTGCATTAGAGCCTTTACCGGGAATACATGTCGACGGTAAATTTACGCTTGGCGAAAATATTGGCGATTTAGGGGGAGTAAACGCCGCTTATGATGGATTGCAATTGTTTTTGAAAGAAAACGGAAGACCCGAACTAATTGATGGATTTTCACCAGAACAGCGTTTCTTTATATCTTGGGCTACCGTATGGCGCATCAAAATGCGTGATGAAGCTATCAAAAACCGTGTAAAAACAGATCCGCATTCGCCGGGTATGTATAGAGGTTATGTACCATTACAGAATATTGATGCTTTTTATCAAGCATTTGATATTAAATCGGGTGAAGGAATGTTTATCGTTCCTGAGAAAAGAGTTAAAATCTGGTAGTAAATAATTTTAGCTAAAAGCATAAAAAATCCCATCAGATTCTAAAACTGATGGGATTTTTTTATGTCTTTTAAAACCAAATTCGATATAAGATTTGAGTATTATGAAAGAATCAGATGTAATTATACTTCTGGTCAGCGTTTTTTTCGCATGGCGAAATTAATAAGATACAAACCTATTAAAGTAACGCTTCCGCCAAAAATAATTGCCGAGGTTAAAGGTTCTTCAAAAATCAATGAGCCAAGAATTACTGCAACTATTGGATTCATATAAGCATAAAGGCTGCTCAGTTCTGTTGGGAGTTTCTGCAGTGCATAAATAAAAGCAATAAAAGTTAAAAGCGATCCAATAATTACCAAATAAGCAATTGCCCACCAGGAATTTACAGGGATTTCAGACAGGGGAATACCCGTTCCAGTGGCACCTATCAACGAAAAAAGAAAAATACTGGAAATAAACATCTGCAGGCCTAAACTAAAATACGGATTAAAACTTGCGGCCTTTTTCTTGGTGTATAATGTTCCAAATGACCATGTAATAGTTGCCATTATAGAAAGCACAATCCCAAATTGAAAGTCAGGCTGCAAAAAATCAAGCAGGTGTTCGTAGAAAATAATGCAGACACCGCCAAAACAGATTAAAATTCCTAAAACTGCTAATCTGGTGATGCGTTCGCCTTTGCAAAAATTAATTAGTAAAATCCACAAAGGAACCATTGCTGCTATGATAGCGCCCAAACCGCTGCTAATATATTTTACGCCCCAAGTACTAAGACCGTTACTTAAAAAGAAATTGAGCAGACTTAAAATCAGAATTGTTCTCCATTGTTTTCCTTTAGGCCAAGGCTCTTTTTTAAAAATAAAGAAACATAAATAAAGAAATCCAGCTATAAACTGTCTTATGGCAGCAAGCTGCAGTCCCGGCATATGTCTCACACCTTCCTTGGATGCCAGCCATGTGGTGCCCCAAAAAAATCCTACCCAGCACAATGCGAAAATAGGTAACCCGATGGCGTTAATTCTGGATTTTATAGCAGTTTTTATTTTTGTTCTCAATTTATAAACTATTTTTAATAAAGGCATCTGCCAAAAAACCTTTCGATTTTGTCGGTCTAAAGCAGTTTTAATGCAAGGTTAGGAGTAACCAAACCGTGGCAAAGGTAAGATTAAAACAATGTCTTTTTACTGTAATTTTTTTCTGTTTTAAGATAGTTTCTAAAATAAAATGGAATGAAAACCATTCGAGAACAGCGGATTTGATTCATATAATAACAGATCTTACCGCAGATTTTGTTTTCTGTTGCCAGAGACCGAATGTTTTTTAAACTTACAAAAGCTGTAATAAAAGACGGTTTATTTTTATAAATTGTTAAGTTTTTAACATGATTTTTTAATATTATTATTTTTTATTAATTTGTTCTTTATTAAAGGATTTTTTTTTAAGTTTAAAAAACGGATTTATACCTTTCAGATAAATGATAATTTAAACTGAAGATAAAAAATATCGCTTTCCATAAGTTACTTTAACTGCTGAAGAAATAGTAAGATGCCAAATGTAAGACATATAAAAAATAGCGCTGCAAAAAATCACAACCCTTTGTGGAATTCTTTTGTAATTCTATTTGTTGGACTTATAATAACTTTTGGTGTTTCCCATTATGTAAGCCAGGATGATGAATCTCAGTCTCAAAAAGAGTTCGTTCTGGCATGTAATGAGGTTAAAACAAAGATTTTCCTCCGAATCAATCTGCATGTACAATTTCTTCTTAATGCTTCTTCTTTTTTTGAAGCTTCCCAATTAGTCACTCGGAAAGAGTGGGAGCAATTCAATAAATTTTCAACAGTGAATGAAAATTTTAAAGGAGTCCAGGGTTTTGGATATGCAGCTATCGTAAAAAAAGAGCAGTTAAAAAAACACATTCAGAATATTCAGAAAGAAGGATTTTCAAAATACACAGTTTATCCTGCGGGAGACAGAGCAGTTTACACTTCGATCATTTATCTTGAGCCATATAATGAAAGAAATGCCCGGGCTCTGGGTTTCGATATGTTTTCAGAATCAGTCAGACGTAAAGCGATGGAAAAAGCCCGGGATTATAATATGCCGGTTCTGTCAGGAAAAGTAGTGCTGCGCCAGGAAACTAAAAAAAATGTTCAGGCAGGGACATTAATCTACGTTCCTGTTTATAAAAATACGCTAATAAATACAATAGCAGAAAGGCGTTCGGCTATATTGGGATGGGTTTTCAGCCCTTTTCGGATGGATGATTTAATGAAAAGTATTTTAGAGGAATGGAAGTTAGACGGTGACAAAAATATTCATTTGAAAATTTATGACGGCGAATTCCTCTCACAAAAAACACTATTGTTCGATAACCATGAAAACAGTATAAAAAGCAGCGATACCAAGATTAGAACGCGAATACTTCCAGTTTTGTTTAATAATAAAAAATGGACTTTGGTATTTTCCCAGCCAATTGGAAGCTCCTTTTTCTTTTCGGGTAAAACACTAGTGGCAGCAATTGGCGGCATCGTAATAAGTCTGCTGTTATTTGCATTATCTTATTCCTTATTAATAACCAAACGGCGTGCAAAAATCATTGCATGGCGTTTAAGTCAGGATCTTTCGGTTAAAAACAAAGAGTATGAGCGGATAAATAATTCGCTCAAAAAAAATTATAAAAAATTAATTTCATCTAAGGAAAAACTAAAAGAAGCCATCAGTGAACTGCAGAAAGCTAAAATAAAAGCAGAAGAAAGCGACCAGTTAAAATCTGCTTTTCTCGCCAATATGAGTCATGAGATCAGAACTCCGATGAATGGAATAATGGGGTTTGCCGAATTATTGAAAGAAGCTGATCTAAGCAGTGAAGAACAGAAGAATTACCTTGAAATTATCGAAAAGAGCGGTACCCGTCTGCTTAATATTATCAATGATATTGTCGATATTTCAAAAATTGAGGCTGGGCAGATGAACGCTGTTTTTTCAGCGACAAATATTGATGAACTGCTCCAGTACATACATACTTTTTTTAAGCCCGAAACACAGGAGAAAGGAGTGCTTCTTCTTCTTAAAACGCCTCTGGACGGGGATGAAACTATAATTAGGACTGACCGCGAAAAACTATATGCCATTCTTATCAATCTGGTTAAAAATGCAATCAAGTTTACTATCAAAGGAATTATAGAATTTGGATATACAGAAAAGGATGATCATATTGAATTTTTTGTAAAAGATACTGGAATAGGAATTCCAAAAGACAGGCATAATGCTATATTTGAACGTTTTATTCAAGCTGATTTCAATGATAAAATGGCACGTCAGGGAGCTGGTTTGGGTTTGTCTATAGCAAAGGCTTATGTAGAATTGCTCGGCGGTAAAATCTGGGTAGAAAGCGAGCCGGAAAAAGGATCTATATTTTATTTTACAATTCCAAGTATGGTGAAGTTGGAAGAAAACTACTGTACAGAAATCAATATGCCGGCGTGTCAATTCGATTGTGAGATCGCAAAACTGAAAATACTGATTGCTGAGGATGATAAAATATCCAGGCTGTTAATTCTAAAGGTTTTAAATCCATTTGGAAAAGAAATTATAACAGCAAAAACAGGAGTTGAAGCGGTAAAAATCTGCCGTAATAATCCTGATATTGATTTAATTCTGATGGACATGCAGATGCCGCAGATGAATGGATATGAAGCTACAAAGGAAATCAGAAAATTCAATAAAAAAGTAATTATTGTTGCCCAGACAGCTTTTGCGCTGGAAGGGGATAAAGAGAAAACAATAAAAGCAGGATGTGACGGTTATATTTCTAAACCAATTAAAAAGGAAGAATTGTCAAGACTGCTGCAAAGCCATTTTGGGAAGCAGCGAGAGCTTAACTAATTTTAGTTTTCTATTTATAAATTTGGTTTTATAAATTGATATTCCAAAATTTTTTCGATTTTTTCGCCTGAAATCAGTTTACCAGCCGAAGGTTTAGTGTGGTCAAATTTAGGCGGAGATAAGTTCAGTCCGGAAGCTTTTTCAGTATAATATTTCTCTCTTGTGGGATGAAAAGGACTTACTCCGTTGTAGATTTCGTTCCAGGAACCGGCAGTAATTATTTTTAGGATTATCCCAATGCAGTCTTCCTGATGAATAAAATTAATACAGGAATCCGGATTCTCCAGATTTTCTTTTCCAGCCAAAAATTTAATAGGATTCCGGTCTTCGCCAATGAGTCCGCCGAAACGCAGAATCGTGGTTTTGAAGCTGGAATTGTTCTGCAGCAGCGTTTCTGCTTCCAGTAATTGTTTTCCGCTTTCAGTATCTGGTTTTGGATGGGTTTCTTCGGTGATTCTTCCATTGGCTACACCATAAACTGAAGTTGAACTCACAAAGAGGACATTTTTTACAGCAGCGTTTTCAAGAAATGAAATCAGATTCTTTATTTTTTCGACAAATACCTTTTCTTCCACAGTCGAAGAATCATTGTTTTTTCCTCTCAATTGAGGCGGAATATTGACAATTAAAGTCTCGCTTCCGTTGAGAAAATTTTCGACGGCACCGTTTATGTTTTTGCTGTCAAGCGAAATTAAAAAAGCTTCAATTCCCAACGATTTTAATATAGGAAGTTTACTTTCGGACGTGGTCGAACCTTTCACGTAAAACCCATTTGTCAATAATGTTTTCGCCAAAGGCAGACCCAGCCAGCCACAGCCTAATATGCTTATTTGTTTCATTTTAAGTTTTTATAATTTTTTATGCGACGATAGTTTCAGTTTGTATTATGCTGACTTTTAATAATTTCGTCTACAATTTCCACCGCTTTCTTATAGGTAATTCCATTCTCTTGATCTATTGTCAAAGGATGTTCTTCTTCAATTGATTTTATTACAGGAATTATTCCCATTTCTTGTTCTATTGCAATCGTTTTAATATTTAATGTGTCTTCGTAAGTTGGAACAGTCGTCTGTAACCAGCCAAAATAAGGTTTTTCATTTATTCTGCTTGGATCTTCCCATAAGTCCATTCGTTTACTAAAATTGTCAGCACTTATTGATGTCCATACATTAAAAATTAAATCTTGATTATGATCAACAATTGGAATTGTCAGTCTGCCATGATGAAAAAAATGCTGTTTGTCAACTACACACAAACTTTCTTTTAGTTCGATCCTTTTTTCTCTATCTTCTGGCGGAACAGAAAAGTAATAGTCGGGAAATTCAGAACCAAAACAAAGTGGTAACTCGTCATACTTTTGTCCACAGCAAGAACATTTATATACTGGTTTGCTGTTGTTCTTTTTTAAAAATTTGAAAAGTTTCATTTTCTCAACTGTTTTTTTGTCTTGGTTGTTTTTAAGAGGTATTTCTATTCATTTATAAATCCAGAAAAAACCGCACTTTGTCTTTTCCTGTCGCGCCGATGCGGCGGTAAAATTTAATGGCTCTTTCGTTGAATTCAGGAGTCTGCCATTGTATATTGATACAGTTTTTGTCTGCTGCAATCTGTTTTAACTTTTCGATCAGGGCTTCGCCAATGCCAAAACCGCGGAAACCTTCTTCGAGATACAGGCAATCCATATACATAAAAGTGGCCGCGTCCCAGGTTGAAAAATCAAAAGTATAACTCGTATAGCCAGCTATTTTATCATTGACTTCTGCAATCAGACAGGATAATTTTGGGTTTTCGCCAAACAAAGCGTTTTTGAGCTTTTCTCCTTTTCCAGCGGGATCAAAAGAGGCTTGTTCGTATTCGGTATGTTTTTGGCACAAATCAATTAAAATGCTTATATCGTCTGGCTGGCAGTTTCGTATCAGAAAGTTCATTGGAGATTAATTTCGTTTTGTAAAAAGCCAATAAAATGACTGAAATATTCCGGATATTCTTTTTCGGCCCTGATGGCGATGAAATGTTTTCTTTTCAGCCCGTTTTTGCCAATTTTTATGGCTTTGACAGCACCATTTTTTAAATACGGCTGTAACGCCCATTTTGCCATTGACATCACACCCATATCAGCTTTGACCATTTCTATTGAGGCTTCGGTGAGTGGCAGCGGCGTTATTTTTTTTGGTGTTATTTTGGCTGGTGCCAAAAACATCTGATGCACAGTAACGGTTTCCAGCGGAAGAGAATGAATGATTAAATGTTCATTGGCAAAATCTTCGGGAGTCACATATTTTTTATTGGCCCACGGATGATTTTCGGAAACGGCCATCATCACTTCATCCTGAAAAAGTTCTATATATTTTATTCTGCCGTCTTTGATCTGGTCACTGACAATTCCGATGTCGATTACATTATCCAATAGTTTCTGTAATGGATAATGAGTGGCTTCGGTAACGATTTTCAATTCAATATTTGGATATAAATCATGAAACTGCTTTATAACTGAAGGCAGCCAATGGTAACTGGAAAAACATTCGGTACTGATGCGGATTTCGCCAAATTCTCCAAAAACCATTTCCTTGATTTGAAGTTCCGTTTCCGAAAGTTTGTCTAGGATTTCATTGGCTATTCCATACACTTTCTCGCCGGCTTTGGTCGGAATCAGTTTTTTATTCGTTCTCAAAAACAATTTGGTACCCAATTGATATTCGGCTTCCTTGAGCTGATGACTCAAGGCAGATTGTGTCAAATGCAGTTTGTCAATCGCTTTTGTGATGCTCCCTTCTTCGACAATTGCCTTTATCAATTTGAGATGTCTGATTTCCATTTAAAGAATTGTTTTTACAAAGGAACAAAAAATCTGCATGGATTTATATGAAAAGAATTAATGCAATGAATGAATTCTTTTCGTTAGTATTTGAAAAACAGTTACTTTAATTTTGGAGTATTAATCAATCTAAAAAATTATATAAATGGAAGAGCAGATAAAATTTTATGAAAACAAATTAGCCTTTGAGATGGATCCATCCGATTTGTTTGACGCTTTGAACAATGGCGAAAAAGTAATCGCACTCGATGCCCGAAAAGCATTTGGTTATGAGGCAGAGCATATTCCAAACGCAATTAATATGCCGCACCGCGAAATGAATGCAGAAACAACAGCCCATTTGGACAGAGAAGTTTTGTATGTAACCTATTGCGATGGGATAGGCTGTAATGCCTCGACCAAAGGCGCACTGAATATGGCCAGATTAGGATTCAAGGTAAAAGAATTAATCGGCGGTATCGAATGGTGGAAATTTGACGGCTACGCGACAGAAGGAACCAGCGGAAACAAAGTCGGACTGAAAATTGAATGTGCTTGTTAAAATGAAAATTATTGATCAGAAGGCTATTCTCTTTTGATCTCGTGTCCTATGAATTCTTCCAGAACAGTAAACATTTCGTCTACGGAAAGTATTTCTGTGTCTGGATGTGATTTCAAGAAATTAGCATTTAGTTCTATCAGGTTTTCTTCTATTTCAAAAAAAGTATCATTATTCAATAAATCTCTAATTGGGTTTACACCTTCGAGTCTGCTTTTGAAGAATTTTTCTCTTTTGACGCTGCTCATCAGTTTTACTTTTTTGCATTGCTGCTGGAACAGTTCCAAATGTTTTTCGGCACCAAGTAATTGAAGTCCTTCTTCAATAAGTTCATTTAATTCAGTGTTCCAGCGCGAATTATATACAAATTGGGCAAAATTCCCTTCAGTGTATTGGGAAACGTAATAATCCAGATAATAACTCATCAGAGCATCTTCATGAATCAGATCATCATCTACTTTTTCTTCGCGCATTAAATTGATTACTGAAATATTAGAATTGATGATGTCTTGAGGATTTTCGCTGTTTGATGCGGTTTCTGAAATAATGATTCTGCCGAATTCCATGTGAATTAATTTTATATAATAGACTGCAAAATTGCATCAAATAATATTGCTAATACGCAACTGATTTTGTTTTTTATCAAATAAAAATCATTTATTAGATAAAATAAAAGAAAAATCTTATTTTTTAATAAGGTATAAAACTGCATCTTTAATAAAATCATTAGTTTTGTTATACTAACTGCTATTTAAATAACCAACAGAGACCTTATGAAAAAAACTTCTTTATTACTATTGCTTGGGCTTCTTTTCAGTTTAACTTCCTTAACAAAAGAAAGTCATTTCAAGGATGAGGGCTGGATAAATTTATTGGACAATAATCTGAGTAAATGGGAAATGTACCTGAGTTATAAACATCAAAATGGGTATTCTGGAAAAATTCCAACGGATGCTGACGGTAAGGAAATCATGCCAATTGGCTATAACAAAAATGTAAATAATATGTTTACGGTAATTCAGGATAAAAATGAGCCGGTGCTGAAAGTTTCAGGGGAATATTATGGCTGTGTTTTTACCAAAGAAAAATTTAAAAACTATCGCTTAAAGCTAAAAGTAAAGTTTGGAACCAAAAAATGGGAGCCTAGAGCAGACAAACTTATGGATGCAGGCGTACTTTATCACTCTCAAGGCGAAGCAGGGGTAGATTACTGGCGTGCCTGGATGCTGGCGCAGGAGTTTCAGGTTATGGAAGGACATTTTGGAGATTATTGGAACATTGCCAATGCTGCTATCGACATCAGAGCGTATCTTCCAGAAGGAACAATGAGTGCAGTTGCTGATGAAAGCCAAAATTTTTTATCATTTGGCACCCACACAAATAACACTGGTTTCTGCATGCGAAAAATGAGAGCCGAAACACCTAATAACGGCTGGACAGAAATTGAATTAGTTTGTTTTGAGGGTAAAAGCCTTCATATAATTAATGGTAAAGTGGTAATGGTTTTGCAAAATTCCCGTTATTATGACGGCAAGGAATTTCAGCCTCTAATAGAAGGCAAAATACAGCTGCAGAGTGAAGCTGCTGAGGTTTATTACAAGGACATTAAAATAAAACCGATAAATAAAATGCCGGCTGAATTTGAAAAATTATTTTAAATAAAGAGCTGTTGATTATCAATTTCTAAAAAAAACGGAAATAGCTTTAAAAGTCATTTCCGTTTCATCCTGCTTCCCAAAAGAGGCAGCATTTAACACCAGAAAATCAATTATCTGATGTATATAATTGTTATTTTACTGTTTCCTCTGGAATAAATTCCTGACAGAGTTGTTACTGCACAAGGACTGACTGTAGAGTCATAATCTCCTGAAGTTATGTTATATTATCAATTTTTAAATTAATAATAGCTAAATTAGCTTTAGAGAGCTTGGAGACTGTTACATAATTATTGAAATTGTTTACATTATTCTTACCATAACTAAAAACGCTGTGATTGGTTTTGTAAATCTGTTTAAATTACAAATTTATTCTTGTGGTGTTTTTCAATGTTTTTGGTCAATTCCTCAGCTTTTTGTGTGCCGATTAAGATTTTTTCTCCGCTGTTTAATTCAACCGCCAGTCCTGTTTTTCCTTTAGTGTTATAAACAGTCCCATAAGAAGTAAATAACCGGACTCCGTAACCGACAAACTTATATTCTATAATTGCTGCAGATTTTATTTCATCCCATTTCAATGTTTTTTTTGTCAATGGAATAAAAGTAATGCGTATTTCTTTTTCGTCTATTTCTGTTTCCAGTTTCATGTACCAGAAGAAAGCTATCAGTCCGAATGGAATTAGCGTAAAGAAAATCAGTCCCATATCTGACATTGGCTTGTTCCCAAAAGGCACATCTTTAATCAGCTGGCTGAAAAGGCCGTAAACTTGAAAAATTCCAAGCCCGATTAAAAATAACCATAACCACCATTGGGTAAATTTTTGTTTTTCTTTGAATATTGTTTCCATTAAAATGCCGATTTATAAATGAATATTTTGATAATTTTATAGGTTTTCAAATATAATCTTTTAGAGCGGATTTTAGGAAATAAAACTAGTGATTCATTCTTACTTTTTTCGATGGCATAAACCAGATAAACACTATAAAAAAAGACAAATTTTATGCTGGTTAAACGAATGGTATTTTGTGGTTGGTTTTTAAGTCTTTAAAACAAAACCAATGATTATATTTGGCACATTAATAGAATTGAAATGAGAAAAAGTCTTTTGCTGGCTGTACAGATTTTAATGATTTTAAGCTGTGTTCAAAAAAGCACAAGCCAAACATCAGATATTGCCCAGATTGAACGAAAGACAGCGGTCCAGAAGATGAACCTGAGTGTTAATCCCAATACATTAAATTATGATGTTACTTATCAAAAATTGGAATTTACTGTAGATCCGGCCAAATATTTTATTTCAGGAATTGTGACCAGTACTTTTACTGCATTGTCTGATCTTAACTCAGTGACTTTTGATTTAACGAATAAACTCACAGTAAGTGCTGTTATTCAGAATGGCGTGTCATTAGCCTTTGTGCAAAATGCCAATAATGAATTAGTCATTACTTTACCTGCTATTTTAAAATCGGGAGCTTCGGCTTCTCTCGAAATTAGATATTCAGGGACTCCGGCCACAGGGGAGAAAGCATTTATTACTGCGGCACACAATGGTTCTCCTATTTTATATACTTTATCAGAACCTTATGGATCTCGCGACTGGTGGCCCTGCAAGCAGGATTTGAATGATAAAATTGATGCAGTTGATGTTTACATTACGGCACCTTCACAATATGTCAGTGTTTCCAATGGTGTTGAGCCCGAAGCACCCGTAATTAACGGAGCCAGCAAAACTACCCATTTTCATCACGGTTATCCTATTCCCGCTTATTTAGTTGCTATAGCGGTCACTAATTATAGTATTTACAATCAGCAGGGAGGAACTGCGCCCAGCCAGTATCCCATCATCAATTACATTTATCCCGAAACGTTAGCATCGGTTAAAACAAAATTGGACCAGACGCCATTGATTTTGAATTTTTACGAAAACCTTTTTGAAATCTATCCTTTTCATGCCGAGAAATATGGACACGCGCAGTTTGAATGGGGAGGCGGAATGGAGCATACTACGGTTTCTTTTATGAATAGTTTTGAAAGAGATTTAATTGCTCATGAAATGGCTCACCAATGGTTTGGAAACAAAGTCACCTGCGGTACTTGGAATGATATTTGGCTGAATGAAGGTTTTGCGGTTTATGCAGCTTCCCTCGTTATCGAAAACTTTGACGGACAGAATGCCTTTGTTTCTGAAAAAAATAAAATGATTGATAACATAGTTTCCAAAACTAATGGATCCGTATATGTAACAGATGCTGAGCTTTCTAATGTTGACAGGATTTTCAGTTCCCGATTAACCTATGACAAAGGAGCAATGGTGCTAAACATGCTCCGTTTTAAAATGGGGGATGCTTTGTTTTTTCAAGGAATAAAAAATTATTTAAAAGACCCGAATCTTGCTTATAAATATGCCAAAACTTCGAATCTGCAATCGCATTTGGAAGCTGTTTACGGCAATAGTCTGACGGAATTTTTTAATGACTGGGTTTATGGGCAGGGCTATCCAAGTTATAGCATTTCTGCTGAAAATTTAGACAGCGGTGAAGCCAGATTTACGGTCAGTCAGACACAATCGGATGCTTCAGTTTCCTTTTTTGAGATGCCCGTTCCTATCAGGATTTTTGGAAGCGGAGGACAGCAATTGGATTTGGTTCTGAATAATACTTTCAATGGGGAAACTTTTACCGAAAAAGTACCTTTTACGATTACAAGCATCACATTTGACCGTGCAAAAAATATTATTTCCAAAGACAATACAACAATTACATCTTCCAAAAAAAATGAACTGAGCACGGCACAGTTATTCTTAAACCCTGCCAATAATATTCTTTCACTTGACATTCCTAGTGGTATAACTGTCGAAAAAGTGCAGTTTTATAACATGGCTGGTCAAAGAATAAGAACTACAAATGCTGTGTCCAGCTGGGATGTCAGCTCTTGGGCTTCTGGTGTTTATCTGATAAAACTAAAAACAAATA
Organism: Flavobacterium sp. HJJ; assembly: GCF_015351475.1. GTDB lineage: Bacteria > Bacteroidota > Bacteroidia > Flavobacteriales > Flavobacteriaceae > Flavobacterium > Flavobacterium marginilacus. Next base: position 92,448 of record NZ_JADKPR010000019.1, on the reverse strand, counting down.
CCGGCACACAGCAGTTAAAATTTATAAAGTAATAGAACTTTTTAATCTGTTTGATAAAAATGCTTATGTAATTGCACATTTATGAAAAAAAGGAACAGAGATATTCAAAGTCATTTTATTAAACTTTGGATATCTCTGTTTTTTTTTGAGAAGTTTTACGAAACTGCTTTTACTTTACTTTCAAACTATCTTTCACTACTCTCAAACTGTCAGCCACAATCGGCTGTACAGCTACAGGTTTAATTGTTGGAGCAGCTTTCGGTCTGCGTCTTATTTTTTGGGTAATAATTACCGCATTGTTTAATACAAATGGTGTAGGCATCATCCAGTTTTCCCTTGGAGTCATGGAGAAAATTGGGTTGACCATCAAGTCAAAAGAACTTTCCATCACATCCATATCAAGAATCGTCGCTTTGTTTATTGTGAACTGTAACACCAGCGGTTCGTTGTTGACTACATAATAGCTCAGCAGTTTTTTGCCGTTTCGTTCTAATTCGGTTCCCTGCTGTCCAAGAGTCGAAGTTCCGTTGGCTTTGAAATTATAAAAACGCATAATTTCATTAGCAAAAACATCATAGCGGTTGACTTTTCGGTTTGGCGTGATCTGTATTTTTAGGAATCTTTTATGGCCTACTACGCTGTCTTTTAGGAACGAAATGCTTGGTTTTGCTATGTCTTTGTTTGGAGCTTCGGCAGAATAGGTGAACTCTGAATTGTATTTGCTGTACAGCTTCAAATCATTGAAAATTTTCGCGCCTTTCGGCTTTTCTCCTAGATAACCTTTTGTCCAGGAATCCAGATTGGTGTCATAAGTCAGCCAATGTGCTTTGTTGGTATCCGCATTATAGTAATACACCAAACTGTTCGATTTAGCTTCACCCGCTTCGTAACCCGAATGGTATTGCGCTTTCGCGAAAAAGATAACGGCTGTTAAAAAGAAAAACAGCGACCAGATTCCTTTTTTGGCGAAAGCCCCAAAAACAGGCAGTATTAAGACAAATAATAAAACCGTCAAAATTGCGCTACCAAACAGTATTTTCAGTCCCAAACCTATCGGAAACATTTGAATAAATGGTGCAACAATCAGTAAGGCGGGAATAGCGCAGATGAGGTTTACAATCCAATTCGATCTTTGGCTAAATACAAAAACCGCAAAGGCAAACAATCCAAAATACACAGGAATAATCAGGAATCCTGCACCCTGCAGACTATTGGCAAGAAAACCGTTCAGCACAATCCAAAAAATAAGCGGCATCACATAATGGTTCATTGCTACTTTGGGTTGTGAACCAATTTGATAAAAGAAAAAACAAATCGAAAGGCTCAGCAATACAAAAGCCGCAATATAATCGTGGCCGTTGTACGTAAAACCGTTAAGCAGATCATTGTACTGCGGATTAATCAGCAGCAGTCCTTTCCATCCATAATACGTTATCAGTCCGACAAAAATCAGTGAACCGAGGAAAGGGAAGAAGCCTTTCATAATATCGGACAGCTTCAGCATTCTTTTGGCTTTGCCAATAAATACCAAAATGATTAAAACGCCAACAGCGATCAGTGTCATTGGTATTACCCAGTCAAAAGGATAGCTGATAAAAGCAAACGGAATCGTAAAATAAACATCATCTGATGCGGAAGCTGTAGCATTCAGATCGGCATTCGAAAAGTGATTCAGTAGCGGCATCAGGTATGAACCTTGGTGTTTAAGCGTGCTTTTGTCTAAATGCGCTACATCGTCCTGTTGGGTATGGTAGTTAAAATGACTGTCGATAAAAGCAAAATTGAAACCCTGAATATCGCCCTTTTCCCGAAAAACAGTCAAATCTGTATCATTCGGCAGCATTTTGTAAATGCTGTACATCAGTGAATTTGAAACCGCATATGCTGGATCTGCTTTGGCAAATTCCTTTACCAAACCAGCATTCCCCTTGTTGGTCTCCATCAGCATATAACTCGGCCCTGATGAACCGCGGGCTTCAAAATTCAATACTAGCCCTACCTGTTTTGCCCATTTATGTTCGGTTACAAAAAGCGAAGCGCCGTTTAAGCCTAATTCCTCCGCATCTGTAAACAGAATGATAATGTCGTTTTGGTGTTTGGTTCTTGCATTCAAAAAAGCGCGAACACCTTCCAAAATCGTCGCCACACCCGATGCATCATCGCTCGCTCCGTGCGAGAAGGAATGCGGTGCGCTGTCATAATGTGAAAGCAGAAGCAGGGCTTTGCCACCCGGTTTAGTCCCGTCAATACGGCACATAATGTTTTTGGATTTTACTAAATTCCCCCAGTCTGTAAGTGTATAGCCTTCCTGAACTGTTGTTTCTAAGCCCAGTTTTTCAAGCTCGGCGATGATATAATTGGCAACAGCTTCATGGTTTTTGGTGCCTACATAATGCGGATGCTGTGCAATCGCTTCGACATGTTCCATGGCTCTGTCCGTCGAAAATTCAGTGACTTTCTTTTCCTCACCCTCCGAATACGAAGGCATTAGCGAGGCAAACAGTAAGCCCAAAATCCCAAGGATTACGGCAGCGGTTATAATGGAGGAATAATTTTTCTTCATTAGTATGTGTGGTATTAAATATCTTTTTTAACAAGCATATAGTAATCATTTTCCAAAACCATATAGCCTTGGTCGTATAGGAAATAGTAAGTATTCCCCGACTTGGTGTTCAAAATGCTGGTGAAAAATTCAAAATCAAAACCCCTGCTCATCAATTTGGCTCGGGTCGTTTTCGATTTTCCTTCAACATTTAGTTCCGACAAAATTCGGTAATTTTTGCGCAATTTGTTATTGATATTGCGCATATAATTCGTGCTGTCCTTATTTATTTTGTTGTTATAGGCATTTCGGCATCCGTCACTGCAGAATTTCTTGTCTTCTCGGCCTACAATCGGGTCACCGCATTCAAGGCAGTTTTTCATATTTTGTCGGTATTAATGTTCAAAATTAGTCTGTTTTTTTGGAGCGAAACATTAGGCTTTATTACTTGTAATAGCCTATTTTTAAACTATACTGTTCCTCTACGGGGACTTCTGTTTTAGCATTTTTTTCAATTTCTTTTCCTTCTTTGGTCCATAAATAAGGATAGAAATTATAGGTTTTATCATAATTAAGGTTTTTCACATCTTTTTCCCAGTTTTTCCATCGCAAACCTTTGTAAAAGGCGTCCAAGTCATTGTTAAGACAAAACAAAATGAATTCGGAATAGGTTATATTCAAAGGTTCGTATTCCAGACTGTCTGGCGCAGAATAATAGATTTTGCCGAAATCATTACCGAATGCCCCTCCATTTAAAATATAAAATCCTCCTATTGCATCATCGGCAATTAGCAGAAATGGTGGTGAATCGCCGTATTCCTTGAATGATTTTCCTTTATTCCAGTTTGAAATTGAACTGGTAAGTTTTGAATTTCCTGAGCCTAATATTCTAATCCAGCCATTATCAATGATTATTCCTCCAGTATAATAAATAATTGCTCCCATTGGAGAACGGGTTGTTACCTGAGTGTTGTATAAAGCATTTTTATCTGTAGCAGAATCCAATTCTAATATCTCAGCTTTGTTTTTGGCAGATTTAATCCATTCCTGTACTATTGGCCAGCTGGAATCTGTTGTATTTATTAGTTCTGAGAGAGGTTTCATTTTATTTTGTCCAAGTATGCCTTGCGCAACAAAAAATAAAATTAGTAATGATGTTTTTTTCATTGGTACGTTTTCATAAAGCTAGGGTCTAATTTTTCGACAAGAAAACTTCATCTAAAAATGTTGAGATGTTTTTGATTATAAATATATTAGATTTTGGCTGTAAAAAAGAGTTCTTTTAATGGAAAAGCATAAAGTATAATATAACTATCCGTGACTAATACCCAATCGATAAAATTGGTCACAGATTATAAAGATTAACACAGATTTCTAAAAAAGGCATGTAAAATCTGTGAGAATCTGTGTAATCAGTGGCAAAAAAAAACATTTAGTATGCTTTGCGGATAGTCATAAAATATAAATAAAGAACCCCGCTTTATCCCTAATTATATCGGGAAAGTGAGGTTTGTTTTATTGTCTTTTAGTTCTGGAAGCGAAATTATTTTTTCGATAATGCTTCCAATAATTCTTCTAGGTTGTCGATAGACATTGTGAATCCTTCTTTGAAACCCATTTCGATCATTCTCTCCATGCGTTCAAGAGATTCATTGTAAATTGAGATGCGGACTTTTGTTTTTCCGTTTTCTTCACTGAAATTATAATCCCATTCGGAGCCCGGTAATTGAGGATTTTCGTCCTTGTCGGCAAAAGCGTTGTACATTTTAAAATGGGTCTTCGGGCTAATAGAAGTATATTCCTGAATGGACCAATGTTCCTGCCCCTCTGGGCTCACCATCGCATAAAAGCGTTTTCCGCCAACTTTAAAATCCATGTATTTTGTTCTGGAAGTCCAAGGTTTTGGAGCAACCCACTGATCCAGCAGTTCTTTCGTGGTAAAAGCATCCCATACCAGCGAAAGATCGGCATTAAATTCTCGGTTTATGACTACCGTTTTGGCTGTTTTGTCAACGGTAAAATCAAATAGCAGATTGTTGTTCATTTTTTATTTTTTTTAATTGTTGATAATACGTCATCGAGCTGGTCAAAACGGATTTCCCAAATTTTTCGGTATTGTTCTAACCATTCGTCTATTTCCTTCATTTTCTTGATTTCAAGCGAATAATAGATTTCTCTGCCCTGCTGTACTTGTTTTACCAATTCGCATTCCGTTAGTATGCGGAGGTGTTTTGAAATCGCTTGTCGCGTAGTATTGAAATTTTCAGCAATTGTGTTAGGCGTCATGGCCTGTAAGGCAATTAAGGCGATGATAGCTCTTCTTGTCGGATCGGCTATGGCTTGAAAAACATCTCTTCTCATACTTTTTTAATTAAGAAACCAATCAGTTGCAAATATATGCGCAACTTTTCGGTTTCGCAAATGTTTTAATGATTTTTTTATTCTAATGATTTGATTTTGAGTTTTTTTGTTGTGTGGTTATTCTTTTGGAAACGTTTTAATACCCATATTTTATGGACTTTTACATTATAGACCACAGGCTCGGATAATATCGCAGCAACGGATTTTAATCTGTTGAAAAAGCAAAATCACATTCCAGGCCAATACAGGAAATTGAATTTATGTCCGTCAGGATCGGCAAAACCAAAAGTATAGCCTGCCTCAAAATTTTCCGGATTGGAGAAAATTTCTCCGCCTGCCTGTTTCACTTTTTCAAACCAGCGGTCAACATCTTCCCTGCTGTCAGCCGACAGGGAAAAGATAATTTCATTGTCGTTTTTAGTGTTGGTTATGTTGCCTTTCAAGGCAGATTCAAATCTTTTGTCTGCAAAGAAATTAATAATAAAATTGTTGTCAGCAAAAAGGATACTTACCAATTCTTCTGTCCGTTGGCAATTTTCTTTGAAACCCAAATCAGTATAAAACTTTGCCGTTTTCTCCAAATCACTTGAGGAAAGATTTGCCCATATCATTTTAGTTTTCATAATATTTGGTTTTATTTATAAGTTTGTTCTTTTTAAATATAAATATTATCTGTTTCTTTTATTTGCAGTTCAGCCTTGTCAGGAAAGAATTCAAAGAAATAGCCACTTTCTGACGTTTCACAACCTGGCGATACTTGTGGTTAAATATGCATGATTTTGGTTAATCATTAATTTTCCAAGTTCAAAACCCTCTTTAAATTAAGAAAATTGCCCAAATCTCTTGTAGCAAATGTGGCTGTTTTATAACTCAAAAATAAGTGATATTTGTCAAGAAACTCAAAATGTGTAAATTTCATTTAATTTATTTTTAATGTATTACGAATTAAATATTTATAAAAAGAAATCAAAATTAAACTAAGAGTTAGTTGTACAACAGCCACCGATGTTATATGCAGGCTTTTTAAAAGTCTAACATTCTATAGTATTCTTCTAATTCCAGCGTTCTTTCTTTCACAATTTCCTTTTTCTTATTTTCTGCTACCGTGAACCACATTGTTCCTTCCTTAACTTCATAATAAAATTTAGAAATAAACAAATATTCTTTATCTCGATAATTTATCCATTGTTTTTGTGATTCTTTCAAAATTTCAAATGCTTCTTTTGGAAGTTTAGTTTTCAAAAGTCCGTAATATTTGTTTAATTCTTTGTCCCACGATTCTCTTGCTTTTATTGTGCAGTTACACATTTCCGCATTAGAAATTTCACTTTTATTTAGACAGTTTGATTCAATTTTGTCTATTGATTTCTCATTTTTCTTTTGTGTCTGTGATATAGCAAAAAAAGAGAGAAACATAAAAAATACAGATAGAGTTCTTTTCATTGTTAAGTTGTTTAAGGCTTGCATATAAAGTTCCCTTGCTACAAGAGGTTTGGGGTTAAATTAAGACTTATTTTCTGACAAAACCATTTTCAAATTAAGACAAATGCCCAAATCTTTTGTAGTAGCGGTTGTGTGATGTGTTTTTTATTTCGGCTGATTTCCCATTAAGTTTTTAACATCTACAACTTCAGAGTCTGGATTCTTATATTGTATGTCTTTTCTTTGAACTTTTAAATAAAATTCTTCTGTTGAGTAGTTTATTTTAAGATTGTCAGGAACTCCAATTTCTTTTCGTTTTTTTAGATATTCAGCTTTTTGGAACGGTCCAAATAAACTATCATTTTTAACTTTCAAAATCCAAAATTGATTAAAATTACTTTTAAAAACTTTTTCCATCATTTTATCATATTTTAAGTTTTCATTAAAATTATAAATACTATCTGATGGTTTTTGAATAACAATTATATAATCTTTTGAATGTCCATAAAAAAGTATATGTCCAGGAATTGATATTATATTATATCCGATTCCTGATTTTTGTTTATTTACTAAGTTAATTTCTTCATTTGGATTGTAATCCAATTCGTAATTTTTTTCAATGGAATTATCCTTGCACGAAACAAGTAAAATTGATAAAAAAGATAAGATTATAATTCTCTTCATATTTTTCATTTCCTCTATATTTTCTGCAGTTTTTTGGCTACATAGCACATAAGGTTCCCTTACTACAAGAGGTTTGGGGTTAAATTAAGCCTTATTTTCGGTTTTGCTTAAACTTCCAAATAAAAGACCTTTTTTAAAAGCAAAATGCCCAAATCTCGCAAAACATCGTGTTGTGTGCTGTTTTTTTAATAGTATTCAATTTCATATACAACTTCATTCTGTGAAGGTTCATTGGAATAAGTAGTAATGGTTTTAACTAAATGATTATATTCATTATACAGGTATTCACATTGAAAATTATTTTTGTTATTAGTTGTTTCTGTTTTTGTTAACGATTCATTATCTGAATGAAAATAGTATGTAAAACTAAAATTACTTTGTTCAGTACTTAAACCCTCTTGCATTTCAGAATAAACTAAAAGATTGTTTTCATACTTTTTGGTTCTTTTCATTTGAGATGTTATCAAACCATCATAATTGTTCTTTTTTGTTTCAATAAAAGTAATTAAGTTCTTATCGTTATCATAAGTGTAATTTCTCTCAATGGTTTCTGATTTATTTTTTATAACTTTTTTTACAATCAGGTTATTTTTAAATTCCTGTTCAACAGTGCTATTATTTGTTTTCTCTGTTAATATATTGTTTTTAAATATACTTCTAATTGATTCATAAAAAACGATTTGGTTGTCTTTGTATTTGTAAATTCTGTCCATAAAGGTTTTTGTCTTTGCATCAATTTGATTTATTTCTTCTTTTCTGATTAAATTTTTACCTGAATAATAAAAATTTGAAATATACTTAAGTCCTGTTGAATCAGTGCATTTAATCAGTCTGTTTTTATTATCATAATATTGATAACCAATTATTTTATATATGCTGTCTTTTGTTAATTTGAAAGTTTTGCCATCTATTATTTTTCCCTTGTCGTTTAGATTTAATTTAGTCGTTGTGATTTCGTCTGGACGTATTTTATTACCGTTCTGATCAAAATTAGAGATTTGTTTTAGCGTGTGCTCTACAATCATATCACCTTTATATCTTTTAATCTCAATTATGGTATATTCGTTCCAAAAAACACTTCTTTTAGTATGTCTTCCTATGGAATCAAATTCATCAATACATTTACTATGTTCAGAATTTATTATTTTTTTATAGGGTTTCTTAGAAAAATCCCATTTATCACCAGGAGATGCCGATGGCCATTCAATATCAAAGTTTGGAGTTGGGTCTTTAATTTGTCCAAAAGTCAAAATCGTGAATAAGGAAAATGATAGGTAAATAATTTGTTTCATTTATAAATTCTGGTTTTTAATTATAATGTTTATTACTCTGAATATACTTCTAACGGCAGTTCTTTTGTGCTAATCAATTTCCCTGTATTACCATCTATTTCATATTCTTTATAAACACGTTTATTGTAATCAGGTTGTGATTGAATATACCAACACTTATTATATTTTCTAATTTGAGATACTGACTTATCGTTGTTTATTCTTTGCAATGAAATTTTATTTATTAAACAGAAACTAAATACTTTTTTATAGCCAAATTTATAATCACGATCAAAATTCTCAACATTAATTAATTCTCCATTTTCGTCATATTTATACCAATTACCAATTTTAAAACCTAAGAAACAATATATTCCTTTAAGTTTTATATTTCCATTTTCATGAAATTCTTTATAGATGCCAACTATTGGATTAATAGAAAAATCATATCCAGAAAATGTGGATTTACTATCATCAGATTTAGTATAACGTATTAAGCAAAAGTGTAATGAATCATTTTCTACATATTCATTTTTTCCAATATTAACATATATAGTTTTGCCTTTCTTATTTTTCTTTGTGTACCCGATATATTTGTCAGATGAATTAGGTAAAGTATCAAGATTAAATTTTTCAAATGAATTGGTTATTTCAGGCAGTTCTAATTTATATTTTTGCGCTAAAGATATATTAGTTGTCAAAATAATAACTAATAATATTTTATTTAAGGTTTTCATATTTAGTTATTATGGTAAAATAGCTCACAACGTGTTGCTATTACAGTGGGTTTGAGACTAAATTAAGCCCATTCTTCGGATTTGCCAAATGATCCAGATACTTGACCATTTTTCCATTAAGCCTATTGCCCAAATCCGTTGCAGTAGCGGTTATGGGTTGCTTTTTAATCTTCATCTTCTTCAGTTTTTTGAACAAAAGTCAATTTTCTATTTGCCAAATCAAAATAATGATAAAAGTCAATTGTATTGTCGGTCTCTGGTTTAGCAATTACTCCAAAGAATTGAATTTTGTCTTTCCCTGACGCCTCAAACCAATAATTTAAAAAAATGGCATTATCTAAAAATCCTTTGTTAACATATTTCGAAAACTGTTTTTTTGTAAATACAGTGTCTAAAAATATTTGTGAATTTTGTTTAATTGTAAGCGATATTTCAGCATCTCTATATTTGTCAATTTGTTTGTTACCATCTTCTTCATATTCATTGATTACGTAACTGTCAAGGTCTGTTTTTTTAATAGTGATTTGTATCTTGCTGTCGGCTATTATTGTATCAAATTTTTCAGTTCCCTTTGTCTCAGGAATGAATTTTTCTGATTTTTTATTAATCAAAATCACGACAGAATTGTCAGCAGTCTTAATAATTGGTTTTTTCTTTTCTGTCTGTGAATTACAGGCAAAAAGTAGGAAAGCCAAAATTAGAATCAATATATTTTTTCTCATCTATCGTCGGTTCTTTAAAGTAACCCATAACGTGTTGCTACTATAGTGGGTTTGGGATTAAATTAAGACCATTTTTCGGATTTGCCAAATCTTTCCAAATATAAAACCATTTTCAAATTATGCCAAATGCCCAAATCTTTTGTAGCAAGTGTGTGTGCCATGCATGAGCAGGACACACGCTGTAATGTTTGATAAAAATCCGAAAATACAAATTTTGGATTAGATAACAAATCCTACAGCGTGTATTTTTCCAGAGGGTGCAAGTCCCTTGTGGGCGGATTGAAACCCCGAACCATTAGCACGTCGCAAGGTTGTTAGCTGCGAAGCTAGAACTGAAGGAAGCGAAATATGAAGTATTCATGAACTCCAAAAGAGCAAATAAATACTTTGTGAATAAACGGCAAAATCCGGTACTGACGAACAGAATTTAGCGAAGCGGTATCACGAAGACCAAAAAAAACAATAAAAACTTATGAGTAAACCGACTTCAATACTGCATTTGGCACGATTGGAAGAAACCTGAAAGAAAGAGAAAGGGAAAGAATCTCATTCGGTTTGGAGTTGACCAAGGCCATTCCTATGCATTTAGCCGAACGAGAAAAGGGGGTTGGGCAATTGCACAGAGCCCGATTTTGAGTACCACCATTACTTTGAAACGCTTAAAACAGCGTGGTTATCAATCCTTAACCGATGTTTATATCGAACTCAACCCATCTCTTTGCGAACCGCCGTGTACGTGACCCGTATGCACGGTGGTGTGAGAGGCGCACTCCGTCCCTTTAGGGGCGGAGCCGTCTACTCGATTGTGCGACGTATTTTTTATTCTGTTAATGCTTTAATGTATATATAATCTATTTTTCCTGAACCATTATCGAATACACTAATCTCTTTTATGTTTTCTATATTATTCCATTTCTTAACATTTCCTGGATTATCAAAACTTGGTTCCGCAGATTTCAAACCTAACAATTCAATATTTTCATTATTGATTTCGTTTTCAGAAAGTTTATTTATTGTTATCCAATCTGCTTTGCCATTTATGAATACAATTTCAAATTTGTCAGATTGATAATTGGCTTTTTCACAAGGTTTATTTTCACAAGGTGTATTACTTGGTTTAACCATTTCAAGATTATCAGGTTTCCCTAAAATTTTTTCAATTTCTGTTTGGTCTTTTCCAATAATATCTGAAACATTAACTATTGTTTTTTTTTCTGTTGCTACTGCTTCATTTTTATTTGAATTTAAACAAGATGTAAATACAAAACTAATAAGCAATATTTTAATAAAATTTTTCATTGTTTAGATTTTGTTTAATGTGAAATTTTGCTTGCCATTAAAGAACCAACTTCTTTAATGTCTAATTTTTTTCCAAATTTAATTTCAAAACATCCAACTCCTGAAACCCATATTTTGAAATCTGCATCTGTATCGAAAAATCCTGCAGTTTCAACTGAAAAAGATGATATTTTTGAATATGGAAAAATTCTGTATTCTTTTTTGCCACCTGTAAATCCTTGAACATCGTAACAAATAATTTTGTAAGTTGTGAAAACAACTTTATCTCTTGCGTGTTTATATGATAAAAGTATTTCTTCTTCTGGAGCTAAAAACACATCAAATATCTCTTTACTTTCTGTTGGTGTTACCTTTTCTAGAACACTGAATTTTGCAATTAAATCTAAAGCCATTTTAATTTTTAAGTTTCCTACTCTTTTGGCTTTTCGGTTACGCCACGTTTTTAATTTGGTTTCAGTTCTCCAATTATAGTTTTTATGTTACTTTCTATTTTCGCGATTTTTGGTAATATGTCGCACAACGTTCTGGTACTACAGCGGGTTTGGGATTAAATTAAGCTTTATTTTCGGATTTGCCTAAACTTCCAAATAAAAGACCTTTTTTAAATTAAGCAAAATGCCCAAATCTCGCAAAACATCGTGTTAGGTGCAGTACTTTTTACACCTTATCGATTGTGTCAATCAACAAAGTGATATATCGTTTTAATTCTTCATTGTCAATCGCTAAATCTCTTGTATTTCCGGTCGAATGATGATAACTTTTAGTATAATCATTAAGTTCAATAATATCATCAACAATTGTTTGTAATCGATATAATCTCATTCCTAATGTTGATTTTTTAATAAGTTCAATTATATCTCCTAACCAAATATTGTTTGGAATTAAATCAAAATATTTAGATTTAAAAACGCCTTCTAAAACAGGCCTTATGCATCGAATAACTTCTCTTTTATCACTTTCAGAATTAACTCCTGATTTTAAATACTCTTTGATTATTTCAATATCCTTTTGAGTACTAGTTAAAAACTCCGAATTGATGTCGTATTTATTTAAGGAACTAGTTGTTCCATCGTTTTCTATTTTGAGAGTAATTTGGTCAATAAAGGAACATTTATCGCTAAAATCTGCAGTAAATGCTAAATCGTGTGATAATAAAATGAATTGCACAGAAGTATTAGCAATTTTCGCTAGCTGATAAATTGTAGCATTTCTTCTAGAATAATCAAAACTAGATAGTGGGTCGTCAAAAACAATTATTTTGTCTGATACGCCTAGAACTTCCAAACGGGCAAGAAAAAAACATAAAGCAACTGTACTTTTATCTCCTTCACTCATTGAGTATCTTGCATTCCCTATTTTTGAGGTTGGGTTTGGGTTGGCAAAAACTACTTGTTCATTGTACACCTCAAAAACTGGAAATATTCGAAATTTTTCAAAATCACTAGTATTTTCGAGATAAGAAAATTTTTTTAAATTTATGTAAGAAGTGAATTTCGATAGGTACTTATTTACAATTATAACGTGTTCATTATAAATAGGTTCTGTATAATCATTGAACTCATTCATTATTTCATCTAGTTTAGTTTGAACTAGTTTGATTTTATCTTTTAATTCAGAATTTGATTTGTCTTTTGAAAGTCTTTTTAAATATAGGTCTTTTTTACTAATTAGGGGTTTCATTTTATTCCTAAACTCTCCTCCTTTGTTTCCAAATAGTAACTTATATAAATTGGTTTTATTCTGTTTTGTTCCATAGGAACCTGCAAAAAGATAATCTTCTATATAATTAATATCAAATACTTCAATTTTTAGGTTATGATTACTCCATTTTTCTTCTTCCAAAGTAACAAGATTTGCACTATTTGAAACTTTGATTTTAACTTTTGGTGTGTTATTTGCTCCAAAAGTTTTTTTATAATTAATTAAATCAAGATTGTTTTTGGAAAGAGATTTTAATATTGTTGCCAGAGTAGTTTTTCCAGAACCATTGGGTGCATAGACAACATTTAACTTCTTTAATAAACCATTCCAATCTTGAGTTCCTTGAAATCTAAAATTTACAAAGTGTCCAATATTTGAGATTTCAATTATTTTTTCAATCATCGTTTTTTTTTTTTTAGTATTGCACCTAACGTTCCCTTGCTACAAGAGGTTTGGGATTAAATTAAGCCTTATTTTCGGATTTGCCTAAATTTCCCAAATACAAGACCATTTTTAAATTAAGCCAAATGCCCAAATCTCTTGTAGCAAGTGTTAGTGGCTGTTTTTTTTATTGATTTTTAGGTAGGAATAAGGACAAATCTAACTTTTTTGGCGAGCCATTGAAATCCCTGATAATGAATTCATTTAAAGGAAATTCTTTTTCACTTACACCTTTTTCAGTGAATATCTTAATAATAATTGTTTTGTCAATAATTTCGTGAATTGTGTAATTTCTTAAAATTATTTTTTCAAGCTTTATTGATTTTGTTTGATGAGAAAAAATTCTGTTCGATTCTTCTAATGTTACAATTTTGTATTCTCCTTCAACTCGACCATCAACCTCGTATGAAACAGTATGTTTTGGATAATGTATCTCAATACTGTATTCATTCAAGGTGCTATCGGTGGAGTTTGTAAAAGTCAAGTTTAAATCAAGTTCAATGTTTTTGAGTAATTGATAAAGGTATGATGCGGTTCCTGTCGTATTATTTAATTTAATGTCCGAAACTAAATTTTCTTTTTTTGAAAACAATGCAGGAGTTTCGCTTTTTTTGATTTTTGGTAATTCGTTAGCAACTTTTGAAAATTCATAAAGCTTTTTGTCAAGTAATTTGGCAAAAAGTTTTTGTTTTTCCGTTTCATTTTCTTTGCTGAAATCAATTATTTCTCGAGATTTGAAAAATAAAGGTGCAATATTATCATTATGACCTTCAAAAGATACTAAAATATATTTATTGGGATTAGTTTCAATATCTTTTAATATGAGTGAATATTCAGTTCCTACACCACCTTTAAAATCTTGAGCTTTGATTTTATAACCTTCCGATAAGATAACTACAACTTTTTGGTAGTCGGTCATGCCTTTATGCATCATGACTTTGAAGTCTTTTGCGGTTTCATTTTGAATTAACATTTTATCAACTTCTGCATGAAAGCCATTATCTCTTAAAAAATTAGTGAATGCTATAACTTTTTCGTTATGTTCTTCATTATCCCAACTGTATGTAACAAATACTTTAATTTCGTTAACATTATTTAATGTTGTTGAGTCTATCGTTTTTTCCATCGGATTACTTTTTAAATATTTAATACCTTCAATACTTAAACCATAACGTAAGTCACGTGTGCTAAGACCAATTGAAGGAATGAATTCACCTGGTTCATCAATTTTTGTTATTAAACCTTGTTGATTTAATTCATCCAAAAGCATTCTGAAGTTTTCGATACCAAACGAAGGACTAATCTCTAAGAAGAATTTCCCAAATTCAATTGGTACAAATTTTTTACTAAGTTCTTCAAGTATAAAGTTTATGAATTCTTCTTTTGATTTATATTCTTTTGACATTTGTTTAATTTACTGATTTTGAAGTTTATTGTGAGGTAAAATAGCCACTAACGTTCCCTTGCTACAAGAGGTTTGGGATTAAATTAAGCCTTATTTTCGGATTTGCCTGAACTTCCCAAATACAAGACCATTTTTAAATTAAGCCAATTGCCCAAATCTCTTGTAGCAAGTGTTACCAGCAGTATTTATGGGTTTCTACTTAATTTATCTCCAAAAATTTCAACTGTCGGTTTATATTCAGCTTTTGGGTCAACAATTAATAATTTCAACCTATCTTCAAAACTTAAAGTGGCTTTATATTCTGCTTCGTATTCCAATTGTTTCCGACCTTCAAAAGAGTTTATGTCTAAACTATGTTGGAATCTTTTATATTGTCTTCTTAAAGTTTCTGACCAACTTATAATTGGAAAATTTTCAGGTTTTGCTGATTCAAATTTTTCTAAGCAAACCAAAAAAGCACTATTAAAATCTAATAAATCAATATTTGAAATCCAACCTTTCGAACACAAATGTACTGGAAGAGAATAAACATTATATTCTGATTTGTTGTCATAAGACCAAATTTCACTTATAGGAAACTCAACAGGAAAGTTATTGTCTTTTTCAGTTTCAATTCCGCTATTACTAATAGTCCATCTTCCAATGTGAATTTTCTTTTCCATAAATATTTTTGTACTAATTTTTTAAATTTCTTTTAGCTCCAATTTTTCAGTTTGTTAAAGTCTTTTTCTTCAAATTCCATTAATAAATTCTAAAAGCATTTGTTAAATATTAAACATATTGAAAGCATACAAAAAAGCAATAGAGAAACTAATAAAGTTAAGAATTTTGAAAAAGTTTGTTGTTTAAATAGATTTATTTTTCTTACAAGTTTAACTCCAATTAAAGCTAACAATAATGAAGCAACAGTTATTAAACTTAGAATTAAGTATGAATTTTCATTTGGCCTGATTTCGTTAAATTCTGGAATTAAAAAAATGAGACAAATTGCTGAAATCAAATAACAAATAAAAAGCCCAATATTTTTTTCAGAATTTACCGGTTTATTTTCCTTGCTAGGCAAGTTGCCAAGATTTGCTAATATGTCTAGAATTTCTGAAATCATAATTTTAACGTTCTTTTTGACTAATATTGCTGGTAACGTTCCCTTGCTACAAGAGGTTTGG
Source organism: Flavobacterium sp. HJJ (assembly GCF_015351475.1). Lineage (GTDB taxonomy): Bacteria > Bacteroidota > Bacteroidia > Flavobacteriales > Flavobacteriaceae > Flavobacterium > Flavobacterium marginilacus. The sequence continues at coordinate 76,697 of NZ_JADKPR010000019.1, read as the reverse complement.
GATTAAATTAAGCCTTATTTTCGGATTTACCTAAACTTCTCAAGTACAAGACCATTTTTAAATTAAGCCAAATGCCCAAATCTCTTGTAGCAAGTGTTAGGCGTTCGGTTTTATTCGTCGATGTCTTCAAATATAAGTAAATTACTATTTTTGTCGATTTCTATTTTTCTCCAAGTTGGCGCATAATTATCTCCATTTGGTTGGAAAAGTTCTCTCACAAATTGATTTTCAGTTTCATAATTCTTAATCCGTTTTGGTCCATTATAATAGTCTTTACGATTCTCGAAATAATTTTCCGTTTTTAAGTCGCTATTATAATTCTTTGACTTTTGAATTTCTCTAATTATTTTGTTTTTATCGTGACTTGTAATCTTCAAAGTAAATGTATGATAGTAGTCGCCAATTCCTGACATTGATTTGTTTTCTATTAGTTCAAATTCATCAATTAGTACAATATTTTGTTCTTTCAAAAGTTCTTTGGCGTCATTTTTTGAGAAAAGTTCATCCTCAAAAATTTGAGTTAGAATAAATACTGCAATTAGAGTTCCAATTAGAAGGGAGAAATATTTACCGAATTTTGGATATCCAAATTTTTTCGGAATCCAAAAGCACAACCAAACTATTCCGATTATTATTGCAACTAAAATTAGAATTCCAGCAATTAAAAATATTATCATTTAATTTATGTTTTTCAACGGTTTTTGCAAACTGACGCCTAACGTTCCCTTGCTACAAGAGGTTTGGGATTAAAAATTCGTAATCTTTCTGATTTGCCTAAACATCCCAAATACAAAATCATTTTCAAATTAAGCCAAATGCCCAAATCTATTGTAGCAAGTGTTACAGGCTGGTTGTTTTGTGCGGAATTATGAATTTAACCGAAAACTTTTCACACTTCTGCTTTTTTAGTTTTTTAAAATTTCAATAAGGTTTTTATGTCTTCCGGAATTTGCTCTTTATTTTCTATTTGCCCATAAAATTTAAAAGCTTTTTGTTTCATTTTTTCGTCATTTTTAGTTTCAGAAACTTTGAGTAAACACAATGAATAATGGATTTTAAAGTTTTCGTCTTTTTTATAAGTTGAATAACATTTTTCTAAATATTCTAAACCTTCATCATATTTTTTGTTTTGTGATAACAAAACGCCTTTTAAAAATATTACTTCGTCTTTTAATTTTGGATTTAATAATTTATATTTTTCGATTGCAATATTTATATTTTCTAAACCTTTATCTACATCTCCGAAAATAGGAGAAGTTAATGCAAAACCATAATAACCTTCAGGGCTTTCAGGAAATAACGTAATTATTTCATTATATTTTTTTCGAGCAATTTTTAATGATCTATCTTGACCTAATCTTAATCCTTCGGAAGCTAAATTTATTTTAAATTCTAATGTTTTTTTTGACAAACTGTCTGCCATTATATAGCAAGCTATAGCCTTTTCGTCATTTAATAATCTCAAAGTGTATCCTGTAAAAAAAATTGCATCACAAAAATTCGTGTCTGTTTTGTATGCTTTAAAGAAAATATTTGAAGTTATTTTGAGATATTTTGGGTCTAAAGATTTGTTTAAATATAAAGTTTCTATGCCTAAATTAAAAAGCTTCATTGCTTTGGGATTTTCAGACTTACAATACAAGTTTTTACCTTCAAAGTAATTTTGAGAAAAAGTTAAATTAAAGCTTATTATTAGTAAAGTAGCAATGATTTTTTTCATTTTAAATATTTGTGTTTTTCTATGCGTTTTTTTGGTTCAACTTGCCTGTAACTTGTATATACCCGCAGCAAACTAAAAAAAATATTAAAAATTGAGGTAATTACTTTCTAGTTTGTAAGCGATATCCAACAAATATAGGGCTAATATTTTATTGTATATTAATTACATTCGCTTTTATTCTCAGCACATTATTCGTTTGCAAACGGTTACAAATACTTACAACCGAAAGTAAACAGTTACTAACCGAATAATTTTTGCATGCAGTCACATCTTTGTCATGTCAATAACAATAACAATATCAATAATAATATACGCTAACATTTAAATTTTACACGCCATGCAAAACAGAGTACAGTTAATCGGGAACACAGGGAATGATCCAATAATCAAAACGCTAGACAATGGGAGAAAAGTAGCAAACCTTTCCATCGCAACCAAAGAGTTTTACAAAAATGAAAAAGGAGAAAGGGTAGAACAAACCGAATGGCATCCCGTAGTTGCTTGGGGAAAAGTAGCCGAGATTATCGAAAAATTCGTAACCAAAGGCAAACAAATTGCCATAGACGGAAAACTAACCCACAGAAGCTACGATGACAAGAACGGAGAGAAACGATACATCACCGAAGTCGTAGTAAGCGAGATTATGCTGCTTGGAAAGTAGTTTCGAGCTTTGAATCTTCCATAAAAAAAGTGTTCGCTTAGCGAACACTTTTTATTTAGTATCATTACCTAAAATGAATTAATAGATTCTGGTGAATGATCCAGCTCCATTACCAGAAGCTGTACTTCCGGTAATTGTTATGTGTCCGGTATTTCCATTTCCGTCGTAGCCCCATGCTTTATTATTTGTGGCCGAATTACTGGTTACTGTATGTGGAATATTTTGACCTGCACTTCCTAATTTAAATCCGTTACCGTCACCATTTGTTCCGTATCCATTATTTTGTGATTTACAGTTTTTAATGGTTACTGTATATGGCTGTCCATACAAATCCCATCCATCGTCAGAATTATGGTATGCAGTACAGCTGTCAAAAACGTTTCCTGCACCTCCAGACAGTTTGCAGGCAAAACCATCTGCATTTTCTCCACCATTTGCTGTGTCGTAATTTTCAGCTGAGTAGCAATTACTTACAGTGTTGTGATGCGCTCCATTATAAACTTGAATTCCAGAGTCTTTATTGCCTGTGGCTGTAATTTTATAAATATAGTTATAGCCGCCCACTTGTAAAACCAAACCGCAATCAGGAGCATTTTTAATGGTCATGTTGGTAACATTCCAGTAACTTCCATTTAATTTCACGCCCCAGCCTGAAGATATTCCAGAACAATCTAGTGTGCCTCCTGTAAAGTTTATTTTAGAAGATGAAGTACCGCTTTTTAGTAATTGAAGTGTTTTGGTTAGTTTAATGGTGCCGCTTACAGTGATGACATCGCCAGGAGCAGCATTGGTTATTGCACTTATTAATGCCGTCTCAGTAGTTACTGAAGTACTTTTGCGTGTAAGTGAATTGCCAGATGGACTGCTTTGTGTATCATTTGAAATAGTTTGATCGTCGGTTGTGATGTTTTGCGAATCAGTCGGGCTGATAGTGTCATCATTTTGACAATTTGAAAGAAGCAGCGAAAGTAAAATTACACTTGTAATTTTACAAATTAGTACATTTTTTTTCATAAAAATTTAGTTTTTAAAATGGTTATTGATTAATTGCAATTAATTGTAATCGATTGCACAAATCTAATTCTAAAAAATAAAGTTTTTCTTATTTTTGTAAATAAATATATAATTTTATGTTAAAAACAGGTATTTATACCTGTTTTTTTAATGTATTTTAATAAATGTATAATTACATTTTTAACAAAAAACATATAGAAATTATGTTTTATGATTAAAAATCGGCTTTATAAGTGAAAGTTTAATTACGTTATAATTTACAATATTGATTTTTATTATAACATTTTAGAAAGTACTTGGAGAGATTTTTTTTTCGTTTTTCTCTTTAATCTTTGAAGAGTATGTGCAGGCAGTAAGGATTGATTGTAATAAGCAATATTTTTGTTTCTATTCATGATTTGATTTTGAGTAAATACTTTTACAGAACAAAATTATTATGAATATTATAAAAACAAGACAGCAGTAATCGTGAGGTTACTGCTGTTTATGGATTTTAATTTTATTGCTTTTAAGTAAATTTGTTGTTTTTATGGCTATGTAATAAATCAATATTCTAAAACATAGTGGTGTGTATTATTAAGCTGAACACTTTAAAGAAGTAAAAAATACTTTATTCGAACTAAAACTATGCTGATTTTTTTAATAAATCAAACATTGGACAGCGGCTGCAGCGTTTCTTTTCGCTTTTCTTGTATTTTTCACAACAGCTGGATTTACAGTTTGACGGTACTTTACAGCTTGACATGCAAGTCGACTTACAGCCTTCAAGAGCTTTCAGTTTTTTGAGGATTTCTTTTTTATCCTTTTTTTTCTTCTTGTCCTTTTTCTCCTTTTCTTTTTCTTTCTTGCTCAAGGTAACTGCGGATTATAGTTATGAATCTGTTTGAATCGTGTATAAAGAATTTAAAACCAATGCAAAGGTATGTTGTTTTTATCTATTCTAAATAAATTTTAACACTTTTGGAGCAAAAAAAATCCCCAAAATGCTGTTCGTGCATTTTGGGGATATTATTTATTAAGAGGTATCTTAACTATTTGGTAGCAGCGCCTCCATTTGCAGCAGCACTAGCAGCGGCTACCTGCTGGATGTCACGGTCAAAAAGATACAATCCGCCTTTGTCGTCACCGATAAGGTTGATTTTATCCAAAATTGATTTGGCAGTTGCTTCTTCTTCAATCTGCTCGGCTACGTACCATTGCAGGAAGTTATGAGTGGCATAATCTTTCTCCTGAAAAGTAATATGAACTAACTCATTAATCGAGTCAGATACAAAAACTTCGTGTTTGTATAATTCTTCAAACATTCCTTTGAAGGTTTCGTAAGATGTTTTTGGAGCTTTCAAATCGGTAATTTGAGCATGACCGCCACGTTCATTTACATACTTGATTAGCTTTAGCATGTGCAGACGCTCCTCATCTGATTGAGCGTACATAAACTGAGCGATACCTTCCAGTCCATTCACTTCAGCCCAGCATGCCATTGATAAATAGATTTGAGAAGATTCGGCCTCTATACGGATTTGCTTGTTTAGCGCTGTTTCGATATTTTTTAATAACATGATTTCTAGTTTTTAGTGAAATTAAAAATAAATAAGTTGAGTTCAACTTAGTTTTAAAGTATAAAGGAAAGAAATATTTTCAATTTATCAATATTTCATTGCAATTTTACTATGAAAACAGCTTGAATTTAGATTCGTTTTTGATAGTTTATTTCGCAAAGATTCACAAAGTATACACGAAGAATCAAGAAGTTTTATTTTAAAATCTTTGCCTGTCTCTGCGACTTCTTTGTGAATCTTTGCGAAATAAAAAAGCGGCTATTAAATCCATGAATTATTTCCTTAAATTTGCTTCCATTATTGAGTTATAAAAATCAAACTATGTTACAAATTGCATTTATTAGAGAGAATCAAGAGAAAGTAATCAGCGCTTTGGCCAAAAGAAATATGGATGCCAGAGCCGTTGTTGAAGAAGTGGTACAACTGGATGAAAAACGACGCGCTGCGCAAGTTGAGTTAGACAACACTTTATCCGAATCTAATAAATTGTCCAAAGATATAGGCGAATTGATGAAAGCCGGCGAAAAATCGAAAGCGTCAATCCTTAAAGAAAAAACGGTTCTTTTAAAAGAAAAAAGCAAAGCATTGGCTGAAAGCGCTGATGTTTTAGCAAATGAATTAACAGAAAAATTATATACACTGCCTAATCTTCCTGCAGCTATTGTTCCTGCTGGAAAATCGGCAGACGATAATTTAAATGTTTATGAAGAAGGTGATATTCCGGTTTTGCACGAAGGTGCGCAGCCACATTGGGAATTGGTAAAACAATATGATATCATTGATTTTGAACTTGGAAATAAAATTACAGGTGCAGGATTCCCTGTTTACAAAGGAAAAGGTGCCCGTTTACAGCGTGCTTTAATTAATTATTTCCTTGACAAAAATACAGCAGCAGGCTATCAGGAAGTTCAGGTTCCACATTTTGTGAATGAAGCTTCGGCTTATGGAACGGGGCAATTGCCGGACAAAGAAGGACAGATGTATCATGACGCAACAGATAATCTATATTTGATTCCAACTGCTGAGGTTCCTGTGACCAACATTTTCAGGGATGTAATCGTGAATGAAAATGAATTTCCAATTTTGCGGACTGCCTACACACCTTGTTTCCGTCGTGAAGCGGGTTCTTACGGTGCGCATGTGCGAGGATTGAACCGTCTGCATCAATTTGATAAAGTAGAAATTGTTCGTATTGAACATCCGGATAACTCCTACCAAGCTCTTGACGGAATGGTAGAACATGTAAAAAATATTCTGAAAGAATTGAAACTGCCTTTCCGAATTTTACGTCTTTGCGGAGGAGATATGGGTTTCACATCGGCTTTGACTTATGATTTTGAAGTGTATTCTACAGCGCAGGAACGCTGGTTAGAAATTTCATCAGTATCTAATTTTGAGACTTTTCAGGCGAACCGTTTGAAACTGCGTTTCAAAGATAAAGACGGTAAAAACCAATTGGCTCACACGCTTAACGGAAGTTCATTGGCTCTGCCAAGAGTTCTGGCAGGCATTTTAGAAAATTACCAGACTCCGGAAGGAATCGTAATCCCTGAGGTTTTGCGTCCATACTGCGGGTTTGATATTATAAATTAGTGAATAGCCATTAGCCAAAAGGCAATAGCTTGAAATTTAGATCGGAAATTATCCAATTAATTTGTGATTAAAAATTTGTCCTATAAGTCATATAAATGTATTGCAAAACTTTAAAAATAAAGCAAATGCAAACTTATATGACTTATATGTTTTATAAAAAATTGCTGTTAAAAATGAAAAAACTCTTCCTACATATCGCACTGTTTTTTTCATTAATTGGGTTTGCCCAAAATGAACAATTGGCCCAGTATTATTACGACAAAGGAGATTTTGAGAAAGCATTAGTCAGTTATCAGGAGTTATCAAACAGCCTGCCGTCTAACCCTTTTTATTTTCAGCGAAAAATTGACTGTATGCAGCAGCTGCTTCAGTTTGATCCTGTAGAAAAGGAAATTCAGGACCGACTGACAAGATCCGGACAGTCAACACTTTTGGTCGAATTAGGATATAATTTTCAATTACAGAAAAATGATGTCAAGGCCAAAAAATATTATGATGAGGCCATAGACAGAATCCGAAAAAATCCAAACGAAGTCTATGGTGTTGCCAATGCATTTGAAAAAAAAGTACTGCTTGAATATGCTTTAAAATCATATCTGACGGCGGTTGAAATGGTGCCAACCCTTGATTTTAAATATCAAACGGCTCTGCTGTATGGACAATTAGGAAATACAGACCAAATGACTGTTAATTTTTTGGAAGAAGCTTTTGAAAATCAGCAGTCGACTGTAATGATTCAAAATCAGTTGACGCGGTATATGTCTTCTGAAGGGGAATCTAAGTTTAACGAAAGTCTCCGGAAAGCCTTAATTGTTCGGGTTCAAAAAAATCAGGATGTTTTTTGGAATCAATTTCTAAGCTGGTTTTATATGCAGCAAAAGGAATTTGGAAAAGCGTTTATTCAGGAAAAAGCGATTTATAAGCGAAATCCGGAATCATTATCAAACATCATCAGTTTGGGACAAATCGCTATCGAAGAAGGAAATCAGGAAGTTGCCACCGAGGTGATGAATTATGTTTTAGAAAACACAACCGATGTTGATTTGATTGTTAGGGCTCAAAGTTATTTACTGCAGATGCGAATGGAAAAAGCGCAGGAAAAAGATTTTGCTGCTATTGATGCACAGTTTAATGCTTTGTTAAAGCAGTATGGAATAACGCCGGTTACTTTATCTTTGCAGTTAAAACAAGCACATTTTGTAAGTTTCATAATGAAAAACCCCACTTTGGGTAAAACCATTGTAAAGCGGGCAGCGGAGATGCAGCTGAATCAATTTGATCAGGCACAGTGCAAAATGGAACTGGCGGATATTTTGCTTTCTGAAGAAAAGTTCAATCAGGCATTACTCTATTATTCTCAGATTCAGGAAAATCTGCAGAATAATGTGCTGTCGCACGAAGCAAGTTTGAAATCAGCAAAAACAAGTTATTTTAAAACCGATTTTGAATGGGCTTTGAAACAGTTCAAAGAACTAAAATCGGCCACTACCCAGCTGATTGCCAATGACGCTTTGGAATATTTTCTTTTGATTAATGACAATACCGTTGCCGATTCGTCTCAGACGGCTTTGAAGCAATTTGCCAAAGGAGATTATCTTTTGTACCAAAATAGAAATCAGGAAGCTGTAGCTCAGTTTCAGCAGATTCTGAAAAGTTTCAAAGGACAGGAAATCGAAGCCGTGACTTTGCTCCGATTGGGCAGATTGTATGAAAAACTGGGTGATAATACGCTGGCTTTGGCACAATATCAAGATATTATTGATCATCACAGTGACGGAATTTATATTGATGAAGCACTGTATTTCTCGGCAGAGATTTATAATAAACAATTACAGCAGCCTGATAAGGCAAAAGCTTTATACGAGAAAATAATTTTTGCGCATCAGGACAGTATCTATTTTGTCGATGCCAGAAGGAAATTCAGGGAATTGCGAGGAGATACGAACCTTTAAAGAAAAGTTTAATCGTTTAATTGTTTAATTGTTTATTTGTTTAACCGAATTAATGATTAAACAAATAAGTATAATTAATAAAAGAAGAGTTTAATCGGTTAATTATTTTATCTTTTTAACTTTCTTCGATTAAACAATTAACCAAATTAACAATAAAAAAAATGATTATATACAACGTTACCACAAACATACATGAAAGCGTTCATGATCAATGGATGATCTGGATGCAGCACAAACATATTCCCGAAATGCTGGCTTGCGGAAAATTTAGTTCAGCTCGTTTAGTCCGAGTTTTGGTTGAGGAGGAAATGGGCGGCGTTACTTATTCTGTTCAGTATGAAACGGACAGTAAGGAAACATTAGCAAAATACTATCAGGAAGATGCTCCAAAATTAATAGAGGAAGGACAAAAATTGTTTGGCGACAAAATGCTGACTTTTAGAACTGAATTGCAAGTGATTTCAGATCATTAAAAATCTTTGGATTTAAAATTAAATTTTGTCTTTGCGTCTTTGCGAGATTATAACCCTAAATAAAGCGAGAAGACACAGTGCCTCGCAATAACGATATGGAAAAAGTAACAGCCAAAAAGCACCTCGGACAGCATTTCTTAAAAGATGAAAGCGTAGCGAAAGACATCGCTGACACCCTGAATTTAGAAGGGTATGAAGATGTACTGGAAATAGGACCCGGAATGGGAGTACTGACCAAGTATCTGCTGGAAAAACCAATCAATACATATGTTATCGAAATTGACACTGAATCGGTTGAATATCTGGGTGTTCATTATGATAAATTGAAGGGCAGAATCATTTCAAAAGATTTCCTCAAATACGATATAAATGAAGTTTTCGCTGGGAAACAATTTGCTATCATTGGAAATTTCCCGTATAATATTTCGACGCAGATTGTTTTTAAAACATTGGAATATCGCAATCAGATTCCTGAATTTGCCGGAATGTTCCAAAAAGAAGTAGCAGAACGTATCTGTGAGAAAAAAGGAACCAAAGCTTATGGAATCCTGTCCGTTTTGGCACAGGCGTTTTATGATACTGAATATTTATTTACCGTAGACGAAAATGTTTTTAATCCGCCACCCAAAGTAAAGTCGGGAGTGATGCGTATGCGAAGGAAAGAAGATTTTAGTCTGCCTTGTGGCGAAAAATTGTTTTTCACGGTTGTAAAAACGGCTTTTCAGCAGCGCAGAAAGACCTTGCGGAACAGTTTAAAAACCTTAAATTTGTCCGATAAATTGAGAGAAGACGAAGTTTTTAATCTTCGTCCCGAGCAATTGGATTACAAAGAATTTATAGCATTGACCCAAAAAATAGAAGCCGATGGAGGAGTTTAAAATCAGCAAAGAATTAATACTGCAGCTCGGTGAATTTATTCAAAGTAAAAATGACCAGCAGCTGGAAGTTTTATTGAATGATATGCACCATGCTGATATTGCCGAAGTTTTAGATGAATTAGACTTTGATCAGGCAACGTATATCTTTAAAGTTCTGGACAGTGAAAAAACTGCCGAAATCCTATTAGAGTTAGAAGATGATTTAAGGGAGAATATATTAAACAGGCTTTCGCCAAAAGAGATTGCCGAAGAGCTTGACGAATTAGAAACCAATGATGCGGCCGATATTATCGGGGAACTTTCGAAAGAGAAAAAAGCCGAAGTAATATCAGAGCTGCAGGACGTTGAACATGCTAAGGACATTGTAGAACTTTTACGTTACAAGGAAGATACTGCAGGAGGAATCATGCACAAGGAGCTTGTAAAAGTGAATGAAAACTGGAACGTGCTTACCTGTGTAAAAGAAATGCGTATTCAGGCCGAAAATATTTCCAGAGTCCATTCTATTTATGTAGTCGATGACGAAGACAGATTAAAAGGCCGATTGTCGCTGAAAGATCTGCTGACGACTTCTACACGGACAAATATCAGCGATGTATATATCCGAAAACTGAATTCGGTAAATGTAGATACAGAAGATGTTGAGGTGGCCAGAATCATGCAGAAATACGATTTGGAAGCTATTCCTGTAGTGGATGAACTGGGACGTTTAGTAGGGAGAATTACTATTGACGATATCGTGGACGTTATCAAAGACGAGGCCGAAAAAGATTATCAATTGGCAGCGGGTATTACTAATGACGTAGAGTCGAGCGATACTGTTCTGGAGCTGATGAAAGCAAGACTGCCGTGGCTTTTGATAGGAATGGTAATTGAAATTATTGCCTCAAAGGTTCTCGAAGGCAATCAGACTACGGGGCAGCAGTATTTTACTTTGATGATATTTGTTCCCTTACTTTCGGCTACAGCGGGAAATATTGGTGTGCAGGCATCTGCAATTGTGGTGCAGGGTCTGGCCAACGGAACTTTAAAACAATACAGCAGTCAATACTTAACTAAGGAACTTTCGGTTGCTATGATTTCGGGAACGATAATATCATTATTTTTATTTTTGTACCATTCTTTAATGTATCAGCAGTATCTAGTTGGATTTGCTATCTCTATTTCCATGCTTGTAGTAATAGTATTTGCAGCTTCATTAGGGGTATTAGTGCCTCTGTTTTTACATAGAAGGAAAATTGATCCTGCAATTGCGACAGGACCTTTTATTACTACTACAAACGATGTTTTCGGCATCATGATTTATTTTGAGATAGCCAGACTGATATTAGGATATTAAACATCGGCAACTTTTAGAATATAACAATTATCCCGAATTTATTTAAATTTAAAAATAATAGATTCGGGATAATTTGTGTTCTTTGTAATTCCTTTTTTTCGGCATCCGAAATACTATTAATCAATCAAAGAATAAAAAGATACAAGAATGAAAGTACATATCATAGGCGGAGGAAACCTTGGGGCTTCTGTCGCAATCGGGATAGCAAAATTTACTAAAGATAACCAGGTAACGGTAACGAGACGCAATTTGGCTCCTATTTCGCATTTAAAAGAATTAGGAGTTACAATCACTACAGATAATACCAGTAATATTCAGGAAGCAGATGTTGTTATCCTGACGATAAAACCCTATCAGGTAGATACCGTTCTGGCTGAGATTCTGCCTGTGATTTCCAGTAAAGTAATCGCTTCGGCAGTAAGCGGACTTTCTATAGAGAATTTACAGAATAAGATAGGGGAGAATCATAGTGCGGTGCGTATTATGCCAAATATCGCAGCACAATTTGGGGCTTCGGCTACCTGTATTGCTTTTCATGAAAAAAACAAAGAAAAAGCACAGCCAACAGTAACTCTTTTTCAGGGATTAGGAACAGCTCCTATCATTGACGAAAAACTGATGGATGCAGCAACCGTTCTAGCAGCAAGCGGAACAGCATTTGCTTTGCGCTACATACGTGCTTCTATGCAGGCGGGAATCGAAATTGGATTTGACTGGAAGACTGCCTTGGAGATATCGGCACAGACTGTTAAAGGTGCTGCCGAAATGCTGCTGGAGGAAAAAGGACATCCAGAACAATTGATTGACCGCGTTACTACACCGCAAGGCTGTACCATTGCAGGATTGAACGAGATGGAGCTTCATGGTTTCAGTTCTTCTTTAATCAAAGGAATCAAAACTTCATTAAAACAGATCAAGGGGTAAAGCCTTTTGGGCGTGCCACCATAAAGAAAGGGGTCAAATCATTGTAATGGTGATTCGGTCCCTTTATTTTATGCTGTCGGGCTATCCACGCTGCTTTGGCATCTGGTTTCTATCCCTCACAGATTACCATTTCAGAATAAAATTTGCTGAATTGCTACAGACTTATTTGAATTAATTTTCATCAGAAAATATTCAGGAATAAAAAGTTTTTGCTGATTTCCCAGATTATTTTCACTATTTTCATGCGCAAAAAAATAATATAATTTTCATAAATTCAAACTTATGCATATTGCTTTATTACCGCAATATCAATTATGCACAATTTTATAAAGTGCAGGCGTAAATGAATTAACAGCAATCTATTATACTCTTATGACTTCAAAAATTAAAATTCTTTTGTTTTTTTTCTTGATAATTTCAGGTCTGCTTTCAGCCCAAGATAATGCAGAAATTGTAAAAATAAAAAAGGAAATTGCAGCTTTATTTCAAAAAGCAGGCAAATCAAATCTTCAAAACGTGCTAACCTATAAAATAAACGGTAAAATTGGTTTTGTAGATGCTGTAACAAATAAAAAACTTCTTAATCCAACTTCCAATTTACAAGACGTAACACTTTTTAAACCTAATATGAAAGGGCTTTATAAAAAGTTGTACAATTTCGAAATTTCGGGAGACACCTTTAATATCAATGTTGAAAAGCTCACAAATGAGGAGTTATTCCCATCGATTAGAGGAATGCAAAGTGAACGTGAAACTATTGAAGTTATTGATTCCAAAGGAGGGTTCAAAGGTTTTACCGTTGATGTAAATGGTAAGCTTACCTCTTACTCAAATCTATATTATGATAAAGTGAGTCCCTTTCTGTTTGAAGGGAAATATTATGCAATGGCAACAAAACAGACAGGTCCGGATGAATATTTTGGAGGTATTATCGATACTGATGGTGTGCCGCTGCCTCACTTCAATTTTATCCATAAATGTCTTACTCTAATAAATTATGAGAATGATGATATTTGGTTTACAGAAGGTCTTTGCAGGGGGTTAAAAGGGTCTTTTATTAGTTTTAAAGGCAAAGTTAAATTTAAGGACGAACTTGTAGGAAGTACAAACTACAGTAACAATATTTTTGAATACAATCACAACCATTCTGATGATTGGGAAGTTAATGGAATTCTTGATGTATACAATATGGAATGGGTTATGAAACCTCAAACGGCTATTAAGATACAAGGATTAGGGTATACAAGCAAAAAGCAGCTTGATGAAAGTAAACTGGAAGAAAGACCAAACGCTAATGTTTACTTTTTGGTCGAAGAGGGCAAAAAGGAATATTTCATGGATTTTAAAATGAAGAAATACCTGCCGGTGAAATAGTCAGCAGCTGTATTTTTCAGGATTAAGGAGTATTTTAGTAATGTGATATGTTTTTTGAAGAATTTTAAATAGTTATTGAAATGAAAAGAATAACCGTATTCTGTGGTTCCAGTTCAGGAACTGAAGAAATTTACACTTCTCAGGCAGCTCTGCTTGGACAGAAATTAGCCAAGCGAAACATTGAATTGGTTTATGGAGGAGCCAAAGTCGGGCTTATGGGAGCCGTTGCAGACGGTGTTTTGAATGCAGGCGGTAAAGCAATCGGTGTGCTGCCAAATTTTTTGAGGTCAAAAGAAATTGCTCACCCAGCACTTACTCAATTAATTCTGGTTGATACCATGCACGAGCGAAAAACCAAAATGAATGACCTTTGCGACGGCGTAATCGCTCTGCCGGGCGGTTTTGGTACATTGGATGAGCTTTTCGAAATGCTGACGTGGGGACAGCTAGGACTGCATAAAAAACCAATTGCCATTTTAAACATTGATCGTTATTTTGATGCTTTAATTATTTTTATCCAGACAATGACAGACAAAGGTCTTTTGAAGGAAGTAAATCAGCAGATGCTTTTGATAAGCAGTGATATTGATGATCTTCTGGAGAAAATGGAAAATTATACAGCACCCGCTGTTGGAAAATGGATCAATAAAGAAAATATTTAATGTTATGCCGTTTTTTTAATTATAAAATCTATTTAAAACGAACGGTCAAATCCGTCAATAAACTTACGCATGATATATTGTTTTGCAGAACTGTCATAATAACCCAGAATATAGTAATTTTTATAGCGTATAATGCTTGGTAAGGTTACTTCTGAGTGTTCCAGTTCAAAACGTGAAATAAAATCGACAGCAAGAGGCTCCTGGTCTTTTTTAATGTGATCTAACTTTTTATCGAATATACTCTCAAAATAAACAGTGGTGGGAATATTTTGATACTGCAAATTATTGTCGAATGAATTAAAGTCTGACAATGTATTAATGAAATTTGCAAATTGGATGTTACCAGTGCCTCCTAATGTAATCAAAATCGAATTTGAGGTTTTGTAAACTGTTAATCCAGCTTCTAAATATACTAATTGGTTCAGAAATTTGGCAGTGGTTTTGAGCTCTTTTGGTCTTTGTCCTTCAAACTGCTGCCATAAAGGAGAACTTTTAAAGGAAATAGTATCGGTTTTTGAAACGAGTATGTTTTTTATGATAGCTGCTGTGTTGTAATCTTTTATTTCAAACACCAATTCTTCGGCATTGACTTTGAATTGATATATTTTACTCTCGTGGTAATATGAATTAGACAGGCTGACATAATTTTTGGTTGAAGTTTTCGGGAAATTTTTCTCCTGAATTTCTAAGGTTGACAGATCAATATCAAATGCCTGCGTTTCATTGTCATTATGATCAAAAGTCAGAAGCAATCGGTTTTTGAGGACGTAAAATTTTGTCTTTTGAGTGCCTTTAAATAATGGATTGAATTGGTTTGTTTCTATTTTTTCAATAGGACAGGCTTCCAGAATTTGGGTAAAGTTTATTGCTTGATTTTTACTGTTTTTGAATTTAAAAGAACTAAAATCAAGTGTTTTTTCTTCTTTTTTGCCATCTTTGAAAATGTACAGTATTAATTTTTCTTCAAATTGTTTTTGTGCAAGGATATAGAATGTATTGTTTTCCTGAAATTGTGTAATAACGGTTTGATTAAAAAACTGCTGTTCATAATTAATGGGATAACTGGTTTTGGAATTCAAATCATATTGTACAGCTGTTATTTTGGTCAAATCAGCATTTGACCAATAAAGAGCTGGATTTTCATCGCTGTTGAAACTATAGCCTGCAATTGTTGTAAGACTGGTGTCCGGCCTTGGAAATGAGTATTGACTGTTCAGAAACAAGGAACTGTTGTATTTTAGAATAGTAAGTGTTTCTTTATCGGAAGCAAACACAAACATATTATGGGTGATTGTGTTTTCTGCATTGATAATATGCCTGTATTCTTTGGATTTTTTTAGTTCTAAAGGAAAAGTAGCTAAGACCGTCTGGCTTAAAAGAAACTGGCTTTGAATTAGTATAAAAAAAAGAAATATTCTTTTCATATGTTTTTTGCTTTTCAAATGAGTATTCGTTTTGAAAGAATCAACAAAAATTGTTCCATTTTATTTATACAGTATCTTGATTCATAATTTCTTGAAAATAATCTGCCATTTGTCCTACGTGCAGAGCATCCATCAATCCATGATGAACGTGGATTGACATTGGCATTTTTCTTTTTCCTTTTTTAGATAATGTCATTTTTCCAAAAGAAATTTTTGGACAGCTGTCAGGAATGGTCATATTGCGTGCGTGTGAAAGCGAAGTGAAATTCAGCCACGGAATTGACGAAAAATGAATGAGATTGTCTTCTTTGAAGTCTCTAGTTAACAGTCCTGCTGTATTTTGAATACGCTCGATTTCGGCCATTGCATTTTTTTCAAAAACCGCATAATCGGGATGAAATTCTATCAAGGAAAATCCAAAAGTTCCATCACTCCTTCCTATAGTCGCCGATGCATCAATCCTGTCATGTATGTAAATATGAGTGTTGTCTATGCGGTATCTAAAACTTTCGAAAGTATTTACGGCTAACAGTGTTTTGTGTAAATAATAGATAAAAAATGAAGTGTCTAGTGCTTTGGAAACGGCATAGGCTTTGGTGCAGTCAATATTTATGCTTACCCCAAAAAAAGGTTCCTGCATTTGTTTAAAGAAAAGGAAATGTTCTTTTCTATTCCAATTATCTAGATTTAAAAGCGTTTTCAAAAAGTTATTTTTTTACAAAAATACAGTTTTTCTTTTAATCTGTTTTAGTTGAAAATTATAATAGTAATAGATCTTTTCTTAAGGATACAAAGCAAAAAAAGTCCTAAAATGATATCATTTTAGGACTTTTAAAAGTGGTTAAGTTAGCTTATTTTACAGTGAAAGTAACTTTTCTAACTAATTTTCTTGCTCCGTTAGATGTTTTGTCAACTGAAGTGTCTTCTCCAGCAGAAATAACATTTACTCTTGATGCGTCTATTTTAGATTTTACAAAAATATCTTTTATAGTGTTTGCTCTCGCAGCAGCTAGTTTGTCGTTGTAAGCAGTTTTTCCTAATTCATCTGCATGACCTACAATATCAACTGTAGCAGAAGGATTATTTCTTAGGTAAGTAAGAACGAAATTGATACCGTCTGTTGAATCATTTGTAGGTGTAGTTGAATTGTAATCGAAATAAGCACAAATGTATCCAGAGTTGATTAATCTCTTAACTGATTCGTTGTTTTTTGTAATAACAGTGCTTTCAGAATTGTCTCCGTAAGTTCTAGTTAAATAGCTTTCTAATTCATCAGGAATGCTGTTATTGTTAACATCAATAGACTGTCCTTTTGTGTTAACCATTACTCCAGCAATTGTATTTTGTTCTTGGTCTAAATAATCAGGAACACCATCTTTGTCTGTATCCTGCATTGTAGATTCTATATCAGCAATTTTTTTGTTTAATGCAGCAATTTCGCTAACTTCAACAATTGGACGTGCATACCAGTCAGCATGTTTGTCATATTTGCCTAAAGAATATGATAAACCAATAGTTCCATTTAATAATACGCCTGATGATAACATATCCGATTTGTTTAAGCTATATCCATCAAAAGCGACATCTTGTTTTGTATTATAAATAACTGAGAAATCACCTGTTAAAGCAATTCTGTTTGATAATTTAATTTGAGCTGTTACGCCAGTTATTAAATTAATCATTAAATCATTATCTCTTCCGTTATCAAAAGTAGCTTGAGCTACTCCAAATCCAGTATGAGCTAATAAACCAAAAGTTTGTGTGAATTCTTCAAAGTTCATTATTCTGCCAAGGTTAGCAACACCTTGAACTGCTACTCTGTAATAATCTGATTTAAAATCTTTAGAAGAATTATCATTTGCAAAGTGATTAAATCCAAAATCAGCTTTTAAACCAAATTTATTGTTAAACATATATCTTGCTCCAAAATCAACAACATATGGACTTAATGGAGAAGTATAATACCCGTTTGTCAGTGGTTTTGCTGGTTTGTTAAAACCGCCAGCCAGCTCAATAGTCCATCTGTTGAAGTTGCTGCTTTCTGTACTTTGTTCCGTATCAGTTTGTGCAGTCATAGTTGTCAGACCTGAAGCAAAAACTAATGCAAGTATTGTTTTTTTCATGATGTATTTTTAAAATTCGGGCAAAAATACAAAATTCAGAGTCATTTTTAAACCTTTAAAGCTCAATTGTGTAAGAAAAGAATATTATTATTTATTAAAATCGTTTAGTTTTTAATATAAAACACTGATAACAAGGCACTTGTATTGGTTTTTATTTTTTTTATAAAAAATTAAGTTTTTTGTGTTTCTAAGAAAATTGATACAAGGAATTAAAGCTTTGATTTAATTTTTGTAAAAATTTTCCAAATTTTTAGTATATATGTGTGTCATTATTAAGTTAATAATGGTAAAATTTCAGTTATTTTTTCGAATGCCTGGAAGTTTTTGTGCTCTACTTTATGGTCAATTTTTTCGTGTGCCCAAGTCGTGTGAAAAGGAATGTGAACTGCGTATCCTCCGATGGACAAAACAGGTAAAACATCCGATTTTAAGGAATTGCCAATCATGAAAAACTCATCAGGCTGAATCTCTAATCGTTTAATCAAATCCGAATAATCTACTTCCTGCTTGTCAGACATTACTTCAATATGATGAAAATAATGTCCCAGACCCGATTTGTGTAATTTACGGCGCTGATCTAGTAAATCGCCTTTGGTAGCAACAACCAATTTGTATCTGCCTTGCAGCGCTTTTAAAGTTTCTTCTACGCCATCCAGCAATACAATTGGCTTTTCGAGCAGTTCTTTTCCATATTCAATTATTTTTTCAATGACTTCTACTCGTATAGTTTTCTCTGAAATATTCATTGCAGCTTCTATCATTGATAAGATATATCCCTTAATTCCATAACCGTATAATTTGAGATTACCGATTTGAATTTTAAACAGCTCATTCGAAATTCCCTGATGTGATAGATAATCTTCCATCAGACCGCAGAATTTTTTTTCGGCTTCATCAAAGTAGGTTTCGTTGATCCATAAGGTATCGTCTGCGTCGAAGGCAATTACTTTTAAATTTTGAATTTTGTTTTTGTCTAACATATTTTTAAAATATTTTTTTCGGCCAATGTTTTTCAGCGACGAACTATTATTCAATTTAGAAAAACGATTTCAATGAAATTGTTTTATTGTAAAAAGTAATTCGGATTCCGAAAAGTAGAATAATTCCGCCGAAAATCATTTGTAAATTTATTTTTTCTTCTAAAAAAAGCCATGCCAAAATGGATGTAATCACAGCCTGACTCAACAAACTCAGTGAAACTCTGGTGGCACGCATGTGCTGTGTTGCATAGCTGACAGATAACCAAGCACATAATTGACAGATAAACGCCTGCAGCATCAGTACCAACCAGCCCGTATCTGAAAAACCAGTGAAAGGTTCGTTCAAACTGTAACAAAGAATTCCCAAATAAATGCTTGAAGCTGTTAAACTGATGGTCATAAAGGATAAAACATCAACTTTAGAAAGCACATTTTTACTGATCAAAAGATAAATGGAATATAAAACACCTGATAACACGGCAAATAGAAATGCTTGATTGAAATTCATTTCAACGAAAATTTCGAAACCAACCAAAATCACCATTCCGAATAAAGAAACGATAGTACCAATCCAGAAATTAGGTGCGGGCTTAGATTTTAGAAATAAAAATGAGCCAATACCAACCCAAACCGGAGACAGATTTGTCAGCAGTGATGCCTGTGTAGCACTCGATTCCTGAATAGCAATATTCCAGACGGCAACATCCGAAGAAAATAATACGCCGCAAAATGCTGCCAAAAGAGCAAATTTTAAAGAAGGAATTTTGAAGTTTTTACTCAAAATAACATAAGGTAAAAGCAGGATCAAGGCAAAAAACATTCGGTAAAAAGCCGAAATTAATCCCGGTGTCAAACGTAATTTTACCAATATCGGGAAAATCGAAATGCAGAGTATGCCACAGATTAAGGCTAATCTTGGTTTTGTAAGTTTCATTGTATATTATTATGTAGAGACGTTGCAGTGCAACGTCTCTATGTAGGTTAGTTTATAATTGTGTTTAATGTTGTCTTAGACGTTGTGTTAACGTTGTGTTAGACGTTGCAATGCAACTTCTCTACGTGAATTAATTATAAAATTTATCTTCCTTCCAATTTGTTACATTGTTTTGTATGTAATTTTGAATTCTTTCAAAAGATTCAGAATTACGTATGATGTGATCGTGAAAACGTTCTTGCCATTCAAAATCAGCGTGAATATAATGGGCATTTCTAGTTACTACCGATTTATAAGAACGTATCAGTGTAGAAATTGTTCCTGCTAATGGTGAAATTTTTGACATTTGTTCGTTTTTCTGTGACGTATTTTCGTCAATCGGGGGTGTAGAGACGTTGCATTGCAACGTCTTTGTAGACATGCAGACATTGCATTGCAACGTCTCTACCGCGTTGTCGATACGATCATCAACAATATTTGTTTTGTTAATAATCAATATTCCATGAATATGATTTGGCATAACCACATAATTTCCCAATTCAATAAATGGAAAATGTTTTGGGATTTCTGTCCAAAATGCATCTGCTATTTTTCCGATTTCATTTAACTGCATTTCATTTTCACCATTGGCTGATACAATTTCGCCAAAAAAATGTTCCCTGTTTTTAGTGCATATCGTTATAAAATAAGCACCATTTTGACCATAATCCCAATTTTTCAATCGGGTAGAAGAAATTCGGTATTTGTTTTGGAATTTACCGTTCATATAATTCGTTTGATTGATGTAGAGACGTTGCAGTGCAAGGTCTAAACGACAATTGATTTTCACGAATGTAATGTTTTTCTGCATTAAAACAAAAACGGTACATGGAAACAAAAAGAGACGTTGCAGTGCAACGTCTCTACGTAAAAATGATTTGATGTAATTAATTTATCGTCTCCCCATTTCCAACACCATCAGCATCCGGATTAATAAAAACCAATTTCCCTTCTGCATTTGTAGTCATCAAAATCATTCCCTGGCTTTCAACGCCACGCAATGCTCTTGGCGCCAAATTCACCAAAACAGTCACACGTTTTCCGATAATATCTTCTGGTTTAAAACTTTCAGCAATACCCGAAACAATCGTGCGGACATCAATTCCAGTATCAACTTTCAGAACCAAAAGTTTGTTGGCTTTTGGCATTTTTCCTGCTTCGAGGATCGTTCCTACACGGATATCCATTTTGGAGAAATCTTCAAACTGAATCAAATCTTTCTGAGGTTCAGCTTTTTTGTTTTCGGCGATATTAGCTGTTTTCGTAGCTTCTAGTTTATTTATTTGTTTCTGAATTTCTTCGTCTTCAATTTTAGAAAAAAGCAATTCGGCTTCGCCAATCTGGTGTCCAGCAGGAATTAAATCTGATGTTTCCGAAATCGAATTCCAATTCAATTGGTTTTCGATTTTCAAAATACGCGTCAATTTATTCGCTGTAAACGGCAGGAAAGGCTCGCACAAAATGCTCAAAGCTCCAGCAATCTGCAAGGCAACATACATTTGAGTTTTGGTACGCTCTTCATCCGTTTTAATCATTTTCCAAGGCTCTTCATCGGCAAGGTATTTGTTTCCAAGTCTGGCCACATTCATCATTTCGCCAAGTGCTTCACGGAAACGGTATCTTTCTACCGAACTCGAAATCACAGCAGGATACGCTTTCAATTCTGTCAAAGCAGCCTCATCCACTTCTGATAATTCATTTGGCTGAGGAACAATTCCGTTGTAATATTTATTGGTTAACACCACCACACGGTTGATGAAATTTCCAAAAATAGCCACCAATTCATTATTGTTTCTCGCCTGAAAATCTTTCCAAGTGAAGTCGTTGTCTTTAGTTTCAGGAGCATTAGATGTCAAAGCATAACGCAAAACATCCTGCTGGTTCGGAAATTCTTCCAGATATTCATGCAGCCAGACTGCCCAGTTTTTGGAAGTAGACAATTTGTTTCCTTCTAAGTTCAGGAACTCATTCGCAGGCACATTGTCTGGTAAAATGTAACTTCCTTCCGCTTTTAGCATTGCTGGGAAAATCACGCAGTGAAAAACAATATTATCTTTCCCTATAAAGTGAACCAGTTTTGTTCCTTTATCTTTCCAGTACGGCGTCCAGTCTTTTCCTTCTCTTTGTGCCCATTCTTTGGTAGACGAAATATAACCAATTGGCGCATCAAACCACACATATAATTTTTTTCCTTCGGCACCTTCAACCGGAACATCAATTCCCCAATCCAGGTCACGCGTTACAGCACGAGGCTCGAGTCCGCCATCAATCCAGGATTTTACCTGACCGTAAACATTCGGTTTCCAGTCGTTTTTATGTCCAACGAGAATCCATTCATTCAAAAAATCAGAATAACGGTCCAATGGCAAAAACCAGTGTTTCGTTGATTTTAAAACCGGAGTTTCTCCTGTTATTGTCGATTTTGGGTTGATTAAATCAGTTGCGTTCAAAGTTGAACCACATTTTTCACATTGATCCCCGTATGCTTCTGGGTTATCACATTTTGGACAGGTTCCGGTAACAAAACGGTCAGCTAAGAACTGATCAGCTTTAGCATCATACAATTGCTCGGTTACTTCTTCGATAAAATCACCGTTGTCGTATAGTTTTTTAAAGAACTCCTGAGCCGTACCATGATGAATCTGAGCCGAAGTTCTAGAGTAATTATCAAATGCAATTCCAAAATCAGAGAATGATTTTTTAATGATTCCGTGATATTTGTCGATTACTTCCTGAGGGGTAATGCCTTCTTTCTTGGCTTTCATCGAAATAGCCACACCGTGTTCGTCGCTGCCGCAAATGAATAAAACATCGCGGTTTTGCAGACGCAGGTAACGCGAATAAATATCAGCAGGTACGTAAACCCCCGCCAAATGTCCAATGTGTATCGGTCCGTTAGTATAAGGCAATGCCGCCGTAATCGTATATCTTTCTGGATTCTGTATCATGTGTTGATAGTATTGTTTTTTTATTTGTCACATGTAATTCGCCTACTAGTACTGGATGTAATAACCAATTTTCGTTAGGCTCATTTCATAACTCAAATTTATTGGGTGCAAAAATAAGCAATAGAATCGAGAGTTTTAGTATAAATTGTCATTGTACACGGCATTCACTTTTAAAAGTTTCTGACACGAATTATACTAATCTGCACGAATTAAGATTGCTGTTTAATTACACAAAATATTCGAAACTGTAAAAGTTGTAAAATTTGATTTCAATTTTGACAACCCCGCGGGTGGCGTTCTAGACCCCGCTGGCTGGGTTGTATAACCCCAATTTTGGCGTTCGGAACGCCAGCAACGGCGTCCAGAACCCCGATCACGGGGGTGGTGAACGTGGCGAGCGGGGTTATTTCGTTATTTCATCTTTTTTAAAAAAAGAAATGATGAACGGAGGATAAAGGATTTTTGTAAGAAAAGATTATATTTGGTAAATTAAAATATGCCAACTGCTTCTGTAAGTGTGATGTGATTTTTTTCTTTCTATCATAGTTATATACAAGTTGTGCGTAATTAAACCAAAAATGACCTGAAAACAATGACTGAACGAATTAATCATACTTGCTTTTTTTGCTCGCAACCCATTATTGAAAAGAAAACTTTGGAACACATTATTCCAAACAGTTTATTGGGTAAATTGGGAATTAAAGAACAAACAGTAACGAGTAAAGACGAAATACAATATAGTCGAATAAAAGTTCCTGCACATTCAAAATGTAATAGTGAATTTGGTAGTATTTACGAGGATACAATTATTAAACTATTGGATAATCCAGATCAACTTTATGAGGCTCTAAGACAGGAAGAAATTGGAATGATGATACAATATGGCCCAGATCAGTCTGTGACACAATTAATTTCTACTTGGTTATCAAAAATATTTTACGGACTATTCTACAATGATTCTTTAAAATCACAAGACGATGATTGGAGAAATATTTCGAAAGAAATCGTTTCAAGTGAGAATTTTAAAATCGTGCAAACATCCTATCAAAACAATCACGGTTTTTGCTTACCATCAAGTTTATTTGTTTTTAAAACAACAAATGAGAATTTTGATTTAAAGACATTGATTTATCCACAAGGTATTTTGTTGAAAATTAAATCTTTAGTTTTGGTTTTGGTTATTGCTGATGGATTTCTCACGAAAAACTATATTCAAGGAGACAATTTAACAAGCCTACATGAATATATGGGAAAAGTGGAACATGAGCAACCGGACTTCCCTGTCCATAATCTTGCATTAGCTGAAATTTTGGCCTTAAGACTTGCAATAAAAAAGAGCCCAAGCTTCATTGTTGCAAATGATGAGATACTAAATATGAGTTTCTCAACAAGCGTTAATAATCCTCAAGAATATTATAAAGTAGATGAAGAAGAAATTAACGAATATAGAACCCAAATCTTGAGCGAATTCGGGATTCAAAATTAACTACGCACAACACTTGTGGCTGTTGCACAACTCAAAATTAAGTAATATTAGTCAAGAAATGCAAAATACATTAATTATATTTAATTGTTTTTCAATGTTTTGTGAATTTTATATTTATAAAAAAATGATCAAAATTAAACTAAAATTAGTTGTGCAACAGCCACACTTGCTACAAGAGATTTGGGTATTTGGCTTAATTTAAAAATGGTCTTGTATTTGGGATGTTTTGGCAAATTCGAAAGATTATGAATTTTTAATCCCAAACCTCTTTTAGCAAGGAAACGTTAGTTAGAATTGTAAAGTGACACTCAACAAATAACATACAAAATGAATGATATAGAAATTATTGAAATCAAGTCTGACCAACTCAAACAATATAAAACGTTTTTAGCTTTTGGACTTGTTAATGACGAAGAGAATTTTAGAATAACACCCAATGATGACTTAAATGCACCTTTTCCGACCAAAGACAAAGTGGATAGTTTTACCCTTGGGGCTTATTCAGACAATCAATTAGCAGGCATAGTGAGTTTTGCTCGTGACGGTGGCGACCGAGAAAAATTAAAACATAAGGGTGTTCTATTTAGAATGTATGTTTCTAAACACTTTCGGGGACAAGGAATTGCAAAAAAACTAATTCAAACATTAGTAGAAAGGGTAAACCAAATCGCTGGCATTGAGCAAATCAACTTGACAGTTATAGCCAATAACGACAATGCAAAAAAACTCTATGAAAAATTTGGTTTTGTAACATTTGGATCCGAAAGCAACGCAATAAAATGGAAAGGAAAATATTTTACTGAAGACCAAATGACATTGAAACTAAAATAAAGTTTGTACACAAAAACAACGAACCGCTAACACTTGCTGCAAGAGATTTGGGTATTTGGCTAAATTGAAAAATTTGTTTGCATTCGGAAGATTCGGCAAATCCGAAAATGAGGCTTTATTTAACCCCAAACCCGCTGTATTAATAGAAAGTTATCCAAAAAGCAAACCATGAATAGAAAAAAAACAGCATATATTTTAATTATTGCAAGTTGTATTTTGCTAGTCTTTAATCTATTGCAATTAGATTTTGACAACTTAAAAGCCAAAAGTTTTTTAGGAATTGGTCCCAATATATTTGTAATAGTGGCAATGCTCTTTACAATTCGTGGCATTAATAAAAGGGAGGAAAAATAAAGAATGATTTTGATTTATCTTTGTAAACGAAACATAAAAGAATAAAAGTCATGCCAAAAGGACCCGAAAAAAACACCAAAAATAAGGCTTTGCATACCAAATTGCTCAATCGTAAAAAAGCTAAACTTCAGGAAGAGAAAAAGGAAAAAGCAGCACGATTAAAAGCTCTGGTCGCCAAGATGAATCAGAAAAAGAATAGCGGTGAATCGGATACCGTATAATATTTAAAAGATAACCCTTTTGTTTTTTAGAAATGTATAGCTATAAAAAAAACCACCTGAGAATATCAGATGGTTTTATAAAATATTTGTTTGTTTTTTATAATTTGTAAGTAACTCCAAATTTAGCGACGCTTACTGTGCTGCCTCCGCCTAATTCAAGATTGATGCCAAAATGATTATTGAAGAATACGCGGCCACCTACTTGAAGCCCAACATTTAAAGGATCGTAACCTGGATGGTAGTCTTTATTGTCATAATTCCAAATAAGACCTGTAACACTAGCACCAGCGTAGAAATCAAATTTACTTGGTATATCCAATATTCTATTGAAATGATAATTTCCATTTGCTCCAATACCTACAGCAGAGTTATGATTATAATTGGAGTTGCCATAATAGTAATTGTCATTATTTGTTAAATAAGAAATTTGACCTCCAATTGTAACATCTTTTACAAGTCCATAATCAAGACCAAAATAAAAAGGAACAAAGCCCCAGTCTGAAACTCCAACACCAGCATTTAATTGTATACCACCCTCTTTAAGTGAACTTTGAGCAAATATGCCATTTGATAAAAAACCAAATGCAATAATTAGAATAAGTTTTTTCATAGTTTTTTTTTAAATTATAACGCAAAAATAGAGTTTTATTATGTTTTATTTAAGGTTTTTTTGCCAGATTTAATCTTTTTAAATACCTGTTATATCTTTATATTTTTTAATTATATAGTTTACATGTCTGCAATAATAAACAAGCCGTTTTAGCAGATTGTTTTGAAAATAGTATTGATTGATTAAATTTAATATGACTATCCGTGACTAATACCCAATCGATAAAATTGGCCACAGATTACACAGATTAACACAGATTTCTAAAAAATGCATGTAAAATCTGTGAGAATCTGTGTAATCAGTAGCAAAAAAAACATTTAGTATGCTTTGCGGATAGTCATAAAATTTAAAATGTTTTTAGTTGCTAATTTCAAGCAAGCTTTTCCCTGTTCTTGATTTGATTGAAGCCTGAAAATATCCTAGATTATTTTTTTGGATAAGATTTATTTGTATAGTTTCAAATGGTTTTAAAAGTGCAAAGTTTTTGTTTTTTGCAATTAAAAAACGCCAGTCTTTTGGCTGAAGCTTATTGAGATTAATTTGTAAATACCCTGTTTTAGAATGGATTGATTTTGAAGATTGTACTTTGGACAGATTAGCTTCTAATAGTAAAGAATTATTTTTCACAGACGTTTGGGTCACTGCCAATGGAAAATTTACGAATACTTGATGATTATCAATTACTTTCTGATTTTTTAAATAGTCATAGATTTTTTCAGAATCGTCAGTTTGAATGGAAAAGTAAAAAGAAGGTTCGCGCGTGGTATGAACAACGGCTTTTTTTATCGGATTGAAATCATCATCATAATCATACGAAATAGCCGTATTCTTCTTTTCAAGTATGCTGTGAAACACTAATTCGGTTTGCTTGGGATTATGTATTAAAATGGAATCCAGATTGAATCCAATAATTTTGTTCATATTAGCCTTGTTATTTTTGAAAATATCTTGATGGCGAATTATTTCGAAATTAAAACCTAATGATAATAGAGCGTTAGGATGCTGAACAAAATGAAGGTTTTTTCTATACTTTGGTTTCAAATCCAACTGACCTTCAGCCACTATTTCATCTTCTTGTAATGAAATAGTGATGATGCCATCATCATTGAGCAGGTTATTTTTTTTGATCCAAATCATTACGGCGTCAGAAGTATTAATAGTTTTTTCGATCTTTTTAGAATCAAAATAATGATGCTTAACAAATAAATCTTCAGCTATCCTGATGAACGTTTGATAGTTATTTGAAGTGTTTACGCAATATAAAATCTGATTCGTATATCGGAGAATATAAGTATTTAAAGTTTTGGAATAATAACCAACAAATGACTTGCCAGATTCTGTTTTCACAAATTGATTATCGAGTAAGCTTTTATTAAATTTTGATTCATTTTCGACTATTGCAGTACAGCACCACTGATTCAAAGGCTGGTTTTGAATGTGAAAAAAAGATAAATAATCTGGAGTTTCTATTCCGTAATTTGAGAAATCAAAACGTTTTTTCGAATTGTTTGAACCAAGCCCCCATTGCGAAGGGTTTTTTAGACAGGAGAAAATAAAATGATTTCGAATGGTTTTAATATCTACCATTACAATCCCATCGGTATTTTCGGGAATGCTTTTTTTATCAAATTGTTTATGAAATCCAAACCAATAAAGGATTGCCACACTTCCTATTGTGATAAGAAGTATGGCAATTCTGAGAGAATTATTTTTAACCCTCTTCATGTATTATTCTGCAACGGTTGTTTCTTTCTGTTTTTCAGTATAAACCTCATTAATCACGTTAAAGAAATATTGTAAACTATTGGCGTGTTCTCCTTTAATGGTGTATGATAATTCAGATGTAATGGTTCCATTTTTAAATTTAGATGCTGCAGTGATCTCACCAGCATTTTTCAAAGCGATGTCCCAGTAATTGCTTTTAGTTTCTTTTGAAAGTTCGGTTTTGGAAGCTGTAATGATTTTATGAAGATCAAACCAACCCGATGAATTGTTTTTTAAAATCAATTTTTTGAAATCGGCCTGCAATGGCATTACTTTTTGCTGGATGAGGTTTTCTACATTTTCCTTAGAAGTTGTAATCATCAGTACACCGCTTTTTAG
This sequence comes from Flavobacterium sp. HJJ, assembly GCF_015351475.1. Taxonomy (GTDB): domain Bacteria; phylum Bacteroidota; class Bacteroidia; order Flavobacteriales; family Flavobacteriaceae; genus Flavobacterium; species Flavobacterium marginilacus. Next base: position 48,495 of record NZ_JADKPR010000019.1, on the reverse strand, counting down.
TCCAAAATATAAATTTTCAAGCAGATTATCTTTTTCAAAATGAAGCGTATAATAGCCATCTGTTAATTTATAATCGGTTCCTGTAAATTTATCGGTATTCAAAGGAAGTTTTAGTAATTTGTCTACAAAGGATTCATTTCGAGTATTCACAAGAAACGTGAAATCGGGCTGAATTTCTTCTTTATTTCCTTTGGTTTCTACTTGCTCATAATTTTCATTATATTCGAAAGTAACGTAATCTCTTTGTACTTTTTTGAGATCATGAAGTACAAAAATAGCATTGCCAGGAACTAAATCGGCAATGGCTTTTTCGTCCAAAATCAAAGCAATGGCATCAATCAGAACATCAGTTTCCTTGCCACTGGCTTCCTTTGAGTACGCTTGATAAACAGAGCTCAAAGTGTTTTTCATAACCTTGTATTCATAATTCATAATGGCTTCTGTATCCATGCTGATAGAGTAATAGCCCAAGATATTATTCCCAACATAATTCAACAGGTTTTTATCCATTTTGGAATCAAACATTTCCTGATATGATTTTTTTATTTCATCGTTTTTGGGAGTTAACACTTGACTGAATCGAATCTTATCTTTTTCAAAATAAGCATTTATGTGGTAATTGCTATTCAGAAGCCCATTTTTATAGATTCCCATCAAAGCCACATTACTGCCGGCAAAAGAAGAAAATAATTGTGACGTTAATATATCTAAATCTGCGAAAGCATAGAAATCGGATTTTGGGTCATTATTCTTAAAAACGTTTGAATTTATGCCTTCTTTATCCTTAGCAATATCAAAAGTTTCTTTAAAAACTAAATCTACAGCAGAGCTGATTTTCAATCTTTCGATAGAATCGGTCTTTTTAAATTCAAGATTTTGGAGTTTTCTGTTCGTTTCTTCCAATTCAGCTTGAGCCTTTTCTTGTTTGGCATAAAGTTCTTCTTCGGTAGGCTCAGCAATTACATGTTCTTTAACTGTTTTCTTTGCTTTTTTTCCTTTTTTTGATTTACTGTTTTTAGAAGTTTTGGTCTTTTTAGGTTCTGGAGTTGGTTTTATTTCTTCAGGAATATTATAGTCAGCGGCAATAGTATCTACCAAAACACTGGTGGTATCCATCAAAGTTAAATCAGAGTAAGGTTCATTGTATATATTTTTATGCGGTTTGGTATATGTAGCATTTACCAAAACAGCAAATTTATCATTCCATGCCAGATGATGATTTTTGGAAGTGCTGACACTCATATAATTTGTCTGTTTTTTTATTTTAAGACTGTCACCATATTTGCCTTGTATTAATTTTTCGAATTGTACTGCATTGTTTAATGGAATCAGCACTACATAATTCATGACAGTATCTTTGCTTGAATAATAGTGATACTGGTTTCGGGTAACATCAATGCCAGTCTGACTCAGATCTTTTGGAAGAAATTTTAATTCTTTGTCCAATAAAGCCTGCATCCAAGGATACTCCTGAATGGTTTTGAGAGCTGCTTTATCATTTAGATTTTTACTGTTAATGCACAGTGCAAACGGTGAATTCTGAGGAACTCTGTTTGCTAAATCCTGCGCACATAATGAAGCAGAAAAGCAAATTATAAGTAAAAGGAAATAGTTTTTCATATTTTGAAGTATAAATAATTGTTTAGTTAAGCGTGATAGTGTTTTCAATTTTTTCGTTTCCGTTAATAAGGCTGATTATGGATCCATTTAGCTTAATGGCCTTTCTGCTTTTGGATGTTGTCGAATTTTTGTTTGAAAATGATTTTATGGTGGAATCAAATTTGTAAACGGAAGTGTATTTTGCGGTTTGAAAAACTTCTTTATCCGATTTTTCTAATTTCTCATAAAGCGTTTTAATGGGGATTTTTTGGGTGCGGATAAATTTTTTATCGGCAAATGTAAAATAGTCAGTGCTTAACGAAGGATCTAGCTTTCTGCTGTTTTTCAGTTTTAAAAAAGCAGTGTTGAGATTGCTTATTTTTTGAAAATCAAGATCAATTGTAAAAATATAGTTCGTTAAATCGATATTGGTTTTTACATTTGAAATTCCTGAGGTACTTTGAGCCAATGCTTCTATTTTTGAAGCTTCTTTTTTTATTTCGTCTTTGGAAGGAATTGTGTAGCCATTTATTTTCTGCATTTTTAAAATCGAATTGATTTTAGTTTTGCTTTGGCTAAAATTAATTACAAAATTAAAATGTCCCGATCCATCGTCTTTCATCTGTACTTCTTCGATGACTTCAAAGCAGCTTTGGAACAGAAAAACAAAACATAATAGAGGTATAAAGTAAACTTTTTTCATCGTTGCAAATTGCTACAAATGTTTAATGATCTGTTTGTAGGCAATGGATTGCAAAGGAAAGAATAAAATTTCGTGTTTTGAATTTTTTCAAAATGCTTTTTATCCTATTTATATGTCTTTAAACGTTTTTTTGGGAGCTTTGAAAGTGATTTTTAAACAGATAAAACCCAAAATTCCTGATAAAGAGGAAGCAATTAAAATTGCTATTTTAGAGTAAGTTATGACTTCTTCTCCTTGGTTTTTAAAAGCTAATAAAGTGATAAAGATAGACATGGTAAATCCGATTCCGCCCAGCATTCCTGCTCCTAAAATATTTTTCCATTTTAAATCTTTCGGAAGTCTGCAAATTCCGATGGTTACAGCGAGGAACGAAAACAGATAAATACCCAGTGGTTTCCCTACCACAAGTCCCAGAATAATTCCAATAGAGTTCTCGTGACCTAATCCTTCATGCCAATTACCATTTATGGCAATACAGGTGTTGGCTATTGCAAATAAAGGGAGAATAATGAAGGCAACAGGTTTGTGCAAAAAGTGCTGTAATCGGTAAGACGAGGTTTTTTCTCCTCCATCTCCAAACGGAATTACAAATGCCACTAAAACACCAGTTATAGTAGCATGCACTCCAGAATTAAGCATAAAATACCACATGAAAACGCCGCCAATTAAGTAAGGAATTAAATTATGGACTTTACGTCTGTTCAAAATGAATAAGAAGCCCATAATGGCAAAAGCAATAATCAGATTAGTAAAAGCAATTGTCTGAGTGTAAAATAATGCAATAACAAGTATGGCTCCTAAGTCATCGATCACGGCAAGTGCGGTCAAAAATATTTTTAGCGATGCAGGAATCCGATTGCCTAATAATGATAAGACACCAATGGCAAAAGCGATATCGGTAGCCATAGGAATTCCGGCTCCGTTTTGGGTAGTCGTTCCGTAATTTAAAATCAGGAAAATTCCAGCTGGGAGAATCATTCCGCCCAAAGCCCCGAAAATAGGAAGTATGGCATTTTTGATATCGGCCAATTCGCCGTGATACATTTCACGCTCCAGTTCTAATCCAATTAATAAAAAGAAAATAGTCATTAATCCATCATTAATCCAGTCCGTAATGGAATGATGACCAATTTTGGTTTCCCAAAAAGCGATATATTCCGTCTGAATTTGAGAATTGGCCAGTATTAAGGAAACTATAGTTACAAAAAGCAGTAATATGCCACCCGCTTTTTCGCTATGGAAGAAATCCGTAAACGTATTTGTTAATTTCATTTTATAAGGACTATTAAATTGGAATCGCTAATTTAAGCATTTGTAATTTAATTTGGCTTCAAACCTCAAACCGTACAGGGCATTCGCTTTTACAAGTTTCTGACACGAATTACACTAATCTGCACGAATTAAGATTGCTGTTTAATTACACAAAATATTCGAAACTGTAAAAAGTTGTAAAATTTGATTTCAATTTTGATTTCAATTTTGATAAGAATTAGTGTTAATTGGTGCAATTCGTGTTTATCTTTTTTAAAATGCGAATGCCGTGCAAACCGTAATATTTTAATTAATTTTGAAATTCTAATTTACTCATCCGTATCATGGACATAAAAATTCTTCATATTGACAGCAATCATCCCTTGCTTTGGGATCAATTAGAACAGGCAGGATTTATTAATCATGCAGATTTTACTTCTTCCAAACAGGAAATCGAAGCTAAAATTCAAGACTATCAGGGAATTGTTATTCGAAGCCGTTTTAAAATTGATAAACAGTTTCTTGACAAAGCAGCCAATCTGCAATTCATTGCCAGAGTAGGAGCGGGTTTAGAAAGTATTGACTGCGATTATGCTGTTTCCAAAAATGTAACTCTTATTGCGGCACCCGAAGGGAATTGTAATGCTGTTGGCGAACATACTTTGGGAATGATATTGTCCCTTTTCAATAAATTAAATATTGCCGACAGCGAAATCCGTTCGGGGGAATGGAATAGAGAAAAAAATAGAGGGTACGAACTTGACGGAAAAACAGTTGGGATCATTGGCTACGGAAACATGGGGAAAGCATTTGCAAAAAAACTTCGTGGTTTTGAGGTTGAAGTATTGTGTTACGATATCAAGGAAAATGTTGGCGATGCCAATGCCAGACAGGTTTCACTGCAGGAATTACAGCAAAAGACCGATGTGCTGAGTCTTCACATTCCGTGGACTCCCGAAACCGACAAAATGGTTGACTCGGATTTTATTAATGCTTTCGCAAAAGACATTTGGATTATCAACACTTCCAGAGGAAAGAACATTATAACTGCCGATTTGGTTACTGCGATGCAGTCCGGAAAAGTGCTGGGTGCAGGATTGGATGTTTTAGAATACGAAAAACTGTCTTTTGAAAATCTTTTCCAGGATAAAAATACGCCCGAAGCTTTTCAGTATTTACTAGATGGGCGAAAAGTGATATTGACACCGCACATTGCAGGCTGGACTTACGAAAGCCATGAGCGTTTGGCTCAGGTGATTGTCGATAAAATTAAGGCTTTGTATGGGAAAATCTAATATTGTAAGGTTTTTAATTGTTTAAAAAATAGGAATTTGTGATATTTTTTATAATTTAGTCGAATATCTATCATTCATTAATTATAATTATGGAAAATAAATCTGAAGAAACTTGGAACACTCCTAAGAGTTCGATTCCAACATTTAAAGTTGACCCAATTGTAGTGTTGATCTTGAGTCTGTTAACATGCGGGCTGTATTTAATCTATTGGAACCTGAAAGCATCCGAAGTATTAAATGCAGTTGCAGAAAGAGAAATTATTTCGAACCCTATTGCTATTTTTGCTGGCTGCTGTTATCCTATAAACTGCTATTTCTTTTATTTGGCAGGTAAAGAAGGATTGCCGGCTATTCAAAGAAGACTCGGATATCAAGTCAAAGATGATTCATTGCTTTATTTGATTTTAGGTTTGTTTTTTCCAATGGTAGCAGCAATGATTCTGCAAAACGAAATCAATAAGCTGTATTAATATAGAAATGAAACGACAACGAAAAATACTCGGAATTATAGGAGCTGTGATAACTCTTGTAATTCCGTTTTTTTTGATGCTCCACAATCAGAATAATCATCTTGAAACAGATCAGTCGTTATGTCCCTTTAAGATGCTTACCGGTTTTCCCTGCCCAGGCTGCGGGATAACTAAATCATTGGTTTATTTCTATGAAGGAGATCTGCATAAAAGCTTGTATTATCATATTCTGGGGCCTTTTGTGGTTCTTTTCTGCGTAATGACGATATTTGTTTTAGCAGCAGAATTAGTTACAAAAAAAGAATATTTCAATGGGATTTTGTACAATAAAAAACTAGCCTATTTTCTGGCTTGTTTTCTTATCTGCTATCAGATAGTGAGAATTACCCATTTTGTTGAAAATAATACTTTTGATTCTATTTTAAAAGAATCCATTTGGAAATAAAAAAAGCCCGAAACAGGGCTTTTTTTTATATTCAGAATTTATTCTTCTTCTTCCGGTTCGTCTTTATCATTCAGTTTTCGCTCCAATTCAGCCTGAAATTCTTCCATAACTGGTTTCATAGTGCTTTCTGGTATATCTGCGATTCGAATGTACATTAATCCGTCGATTGCATTGTTGAATAATGGGTCAACATTAAAGGCAATTACTCTTGCATTCTGCTTGATGTATTTTTTAATCAAAACAGGCAGACGCAGATTCCCAGGTTCTAATTCGTCAATAATTTTGTCGAATTTATTCAAATCTGCTTCGGCTTCATCTAGTATAAAGTCTTTGTCAGCGTCTTTAAGTTTTACTTTATATGCTTTTTTCGGATGTACATATTGTGCAATATATGGATCGTAATAATTAGATTTCATGAATTCAATCATTAACGATTTTGAAAAGTCAGAAAACTGATTACTGATACTCACACCGCCAATCAAATATTTATGCTCTGGATACCTTAGAGTAGTGTGAATAATCCCCTTCCAAAGCAGGAACAAAGGCATAGGTCTTTGCTGATATTCTTTCACGATAAAAGCACGTCCCATTTCTATTGAACTCAGCATCATATCGTTTAATTCTGGTTCAAATCGAAACAGATCATTTAAGTAAAAACCTTCAATGCCATATTTTGGATAAATTTCAGAACCTAATCCCATACGGTAGGCACCGGCGATTTTTTTGGTTTCATCATCCCACAAAAACATGTGATTATAATATTGATCGTATTTGTCAATATCAATAGACTCGTTAGTTCCTTCTCCAACCTCTCTGAAAGTGATTTCCCGCAAACGGCCTATTTCATGTAAAATATGAGGAATCGATTTGGCATCTGTAAAAAACACTTCGTAGTTTTTGCTCTGCAGTAAACGGCAGTCTTTCTTGCGCAGATTTTTTACTTCGGCTTCAATTTTATTCTGATCGCTGGCAGTAACTATTTCTTTGGGACTTTTGGGTATTTTAAGTGATGGCGTCTGTAAAAGTTTGGATTCTTTTTCAAACGGATTGGCCAGCATATAGGTTTTCTTTCTCAGGAATTCCGTATAATCTTCAATGGATTCGTATTCGTTCTGTTCCGCAACTGAAATTGGTTTTCCTACGCGGACTTTGATGATCCGGTCTTTTTGAGTAAGGAGCTCAGATGGAAGTTTAGCAGTTCTAAGCGTGTCGTTTATTTTCGATAAAAAATAAAATAATCGGCTGTTTTTAGCATGAAAATAAATTGGAACTACAGGAACCTGTGCTTTTCGGATTACTTTTATGGCACCTTCTTCCCAAGCTTTATCAACTACCAGTTTTCCATCTTTATACGTAGAAACTTCACCAGCAGGGAACATTCCCAAAGGTTTTCCGTCTCTTAAATGACGAAGTGTCTCCTTAATTCCAACCACGCTGGATTTGGCATCTTTGTGATTTTCAAAAGGATTGACCGGCATGATGTAAGGCTTCATCGGATCAATACGGTGAAGTAAAAAATTGGCAATGATTTTGAAATTAGGCTCTTTTTCAAGCATTAATTTCAATAGCAGAATACCATCAATTCCACCAAGCGGGTGATTGGATATGGTAATGTAGGCACCGTCTTTCGGTAAGCGTTTAAAATCTTCTTCCGGAATTTCAAATTTAATCTGAAACTCGTCCAAAATAGCATTCAAGAATGGAACCTCTTTCAGATGTTTGTTGCGGTCATATATTTTGTTTAATGTCGAAATCTTTAAAACTTTCATCAGCAGCCAACCCGAAAAAGTACCGAAAACCCCGTACTTATCCGTATTTATTGCCTTTGCAACTTCTTTCGCGGTAACTAAACCCATTTATTTTTCTTTTTTGAGCAAGAAGCAAAGATAGCAAAATACTCCATTTTTTATGGTTTTTTTTGAATCAATCTTTTTACTTTTTACTACTTTTGGAATCCATAGAAAAAATAATCTTCCGAATTTGGGATAAAAAATTGGTTTTTAAGAGCCTTTTTGATAGCCATTATTTCGGACAAAAAAGTACATTAATGAAAATAATCTCATACAACGTCAACGGAATCCGAGCTGCAATTACTAAAGGTTTCATCGAATGGCTTCAGCATGCTAATCCTGACGTAATTTGTTTACAGGAAATCAAAGCAACCGAAGAGCAGATTCCTGTTTTGGAAATTACCGCTGCTGGTTATCCGTATCAATATTATTATCCAGCCACTAAAAAAGGCTATAGCGGTGTTGCTATTCTTTCCAAAATAAAACCTAATAACGTAGTTTATGGTACTGGAATTCAGCACATGGATTTTGAGGGGCGTAATCTTCGTGCCGATTTTGACGATTGTTCAATTATGAGTCTGTACCTGCCATCGGGAACTAATATCGATCGTTTGAACCATAAGTTTATGTACATGGATGATTTTCAAAATTATATTGACATTCTCAAAACAACCATACCTAATCTGATTATTTGCGGTGATTACAATATCTGCCATGAGGCGATTGACATTCACGACCCGATTCGTAATAAAAATGTTTCTGGTTTTTTACCCGAAGAAAGAGCTTGGCTCGATAAATTCATGAAATCCGGATTTGTGGATAGTTTTCGTTATTTCAACAGTGAGCCGCACCAATACTCGTGGTGGAGTTACCGAGCCGGAGCACGTGGGAATAATAAAGGCTGGCGCATCGATTATAATTTGGTCAGTGATTCATTAAAACACAAACTCAAAAGAGCCGTTATACTGCCTGATGCTATGCATTCTGACCATTGCCCTGTTTTGGTCGAAATTGAATAACATAATAGCAATGATAATGTTAATTTAAAATAAAAATATTGCAATGGATAGCCAGGCTAGGGCATTCTGTATTACAAGAACTTTTGACCTCAAATACTACAATAAATAATAAAATTTAAGAAAAATGATAAAAAGAATTTCCATTGGACTTTTAATTCTCGCACTGAGTACTTCTTGTGTTTCTAAGAAAATTTACAATGATCTTGAAAACCAATTTGCGAATCTAAAAAAAGAAAACCGAGCTATTTCTGATGAAAACGCTGCTCTTTTGGTTTCCAAAAAACAGCTGGAATCTGACAAAACTGCTTTGCAGGGTAAACTTGACGATGTCAATGCTAACCTAGCCAAAGTCCAGGCTGATTTAGAAGCAGCGAAAAATAAAATGAAAGTGATGCAGGATTCGTATGCTGCTTTAGAAAAAAACAGCAATGAATCATTGGAAGCTAATATGAAAAAGAACCGTGATTTATTGGCACAATTGGATGCTAAAGCAAAAGCGCTGGCAGATGAACAGGAAAAACTGAATGAAAGCAGCCAGCGGTTAAAAGAACTGGAAGATTTAATTGCGGCCAAAGAAGCCAGCATGAAAAAACTAAAAGAAACACTTTCAAAAGCGCTTAATGGTTTTGAAGGCAAAGGTTTGACGGTGGAACAAAAAAACGGAAAAGTATATGTTTCTATGGAAAACAAACTGCTTTTCAGTTCAGGCAGCTGGGCTGTTGGTGTCGAAGGTAAAAAAGCAGTTGTTGAGGTAGGGAAAGTTTTGGGTGATAATCCGGATATTTCGGTATTGATAGAAGGACATACTGATAATGATCCTTACGAAGGTTCTGGACCTATTGCAGACAACTGGGATCTTTCGACCAAAAGAGCAACGGCAATTGTTGCTATTTTGGGCGAAAACAAAAAAGTAAACAAACAGAATCTTACTGCTGCAGGGCGTAGTGAATATTCACCATTAGTTAGCAATAGTACTGCTGAAGGTAAATCTAAAAACCGCAGAATCGAAATTATCCTGACTCCTAAATTGGACGAAATTTCTAAAATGCTGAATGAGTTTTAGAAAGTCGCTAAGTTACTAATTTTAAAAAGGTTCACGTTTGCACGTGAACCTTTTTTATTGGAATGAATATGGTTTTTAAAGTCTCTCATTTAGTTTTCTTTTGTCTTGTTTATTGTGAAGAATTGCAACGATTGTGATTTGTTTTAAATCTTCTTCAATGTAAAAATGAATTCCATATGGAAATATTTTTGGATGAGCTATACGAATGTTTTTAAATATTGGGGAATAGATAAAAGGATTTTTTTGAATCTTTAAAATGATTTCTTTTATTGCTTTGGCAAACCGTTCTTCTAAATCAGTATCTGGGTTTTGCTCGTAATACCATAATTTAGCATTGTCAATATCTCTTTCTACTTATTCAAAATAGTTTAGCTCAAAATCAAAGACAATCATTTTTTGACTTTTTTATCGAGCGTATCAAAAAGACCTTTAATTGGTTTTACTCTTTCTGGATTTTTATAAATTGCTTCAATTCTTGAAGACAAAATTTCTTTTTGCCAATCAGGTATATCTTCTGTGATTTCCTCAATATCGGGATATTGTTTTTTAATTAAATCCCATTCTTGAGCAGGAATATACACACCCGAATTATTTCCGTCACTATCATGTAAAACTTGTAGTTTCATAATTAGTTTGCTGATTAAATGGTTATTCAACAGATACTGCTAATTACAAAAATATAAAAAAAATAGGTAAGGATTGGTAATTTGACTTGGATTCAGAGAAACATTCAGTTTTTTATTTCTCCGGATCTAGTTTGATGTAATTCAAAAATGCTAGACGATAAATTAATTTTTATCTTTGCTTCCATAAAAAAAACTTAGCTTCTTAGCATCTCAGAAACTTAGCCACTTAAAAAAAATGAAATATACCACTTTACCAGATACTGATATTAAAGTTAGTAAAATATGCCTTGGAACGATGACTTTCGGACAGCAGAACACGGAATCCGAAGGGCATGCTCAAATGGATTATGCACTCGACAAAGGAGTCAATTTTTTTGATACCGCCGAGATGTATTCTATTCCAAGCAGAGAAGAAACCTACGGAAGCACTGAAAAAATCATTGGAACTTGGCTGAAGAAAACAGGAAAAAGGGAAGAAATTGTTCTGGCTTCCAAAATTGCTGGGCCGAATCCTCTTTTTGGCTATATGCGCGAAAAACTTGATTTTTCTCCAGTAAGTATTCAATATGCTTTGGATAAAAGTCTGCAGCGGCTTCAAACCGATTATCTGGATATTTATCAACTGCATTGGCCGGAGCGCAAAACTAATTGTTTTGGACAGCGAGGGCTTAAAATTCAGGACGATGCATGGGAAGATAATATTCATGAGGTTTTGGAAACCTTAGACGGTCTGATTAAAGCTGGAAAAATAAAGCACATTGGAGTTTCTAATGAAAATCCTTGGGGAATGATGCGTTTTCTAGAGGAAAGTAAATATAACAATCTGCCAAGAATTAAAACGATTCAAAATCCATATTCTTTGCTGAACCGCCTTTTTGAAAACGCTTCTGCCGAAGTTTGTCTTCGTGAAAATGTGGGGTTATTGGCGTATTCGCCATTGGCTTTTGGCGTTTTGTCGGGTAAATTTTTGACAGGCGAAAGCCATCCAAATGCAAGATTGATCCTGTTTCCGCAATATGCAAGATACAGCAGTGCTCAATCTACTGAAGCAGCTAAATTATACCAAAAAATTGCCCATAAACACGGATTTACATTAACGCAATTGGCTCAGGCTTTTGTATTGCACCAGCCTTTTGTGACCAGTTCAATTATTGGTGCTACAACAATGGAACAGCTCAAAGAAAATATTGATACTATTGATGTAGTTTTATCAAAAGAAATTTTAGAGGAGATTAATGCTGTTCAGGCTGTTATTCCTGATCCCGCGCCTTAAATCTGAATATAAAAAATAAAAGCCTGTCAGTTTTTTTGAATCTGACAGGCTTTACAGTTTATAAATTCTCTATAACCTGATCTTTTGGATACCGCACTTTGTAACTAATCCTGATTTTCTTGGTTTCATTTGGCTTCATCTGCAGTTGCCATGTTAGGATTCCTGTTTCCGGATTTACTTTAGCACGATCGCTTTGCAGTAATTCAATTTCAATGTCTTTATTGGAACTCAACGGATATTGATCTTTTAGCAGCATTTCGATTGTTTCTTTTTTATTGTTTCTAATGGTAATATCAAAGGTAAAAGTCTGTTCTTTTTTAGAAGATAAAAACTTGGTGCCCGATTGATCCACGACTTTTTCGCGTTTGATAGTCACTTTTTTATCACGCCCCATGCTTAAACTCAAAGTGTCGCTCGTTTGGTTTGGTTCGATAAACGTTTTACCCACATACATGCCTTCAAAGATAATATTGGCTTCTCCTCTCAGCAGATTGTATTTGCTGTAATCGGCAATCTGAGCCAGTAAAAAAGCATCTTTTTCTGCTTTTGGTACTGCATAAAACTTATAGGATGCTGGAAGTTTAATTTCTTTCAATGAAACGCTGTGTACTTTTCCATTTGATAAAATATCATAAGGAATATCAATATCAAATGAAATATTCAATTGGTTTTCAGATACAGTCGTATAGTTTGAAACCGATGATTCAGCCATCGTTATCGGTTGTGCATTCATTTCTTCCTTGGCAATCTGAACTCCAGCAACTGTTCCCTGCAATTGATTTTGGATTCCTTTTCTCTTAGAGCCATAACCAACAACAACTACTTCTTGTAATCTGTCATTTGCTCTATAGTTTAAGAACCATGAACTTAATAAAGGCGCTTGATTGTTCTGATTTGGAACGCCACTGGACAGAGTCAGTTTTACTTTTTTCCAATCGATTCCAGTGTTTTGAATAACCTGCGCTTTGTACATCATATTGATTGGTGCCGTTACACTTTCGGTGCGTAAATCATAGAATGGTGTCCACGAAGCATTATTTGACAAATAGGTAATGTCCAAAGGAACTGTTCCAGCCAGATTATTCATCACCTGAACTATCAGTTTTCCAGAAGAAGTTTTTTCTTCTTTGCTTGTATCTACTTCGAGTTTGTTGTTCAGCTTTTGAAGAGTCTCATTGAGTTTTTGCTCTTTTTCGGCTAAGGCGTTTATTGTATTGGCAATTTCAGTCTGTTTGGATTTGTAATAATCGACCATTTTCATTAGTTCTAATACATTCAAACCCGAATTCACTCCCGAAACCTGCTGATTTCTGTCTAATAATGCCAATGTTTTGGTTTCCGAATTTTTGGCATTACCCACTTTTAAAAGTTCTTTTTGTACCAAAACGATACTGTCTTTTACTTTTTTTAATGCTGGAGATTTTAAATCCACTTCATATTCCGAAACGTAGTCGTTTGTAAATTGAACCGAAAGTACTGTTACGCTTACAGGTGCGCCTATCTGTACCGAGTTTTCATTTAAATCGACGGCTACATTTTTGATGACAATCTCACTTGTACCTAATGGCAGATTTATATTAGCTGTTTGAGAGATTTCTGCAGCGTTAAAATACACGGTTGCAGCTTTTACTTTGGCAGTCGTGAAAATTGGTTTTTGAGCAAAACTAAATGCCGAAAACAATAACGCAAAGAGGAAATAAATTTTTTTCATGAGGTAGTAAGTTAAGATTATATCTCTATAGATGACAAAAAGCTGAAAAAGGTTGGGTGTCTGCTTAAATTTTTTATAATTTTTTTTGCCACGGATTAAACACATTCACACAGATTTTATAAGCATCATTAAAAAATCCGTGTGAAACAATGTCTAATTTTATCGTTTTGAGTCTATTACGAATACTTTGTAAGGTTTATTTTTCTACTGTATAACCTTTCGCTTTTGCCAAAGCCACAATAGAGGTGTTAATTGCCTTGCCTAAATCATCTTGTGATTTTGTTTTTTTTGTTTCGGTGTCGATGTATTGCTGGCGTTTTTTGCCCAATTCACCAATTTCTTTTTGGATAGCTTCTCTCTCCTTGGTTTTTTGGGCAACGATTTTTTCTACTTCTGCTTCCGATTTATTTTGAAGTTCGGCGGGTAATTCTTCTTTTTTGATTTTTGTAATGGCTTTTGGGTCTTGTTTTACTTTGTCAACTAAGTCCCAGCTTTCGTTTTTATACACCGTTTTGGATTTACTTATAGCACGCTCCGCATAATTGGCAGATGAAACGCCTTGTGCATTTTTGTCTTGTGCTTCCTGATTCATTTTTTTGGAAATACCTTTAGAGCCATACCCAATATAGGTGTTATTTATCCTTACATTACAATTTGATATTTGATCGTCATAAGGCGTTGATACATATTGAATAGATTGATTAGAGTCAATATTGAAGTATTTTCCCTTTCCATAATCGGCTCCGTCTTTCCAAAAGGTGTTGATGCCTTCTAAACTGCTTCCGCAAAAGATAGTATTCACGTAAATATCGTTTTTCATCGCATCACTGATTGCTTCCTTGTAGTTTATTCCGCCTTGGTTGAAGGCTTCGTTTCCTGCAATATAAATGAGTTTCATATTGTCGTTTGCTTTTTCCCATTGCAGTTTTTTTGTAGCGTCTTGAATTACCGCACCACAGTATTCATTGCCTCCGTTGGTTCTTAGTGCAAATAATTTTTCGGAAATCAAGTCTAGATCGGTGGTGAGTGGCGTTACTTGTCGGATGTAGTTGGATTGCTGTGTCAATCCGTCGTTGCCGTATTCGTACAAAGCAATTTCGATATCGGGAGTTTTTCCTGAATATTTAAGAGTGGTCAAAGTGTTTACGATATTCCAAAGTCTGGATTTGGCTTGGTCGATCAATCCGTCCATACTGTTGGAAGTGTCCAATAAAAGAGCAACCTGTATTTTGTTGTTTTCGGATGGTTTTGGCTTTTCGGGATTAGTTTTTTCTAAGGGTTTTGCATTCGAATTGTTACAGCTTGCAAAAGAAAGTGTGGTGGCCAAAAGTGCGGAGATAAATAGTGTCGATTTCATAATTTCTAGTTTTTAAGGGTTGATTACAGATCAAACTTAGAAACTAAAAACACGTCATTTTTGGACAAATGGTGAAACGGGCTTTTGACTTGGTGAAAGGGTTTAAATTAAGTCTGAAACCTGTAGCAGAAATCTACTACAGGTTTCAGACTTAATTTAAAGCTTTTGCTTTGCGGTATCCATAACAAGATTCTTTAAATCGCCATTTGGAGTAATCAGTATAAATTGTTTATCTGTTTTTGGAATCTGTTTTTTTTCTCTATTAATCAAAATCTTTATTTCATATTGTACTTGTATAACTGGTTCCAATACCACAGGGTTTATTATAAAATCAAATTCTTTATTAAATACAGGCTGATAATAAAGCGTAGTCGATTTATTGGACTGATTGACATTTGCTGTTTTTTTTAAGTTTAAATCAGAACTGTTATACGCTTCATAGGATTTGTACATTTCTACAGGTAAGTTTAGAATAAAATCATCGGTTATTCTTTTCTCTGCATTTGTAAATGTCTCACCAAGAATTACCTCATAATTCTTGGTTTTTTCTTGTATTAAAAGCTTTGCCTTGTTCATCATTTCTTTTTTGATTGATTCTAAGGTGCTTGAAAAATAATCAACTCGTACCAGATCGTATATTTCATGATTGGATAAAATTGATATAAAATCGTTCAGCTGATTGGGATCAGAGTATTTTATGTGAATATTTTTCTTCAATTCAAACCCAATTGGAACTTCATTGTAGGTTTTACGGCTGAAAACCTTTTTCTCAACTTCATATTCATAAACAGGAACAAATGAGATCATATCTACAAAGGTTTCAACATCTTTTTTGAGTTTGATTTCTGTTAATGATTGCGAAATTCGCTGATTAATTAATTCATTGACCTCTTTGGCTGTTTTACCTGTTTGAGTTAAACTGAAAATAGCTGTGTATGAATCTGCCTTAACATTAGCAAGACCTTTTACATTTATCACAATACCATCTTGTGATGGAAAATTGATATTGATTGTATTTTGTTCAGAATACCGATTTTGGTAATTGGCATTTCCCGAAACCTGTCCAGAGCTGAATTGAGACAACAGAATGATTAAAAATGAAAAGAATGGTTTTTTCATATTGATAGATTTTAAGTTTACATGGTAAAAGTATCAATAGAGAAAATATATTTTTGAGAGAATGGGTCAACAAGCCGTTTGACTTGGTAAAAGCTATAGTTTTGGAATTAAAAATTAACTTACTTTACACTTTCTAAATATTTGTTTGTGAAACATAATTTATTAATTGTTTTTGCTCTGCTCTTTTTAGCGTTTTTATTTCCTCATGAAATAATTGCGCAGTCTGCTCCTATAGAAAAAATTGAAAAAAAAAATAGCTCCAGAATCAGTAAAGCCAAAATTAGTATAACTGCTGAGGAATTATCTAAATCTTTGGATGAAAATAATGAATCAAATATCGCTTCGAATTATGAAAAACTGGCCAATGAGTTTCTCGGAAAAGGGGATAATGCCAAGGCCGAGGAATACTTTAAAAAAGCGCTGGCGAGCTACACCAAACTAAAACTGACTGATGACAAAACCCGTGTTACCAGAAGCCTTGCCAAAGTGCAGGAATCCCAAAAAGATTATAAATCCGCCATCAGTAATTATGAAGTTGCGGGGGCAATGGCCGAAGATAAAAGTGCTGAAAAAGTCAATACGAACGATGCTAACCGACTGCGTTCGATAGCAAGTCCTGTGGCTCAGGAAAGTTATGTGAATTCGAACATTGAATTGCTTAAGAAGGAGAAAAAAAGCGAAGAGGTTTCGGATGCGTATGTGAAAAAGGCCGAAAATTCGCTTCAGCAAAAAAATAAGGATGTTGCGATAGAAAGTTACAATCAGGCACTCGCTTACGCAAAAGGGAAGCCGGCGACGATCATCAAAATCAATAATGAAATTGCAAAAGTATACGCTTCGGACAATCAGTTTGACAAGGCGATCGGGATTAGCGAAAAGCTTTTGGCAGATGCCAAAACCAAACAGGATTTCACTACTCAAATCAAGCAATTGCAGTCGCTTTCGGGTCTATATTTTCAAAAAGAAGAACCAAACAAGGCTATTGAAGCCTTAAAGGAAGCATTTGCTTTGGCACTGCAAAAAGGCAATTCGGCCGAAGCAAAAACAAGTCTGACGGCATTAACGCAGTATTATAACAAAAAGGGAAACAATAAGGAGAGTTTGGTTTTGTACGATCAATTTGTTAAGAATTTCGACCAGTTAATTCATTCGGACACGACTTTGATTGATGCCAAAACGTTTCAGGTGAGTGAAGATAAAATCCGCCAGCTTGAAAAAGAAAAGTCGCTGAAAGATGAATTGATTTCAAGGAAAAACACGTTCAATTATTTTCTTTTGGGTTCTATTGGATTGCTTTTACTGTTGTTTTTATGGATTGTGAAAGCGCTTTATTCGATTAAAATCAAGAACAAGGAAATCGCCCTGCAGTCGCTGCGCAGAGAAATGAATCCGCATTTTATTTTTAACAGCCTTAACAGCGTCAATCAGTTCATTGCCCAAAATAGGGAGTTGGAGGCCAATAAATACCTGACTTCGTATTCGAATCTGATGCGGAATGCAATGGAGAATTCCAATAAGGATTTCATTACGCTCGATAACGAATTGGAGCAATTACGAAAATATCTAGAATTGGAACATCTGCGTTTTCAGGATAAATTTGATTTTAAAATTAGTGTTGATCCGGAACTGGATGCCGAAAGAACGATGGTTCCGAATATGATAATGCAGCCGCATTTGGAAAATGCTATTTGGCATGGTTTGCGCTATTTGGATATGAAAGGACTGCTGTTGCTAAAAGTGGAATTAATCAGCGGAAAAGTGGTGATTCAGATTGAGGATAATGGCATTGGTCTGACCAAAAGCCAAGAGCTGAAAACGGCGAATCAAAAAGTACACGAATCGCGAGGAATGAGCAATACCAAAGAGCGCATCAGTCTGCTGAATGAACTGTACAAACAGCATATTTCTTTCCGGATTTTTGAAAAAACGTTACCGGAAAGAGGAACGATTGTCGAAATTAGCTGTCCATTAATTGATGAAATAGGATGAATTTTCAGAAGATAAAAAGCGTTATTGTCGAAGATGAATTGACGGCGCGTGAAGTGCTTAAGAATTATTTGGGTAAATATTGTCCGCAGGTGGAGGTTATTGGCGAAGCCCAAAATATTAAAGAGGCCGTTCCGCTCTTGCACGAATTACAGCCACAATTGGTTTTTCTGGATGTCGAAATGCCTTTCGGAAATGCTTTTGATGTTCTCGAAGCCTGCAAAGACCTGCATTTTGAAACCATTTTTGTGACCGCTTTTTCGGAGTATTCGCTGAAAGCCCTGAATCAAAGCGCGGCCTATTATCTGCTGAAACCCATCAGCATTGAAGAACTGATTGTTGCGGTAAACAAAGTCCATCATCAAATTCTGAATCAGGAAATTTTTAATAGAAATAAGATTATTATTGAAAATTTTAAGGAATCCAAACCCGAAAAGCAACAAGTGATTCTGCCGACACTGGAAGGTTTTGAAGTTGTAAAAATGGAGGAAATCATTCGGCTTCGCGGTAACGGCAATTTCACCGATTTGTATCTTCATAATGGAAGTAAAAAGATGGCGTGCCGTTTTTTAAAACATTTCTCCGAAATTCTGCCTTTGCCTTTTATCCGTGTCCACAAATCCCATATCATCAATTTGAATTGTGTGAAATCGTACAATAAAGGAGGGATTATTACGCTGAACGATTCCACCGAAATTGAAGTTTCCCCGACTTATAAAGAGGATTTTTTAAGGAATTTTAAATAAAAGTCTAACCACAAAGGACACAAAGAAAACGCTAAGAGCACAAAGCTTTGTGTCCTTGTTGTTATGCCTAAAAATCAAATTCCTCTTTCACATCCGTCGAGTCGATTACGGTTGTGTCTTTTACTTTGATATTTAATAACGAATGAGCCCGACCTGTAAGCGTAACAGGGGCAGACAAACCAACAGTATCTTCAGGAACTAATAAACCACGGCGGAACATCAGATTTCTCAGGAATGCCTGATGTTTGGTTGCATAGGCTTTCTGCAAACCTTCCTGGTCAAACTGCCACATGAATTTCTTTGGTTTTGGGATGATCGTTGCCAGATATAAACATTCGCGGACATTCAAATCGGCAGGTCTTTTTTGGAAATAAAATTCAGCTGCTTCGCCAATTCCATATACGTTTGGTCCCCATTCGATAATATTGAAATAGACTTCAAGCATACGTTGTTTGCTCGTGATTCGATTGCCTTCAATTATATAAACCAACAGAATTTCTTCTAGTTTTCGTGATAAAGTTTTTTCTCTTGTAAGGAAAACGTTTTTAACCAATTGCATGCTTATGGTGCTCGCTCCACGCGAAAACTTTTTGGTGCGGATATTTTTAAGAATCGATTGTTTAAAAGCTTCGTTTATAAAGCCGTGATGTGACATAAACGAAGGATCTTCGGAAGTTAAAACGCATTTTTGCAGATATGGTGAAATCTGGTCCAAAGGCGTGTAATAGGGATTGCTTGCACCCACAAAAACCGGACGCTGCAGTACACCTTTATCGACGGCACGGTAGGTGAATTCACCATTTAATTTGGCTAAATCTATATTGCCGTATTTGGTAATTTTAACATTACGTTTGTTGACATTGCTCTTGAAAACAATAGTATTCGGTTTGTTTTTGTTGAACATGAAATCCAGATTATAATCAAAATCACCTGTGGCTTCCATTCCCTGAAAATGGGTAAACAATCCATCAGGCAGGGAAGTGATAAAATCCTGTGTTTTGATTTTTGGAGTTCGGATTTGCAGTCTGTAAACGGTATCTTCTTCGGTGTTATACGAAAGATACGGATGTATTTTTATTTTGTTGAATTGAACGGTCGAACTGCTGTCGATCGAAATAAAATCGCTGCCTAACAAGAAGCGGAAATCAAAGCGTGCATTTTTAATATTAACATCTTTATTGGCAATTCTTTTATGGTTTACTTTCAGATTGGTAATCGAACTGAAACCATCAAAATGCAGTTCACCGCCACTCATGTCAATGTTTTGAACATTAAATCTAATTGAATCAAAACTGGCTTTTAAATTATATCGTTCGTCAAAATAAGGGACTTTGATGGCACCGGTGTCAATGTTAAAAAAATGGAGATCTCCTTTTTTATTTCTTGGATCTGCTATTCCGTTGATTCTCCATCGCTGTGCAAAGGTGTTGGTTTTAACCTCGATCGACGATTCCAGTTTAGTCTGATGTAAAGTCAGATTTTTAAAATTGACAGTTGCTTTTTTGCCGTTGTCATCGAGTTTGAAAACAAGATTTTCCATTGTCATATCTGTCGGAACTAGATTGAGGACTTTGGAGATAATGCGATAGGCAAATTCGGCATAATCTCTTTTTTTGTTCGTTTTTTGTTCGTTTTTGTCTTTTTTGAGGAATGCTCCAAAGTTTTTGACATTTCCTTTTTTGGTTAACTGGACATAACCGTTTTTTATTTCAAGAGTCCCAAGCTGCACATCGCCAATGAGCAAACGCCATAAATTTACACTTGTTTTTATTTTTTGGATTTTGAAAATTGTGTCCAGATTTTTTGGAGCCAAAGTAATTTCGTCCAGTTCTATTCCTGAAATACCATCGAAAGATGCTTTTTTTATAGCAAATTCGCTGTTGTATTCTAATTTCATTGTGGATGATACCTTATCCACTGCCTGATCCAAAAGTTCGTCCCTGAAAACCAGAAAACCAATTAGGAGCAGAGTAATAACTATCCCAATTATTTTGGAGGCAAGCAGTAACTTTTGTTTGTTAGTTTTCATGTTGTAGGAAAGAAAAGAAATGTTTTTTAAAATGATGTTTTATCCAAAAAGCATACTCACCACATCTTCGATTTTGGCCGCCAGCTGAATTTTGATTCCAGTATTTTTTAAAGCTATTTTATTGTACTTGGATACAAAAATAGTAGAAAATCCTAATTTTTCAGCTTCCTGAATACGCTGGTCTACTCGGTTTACAGGACGGATTTCGCCAGAAAGACCAACTTCGCCTGCAAAGCAGTAATCTTTGTTGACCGGAATGTCTTCATTAGATGATAAAATTGCTGCAACAACGGCCAAATCGATGGCAGGGTCGTCAACAGAAATTCCTCCGGTTACATTCAGGAAAACATCTTTTGCGCCAAGTCTAAAACCGGCTCTTTTTTCCAAAACGGCTAAAATCATATTCAGTCTTTTGGCGTTATAACCTGTGGTGCTTCTTTGTGGAGTTCCATATACTGCGGTACTTACCAGCGATTGAATTTCGATCATCAGCGGACGCATACCTTCTAGTGTGGTAGCAATGGCCGTTCCTGATAGTTCTTCGTCTTTGTGCGAAATCAATATTTCGGAAGGATTGGATACCTCCCGAAGTCCGCTTCCAAGCATTTCGTAGATACCAATCTCTGCAGTTGATCCAAAACGGTTTTTTAGCGAACGTAAAATGCGGTAAACATGATTTCTGTCACCTTCAAATTGAAGTACAGTATCAACCATATGTTCCAATATTTTTGGTCCGGCAATCGTTCCGTCTTTGGTGATATGACCAATTAATATTACGGGAATATTGGTTTCTTTGGCAAATTTAATCAGCTCGGCGGTTGTTTCCCGTATTTGAGAAATACTTCCGGCGGTCGATTCGATATAATCGGTATGCAAAGTCTGAATCGAATCAATTATGACAATTTCGGGCTGAATGGCTTCAATCTGCTTAAAGATATTCTGTGTTTTGGTTTCGGTAAGAATAAAACAGCTGTCCCCATTTGGAGTGATGCGTTCTGCACGCATCTTAATCTGCTTTTGGCTTTCCTCACCCGAAACGTATAAGGTTTTGTATGGTAATTTTAAAGAAATCTGCAGCAACAAAGTACTCTTTCCAATACCAGGTTCTCCTCCTAAAAGTATTAGAGAGCCAGGAACAATTCCGCCTCCCAGAACTCTGTTCAGCTCATTGTCAGTAGTATTGAGTCTGATTTCTTCTGTACTGTCAATTTCATTGATTCTTAATGGTTTTGGGGCTTTGCTAGTTGTGGACGGCTCGCTTTTCCAAGCCACTTTTTCCTGCTTTTGAATAATTTCCTCGGCAATAGTGTTCCATTCTCTGCAGGAATTACACTGCCCCTGCCATTTGGAATATTGGGCACCGCAATTCTGGCAAAAAAAAGTTGTTTTTACTTTGGACATTATTATTGCTTTTTTTCTTCTGTTACTGGTGCGTCAGCTGTAGGAGTTTCTTCAATTACTTCTTGTTTTGCTTCAGTATCCTGACCAACTTTTCCTTTTATTTTTGGTTTTTTTGCAAAGGTTTTTTTCAGCTCTTCAGCTTTTGCAAACATCATATCTTTGGTTAGATCAGCAATTTCTTCTTTGTTGAATCCTGACATATAATAACGTACAGCCCTTGGATTATCTTGTTTTTTTTCGAACATGATTGCTAATTCGTAATCTCCAAGCATGCTTTTTGGGTAATTTTTATCTGCAAGAATTGCCAAGGCATCCAGCTCATTGTAATCTTTGTTTTCTAGGATAGCTGCTTCTATGGCTTTGAAATCGGAGATTCTGATTGGATTTTTTATTCCAAAAGAATTTTCAATTATATCGTATTTTTTTTTCAGATATTCTACATAACCTTCTTTTAAAGTGACTATTTTAGTCTTGTATTCCAGTACAGATATTGGCTCTGCCACTGAGAAAATTTGATATAAAGCAGAAGGAATCGAATGCAGCACAAGTGAATAATGGGAGGCTTCCTTAAAATCTTCGAATTTATAATTTAAATCAGGGTTTTTAATTGTTTTTAGATTTGTGTCAAGATTTAGGATTCTTTCTCTCATTTTTTTCTCATCTCCATCGGCTGTGGATAAATAATAGAAAAGAGGTGTTTTGGAATTTGCAAGTAAATCTGGCATCGTTTGCTCCATATTTACTGGAAATTCCGGGCTTAATGAAATATAAGCATCAAATAGTGGTCTGTCTTTGTATAAAAAGAAATTTAAAAAAGAGGCGGTCGTGTCATGCCCGGCTATAATCTTGAAATTTGTTACTCTGTATTCCTTTTGAATCATAGGAATAAGTTCTAGTGAAATAAAATCAAAGAAATCTACACTTTTTCCGTCGGGCATTCCTGTTACAGGATCAACTCCGCAATCTGTGTTTCTTTGGTCATTTTTGTTTTGAGCTATACCAACAATTATTACTTCTGGTAAATCATCCCAATAAGAACCGTAAATTAACGCACCAGTGAAAGGATTTAATAAATAATCGCCATCTAATAAAACTAATAAGGGGTATTGTTTGGTTTTGTTTTTTTCATAAGAAGCGGGCAATGACACAAAAAGATCCCTTTTTTCTTTGAGTTTTTCTGAGTTAAAACTGATTGTTTTTATTTGTGCCAAACAGGAAAATGAAAAAAAGGCTAGGAATGCTAATAATAGATGTTTCATATGTTGGGGATTGGTTATCTATAAGAAATAGTGTCGCAATATAAACAATTATTAGTATACCGTGAAAGACGAAACTGACAAACTGTTATGTTAAAGAGTTGTCATTTTCATTAGGGAAAACAATCCATGGCTTAAATGTTTTTGCCTCTTCAAAATCTAAAGTTGCGTAAGAAATAATGATAATAATGTCATCTTTTTGAACTTTTCGTGCAGCAGGACCGTTTAATGTGATTATCCCAGAATTTTTTTCTCCAACTATCGCATAGGTATCAAAACGTTCTCCGTTATTAATGTTTACTATCGATACCTTTTCTCCTTCTATTATGTTGGATGCTTCTAATAATGCTTCATCTATAGTTATACTTCCGATGTAATTTAAGTCGGCTCCTGTAACTTTTACTCGGTGAATTTTTGATTTAACAACTTGAATATGCATGGTATTTTAATTTAAAGAAATAGTGTCTATTAAGCGGACATTGTTGATAAACACAGCAATAAACGCTCTGTATTTTTTGTTTTTATTTTTTCGGATGCAGGTAGAAAGAGTATCTTCATCTGCAATTTCAAAGTATTCTAAAGTGAATTCTCTATGTTTGTCGAACTCATTTTTAACCCATTGTGCTGTTTTTTGAGCACTGGTATTTGTAAATTTATTTTTGGCTTCTTTTAGTGTTTTGTAAATGACGGCTGCATCATTTCTTTGCTGCAAAGTTAAGCGTTCATTTCGAGAACTCATAGCTAAGTTGTTGGTTTCTCTTAAAATGGGGCAAACAATAATTGTTACGGGTAAATGGTTTTTCTCTACCATTTTTTTGACAATCTGTACCTGCTGAAAGTCTTTTTCCCCAAAATAGGCTCTTGCGGGCTGTACAATTTCGAAAAGAAGTTTTACAATAGTTCCAACCCCGTCAAAATGACCTGGTCTGAATTTTCCTTCCATTTTGTTTTCCAAACCGTCAAAATCAAAAGATTGTGATAACGTTTTTCCTTCGTATATGTCATCGACTGTTGGAGCAAAAACAATAATATCTGGATTTATTTGAGAAATTTTGATAATATCTTCGTCTAAAGTACGAGGGTATTTTTCTAAATCTTCAGGATTGTTAAATTGTGTTGGATTTACAAAAATACTTACAACCGTTATATCATTTTCCTGAACAGACTGCTTCATTAACGACTGATGTCCTTTATGCAGAGCACCCATTGTTGGAACAAATCCAATTGAAGAATCTGTAGTCTTTACTGAACGTAAATAATCCATTAAAGCTGTTTTTCCATCGAAAATCTGCATGGCTGTTTTGTTTAAATTAGATGCAAACTTAATATTTTAGTCCATAACTGCATAAATTTTTGTAATTTTGCATGGTTTTTATTGCCAATAATTAATCAATTTATATTATGAAAGATAAGAGGATATTATACGTATCATCTGAAGTTGTGCCTTATCTCGCTGAAAATGAGGTTTCATTAATGTCTTACGACGTACCAAAAATGATTAATGATCAAGGAGGGCAAATTAGAATTTTTATGCCAAGGTATGGAAATATTAACGAGAGAAGACACCAATTACATGAAGTGATCAGGCTTTCCGGGATGAATTTGGTGGTGAATGATTTGGACATGCCTCTTATTATAAAAGTAGCTTCAATACCAAAAGAGAGAATTCAGGTTTATTTTATTGATAACGAAGAGTATTTTAAGAGAAAAGCAACATTTGCAGATGAAGAAGGGGTAATGTATCCTGATAATGATGAGCGTGCAATTTTTTTTGCTAAAGGTGTTGTTGAAACTGTCAAAAAATTAAATTGGGTTCCAGATATTATACATGTTCATGGCTGGATGGCGGCTATGCTTCCAGTTTATATGAAGCATTTTTATAAAAATGAAGCTCTTTTTTCTGATACTAAAATAGTTACTTCTGTATATAGTCAGTCTTTTGATGGAATATTAGATGCTGAAATGATTAATAAAGTTCGTTTTGACGGTATTCCTGATGAAGCTATAGCCGAATTAGAAGTTCCTAACTATGAAAATATTATGAAAACTACTGTTCGTAATTCAGATGCTGTTATCATTGCTTCAGACGGACTCTCTCCAAGTTTAACAAAATTTATAGAATCTTCAAGTAAACCTTTTTTACCTTTGAAATTTAAGGATGAATTTTCAGTAGCTTATACTGAGTTTTATCAAGATATGTTGTTATAAATCAATCTTTTACGAATAAATATGCTTAAAAATTCTGTTTTTAAAATAATTCCTTTGCTTTTTTTTATTGTTCTTTTTAACTCCTGTGATAAAGAATTTAGTGCTGTTGGGTCGGATTTAATTGATAATAACCATTTTAATATCGTTAAAGAAAATTCTAGTACCGTTCAAGCAACTTGGAAAAAAACGGGTGCAATTGCTTCTAATAATTTAGCTGTAAATGCTTTGGGTATATTGGATAATACAGTATTTGGTCAGACAACTGCAAATTTTGCTACTCAGGTTCAGCTGTCTAGTGAAAATCCAGCAATAAATTCTGATTTAGGTCAAGACATTGTAAGTGTAACGCTTTATATTCCTTATTTTACAACCGCTGCAGGAACTACAAATACAGACGGAAGACCTGTCTATAAACTCGATTCTATTTATGGTAATAGAACTTCAAAGATTAAGCTGAAAATTTATGAAAATAAATTTTTGCTTGGGAGCTTAAATACAGAACCAGGGGCGCCAATTTATGATACAAATTACCCTCAGCTGTATTATACCAATCAAGATGCCATTTTTAGTGAAAAAAAAGGAGCGTTATTGTATGAAGATAATGACTTTGTATTTAGCGAAAAAGAATATTCTGATCCTGTTCCAGCTACAGCAACTAGTGCGGCTACAACTACATATACAGCTCCAGGCATGCGATTAAGTTTAGATAAGGCTTTTTTTCAGAAGCTGTTGTTTGATAAAACATCAAATAATTATAGTTTAGCCAGTAACTCTCTATTTGAACAATATTTCAAAGGATTGTATTTTAGCGTCGAAAAAAATGATGCTTCAGGTGTGTTAGCTAGAATGAATTTCAAAAAAGGGACTATTGTAGTAAAGTACAAAGAAAAGGCTCTTGCGGCAGATCTTACATTAACTGTTGAAAAATCCATTACTTTAAATCTTACTGGTAATACTGTAAATTTATTTAACAATGAACCTAGTACAGAAGCCAGTTCTTACTCAAGTCCAAAAGCAGATAGACTTTATGTAAGAGGGGGGGAAGGAAGTGTGGCTATAATTGATTTGTTTAATCCTGCAATTGATGTTGTAACTTATAATAGAACTTCAGGGAAAATAGAACTTGGCAAAAGTAATTCTATACCAGACGAATTAGATTATATTAAGGAAAAAGGATGGTTAATTAACGACGCCAGTTTAACTTTTTATGTCGATCAAACTCTAATGAAAAATGTGGCTGCTGAGCCTAGTAAAATATTTTTGTATGACATAAACAATCGAAAAATACTTGTTGCAGGAATTTTAGAGAGAGATGCTTCTGAACGTGGCTTAAAATACAGGTGTAATATTACGGATTATATTATAGGTCTTGTAAAAGGTGATAAAGCAAATATAAAATTAGGTGTTTCAACTGCACAAGCGATTACATATGCTGCATTTAAAAAAATAAAAGACGCTCCTGTATATGCAACATGGATGGGTCTTAAATCTGAGGAACAAAATGCTTATTTCTTTCCGGAATCTTCCGTTGTGAGTCCTTTAGGTACTATTTTTCATGGAAGCAATAGCACTGATGAAAATAAAAGATTAAAGCTCGAAATTTATTATACTAAAACTAATTAAGAATAACTATGTGTGGAATTGTTGGGTATATCGGTTATAGAGAAGCTTATCCTATTGTAATAAAAGGTCTTAAGAGATTAGAATACCGTGGCTATGATAGTGCTGGGGTAATGCTTTACGATGGTGAGTCGGTAAAGTTGTCAAAAACGAAAGGTAAAGTTTCTGATCTTGAGGAAAAAGTAAAAAAAGAAATTACTACAACAGGATCGATAGGTATTGGTCATACGCGCTGGGCAACTCATGGGGTTCCAAATGATGTAAATTCGCATCCTCATGTGTCTAATTCTGGCGATTTAGTGATAATTCATAATGGTATTATAGAGAATTATGCTCCTTTGAAAGTTGAGCTGATAAAAAGAGGTTATTCTTTTACTTCTGATACGGATTCTGAGGTTTTAATTAATCTTATTGAAGAAGTTCAGAAAAACGAAAAATTAAAATTAGGAAAAGCTGTTCAGGTAGCATTAAACCAAGTAGTAGGGGCTTATGCTATTGCAGTTTTTGATAAAAAAAATCCAAATGAGATAGTTGCTGCCAGACTTGGAAGTCCGTTAGCAATTGGAATTGGTGAAGGTGAATATTTTATCGCTTCTGATGCTTCTCCATTTATTGAATACACTTCGAATGCCGTGTATCTTGAGGATGGTGAAATGGCTAATATCAGATTACATAGACCAATGAAGGTTCGTAAAATTAAGGATGATTCTATTGTTGATCCTTATATTCAGGAACTTCAAATGAATTTGGAGCAGATTGAAAAAGGTGGTTACGACCATTTCATGCTAAAGGAAATCTATGAGCAGCCTAGTGTAATTAAAGATACTTACCGAGGCAGATTACATGCTAACGAGGGTATAATTCAGCTTGCAGGTATAGAAGATAATGTTGAGAAATTTTTGAATGCAGACAGAATTATAATCGTTGCATGCGGTACTTCTTGGCATGCTGGTTTGGTTGCCGAATATATTATAGAAGAGTTTGCAAGAATCCCTGTCGAAGTTGAATATGCATCAGAATTCAGATATAGAAATCCAATTATAAGCAGTAAGGATGTTGTAATTGCAATTTCACAATCAGGTGAAACTGCAGATACAATGGCAGCGATAAAATTAGCAAAAGATCACGGCGCGTTTGTATTTGGAGTATGTAATGTGGTGGGTTCTTCTATTTCCAGAGAATCTCATGCGGGTGCTTATACTCACGCTGGGCCAGAAATTGGTGTCGCTTCAACAAAAGCGTTTACTACTCAAATCACAGTTTTAACGATGCTTGCTCTGCGTTTGGCTAAAGCTAAAGGAACTTTGACACAGTCTGATTTTCATACCTATCTTCAGGAATTGGAAATTATCCCTGAAAAAGTGAAGGAAGCTTTGGAAACTAATGCTAAAGCAACAGAAATTGCCGCTGTTTTCAAAGACGCTCCAAATTGTTTATACCTTGGTCGTGGTTATAATTTTCCGGTTGCACTTGAAGGAGCTTTAAAACTTAAAGAGATTTCATATATACATGCTGAAGGTTATCCTGCTGCAGAAATGAAGCATGGTCCTATTGCATTGATTGATGAATTAATGCCAGTAATTGTTATTGCTCCAAAACAAGGTCACTATGATAAAATTGTGAGTAATATTCAGGAGATTAAATCAAGAAGCGGTAAGATTATAGCGGTTGTAACCAAGGGAGATAAACAAGTTCGTGAATTAGCAGACTATGTTATCGAAATTCCTGAAACATCTGACGCATTGTCGCCGCTTATAACAACTATACCGTTACAGCTTTTATCGTATCATATTGCTGTCATGAGAGGATGTAACGTGGATCAGCCGAGAAATTTAGCTAAATCTGTTACAGTTGAATAAACAGTTATATAAAATTTTTTTAAAAGCGAGAATTATTTCTCGCTTTTTTTTGTCCTATACTTTTTACGAAAACGTTGTAATTTTTTATGATAAATTTAAAGAAATTGCTAAATTACTATGTATGCATAATATTTATCATGAATAATTTATTATTTTATTATTAATTATGCAATTTATTAAAATATCATATTGTTATTAATATTAGTATTTTTATGAAAATAACAATAAATTTTTTTATTTATTTTATTGATAATTAAAAAATATGCGTAATTTGGCTTCATTAACCAAAAAAAATTAGCCAAATGAGATTGTATTTACTTTTTTTAACACTATTCTTTTGCAGTATATCTTTTGCACAAAATTCAATCAAAGGAGTTGTTACGGATGAAAAAAATCAGCCGATAGCGGGTGCCAGTATTAATTTGGCAGGAACAAAGGAAGCGGCGGTTTCGGATTATGATGGCTCTTTTGTTTTAATTACTAAACAAACGCCTCCTTTTTCTCTTGAAATTAACGCTGTTGGATACACCTCTTCCAATGTTACAGCGGAATCATTAAGTCAAAAGGTCGTTGTAAAATTAAATTCAGAAGAAACAAAATTAAACGAGATTGTTGTTTCCGCTTCGAGAGCGCCGGAAAGAGTGCTTCAGTCGCCAGTGACTATTGAAAGAATGGGGATTCAGCAGGTAAAAAGCACTACTGCTCCAACCTTCTACGATGGTTTAGAGAATTTAAAAGAAGTACAGTTCAACACCAGCAGTATTTCTTTTAAAACTGTAAACACAAGAGGTTTTGCTGCGGTAGGGAATACCCGTTTTATGCAGTTAGTTGACGGTATGGACAATTCATCACCTGCGTTAAATTTTGTTTTGGGTAACTTAATTGGTCTTTCCGATATTGATGTGGCGAGTGTTGAGCTTTTGCCAGGTGCTTCTTCTGCTTTGTATGGAGCCAATGCATTTAATGGAATCTTATTCATGAATAGTAAAAGTCCGTTCATTCATCAAGGAATCAGCTCTTATGTAAAGTATGGACAGACTTCTCAGGATGCTGCGGGTACCAATGATTATTTTGATATGGGAATTAGAGCAGCAACTGCTTTTACCAAGCATTTTGCAATTAAGGCTAATTTTAATTACATGAAAGCTACTGAATGGATAGCTGATGACAGAAGAAGTGTGACTGGAGGTTCTATCGGCCATGATGGAAATCAAAATTATGATGGTTTGAATATTTATGGAGATGAAGTGACTACTTTTATTACTAATGTTGGGCAGGTAAGCAGAACAGGATATCGTGAAAAAGACTTAAATGATAATAAAGTAAATAGTGTAAAGGCAGATTTTTCTATGCATTTTAAGCCATGGGCAAATGATACTGAGATTATACTCCAATATAAATTAGGTCTTGGGAATACTATTTATCAAGGAGCAAATAGATATGCTTTGAATGATTTTTTTATGAGTCAGACTAGAATTGAAGTGAAAGGGAAAAACTTTTTTGCAAGGGCATATCAGTCTTCTGAAGACGCTGGAAATTCTTACGATATGCGTTTTGCAGGCTGGAATGTTCAAAGATTGGCTAAATCGGATACTAACTGGTTTACTGATTATGCGACCTCATTTCAATTATCGTCTGCTGTGTTGGGACTTAATGCGAATCAGGCTGCAAATTATGCGCGAACTTTTGCCGACACGAATGTTTCGCCAGGTTTGAATTTAGTGTCAAATACGGATCCAAATAATCCATCAGCACCAAGGGGGGCTCGTTTTGAACCGGGAAGCCCTGAGTTTGTTTCTGCATTAAACAGTGTAAAAAATAATCCTGATTTAACGCAAGGGGCTAAATTTACTGATCAGTCCAAAATTTATCATTCAGATGTTAATTATAATTTTAAGGATCTGTTCAAATTTGCCGAAATTCAAGTTGGGGGATCTGCGCGTCAATATGAAATGAATTCCAGCGGTTCGATTTTTACTGATTATGACGGGCCAATTCGTTACAATGAATATGGCGTTTACACTCAAGGATCGAAATTATTTTTACAAGATCGTTTGAAACTGGTTGCTTCTATACGTTATGATAAGAGTCAGAATTTTGATGGGAATGTGTCGCCGAGAGTTTCTGTTGTGTATTCTGCAGGAGCGAAAAAAGCACACAACTTTAGAGCTTCTTACCAGACAGGTTTTAGAAATCCAACCACACAGGATCAGTACATCGGGCTTGATTTAGGTCCGTTTGCTTTAATTGGTTCTGCACCAGAAAATTTATCTCGTTTTTCTGAAACATTGAATGTAAGTGCTGCAGGGCAGGCTGCTTTCATAGCGACTGGTAAACCTGCTACACCAACCGTTGTTATGGATGGTAATAATGCATATAATAATTCGTACACTTTGGTTTCTGTGCAGGAATTTAGTAAAAAGTTGAGTGAGGACTCTTCTCCAGCAGGTGTTGTTGCTGCTGTAGCTAAATTGCAAGCGGCCAATGTACAATTAGTTCGTCCTGAAGAAGTAAAGGCTTATGAATTGGGATATAGAACGGTTATTAATAATGATTTTTCAGTAGATATTAATGGATATTTTAATCAGTACAATCATTTCTTGAATACTTCTAGAGTAGCAGGAGTGTATTATGGAGATGTGAATGCTGCTTTTAATCCATTAGATGAATTAAGCTCAGTAAAAGCCCTGACACGAGGTGATAGAAGAATTTATCAAGTATACAGTAATACTTCTGCGGATGTTTCCTCGTTAGGTTTTGGTATTGGTTTGTCTAAAAAAGTCTATAAAAATTTTGAATTAGGAGCAAATTATAATTATTCTCAATTGGATTTCGATCAATCTCAAGATCCTGGATTTGTTACGGGTTTTAATACTCCAAAACATAGAGTAAAAGCATCTTTAGGAAATACTAGACTGTTTAAAAATTTTGGTTTTAATACGAATGTTAGATGGAATTCTGAGTATTTATGGCAATCTTCTTTTGGAGACGGTATGATTGAATCTGCAACAGTATTTGATGCGCAAGTTAATTATGCTCTTCCGCAGTATAAATTATTGTTTAAGGTAGGAGGGACTAATATTGGAGGAAAAGATTATATTCAAGTAATCGGTTCAGGAGCAATAGGCCAGCAATGGTTTGCGTCATTAACTATTAACCCTTAATTAAAAAGATAAGTCAAGAACTTAAAAATATACTAGTATGATAAAAAATTTCAAATGGCTGCTGTTGGTTTCTTTAAGCTTTGCAGCATGTAACGATAATGATGAGGATGTGGTTGCAGAAGTTCCTGTTACTCCAGGTTCAGCTTCTTTTGCAAAATATGTAGCGTTGGGTGATTCTTTCGCAGCGGGTTATAGTGACGGTGCTCTGTTTAAAGCAGGTCAGGCAACGTCATATGTAAATATATTGGGGCAGCAGTTTATGCCTGCTGGCGGTACGGTTGTTACAACGCCTTTAACATCTGATAATTTAGGCGGTCTGCTGTTGGGAGGGACTGCAATTGCAGAAACTAGAAAAGCTATTCTAGGTTTTAATCCTGATAAATCGCCGATTGTTGGTTCGGTGCCAGGTACTCCAACTACGGAAGTAACAAATCATTTAACGGGTTCTTTTAGTAATCTGGGAATTCCGGGAGCCAAAAGTTATCATTTAGTGGCAGCAGGATATGGAAATGCTGCAGGTGTGGCTTCAGGGAAAGCTAATCCGTATTATGCACGTTTTGCTACATCTGCGACAACTACAGTACTGGCTGATGCTTTGGTGCAGTCGCCAACTTTCTTTTCTTTATTTATTGGTGGAAATGATGTTTTGTCTTACGCAACATCTGGAGGTGTTGGAGTGAATCAAACAGGGAATTTAGATCCGTCTACTTATGGTTCAAATGATATTACAGATCCAAATGTTTTTGCAAATGTATATACAGCCTTGGTTGCTAATTTGACGGCTAAAGGAGCCAAAGGAGTAGTGGCAAATTTACCATATGTTACTTCATTGCCTTATTTTACAACTGTTCCTTATAACCCAGTTGCTTTGGATGCGACAAAGGCGGCTCAGTTAAATTCAGGCTATGCGCAATATAATGGCGGACTGCAGCTTATGGTTACTAACAAACTGCTGACTGCTGAAGAAGCAGCAAGAAGAACAATTAAATTTGCTGCAGGTAATAATCCGGTTGTTATCGAGGATAGTTACCTGACTAATTTGTCAGCTTATAAAGTGCCGTCGTACAGACAGGCGACCAAGGAAGATTTAGTAGTATTATTAGCAAGAACTTTCATTGGTACTTTGGTAGGTGGAGACCAGACAAAAATTAATGGAGTTTCTGTTCCTTTGACGGATCAATGGGTGCTTTCAAAAGATGAAGTTAAGGAAGTAGCTATAGCTACAGACGCTTATAATTTGGCTATAGATGCTGTTGCAAAATCTAAAGGACTTGCTTTTGTAGATACTAAAGCTGCATTGACTCAATTGTCTTCAACAGGAGTGCGTTTTGGAAATTTTCAAATGACCGCATCTTATGTAACAGGAGGTGCTTTTTCATTAGATGGTGTTCATCCTACGCCAAGAGGTTATGCTTTTATTGCTAATCTTTTTATAGATGCAGTCAATACTAAATATGGGTCAACATTGAGAAGGGTCGATTTGTCGCAATATCAAAGTTTATTTCCTGCCGTTATAAAATAAATTTTTAGTTTTCAAAATATCAAAAACCACCCGTTTATAGCGAGGTGGTTTTTTTAGTTTTGGCCTGGATTTAGTATAATGTAGAAGCTGAGTTTAAGATAAAATAGGCGGTTTTGTTAGTTTGAAACACCTTAATAGTCAATTCAATAAAATTTTAGCTTTTTTTATAAAAAAAAATATTGATTTTATATTTTAAAAAATTATCTTTGCACTCTGAAAAAAGTATCCATTTGAGGAGTTTCGATGGGCTGTATTTCATAAACCTAAATAGCTATTTAATAAATACATAAGCAATGTCAAAAGTAATAGGAAAAGTTGCCCAAATCATTGGACCAGTAGTCGATGTAGTTTTCAACGGAGAAGTTGAACTTCCAAAAATTTATGATTCATTAGAAATCACTAAAAAAGACGGTACATTATTAGTACTTGAAGTACAGTCTCACATCGGTGAAAACACTGTTCGTACCATTTCGATGGACTCAACAGATGGTTTGAGCAGAGGTTATGAAGTAGTTGGAACAGGAAATCCTATCCAAATGCCAATCGGTGCGGATGTTTACGGTCGTTTGTTTAACGTAATCGGTGATGCAATTGATGGTCTGCCAGCTTTACCAAAAACAGGTGGAAGCGGAACCCCAATCCACAAGCAAGCACCAAAATTCGAGGATTTATCTACGTCTTCTGAAGTTTTATTTACAGGTATCAAAGTAATCGATTTGATCGAGCCTTATGCAAAAGGAGGTAAAATTGGATTGTTTGGCGGTGCTGGAGTAGGTAAAACAGTATTGATTCAGGAGCTGATTAACAATATCGCAAAAGGTCACGGTGGACTTTCTGTATTCGCAGGAGTAGGAGAAAGAACACGTGAAGGGAATGACTTACTTCGTGAGATGTTGGAGTCTGGAATTATAAAATATGGTGAAGATTTCATGCACTCTATGGAAAATGGAGGATGGGATTTATCTAAAGTAGATTTACAGGGAATGAGAGAGTCTAAAGCTACTTTCGTTTTCGGACAAATGAATGAGCCACCGGGAGCTCGTGCACGTGTTGCACTTTCTGGATTGTCTATCGCTGAGTATTTCCGTGATGGAGCTGGTTCTGACCAAGGAAAAGACGTTCTTTTCTTCGTTGACAACATCTTCCGTTTTACTCAAGCAGGTTCTGAGGTTTCGGCTCTTTTAGGCCGTATGCCGTCTGCGGTAGGTTACCAGCCAACATTGGCAACTGAGATGGGAGCAATGCAGGAGCGTATTACATCTACAAACAAAGGATCTATTACATCTGTACAAGCGGTATATGTACCTGCGGATGACTTAACTGACCCGGCACCAGCAACAACGTTTGCCCACCTTGATGCTACTACGGTATTGTCTCGTAAAATTGCTGAGTTAGGTATCTACCCTGCGGTGGATCCATTGGATTCTACTTCAAGAATCTTGGCTCCTCACATTATTGGTAATGATCACTATGAGTGTGCTCAAAGAGTAAAAGAAATTCTTCAAAAATACAAACAATTGCAGGATATTATCGCGATTCTTGGTATGGAAGAGTTATCTGAAGATGATAAATTAGCAGTAGCTAGAGCTAGACGTGTACAGCGTTTCTTGTCTCAGCCTTTCCACGTTGCTGAGCAGTTTACAGGATTAAAAGGTGTATTAGTTGATATCAAAGATACTATCAAAGGATTTAATATGATTATTGACGGTGAATTAGATCACTTGCCAGAATCAGCTTTTAACCTTAAAGGTACTATTGAAGAAGCTATCGAGGCTGGAGAAAAAATGTTGGCAGAAGCGTAATTGGTTGTCAGTTGTTAGTTATCAGTTGTTAGAAAACAACGACGAACCATCAACCATCAACTACTAACTAAAAAATTATGATTTTAGAAATAGTATCACCAGAAGCGAAATTATTTTCAGGAGAAATCACTTCTATTTCTGTTCCGGGAGTAGACGGACGTTTTCAAATGCTGAATAATCACGCACCAATAGTTTCATTGCTGCAAAAAGGAACGGTTAATATTACAGCTCCTAGTTTTGATTTAAGCGAAGAAGCAGCAGGTTTGTTTACAAAGATTAATGATCAGAATTATACTTTGGAAATTGCCTCTGGAACTCTTGAGTTAAAAGACAATAAGGTAATTGTTTTAGCAGACTAAGACATTCAGAATTAATAAATTAAAATGCTCGGCTTAGGTCGGGCATTTTTTTGTTTAAAATTGTCTGATGGTAAAAATTTGTTGTTTTTTCTTGCCTGAAAGTTTAAAAGACATAGAGTCTGCCCTAATTTGGGTCTGCTGAAAAGTATATTTTTTTTGCTATTTCTGGATTAAAGACGGGAAAATGCGTCATAAACCTTGGCTTGCAATACTATCACGGTTTGGTTCCGCTTTTAAAGGGTGTGGACAGTCTAAACTAGTTTAATCGTTCCTTGTACATAACGGCTGGTCTTACGATTGGAAAAGCAATAGCAGCTAAAAGAGCTGAGGAGAAAATGAAGAAGGCGGATGGGGTTAGTAAATAAGATAAACAGACCTAGCAGGTTTTAAAAACCTGTTAGATCTTCTAATAAAAATACGATTGGTTTTCATAACTTTGTTTTATGAATTTTCCAAAAAATCTTACCGATAAACTCGAAATCAGAAAGAAAAATAAATCACTTAGGTTACTTCCAAAACCTAATGACTTAATTGATTTTTCTTCGAATGATTATATCGGTTTTTCAAAATCGGAAGCAATTTTCGATGCAGTCCATCAATTTTTATTGGATCATAACATAAAAAGTAATGGTGCAACCGGATCACGATTGATTTCAGGCAATCATGCCTTATATTCCCAAACGGAAGATTATATTGCGAAATTTCATCAATCGGAGTCGGCTTTGCTGTTTAATTCCGGTTACGATGCCAATGTTGGTTTTTTTAGCTCCGTTCCCCAAAAAGGCGATTTGATTTTGTATGATGAACTCTGTCATGCTTCGATTCGGGATGGAATACAATTATCGAATGCTAAATCCTATAAATTCAAGCACAATGATTTTGAGGATTTGGAGCGATTAATTTCCAAAGCCATAACAGATATCTCTCAACCGATTATTTATATTGCAACCGAATCGGTTTTTTCGATGGATGGTGATTGTCCTAATATGGAAGAATTAACAGCTGTTTCGGAGAAATACAATTGTTATTTGGTTGTTGACGAAGCCCATGCTTTAGGCGTTTTCGGTGACAAAGGTGAAGGATTGATTCAGTATCTGCATTTACAAGACAAAATATTTGCCCGAATTATGACTTTTGGTAAAGGCTTGGGGTGTCATGGAGCAGTGGTCTTGGGTTCATCAACATTAAAATCGTACCTCGTTAATTTTGCCCGAAGTTTTATTTACACCACGGGACTTTCTCCTCATTCGGTTGCTGCTGTTTTAATGGGTTACCATCATTTGGAAAAAGATAAACAAGCGATTGAAACTCTTCGGGAGAATATTGTTTTTTTTAATCAGGTGATAAAAATGCTGTATTTGAATCCGCTTTTTATCCGAAGCAAATCGGCAATACAAAGTGCCATCGTTCCTGGAAATAAAAAGGTAAAAAGCATTGCTGCTTCGCTTCAGCAAAATGGTTTTGACGTCAAAGCGATTCTTTCACCTACAGTTCCTGAAGGGCAGGAGCGATTGCGTTTTTGTATCCATAGCTTCAATTCAAAAGAAGAAATTTCATCTCTAATTGCCTGCTTTTCCTCACTTCTTTAAAAAACATTATATTTTTTTGTAACGTTTTAATTGTTTGATTACTTACGAGTCGTAAAAAAATCAATCATCAATCAAAAAACAAACAAATTATGAAAAATGTATTTAAATCAATTGCAGCAGTCACAGTATTAGCCTTTAATTTTGCAGTTAATGCGCAAACTCAAAAAAATGAAAATTCGGTATTGTGGGAAGTATCGGGTAATGGATTGGTAAAACCATCCTATCTTTTTGGAACCATTCACATGATTTGCGGAAAAGACTTTGTGATGAAACCTAAAACTGCAGACGCTTTTGCGAAAACTGCGAAACTGGTTTTAGAAATTAATATGAGTGATGTCGACGAGTTGAAAATAGTTCAACAGGCAGCAGTTGGTAAAGAACCATTGTCTAAAACATTGTCCACAAAACAAATTGTACAATTGGAAGAAGTGTTAAAAAATAACGGAGGACTTACTTTGGCTCAGGTTGACAGCTATACGCTGGAAACGGTTATGAGTTTATTGTTTATGAAATCGTTTGGCTGTACCGATTTAAAATTTTATGAAATGGAATTTCTTGCTAAAGCCAAAGAAA
This sequence comes from Flavobacterium sp. HJJ, assembly GCF_015351475.1. Taxonomy (GTDB): domain Bacteria; phylum Bacteroidota; class Bacteroidia; order Flavobacteriales; family Flavobacteriaceae; genus Flavobacterium; species Flavobacterium marginilacus. Next base: position 10,660 of record NZ_JADKPR010000019.1, on the reverse strand, counting down.
GCAATAAACCAATTGTTGGACTCGAAAAAGCTACAGTGCAATTGGATATTTTAAGCAAATCATTTACTGAGGATGAATTGATCGCTTATTTGCAAAAGATTGATAGCAATATGACTAAAACCATGATAAAAGAATATACCAGTGAAAATATAGATGGGCTTTATGCAATGACAACAGACAAAGAATTGATGTCCGCAACTACTAAAGAAACATTATTGAATAACAGAAATATGAATTGGTTGAAAATAATGCCTGAAATGATGCAAAAAGAAAGTGTCTTCTTTGCAGTGGGGTCGGCACATTTAGCAGGAGATCTTGGAGTAATCAATTTATTAAAGAAGGCTGGATATACAGTAAAACCTATAATGAATTAAGATTTTGAAAACCAAAGAGCAGGAATTTTTAAACCGAATTGAGCAGCACAAAGGAATACTCTACAAGGTTTCCAAGATGTATATGGATAATCCGGACGATCAGCAGGATCTGTTTCAGGAGATTGTCCTGCAGCTTTGGAAAGCCTATGAGAGTTTTAAAGGTGAAAGCCAATTTTCGACTTGGATGTACAGAGTGGCAATTAATACATCAATTGTTTTTTTGAAAAAGGAAAAACGAAAAGTTGATAAATACGAAATAGCCTCTGAAAATATCAAGGAAGAAGAAAGCGATTCTGATCACAAAGAAAGTCAGCTGCATCATTTTTATAAAGCCGTTCAGGAATTGGACAAAATTGACAAAGCTATTATTTTCTATCAGCTTGAGGGATTTTCACATAAAGAAATAGGAGTTAATTTGGGTATTTCAGAAGGAAATGCAAGGGTTAAATTGAACAGAGCAAAAGATAAATTAAAAGAAATTATAAAAAAACAAGGTTATGGACTTTAACGATATACAATCAGCTTGGAAGAATGAAAAAACAGAAAATGTAACTCTTCCTACCCATTTGGATAAAATAAATTCGGCAAATATGCCTTTGGAAATAATTAAAAACAACTCAAAAAAGGAATTTTTCTATCAAATCATTTCCATTGTATTGATTGGATTTGTTCCTTTCATTTTTGATGTTCCTGTGAATGCATTTGCTGGATTCTATTTACTTTTCTCCATATTTGTGGCAGTTTGCATTTATTATTTGGTGAAGTTATTTATGTTTTATAAAAGATTAGACAAGACTACTTTAAACACCAAAGACAGTTTGTATGAAACTTATTTTGACATTAGGCTGAATATGGAGCTGTATAAAACTTTCGGATTTGCATTAATACCATTTCTTATATTGTTTTTATTAGGGTTTATGCATTATAAAATTCCTGATTTTTTTGCTAAAGGAATAAATAGTACTCCCTTTTTGATTACTACATTTTCAATCGTTATTTTTTCTATCCTATTTATGGGTTTAGCTCTCGAATGGTGGGTGCACTTTTTTTATGGAAAGTATGCCAAAGAAATCCGGAAAGTTCTTGATGAATTAAAAGAAGAATAATAAAACGTAACCCATTGCAATGATGGGTTTGTTTTTTTATTGGTATTTTTGTGCTTCTAAATAGTATAACTCAAAGATTCACAAAAAACAAGATGATATGCGAAGAGTAATTTAAAACTTTGCGAAATAAAAATCTATGAAACTATTCATTACAGGAATTTCTACTGATGTAGGCAAGACCATTGCCTCAGCTATTATTGTCGAAGCTCTCGAGGCTGATTACTGGAAGCCAATCCAAGCAGGTGATTTGGATAATTCTGATAGCCATAAGGTAGAATCTTATGTCTCTAATACCCAGTCAAAATTTCATGCGAATGCATATGCATTAAATGCACCTGCAAGTCCGCACCTTGCTGCAGAAATTGATGGCGTTGTTATTGATTTGCAGAAAATAAAAGAACCGAAAACTGATAACCATCTGGTTATAGAAGGAGCAGGAGGTATTTTTGTTCCATTGAACGATTCAGAATGCGTTATTGATTTGATTCAGTACGATTATAAAGTGATTGTGGTGTCAAGACATTATCTGGGAAGTATTAATCATACCTTACTTACAATTGAATCTTTGCTTAATCGTAAAATAGCGATAGGAGGAATTGTTTTTTCGGGAGATGAAAATAAATCTACTGAATCTATTATTCTGAATAAAACACGCCTCAAATGTATCGGTAGAATAGAACAGGAGCCTTATTTTGATAAAAATGTTATCAAAGAATATGCAGATAGGTTTCGTGATCAACTTTTACAATTATAATGACAAGATCAATGTCAAAAATCAATACTAAGTTCTAACGATTTGTTTGTAATACCAATCTAAAATCATAAATCGTTAATCAATAATCTGAAATCAAATGACTTTAATCGAAAAAGACAGCCAGTATCTTTGGCATCCATATACGCAGCACAAAACAGCAGCAATTCCCATTGCGATAACTAAAGGAGAAGGAGCATTACTTTGGGACGAAAACAATAAAGAATATGTTGATGCCATCGCTTCATGGTGGATTAATCCATTTGGACACTCCAACAAATTCATTGCCGATGCAATTTACAAGCAGTTAACCACTTTGGAACATGTATTGTTTGGCGGATTTACTCATGAACCTGCTATTATTTTGGCTGAAAGATTGATGACCATTTTGCCAAATAATCAAAAGAAAATCTTTTTTTCAGATAACGGTTCGACCTCGGTTGAAGTAGCGATTAAAGTGGCTTTGCAGTATTTTTACAATAAAGGTGAAAAAAAGACAACGATTATTGCTTTTGAAAATGCTTTTCATGGCGATACTTTTGCCGCTATGGCTGCAAGCGGAATTTCGTTTTATACGCAAGCTTTCCAAGGGATGTTTATAGATGTCGTTAGGATTCCGGTTCCTGTGAAAGGTCAGGAACAGCTAAGTTTTGATATCCTTCGCGAAGTAATTAAAAATAACAATTGTGCTGGATTCATATTTGAACCTTTGGTGCAGGGAGCGGCCGGAATGGTAATGTATGAACCCGAAACATTAGATCAACTGCTTCAAATCTGCCAAGATAATGATGTGCTAACAATAGCAGACGAAGTGATGACAGGTTTCGGCAAAACCGGAAAAACATTTGCCTGCGATTATTTGGAACTAAAGCCAGATATGATGTGTCTCTCCAAAGCATTGACAGGCGGAACCATCCCGATGGCAATTACTACTTTTACCCAAGATCTTTTTGATGCTTTTTATGACGAGGATATCAATAAGGCATTATTCCACGGACATACTTTTACCGCTAATCCTACTGGCTGTGCTGCCGCATTGGCTAGTTTATCTTTGCTCGAAACCGAAGAAATGCAGCAAAATTTAATCCGAATTCATAAGAGACATTTAGAATTTCAAAAAAAGACTGAAAGCCATCCGATGGTTACTACAACTAGAGTGCTGGGCGTTATTTTTGCATTGGAAATAAAAACAGAAACTTCGGCGAGTTATTATGGAACGCTACGTAACAAGCTTTACGATTTTTTTATTGAAAATGGTGTGATTTTGAGACCTGTTGGGAATATTGTTTATATTTTACCACCATATGTAATTACTGATGTACAATTGGATAAAGTGTATGAAGTGGTCGTAAATGCTTTGGAAATAGTTTAGTTATTACCCGCGGATTTGATGGGTTAAACGGATTTGCACAGATGTTTAATTATTTTGCAGACTTTGCCTAAAACTTTCCGACCTTTGCGATTAAATCAGAATATAATATTTTGTCACAAATTATCTCCATAACAGCCATAGCTTCCATTTCGTCTCTGGGAAATTCATCTGAAACGATCTGGGAAAATTACCTTTCCGAAAATCCATGTTTTTCTACTCAGTTTTTGGACCATCAGAATACGGCTGTAGCTGTTCTTGATGCTGATTCGTTAGCTGAAATTGAAAATCTGCAGCAATCAGATATAAAATATAAATCTTTAGATCAATCTGTTTTGTTTGCGATGGCAGCTTCCCGCAAAGCAATTGAAAAAGCCGGCTGGACACAAGGAGATGAATTCGGAATCAACATTGGTTCTTCACGGGGTGCTACCGATTTGTTTGAAAAACATTTTCAGGAGTATTTGGAGACTGGAAAAGCACAGACTTTGGCATCGCCAACAACTACTTTGGGGAATATTTCCTCTTGGGTCGCGCATGATCTGCAAAGTACAGGACCTGAGATTTCACATTCTATTACCTGTTCGACGGCTTTGCATGCCGTTCTTAATGGTGTTGCCTGGTTAAGAGCCGGAATGGCTGATAAATTTTTGGTCGGAGGAAGTGAAGCTCCTTTGACAGATTTTACTATCGGTCAGATGCGTGCTTTGAAAATCTACTCCAAAAGTGATGAAAAATATCCAAACCGAGCTTTGGATTTGGACAAAAAACTAAACACCATGATTTTGGGCGAAGGCGCTGGAGTATGCTGTCTTGAAATCGGTAAAAAAGAGAATGCCATTGCTTTTATTGAAGGCATTGGTTATGCTACTGAAATTTTGGAGCATAATATTTCGATATCGGCTGAAGCTGTCTGTTTTCAGAAATCAATGAAAATGGCTTTGCAGAATAGTAATGTTTCCGAAGTTGATGCCATCGTAATGCATGCACCGGGAACCATAAAAGGTGATTTGACAGAGTATAGAGCGATTGAAAAAATCTTCGGCGAAAGCATTCCATTATTGACTACTAACAAATGGAAAATCGGACATACTTTTGGAGCTTCAGGTATTTTGAGTATGGAAATGGCTATTTTGATGATGCAGCACAATGAGTTTATCGGAGTTCCTTTTGCGGAAGCGCAAAAACAGACGAAACCAATAAAGAAAGTTTTGGTCAATGCGGTTGGTTTTGGCGGGAATGCGGTGAGCGTTCTGTTGAGTATTTAATGAGTTAAATGAGTAAATTTTTTTAGCACAGATTATACCAATTGACACTGATTTTTTAAAATCCCATAACTTAACAAGCTTAGGTGCTTTAAAGATTAAAATTTTAAAAAGAGATTGACAGACTTGATTCTTACTCCATTTTTGACTGATTACTAATAAACTGATTACTGCTCACTTCTTTCCAATTCTTTCACCTTATCATAAATCAAACTGCTTTCAAAGCCACGGCGCAGCATATAATCGCAGAATTTTTTTCTTTTCTTCAAAACATTTTTTTCAGAAATAGAGCTCCAGTTTCTTTCGGCTAGTTCTTCAAATGTGGCAATGTATTCTTCGGGTTCAATTTCTTTTAGAGCAAGATTAATCAGCGTCTGATTGATGCTGCGCAGTTTCAATTCATTAGTAATCCGGATTTTACCCCAATGTTTGATACGGTGTTTTCCTCTGGCAAAACTGCAGGCAAACCGCGCCTCGTTTAGGAAATTATGCTCAATGAGATGTACTATGGCTTGGTCTATTTCGTTTTGATCCAATTTCATGCTCCATAATTTGGATACAACTTCCTCATGGCATCGCTCCTGATAGGCACAGTAATGCTCTATTTTTTGAATGGCATCTTTGAGGGAATAGACTTCTTTCATTGAGGATAAAAGTTTTTGGTTATATCAAACAAAAATAATTTTTTCCTGAAGATGTTGCTTTCACATTGTTTACTAATTTTTATTGCTCATAGAAATAGATAAAATTCTATTTAGCGCGTTCTAATTTATCCCTTAATAATTTTGCTGATTGAAATTTTACAAAAGGTTTATCTATTAGAGTCTTTCTTTTATATATATGATTATCCTTAACTACTGCCAAAAAGATCGAATTAGCTACAGATTAAAAATATTTACACAGATTTTAAAAAAATAGTAATGAAATCTTTGAGAATCTGTGTAATCAGCAGGAAAAAAAGACATTGTATTATTTGTGGACAGTCATATTCTTTTATTTGCTGTAAATAAAAAACTTCAAATTAAGTCTATGCAAAATTAAGCTTACGGATTCAGCGCGTATTGGTTTTGTTTTTCAAAATATTTAAGCCTCTTTTTTGTGAAATTTATAAAATGACTGGTAATAATTTAATTGTCTGATAATAAAAATCATATCTGATTTACGTCAAATTTATTTTTTCTAACTTAATTATTTATTTTTGTAGGCTTAGTATTACTATATTAAAAAAAAAGTGTTTTTCATCGATTAAATATGCTTTTCTTCTGTTTTTTCAAATTTATTCTTTAAATTAGAGTATGATTTTGATTACAGAATAACAAATTTCCTATTTAGATGATTAATTGAAAAAAGTTCAAAATTTAACACCCTATCCTTATGAAAACAATTTTACTTTTTATGTGCAGTCTTTTATTAATTTCACAAACTTCTTTCGGAAAAGAAATAAATACAAAAGCTTCGGCAGGTAATAGGGATGTTAAGCTGGAGCGTACAGATTTTATAAATTCATCTGTTTCAAAAAAGGCAGTTATAGAAAGAAATAGAATCTGGCTGAATTTTTCTAATGCTGAAGGAGCTTTTAAACAGCAGTTAATTGGTTATGTTACAGGAGCAACCAATGGCTGGGATAAATTGTATGATGCTGTTACTTTGGATTCGAATCCTTATGTTGATTTTTACAGTATTAACGGAGGTAAAAATTTGACCATACAAGGAAGAGGTCTGCCATTTGTAACAACTGATGAAGTTCCGTTGGGTTATAAATCGACTATGGGAGGTACATTTGAAATCAGTATAGATCATGTAGACGGTCTCTTTGTTACTCAGGATATTTTTCTTAAAGATTTAACCACAGGTACTATTCATAATTTGAAAAGCGGTGCTTATAGTTTTACAACACTGATTGGCCGATTTAATGACCGTTTTGTACTGCTTTATATTAATGCACCAGTAGCGCCGGCTCCTCCTATCGAGCCAATTGTGACTGTGGTGACAGAACCAGTAGTAACCACTCCCGAAGTTCCAGTTCCAGTTGTGACTGTGCCAGTTGTAACCACTCCCGAAGTTCCAGTTCCGGTTGTAACAGAACCAGTTGTAACTGTTCCAGTTGTAACTGTTCCAGTTGTGACCGAGCCAGTGGTAACTGTTCCCGAAGTTCCAATTCCAGTTGTGACAGACCCAGTTGTAACTACTCCGGAAGTTCCAGTTCCGGTTGTAACAGAACCAGTTGTAACTGTTCCAGAAGTTCCAGTTCCAGTTGTGACCGAGCCAGTTGTAACTACTCCCGAAGTTCCAGTTCCAGTTGTGACCGAACCAGTTGTAACTACTCCCGAAGTTCCAGTTCCGGTTGTGACCGAGCCAGTGGTTACTATTCCGGAAGTTCCAGTTCCAGTAGTTTCAGAACCAGTAGTAACTACTCCGGAAGTTCCAGTTCCAGTTGTGACCGAGCCAGTGGTAACTACTCCGGAAATTCCAGTTCCGGTTGTGACAGAACCAGTTGTAACTACTCCAGAAGTTCCAGTTCCAGTTGTGATCGAGCCAGTAGTAACCACTCCAGAAATTCCAGTTCCGGTTGTGACAGAACCAGTTGTAACTACTCCAGAAGTTCCAGTTCCAGTTGTGACTGAGCCAGTGGTAACCATTCCCGTAGTACCAGTTCCGGTTGTAACAGAACCAGTTGTAATTGTTCCAGAAGTCCCAGCAGAAGTATCTGTTGAAACGATTTATGGAGGAAAAGGAAAATCGGTATTTGTCTCAGTTAATAACAATCAGATAACCATTAACTCAGCGGGAGCTCCTATAGATGAGATTTCGGTGTATAGTTTTGGTCAAATACAATTGTTTAATAAAAACAATATCAATAGTAAAGAATTTGTAATTAACGATTTAGGTGTTGCGAAGCAAATGTTAATTATAAAAACACAGCTTAAAAATGGTAAATCGACAACCAGTAAAGTTATTTTATAAAGCGGATTTAAAAAAAATATAGTTTCGATCAGCCTCATTTTGTTAATTCAGGGTGAGGCTTTTTTTTGCTCTTTTCTCATCTTTTTGAAAGTAAAGGTCTTTTTTTGTTAAAATTTTTATACGATTTTGGAAAAATATGATTGCTGTTATTTTTTTAATGTTTAGTTTTGTATCGTATTAATTATGTTTAGTTTAGAATAGATAGAGCATGATACAAATAGAAACTGTTTTGAATGTAATAGAAAGAGAAACAGTTTTGTGAGTTTGTAAAATGAAAAATAGACTTACCCCCAAAGCCAAATTGTATGAATAAAACGTTACTTACTGCAGCTGCTTTTTTATCTCCCCAGATAAGTAAGCGTAAAAGTTATTGTTATATTTTATCAAAATTGATAATAACGTTTGTGTTTGATCACTTAATCAAACAATATAGCACAAGAGAAGATTCAGTAAATCTTTTGTCTTTTGGCTAGCCTTTATTTTCTTTTTTTCTAAAAATTATCATTAGTATTCGTATCCGGATCCATATGGAGTTCGGGTTATGAATATTTTTTGCTTAAGAAATTAAGCTTCTATTGTATTAAATAATTCCCCCGATTATATGAGATTAAAATTACTTTTTACGTTTTTATTATTGACATTACTGCAAACTATTGGGTTTGGGCGGTCAGGCTGTAATGTTGTTAGGAGAGATGATTTTACTGGATGTGCTTCAAGTTTTATCGCAGAAAAATTTGCACTGAACTAAAGTAAAAGTGCGTTCATCGAAATACAGAAACTATTGTTTTTTAGAAAAGATATTTTTGATACAGCAAATTATAATATCAAGGCATTTAGTTTTTGAAAAGATTATAAAATATACAGTTTTTTAATCATAAGAATTCCTTAATGACTCTGCCTCATGGTAATTCATTAAAAAAAATAAATAATAATACCACAAAAAAACAATGATATGAAAATAAAATTACTATTTACATTTTTAATATTGATGTTGCTGCAGACCAGTGGGTTTGGGCAGTTAAACTGTAATACCGTTAAAAATGGAGATTTTACTGGAGGCGCTACTGGCTGGACATTGCAGACTAGTACTACAGGCTGGTATTATGAGGCGACTTATGCTAAAGATAAAATTTATATTGACAAAGACGGTGTAACAGATTTATCGCTAAAACAAACTGTTAATGGTTTGCTAGGAGGGACACTAACACTTTCTTTTGAAATTACAGGGCAGAATGCTGATAGATTGATGTGTGGTACCTCTGCTACTCTTGATGTAAAAATAGGAGGAGTAACTTATATGAGGATTACAAATCCAGCAAATAATGCTACCATTACTACATCTGATATCATTGTCTACGGGACAGGGACAACTTACTCACAAACAGGATTTCCTATAACAGTAGGAGGTACAGGTACGGGTGCAGGCGGAGGTAAGCCAGGAATAGCAGCAAGTGCTTTAACTTCAGGTATAATAACGCTCACAATTCCATCATGGACTGGTGCAACAAGTGCAGATCTTGAGTTTGTAGCGACAACCTCAGGCATTACTGCTACTGCGAGTGCACCATGTAACGGTACAATCGGAGGAGATGACTGGATTCTTGATAATATTCAACTTACTTCTTCTGTTGATCCAACGCTTTATGATATTACGGGGACTAGTGTTTGTTCGGGAACTCCAGCTACAATTGGACTTAGTGGTTCTCAAGTAGGAGTTAGCTATCAATTAGTGCTTAATGGTTCAACAAAGGTAGGTACACTTGTTCCTGGCACAGGATCTGCTATTCCCAGTACTGCTTTCGGAAGTCAAACGGCAGTGGGTACATATACAGTAATGGCTATAGTTGGATCTACTGATTGTAAAGTTATGAACGGGAGTTTTATAATTAGTCCAAACCCGACTTTGACTGCAGCTACACAATCAGGAACGGCTTGTACTGGATCTGGCGCATTAATTAATTTAACAGGTTTGTTAGCAGGCAGTACTTCAACTATTAATTATAGTATCAATGGCATTGCACAAACAGCAATAACAGGAGTCGTTGCTAATGCATCAGGAGCAGGAAGTTTTACATCAGCACCTTTACTTTTTACAAATAATGGCCAGAAATTACGCATAACAAGTATAATAACCACAAGTGCACCGACGAATTGTTCAACGACTTTTACTAGTCCTGTTAAGGAAGCGACGCTGACAGTGAGTGCTACCGTAACATCGGCAGATGCAGGACCAGATCAGGCCAAATGTAATACCGCTACTTTTACCCTTGCAGGAAATGCTGCGGTAGTTGGAACAGGTGCTTGGAGTTTGGTAAGCGGAACAGCTACTATAACCACTCCAGCGTCATATAATTCTGGGGTTACTGGAGTTCCTGTAGGATCCAGTGCAACATTGCGTTGGACAATTACAAATGGTGCCTGTACTGCAAGAAGTGAAGTTATTTTGACTAATAATACTATTCCAACTGTTGCGTCAACCACTGGGAATACTAAAGTATATGATAAAACAACTAATACAACAACAGTATCCGCAACAACAAGTGCGGGATCAACAATAGACTGGTATGCCAACTTAAGTGGAGGAACTGCACTCGTGTCAGGAACAACAACATATGCACCAACTGGAATAAATGCTGGTATTTATACAGTATATGCAGAAGCAAGAAATACAACAACAGGATGTGTCAGTGCTTCACGTTCGGCAGTAACATTAACAATAACACCAAAAGCATTAACTATTACAGCACCTGTGATTGCATCAAAAGCATATGACGGCAGTGCAGTATCAGGAACAGTAACAGCAGGTACATTATCTGGTTTTGTTGGAACAG
>NZ_JADKPR010000018.1 GCF_015351475.1 Flavobacterium sp. HJJ | reverse complement strand
CAAAAAAAACAATCGGTTGTGTAAAAGTATTAAAAAAATAATGCCAGCAAAAAATTTAAACGGTTTTTTCTGTAACTGATTTAGTCTTAATTTTTAAAAACCTTTTTCTTGCCAATTTTGTTATTTTCCAATTCTTTTAACTGCATAACACTATTGTAGGCCTTTTTGGGTTTTAAATTAGTATCAAACAATAATGGATAATTTGTTCTTCCTTTTATCGGCCAGTCATTTAACCAAGACTGCCCATCATGTACTCCCCAGAATGTCACGCGGCTGATTTTATCTTTATGCTTAAGAAATAATTTAAAAATTGAAGCATAACGTTCTGCCAATTTATTCTGGATAGAATCAGGCAGTGTTTTCGGATAAGGATTCATTTTTGCACTTCCCTCAAAACTCTGATTTACATCTGCTCCTTGTAAATCCCAAGGATTAGGCAGTACCGTAATATCCAGTTCAGTAAAGGCAACTTTAACACCCAATTCAGAATAAGCCAAAATACTTTTTTCAATTTCTTCTAAGGACGGGCTATCTAATCTCCAGTGTCCTTGAATACCAACACCATCAATTTTTCCGCCATTCGCTTTTATATATTTAACCAATTTGATTGCGCCTTCTCTCTTTTTTGGTTCACAGATATTATAATCATTATAATACAAATCAACTTTAGGGTCTGCTTGTGCCGCAAGTTTAAAAGCATCTGCTAAATAACTTTCACCAAGAGTATTAAGAAAAACTGATTTTCTATAAGTACCGTCTTCATTCAATGCTTCATTAACAACATCCCAAGAATTAATACGCCCTTTAAACTTGGAAACAATAGTTGTAATATGATCTTTCATAAATGCTTTCATTTCGGTACTGTCTTTAATTTCAGACATCCATCGGGCTAATTGGCTGTGCCAGATCAAAGTATGTCCATGAATAAACATTTTATTCTTTTCTCCGTAAGCTACAAACTTCTCGGTCATTGCAAAATCATACTTATCTTTTGAAGGATGAACAAACATCGACTTCATTATATTCTCGGCAGTAATTGCATTAAATTCTTTTCGGATTAAAGCGTCAGCCTTAGCATCTTTTTCTTCAATCTGGCTGACATTCAAAGCAGTTCCAATGTAAAAGTCACCTTTAAAACTGTTTTTTAAAGAAGCCTGAGCCGTTTTTGTGTTTTGAGAATTACAGATGCCTGATATGAAAAGAACCCCAAGCAGTATACTGTTATTTATTAATTTCATTATGTATATGTTTATTAGATAATATTAAAACTATATTTTTTTTAAACCTTCTCAGCACTTAAGCTGTTTCATTAATTTCCGGGTGCAAAAGGAAATTTCAATGATTGAAAATATTCTAAAGTCTGCACTGATTTTTCAACTCCTTTCGGCAGTTCTTTGCCAGAATACTGCTGAAAATATAACAGACAGGCATCACGCCACCATTTTGCTTCTTTATATTGAATATTCAATAACATCTGCACTTCCTTAAACCGTTCGCCGTCTACATATTTTTCGGCTGTATTCCAAGTCTCCTGCATTTCTTTCACTTGGTTTACACCCTGCTGATATTTTAAAGCCATTCCATCCCATAGACTGTTGCCGTCTTTTAGCTTATAATCCCAGGAAACGTGATGAAACCAAAGCAAATACTCTTCAGGACATGTCTTTACATTATCAAAAATTCCTGCTGCTTCTGGTGCATACTGTGAAACAGCATTGGTACCGTTTTGGGATCTGTCGAAACCTATACCGTTTTTATCTGCTTTGTGATAATAAACAGGATTCCATTCCGGTCTTGACAAATTACCAACCCACGGTCCTGGTCCATAGTGATGACCGGTATCCATAATATGATGAAGACCCAATGGTGTCATATAATTAACTACTGCTTCGCGGGATGTTATCATCATATTTTTTACTGGGCGAATAAATTTGTCTTCATTTGAAAAAGTACATCTCAGCCATTCATCAGCAATTGTTTCTGAATCTAAATAGGGATTCCAAGCCAATCTTCCGAAACCGTACCAATTTGCCTGCGCAAAAGGGTGTCCAGTCCAATTCAAATCATTTCCTATATTAGCAACGCCAGCAATACCTGTAATTTTATTTTGATACAAAGAACCATCAATTATTTTTGCAACTGTAGACCCTTTGCCTTTTTGATACGTATCCGATTCTAAAACTTCTTGAAATAGTTTAGGCAGAAAAACCAAATGCGTACTAAATCCTAAATATTCCTGTGTTATCTGGAATTCCATCATTAAAGGTGTTTTTGGCATAGCGCCAAATAATGGATGAAAAGGTTCTCTCGGCTGAAAATCGATTGCTCCATTTTTTACCTGAACAATAACATTTTCTCTAAATTTTCCGTCGTAAGGCTGAAATTCTGCATAAGCCTGCTTCGCTCGGTCATTCACATCATGCTCAGAATACACAAATGCTCTCCACATCACAACTCCTCCAAAAGGAGCTACAGCATCTGCAAGCATATTGGCTCCGTCAACGTGATCTCTGCCATAATTCTGCGGTCCAGGCTGACCTTCTGAATTTGCTTTTACAAGAAATCCTCCAAAATCTGGAATTCCAGCATATATTTCTTTGGCTTTTGCTTTCCACCAATTTATTACTTCAGCATCTTTTGGATCTGCAGTTTTTAAACCTCCAATTTCTATTGGTGCTGAAAAGCGGGCTGTTAAATATACTTTTATTCCATAAGGTCTGAAAACTTTGGCAAGAGCTTCAACCTTTTCTAAATATTGAGGTGTCAGAATTAAAGCATTTGCATTTACATTCGTCAGAACTGTTCCATTAATTCCTATCGAAGCATTGGCACGGGCATAATCAATATAGCGCTGATCTATAAAATCCGGTAATTTGTGCCAATTCCACAAAGAGAATCCTGCATAACCGCGTTCTACTGTCCGGTCTAAATTATCCCAGTGGTTTAATATACGGATATTCGTTGCAGGTGAATCTGCAATATTCAGTTTTTCAATGCTTTTATTAGTCTGAATCAATCTCAAAAAATTAAAAACACCATACAAAACACCTACGTCTTTTTTTGCGCTAATAACAATATGCTTTGCGTTATTAATATTGATGGATTTTACAATATAACCTTCGTCATTTATTCGGTTAAAATCAGATTCTATTATTTTCAGGATTTCAGGTTTTAAAGAAGCTTTTGAACCTATTATAATATTGTTATTCCCTTCTGATTTTTCACCAGCATTGATTTTTTTTCCAAGCATAGCATTCAATGCCGACTGCAGTTCCTTTGCAGCAATACTCATTGTTTCGGATTTTCCTAAGACAGTAATTCCCTGAACATTTGATAAATATTCCGTTTTTAAATTCAGATCAGTTACTGTATTATATTGAAGCCATAATTTGTAATCCTTTTGAGCAGATGCGCACCATGATATTCCAAATATTAGAACAATCATTCTCAAAAAGTTTCTTTTTTTATGTTTCATTATTTGTTGTTTTCTATATTTCTAATTTATGCATAAGTATTTTTCGATGCAGTCATTATTATTTTAATATTTTTTTATCAAAAAAAATACATTTTACAAAATAACCAGTCTTATGCAATCGGTTGTGTAAAAATATAAGTTTGTGTTATAAGAAAAAAATTTTTGTCTGTTTTTTTTCAAAAAAAAATCTGCTTGAAACCAATTTTGGTCAAGCAGATTAAATTCGCACTATTTTTATTAAATAATTTATAGATTTCTATTGGACGATTCGCGCACAAGAACCTCGGTATTAAGGAATGTAATCTCTTTGGCATCGTCCTTTTTTACAGAATTAAGACTGGTAATTATAATTTCGGCCGCACTTTTTCCCATCTTTTCAGCAGGATGCGTAATTGTAGATATATTTGGGTCGATTATCTGAGAAATAGGGTCATTATTAAACCCAATAACAGCAATGTCTTCAGGAACTTTTAAACCTCTTTTTTTGGCTGTCTGCACAGCACTTACAGCAATTATATCTCCAGGTGCAAAAAGGCCATCAGGAATTGGGTCTAAATCAAATAATTTATTGCTTGCCTTTACCCCTTCTTTATAAGTAACCGATTTTAAATTAATGATCAGATCTTCATCTACTGGAAGATTATGATCTCTTAAGGCTTCAACATAGCCTCTTTTTCTTTCACTGTATAGGTTACCTAATTCAGAACCGGCTGTTAAATGCGCAATACGCACACAGCCTTGCTCAATAAGATGCTTGGTGGCTTTATATCCCGCCGAATAATTATCGATGACTACTCTAAAAGTATTGTAATCCTTAGGAACCCTGTCAACAAAAACAAGTGGAATTTTATTATTAGTAAACTGCTGAAAGTGTGAAGTATCTTTAGTCTCCATTGCCAATGAACAAATTACACCGCTTACTCTATTGCTGTATAAAGACTTAGCCATATTTACCTCTTCATGATAAGAGTCATGTGACTGCATAATAATAACCGTATAATCCGATTTCTGAGCTGTAATTTCGATACCGCTGATTAAAGAGGATAAGAAGGGCTGTGTAACAGTAGGTATTAACACTCCTATTGTCTTAGTATTATTACCGCGAAGACCAGCAGCAAGGGTATTAGGTACAAATCCCATTTCCTCAGCGGTTTTTTTAACCTTTTTGATGGTTTTATCACTAATAGTATGATGATCTTTTAATGCTCTGGAAATAGTAGACGTAGCTAAATTTAGTCTTTCAGCTATATCATAGATTGTTACATGTTTATTTTCTTCCATTAACTCAATACAATTTAAATGTAAATATAAGTAATTTAGAAACATTCCTCAGAATCGTTAAATAAATTTTATTTGCTTTATAACTAAATCTTCGAATAATTTTATTCATTACTTACATTATAAACACTGCAATCAACAAATTTTATTTTAAAATAATTAACTAAAAAAAGGCTCATCTTGGAAAATAAATTATAATCATCCAAAATTTAATTTGAGATATTTTTCATTATTTTTTTTCTTCATTCTGCTCTATATTGTCTTTTAGCCCTTTAATCTATTATATATCAATATAATAAACCACACTATCTAATAATACCTTATTTCATCATTATTTTTAATAAATAATAATTTTATTTTTTAATGCTAAAACGTTTTAGTCTGTTTGCATCGGCACTTATATCATGGATTTATTCTCTTGTTGTTGATACTAGGTAAACAAAAATTATTTTATAACTATTCGAATAGGCAATAATAATTTTATCTATTGTTACAATAAACTATTAGTTTTAATAAAGCCCTTAAATTTAATCTGGTTCATACAATATGTACATAAATACCATAATAAATAAAGACAAACAATACCATTACCTATTAATAAGTTAACCAATTACAAATGAAAAAAAACAGATTACTTAATCCAATTTTAATATGCTTATTATTATTGCTTAATGCAGCAATAGCGCAGCAAAAAAATGATAAGAAAGCTACAGAATTTGATATCAGCTGGATATCTGATGAAAAAGTGTTCGCTGTAAATAAAGAAGAAGGACACGCTACGTTTTTTCCTTATGCCAATAAGGCAGCCATGAAGGCAGATAAAAATTACAATACTACATGGCTAACACCTACTCAGGCTATGACAATGAACCTTAACGGATCATGGAAGTTTAAGTGGGTAAAAGGTACAAAACAAGGTCCTGATTCCAGCGAATTTCAAGCTTCTGGCTATGATGACAGCGGCTGGGACGAAATCAGAGTACCGATGAGTTGGGAGATGGACGGCCGTTATAACAAACCTACCTATAACAATACAGGTTATCCTTTTAAAAACGAGCCTCCATTTGCAAGAGAGGGACATGAAGATCATGGTGTAGTCGATCATAATGCTACTGGCTTCTATCGCCGTAATTTTAAACTCCCAGTTGATTGGAACAACAAAAATGTATTTATTCATTTCGATGGTGTATATAGTGGCGCTGCGGTTTGGGTAAACGGCAAATTTGCAGGTTACTCACAGGGATCAAACAATGATGCAGAGTTTGACATTAGCAATTACGTAAAACAAGGTGAAAACCAAGTTTCTGTACGTGTTTATCGTTGGACCGACGGTTCTTATCTGGAAGGTCAGGATCAATGGCGTTTAAGTGGTATTCACCGTGATGTTTATCTTGTTGCTACACCGAAAACATTCGTTCGTGACCATTACATTACTGTATTGAATCAGAATGAGAACGCAACAAGCGGTAAATTAAACGTAGCGCTAGACATTGATAATCGCAATGGAGAGAAAAGCACTAAAAATTTCAAAGTTGAATTGGTTGATGCCAAAGGCAAAACTGTCGCTTCTAAGGAACAGGCTGTTACTGTTTCAGATGCCGCCCCACAGGTTAATCTTACAACAGAATTATTGAATGGACTTACGGCTTGGAATGCCGAAAACCCTTATCTCTATACTATAATTATCAGCCAAATGGCGAATGGTAAAGAAGAAATGGTATTCTCTACCAAATATGGCTTCCGCAACATTCAAGAGGTAAATAATGGCGATAATCATTATATTACCATTAACGGCAAACGCATCTTCTTCAAGGGTACAAACATACATGACACTCATCCACTATACGGTCGCTATGTAGATGTTGAAACTATGCTGAAAGACATCACTCTAATGAAGCAAGCCAACCTTAATATGGTCCGCACAAGTCATTATCCGCGTCAGGCAAAAATGAATGCGATGTTTGATGCTTTCGGTCTTTATATAATGGATGAAGCGGACCTTGAATGTCATGGTAACCAGAGCTTAACAAAAAATCCAAGCTGGCGAGATGCTTTTGTAGACCGAAACATACGAATGGTACGCAGAGACCGTAATCATTCAAGTATAATTTTCTGGTCTCTTGGAAATGAAAATGGAGATGGTAACAACCTGAACGAAGCCTATAAAGAGGTTAGAAAAATAGACAATCGTTACATACACTGTCACGGCAACGATAGCAGTTCGGATATGTATTCGGAAATGTATACGAGTGTAGATGCAGCAAAAAGATTAGTAAACGGTAAAAACGGAAAACCGTTTTTTATATGTGAATATGCGCATTCCATGGGACAAGCTGTGGGTAACCTTACTGACTACTGGAAAGTGATTGAAGGCAGTAATGGTATCCTTGGTGCTTGTATATGGGATTGGGTTGATCAGGCACTTTACGATCCTCTTAAAATTAAGCAAGGAGATCTGGTAAACAAAGATGGATTCCACGCATGGGCTACCGGTTATGATTTTGATAATTACGTTATCAATAACCCTGGACGCTTCAACGACCGTTCATTTCAAGGTAATTACCTTAACAACGGTATTATTACTCCAGACCGTTCCTGGACAGCTAAACTTACTGAAATTAAAAAAGTATATCAGTATGTAGAATTTTCTGGTTTAACATCCGATAACAAACAAGTAAACATTAAGAATAAGTATCCGTTTAATAATCTTGCAGATATGTTCTATCTGAGTTACGCTGTACGCAAAGATGGTGTTGTAATTGAAGAAGGTAAGGTTGCTGATATAAATATTCCATCCGGAGAATCACGATCGATTAACGTACCTTTTAAACTGGCAATTAATGACGATTCTGAATACACGATCACAGTTAGCCTCTGTTTAAAAAACGCCACTATTTGGGCTAAGCTTGGCTATCAGCTGGCTGATGAACAATTTATTCTAAAAAAACGTGGAAATTTACCATCCATTACCGCTAATGGTACACTAAATATAAATGGTAATAAGGTAACTGGCGAAAACTTTTCGGTAGAGTTTGACAGTAACGGTGCAATAGAAAGCTATATATTCAATGGTCAGCAACTTATTGCCAAAGCTCCAGAATACAATGATTACCGTCGTATAGACAATGATACCGAAAATAAACAATATGAAAAAGACAACGGTGATTCTGGGGATCGTAAGTACGACTATGCTGCAACAGGTATTAGCAATCATAATATTAACACTAATCTTACCCAGCAAGGAAATAATGTAATCCTTTCATCAGGAGCAACTGGATGGAAGACAAACTACTCTGTAAATTATACTATCTATCCTAACGGTATGGTAGATATGGAAGTGAAGTTCGACCCGCAACGCAGAGGCCTTCGCCGTCTTGGTTTGGGTATGCAGTTTGCACAAGGATTTGAAAATGTGGAATACTACGCAAAAGGACCATTCTCTAATTACAAAGACCGCCAAACAGGTTCATACTTAGGACGCTATACTACTACTGTAGATAAAATGGTAGAAGAATATATTCATCCGCAAACTTATGGTGATCACCAGGAATTGCGCGAACTTATTCTTACCAACAAAGCTAGCAAGGTGAATCTGAGAATTAAAACTCAAGGAATGGTATCTTTCTCACTTAGTCACTATGACGAACTAATGTGGAACCACAGTACTCATTACGAGCGTTTGCACTGGGCAGATTTAAAACGATACGATCAAGTATTCGCTCATTTTGACTACTGGCATCGTGGTATTGGTAACAACAGCTGTTTCTCTGACTCTTGCCTGCCACAGTATGAAGTTCCTTACCCAGGCAATGATCAAGGTGGTGACCTCTCTTATACTTTGCGTTTTATGCCAGAAAAAATAAAATAATTTAAATTGATAAAAAAATAAGGAATTGTTTTTGAGGAATTGCTTCTCTATACATAAAAAAACATTACCTAAATTTTATTGCATTATTAAAAAAAGAATCGAAGTCTCAAAACTTCGATTCTTTTTTTTTGTACCTATTTCAGTTTTTTACTATAGCCAACATCCAATATTTTATCAAGACGTGGCAGGGGTTTCCTGCAAACGCACGCCATATTCTCTAAAAGACACTTTTATCAATCGGATCAACAGTGTTTTTTGCATGAGGGATCGAAACGGCATCCTTTTCTTTTCCTTCTTTAGGAAAAGAAAAGATACAGTGGAGAGCCCGACCTCGTTGTCAAAAATGTTATTATGAAATCAAAAATTAATTAACGAGATCATGCCCTAATTACTCTTCTTATAACTCAAAATGGCCAGGGTATTAAAAATAATTGCAAAAATAATCAGAGCTGTCAGTTGTGAACCCAATTCGAAAATACCGCTTCCTTTCAGGTAAACCAGACGCATTACCTGCATAAAATATTTCAGCGGGTTTAATGAAGTGATGTGCTGCGCCCACTGAGGCATGCTTTCGACTGGGGTAAATAATCCGCTGAGCAATATCAGGATCAGCATAAAGAAAAACACCACAAACATAGCCTGCTGCATGGTATTGGAATAATTGGATATGACTAAACCAAAACCTGAAACACCAAAAATATAGATGGCTGCGAATAGGTAAATAGTAGTCAGATTTCCAGCAGGAATTAGTCCATAAGCCAGATAGGCAACACCAAAACAAATGGTCAGAATCACAAATCCGATAATCCAGTACGGTATCAGTTTGGAAATGATAAACATGGTTTTGGTTACGGGTGTTACATTAATTTGTTCCATAGTACCGCTTTCTTTTTCTCCTACGATGTTCAGTGCGGGCAGAAAACCGCATAACATGGTGAGCAGCATAACCATTAAGGCAGGAACCATATAGATGCTATATAAAAGATGCGGGTTGAATTTATTGTGTGGCACAATATCAATGATTTGAACAGCTGAAGCCGACATTTGCGAAGGGCTTATCCACTGGCTTCTGATCTGGTTCGAAAAATCGGCAATAACGCTTGATAAATAGGCACTTCCCAGACCTCCTTTGGTTCCGTTAACGGTATTGGCAGCAATCAATACTTTGGCATTTTGATTTCGTACAAGGTCTCTTTCGAAATTTGCCGGTATCTCCAAAACAATATCGGATTGATCGGTTTCGATACTTTTTAATGCCTGATTATAATTTGCGGACACATCGGTTAATTTAAAATAACCGCCCGATACCACCTTTTGGATCAGCTGTCTTGAATAACTGCTGTGGTCATTATCGACCACACAAAGGTTGATATTCTTGATTTCAAAATTGGCAGCCAAAGGCAGTACCAAAAGCATTATGAATGGATACCCTATTATTAATCTCGGCAGGAATGAGTTTCTGAGAATCTGTTTGAATTCCTTTTCTAATAAAAATTTCAGCATAATTACTCCAGTCTTATTTTAAATTTTTTCAAACTAACGATAACTAAAACCAATGCCATTGCGCAAAGCACCAATACTTCTTTCCAAACCGACTCAATCCCTACACCTTTTATCATAATATCTTTTACAATAACGATAAACCATTTGGCAGGAATAATATTCGAAATCCACTGCAATACAATAGGCATGTTTTCAGTAGGGAACATCATTCCAGAGAGCAACATTACAGGCATCATAAAAACCATTCCCGAAACCAGCATTGCTGCCAATTGTGTATCGGTAATCGTTGAAACCAACAGCCCCAAAGAAAGGGAAACAATAATAAAAATCAAGCAGACAATGATTAACCAAAACAAGCTTCCTGCAATAGGAACACCCAAAACATACACTGACAGCAACAGTACTGTTACCAGATTTACACAGGAAATAAAAAAGTAAGGTACGGCTTTCGCCAAAATGATAAAAATCGGTTTCATTGGCGAAACAAGTAATATTTCCATAGTTCCCAATTCTTTCTCCCGTACAATAGCGATAGAAGTCATCATTGCACAGATAAGCATTAATATCATCCCCAGCACGCCAGGCACAAAGTTATAAGCTCCTTTCATCTGTGGGTTGTAGAGTAATTTTGTTTCCGGCTGAATCTGGTAAGGCATATTGCTCTGCCCCATCAAATCACGCTGATAACTGCCAATAATAGCCGATGCATAATTGGTTAAAGTAGTGGCGTTATTTGGGTCGGTAGCATCGGCAAGCAGTTGTATCTGTGCTTTGCCTGTATGTATTAATGTTTCATTGAAACGCTCACCAAATACAATAACAAGCCCAATTTTCCCATCCTTAAAAGCGTCATTCAATTCAGATGCACTGTGTAAATATCGGGACACTTCAAAGTAATCACTGGCTTTTATACGCTCGATAATCCGTTGTGAAGAAATGTCTTTGGATGGGTCGTAGATTGCTATTTTGGCATTTTTAACTTCTGTGGTAATAGCAAATCCAAAAAGAACAATCTGAACAATCGGCATCAATATCAGAATCAGCATCGTTCGTACATCTCGAAAAATGTGATAAAATTCCTTTCTTACAAATGTGAAAAATTGTTTCATATCTATTTTTTTCTTTATTGAATGTAGAGACGTTGCAGTGCAACGTCTCTACATTTCAACATCTGTTAATCTCCTTTTCGTGTTGCCTTACGTGCCAATTTCTGAAAAACTTCATCCATGCTTACTGCTTCAAACTGTTTTTTGAGGTTTTTGGGTGTATCCAAAGCTTCAATTTTTCCATCTACCATAATAGAAACCCTGTCACAATATTCGGCCTCGTCCATATAATGAGTCGTAACAAAAACGGTAATACCATCGGCAGCAGCCTTATAAATAAGTTCCCAGAAATGTCGTCTTGTAAAAGGATCAACGCCTCCTGTTGGTTCATCCAGAAATACGATTTTAGGATTATGAAAAATTGATACCGAAAAGGCTAATTTCTGTTTCCAGCCCAATGGCAGATCTTTTACTAATGTATTGCGTTCGCTTTCAAAGTTTAAAGTTTGAAGTAATGTATCCGTTTTGTGTGCGATACTTTTTCCATCCATACCATAAATACCAGCAAACAGGCGGATGTTTTCCCAAACTTTCAGGTCATTGTACAAAGAAAACTTCTGGCTCATATAACCAATGTTTTTCTTAATCATTTCAGGCTGTTTTTTGACATCAAAACCTGCTACTACTCCACTGCCTTCAGTTGGTATGCTTAATCCACACAGCATTCGCATAGCGGTAGTTTTGCCTGCGCCATTGGCTCCGAGGAAACCGAATATTTCGCCCTGTTCAACTTCTAAGGAAATTTTATTGACAGCAGTAAATGCACCAAATCGTTTCACCAGATTATTTACTTCAATTACTTTCATACTTCAGCAGTTTTCATAATATCGTTTCCTAAGTCCATAAAGAAATCTTCTATGGTGGCTGTAATAGATTCGATATGAATTTCTTTATGCCCCTTTTCAGTTAAGAACTGTGCCAATTCATCCATAGTATAGTTTTCATTTGCAATGGTAACGTGAAGATTTTCTCCAAAGGCAAAACAGCTCAGGACATTTTTATTAGACCTTACATCATTCAAAAGGCTGTGCATATCAGTACTTTGAACCGCCCACAAAATGTTATCAAATTGCTTGATAATATTGGCAGGAGAATCAATTTTTAAAATTTTTCCATCCGTCATAAGTGCAATTCTGTCGCACAATGTGGCTTCATCCATATACGGTGTGGAAACCAAAATTGCGATGCCTTGCTTTTGCAGTCTTTTGAGCATGTCCCAAAATTCTTTTCGGGAAACGGGATCGACACCTGTCGTAGGTTCGTCCAGAAATAAAACCGATGGTTTGTGAATCAAAGCACAGCTCAATGCCAGTTTTTGCTTCATTCCACCTGACAAAGCACCGGCGCGTCTGTCTTTAAAAGGTTCTATCTGTTCGTAAATCTCTTTTATCAGATGGTAATTTTCTTCAATTGTGGTATTAAAAACCGTTGCAAAAAAAGTAAGATTCTCTTCAACGGTTAAATCCTGGTATAGAGAAAATCTTCCAGGCATATAACCAACGTGGTTACGGATTTCCCTGAAATCCTTTATAATATCTAAATCAACAACTGAAACTTCACCGCTATCGGGTAATAAAAGTGTGGTCAGAATACGGAACAAGGTTGTTTTTCCAGCTCCATCTGGTCCTATTATGCCAAATATTTCGCCCTCACCTACCTCAAATGAAATATCATCCAAGGCTTTGTGTTTGGCATAGCTTTTAGTAATATGTTTTACAGAAACAACGTTCATTTTTTAAAGGTTCTAAGGTTCTGAGCTACTAAGTTTTTAAGTTTAAAATTCGACTTACTTAATTTTAATTTCACCGTACATTCCAATTTTTAGATAACCATCATTAGGAACAGCAATTTTTACTGCATAAACCGAGTTAGCTCTTTCATCTTTTGTCTGAATGGTTTTGGGAGTGAATTCGGATTTGTCAGATATCCAGCTGATTGTTCCGGCATATTCCTTGCTTTCTTCTTTACCAAAATCAACGAATACTTTTACCTTTTGACCTATTTTAATTTGCGAAAGCTGACTAGAAGTGATATATGCTCGCAATATCATATTTTTTACATCGGCAATTTTATAAAGAGGTTTTCCTATCATTGTCATCTCAAAAGCGTTGGAATATTTAACCAATACCGTTCCGTTTATCGGATTAATGATGCTACATTTTTTTAATTGGTCATTAATCTGCGCCATTTGAGCATTAACCGTACTTCCTTGTTCATTAAGTGATGAAGTTGTGGTGTTCAGACTGCTTTTTTGTGCGTCAATTTTTGATTGTATAACAGCAATTCGGGTGTTGGCATCATCCAGTTGTTTTTTGGAAGCTACATCACCGGCTACTAAATTGGCAATACGTTTTTTATCGCTGACTGCGTTTTTGAGTTCTTCCTGCAAAGAAGCAATCTGGGCAGTAACATCGGGTCTTCCTGACAGAATTGCTTTTTTATTTTGTGACAGCTGTACTTTGTTCAAATGCAATTGAGTGCTGTCTATGGTTCCCACTTGCTGGTTTTCTTTTAATAAATCGCCCTCGTTTATATTGAGAGCCAGAATCTGACCGTTGGCTTCCGCAGAAACAATTACTTCTGTGGCTTCAAAAGTTCCTGAAGCATCATTTTCATTTTTTGTATCCTTGCACGAAAACAAGAAGAAAGTCAGGACTGCGAATGGTAGTGTTTTATAGTTCATCTCTATATATGTTTAATCGTTTAAAGGTTGAATTGTTTAAAAGTTTAATCGTTTAAAGGCAGAATTGATTAATCGTTTTAAATTCACAATTTATAATTTACAATTCACAATTATTATCAATTCCCTTTTATGGTTTTATAATTGTACAAGCTCATAAGCAATTGAACGTTATGTAAAGCTTTATTGCTTCGTGCCTCGCTTTCCTTGTTCATGGCGGTAATCAAATCATTCATTGGGGACATATCGTTATCCTTTTTCAGCTGATAGGCTTTTGTGATTTTTTCTTTCAGCAGCACTATTTCGTCATCTTTGGCAAGGATGGCTTTCTGTTTTTCAATTTCGGTTGAGGCCTGTTGTAATTGAAGATTGTTGGTAAACAAAAAGGTATTCTGCTGATTATTGATTCGATCCTTTTTGATTTTCTCCAATTCCCTGTTGTTCGATGATTTGTAAAGCCCGTGCGTGTCCCACGACATACTCAATCCGGCAACAGCCAGCGATGAAACATTAGAAGTCCCCAGATTCATTCCTGGAGTTATCAGGATGCCTGCGCCGAGCAAACCTACTTTAGGCATAAGCGAAACTTTGTCCATAGCAGATGAAGCTTCAGTCAGTTTTATTTGATTGGCATATAAACTCAGTTCAGATCTGTTATTGGTTAATGAAGCGTAATTCTCAACAGTTAAAGGTTTTTCGAGTTGAACATCTTCTTTGAGCGGTTCTCCAATCATATACGAAAGCATTTCGACATATCCTTTTCGGGTAAATGTGAATTCAATTTTCTTTTGCTCCAGCGATAAAATTTCAGCTTTGACTTCGTCCACATCCGACTGATATCCTAGTCCGTTGTCTTTGGAAAGTTTTGCATTTTTCAGTCCGCGATTTAGATTATCATTTAGGATATTCAGTTGATTTAATTGTTCGTCAACAACTAAAATTCCAAAGTACAATTGATTTACCCGTTCCCTGATGCTGTTAAAAGCTACTTCTGTAGTTGCTTTGTCCACTTCCGCACTTGCTTTGGCTATATTTTTTTGAGCTTTTGTAGCGCCACCGTCATAAATATTCTGAGTGATTTGGGCAATTCCTGCAACAATATAATCTTCTCTATTAGTTCCTGGTGCCTCAGGCAACCCTTTGATAAGATAACCTCCAATAGCTGTTACGCTAAATTGAGGAAGCCAGGCTTTATTAGCATTTGAAAGAGTATAATCAAGTGATTTTGAAATAAGGTCGTATTCCTTGATAAGTGGATAATTTGCCTTCGCTTTTTCCTGACACGATTCTATTTTTAATTGGGAATACAGGCACGAAATTGGAAAAAAAAGCAAAAGTGTGAGAACCGTTTTTTTCATTTTACATCCTTTGTTTGGTTTATTAATGTAACGGTACAAAATATCATTTTGCACCATTTATTTAGATTCTAAAATTGCTTTTACCCATATCGGAATTAATTCTTTCCGTTCTTTCATTAGCAAAGCAAATGATTCTTCATTCGTCAAACCCGAAAATAACATCATCGGCTTGGCAACAAATGGGAAAATTGTCATTCCTAAAATAGTTATCAGAAAATGAACGGGATTAATGTCGCTTCTTCTTTCCTTTAGCTGATTCATAAATGAAGATTTCGAAATGACATTATCAAACGGGATATCCTTAACCATACCTGTATTTTGCTTTCTGATTTCGTTCAGCACAAAAATGGGTAAATCAGGACTTTCGGAAAGTACTTCAATATAACCGCAAACAACCAATTCGATTTTTGTTTCAAGCGAAGTGGCAGTATTATTTAAAATTGGTACCACAACACCAAACAGTTTTTGAAATTTTTCCTTCATTATTTCGTCAAAAAGTTTCTGTTTGCTTCGAAAATAGTAATTCAGCAATGCCAGATTAATACCCGCTTCTTCGGCAATATCCCTAGTACGGGTTCCTGAAAATCCTTTCTGCATAAAGACCTTTCGAGCCGCTTCTTTTATTTTTTCTTCAGCAGATTGTGAATCTGTTTTAATTTTATGAGACATGAATTTCATCTTAAATTTCATTCTAAAATTAAGAAAAAAAATAATTTAAACAAAAATTTTAATCAAATGATTAAAAATAAAAAAACCTTGCTCAAATTTCTTTAAACAAGGTTAATATTTGTGCTGAGACATTACAGCATTACCAATAATAACTTAAAAAATCTTATGGTTTAGCTAAATGCAATTGAGCAATGGAATCCGTCAGCAATTTGTGTGCAACAATTTTAAATTTTGTGTTCAAATCAGCACCAACACCTATTATACCACCATCTCCAACAATTACAGGGATGTAATTGAAATAGATATCAGTCACTAAATCATTTTCTAAAAATTCATTATAGATATTGGTCCCGCCACCAACAATGATTTCTTCATATCCTTTATCTGAAAGAAATTTAACAGCCTTTTCAGAACTGCTTATCACAGTAACCCCTTCTATTGAAAGATCGGATTGAGATAAAATTACTACTTCCACATTAGGAAAGAAAGCCTTTAAACCTCCTGGAAATTGCTGTATAACATCGAATGTTTTTCTGCCAATAATTAGGTTTCTTTTGTATTTGCTTCCTGAACAAAAAAGCCCAATGCATCTTGTGGTGCCTCGTGAGCAGGGTTTCCTGCTAACAAAACTTGTCCATTAGCCGAAATATTTGCAATCAATATTACTTTCATCATTTTTGTTTTTTTTATTATTAAGTTACAAAATTATTAGATATTTACTTTACTTTTGATATCCGTTACCTTTAGGAAAGTATTAATTAAAATGCAAGGCATGGGCACAGAGAAAGATGATATGGAACAACACAAACAAAAATCTTTAGCGTTAAGAGATGCAATAGAGTTATTGAGTGGCAAATGGAAATTTTGCATTATACAAAATCTACTTTCCAACAAAACAATGAGATTTAAAGATTTGCAGGAAACTGTTGTGGGAATCACTCCAAAAGTATTATCAAAAGAATTGCAGCAACTGGAACAAAATAAGCTCGTGATCCGAACAGTAAATGATACCAAGCCAGTTACAGTTTCATACGCTGTAACTAAACATGCTCATGAAACGCAGCCAGTTATCAATGCCTTATTGGAATTCGGTACTAAACACAGAAAAAAAATCAAAGGAGAATAAGCTTTTTCTTGCAACACTATTTACAATTTGCGAATTGAGATTAAACTGTTAAAATTTCAATTAATTAATTATATTTGCGCCGTGTTAAAATTATCCTAATTTCAATCTGGAATAGTTCTGATTCAACATTTATAAAATATTTATTTTGAATCCCATCAAAATTGGTTTTCTTTCAATCAGCATTTAATTCAGAAAATGAATCCATTCAAAACCGCTTTATCCACCATTTTACTTTTACTTTCACAAAATATTATTTTTGCCCAGGGAGCTAAAGAACTACAGATAACTCAAAATCAGCTGCCTAAATTCATTACTCCAAATTCCATCGCCTATTCAGATGCTCAAATAGGAAAAACATACAATTATGATATGCTTACGCTGGGAGACAGTACTGCAATGCTAAAAAACGGAAGTACTTATCCGCCAGACCACAAAGATTATAAACGATTAGGGATAACAACTGGAATGTATGCAGGAACTGCTGTCATTGCTTTTGGAATACTATGGGCTATGCCGGAAAGCGCCAGTAATTGGGACAAAGAAGAAATTAAAGAAAAAGGGATTTTATGGAAATGGAAAGAAAATGTAAAAGCAGGACCAGTTTGGGATGAAGATGACTGGGTTCTTAACTACATAACTCATCCCTATTCCGGAGCTGTATACTATATGACTGCAAGAAGCAGCGGTTTTACTATTTGTGAATCCTTTCTGTATTCAGCATTTATGTCTACCTGCTTCTGGGAATACGGAATCGAAGCTTTTGCCGAAATCCCTTCCAAACAAGACCTTATCATAACTCCAGTACTAGGATCTATAGTAGGTGAAGGTTTCTTTTATGCAAAAAAAAGTATTCTGAAAAACGATCACCGAGTTTTAAAATCAAAATTTTTAGGATACACTTCTCTGGTTTTGATGGATCCGTTTAATACCATACTGGATGGTTTAGGTTATCAGGAAAAACTAAAAACACAGCTGAATGTAGCTCCGATAGGTTTTGATAGAGGAGGTAATAAAGCTATTTGGGGACTAAACTTCAGCATGCAGTTTTAATTAATTAAGAACTTTTAATACACTGAAAATATTTTTATTAAATCGTTTCTGTCATTAAAATCTAAAACAAAATTTAACCAGCAAACAGCAAAAAAAAAATCAGATTTTAACATTGGTGATAAAAAATAATTATTACTTTTATTCAGTGCTAATCAATACTTTAAACAAAACTACCGTTAGTTATTAATTCAGATTAGCATCGATTGTTCACTAATTTATTAACCATTAAAAATAATTTTTTTGAGTGAATTTAAAATTATTGCCGCTTTTATTTTTATGGTTTTAAATTATATAATTTTTCAAAAAACCATTTTAAAATATAAGCTGGTAAATAAAGCCTCTGTTAAAAAATTATAACTGATAAAAAAGTAACACCTAGGGGTTCAGTAAAAGATTTACAATTCTACTAATTTTCGGTATAGAAAAAAACACAGAATGTAACTTTAAATGTATAAATAAACCAATGGTTTTAATGTGAAATTTGGTCTTTGATGATTAAAACAGCACCCTTTAATTTACAGGCAATCCATTTAATAAAGTGATTTACGAACAGTAAATACTGGTACGCATATACCCATAGTATTAAACGCGGTTAAACATACTTTTGAAAATGTACAAAAGAGTTTTACTTTTAATTAAACCTATAAGGTATAAATAAAAGTAAAAAGAGAAAGACTAGCTAAAATAACTAGTCTTTCTTTTTTTATTCCTTTACCAGATAAATTCCGTCTTCCTTTATTTCGATAAGTTTTTCTTTGTATAAAGCCCCAATTGCCTTTTTAAAGGTCTTTTTACTCATTTTTAGCACCGTTTTAATATCTTCGGGATGCGAATTGTCAGTTAAGCGCAAAAAACCTCTGCTGGCTCTCAATTCATCCAGAATTTTTTCTGCATTAGGTTCTATGCTTTGATAGCCTTGAATCTGTAAAGCTACATCAATCTTATTATCAGGTCTGATATTTTTTATATACCCGCGCATACGGTCACCTGTAAGTATCGAATCATCATAAACCTCATCTTTATACAGCAGACCTTTGTGTTTTTCGTTGATAATAACATTGATTCCCAATTCTGTAATATGCGAAACAATTAGATCAACCTCTTCACCTTTTTCAACAGTCAGATGATCGTTCTTTAAAAACTGGTTTAACTTGCTTGAGGCTACCAAACGGTTTGTTTTTTCATCCAAAAACAAATACACCAGATAACGTTTTCCTTTTTCCATAGGACGGGCCTGCTCTTTGAACGGAACCAAAATATCTTTCTCCATTCCCCAATCCATAAAAGCCCCAATCTGGTTGATATAATTCACTCTTAAAAGAGCAAACTCATTCAGAAAAATATAAGGTTCCAAAGTGGTAGCGACTGGACGCTGTTCATGATCCAGATAGGCAAAAACAATAAGTTCTTCTCCTATTTCAAATTCATTGGGTACATATTTATTTGGCAAAAGTATATCGTGTTTTCCTTCCGGGTCTTTTTCTGGGTTCCCTAAAAACAGACCAACCTTGGTATCACGTAATATGGTAAGTGTATTGTATTTTCCTATTTCAATCATTATCTTGAGATTCTACGCCGTTTTTGACGGACTGTTTTATAAAATGCAAAGATACAAAGTTTAAACGAAGAAATGTAAGGAGATTTCCTGATGCAAAATCTCCTTTAGAAAAATTTTATTTGTTTTTAACCAATGTAATATCATCAATCATACAAAAGGAATCTGCTTTGGCAGAAGCCAAAAACCCGATTTCGATACTTCCATTTTTTATGGCAACATTTGAAATAGAGAAGGTTTCCCAAACGTTATTTTCTTTGGTAATTTTGACATTAAATGTTTTTTTATTACTTACTGCATACATCATCAATTCATCAAAACCATTTGAGTTTTTTACTCTAGCAGTCAAAGTATACAAACCATCTTTTAAAGCAACATAAGGAGACGAAGAAATAATCTGCTTAATTTTTCTGCTAAAATCTATATTATCACTTATCTGCAGACTTTTTTCACCTGTTACTTCTTTTCTGTCCTGTTCAGTATTAAAATAATTTAAAGTTGGTGAACTTGCCTCGGTTGTACTTATTTTGTTTCCTTTAATGATTTCTGTATTCCATCCTAAAAGCTGTTCTTGAACTGGTTTAAAATTACTTGGTATTTTATTCCGATCGGCTTCAAAACTGCCATTCATTACAAAATTATTATCTTTTGCTACTGTCCATTCACCCGTTTTTTCGTCAAGATTCCATGAGCTCAATGAATTGAAATACGGCACAGCACCATCAAACGATAATGGAAACCATTGATTATATCCAAGGCCATTTCCAGCAAAATCGGCCCAGCGGTCACCACAATACAAAACCGTTTCTTCTTTTTTCCCTTTTATAGTGTAAAAAAAGCCAGTTTGTGTAACATGAGCATAATCTGCTGCAGATCCTTTCATGATCTGCATATCATTTGCCGGTGTATAAGGCCCACGAATGTTATCTGAAACCAAATAATAAGCAAACGAAGAATCCCAGCCATAAATATTAGAAGCAGCCATATAATACTTATTTTTGTATTTGAACATACAATTTCCTTCTCGGCTTTCTCCTTCAAAAACTTTGCTGCAGTCTAAAAGATTAATTTTTCCGTCGACAACTCCAATTTCAGAAACATAAATTTTATTGCGTCCCTTTCCATACGAATAAATAAGATATGATTTACCGTCATCATCAGTAAATACGGTTTGGTCACCTGTATTTGTGGTTCCAATTAAAGGCTGCATATTGATTTTTTGATGCCAAGTAAAATTGCCCGTTGGAGAATCAGCCAAAGCAATAAGTACTTCTGAACCATGCTGTACAAACATAGCGTACTTATTCATTTCCTTAATAAATGTAACTCCAAGACGTCCTACCCAAGTTCCCTTTCCTTCAGGATTTGTTACTGCCTTTGTCAAAACATCTCCCTCAGCATTCCAATTCACAAGATCAGTAGAACTATAACAGGTAACCGACTCAAATGTGGCATTTTTTAATGTAACCGAAGGATTTTTTCGGTAAATATCGGCTTCTTGGTATTGAACTCCGTACCAATAATATTTTTTTTCGCCTGTTTTTGGGTCGGGAAAACGAAAGATTCCTCCTCCTTGACTGTAGATTGGCGTTCCTTTTTGAGTATCCCAAAACACATCATTTTTTATGTTTTTTAATTGTGCATCTGCCATTAAGGGTAAACCCAGAAAAAATATTATTAAAAATATATTCTTCATTTCCTGTTTCAATGTATCCGATTGATTCATAATGATTATTTTGATTTTCTTTTCAATGCTAAAATAAATCCAATGTTTTTACAAAATCATCCTGTACTGTCCCGAATAACTTTTTTAATCAATTTTAATCGGTTCAGCCGCTTAACAATTGACTAAATTTTATAAACTGAAATGACACTATCAGCTATTTGACATTTCGGTTTAGCCACAATTTCCCTTAATTTACTGCAAAAAAAAAAACGCCTCAATGAGACGCTTTTCAAATAATAATCAAAACTCTAACTGTAAGCACTTTCCCTTCCAAAATGAAGAGTTAACAAATAGTAAACAACTGCACGATATTTATTTTTATTAGACTCTCCATATTGCTTTAATACAGCATCAATTCCTGCTTTAAGGGCTGGAGTATCAGGTAAGCCTAGTTTTTTAATCAAAAAATTTTTCTTTACAGTGACTATTTCTGATTGCTGTGTTCCAGCAATAACAGATGAATCAGGATTATATATAGACGGACCGCAGCCTATTGTAACTTTAGTTAATAAATCCATATCTGGATTAATCCCGCATTTTTCTTTTAAGTCTGCTGCGTACTTAATAATTAATACATCTTTTGCGCTCATAACAATAAAATTAAGTTGGTTAACCTTTTTTATAACTAACTCAAATTTAGTGATTTATTATTTATGTGTGCGATTTTTATTCATTATTTTTTCATAAAATTATTATTTATTGAATTTGAAAACAATTTTATCCATAAGATTGTTCCTGCGTAATATTTAAATCTAATTACTACAAATTGTATTAACTCTAAAAAAAGGATATCAAAAAAATATCATTCTTAAATATTGAAACTAAAAATTTCTAAACTCACAAAAAATCATAAAAAATTACAGAAAATACTTTTAAAAAAATTATTTCTTAATTGTATAATAAATCTTTTTTACAACTGGAATTCCAGTACCTGTAATTCCCTCTAAAGCGACTTTTACTTTCGTTTCGACACCGCTGTTAAAATAATTTAAAACAGCATTGCCTGTTTTATCAGGATGCACATACGGATTCCAATAAATTGTGTTTCTTACAGCCGCTTTATCATCCAGTTCTAAATTCGGTTTTTCCGGATTGGGTACATAAAAAATACGTGCTGTATAAAATCCTTCCAATTCTTTCTTAATAGAATGAAAAGTTTCTTTTTTAGGCTTATTACCAGCATTCCCATTTGTAGTAATTGCGATAACACCATTTGCCGCCGCATTTCCATAATACGCTGTCGCCTGGGTGCTTCTGACTGCGTCTATCTTTACAATATCATTATTTTGAAATAATAATGGATAAAATTTGTCTTTTGATAAATATACGCCAACTAGAATAAAGAAAAACACCATTTTTTTTTTATGTTAACTCCTTAAAATACTGCAACAATACAGCATCATTTTCCAATGTTGGTGTAAAAACTTCCAAAATTATGGGATTATTATTTTGCAGATACAATGATTCCAATCCGTTTTTCAAACTAGTTTCATCTACAGCTGTCATATAATCCAGACCATACATCTTTGCCAAATGCTCTGCAGTCAGATTATGGAATGTTTCAAAAAAAGTATTAAAAACAGGAGTTTCCGAATGACCCGGCAAAATCCTAAAAATCCCTCCTCCACCATTATTAATCAGAATAATTTTGAAGTCTTTCGGAATATAATTGTTCCAAAGTGCATTGCTGTCATATAAAAAACCAATATCGCCAGTTATAAAAACAGTTAGTTTACCATTTCCAACCGCAGCTCCAATCGCTGTTGAAGTACTGCCGTCGATACCGCTAGTTCCTCTATTGCAGAATACTTCAATCGATGAATCTATCGGAATCAACTGTGCATAGCGGATAGCGGAGCTGTTACTTATCTGCAGCTGGCTGTTTTTAGGAAGACTCTCAATTACTTTCTCAAAAACCTTGAAATCTGTAAAAGGGATTTTGGACAAATAATTATCATGTTTTTCTTTACGGAATTTTCTAAGCGTATCCAATCGGGAAAAATAATCACTCTCCACTTTTGATGTCAATGGCAAAAAGGCATTAAAAAAAGTATTGGGATCCAATTTGAAATGTTTTGTCAGACAGCCAAAAGTATCGTACGCTCTTAATGTATCAATGTGCCAATGGTGTTTTGGCTGGTATTTTCGCAGGAAAGCCTTAATACGTTTGGAGACAACCATCCCGCCAAAAGTGATTAAAATTTCTGGACGAAATGCCTCAAAATCTTCAGCTGTAAAAGGTGTAATGATTGTATCTATGCTAGTAATAAAACTTTCGTG
Organism: Flavobacterium sp. HJJ; assembly: GCF_015351475.1. GTDB lineage: Bacteria > Bacteroidota > Bacteroidia > Flavobacteriales > Flavobacteriaceae > Flavobacterium > Flavobacterium marginilacus. Next base: position 90,524 of record NZ_JADKPR010000018.1, on the reverse strand, counting down.
GTGCACATTCGAAGTATTCTCGGTCATCACCGCCACCGATTCCTTTTGAGCCAAAGCTTCAATCGTTGTTTCAGAAATTGAATTAGGTTCGTTAACACCTATCAAAACCAATTTGCGGGAAGTTTTGTTCCAAATGTCAGCGTATTGTTTTAAATCTTGCAAATCAACAGTCTGCGGTTCATTTGCGGAAGCGAAAACTTTACTATTAACACTTAACTCGGAAACAGTTTCGTACAAAGGTTCTTCGAATGGAGCGTTAATATGAACCGGTCCTTTTTTGTCAATTGCAGTATTAATCGCTTCATTTATTTTTATGTCGTTTTCTTCTGAAGCGTCTTCCAGTAAATTAGCATTGTACAGCGAATGGTTTGCAAATACGTTTTCCTGACGAATGGTTTGCCCGTCGCCAATATCGATCTTGCTCTGCGGTCTGTCTGCCGAAATCACAATAAGCGGAATTTCGCTGTAGAACGCTTCCGCAAAAGCTGGATAATAGTTCAGCAATGCCGAACCCGATGTACAAACCACAACTGTAGGCTTGCGCGTCTGCTGGGCAATTCCCAGAGCAAAAAAGGCGGCAGCACGCTCATCGGCGATGCTGTAACACTGAAACGCGGGATTACTGGCAAAACCTATCGTGAGAGGTGCGTTTCTGGAACCTGGAGATATGATAATGTTGGTGATTTCTTTGGATAAAAAAATTTGAAGTAGGCTTTGTGCTAATTGTATTTTGGGATAAATCATTTAAAAGGTTTAAATAGTTTTGAAAAGATTTGGCGAATTTTGTGCCAAACGAACTCCTAAAAGCTGTTTTGCAAAGTTACAAAGTTGCCAAAGCATTTCTGCTGATTTTAGTTATATTTTCATAATTTTGGACTACAAATAATTAAAAATGGAAATCAGATTAAGACCTTACCAAATCCAAGACACAGAAGCAATATTAGATATAATCAATTATAATATTCTAAATTCAACTGCCTTATACGATTATAGCATTCGGACTTACGAACAGCAAAAGTCTATATTGGAAGATAAAATCAATAAACATTTTCCCGTAATTGTAGCAGAAATAGACGGTAAAGTGGCTGGTTTCGGAATGTATGGCGAATTTAGATTTCGGGAAGCCTATAAATTTACGGTAGAGCATTCCGTGTATGTTGACAATGATTATCAAGGAAAAGGAATTGGAAAAATTTTATTGGCTGAGTTAATCCAGCTGGCCAAAAATCAAAAACTCCATACAATGATTGCCGTAATTGATGCCGAAAACCAAAGCAGTGTTGATTTCCACGGAAAATTTGGCTTCAAAACGGTTGGAATTATCAAAGAATCAGGTTATAAATTCGATCGTTGGCTTGATTCTGTATTTATGCAGCTGATATTGGAAAATAAGTCATAAAGTTTAATGTCATAAAGTCAAAAGTCTCGTAACTACTAAAAAAATGAAATCATTTTGATTTACGACACATAGATTAATTATAGACAATCTTTTTAAAACTTTATGACTTTATGACTTTCGTCTTTATGACTTTAAAGTACCTTTGCACTTTTATAAATACTATGAGTTTTACACTGCTTTCTTCACCTTTACAAGGATTTACCGATTTTCGTTTTAGAAATGCTCAAAATAAATATTTCGGAGGAATAGACACTTTCTATTCTCCTTACATCCGATTGAACGGAAAACTAGTTATAAAATCATCTTACGAACGTGATTTACTGATCGAAAACAACAATACTCTAGAAGTGATTCCACAGGTTATTACCAATGATGCTGAGGAATTTGTATTTGTAGCAAAATATGTTCGAGAATTAGGGTACAAAGAGTTAAATTGGAATTTAGGCTGTCCTTATCCAATGGTTACTAAATTTGGAATTGCAATAAATACGGACTAATTTTACTCTATCGAATTATCAAATAATATGGAAAGAGTTTGTATATATGCACGTGTTTCAAGCAATCAAGGTGAAAACCAAGATTATCAATCACAAATTACCGAGCTTACAAAAATAATCAAACAACACGGCTATGATGAAGACAATATTGATACATACGCTGAAAAGATTAGCGGGTACAAAGAAACAAATGACCGCCCCGAACTAGACCGCCTGCTAAAACAACTAGAAAAAGACCCAACTTACTATAGATGTTGTTACATTTCTGAAATCTCTAGGCTTTCACGCAAACCTGCAATTGCAAAAGAACTACTACTCAAGTTTAGTAGAATCAAACTAAACTTATACATAAACTCACAACAAATGTTTACATTCCATCCCGATGGAACTGAAAACAATCTTGTATCAATTATGTTATCAATAGCAATTGAGTTTGCTGATATTGAAGCAAAGCAGATGAAACTACGTATGACACGTGGTAAAATGCAAAAAGTAACACAAGAAGGTAAAGTATCTGGAAACAATCAAGCCTACGGTTACACAAGTGATATAAATAAAAAGTTTGTAATTGATTCAACTGAATCACTCATTGTCAAACAAATCTTTGAACTATACAAGAATAATCAAGGTACACAAGTTATTGCAAAGATGCTGAATCAACAAGGCACACCAACCCGAAGCAATACAGCAGAACTAAACAACCTAATTAAAAAAGCAAAGAAGGAACATTCAAAATTGAATGATAATACCTTATTTGATGAAGTTAATGCAAGCGAACAAATCATTCAACGTGGTTACAAAAATCAAAACACACAATGGGATGAACAAGTTGTTAGACAAATACTAATGAACGAAACCTACAAAGGTAAGCGTACATTTAAAGGTATCACATTTACTTGTCCAGCAATAATCGATGAAGATTTATTTGATGAATGTACAGATATAAGACTCAATAAAAACACAAAGAACATCATCACAACTTATGAATTTTTGCTTAAAGATTTAATGTATTGCGGTTGTTGTGGTCGCAAGTATGTTGCAACATACGGGACGAAAATTAAGGACATGAAAGCGTATAAATGTTATAGTACAAAAGCAAATTTAACTAGTTGTGGAAATAAGAGTCTGAACATTTCATTAGTTGAAAGTATTATCTATAATCAATTAATTAACAGCACTGAAATGCTTAAGTATCTTGATTCACCAAATAACATACTAAATCAAGCAAATCAGGATTTAGAATTATTAGAGCAACAATTAATTCTTGAAAAAGCATCACTATCAAACAATGAAAATGAAATCAAAAACCTTATAAACATAACTACGGCATCAACAAATAATTTTATACTTCAACAATTCCAAATAAAAGAACAAACGCTATCATCAGCACGTGAATTGATTGAAGCAAGAATTGAAACACTAAAGAAAAACATACTGGATAAAAAGAAACTGATTAATAATTTTAATGTAGTTGAATTTAGTTCTAATATGATTGAACAAGCAAAAACAAACAGACACGAACTAACAGCCATATTTAAACAGTATATTGATAAGATAATAGTTAACACAATCAATAAGAAACAAACTCTTATAACCATTTATTATAGATTAAATGGCAGTATATTAATACGAACTATTAAAACAATTATCAATGTATCGGCATACCGTGACCCAAAAATACTATCAAATCGTAAAATGGAATATGGCTTAATTGTTAATATGAGCAACGACCCAGTTTATAAAGATAATATTCTATTAATACCAACGGAAGATATATTAAACGAGTACAACAGTATTGTCGAAAAGTATGATGAACAAATTGAAATGTATCATGGCACACTCGAAAATGGTATATCAATGTTTGACAAACCTAAACAGATAATTCATCAAGTACCAGCAAAGAATCAAGTACTAATTGAAGATACTTATCCAGTGACCGACAAATAAGCACATCTACGATTACCTATGATTTTAATACCTTTACTAATTCAATCTTTTGAGTTAACTAAAATATTTCTACATTTATCAAATGATTAAAACTATTATTGTTGATGATGAATACAATGCTAGAGAGTTTTTAGAAAAACTTTTGACTCGTTATTTTCCTGATAAATTTCTAATTCTTGACAAATGCGAAAGTGTCGATGAAGCAATTGTGTCTATAGAAAAATTCAATCCAGAATTAGTTTTTCTTGATGTTCAGATGCCTAACAAAAATGGCTTTCAACTTTTTAAAGAGTTGAATAAAGTTCAGTTTGAAGTGATTTTCACTACAGCACATTCAGAGTTTGCTATTGATGCAATAAAATGTAGTGCATTGGATTATTTGCTAAAACCAATCAATTATATTGATTTGTTGGAGACGATAAAAAAATATGATAAAAAACAAAATAGAGCATCCCAAGAAGAAAAATTAAGATTGCTTTTAGAGAATATTGATACTGGTGGCTCGGAGTTTAATAGGATAGCATTACCAACGGAAAACGGATTTGAGTTGCTTAAAACGAATGCAATCTTGTATTGTGAAGCTGATAGTAACTACTGTAAAATTGTTTGCTTAGACGGCAGAAATATTATCTTGTCTAAAACTTTAAAATATATTGAAGAACTACTGCCGAGTTCCATTTTTCAAAGAATTCATAAATCGTATTTAGTAAATCTAAACTATGTTAATCGTTTCAGTAAAGCCAATGAATTACAGGTAGAATTGGCAAATGGAGAAACACTTCCCGTTTCCGTTAGACAAAAAGAAAACTTTATCAATGCTATCATCCAGAAGAAATAAGCTTTTATTTACACTACTTTTTTTTATAGAGATAGTATTTTCACAACAATTTCCGTCAACCAATTTTTCTACAATTGATGGACTGCCAAATAATAGCGTATATTCAATATTCAAAGACAGTCGAGGTATTCTTTGGGTCGGAACAGCAAATGGATTATCGGCTATCCAAAACGGAGAAGTAAAGAATTATTATACTTCAGACGGACTAGCTCATAATAATTGTTGGGCGATTGTAGAAGATAGTAATCATAATATGTGGTTTGGTAGTCATGGAGGAGGTATTACCTTTTATAATGGTAAAAAGTTTGAAGTCATAAATCAAAAGAGCGGACTGATTCATGATAAAATAAGACGGTTATTTATTTATAAAAATCTTCTTTACATAGGAACTGAATTTGGGATTTCTGTTCTGGATATTAAAACCCATAAAATCATTCTGAGCAAGAAAATTATAGGTTGCAGAAAGCTGTTTCAAGTCATGGATTTTGTTGAGATAAATTCTAAAATTTATTTTGGGACTTTTAATGATGGTTTTTGGCGAGTAGATTTAGCAACAAAAAGCATAACGTTGATAAATCATAAACAACCCGACATATTTTCAATTCATAAGACCAATGACAGCCTATTTATTTGTCATAGTGATAATATTAATCAAGCTATAAGTAGAATTAGTACAAAAGATTATTTAGCGAATATAGATACTAATATCCATTTCGGGAGTAGTGTTTTCTGGAACTTTGCTACTGATAAGCGAGGTGTAACTTATGTTGCAGGTAATGGAATTAATTTTGCTACAGGTGGAATCTGTAAAATAAACAACAATAAAATTATCAATCTCAATGATGTTTTTGGAGTTGACAGCACGGAAGTTTGGAGTTTGTACTACGATTACCAGACAGATATTCTTTACGTAGGTACTATGAATAAAGGGTTGTTTAAAATCGATTTAAAACAGCAAATTAAATATTATCCTGCATCGTTTTATAATAAGGACAAATTAGATATTGTATCTATCACAAACTTTCAAAATCAAAATTTAATTTTGCATAAAGCAGGACTGCTTTTCCTGAAAGAAAATAAAATCAAGAGTGAAGTATCAAATGAAAAATTCTATGATTTTGCTCGTTACAGTTTTAGAACAAATCCAAAATTGGAACAGTATGGATACTTTGATGTCTTTTCTAAAACGAAATTAGATGCTTTTGAATTAAGAGGTTTTAAGGTTGTTAATTCGATTGCTTGGGTAAACTCAACTATTGGTTTATTTGGAGTGAATAGTGACGGGATAATTAAAGAATATTATCCATATTCTGTTAGTGCTTTCGGCTTCCCAAATCCAAATAAAATAATTTTTCAAGTTGCCTACGGTAAGTTTTCTACAGTAGATAATTTTAGAAATAATATCAAAGCCAAAGAATATAATTTAATTAACGAAAATATACCAAGAGATGCATTTGATATTTTGCCCATATACAGTAGAAATTATATTGTATCCTCTTCAAACGGACTCTATACTTACCAGAATGGTAAATTTTACTCTTATAGTTTAAGTAAAATTTGGAATGAGAAAGAACTGGCACGGGTTACAGTTAATGATAAAAAAGAATTAGTTATTGCAAATTCTTTTGGTGACATTTTTATTATTGATGTTTCAAAAGGATTTAAAATAATTAAGAAAATTGACCGAAAATTATTAAATGGAAATTCAATTTCATTCTTGGAATGTTACAAAGACTATCTGTTTATCGGAACAGAAATGGGATTGAACATTTATAAAAATGATAAAGTTCGTTTGATTGATGATGAACAAGGATTAACTACGAAGGCTTTTACTTCTTCTTATATCAAAGGAACTATTTTAACAATGGGAACGCAAAACGGTTATTTTGAGTTTGATTTTAAAAACTATATTTCTACACGAAGCACAGTCCGAAACATTAAAATTACTGGAATGGAAGTCGATTTTGAAGCCATTAACGAGAATCGTTTTAAATGGTTGGGTTATGATTCAGACGATATAGTACTTCCATATAATAAAAATACAATATCAATAGGTTTCGAACCTCAAAATGCTCAATATCCCAACAAATTGGAATATCGCTACAGAGTAATAGGATTGTCAAATTCAAATTGGAGTAAATGGACAAAAGACAAAAGCATTAACCTTACCTACTTGCCCAATGGAAGGTATGAAATAAGATTGGAGACGAAAGATTTGTTTTCTGGAGTAGTATCATCAAATGACATTTTAAACATTATAATAACTCCTCCTTTCTGGAAAACTTGGTGGTTTTTGTTAGGTAATTTTATTTTTATGTTAATTTGTGCTTATCTCATTTATGTTAATCGAATTCGTTTTGTTAAAAAACAAGAAAGAGCAAAATATGAGGTTCAAAAACGTTTAGCTGAAACCAAAATGGAAGCATTGCAAAGCCAAATGAACCCTCATTTTATCTTTAATGCAATGAATTCCATCCAGAACTATATTATTGATAATAACATCGATGATGCACTAATGTACATGGGAGAATTTTCTAAACTTATTAGACAAACATTGGACAATTCCTCAAAACTACGAATTAATTTGGCTGATGAAATTCAATATTTGCAAACGTATGTTAGACTTGAAAATATGCGTTTTCAAAACCAAATTGCTTTTGAGCTAATCATTGATGAAGAACTGGATTTATTTGAAACCGAAATTCCTCCAATGCTGATTCAACCATTTATTGAAAATGTATTTGTTCATGCTTTTGATTCACATTCCACAAATCCAAAATTAGTACTATCTTTTAGACAGCGTGATAATTATCTTTTTTGTGAGATTATCGATAACGGAAAAGGTATGGTTTCGGTAAATATAAATAAGCTACATACTTCAAAAGGAATAGCTTTAGCTAAAGAACGTATTGCCTTGTTTCAAGTGGATAATGAGAATCCAATAACTATTTTCTCAAATCCAAATAAAGGGACTACAGTAGTTTTGAAACTTCAAATTGGCTAATTTTTAGCGGTTAATTATTAAATCTTTACGGAAACTAATTCACTGTTTTTAAAGAATTCATTTACTATATTTTTGATTGGTATTAATTAAAAACAGTAATAAATGAAAAATTTTAGATTTTTGAGAGGCTTTTGTCTTGTAGTCTTAGTAGTCGCATCCTTTACTAATTGTAGTAATGATAATCCAGATGATTCAATTCCAGACGATTCAAATCCAGATTTAAAAGTAAAATTTACTTTAGATGGATTTAATGATTATCAAGGTGAATATGACATACTAAATTATTGGGAAAGTAGTTTGCAAAAGAATGGAACAACAGAATACTCTATGACAGCAGTTGTAGATAGAAAAGGGGTTGATTCTGATGAAAAAGCTCATGTTTCAGCTCGATTTTATTTGTCATTTATTGCAACTGAGTCATTGAAAGTAGGTCAAGTTTATAATCTTTCTCAAATTAATACTTCAGGAGTTTTTTCTTTAAAAAATGATGTGCCAAATACCTTTACAGGCATTTGTGGTTATCTAAGTATTGAGAAAGATAACAGTACAACTGGTCAAATTAAGATTACATCTGTTTCTGAAAAAAGAATAAGCGGAGAGTTTTATCTCACTAATTTACACAACGCTTACTATAATTTAGTAGCAAATTCAAGCAAAAATACTTATGAGTATTTTGGTTGTTTTGATTCATCAATTCCTAAATATGTAAATATTTCCAAAGGAGAATTTGTTAATGTTGAAATACAATAAGTAATTTATTTTAGACATGAATCGGTTTGTATGGCTTTTTTATTTCTTATATAATTGCGATAAATTGCCAAATTTACACGGGTAGATATAATAAAAGAGTGTTACTTAAATAAGTAATGCTCTTTTTTGTTTTGCTATTTTTTATAAAAATTTAAAAACAACAAATTTGCGAGCCTTTAGAGATTTGAACGTTAAATCAAGGAAACAGTACGATAACTAATTCTTATTTTTTTCATAATTACATTGCTTTATTTTTGATTTAAATAACATTAAAATTATTAATATGACAATGAATTATTACCATTATACGCCTGAATTTAGACTTTCTGAAATTATTGATAGTGGTTTAATTAAACTTGCAACTGAAAGTGTTTATGCTCCTAAAGAAAAGGCTTGTGTTTGGGTTTCAACACATCCACAATGGGAAGCTACAGCTACAAAAATGGTGTCTGACCAATTTGGAAATCTAAGATTAATGACATTCAAAGAACAATTAGAAAGATTTGGCTGTGCTAGAATTCAAGTAAAACCAGTCGGTTTTATACATTGGGGAAAAATTAAGCATTTAGCCAAAATGAATTTGGAGCAAGCAAAACGAATGGAACTGACTGGAATTGAGATTGGTGGTAATCCAAAAGAATGGTTTGGAAGTTTTGACCCCATTAAAAAGGAAAATTGGATTAGAGCCGAGGTTTTTAAGAATGGAGAATGGATTGAATATCAATCATTTTAACGTTACAGTAAAAAAAAAGATTAAGTGAATATTATAAAAGCTATTAAATATTATGACCGAAAAAGAACAAAAAATTGCAATTGAAAAAGGGATAGAAAGCTTAACTTATTTTGTAAAAAATGCAGACCATTCAAATGAATCTTCTATTGATTTAATTTTTGGAAGTGATTTAAGTGAAGAAGAATTAGATTATATTTTAGATAAAACACAGAGTTTTGAGAGTTTTTCCCCAGTTCAAGGTACCAATACACCTAAATTATCAATTGAGCAATTACACGAAATGTTATCTGATTTAAAAAGTTTACTAGCAAATTAATTTTTAACACGATTACAAACTAAACTATAACAATTAAACAAAATAACAAATGTCCAAATTATCAAATCAGGAATTTATCGAAGCAACAATAAAATTGCAAACAGAGAATACACAATATCTAGTTAATATATACAACAATTCAAAAAAAGAAAATACTGGTGCAATTGCAACAATATATAAAACAAAGGCACAATCAACACAATCAACCGATTTTGATGTTGAAGTGTATTATACAAGTGAAACAGTTAATACACCAATTTATGAACTATTACCTAATGATTTAAAGGAACGTATCAAAAATAATTTACCAAACTTATACGTTGCACACTTATACCCAGAAAATGAATTTGTAACAGGTCACGTTATAAAAGGTGAATTTAAACGCAATTGATATTACAAAGCAATTCTAAAATTTAGGGTTCAAATTCATATAAAAAGCTACTTAGAAATAAGTAGCTTTTTTTTGCAACCTCTAATTTTTCCCTTCAAATTCAAAGAATAAAATATGATATATACTAGTATTCCCAACCTCTGTCGGGTTTACCTGAATGGAAATCACCTTGTACAGCAGTAATGTTATTAAAAATTAGCGCATTCCCGAACTTTTCATTATGCTCAAACATATATGTTCCGTAACTGCAATTTCCTAATGTTCTGTTTTTTTTTATCATAAGAACTTGAACTTCCTACTTGCATTTGAATACTTCCAATTGATAAAGGAACTGTTAGCTGTTCAGTCGAATCTCTAGTTATGTTATCTGATGAACGTCCATTATCAGACAGAAGAAGATTTGATTTCCTTTTAAAAAATAAAGGAGCCTATAGTCAGACTCCTTTATTTGCAATGATTAGATTATTGGCATTTGTCTATTTCATTGTCAACGTAGTGAAATAATTCGTCAGCGTAACTGTCAGGTAAATCGTTATCCTCAATGACATTTCGAACCAATTGCGGTACATATAAATATCTGCTGTTATTGACACGACTTAGTTCTCGTTGTTGGCTTGTTTCATTATTAATGGTTTTTACATAAGAATATCTTTCGCAATAGTCTTGAACGATTGCTGTCTGCGCCCATGCTTTCAGTTCCTCTAGGCTTTTTGTTTTTGGATGGTCTTTCCTGTATTCATTGTCAATATGAAGACTATACATGTAACCCCCAAAGCAAAGAAGTGCAAATACAAGAACGGAACCTCTTACGATAATTTTTAATGGATTATTCATTTTTTGTGTTTTTAGTATGGTTGAAATTTAGACAAATTTAATATTAAATATTTAATTCGGCAAATATGCCGATGATTTAAAAAGGCATTATTCGACTTTTGGATAATGTCAGAAGAATTTTTAATAAAGCTAGGTCAGAAGATAAACGTAAGAGCCAAAGCAAAGTTCAAAACTAATTTGGAGTTTGCCGATGCATGTGATATCGATGAAACAAGTATTAGACGGATTTTAAAAGGAAAACAGAATTTTTCAATTAAAATCTTTTTAAAAATCTGTAATGCACTAGATATTAAAATGTCGGAATTACTTTCAGAGTTGAATCTGTAATATTCAATATTTTAATTTATTTTTTTCATAATATCAATAATTCGATAACATTCACTTATCAGAGCAGAATCATTAATCTGTGCTGTTGTATATGGCTTTACTGATGAAAGACTTGGAGAAAGCCTGTCAACTTCTCTTCCAGATTGTTTTTTCGTGGATGCTCCAGATGGATGGTCTGTATTTGCTCTTATTTTATTAGAAAACTCCTTTTTTGTATTTTCATGTTTTGTCCAATTCTTTGCAAACACTATCATTTTATCCAATATCTCAATTTTCTCTTTGTCTTCATCATTAGATAAAGAATGATTATTTGAAAATGAATTAAGCTTTGCTAATTGTGATTTTGTGGCTTTTTCAAGGGCTATATACCTCAACGCTTCTTCAAAGCCTTCTGGCTTTTTGTCTTTTAAAATATACTTGTTTACGTTTTTTTTAAGTTGGTCTATTACACTTGGGGGTATCGTAATTAAATCATTTTGTTCCATATTTCTTTTTAATTATAAATATCTTAAGAGAACATAATAAGTCGATTTTTTTTGCTCAAAAAAATCCAAAAAAAAATTTTGGCGATTTTGGATTCTATGCCGTGATTTTGGAAAATTCGGAAAAACAATAATATTTAAAAATAGGGATTTAAAAAGTAATGTATGTTTAAACACCTCATCGTATGTGTACATTTTTGAAATTCAAATTCAAAAGTGGAGTCATGGATTCTCTGGAGAAAAAAGGGATTCTTCTCTAAATCGTTTCAAGCCAATTAAACCCATGGATTGGTGACTAACTGTATTTTGAAGATTTCTTTGTAGAGAATTTAAAGTTTTTTTTCATAGATTAAATTCTTTTTCTTTTCCGAGTTTATAATCCATTGTAATTTTGTTATGAAAATTGTTAATTATCTATAATTGCAATTTCTTTCTTATCTTATGAATAGTTTTTATAAAATAAACTCCTGTATTCTTTTCAAAATAAAATATGAATTTTAGATTGTAATTATCATTAAGATTTGATAACACAGTGTATATAGTTCCTCCAGCATCAAAATTCCCTGCATCTTGAAAAAAAGCTTTAATAATTAAATAAATTACGTGTTCAATATTTGGAACATCATTTAAATCGGTGCCTGTAGAAAGTGCTTCACCGTCAATGCTAAAATGCTTTAATGCATGAAAAAGACCACCTGTAAAATCCCACTTTCTTTTTTTATGAGGTATTTTATCTAATTTTCTAAATAAATCAAGTCTTAAAATCTTATTTTCTTCGTCATTATTGATATTATCGTATATCCAAATGAAATTCTCATTGCCGTATATTCGAATGGCATCTTTTAATCTTGTATGTAAAAATCTATTTTTATTAAGAGCATGTAAAACACTGACTGCATTTCCATTTCCGAAATTCTTTGGGAACATTTTCCTTGTATCCAACAAAACTTCTTCAACAATCCCAAGAAATATATTTGTTCCAGCATAATAAAAATCGTGATTATTAATTCCTATCTTTCTATAATTAGTTATTGGAAATGTAACCTTTACAAGGTTTTTACTTTCATGTCTGCCTAAGGCAGTTGAAATTATCTTTGCTCTTTCTTGGAGCATTCTATATTCATTGTATTCAAGAGGTTTACGCTGTATCACTAACAAAAATATTAAAAAAGAGGCGTTTCCTCATCATCCCAATTTACATCTTTCCATCGGTCATCTTCATTTTCAAATAAATCAAATTGCTGTCCCATGTTTTCTGAAATAGAAGCTCGTGCATCATCAATAAAACCGATTTCGGTACCTGGTATATTAGTACTAAAATGTTTTCTTATATATCCTTTTAAATCATCAAAAAGCGCATCAGGAATATCATTATCTACAATAATAAGTTGAAAACTGTCTTTGTATTTGTCTAAGGTCAGAAGATATTTATAAATGTTTTCATTTTTTTCAGAATCCGTCATTCCTTCGCTTTCATCCTCAGCTCTATTCGTTGATTCTAAATCTCGTTCTTTAACCTTTCCAAGATATTTAGTTATTGTGTCAATCATTAGAAATGAAGGATAGTTTACAGGATTTTCCATGGCATAAATCATAAGACTGATGAAATACGCAACTGAACTAACGGTTCGAACACCTCCAGAGGTTATTTTTTCATAATCACGCCCTCTAATAATTGGTAAATATGTTTTTGGAGAAATTGATATATTTGTTGGGTTTTTAACACCTACGAAAATTAAAATTTCTTTTACTTTGTCTCCCAATTCCTTTAAAATCTTTTCTGGAGATGGAGCATCTTTTTTTAGAGATGATAACGTTGCTTTTAATTCATCAACATTTCTATCTAATTCAACAATTTCAGCATCATTAATAGATTGTTGGAATCTAATTTTATAAAAGTGTTGAATATTCTTAATATTACTCTGAACACTTCCTGCTTGGTACGAAAGCGTATCTCTTTGATTAAGATATGGAGAAACAATATCAATAGACTGTTTATCAAGTAAAATACGCATTTCCTCTAATTGAGAAGTACTATCTTTTATTTCATCGGATTTTTGTTTTTCACTTTCTTTAAGGCTCTTGTAAATGGAGTCCAAATCTCGCATTCTACGTTTTAAAGAATTCAGTTCTCCCTTTATCCCTTTAGTATCTGTATTATTAAAATGTTCTTTTAATTTACTGACATTTACTACAGTATCACAAAGTGGACAATCTAATTCTTTATCTGCTATTTTTGGAAACTTCTCAAGAGCTTCAATTGTTGCGTCCATTTTTCTGATATCGTTACGATATTCATTACGAAGGGCAATATTTTGCTTAATTTCCAATTCAAGCGAATTTTGGTCTTGATAAGCCTGACGAATTTCAAGTTCAAGGTCATTTACTTCTTTTCGGAGATGGTTTAATTCTTCACTACCACTAATGATTTTTGTATCAATCTCTTTTATAGCATGTCGTAGTGAATCCAATTGATTTTCTAATTGCTCTTTTTGTAGAGTCAGTTCGGCTAAGGAATCAACTTGCGTTTCTTTAAGAAAAGATGCAACTGAATTGTTTTTAGTTACAAGAGTCTTTTTGTCTGTTTGAAGAACACTTATACGCCCTTCTAGCTCTGTAATCTGTCCATCGAGAACATTATACATGAGTTTGAAAGTTTCTTTAAGTTTAGTAATTAAAACAAAATTATCGCCAAAAATTTTTTTGCTTCCAATTTTATCTTGGTCAAGATAATTGTACTTAAAAATGTCTCTGAAACTCAGTTTTACCATTTTAGTAACTTCTTTAGAAGGAGCTTCTTTAATTTTTATCAATGGAATACGCATTGCTTGCAATAAGAATTCCGAAAAATTACCATCTTCCGCATTTTGATTGTAATTTGGAGCATAGAATTTAGGAAAACTATTATCAATCATGTCGTAACCACCATGATAAACTTCAATATCAGCCTTCACATTAAAGATATCTCTCTTTATAGTGTATCTATTTCCTAGTAAATCTAAGTCAAGAAGGCAATATTGACCTTTTGATTCTATTTCTTCATAAGTATCGAGTCGAGAAGCCCCAAGACAATAATTAATTAGATTTAAAATACTTGACTTTCCTGTATCAGAGTCACCATAAATAATGTTAAGCCCACTATTAAAAGGTACCACATAATTTTTATTAGTTCCGACTAAGATTAAATAATTTATCTTAAGCTTTAATGTTTTAATTCTTTTTGCCATGTACTAAGTGTGATTCTATTAATTTACCAATTGTACTACTCGGAAGACTTACTAGTGGCTTTAACTCGTGATTTAAATCTCTTGTTCTTTGGAAATATTGGGACTGCAAAGTTTCTGCTTGTTTAACTCCTTCGTCTGTTATGCTATAATATATTTGATTGTCGCTAAGTACTTTGGCTTCAATGTATTTGTTTGAAAGCAATATTTTTAATAATGCTTTTATCTTTTTCAAATCAAAAATTTCCGCACGATTCAAAAATAAAGCTTCAATAGAATACATTTCAGAACTGTGCAGTGCTATGACTTTCTTTTCTTTATCATTCAAAATTTTATTAAGAACGATAGGATGCTTAGTTAAAAATTCAAATTGCCCAATTTTTGGTAAATCAAGATTTATAGTTTTTTTCGCACCTATTGATAATATTTGAAACAGACAAAGTAATTTGCCAATTCTTAGAGTAAGCTCACTGTCGGGAATATAAAAAGGTAGCTTCATCTATTTTTGAGCTTTTAGCTTTTCAGTAAATTCTTCAAGCGTTGTTATGTTGTCTTCTTTATTCCACCATACATCATCGTCAACTGAAGCTAATTGATGAAGCATCCCGAATTTTTGTAACGCCTGTAAAGGTTGATAAAGAGTGTGCAAATAAGTTTTGTCTTCTGCTAAAATTTTTTCATGAACTGCGTTTAAAAGTTCATCTGAGGACTTATATTTACCTGTTATGTAATGTCCAAACTCAATAATATATAACTGTTTAATTTGTTCATAGAGAGGGTTTAACTCTTCAATATTTACCCCCTGTGCATTTAATTTCCTTATTGCAAATTCTGCATTAAAAAATGCTTGCTTAGAACCATTCATAAGTGTCTTATGTATGTCTGCCATTAACATTTTCAAAACAAATGTTTCTTCATCATATTGACCTGTATCAACAAAGCGTTGGTCATTTTTAATAGATTGAATTGCCTGCTCTTTTAAAAGTTTGTGTAGTTCTGAAACAACTGCGTCAACAATTACACTTTTTTCTTTGGGAGTAATTATACTAAAATGGTCATCATCAGAATAAATGACTTCTTGTACATCTCGGTCAAATGAAACAGAGCTAACTTGTGGAACAACCTCATCATAAAGTCCTTGCCCATATAATCTTCTAGGAAGCTGTTTAGATTTAACCCATTCATCATTCATAGCTGATATACTTTCACTTAAAGGTTGCAAATCTTTTATTTGGAAATTGTTTATAATTTTATTTCCAAATGTAGCAAGTGTAGAACCTGAATGCGGAGTTGCCAACGACACATATAATTTAACTCGGGTACTTGAATTTTTACATAAGTCATTTAAAATAAACCTCTTACCTACCAATCCTCCCATACTATGTCCAATAATAATGATATTTTCATAATTTGGATGTGAATATCGTAATTGTGATTCTAATAAGAGACTTATCTTTTCAATGGGTAAATTTGTTGGATTCTTTTTACCACTAATAATCTTAAAAATAGCTTTAACTTTAGGAAAAAGCGAGAGTAGTTCCGTATGATATTCAAAAATTCCAATATCAAAATTACTTTTAATTTCAATATCATTAATGAATAAGTCAATAAATGGTTTTGTTCCGTCCTCTTTTATCCATGTTTTTTCGCCTCCAATGAAACCATGTATAAAAACTATTAAATTTTTATTATTAGCTGTTCCATGAGTTAATATTCTCATATATATAAAAATTTCCTTTGTTCATTAATAATTTATTAATTTCAAATATAAATTATTTAAAAGGAAAAATCTCAAAAAAATTGATATAATTTAGAAAATAATAGTTTCCACAATCACATCTGTTTTTGAAGAATTTTAAGTACTTTTTTTACTGTATTTGGAGAAACATTAGTAAGGGTTCCAATTTTCCTTAATGATAGACTTGGATTTGCTTTCAGCTCTTTTACAACTTTTTTATACTTTCCTAAAATTATCTCGTCAGACTCAAAGGTATCTTTTTGTCGTCCTTTATATGCACCTCGAATTTTAGCTTGAAGAATCCCCTCAGTTTGTCTTTCAAGGAGGGAAATTTTCTCTAAAGAGCTTAATTCACTTAAGGTCGTTGTGATTAGATTGAATACAGGGTTAGCTTTACCATTAATCATAGATTCTAAACCCAGATTTTCTATTTTGACTATTACGCCTTTACTATAGAAGTATTGAAGGGTCTGAAGAACATTAATTGTATTTCTTCCAGCTCTATCTATTGCGTGAAATGAAATGTAATTTATTTCTCCAGCTTCGACAGCTTCAATAAGTTTTTTCCCAGCTGGTCTTTCATTAAATGGTATCGAACCGCTAACAATATCAATAAATAATAATTCGTCTGGGTGTGCGATTGCCAATTGGCGATAATTTTTTTGCCCATTTGTACTTTGTCTGATATATCTACCTTTTTTCATAATTTGTTATTTTTATGTGCAATATTAGGATGGTGTATTTTGCACTGTTTTTTTTTATGTATTTATTGACCTTAAGTTTTACATTGCCATTCAAGGATAAAGTATAACCTAACTTTGCACAAGATTGAAGATTACCTACCTTCAATCCAATCTATAACTTCTACCAACATGTCACAATATGCACCTTCAAAAGTTTTAACCACCTCACGATTTTTGTTGATGAATATTATTGTATAATCATCCACCCAACGCAAACAAACTTTAACCCAGCCTTTATGATGTAGCCCGTTAACTTGAAAAGCTAACCCTCCTTCAAATTCTTTACATTCACTGATTGCTGAAAAGTTTTTAGCTCCCCAAGCCATCAAGGCACTCCTGTCAGCATATTTAATTTGTTCTAAAATTGTTTGAGCTATTTCCATTGTTCTTGTTGTAGTTTCCATGTTGATTTTTTTAAGTTTAGTCTAAGGCTCCAAAGCTTCTTATGAAATCTTCTGTGGTTTCACAATTAAAAAAGCTTTCAAATTGTATGGCGGTTACTGATTCTGTTTTGATTAATTCAGCAAGTGCTTTAATTGATTTCGCTCCAACAATACCAGCTCTAGTCCACACTTGATTTATACGGAAATCATTTCCTTTTTTTTCTTCTTCTAAGATTGCATTACCAAAATCTTTTAAATTGAAGTATGGTCGGTAACCTTTTGCATTAACCAGCTGAAGTGTTAAACCTCTCAAGTTTTCTTTGATTCCTTTAATTTCAGTTTTAAATTCAGTTGCTTTCATAAATTAAGTATTACTTCATTATTACCCTACAAAGTAAAGCATTGTTTTATTAAAAAACAAACATTACTTAATTTATTTTGTAAAAAATTAAGTATTACTTTATTTTTATTATATTTGTAAAAAAATAAATATGGAAATTCTACGATTGAAAGCGATAATGAATCAAAAAGGTGTTAGCAGAGAAGAGCTTGCTAATAAGGTTGGGGTTAGCATGACCACAATAAGTAATATAAATTCAGAAAAAAATTTACCAACAATAAATCTACTATTACAAATTGCTGAAGCTTTGGATGTTGATATTAGAGAGATGTTTGTACCAACTAAAGGAAGCTCAGTCACTCAAAATGAAGTTGACCAAGCTAAAAGTTTGTTTGAAAAAGGATTAAAAGTTCTTAATGGTGTGGCTAATTAAAAAAGTACATCTAATATTACTTCTTTTCTTGATAAATAAAAATATGCCGTTGCGCCTTTCATATTTAACGATTTGCAACATGGAGGTATTCCAACTTTGTCGAGAAGCATTCGCATCTGGGACTGTTTAAGTAAAATCTTTTGTTCATAATCGCTTTTTATAATAAATATCAGCTTCAGTAAATATTATCAAGAAAAATGAAGAATTTTAAAGACAATTTGAAGTCTAAAGATAAAATACTATTCAGTAATTAATTTTTAGTAAATATTTTACTTATTGTTTCACTTGGCATGGTAGGGGATGAATCATCTTTTAGCAACCCTGTTTCTACTCTACTAAATAAAGATTGCAATATTAGATTTCGGTCTTCATCCTTTACTTCAGTATCTTTTAATAATGATAAATAGAAGAAGGTTAAAGTATGTCTTTCTTCAGCATCCCTAGCCAAATGATACGAACTAAACATATACTTAGTTAATGCCTTTACTGAAAAAGCTATTAATGAAATTAAAGTGATAAAAACAATAGACCATCTAACAATAGTGATTGAATTTCCTTTGAAAACGCTTTCAAATATCCAACTTGGTGAAACAACTAGAATAATTCCCAAAAAAATTACTGAGGCTCCAATTACCCAAAATAATATTGTTTTTGCAGTATTTCCTTGTTCATAATATTTTGTGGACTTAATTTGCCAATACTTTGCTGGCTTTTCTAATTTTAGATTTGCCTCATAAGTATCTTCTAACCGCTTTAATGCTTGAATTTTTTCGTTATACCACTTTTCCCATTCCTCCGTTTTTGTATTTGTAAACCATTCTGAAAATTCTGTTTCTTTTTCAACTTTTAGGTCATCGATTTTTTTGACATACTCATTATATGAATTATGTGTCTTTTCAATATAATTAACTACTTCATTTTCTGATTTTTCAATATATTTTTTAAAATCATTTTTTAATCTTGAAATTGATAACTGTTCTTGTTTTTTTCTACCAGTTATTTCTGTTTTATCTTTTAATGTAAATTCATAGGCTAATACTGCTCCAAAAAATAAATCCTTGCTATTAACATCATATCTGATTCCAAAAATAAAATTGTAAGCTCCTTGAAAATAATCTCTATTGCTTGTATATAAATCAAGTAAATAACTTGTAATTGGAGAATCGTAAGTAATTGGGTAGGTATGTACTTGAGTTATAGCATTTTTCACTGTTGACCATTGTGCATTAAGCTGGTTAACATCCAGTTCTGAATAATTTTGGACAACTTGTACAATGCTTGACTGAATACTTTTAAAATATTGTTTAGATTGAATAAATTCATTAGGCAAATCCTGCTCGATTCCTTCCCAACCATTAACCTGCTGATTGACAAATTCATAAATAGCAGATACTCCTGTATAAGTCAGAGTGTTGTTCACATAATGAAAATTAAAAATTTCTTGTGGAGTTTTAAACCATTCAAAATTAATTGATTCAGCAATTTTACTATTTAATTCAGCTTTTGTCATTTATAAATGTTTTATTTATTCAACGTGTTATATACCTTCTTCAACATATAATCTCTCACAATATTTCCAAACTCTTTATCATTCATCATTTTGGCAAAAATATCCTGATTCTGTTCCATACGACTTATGGTTGTATCCATGAATTTATCTTCAAAACCGTATTTGAAATTTTCTATTGTATTCGATTTAGCTTGAAGTCCTAAACTATCATCTGCAATCAATTCTTCATAAATCTGGTCAAAATACAGTTTATCAGCAGTACTGAATTCAGTGCCAAATTTTTTATTTAAAACGTTTATGATTTCTGACAAAGCCGTTTCTTCCTCCATACTCATTCGGATTCCTGCTGAACCACCTCCTTCTAATTCATAGACACTTTGGGGTTCAAGAAGAATATCTTGCTCAGCAATTTTCTGAAGACGATAGTATTCTAGTGATACTTCATCACCCAACTTGAATTTGTCATCTTGACTGGTTCTTGGTAATTTCTTGATTAAGTATCTTGTGTAGGTAAACAACTTTTCCAAATCAATATCTGAAAAAGGCATGATTTGAGTCAAAAATGAATAGGTTCTGTTGAAAACTTGTAAAGTATTTTTTAAGTCCTCTTGTGTTATTTCTGTACCAATTGTATTCTCTTTTGACTGTTCTTTTGGTAGTTTTTTAAATCGGTCAACGGCTGGGTCAACAAAAGAATATAATTTCTTTTGGTCTGAAACAGTAAGGCTTTTCGCAGACTTAAAATAGACATTACAAAAATTGTCAACTTCAGAATGCCAAATGATTTGCGAAGCATCTATTTGTGCTTTCAGGTCATATAAATGGTTTGGGTCTGAATTTTCAATGATTGAAGTTGATTCATAATACGGTTGAAACGAATTTAAAATATCTTCAGTTTCATTCGCAAAATCCAATACAAAAGTATCTTCTTTACCAGCACACATTCTGTTTAATCTCGATAAGGTTTGCACCGCTTTTACTCCAGATAATTTTTTATCTACGTACATAGTATGTAGCAAAGGTTGGTCAAAACCTGTTTGGTATTTGTCTGCTACCAATAATAATTGGTATTCATCGGATGCAAATTTTTTGGGTAGCATTTTTTCAGAAAAACCATTTAATTCTACTTCTGTTACTCCTTCAGGTGAAGCATCATAGATTACTTTTCCTGAAAAAGCGACAATAGTTTTTACATCTGTATATCCTTTTTCTGCAATGTATTTATCAAATTCTACTTTGTAGCGTACAGCGTGCAGTCTGGAACTACTCACTACCATCGCTTTTGCCTTTCCTCCAATCTTTTTTGAAACTACCTGTCTAAAGTGTTCTATCATCACTTCTGTTTTTTGGGCTAGATTGTGTGGATGCAATGACATAAAACGTCCAATAGCTCTGGATGCTTTTTTCTTGTTTACTTTAGGGTCATCTTCTATTTCTTTGGATAGCTTGAAATAGGTTTTGTATGTGGTATAGTTTTTAAGAACATCCAGAATAAACCCTTCTTCAATGGCTTGCTTCATCGAATATAAGTGGAATGGTTCTGGTTTTCCGTTGCTTCCTTTTGTTCCAAATACTTCAATCGTTTTTGGTTTTGGGGTAGCAGTAAATCCAAAGAAGCTCAAATTATCTTGTTTGCCACGTGCCAACATTGATTTTCTTATTTCATCTTCGGCATCTTCTTCTAATCCTGTGTAGGCTTCGTCTTTTTCAGCTTGTTCTAGCGATTTTGATGATAATACTTCTTTCATCTTTTTGGTGGCTTCACCTCCTTGAGAAGAGTGGGCTTCATCAATAATCACGGCATATTTTCTAGCTGGAATTTCTCCAATTTTTTCTAATATAAAAGGGAATTTCTGTAAAGTGGTAATGATGATATTGGAACCAGCAGTCAAAGAATCTGCCAATTGTTGAGAGTCTTTGTCTATCTTTTGAACCACACCCTCTTTATGCTCAAATTGATAAATGGTATTTTGTAACTGTGAGTCCAAAACTTTTCTATCGGTGATTACAATTACAGAATCAAATATGCGGTTGTTGTCATTATCATGCAAACTAGACAAACGATAACTTAACCAAGCAATAGAATTTGATTTTCCTGAACCAGCCGAATGTTGAATCAAGTAATTTTTACCCGCTCCTTGCGTCCGTGCATCTTCAGTGGCTTTACGAACCACTTGCATCTGGTGAAATCTTGGAAAAATGATGCTTTCCTTTTTCTTAAAAATACCATTAAGTTCAAATTCTTCAACACTTAGGTGAAGGAATTTACCAATGATATCCATGAAGCTGTCTTTTGTCCAAACGCCACCGTTTCCATCAGGGAGTTTATCCCATAAGTAAGAGGTACGATATCCTTGTTTGTTCAAAGGGTTTCCAGCACCATTATTGTTCCCTAAGTTGAAAGGCAGATAACGAGTGCGCTTCCCATCTAGTTTGGTGGTCATGTAACACTCATCAGCATCTACAGCAAAATGAACTAAAGCTCTTTTCTTGAATAGAAAAATTGGTTCGGTCGGTTCACGGTCATAGACATATTGCTTTTTGGCATTTTCTACAGATTGTCCAGAAAACTGATTTTTAAGCTCTACAGTGGCTATTGGCAAACCGTTTAATGCAAATACCATATCCAACGAATTTTTGCCCACACGCTCATAATACACCTGCCTTATGACTGATAAGTTATTCTTGTTGTACAGTAATTCTGCATCAGGGTTTAAGGTGCTTTCAGGTTTGAAAAATGCCATCTGAAACTTTACTCCATAATCGGTAAAGCCTTTTCTAATAACATCCAGAACACCACGCAAATCTATTTCTTTGATTAAGCGTTGAATGACTTTTTTATCTACTTCGTCTTTGTGGATGTTAGCAATTTTTGCCCACAAAATTGGTTGCGATTCTTTTAAGAAATTTATAATGTACTTAGGGAACAATCCTGTTTGTGCATCAAAATCTTCTGAAAAACCTTTGGTGTAACCTCCATTTTCCAATAAAGATTCCTCTATTGCTCTTTCAAAGGTGAGTTCTGTATGTATTCCTTTTGCCATTATAGATTAGTTTCTAATTTTAAAAAATAAAAATTATTGTATTCCTTCCAGTTGAAACTGTAATTACCATCGATTTTAATGTTTACCGCATAACCACCAATTGCTGTATTCTTTATAGCTGTTCCAATTATCTCACTTCCATGTGAGATATCATAGTCCCAAAATTTACCATTCTTTTTTTCTGGAAATATAGCTCTTCTAAAATCTGTCATTACCAACATTATTCCCGTTAAGAAATTTTCTTTTTTTGAATAGGATTCTAGTAGCTCAATATCAGCATGAACATCTTTAAAAAATATATCTAAAGCTCCACGCTTTCCACCACTTGAAGCAAATTGCTTATAACATTTCATTTCGATTGGTAGATAACAAATAGTATCTGCTTTTTCAATTTTAATTACAATATCACATTCTTTAGTTCTGCCATTAATTGGTATGGTTGTTTCTAGTTCGATTGTGATTTTTTCATCTTCATGATGGATGACTAAATCAATAGTGTTTTTAAGAAGATAAGCAAAATTCAATTGCATTGATGCTTCCTTGTTGATATCGATTAAACCGCAACCAATTTTTGCAGAAAAACTTTCCCAGCAAACTTCAATAATGGCATTTACCCTTTTTACTAAATTATCCATTATTTTATTTCTAATGATGAATGAATAAATAAAAAATCCGATTCCTTTTTATTAATAAAATTTCTAGGCACAACACCATCAATGTATTTATTAAATTCTTCTTCCCAATGAGAATCACCTTCAAAATAATCAGTGAAATATGAATCACCAGTAAATCCAAGATATAACAAAACTACTGGAACATTAAGTTGTTTTAATTGCCAAGCAAATGCAACTCTATTACTCAATTGGTAATGTTTTTCTATTGAAATATCAAAACCAGCGTAAGTGCAATTTAAATTACCACAGGCTTTTTTGATTCTAGCTTCAATATTATTGTGATTTGTAATTGCCCCATCAGAAGGTTTATCTTTAAATCGTTTTCCTTTAACGTCAAATTCTTTGACATGAGCTTTGGCTTCAACTAATAAAATGGCATCTTTTCCATCCAATTGACATAATGAAATCAAATCCCAAGTAGGTGCTTTTCCTCCACAGGGTTTCCACCATTTATTAAAGTTACAATTGACATCTTTTAACGAAGGAAATTGTTCAGCTAGACTATGCTTATTAAGGTAAGATTGTAAACCACACTCGGATGCATCATTTTTCCCCTTTGGCTGAACTGTTTTTTTGTCAGTGACACTAGAGTTATATGGTAGTAGAATTGCATTCAATGTATCGATAAAATCGTTACTATCAATTAAATCTAAAACGTGTTTCTTACTACCCTTAAGTCTCATGTTTTCCTAATTTAAAATCACATCTCTAACATCCGCCTTGCCCGTAACCACTTCACTTATCAAAGCCGTTTTGTATTCTTTTAATAGCTCGATTTCTTGTTTGGATTTTGAAATTAAACTATCTATTCGAATTGTTTCTAGGTCTAGGAAATCAGCTATTTGAATTTGTTCTTCAATTGAAGGAATGGCAATAAAAATTTGTTTTAAGTCAGTAGTATTGAATCTAAAAACTTTTAAGCCCTTAGCATACTTTTTTAATTCGAAACGAAATTGTCGTGCGTATTGATACAGATACTTTTCATATAAAACCTTTCGATTAGGTTTTAATAAAATTTGCTCTCCCCCCAACAATCCTATATTCCCATTATTATAGAAACATGTATGCCCCAAATCTTCAACTGTCTCAGATGTTGAAATTAGAATAGTATCACCTTTTGAAACAACCTGACTTTCTTTAAAAAACTCACTGTTTACAAAGAAGTTAAAACTATCATCAACAATATCAACTTTATATGTTTTTCCATATTGTAGAGCTACATATTCTCCATTTTTAAGTAATTCATCTTTTTTAAAACCTGTATTACCTCTGACAATATTTGTCACCCAATCAATTCTATAGCTTGTCCAATGCTCAGGAATTTCTCCTAGCCATTCAATACCAGAATCTTTCATCTTTACTTTTGGGTCTAAACCTTTGGTGACCGCTTGGTTGATGACTGCTATTCTTTCTTCTTGTAATAAGGTAATGAACTGCTGTTTTTTGGAAATTAAAGTGTCTATTTGAGCGGTTTTGTGGTCTAGGTATTTAGATATAATATTTTGCTCTTCTATTGAAGGCAAAGTGAGTCTTAACTCTTTTATTTTTTCAAGATGTAAATTTGAAACTGATGTTTTCTGACTACTTTCAAATAATTGTCGGTCAACAATATTGCTTTCAAAAAAATAATAAAAAAATTTATTCAATAATGAATTTTCGAACTTCAATAAGCATAAACTAACAAAAACACTAAATTCCCAATCCCAATCAATAATCTTCATTAAACCAATTGTTCCGTTTTTTGACAGTAATAAATCCCCAATTTCTGGATTACAACGTTTAATCAATTCCTGATGTTCAGATAATGGTATATACTTTACTTCATCAAGTAAAATTTCTTTTGAATGTAAATCCGTTACTCTTAAAAAAGGGATAGAGTCATTTGATTTCTCAATGTAAGTTGGTGTAAAATGTGCACCGTCAATTATTTTTTTTGTATGAAATTTTAATTTAGTACATGACCAACCAGATGGAATATTCCCAATCCAATCAATACCAGAATCTTTATAATTATCGTATTTCTTCATAATTTTCTTTATAAAAGATTGTGAGATTGTATAAAATTTTCAGTTTCTTTTACCAAACCTTTTTCCCCCATGAAACAATTACCTAATATTTCTATTAAAACAGTTTTGAAATCGTTATTTTCTTTGATTGCATTTTCAATAGTTGCTATGGTTATATGTGTATGGTTTTTTCCACTTTGATTTCCTACACACACATTTTTATACGTAGCAGTTATAGGCTGAAAATAGGGTTCTATTGCTTTTTGGCTATTGTTTTCTCTTAGCTTTTTATTTATTTCATTACGAACTTCTAAAGTAAACCAAAGTTTGTTTTGCATTAAAATTTCTGTTGCATTGGTTACATAAAAATATACTGGATATATTGCATCTATATTTGTGTACCAATTACCTTTTTTTTCATAACCAAATATTGCAAAAGCTTCATTTATTTGTTGGTCGATAAACTTAGTGGTTTGTGCAATTTTATTTTGAATATCTTCAATTTCTTTTCGATGCTTGGTTATGGAAAATGCAAGTGCATTGTAGGTTGATTCTTCCATTTTTGAATTGTAATGCGATTGAATTGTTTTGATGTATTCTTTTAAATAAAGAAGCCCTTCTAAGTTTTGAACTTCTCCTATATTAAGTTGTTTTTGTATTTCTTCTACCCATTCTT
Organism: Flavobacterium sp. HJJ; assembly: GCF_015351475.1. Lineage (GTDB taxonomy): Bacteria > Bacteroidota > Bacteroidia > Flavobacteriales > Flavobacteriaceae > Flavobacterium > Flavobacterium marginilacus. Next base: position 64,235 of record NZ_JADKPR010000018.1, on the reverse strand, counting down.
TGTGCGTAATGTTTAGATAGGTAACTTTTCTACCTTTAACGTCTATTTCCAGTTTGTCGTCTTGTAAATCAAGATTAAAAAGGGTTAAAAGCACACCAATAATGCTATCACCACACGTTTTTTGAGTATGTTCCCAATAAGCTTTTAATGGATTTACAACATCATGGTAAAGTTTATTTTCGATAATAATTCCCCATTTATCATTCCCCATTAATGAAATATCAATTCGTTTTTTTGTTTCATTTTCGGCAAAATTGGTAGTTTCCTCATTGATAACTTTAAATTCACCATTAAAACATTCAAGAAATTCGGTACTTGAATACGATTTTTCCTCAATGATTGTCTTTAAACTATCAAAAAACAAGGATTGTAGTCCATGAGTTTCATTCACATCTAAGAAATAGCCTAATATCTTTGAATTGATAGTTTCTTTATTGCGAACACCTAAAATATCAAACAGATTTTTAGGTTTTTGTTCAGGCAAAGTACCTAATCTCAAAGCAACGTCTTCAATAGCTTTTTCAAAATCAATCATTATCCAATAACTTTTTTAAGTAAACCATCCGTTTCTTTCTCAATTGCCATAATGTCCTTTCGAATTTCATCCAAAGAACGTAATGGCTTGTATTGATAAAAATATTTAGTGAAGTTAACCTCGTAACCAATATTTGTTTTACTGTCGTCTATCCAAGCATCGGGAACATGTGGTAAAACTTCTTTTTGCATATACTCTTGAAAATCCATTGTCAACGGAATATTCTCAGTATCACGTAAAGAGGAATCTGCTTTTGGATTTCCTTTTTTATCGGTTATGACCTCGCCTTTTGAATTGCGTTCTGGTCGTTCTACGGTTACTTTAGCATACCCAAATGCTTTATTGTCGAATATTTTAGAGTATTCGTTGGCTTTGAACTCACCATAGATTTCGGTAATTTCAGTAATTTGTTTTTTGGTTATTTCATTTCGTTTATTACCTAAGGATTTACTCATTTTTTTAGAGAAATCAACCGCATTAATCAGTTGAACTTTTCCTTTTCGTTCCTTAGGCTTGTGATTGGATATCACCCAAACGTAAGTTGAAATTCCAGTATTATAGAACAATTGGTTAGGCAATGCAATTACAGCTTCCAATAGGTCATTTTCTATAATCCATTGACGAATACTGCTTTCATTTTTAGTTTTACTAGGAGAACCAGAAAAGAGAGGTGAACCGTTGAATACTAATGCCAAACGAGAACCACCATCTTCAGGACGTTTCATTTTGCTCATTAGGTGCATTAAGAATAAAAAAGAACCATCACCTACAGAAGGTAATCCAGCACCAAAACGTCCGCCATGTCCTAATTGTTCGTGTTCTGTTTTTACAGGTTTTGCAAATTTTTCCCATTTTACCCCAAATGGAGGGTTGGTAATTAAATAATCAAACTTTTCGTTGGATAATTTATCTTCAGAGATGCTATTCCCTTTTTTAATGTTGGACGCATTTTGGCCTTTAATCAATAAATCTGATTTACAGATTGCGTATGATTCTGGATTAAGTTCTTGTCCAAATACTTCTAATCGAGCATCTGGATTCAGTTCGTTCAAATACTCCTCGGCAACAGATAACATTCCACCTGTTCCAGCACAGCAATCGTAAATGGTTTTGGTTATTCCTTTTTTGGTCAAAATATCTCTATCGTTCAAGAACAAGATATTAACCATCAGTTTGATAACCTCACGAGGTGTAAAATGTTCTCCAGCGGTTTCATTAGAAATCTCCGCAAATTTCCTGATTAATTCTTCAAACATGTACCCCATTTCCATACTAGAGATACGGTCTGGATGTAGGTCTATTTCTTGAAATCGTTTGATGACCATGAATAACAAGTTGTTGTCATCCATTTTATTTATTTGGTTTTCAAACTCAAATTGTTCAATAATTTCTCTAGCATCTTCAGAAAAACCGTTGATGTAGTTTCTTAGATTTAAAGCAATATTATTTGGGTCAGCAACTAATTTATCAAAAGTAAAATTGCTTCGGTTGTGAAATTTATATCCAGAAGCTTTGTTGAGTAGTAAATCAAAGTCTTCAATTCCTGTGCTTTTTAGTTGTTCGTGTTTTTTTAAAACTACTTCTTTTGAGGATTCTAAAACACAATCCAATCTTCTTAATACGGTTAATGGTAATATTACTTTTCCGTAGTCACTCTGTTTATAATCACCTCTTAATAGGTCAGCAATAGACCAAATAAAATTGGCTGATTCTTTAACGTTTTTCATTTATTAATTTGGGTTAATAATAATATTTAATGTTCAATTTATACATTGATTCATGTATTTCATTGACAAAAAGTACATTGATTAATGTGACTTTTGGCTAAAAGTAAGTAAAATAATGAATTGAAAATAGGATTTTTTTCTGAAAAATGGAGTGAGTCTGAACGCAGTATTGAATGTAATTGGATAAAACGGCTTAAAACTGCTCAAAATCAGCTTTATTTTCATTCTATGGCAGAACAAATACAGGTATGTCTGAATCCTTTATAGTACCATAAAACCGCATAAAAATTCTGTTTTATTACAAAAAAGTAATAATTTTTATTTTTTAAGTATTGACAATGTCAGAATGATTGTTTATAATTGAGTGTATTTGATATTCATCTAATTCTGTACTCAATTGAATTTAATAATTGGCAAAATGGATTTTTAGATAAACATTCAGATATTTATAAATGTAATCAGAAATGATTGCCTTGGGTGCTGGGATAAAAGATAGGCATATCTCCCAGCTTCTCTTACCAAGAGAGACCAAAAACAATAACAAGAGAATAATATTACCCTTTAATGCTAACTATTAACCAGTTTAAAAATGTAAAAAATTCATTTATAGACAAAAACGTAACGATTGATGAAGTCTTTTCAACAATCAAAAATGGTGACTCAAATTTAGAAACAATTTTAGCCATCAGAAAACTTGGTAAATCATCTTCAACTTACCAAAAGACTAAAACCAATAACATTCCAACTTTCCGATTTAACTTTAAATTTGAAGGTAAAGCAACAAACGAAACAATAATTGAACCAACTGGTTTAATATATATTGATGTCGATGACAGCACTACTATTGATTTGACCAATCCACACATTTATGCTTGTTGGAAATCACTTTCTGAAACGGGATTAGGAATACTAGTTAAAGTTGATGGTTTATCTCTTAATAACTTCAAAGATACTTATCATGGAATTGGTAATATGTTAGGTATTCCAATGGATTTAGGAGCATGTAAAGCTACACAACAGAATGTATTAACCTACGACGCTAATTTGTATCATAACAATGAATCTCTTACTTTTCAAGCAATTAATAAAAAGGTGTCTTTTACTCCTATACAGGAGGGAGAGAAGAGAGAAAGACTTATAACAGTAGATGACACCTTTTTACAGTCAGATAAAATAAGATTCAATAATATTGATGATTACTTTAAAGGTACTCATGGTGATTATGTTGTCTTTGATGTAAAGAAAAATCTATGTATTCCATTTATACCAAAAAGAATTGAAGTTGGTCAAAGAAACAGAACCATGTTTGGTGTGTTATCTCAATACGCATTATTGAACCCAACTAAGGAAAATGGATTTCTAACGGCATGTGCCAACGAAATCAATAAGCATTTTACTCAAAAATATGACCCAGAAAAAATTCAATCAATTGTTGCTAGTGTTATCAAAAAACGCAATGAAGGAACACTAGAGACATACTTGAACAAGGAAAGAAGAATTCTCTTTAACCCAAATAAAAAAATATCTAAAGAAGAAAAGCAAAAAATGACCGCTGTATTAATGGGTAAAATAAAAACTGATAAGACCCAAAAATCTATCTATGATACTATTGAGGACTGGAATTTCCAAAGTGATGGTAAAATAACCCAAGAAAAAATCACTAAAAAACTTAACAAAAGTCTAGCAACAATCAAACGTAACTGGTCACCCTTTAAAGAACTAGTTTCCGAACTAAATAATAGTTCTAAAGAAGACTTGGTGATTAAGGATAAACTGATAGTGTCAACAAAAGAAGAATCTCCAGAGGTGCTTAAAATCGATTCTAAAATAGTAATAGACAACCAAATTCAAAATATTCAGTCATTGACCCCTAATCAAACAGAACCAATAAAAGAAGATGTACCAACAGTAGTAAACTCAACAATAAGTGTTGAAAGATTCATATACAATTGTAAGTGCAAATTTGGTAGCTATGTTGCAGATAAAAGATTTGATACACTAAAAAAAGACCTAGAAGAAATTTGGAACCTGAAATTCATGAGTGATGTTACTGAAGAAATCAGAAATTATATCAATATGCAAATTGACTATCTACATGAAGATGGTTACTATGTCAAATTGCAACTATTAAAATAACGATATCAAAAAACAAAAAAATGAAAGCAAAATTATTAAAACTTAAAACTATTGGAAGCACAGAAAAATTAGTCCTAATGCTTATGCTGGACTACCCTACTATTGGTTTATTCAATCTAAGAGCTGGAGAAATAGCAAAAGAACTTGGCACAACCAGAAAAATTATACTTGAAGCAATATCTAATCTTGTAGAAGTTGGATATGTTAAAACCAAGGTTGTTTCTTCATGCTATTCGAGAATAACTACTTTGACGCCCAAATTTATGCTGTTGATTAATGATGAAGAATAAGCATCGAAAAAAGATGCAAATCAAATCCAATGTAACCTTTGACCATTTGAGCAAAGACTTCTAGATTGGACAAAAGATTTAGATTAAAGTTAATTCAATAAGAATTATAATTTTATATTTGAAAAAATGCAAATTTTGGCTGAATCAAATATAGAATGGATTAACTTACTATTTATTATCTTATAGTATAAGGTATTTTGGTTAGATTAACCCATTTGTGTAAATTCACAAATTTACTTTAAGACAAACCGATGGACACTAAAAAGATTTATGATGAAGATGGCAAGGGATTCACAAGAGTTTTTTTTCAAGACAAGATAGAAAAAGTTAATCCAATAGAGCATTACAAAGCCTATGAACTAAAAAAAAGGGCAACCGTATTTCGTGATTTGTTATATTCAAAAAATCCAATTCTTACATCTGGCTTAGATGATGATTTTTTTATAAAAAAAGCTGAAGAAGATTTAGTAGGTTTTTTTGAAGAAAAGGAAAAAATAATACCTCACGATAATTTTTTAAAATTACTTTCAACTACACGGAAAAAAGACCAAGAAAAGTTATTAAGAGGAATGACTTTAAATCCTGATGAACTTTTTTCATTAATAATTAAGTCTTATAAGGATTTCGGTTTTTTGTATAGTACATATCATTTTGAGAATTTACCTAAAGGTTTAGAAGGTAAAAAATTACCAAAGTTGATACATATAAAAGGCGATGAAACAATAGAAAAAGTTGGTGATACCGATTTAAGCGATGGACAACTTAAGAATATTATTATTCAAAGAAATGTAATTGTGTCACATTTCTTTGAACTAGGTGATGTTTGGCATTGCTTTTTTGTAACATATAACAGTATTGCAGGTAGAGAAAATCACAAAAATGGGCAAGCACACTTACATTACATATCGAGCGGATTTGCTATTTCAAAAGATGATTTTATAGAAAGCATGCGAACTGGTAATTATAAAGCAACTAATATTCATATTGACTTATTAGATTATGGAAATCAAGCAAATGAATCTTGATTAAATGATAATTTGTAAATAATATTAATTAAACATTAAAATTATAGATAGTTTTAAAGAACTATTTATAATTTTATTTATTATACATTTATATTATACATTTATATTATATATTTGTATTATATAAAAGAACCACCTGAATCAGCTATGTATTCAAGTGGTATTTATTTCAACAGATTAGCGTTTAACTTTAATCTCGAAGATTAATTTTCTAATCTGCTTTACTAAGTATCCAATTATATAGATACCTAGCATAAACAGTAAATACTCTATGTTCAGCATAGTATTTTAATTTAGGGTTTAATAACTCTACATAAAAACCAAAGGTGCAACTTTGGTTTTTTTATGTGCTAGACTTTCCAGCGAGTTATGACAAAGACAAATATACTTCAATTTTCAGTAAGTAAAAACCCAAGTTATTAACCAATATTTTCCATAAGTCAAGTTGTAATAACCGCATTTTTTTTATACTTTTGCACGCTTTTTTACAAATTATAAAAGCTAATTTTAAATAAGCAAACAGTAGTTTTAAAAAACATTATTGTTTATATAATGATTGATTGTCTAGTTATATCTTTATAGATTTTTTTATTTTCTACAATTGTTAATAACTCTAGTTTTCACAACTTCATTTTACAACCTGATATAACCGAATTTGTATAAATTCTATTTATCAAGCCAAGTTCTCCATTCAATTGTGGGCTAAAAACTCGCTCATAACTAACTTAAAAGTTATTACAATCTACAAAACAATACATATACCTGAAGATAATTATCTTTGCATTATACATTGGTCTTATTATTAAGACCAAATTAATCACTTACCTTTGCACCTTTAGAAATAATTATGAGTTTTACCCTGCTTTCCTCACCTTTACAAGGATTTACCGATTTTCGTTTTAGAAATGCTCAAAATAAATTTTTCGGTGGAATCGATACTTTTTATTCTCCATATATCCGTTTGAACGGAAAACTGGAAATAAAAAATTCTTATCACCGTGATTTGCTTCCTGAAAATAATGAAGGATTAGAAGTAATACCACAAGTACTAACCAACGATGCTGATGAATTTATATTTGTTGCTAAATACGTGCAGTCATTGGGCTACAAAGAGCTAAACTGGAACTTAGGTTGCCCTTACCCAATGGTTGCCCGACCTAAAAACCCACCCAATGTTGCTGGAGTAAAGCAGTCCGCATTGTCTCAAATTGCAAACAAATCAGGAATGGGTTCTGGATTGATTAAAAATACTGAACAAATCAACAACATTCTGGACAGAGCACATTCTGAAACGGATATTATTGTGTCGATGAAAATGCGTCTGGGATACGATACTACTGAAGAAATTCTAGACGTTTTACCAATTTTAGATACTTATCCAATAAAAAATATTGCAATTCACGCCCGTATAGGCAAACAATTGTACAAAGGCGGTGTTCATCTGGATGCGTTTCAGCAATGCATCGACAATACAAAGCACAAACTGTATTACAACGGCGATATTACTTCGGTAGCAAAATTTCATGAAATGCAGGAGCGTTTTCCTTCGATAGACCACTGGATGATCGGCCGAGGATTAATTGCTGATCCGTTTTTGCCTAGCATGATAAAAAACAACACTACTGAATATCCTAAAAACAAGATGGAACTATTCAGTGCTTTTCATGATACTTTATACGAAGGTTACAGCGAATCTTTATCGGGGCAGACCCATATTTTATTGAAAATGCACCATCTTTGGGAGTACTTTTCGGTTATCTTTTCGAATCCTCACAAAGTCCATAAAAACATCAAAAAAGCAAAAAGCATCCGAAATTACGAAGCCACAGTCAAGGAAATTATTGCAAAAGAAAAATAAAAAAAAGGAGTCTGCCGCTAGCAACAACAGACTCCACAACAAACAAATTAAATTCTAAGATTTAAAAGTTATAAGTAATCATTCCTTTGAGGTAAAAAGGGGGGCCTGGCGTAAAATGAATTTCTTCGACAGGTGCAGGTTCATTTTGTAATCGTGATTCGGTGGCAAATTGGGTTTCATTCCATTTGGTATTGAATAAATTTTGAATCGAAATACCAAATAGTATCCTTTTATTATAGGTATAATTTAGATTGCAATCGGCGACAAAATAGCCTTTGGCAATTATCGAATTGTCTTCATTTGCAGGTCTGTCATCCATATAGCGATAACGGATTCCTCCCGAAAAGTTTTTCCAATTCTGTAAACTGATTCCGCCTGTAGTTGTAAATGCTGGTGCCAGCGGAATATAATCCTCACCTTTTGGATCATCTATACTTCTAGCGTGAGTATAATTTCCATCAAAATCAAAAAACAAAAAATCATTCAATTGATAACGCAAACCTAGATCAAGCCCCATTCTTTTGGTTTTTCCGCTAGGCTCTACAATTCCTGCATCACCAACATACACAAACTCTTGCTGTAAATACAAATACCACAAAGCCGAATTGACGATTAGCTTTGGAAAAGGCTTCCAAATCGTACCAACATCAGTGCCTATAGCAGTTGGCAAAATTTCCTCTCCACTATTCGCAACCACAACTCTGGTATCATTGGAGTGAAATCCCATCCCCGATTTTACAAAAAACTGTAAGTCATTATTTTCAGAATAAATAAAATTTAACTTGGGAGAAACTTTCACCTTATCCTGAGTTTGTGTTTTATAATTAGTTTGCAGTTTGTCCAAATAATTGAATTTAAAATAATCCAATCGAACTGCAGGATTTATAATCAGCTTGCCCAAAGTAATTTCGGTATTCAAATAAGTAAACATATTCGATTGATCGATATCGCCCAATTTTATTTGTTCCAAAGTTGTATTTCGGTTTACTGTGTGTGATAATTCGGTGTCTTTTGTCTGATCGTTGCGGATACCAACACCAATCTGGTATAAAACTTCGGTTTCACCATAAAGATACTTTTTATTCAATTCTGCATTTATTCCATAAATATTCCTGTTTTCTTTTTGACGAATTTGGTCGCCATTTATTGGATCTTCCAAGAAAAATGTAAAATTCGAATACAATTCAAATTGATAATTACTGTAAAAAGTATTCGCTTTCAAAAAAGTATTTGCATCTATTGATTTATTTATCGCTACATTAAAATTAGTTCTGGAAGTATTTCCTCCTTCGGTATCATCAACAGAACCAAATCTTGAGATAGTTCCTGCATCAACCAACCGCTGTGGAATTTGACCGGAAGCATCCCATTTGCTTGAAAAGCGCGAACCTAAAATAGAAACCGTGCTATTGTCCTCCAAAACCGCCGAATATTTACCCAAAATATTGATTCGGTTAAAATTTTGAGGCGAGTCAAACGGACCGTCAGTCATAATATATTCGGTTGCCAAATAAGCACTCTGCTTTTTTTGTTTACCCAATAGATCAAATAATCCAACAGTTCTAAAAGTATTGAACTGACCAATTTCGACTCCAATACTACTGTTTTCTAGTTTATCCTTGGTTTTAAAATCAACATAACCAGCCGTGTTAAAATCACCTTTATTGGCGTAATACGTTCCTTTTCCGAAATCTATTTTGTCAACCGTTTCCGGAATTACAAAATGCAAATCCGAATAGCCTTGTCCATGCGCATGAGAAACCATGTTTACTGGCATTCCATCAACAGAAAGGGCTACATCAGTACCATGATCCACATCAAATCCTCTCAAAAACATCTGCTCTGCTTTACCTCCCCCCGCATGCTGACCTATAAACAATCCAGGTACTTTGCGTAATATTTCTTGGGTAGAATTAACAGGCGAAGTTTCTAAATCAATTTTGGTAATCACATTCATAGCCGACAATTTTGGCTGAATAATAACTTCTGATAATTGAAAACTATCCGCTTCAAGAGTGATCAAAACCGTATCATTGGTTATTGTATAAGTTGTCTTTTTATAACCCAAAGCACTAATTTTCAAAATATTTTCGGCAGTTGTTTTTTCGATGCTAAAGACACCCAACTCATTAGTATGCGCATGACTTTCAGTAGTGGTATTTAGTACATACGCATTTTCTATTGGGTGCCCGAAAGCATCAATAATTTTTCCATTTACAGTTTGAGCATGAGAATACAAGCCAATAAAAGCGATTAAAATCAACAGCGTTTTTTTCATTGGAGAATTTTATAATTGGGAAATTTTACTTTCGAGATTCGGACCTAATTCATAAGTACTTTTTAATAATTCTTCTTTAATAGGCGGAATCCTTTCGGCAAAATCATTCGATTTGTAAATAGCTGCCAAGTGGTATTGCACTCTAGGCTCAAATGATTTCCCTGCTACATGCCTTTGAGCAATTTCCAGCGCTTTTTTAACATTGCCAACATTATAATACGACCAGGCCAATAAATCATACGAATCTGGTGTTGGTCTGTGATCTACTTCTATTTTAGCAATTTCTAATGCTTTCGGAGCTGTTTCTTTTTTATCTGCAAATAATAAAACATTGTATTTATTGTACATAGCGCCGTAATTATTAGTTTTCAGCATTGCAAAATATGCTGCCGTATTTGTATTTTCTTCGGCAGAGTTTCCTTCATACTGCGCAATCTGGGCTTTCAGCAGATAAAAATCGGGAGTGTTATGAGTTTTTGAAATCGTTCCAATTATTCTTTTCGCTTCAGCAGTATTTCTTTCGTGGGAAAAAACAATCCATGCAATTCCTTTTAAAGCATAGGAATAATTTGGATCTAATTCCAATGTCTGCAGATAACTTTTGTACGATTCCTGAATGCGTCCTGCATGGCCGTAAAAATCACCCAAATTAGAGTAGGACCAAATTCGCAGTGTTTTATTGTCTTCTTTCTCGGCAATCGTTCTGGCTTTCTCCATAAATTGTATCGCTGTTGATAAATCTCCTTTATGATCGTTCCATTTTGCAATCCGAATTAAATAATCATAGTCGTTAAAGTCTTTAATGGCTTCAAGATTTTTGACTGCTTCATCGTAATTTCCAAGCTCCATCTGCACATCAAAAAGTAATTTTTGAGTTTCTTTTTTTCCTTCACCAATTGCAAAAGCCTTATTGGCTAAAACTAAAGCTTCTTTAAAACGATGCTGTGAAATATAATTTCTGGCCAAAGAACGCAATGTTCCTACTCTGCCGTAATTATTGGCTTTATTGGCCTCTTCAAGAAGTGATTCTGTTTTATACAAATTTCCAATGGCACCGGTATATTCAAAAATTACAGCATAATTGGATGCTAATTGTCCCAAATAAGTACTTTGATTTGGAGCTCTGTCTAGTTTGTCTTCCCAAAAAATAATTTCCTTATGAGCCATATCAAGTGATTTATTATCGCTTATATGCAAATATTTTTCATAATCTTCTGCATTTGTAATTTGATTACTTGGATTGTTACTACAACTTGCTAGCAGTATAAGGCATAACAATACCAAAATGTTTTTAACTGTTTTCATAATAACTTATTTGTTTGTTGTTGAAAATAAAAACAGAACAAGCAGTAGGAACTTGCTCTGTTTTTAAAATAAATTACCAAGCTGCAGCTAAGTATGGGAATGAAGTTCCGAAGGCTGCGTCATTTGCGTTTACATGGTCTGAAGTCAATTGAGGATTTGAAGTTCCGGCTGAACCGCCAAAAATCAGTAACAATTCCACATCAATCACATCATCAGCCAAAGCTCTTCCTGTGAGAACATTTGTACCATCAAAAAAAGTGGTCTTTTTAGTCGTGGATACATTCAGTACATCGGTAGCCAAAAGTCCTGTAAATGCAGCAGCCGATTGTCCCAAAGCATTCATGTTATAAGCTGGATTCAAAGCCATCAGTCTCGATTGAAAAATCGGCTGATATTTGCTCCCCATATCCGATGGAATAGCAGCATTAAAATCATCTTTTGGCTGTCCGGATGCTATAAAAACGGTGTTTATTGCTGGTCTGGCCATTTGATCCTGCTGTACATACGTTCCTGAAAAATCCTTCATTTCGGTACCGCCATTGTTATTATCGTTATTATCACAATTTGCAGAAACCAATGCCGCAGCAAGTGCGATTGTCATCATTTTTAATTTATTCGTTTTCATACTATTATCTTTAAGTTTTAAATACTATTTCTTATTGTTTTTTCTTAGTTTCAGCCCAAACGTTTAAAGTTCCTGAACCTCCCAGCATCACTTTTGGCACTTCAACAACAACCGACAAAACATTTGTCCCTGCAAAAGTGTCTACACCCGGGTTATTAAATCCAGCTGCAGTTCCTCCGAGAATTTTTTGAAATTGACCTAAATCAAAGAAAAACGGATCGTCTCTTGGTCCTGCAAAAAACTTCATTCCGTTTTTAGACGCTGTTACCGGAGTCATTTTATAAGCAGAAATTGCAACGTCTCCAGAAGCTTTACTTACATCTATCGAACTGTTTTTTCCAGTCATGGAAGGTTTATAAGGTCCGAAGAAATACATTTTATCACCCCTTTTTACAGCCTGAATTACTAAATCTTCAACATTATCGCCTGTGTTGTCAATATTTACTTCGATCATCACATTTTCATTAAATACTGCTTCAGCAGTTTTATTAGGAGATAACAATCCTTGGGTATTAACAGCAAAAACTAAATTATTGGTGTCCTGTCCCTGAAAAGTGAACATGTCTGTAATGTCTGCCGCATTACCGGTTACTGAAGGCGCATCAATGTGATCTGCCGCAATTAGAACTAATCCTGAAACAGCCAAGAATGAAAGTCCTAATACTAATTTTGATTTTTTCATTTTATTATAATTTTTATAGTTATAAGAGCATTTACGCAATTGATTTGCTTTTGGTTTTAAAAAAATCAAAAAAAGTTAAAATAAATTTTAACAAACTAACTTTCAACACTTTGAAACTTAAAAAAACTATCGAATTTTAAAATCAGATTTATTTATTTTCGATAATTATTAAAAATGTCAGGAATTAAAATGATTTGTATATGTTTGTAAATCACAAATCAAAACACCATGACGCAAGAAGAATTATTAGTTTTAATTTATAGTAAGGATGAAAAAGCTTTTACGCATTTATACGATATGTACTCTAAAAGTCTGTTTGCTGTCATCAATACTTTAGTCAAAAACCGGGAAGAAGCCGAAGATGTTCTACAGGAAGTATTTGTAAAAATTTGGAAAAATATCGATTCATATCATGAAAGCAAAGGGCGCTTTTACACATGGATAATCAACATTGCACGCAATACTTCTATCGATAAACTGCGTTCCAAAAATTTTAATAACAGTCAAAAAAACCTTTCTTCGGATAATTTCGTAAATCTATTAGACGACAGCAGCAAACTGTCACATAAAATTGATGCTATCGGAATTCAGGAATTTGTAAAAAAACTAAAACCCAAGTGTATCCAGATTATCGATCTGTTATTTTTTAAAGGATACACGCAGCAGGAAGCTTCGGAAGAATTAGCAATACCATTGGGGACTGTTAAAACACAAAACAGAAATTGTATTAACGATTTACGACTTTATTTAAAATTATAATGGATACAAAACAATATATAGACTCCGGAATTTTAGAGCTTTATGTTTATGGTTTACTTAGCGAAACAGAAAACATAGAGATTGCCGCTTTGGCAAAAGAGTACAGTGAAATAAACGATGAAATTATTTCGATTGAGAAAGCTATTGTGGCCTTATCTTCGACTTTTTCTCCATTTCATTCGGTTGCTAATTATGAAAAAATTAAAGCCAAATTAGAGCTGAAACACGGAAAAGTTGTTGAAATGACTCCGTCAAAATCAAAATATACTTATATCGGCTGGGCTGCAGCTGTAGTTTTATTATTAGGCATTGGCTATCAATACCTGCAGCTCAATGAGACCAAAAATCAAGTAGCTGAAATAAATTCTGAAAAAGAAAATCTGATTAAAACAGTAGATTCATTAGGTATAAAAAACAAAACCATCGAAACGGGTCTGGCTGTGATTCGTGATCCAAAAAATACTGTAGTAAGCTTGGGCGGGCAGACGGTCTCGCCTGCTTCATTTGCAAAAATATATTGGAACAAAGAAACCAAAGCCGTGTATGTAGATGCATCGGGTCTGCCGAAACCGCCAAAAGGAATGGTTTACCAAGTTTGGGCTTTAAAATTAGCACCCGTCTTAACACCGACAAGTATTGGATTACTTGCAAATTTCACTGCTAATGACCAAAAAATATTCGAAGTCAGCGACGCTGGTTTTGCCGAAGCTTTTGGAATAACATTAGAACCAGAAGGCGGAAGCACTTCGCCAACAATGGAGCAATTATATACTTTAGGAAAAGTTTAGATTAAGCCTTTATTTTAATAATTTTTATATGACTTTGCGCAAATAATATCATGTATTTTTTGCCGCTGATTACACAGATTATCACAGATTTCATTACTCTTTTTATAAAAAATCTGTGTAAATCTTTTTAATCTGTTCTGTGGCTGATTCAATCAGTTTGATATTAGCTAAGAATAGTAATAAATTTTTATATCTCACAAAAAAGAGTTTGCGATGCAAACTCTTTTTTATAACTGAATACTGAATACTGCTAACTGAATACTATCCCTTAATCCAATTTACCACTTCCGGATCTGTTGGCAGGGTTTTTGGAGAAATTACTTTTACTAATTCCCCTTTTTCATTGATAAGGTATTTTTGGAAATTCCATTTTACTTCAGAATCTTCCAATCCATTTTTAGACTTTTTAGTCAAAAACTGATAAACGGCACACATATCATCCCCTTTTACCGAAACTTTATCCATCATAGGAAAGGTAACTCCGTAGTTTAACTGACAAAAACTAGCAATTTCCTCATTAGTACCCGGTTCTTGTGAAGCAAAGTTATTGGCTGGAAAACCAACAATTACAAAACCTTTGGAAGCATACTCTTTATATAATGCCTCCAGATCTTTATACTGAGGTGTCAATCCGCATTTTGAAGCAGTATTGACAATCATAATTTTTTTGCCTTTTAGCGAAGCAAAATCAAACGTCTTTCCGTACAAATCTTCAACTTTGAATTGATAAATATTTTGTTTCACTTGTGCCTGAATTTGGATATTAAAAAGAAACATTGCGCAGAACGCTGCTATTATATTTTTCATAGTTTATTTTTTGATATAAAATTAAACAAATATCCCTGTTATTTAATGTTACAAATGTTAATAAAAACAGAAAGTATTTCTGGCTAAAATTCAGAATTAATTTTACTCTTCCCCATCTTCAGCTGATTGAATTTTGGTTCAGTATGGCACAAAAAAAAAGAGGTTCTAAAAAAACCTCTTTAATTGATAATTTTAATCAGATTCCCCCATGTAATTAATTTCCCTAAACCTAACCTACTAAATTAAAAAAAAATTACAAATCCTTAAAAATCATCATTTTGAATAGATACTCAAATATACAAATTCAAAACACTTACACCATAAAAAGATATATTTTATCGATAAAATACATGTTTTTTTAAAAAACATAAGTTTTTTACTACATAAATAAAACAAAAAACAACTTTATTAACCAAAAACAACAGTCTCATAAACAGGTGATTATAAAAAAGTCAAATTCATATTTTAAAATAGAATTCGAAAAACAATGTGATTTATATAAAAAAAGATGTTTCTAAAAGAAACATCTTTTAATGAAATAACAGACTGTTTTATAAGATGCCCCCATGTAATTTTATTATCCTAAACCTAACCTACTAAATTTAAAAATAAACCTTAAAACTACAAATCTTAAAAAATGTCTTTCTCTCTTAGTAAAAACAAATTTAATTCAAAAAAAGTATAAATAATCTACAAAATACCATTTTTAACGATTAAACACATAAAATTAAATATTAAATAAGATTTTACTTAACTAAGAAGCTACAGACTAAAAGTCCATAGATTTGGTTAGGCAGACTGAAAGTGCAAGGTTGGATTGCAAAAATTGATAAAATTTTGCCACAGATTCACAGATAAAAGATGATTTTAAATCTGTAAATCTGTGGCAAAAACTTTTTTAGAAGCTAAAGCGAGATGCACTGAAAGTACATAGTTTTAAACTCTGTTTGAGACCAATAAATAATTTAAGTTTTTAGTACTAATGTGAATAGCTAAACTTCAGGCTTTTAAAAAAATTGAGATTGCCCATAAAAAAAGATGCTCTTCTACGAGCATCTTTTAACCAAATAAAAACCAATAATATATAAGAGATAACCGTCTTTTAACTAACTATTGTAAACAAACCATGAAAAATAACCTTCTAACTTTACAAAGAGATCCATACCTCAAAACATCATCAGTAATGTATTTTCAAAGACCGTGCCAAAATCTTTAAACAACATTTTTTTACCGACAAAACATAATTATTTTTTCAAAATTGTAAGTTTTAACTTTTTTAATGCAGTTCAAAAAAAAATAAGGGCTACTCTTTCGAATAACCCTTATTTTCTATTTATGATAGAATCCTACTTCTTATAATACTTTTTATATTTCGGATAAGTAACTGCTCCAATCACAGAAATTGTCCCTAATGAATACCAAATCCAGCTTAGTGAATGTGCTTCTCCGCTTGCGTAGGAATGCAGTCCAACTAAGTGGAAATTCACACCATAATATGTGAATAGAATAGAGACAAAGGCAAACATACTCATCAGGTTAAAAATCCATTTTCCTCTTAATAACGGAACAAACCTAGCATGAATTACAAAAGCATAAACCATAATACTGATTAATGCCCAAGTTTCTTTTGGATCCCATCCCCAATAACGTCCCCAGCTTTCATTTGCCCACTGCCCTCCAAGAAAGTTACCTATAGTCAGCATAATTAAACCGATTGTTAATGACATTTCGTTGATATAGGTAATCTCTTTTATGTTCAGTTCCATCTTAGTTTTATTCTTTTCATTGGTGAAAAATATAAGAAGAAGCGACACAAAACCTAAAATCATTCCTAACGCAGTTGGTCCATAACTCGCTACAATAACAGCCACGTGAATCATTAACCAATATGAGTTAAGAACTGGCTGCAAATTGGCAATTTCTGGATCAATCCAATTCATATAAGCTGCTGAAAGTATCATTGACGTAACAAACGTAGCCGAAGCTACAGTTAATTTTGATTTTATATCGAAAGCTAAGCCAAAAAACATTGTCGACCAAGCCACGTAAACGATTGCTTCATAAGCATTACTCCAGGGTGCATGTTCCGAAATATACCAGCGTGCTCCTAATGTAATTGTATGCAAAACAAAAAGAATAGCAACAATTACATGCATCGAATTGACTAAAATGCGCATCAATTTTGAATCTTTAAAGATTTGAAGAATTGTAAATGTAAACATCAAAATCGATGCAAACATATACCAATAAGGCAATTTTTGAAGCAGGTCATATTTATTATAAGCAATCTCTAATTCTATTTTTTCTTCACTCGGTCTTACTTTACTGCCAAATTTTTTCTGAAAACCGCTGATGCTTTCCAAAAGATCATCAGCTGTTTTGTAGTTCTTTGTTTGAACAGCATGTCCCAATGTTCCAAAATAAAGAGGCAGAATACTTTTGGTATAAGTAGAATCCATTCCTTTCAAACCGGCATGCTCAAGTTCTAAATAAGAAATCCATTTATTATTTGGTTCATTAGGAATTGGAAAAATTCGTAAAATACTGCCACTCAATGCGGATTCCATTAAATTTACTTTCTTATCTGTTTCCACAAAATCTTTTTCAAACTGATTTGGATTTCCTGCTTTGTAAGCCGCATCAAGATAAGGCGATAATTTATAATTTCCTTTTGCATCAAAGAAAGCAATAAAGGGTGCATATGTATCTTTGACATCAACCCCAATTATATGGCGAATACTATCGTTACCCGGTTTTATATAAATCAGCGGAATTTCGATCCACAGCTGGGCACTTTGTGTCATCGATAAAAATACCTGATCCGAATTCATTCCGTTATACGTATCCGAATGACTTACTTTTCGCAGCAATTCTGATGAAAAAGTATTGATTGGTTTCATTCTTCCGCCAGCATCCTGAATAATCAGACGGCCAAACTTTGCTGCATGTTCTTTGGTTACTGTAAAAGCAGTCAATACTGAATCCAATTGCTTCTGAGTTGGTTTTACCCTTACATGAGCAGGACTTTCCATTTGCGAATCGGCTTTTTCCGCAGTATGATCGTGGTTATGTTCATGATCGTGCTCGTGATTATGCTCCTGGGCAAAACCTGTCAAACTAAAAAGCAATACCAAAACCGTAAGCAGTTTTGCTTTTTTGTTTTTAACTACTTCTAATTTTCTTTTCAGATCAGCAAAACGGGAATGTTTGACAAACAAAATTGCAATCATACTAAAAAACAATAAAAAATATCCAATGTAAGTGATTGTTGTTCCCCAATAATCATGATTTACAGACAACACAGTTCCCTTCTCATCAGGGTCAAATGATGATTGAAAAAAACGATAACCCTCGTGGTCCAAAACATGATTCATATAAATTCTGGCATCAAATGGTTTTACAGAATCCTGAACTGTTACCTGACTTTCAAAAGAAGAATAACTTTTTTCTGTACCAGGATATTTCTGTGCAATAAAATCATTTAGTTTTATCTTAAACGGTAATACATATGCTTTGCTTCCAAAGAAAAAGCTATACTCCTTTCCTCCTATTTTGACCGTTTTGGAATCCCCTACTTTGCCTTTTGATCCCAATAAAGAAACTGATTCTTCTTTACCATCAGCAATAAGCTTAACAACTAAAATATCTTCGTGGTTTTTCTCTTTGTAATCATTTTTTGTTTCGTAATCAATTACTCCTTTAACAGCCGGTTCTGGAAAAACAAAGCGGATATCGCCAATACTGTACAAAGAACGCATCATCAAAGGCTGTACAATATCTTTAACTACTTTACCCTGTAATTTATCTGCCATTCTCATAAAATTCCCTTCAAAAGGCATTTGAATCGTATAACTACTTCCAGTTGTATTTATATTAATAGCTCCTTCGGTAAATTTATTCAAGGCAAAAAGAACATTATGAATATTCTGCACCTCACCTGATTTCAGAAAATGCTCCTCACGGCCGCCATCACCTGCCTCAACCAATTTAAAATACAAAGTCCCTTTTGGATCCGGTTTTACATATTCTTTGGCTCCCATAATATACTTTTCATACCGAACTTCAAAAGGATTTCCTGCAAAATCACCTTTCAATGAAAAATCATTATCAGTTGCAGGAGATAACAAAACTGGTTTTTCAAAAACCCTGCGTTTCATTTCTCCTTTATATTCACCATCTACAAAAAGAGTTAAAAATGTTTTATCCGAGTAAAACTGATTCTCTGCAGCACCTTCGCGAATAGGCATCATTCCTTCATAACTAATGTAGCGTGTTATAAAAGCCCCGGCAATAATAAATATAAAAGCCAAATGCAGCAGTAAAGTTGCCCATTTTTCTTTTTTCAGCAATTGATAACGCTTGATGTTTCCTATAAAATTAATCATGAAGAACCCCATAATTGCTTCAAACCACCAAGTATTATAAATCAAAATTCGGGCAGTATCAGTATTGTATTTGCTTTCTATAAAAGTTCCTGTTCCCATTGCAATTGCAAAAGTCAGAAATAATATAGCCATTAATCGGGTAGAAAATAGGACAGAGAATAATTTTTTATCCATTTGGATGTGAATTTCGTTTAAATAAAGTGTCGCAAAAGTACTCAAAATTACACACTTTTTTAAAGGCCTAATTGTTAATTTAATCCAAAATTAAGGAGGTCTATTTTTGAAAAGAAAAACATAAATCTATCTGTCGAAGAGATAATTCTAAAAGTAAAAAGGACAAATGAGACTGCCTGAAAAAAAGGAAAGTCTCATCTGTAATTTCTTCTTTATATTTCTGTTCCAAAATATTTCTTTCGAAACCAAAAAGCTGCGTTTACTAATGCAATTAATGCCGGCACTTCGACCAAAGGACCAATTACGCCAGCAAATGCCTGTCCGCTGTTAATGCCAAAAACACCTATGGCGACTGCTATTGCCAATTCAAAATTATTGCCTGTTGCCGTAAATGCGATTGCGGCAGATTTAGAATAATCGGCACCAAAATGTTTTCCGACAAAAAAACTAAGAACAAACATCACCACAAAATAAACGACTAACGGAATCGCAATACGAATGACATCCATTGGAATCTGTACAATGAGTTCGCCTTTTAGACTAAACATTATCAGAATTGTAAATAATAATGCAGCTAATGTTATTGGCGAAATTACAGGAACATATTTTGTCTGAAACCATTCTTCGCCTTTCAGTTTGATTAATGTGTATCGGCTAATGATGCCGAACGCAAAAGGAATTCCCAAATAAATACCCACGCTTTCCGCAATTTGCCCAATGCTGATATTCACTTCAAAACCAGTATAGCCAAAATAAGGCGGTAAGATTGTGATAAAAACATAGGCATAAACACTATAAAGCAGCACTTGAAAAATACTGTTTAAGGCAATTAATCCTGCTCCATATTCCCGGTTTCCTTCGGCCAGATCATTCCAGACAACAACCATGGCAATACAGCGTGCTAAACCAATTAGAATTAAACCAATCATGTATTCGGGATAATCTTTTAGAAATAATAATGCTAATAAAAACATCAGTATCGGACCAACAATCCAATTCAGGAATAATGAAGCGCCAAGAACTTTGGTGTTTTTGAACACTTCACCCATTTGTTCGTACTTTACTTTTGCCAAAGGCGGATACATCATCAGTATTAATCCTACTGCCAAGGGAATATTGGTTGTTCCGCTCGAAAATGAGTTGATAAAACCGCTGCTTGATGGTATAAAATAACCTATTGAAACCCCTATTGCCATTGCAAGGAATATCCAAAGTGTTAAAAACCTGTCCAGAAATCCTAATTTCTTTCTTTTCAATACTGGTAAACAATTATTTGCTGCCATAATTATTGTTTAATTTGTGAAAAAACATAAATCATTTCGGCTGCAATCTGCAGGCTTCTTTCTTCGTATTTTTCTGCTTGCTGCGGTGTGTTATCAAATGCTTTTGGGTCTTCAAAAGTAATTGGTACACGCACTTCTGCTCCGGCAATAAAAGGACAGCCCTGATCGGCAGAAGAACAAGTCATAATAGCTGCAAAATCATTTTCAGGGTTAAAATCATCATCATAGGCTTTTGAAAAACCAATAATCGGGTGTTCATTTTTGGTATATTTTATACTATATATTGGATTGTTTCCGCCAGAAATGGTTTTAATTTTGAAACCCTGGTTTTCCAAAGTTTTTGCCACCATCGGAAACATTGCGGTCGCTTCTGTCCCACCCGAATAGCAAAATACATTTTTTATATTGAAATAAGCCGAGGCAGTCTGTGCCCAAACTTGTGACAAATGGCTCCTTCTCGAATTATGCGTACAGATAAGGTTTAATCTTATTTCCTGCTGGTTTGCAGCTTTGTTTTGGACAAAATTGACCAAAGGCTGCAAAATTTCTCTGCGTTCTGCCGAAATGTTCTCAATGTTTAAATTCTTAATTACTTTTTCTATTTCTGGAAATAGAATTGATTGGTTTGTGGTCATTTATTTTTTTAAATAGATTTATGATTAATACGAATCAAGACCTAACTGGTTTTAAAAAAACTGTTAGATCTCTTAAATTCCATAACTAGTTTAGCAGCATTTTGCTTCTGGAGCGCAGCAAGCTTTGGCATTAATATCTGACAATCTCACTTTCTGTTTTTCGGATGGAATTCCGCATTGATCTTGTGCTAAACAAGCAGTATGTTTGTTCAGTAATTCAAAATTTTCACCATTGAAGCCTAAATCATATTTACCAATTGTTGTGTTTTGATATTCAACTTCAATTTCAAAATCTTCTATACCCAGCACTTTTTCTGATAACTGAATAACATTTAAAAGTTTTTCGGGTTTCAGTCTGTGTTCAAAATCATTGGCATCCCAAAGCTGAAAATTCGCAACTGTTTCACTACGGACAGTTCCGCCGCAATCGATAAACCTTTTATTTATCAAACCCACTTCTGTAACGTGAAAATGTTCAGGAACAAATGTTCCGTTTGGCAATTGAAAATTTACAGTTTCAACTGTACCTAACAGCTTTTTAATTTGTGAAAGTTTCATATATGTAAATTTATTTGTTTAAGGTCAAATATGTTATCGCCTTTTATTTATTGGTGTTTGCTTGCAGTAAACTTGTAATTAATGGCGATTCCATAATAATTATATTTAAAATTTAACAACAATCTGTTTTCTTTCTTTCAATATGCTCGTTTACATTTTGAAAAAAACTTTTTATTTTTTCAAATCCTTTTTCGTCAATGCAATAGCAGATTGCATTTCCCTCAATACTTCCTTTTATTAATCCTGCATTCTTAAGTTCTTTCAAATGCTGCGAAATTGTTGGCTGTGCCAAAGACAATTCATTTACAATATCACCGCAAATGCAAGAGTTAACTTTTAAAAGATATTCGATAATAGCAATTCGGGCAGGATGTCCCAATGCTTTTATCAAAATTGCCAGTTCGTTTTGATTTTCAGTGTAAAAATCTGTTTTAGTCGCCCCCATAGTTATATTTCTATATTGCAATATTACGATATTGCATTTGAACAAAAAAATTAAAGCCCATTTTTATCAGATTATTTTTAAAATAAAGACTGAATATGCATAATAACTTACAAGTTTTACCGTTAAACCAGATTAAAAAATTGAAATCAAAACTTCACTTTTTTTGTTAATTTTGCCGAATGATTAAAATAACAATTATAGGTTCTGGGAATGTTGCACAACACCTCATTGATGCTTTCGCAAAAAATAAAGCGATAGATATCATACAGGTATTTTCAAGAAACCAAAGGCAGATTATTCCAAATCTTGATTCAAGCAAAATCATCAATGACTGGAATGCTTTGGCAGAAGCCGATTTATATATAATAGCGGTTTCGGATGATGCCATTTCAGAAGTTTCTTCACAGTTACCGTTTGAAAACCGTCTGGTTGTTCATACATCCGGGAGCGCACCATTGACATCATTGAACAGGAAAAACAGGAAAGGGGTATTTTATCCGTTACAGACATTTACCAAAGGAAAAACAATTGATTTTAAAACCGTTCCATTCTGCTTGGAAACGGAATTTGAAAATGATTATACATTACTGGAAAAAACTGCAGCTTCTATTTCGGACAATGTGCAGGCCATTGATTCCCATCAGCGAAAAGCATTGCATGTAGCAGCCGTTTTTGTGAATAATTTCACGAATTATCTGTACCAGTTAGGAAATGATATCTGCCAGGAAAATCATGTATCTTTTGATATTTTAAAACCACTGATTCTTGAAACTGCCGAAAAACTACTGACGCTTTCCCCAAAAGATGCCCAGACAGGTCCGGCAAAACGCAATGACATTTCGACAATTGCGGCTCATGAATCTTTTTTATCCAATGAAAATCAATCAACAATTTATAAAATACTAACACAATCTATACAAAATCATGGCAAAAAGCTATAAAGAAATAATGAATGATATAACTGCGTTTATTTTTGACGTAGATGGCGTGCTTACTGACGGTTCCGTATTTGTTTCCAATGAAGGAGAAATGCTGAGAACAATGAATATACGTGATGGCTATGCCTTAAAAGCGGCTGTCGAAAGCGGTTATCATGTATGCATTATTTCTGGCGGAAGCAATGAGGGCGTTAGAATAAGACTGCGGAATTTAGGAATTACTAATATTCATTTGGGCACACCAGACAAAGTAAAAACTTTCAAAGAATATACTGATCTTTACGGCATCAACCCTGAGCAGGTTTTGTATATGGGAGATGATATTCCAGATTATCACGTTATGAAATTAGTTGGACTGCCTGCCTGCCCACAAGATGCAAGTCCCGAAATCAAAACAATTTCGGCTTACATATCACATAAAAACGGCGGTAAAGGAGCAGTACGCGACGTGATTGAACAAGTAATGAAAGTACAGGGAAAATGGACAACTCATTTTGATGGAAAACTTGACTAAAACATCCATAAGTAAACAGCTATTAACAAATAACCACCAATAACCCTTCGCAATTCACAATGAAGTATCTCAAATTAATACGTTTCCAAAATTTACTAATGCTTGCTCTGATGCAGCTGCTTTTTAGATACGGATTTTTAAATTTCCAAAATATCACTTTGGCACTAACTGATTGGCAGTATCTATTATTAGTATTGGCAACAGTCATGATTGCTGCTGGAGGCTATGTGATAAATAACATCATGGATCAGGCAACGGACAACTACAACAAGCCAAAAAAAGTTGTTGTCGGCAAAAGCATATCCGAAGCCAGTGCCTATAATATTTATTTTTTTGTCACTGTACTGGGTGTTGGTATTGGTTTTTATCTATCAAATGTAATTGCAAAACCTGGATTTGCATCTATCTTTATTATTATTTCGGCTACCTTATATCTGTATGCCACAAGCTTAAAACAAATGCTGCTCATCGGCAACTTTGTTGTAGCTTTTTTATTGGCATTTAGTGTAATAATCATTGGTGTTTTTGATCTTCTGCCAGTTATCAATCCAGAAAATAAAATCGAAATGGCCGAACTGTTTTCGATACTTATGGATTATGCAGTATTTGCATTTGTAATTAATTTTATCAGGGAAATTGTCAAAGACATGGAAGATATCAGCGGAGATCACAAACAAGGAATGAATACATTACCTGTCATTTTGGGCTTAAAACGTACATCAAAGATTGTCTTTGTATTAAGTCTGATTCCTTTGATCATGATTACTTACTACATCAAAAATTACTTTTTACCCAATGATCTGCATTTGGCTACATTATATTCCTTGACATGTATAGTCTCTCCTTTAATTTATTTTACTATAAAAATAGATCATGCAAAAAAGAAAAAAGATTATCATCAGCTGAGCACTATTTTGAAACTAATCATTTTATTTGGCTGTTTTTCGATTGCCGTTGTCACTTATAATATTCTTCACCATCATCATGCTTAAAGAAAAACTAAAAAACTATAAACTTATTTTAGCTTCGGGTTCACCGAGGAGACAGCAGTTTTTTAAAGATCTGGATTTAGATTTTGAAATTAGGCTAAAAGAAATCGAAGAAATTTTCCCGCCAGAATTAAAAGCTGAAGAAATAACTAATTATCTTTCTTTGCTGAAAGCCAACGCTTTTGAAGGAGAATTACAGCAAAATGACATATTGATTACCAGTGACACTATTGTCTGGCACAATAATTGTGCTTTAGGAAAACCGAAGGATCATCAGAATGCATTTGAAATATTGAAGTCATTATCAAATAGCACTCACGAAGTCATCACTTCGGTATGTTTTAAGACAAATTTATCTTTTAATTTAATCACCGAAACAACAAAAGTGACCTTTAATGCGTTAAGTGACCAAGCAATACTTTATTATTTGGAAAATTACAAACCTTATGATAAAGCTGGAGCTTATGGAATTCAGGAATGGATTGGTTTTATTGGAGTTTCAAAAATAGAAGGTTCCTATGCAAATGTTATGGGAATGCCGACAGATAAAGTATATGAATATTTAAATAATTTATAAATAACTGAAAAAAATAAATGATTTTTTTTGATCAATATCTGAAAGAGCAGATCAGCACAGGAGTATTGCTGATAATAGTTATTTTATCTCGAACACTAGTATCAAAATTAGTGAGAAGATATGCCAAGACAAGCCAGATTATTGAAAGAAGAACAAATTTAGTCATCAAATATATCAACATCCTTATTACTATCATGGCATTAATTACCCTGATATTAATTTGGGGAGTTCAGGCCAAAGATATTTTCATTACGCTTTCGTCTATTGCCACGGTGATTGGGGTCGCAATGTTTGCACAATGGTCAATTTTGAGCAATATTACATCGGGAATAATTTTGTTTTTTTCATTTCCCTTCAAAATAGGAGATGTTATATTAATCCATGACAAAGATTATCTGGTGGAAGGTGAGATTGAAGATATTGGAGCTTTTCATGTAACAATACGTTCTAAAGAAGGAGAAATTGTTATTTACCCAAATAATTTATTTTTTCAAAAAGGAATTTCGATAATTAAAAAACCGCTGCATTCTAATGATGAATACACCGATTAATCAGCTAAATTTATTTACTAATCTAAATTTAAACACAATGAAAACAATTAAATTATTTATTATAGGTCTCCTGTTTTTTAGCGTGCACAAAACGCAGGCTCAGGTTTCAGTCGATGTAAACATAGGAACTCCAAACGTAAATGTACATATAGGAACACCTCCTGTTTGGGGACCTGTAGGTTACGATGAAGCTGAATATTACTACCTGCCCGATATTCAGGTTTATTATGACATTCGTGCGACTCAGTATATTTATTATGGAAACGGAAAATGGATCCGCTCCAGATATTTACCTTCCTATTGCAGAGGATATGATTTATACCATGGTTACAAAGTAGTTTTGACCGATTATCATGGCCGTACTCCTTATGCCTATTATGACACTCACAAAGTGAGATATTACAAAGGGTACAAAGGAAAGCCTCAAAAAATGAGAGGTCCTTATCAAGTGCATTATGAAGATCATGACCGCCATGAACATCATGATAATGGTAATCATAATGGCAACCACGGAGGAAATGGTAAAGGAAAAGGACACAAACATTAAACCTGTTTCTACACTTTCTAAAGCCGCAACAGTTTATCAGTTGCGGCTTTTTTTATTCAAAATTCTATCTAACAGTCTTTAACTAAAGCTTGTAGATTTAGACTTTGGGTTTACATTTTGACTGCTGGATTCTTCATCACTCAGCCACACGAAAACAGCATTAAAGACAATATCTCTTACAGGCTTTCTGGACAGTACCAAATCGTGCATGGCACCTGAAAAACCAATAACTTCTTTATGCGGAGAGTCAATTAATTTGGCTTTTTTAATAATATCATTTACGTTCAAAATTGCATCACCCTCAAATATAGCTTTATTCCATTTTGAAAGATAAACCGAATGTGATGAATGCAATATCAAAATTGGTTTTGATACCGAAATTCCTTTTGCAATCTTCAGATGCCCCTGATGTATCGCATTTACCCATCCTGCATTAATAGACGGAGCGGCATGAGGTTTCCACTGCAGACTATAATCCCATTCACCATAATCGTTTTTATGCAGGCTTTTGCCATAAAACTTTGAAAAACTAATTGGCAAAGCCAAATTGGGACATAATCTTCCTAATAATGAAAGTAATGGAACAACAAGTATCTTCTGAATCCAAGGGACATTAAAATCATAAAAAGGGCTGTTACAGATCAGTACATCAAAAAGAGCGTCATTCTTTCGGTCTGACGCATATAAAGTAATAATGAGACCTCCCGCAGAATGTCCATAAAGCACTGTTTCATTATTACCTTCCTCCCTTATTATACTTAAGGCCTGGTCAATATCTTCATAATACTCTGACAACTGTCTAACATTATTAGATTTTTGATGCCGCAGTATAGACCGGCCGTATTTTCTTAAATCCAAAGCGTAAAAATTATAGCCTTTCTTTAAAAATTCATCAGCGATAACTTCCTGAAAAAAGTAATCATTGAAACCATGAATACATAAAACAGCTTTAACTGAACCCGTTAAGCACAGCTTTCTGATTAATGTGGTAACAACCTCTCCCTCATAATCATCATGCTGTTTAATGACAGCCTTTTCGAAACTGTTCTTCAAAATATCCTCCGTGTATTGTATATCCATTTGGAACTGCAGATTAATTATAAATAAAGAAACTGTCTGGAATAAAATCTAAAAAATCATTTCACAATATTCTCAAATTTAGCATTCTAATTTTAATTAATTAACATAAATCAATATTATTTTTTAAGTATTTAATGAAAAATTTAGTAATTATTCCTGAAAAACAATTCACAAAATATTAAACATTAACATAACTTTTGGAGTAATATCCAAATATTCCCATTTTTAAATTAGTATTTTTGAAGTTGAACTAATCCATTTTATTTAAAAACAATAAACCTGTTATATGCGAAAGCTTTTTTTTAAATCATTTTTGCTTTTTTTCCTTTCAATACAATTAACAAACGCACAAAAACCTCAAAAACCAAGTTCTGCAGAGATATACAATGAAATTCAGAAACTTAATTTTCTGGGAACTGTACTTTATATTGCAGCTCATCCCGATGATGAAAACACACATTTAATATCTTATATGGCAAATAATATTCATGCCAGAACTGGTTACTTATCCTTGACCAGAGGAGATGGAGGACAAAATTTAATTGGTCCTCAACTGCGTGAATTATTAGGAGTTATTAGAACACAGGAACTTCTTGAGGCCAGAAAAATTGATAACGGAGAACAGTTTTTTTCAAGAGCCAATGATTTTGGCTATTCTAAAAATCCAGATGAAACACTTCAGATTTGGGATAAAGAAAAAGTATTAGCCGATTTGGTCTGGGTTATCAGAAAATTTCAGCCCGATGTAATCATCAATCGATTTGATCACAGATCGCCAGGTACTACACACGGGCATCACACTTCATCAGCGATGCTGAGCGTTGAAGGATTTGATCTTGCCAATAATCCTGCCGCTTTTCCAGAACAGCTGCAGCTCGAAAAACCTTGGCGGCCTAAAAGAGTTTTTTTTAACACTAACTGGTGGTTTTATGGCAGTAAAGAAAAATTTGATTCGGCTGATAAAACCAATTTGATGGCGATACAAACAGGTTCGTATTATCCAACCTTAGGGAAATCGAACCAGGAAATAGCCGCTTTGAGCCGCAGCAGTCATAAATCCCAAGGATTTGGATCTACTGGATCTCGAGGTGAAAGCACCGAATATCTGGAATACCTAAAAGGAGAACCTTTACAAAACAAAACCTCCATTTTCGAAGGCATAGATACAAGCTGGAATCGTGTAAAAGACGGTAAACCTATTGGCGAACTAATTAACATTATTGCCAATCAGTATGATTTTAAAAACCCGTCTGCCAGTATTCCGAATTTATTAAAAGCCTATGCCATGATTCAGGCATTAGATGAAAACCACTGGAAAACAGTTAAATCTGAAGAAATAAAAAAAATAATTGCAGACTGCTCCGGCTTGTTTCTGGAAGCTGTTTCAAACACTCAGGAAGCAACACCCGGAAGTATCGTAACACTTAAGCTTGAAGCCATTAACCGAAGCCCTTCCGACATACAGCTGATAAGTGTTACCACGCTGCCTGAACAAAAAACCACTATTTTGAATACTCCATTGAAAAACAATATACTTCAAAACACCTCGGTGGATTTACAATTACCTCAATCAATAAATTACACACAGCCTTATTGGCTGAAAGAAAAAGGAACAGTTGGTCTTTACACTGTAGAAGATCAAAAGAACATTGGAATTCCGGATATCATCAGAGAAGTCAAAGTTGTTTTTAATGTAAAAATTAATGGTGTAGAAATCCCTTTTGAGAGAACAGCTGTTTATAAATACAATGATAATGTTAAGGGTGAAATCTATAACTTCTTAGATATTGTTCCAGAAATAACAACTACTATTCAGGATAAAGTGCTGCTTTTTCCTAACACAAAACCAAAGTATATAGGCATAACTTTAAAATCAGGTAAAGATGCAGTAAAGGGAACTTTAAAATTGGATTTACCAAAAGAATGGATAATTTCTCCTGAGTCTATTCCGTTTCAATTAGACAAAAAAGGAACAGAACAAACGGTATATTTTGAAGTCACTCCTCCTGCACAAGTGGGCGAAGTTACAGCCAAAAGTATTGCAGTTATTGACGGAAAACCTTACGACAAAGAGCAGATTATAATTAATTATGACCATATTACCAAGCAGCAGGTTTTAAAAACATCTGAGGTAAAATGCATCCGAATGGATTTGAAAACCAATCAGGAGAGAATTGCCTACATCATGGGGGCTGGAGATGAAGTTCCTCAGAGTTTGTCACAAATGGGATACAAAGTAACAATAGTAAAACCCGAAGAAATAACTCCCGAAAAACTGGAATCATTTGATGTTGTCATGACTGGGGTACGCGCATACAATACCGTTAAAGCATTAGCAAATAAACAAGATATTTTGTTCGATTTTGTAAAAAGCGGTAAGACAATGGTCGTTCAATATAATACCACTGGAGCTTTGGTTACTCCAAACATTGCGCCTTATCCATTAAAAGTTTCAAATGACAGAGTTACTGAAGAGAATGCTGAAGTTCGATTTTTGAAACCGAATCATCCTGCTTTGAATTATCCGAATACGATTACTCAAAATGACTTCAAAGGCTGGACGCAGGAACAAGGTTTGTATTATCCGAAAGAATTTGATAAAAATTTCACACCGATACTTTCGTCAAATGATAAGGGAGAAAGTGCATTGAATGGGGCATTGTTAATTGCGCCTTACGGAAAAGGAAATTATATTTACACAGGCCTAAGCTTTTTTAGAGAATTACCCGAAGGTGTTCCCGGAGCTTATAAATTACTGTCTAATTTAATTTCGACAAAACCTTCAGTAAATATTCCAAACCAAAAAATAAAACAATAACATGGACTCAAAAGATCCCAAAATCTGGTCAAAAAGCTACACATTGGTTCTGATTGCCAACGCTTTGTTTATTATTATTTTCTATCTAATTATGAAATTATACTCTTAACCTATGCAATTATTTGACTGGATTGTACTGATAGTAACACTTTTATTTATAGTAATTTATGGTGCCTGGAAAACCCGAGGAAGCAAAAATGTAGAGGAATATATTCTTGGCAACAACGAAACGCCTTGGTTTACCGTTGGTCTTTCTGTGATGGCAACCCAAGCGAGTGCCATTACATTTCTTTCAACTCCCGGACAAGCGTATCATGACGGTATGGGATTTGTGCAGTTCTACTTCGGATTACCAATCGCAATGATTGTAATCTGCGTTACTTTTATACCTATTTATCACAAATATAAAGTCTATACTGCTTATGAATATTTAGAGAAAAGGTTTGACCTGAAAACTCGTTCATTGGCAGCTATTTTGTTTTTGGTGCAGAGAGGTTTAGGAACCGGTATTACTATTTATGCCCCTTCTATCATTTTATCAGCTTTATTAGGATGGGATCTTACGTATATGAATATCGTTATTGGTATTCTGGTTATTATTTATACTTTTTCAGGAGGAACAAAAGCGGTAAATGTTACTCAAAAGCAGCAAATGTTTGTTATTTTGGCTGGGATGGTGATTACATTTTTTCTAATTCTGGATTATTTGCCTAATGATATGACTTTTGACAATGCCCTGCATATTGCCGGTGCCAATCAAAAAATGAATATTGTAAACTTCTCCTTTGACTTGGATGAAAAGTATACATTTTGGAGCGGAATCACTGGCGGATTCTTTTTGGCATTAGCCTATTTTGGGACAGATCAGTCACAGGTAGGACGCTACTTATCAGGGAAGTCAGTACGTGAAAGCCAAATGGGATTAATAATGAACGGGCTTTTAAAAGTACCAATGCAGTTTTTGATTCTGCTTACCGGCGTTATGGTTTTTATCTTTTTCCAGTTTAACGGAACTCCTTTAAACTTTAATCCAAACAATAAAATTACCGTTGAAAATTCAAAATACAAAGAAGAATATCAAAACCTCCAAAAAGATTTGGATAAGCTGTGCGAAGATGAAAAAGTAGTCAATCTGCTGTACATTGACCAGCTTAATCAGGATTATGACAATCCTGCTCTTCGAAAAGAATTAGTCGATCTGGCACTCAAAGAAAAGGAATTAAGAACACAAGCCCGGGAAATTATTTCCAAAGCTGATGACAAAGCCGAAACCAACGATAAGGATTATGTTTTTTTCTATTTTATCCTTCACTATTTACCAAAAGGACTTATTGGCTTACTGCTGGCTGTGATTATTTCGGCAGCTATGTCTTCTACAGCTTCTGGACTTAATGCATTAGCTTCTACTACGGCCATAGATATTTACAAACGCAATGTTAAAACAGAAAAAAGTGAAAAGCATTATCTGAATGTCTCAAAACTCTTCACTCTTATGTGGGGAATTATCGCAATAGGATTTGCCTGTATTGCTACGCTTTTTGAAAACTTAATTCAGCTGGTAAATATTATTGGTTCAATTTTTTACGGAACTGTTCTGGGGATTTTCCTTGTTGGTTTTTACCTTCAAAAAATACGCGGAAAATCTATCTTTTATAGTGCAGTAATCAGTCAGGCAGCTATTTTTATCATATACTATTTTACCAACTTTATTTACCCTAGCGGAGCCGAAAAACTAGGCTATCTGTGGCTGAATTTTATTGGAGCTTTACTCACTATCATATTGTCTTATTTATTCCAAGTGACGATATTTAAAGATGAAGAGCAAAATGAATTAACACAAAATATAGATTCATAAAAATCATATATACTGTAATGATTAAAAAAAATCCTGATTCACATTTATTTATGAATCAGGATTTTTTTGTTTAAAAAGACAATCCGGTTTTACTAATCCGCATTTACTTTTTACTCCACTCAGCAATACTTTCTCTGTTCATTTTTACATAATCCTGATTCTTGGCCGTTTCTGCAGCTGTAAGTGAAAGATTTGCAGTTTCAATTGCTCCCTTTTTATCACCAGCTCTAGCTTGAATTAATGATTTTAGACGAGTGTACCAATAAGGTTTCTCCGTACTCATTTCCATCGCCTTGTCCATGTAAG
Organism: Flavobacterium sp. HJJ; assembly: GCF_015351475.1. GTDB lineage: Bacteria > Bacteroidota > Bacteroidia > Flavobacteriales > Flavobacteriaceae > Flavobacterium > Flavobacterium marginilacus. The sequence goes on along the minus strand of NZ_JADKPR010000018.1, from coordinate 31,765 downwards.
CTGATGCTTTTGCATTATCACCATTAGATTGATAAAGATACTGAGCCGCCGAAAAATAATCAGCAGATGTTGGGCCTGCTAATACTTTTTCGATATTTGCCAACACTTCCTTTTGCGTAGGAACAATAAATTTCATTGAAACTGACGAATTTTCCCAAGCCATGTCTAAATCAGCTGCATCAGCAGTTATATTTCCAATGCCTATTGTGAAAGATTCAACTGGTTTTGATAATGCTTCTTCCTTTACAGTTGTTCTCAATACAACATTCGCTTCATTCCATACTTCAGGATTTCCCCAATTGTTTGTGGTTGAATAGAAAATCACTTCCCAGCTTTCAATTTTTGGAATAGTATACAAAGCATATTTCCCTTTTGGTAATGTTTTACCATCAATTACAACATCTTCACTAAAAGAGATTGTAGTATTTTCATTAGCTCCAGTTCTCCAGACTTTTCCAAAAGGAACCAGATTACCAAAAACAGCTCTGCCTCTGGCTGCAGGTCTGCAATACACAATTTCTACATCTGTCAGCCCAACAGTTTGAAAAACCGTAGCTTTTGGACTGGCTTGAGGCGTTTTTAACTGAGCCCCAGCTATTAATGGCGCTGCTATAAAAGCGAAAGCAATAAGAATCTTTTTCATATGTGTTTTTTTTGTTTTTTTTCAAATTTACAAATTCGAGAAATCAATGATGTTAATATTTCCTTAATTCAAAAACCATTTCATTGCAGTTTTATCAAAAATTAAACTTAATCCAAGCCAAAAATAATGCAGGTAAAATTTCAAAATATAAGAATTTTATAAGCTTTTGAAAAAACATAAAACAAATCCGGTTATCAGTAAATTTGATTCATTTGCCACTGAAGCATCAAAAGCAATGGGAAGCACAGCAGTATTTTTTGACTGTATTGATTTGGGGCTTACCGGTCCTGTTTTTGATTATAGTGAAACTTGGCAGCTCATCATCAATACAGGAACAACTATTGTTACTTTTTTAATTCAAAAAGCACAGAATAAAAACTCGCTTGCTCTTCAGATTAAACGAAATGGAATCAATAGTTTGAAACTATCTCAAAATTCAGCTCATCAAAATGGTTTACTACTACGTCTGCCAAAGTTAAATCCTGGTCTTTAGAATGAAAGCTATTGTAACCAACGCAAAAAATATCGGCAGCTTTTGCCGCTTTTACTCCATTAGTACTGTCTTCAATAACTATGCAGTTTTCTTTTGGAGCAGTTGACAAAGAAGCTGCGTGCAGGAAAATTGCAGGATGCGGTTTGGAATTTGGAAAATCTTCTCCGCTTACAATATGCGTAAAATACTGGTGCAGATTAAAACGTTTAAAAACCCTGTCTATAGTTACCTTTGATGCCGATGAAGCCACAATAAGCTGCATTCCGTTTTGATAAAAATCTTTAATTAAATCTTCTACACCATCCAGCAAAGCTAAATCTTCTTTACTGTCGAAAGCATCATTAAAAATAGATCTCTTTCTCAAAATCAAATCTTCAACTTCCTGTTCTAACTGATAATGATCTTTTAATTTCTGAAAAGTATTGCGGGTTGACAGCCCTGTAAATGAAGTGTACATCTCCTCTGGAACTTCAATCCCAAGTTCTCCAAATTGTTTGTAATAAGCATAACGGTGCACCAGTTCGGTATCTACAATTACGCCATCCATATCAAAAATTACTGTTTGTATCATAAAAAACTGTTTATTCTTTTTTAAGCAAATGTCTGATCACAGTTTCGGCTGCGTGCAGGCCAAATAATCCCGGCATATAGCTGTTGGTTCCGTAAAAAGATTTTTTAAAATTGGTTCCATCTGTTCTTTTTACACTGCTTTCATCTGGCTTTTCAAGAGAAAAAACGGCTTTTACTCCTTTGCTCACACCCATTTTTTTGAGACGCTTACGAACCACTTTTGCCAGCGGACATACATCCGTTTTGCCAATGTCTTTCACAACTACTTTATTTGCGATCATTTTCCCTCCGGCACCCATGTTTGAAACAATTTTCACGCCTTTTTTCTTTGCCCCCACAATCAGATTGAGTTTTGGAGTGATACTATCAATACAGTCCAAAGCATAATCATACTCTTTGGTCACAATCTCGTAAGCACGCTCAGGAGAAAGAAATTCTTTCACTCGAATTAAATTCAACTCTGGATTTATATCCATTAATCGGTCGCCTACAACATCTACTTTTGGCTGTCCCACAGTAGAATGCAAAGCTGGTAATTGTCTGTTTATATTGGTAATATCCACCACATCTCCGTCTACAATAGTCATCGTCCCTACTCCTGCCCTTGCCAAAAATTCAGCAGCAAAAGATCCCACTCCGCCAAGTCCTACGACTAAAACGTGTGCATTTTTTAAATTGTGTAATCCTTCTTTTTTAAATAATAGTTCGGCTCTTTCTGTCCACTCTGCCATATTTTTTTGTTTAATTATTCTTAGTTTATTCTTTGTGGTTTATTGATTTCTGCACTTTGTTTATTTAATTGTTTAAAATAATATTCAACAACTATAAACCAAAAACTATAATATCTAAAAAACCGCTGCAAAAGTACTGTTTATTTGTTGTTTAAGCTCATCCAAAGTCCAATTTTTATATCGGGAGGCCAAAGAATATACTTCTTCGATTCCTTGCTCCACTGTATCAGTTTCCAGAAAAAAACGGTCATTGGGAATACTTTGAAAAACAGTTTCGAGTTTTGGATTTTGCAATAAAAACTTTCCAAACGAAAGATAAAATCCGTTATCGATAAGTTCCTTGGCAACTTGTTCATTTTTTGAGAAACCGTGAATTATCATTGGAACGGTAATTCTCATTTTTTTCTTTATGGCAATTATTTCCTGAAAAGCGGCCACACAATGAATCACAACCGGCTTATTAATTTTTTGTGCCAAGAGCAGCTGCTTTTCAAAAACCATTTGCTGTAAATCCAAAGGTTTATCGATTCGTTTGTCTAATCCGCATTCGCCAACTGCGAGACAATTTAAATCTCCCAATTTACTTTCAACCAGCTCCAAATCAGTCTTTAATCTTTCCTGACTGATATACCAAGGATGAATTCCAATGGAATAACATGGAATCGAAGCATCAAATTCCTGCGGATATTGGTTCACGAGTTCCAGAACCGAATTTTGGTTTGTGAATTTGTGTGTATGGAGATTAAAAAACTCCATTAATTGTGAAACTTTTTTACACCAGCTTTTATTTCGATAGCCAAATCGTTTTCAAGCGGGACTTTTGGACAGGAATAATTGTGACTGTAAGCACAATACGGGTTGTACGAAAGATTAAAATCGATCACTATTGTATTTCCTGCCGGAATTTTCAAATCAATGTATTTCCCGCCTATGTAACTCTCTTTACCTGAAGTCAAATCGGAAAAAGGTAAAAACAGGTGGTCTTTGTATTCTTCTCTTTTAGAAAGTTCAATATTGCGGTAAATATTCAGTTTCAGTTCTTTTCCGTCCATTACAAAATGAGCTTCGCCGTATTTCACATAAATCTGTTTTATTGAACCGGAAGCAGGCATTTTAAAAGGTTTTTCGTCTTTGGTACGGATAAATTTAGCGACTACAAAAGCTTTTTCATTTATTGGATAAAAATCCAAGGACTTGAATTTTGCCAAATCCTCAGTATTCAATGGACTTGTCTTTGCATCAGCATATTCGGTATTTAGTTCTTTCTGAAATTTCTGGACAGCCATCATGTCAAATTTTTCTTGGCCAAAACCAAAAGTACACATTGCCAATAACACCAAAGTCAATACTGCTCTCATAATTTAAAATTTTAGACAAAAATAGTTTAAAATAATATACCTAAAAAAATTAAGCACAAACGAACCACGACAGTTGCACTTAAAAAAAGATAAACACTAATTCTTCTCAAAATTGAAACCAAATTTTACAAATTTATACAGTTTCGAATATTTTGTGTATTTAAATAGTAATCTTAATTCGTGCAAATTAGTGTAATTCATGTCAGAAACTTTTAAAAGCGAATGCCGTGCGAATGAACCGGAATAAATACAAAGTCAGATGATCTACATTGTGCTCTTTGCGGTTAATTATATAAGGTTTATCTTTGAAAAAACTCAAATTTTAAGATGCTAAAAACTGCTTTAGGCCGATATGTCAATAATTTCAAAGGCTTCTCGCGCGAAGTCTGGATACTGACGTTAATCACTTTTATCAATAGAGCCGGTACTATGGTGCTGCCTTTTTTATCCAAATATTTGAAAGAAGATTTGAATTTCACTTATGGTGAAGTGGGCTGGATAATGGTCGCATTTGGTTTGGGTTCTATGCTGGGTTCTTGGATCGGGGGTAAATTGAGTGATAAAATTGGTTTTTATAAAATAATGATTTTCAGCCTTTTTACTAGTGGAATTTTATTTATTCTGCTGCAATACATCACAACGTTCTGGGGATTATGCTTTGGGATGTTTATTATTATGGCAATTTCTGATATGTTTCGCCCTGCAATGTTTGTATCACTAAGCGTATATGCAAAACCCGAAAACCGGGTTCGTGCACTTTCTTTAGTACGTTTGGCGGTGAATCTCGGATTTACGGCCGGTCCTGCTTTAGGAGGATTGATTATCATCGGAATGGGTTATCAAGGGCTGTTTTGGGTTGACGGAAGTACGTGTATAATTGCTATATTGATATTTGCTTTCTGTATCAAAGAGAAAAAGAAAATCCCAGCAATTGCTGAAGATAATGTAGTAACAAGCACACCAAAATCAATTTTTAAAGACAAGCCTTTTTGGTTACTGCTCTTTATCAGCTTTGTAACCTTTATGGTTTTCCTTCAAATATTCTCGACTTTGCCATTGTATCACAATGAAAAATTCGGACTGACCGAATTTCAGACCGGAATACTGCTTTCCATCAACGGATTATTAGTTTTTCTATTAGAAATGCCCATCGTAAGTACCCTGGAAAGAAGAAAAACTAATAAAATCAAAAGCATTGCAATAGGTTCTTTATTCATTACTCTTGGCTATTACATTTTGCTGCTCGATTCTTGGGTTAGCATTTTGATAATCAGCATCATCCTGCTCACGTTTGGAGAAATATTTTCGTTTCCATTTGTCAATGCAGTTGCCCTCAACCGCGCGCCAAAAGGCCAGGAAGGAAAATATATGGGTTATTATACCATGAGTTTCAGTCTGGCACATATTGTCAGTTCCAAAACGGGTCTGGAAATCATTGCGCATTACGACTACCAAGTCAATTGGTTTGTAATGGGAACCTTGGGAGCGCTATCGTTACTTTGCTGTTTTTGGCTCAATAAAATGATACGCAGCGAAAAAAAATAATTATCAGAGCATGAACTCATTAAGTTAAGGATTAAACGATGATTTGATTGAAGATTTCTGATTAACGATTTTTGATTTTAGATGTATGAGTTCTTGAAAAATAGCAGCCTTTCTATTTCATCAGCATAAAAATCTGAAATCAAAAACCTTTTAATATACTGGCATTGACTTCTATCCCCTCACGCAAAAAAACAGCAGTTCTACTTCTAAAGATATTTTTTGAAACACAGTTCGGTAATTTAAATTATTCTAATTTTCTGTCGATAATCAACGTGATTCCTGTAAAAACAACAAAAAACTAAAATTTTAGTTAAATAACTATATTTATAGTTTGTTAACTACAAATATAGTTGTATGTTTGCTTCAAATTAAATCATCATGCAAAAATTAACGAACAAAGAAGAAGAAATCATGCATATTTTATGGAAGCTCAAAAAAGCTTTTGTAAAAGAAGTAATGGCCGAAATCACCGAAGATCAGCCTCATTACAATACGCTGTCTACGATAATCCGTAATCTGGAAGAAAAAGGATATGTCAATCACAATGCCTTTGGAAATACCCATCAATATTTCCCAATTGTAAGCCTTGAGGATTACCGCAAAGGCTTTATGAGTACGGCAATCGATAATTATTTTAACAGCTCTTACAAAAACATGGTCTCCTTTTTTGCTAAAGAAGAGAAAATCTCGGCAGCCGAATTACGAGAAATCCTATCTATGATCGAGCAAAAACAATAACCCTATGGAAACACTATTCCTATATATTGTAAAATCAAGCGGGCTGATAGCATTATTTTATATCGCTTATTATCTGTTGCTGCGAAAAGAGACTTTTTTTACAGCAAACCGCTGGTATCTTTTGGCAGGATTGTTCACGTCGTTAATTTTGCCGTGGATAGTTTTCACCACTATTGTCTGGGTTGAGCCAACGCCTGCCAATTTTGATTGGACCAGACTTCCAATAAGACCGGCTCAGAAAGAAAGTTTTGAAATCAACTGGTATCTCGTTCTCGCAATTGCTTATATAATTGGAATAGCATTGTTTCTAGTTCAGTTTGCATTGGACTTTTATAACCTAAATCGTGTTTTAAAAGGTAAAACTCCCCATAAGCAGGCAGACCATAAATTCATTGACCTAAAAGAAAATATTGCTCCATTTTCCTACTTCAATACCATTGTTTACAACTCATCACTGTACAGCAAAGCCGAAATGGAAAGTATTCTGGAACACGAAAAAGTACATAGTGAGCAGTACCACACGATAGACGTTTTAATCACGCGTTTCTTCTGCATTCTGTTTTGGTTCAATCCTTTTATGTGGCTGTACAAAAAAGCCATTCTGCAAAACTTGGAATTCATCGCTGACTGCGAAGCTTCTAAAAATATTTCCGACAAAAAAGCGTATCAATTGACGCTTTTAAAAATAACAGCCCATGAAAATGGTGTTGTGCTTACCAATCATTTTTATCAATCATTAATCAAAAAACGAATCGTTATGTTAAACAAAAATCAATCAAAAAAATCGAATTCCTGGAAGTACGTACTTATACTTCCGGCTTTAATTGCCTTTGTGTTTTTATTCCAAATGGAAGTTATTGCAAAGGAGAAAAATGTGAACCCAAAAGCAGCGCAAGCAGCCTCCGAGGATGTTGATGTTTATAAAATCACCAAAAACACAACTGAAGCCGAATTAAAAGAAAAAGCCGCAACAATCTCCAAAAATTACGGTGTAAGCGTTCTTTTTTCGAACACAAAAAGAAATGCTGACAATGAACTGACAGCAATAACTGTTGAATTAAAAAAAGGTAATGAAATTTCAAATAACAGAAATGTAAACAGTTCCGAAGCTATCAAACCATTTGGAATAGTTATAACCAAAGATTCAAACGGAAAATTAAATATCAATTTTATTGAAGAAGACGATAAATCAATAGACAAAGTAGTTTCAACAAGTAAAATTGTGGCTCCTAATGCACCAATTCCAGCCGACACTCAAATTTATATTAATGAGAAAAAATCAGAAAAAACTGCAATGGATGAGTTAGATCCAAATGAAATAGCTACCGTAAATGTCATCAAAAACGATGAAAAAAAAGAGATCCGAATAATTACAAAAGACTATCACAAAATTGGTGACATGGATGAGATTTACATCAATGGAAAAAAAGTCTCTCAAAATGAATTAGATCAATTAGATCAAGGTTCTATTGACAGAATAGATGTCACTAATAATTTTGGAAAAAAAGGAATGAGGATTACCACAAAAAACGGAACGTATTATCAAGAAAAAAATATGCCAGTTCCCCCTGCCCCTCCTACTCCCCCAGTCATGAAATTTAAACATCCTGTTCCTCCGGTAATGCCAAAAGCACCAAGAGCTCCAAAAGGTGATCCTATTCATGGTGACAAAAAAGCATGGAAAGAATTTGAAAAACAAATGGATGAATTTGACGCCAAAATGAAAAAAATCGAACCGCAAATGGAAGCCTTCGATAAACAAATGGCAGAATTTGACAAACAAATGGAACCTTTCAATAAAGAAATGGAAGTTTTCAATGAGAAAATGAAAGTTTTTGACAAACAAATGGAAGAATACACATCAAAAATAGAGAAAGAGAAAAAATAATGGTTTTCTAAAATAGAAAACAGCAAAAAGACGGTCACTCATCAAGACCGTCTTTTTTTATATCTTTGAAAAAAATAAATCATGTTTAAAATTCTAGCCCAAATCAATAAACTCATTTTACCAAGCTTCACCAAGCAGAGACTCGATATATCCAAAGCCAAAAAATGGCAGTTGGCGATTATTGGGTATCGCTATTATGTAACCACGAGAGCTCTTCACTGAAGATTTTGGTTAGTTTAAAATGGTTTAAAAGTTTAAGGCTTAGAGTTATTAAAAAATACTGCTAAAATAACCTTAAACACAAATTGAACAACTTTAAACAATCAATACTTCATAGCAGCAAAAATCTCGTTTCCGGCTATCTTTTCCCTTCCGTTCAAGAAAGTGAGTTCCATCAGGAAATTACACTGCACAATAATGCCTCCAAGCTGTTCTACCAGTTCACAAACTGCTTTTGCTGTTCCGCCTGTTGCCAAAACATCATCATGAATAAGCACTCTATCTCCTTTTTGAATAGCATCAGTATGAATTTCAAGTGTGTCGGTGCCATACTCTAAATCATAAGAAGCAGAAATAGTATCAAAAGGCAATTTATTAGGCTTCCTTACCGGAACAAAACCAGCATTCAGTTCCTCTGCTAAAAGCATCCCGAAGAAAAAACCACGGCTTTCAACACCAATTACCTTATCAATTTTTTTATCTTTTACTGATGAAACCAGTAATTCTAGGCATTCTTTCCGCGCTTTTGGATCAATTAACAGCGGAGTTATATCTTTAAACACAATTCCTTCTTTTGGAAAGTCCTGAATATCACGTATATATTTTTTCAAGCTCATTTTTTTTATTTTTTATGCAGATTCATACTTGCAAGATACATATTTATTCCTATATTTGCACCCGCAAACAAGTTGAATAAACAAGTAAGCAAATGGCCTCGTGGCGCAACTGAATAGCGCATCTGATTACGGCTCAGAAGGTTACTGGTTTGAATCCAGTCGAGGTCACAAGCCAAATGGCGCTAATTGAAGACAATTGGCGCCATTTTTTTTATTTATGCTAGTAAATAAAGTAACTTCGGTTCATTTTGGATTTTTTTCTTTTTTTATCAAACTCAAAAATCTAGATAGGTTAAAATCAATAGGGATTATAAGATATTTTTTAAGTTGATAACTTAAAAGGATTCCAGCACCTCGAACGAGCTAAAATTGAGATTAATATTTTCCTAAATTCTACTAAACTAATTTTCAATGGCTAATTATAAAATATAAATTACAAACTGGCTTATAATCTTATTAACAGCTCTACTATCTTTACGTGTAGCAAAAATTGATTTCTATCCTGTACAAATCTTCTTAAAAATTACCGATTTATTTAAAAAATGTATCTTTGTCTAATATATAAGACTTATGCTCAAAGAAGAACGTTTCGGCAAAATTCTAGACATTCTGCAGAAAAACGGAAGAATACAGTACGATAGTGCGGCGTCTGCATTGAAAGTATCCGAAGATACCATCCGAAGAGATATCGAGGCTCTTCATAACAACGGACTACTTTCTAAAGTACGTGGAGGTGCAATCCCTATCACTAAGAATCCGCTCACATTTACAGACCGTGCAGCCTTTAAGACTGATAAAAAGGAGCTTATTGCACTCAAAGCCCAACAATTCATTTCTGACGGAGATTCTATCTTTATGGACGCAGGAACTACTAACTGCAGTATAGCTTCCAAACTCCCTGTTGATATAAATCTTACCATCATTACAAACAATATTGCCCTTGCACCGGTTCTCCATAACCATAAAAATGTAAAACTGGTAGTGCTTGGAGGTTATTATAATCCGCAAACGCAGGCAACCGAAGGAGCAAAAGCATGTGAGGAAATATCACGCTATGCAGCAGACACATACTTTTTGGGTACATGTGCTATTGACAACGAAATTGGAGTAACGGCAACTTTTATAGGAGATGCTGACGTAAAGACAGCAATGCATAAATATGCCCGAAAAACTGTTGCCCTGGCTATTGAAGGAAAACTAAATATGGCTGAAACCTATCGTATCTGCCCTATGAAAGAAGTTGCTGTTTTAATTACAGAACTGGCAAGTAGTGACCATAAACTTAATAATTATAGAAATAAAGAAACTAAAATAGTTTAGTCTCTATAAAAAAATTACCGCAACCTTTTGTGGCTGCGGTAATCAGGATTACTAACTTAACCTGCATTAACTCAAACTTCCAGCAAATTAAACCTTTACACGTATGCTTATCTGCATACGAGTTCTACAATATTCCCATCAGGATCAAGCACTACGCTTTCATAATATCCATCACCTGTTACTCTGGGTTCGCCTATTATTTCATATCCATCTTTGAACAGTTTATCTGTAAGATTATCAACATTTTCTCGACTTTCCAGATCAAATGCAAAATGTGTAAAACCGATTGATCGTTTCGTATAATCCTGCTTTAAGGATAAAACTTCTGGTCTTGTCATAATTTCTAGCCTCGCGCCGGATTCAAAACTTAGAAAGTAGGTTTCAAGCCCCGTTTTTGGGTTTATATATTTATCATTCGATGAAGCATCAAAATATCTGACATAGAATTCTCTTGTTTTCTCAAGATCCAATGTCCACAGTGCCAAATGGTCAATTCTCATAACTTTTTATCTATATAATTAGCAACATTTAAAAATTAAATTTTCACAAGTACAGATTAACTTTAAACCGTACCTTGTATATTCTGTTTGATATCTGTCAAATATTTTACTGCAAAGAGAACAGCGACCACAAAAAGAAGTCCTGCACAGATTCCAAGAGCTGTCACAAGAGAAGATGCGTGGGCAATAAATCCCACAGCAACAGGTCCCATCATCTGACCAGAATATCCCATTGTAGTGATTGCAGCAACCGCTGTAGCTGTTTTTATATTTTTTAGCCGTCCTGCTTCATTAAAAAATACAGGCACAATATTGGCAGCACCACAGCCTAGCATAAAAAAACCGGCAAGCGACAAAGAAAGAACTGGTGAAAAAAGCCCCAGCATAAGTCCTGCTCCGGCTACGGCTGCACCGATAGTGACTACTTTAACTGAATTATATTTCTCCACTATGCGATCTCCAAATAAACGCATACCAGCCATTGCTGTTGAAAAAAAGGCATAACCCAGTCCAGACCAGCTTTCATCTATACTCTTGTTTTCAAAAAGGAAAAGAGCGCTCCAATCCAGCATGGCACCTTCTACCATAAAAACAATAAAACAAAGCATTCCTAAAAAAAGCACCCCTCTCTGCAGCCAAGACCATTTCACTGACGCCCCGCTATTTGAAATTTTCACAGGGACTTCTGCCTGTTTTTCCATCTCTGCACTGAAAAGGTTTTTATACTGTAAAACTACTGTCAATACAACAAGCGACGAAAGGCATATTGCAGCATAAAGCGGTTGCAGCCCTGCTTTAATAAGAAGACCTAAACCAAGTGACCCAAAAAGTCCGCCCACGCTGAAAAGACCGTGCAGCGATGACATTATGGATCTGCCTGATAAGTTTTGAAGCTGAACACCGCAGGCATTCATTGCCACATCTATAGTTCCGATTCCTGCACCAAAGAGCAGCAAGACACCCCCCATAAAAAAAACTCCATCCAAAACTGCAAGCAGCGTCAGTGTTATCGCGATTATCGCAGCTGAAAAACCGATAATTACACGGTTCCCATATTTATGGCTCAGCATTCCGCATATCGGCATCATTGTAATTGCACCCGTTCCCAGCAATAATAGCAGCAGTCCAAGTCCTGCATCATCCAATCCCAGACGGATTTTTGCAAAAGGAACCATCGGAGCCCACCCCGATAAAGCTAGTCCGCACACAAAAAAAATGCTTCTTATAGCAGTTACTGCTTTTAATACTTTAATATCCATTTTTAACTATCTAAATTGCAAATATGTGCAATTTTGTAATATATCGCAAAAATACATATATTTTTAACATAAAATAAATTACATCTGGATTATAAAAAAAATGACTGTTTAAATAAACAGTCATTTTTTTATCTCACAAAAACCTTTTCGAGAGCCATTTTCGTACCGGGACATCGTAAAACTTCAGAGATAAGTACGAAATAATCAGACATAAGGCAAATACTAATGAAGCAGTACCAACCGAATCCTCCATAGTGATTTTATTTTTGTCAACCCATGCATAAAAAACATATAGTATTGGGAAATGAGTGATATATATTGGATAGGAAATATCTCCAAGTAATTTGCACAATCGTTGCGCAACGTCTCCTTTTACCCTACCATTTGCACCAATATAAACTATTACAGGAAATACAACTATGATTATCAATGAATCGTAAATACCATTCATCCACAAGGTTTCATGGTCGCCAACCCTTGGAAATGCCAATACCGCTACAAGCAATATACTGCTCATTAAAAAAGCTTTTGAACATTTGCCGCCGACAAAAGTTCTTCTTAACAATATTCCCCCTAAAAATGGAAAGGCAAGTCTGGTAAAACCAATTTTGAGCTGCGCAGGTTCCAGCGACCAGCCGCCTATAACATCACCGATAGGAGACATCACAGCAAGATGGATTAAAGCCGCTCCAGAGATAATGACCAAAATCCACATGATTGCATTGGAAAGTCTTCGAAGCACCAATGCATAGACAAGATTTGCAATATATTCGAAAAACAGCGACCAGGCAGGCCCATTTAAAGGATACATCTCTCCCCATCCTCTGATATCCAGCGAACCAGGAACAGGCATTAGAAACCATCCCAAAACCATTACCAGCAGCATTTTCCAAAACGGTGTTCCAGAAATTACGGGAAACATCTCAGAAATCCCGTAATAAAAACACACAGCCCCGATAGTCATACCCACCACTATCATTGGATGAAGCCTTATAAGCCTTCTTTTAAAAAAACCACTCAAGGTCATTCGGCCCCATCTGTCGTCGTAAGCGTACGCTATGACAAATCCGCTTAACAAGAAAAAGAAATCAACTGCAAGATATCCATGGTTTATAAGCTGTTTGGTATGGTCGCCTCCGGAAAAAACTTCCAGAATACGAAATAATACTACCAAGATAGCAGCTACTCCCCTCAGTCCATCAAGAATTTCAAAATGTTTTTTTGAATCTGAAAAAACAGATCCGTCTGCAATCTTAGTCATTAGTAAAGTTTTATGGTTAAATGCGTTTTAATTACTCTGTGTTTAAAATTTAGCGATAAAGTGTAAAAATGATATTACTCTAATAAAGAAAGTAAATTTGCTTCTCATTGATATCGTATTTTGCGAATATATGCAAATTAGCAAAATAAAGCAATTTTATGTTTTTAGAGTTTTTTATTCTGATTACGGATGACGCAGCAAATTTTAAGTGAGTAATTTTTTGTCACAGAAATTTACAGCATTTTGTCCCGCAGATTTTTCCACAGCCAAATAGAGACAATCGAAGATAATTGACGCCACTTTTTTTCTATACCAAACAATACTTGATACCTTTTTCCATAAAATTTAATGTTGACTATTTTAATTAATAAATATGTGAGAACATTTTATTAGAAATTATTCGGGAAATCAAGTAGATTTTTACTTCAATCCCCAACAGGATATCTAAACCAAATTTATAAAGTCAATTAAACACAAATACTACGCATGGTAAGCCAATTTCTTCAAATCATCCAAAAAAGATGTTGAAATTTGTCCAGTCGAGGTCACTCTACGGGACAAAAGATAAAAATGATCTTTTGTCCCGTTTTTTTTTACCCCGTAACTCATTATTAATCAAACAGATTAATTGATCTCATTTTATTCACTCTAGCGGTTTGTATTTTATTTTTACGAATTGTGAAATTTTCGGAGTAAACCAAACCAATTAGGCTTCTCACATCAGACAAATTTCTATTGATGTACATTTCATTTAGCTTTATTAGATTGTCACCCCCTTTTTTATCAATAAGCTTTCAATACTATACTTGTCTTTAAAAATCGATTATAATTCCCTCTCTAGGTTTGTAATTCGTAAGCTATAGCCTTCCCTGATGAGTTTATAATCAACGGCTTCGATCTTAGATGTTAAAAGCATTTTTTTTATTCTTCTAAAAAAGACAAAAGTGCAAATTGATAATCACTAATGCAACGTGATAATACCCAGCAGATACTTTAAAATAACTTTGCAGTATAATTGATAACAAAATTAAATACAATGAAAAATCAACTTCCTACGGCTAAAGTTTATTTAGTCAAAGATACAGGACTGGTAAAAGTGCATTCTTTGGTTTCTCCTGGTCCTCTGTTTGCCAACGCAACTCATATTATTGAACTTCCTAATGAATTAATTCTGGTTGATGGACAATTCTTTGCTCAATACGGGCAGGAATTCAGAAATCTGGCAGACAGTTTGAAAAAACCAATTACGAGATTCTACGTTACACATGATCATCCGGATCATTATTTAGGAATGGGTGATGCTTTTGCAGATGCTGCAGTCTATGCATTACCGGAAATCATAGATTCACTGGCAGAACATGGGCCAAAAGAGTTAGCTGAAAAACAGCATCATATGAACGATTTAATTGCCCGCAGACTTTCTCTCCCTACTCAAATTGTACAGCCAGGCGAAGAAATCATCGATGGTGTGAAATTTATTTTTGAACGTGTACTTAATACCGAAAGCCCGACAACTTTGGTTATCAAACTTCCTGAACTACAAATTGCTATTGTACAGGATATCCTTTACCATAATACACATGCTTTTATTACGGGTTCTCTTGACGGATGGAAAACAGCTATAACAGCGCTTCGTGAAGATGTCGCGTATGATATTTATCTGCCTGGACACGGAAAACCAGCTGATAAATCGGATCTGGACAATGCACTGGCTTATCTTGAAAAAATTGAAGCGATACTAATTAATACAAACAATAGCGAGCTGTACAAAAATGAAGTTCTTGCCACTTATCCTAACTATGCAGGAGCTAAACTAATTGATATTTATATCCCAATTTTATTCAAAATAAATTCAAAATAAATTCAAAATAAATTCAAAATAAATTCTATAAATTTAAAATTAATGAAAATGAAATATTTCAAAATAACAGCATTGGTATTTTTAACCGGGCTAACTGCTGTAACAGCACAGAATTTACCAAAAGCAAGCGTTATTCAATCGGTCAAAACAAAAAAAATATCGATCTATACTGTTGTAGCACCGCCCGAGATGTTTACTAACACGACACATGTAATAGAATTGCCTCATGAATTAATCGTAGTTGACGGTCAGTTTTTTGCTCCGTATGCACAAGAGGTTAAAAAATTAACAGACAGTCTTCACAAACCCATTACACGATTTTATATCTCACATGATCATCCGGATCATTACCTTGGTTTTGGAGATGCTTTTCCAAATGTTCCTGTGTATGCTTTGGAAGAAACAAAAGAGGGTATTGAAAAATCCGGACAGCAGGTATTAGAGCAGCGACAAAAACAGTTCGGTCCTATCATTGCAAAATCACTAAACAGACCAACTCATGTACAAAAAACAGGAAAAGAAGTTATTGATGGTGTAACTTTTATATTTGAAGAATCATTGAACAATGAAGATGCAGCATCGCTTGTAATTAAAATTCCTGAGATAAAAGCAAACATTCTACAAGACATTGTTTACAATAAAACGCATTTATTTATTTCTGGAAATACCGAAGGCTGGCGCAAAGCAATTAAAAAAGAAGAAAGCGAAAAGAAATATACTTTAATTCTGCCCGGACATGGTAAACCAACAGATCCGAGTATATTTCAGACTGATTTAAAATATCTTGATTTTGTAGATAAAACACTTGAATCATCTAAATCTAAAGAAGAATACAAAGCAAAACTATTGGCTGAATATCCCGATTATGGCGGAGATCACCTGATTGACATCTACCTTACTTATTATTTAAAATGGGACTGGAATAAAAAATAATATGACTATCAGTGACTAATACCAAGCAAATCGAATTAGCCACAGTTTAAAAATATTTACACAGATTTTTAAAAAAAACAGTAATGAAATCTATGAGAATCTGTGTAATCAGCGGCAAAAAAAATGCATGGTATTATTTGCGGACAGTCATATAAAATAATACTAAAAAAACGGTCTGCAGCAGACCGTTTTTTATAACTTCGTATAGTCGCAAGCTATACATTAAATATCATCTTAACCAAGGAAAAAATATGAATAAATTTCTTTTAATAGCAGCGTGTACACTATTTTCTATGTATTCAAAAGCACAGGATTCTAAGCCTTTTGCACAGCCGGAAAGCGTCAATTCTGATGAAAAATATTTGTATGTAACCAATATAGGAGTCAATCCTGATCCGGGTGCCGCCGACGGCGATGGTTTTATCAGTAAAGCAGATCGTAACGGAAAAGTTATTCTGAAAAGTATAACAAATTAAAAGCTAAATTCCCCTAAAGGAACTGCTGTTATTAATAACATTTTATATATCGCAGATTTAGAGCGAATTGTTGGGATTGATTTAGCAACCGGAAAAAAAGTAAAGGAAATCAGCCTTGCCAGCCACCATACTGCTTTTACTAATGATCTTACGATAAAAAACAACAATACTTTATTTGTTTCAGCAACCGATACAGGCGACATTTTAGAAGTAAATTTAAAAACAGGAAAAACTGTAAAAGCTGCTAATTTTAAAGGTGTTAACGGAATTTTTTATGATAAAAAATCAAATCGTTTATATGTCTGCAGTTTCATATTTGAAGACCCAAAAGCAGGACAGATTTCTGAAATAAAATGGATTAAAGACAAAGCCGTTTACACCAGAATCGGTAATTTTGGCGGTTCTTTTGATGGTTTATGGCTGCTTGATAAAAACACGCTTTTAGTTTCTAACTGGGCAGCATTAGATCACCCGGCAGGTTATCTTGAAACAATCAATTTAAAAACCAAAACTTCAAAAAAACTCGATTTACCACTTATGCACGGACCAGCTGATTTTTATGTTGATACAACTCATAAACAAATTTTCATTCCAGTTGTGATGGAAGGAAAATTGGTAATCAAAAGCTATTAATAAATAGTAAAAACCAAGAAAATAAACCATGCTGAAAGTTCAATTTGAAAAAAATAAATACGGTTCAGAATTATTACTGGACTGTGTTGATTTGTCTGATATTCTGGATCAGGGCATTGCTGTAAAAGAGATGCATGTTACGACCTTTTATGAAATTTTCTTTTTTATGGAAGGCAGCAGTTCGATAAACTTAGAAGGGAAACATATTGATATTGAGGCTCCATGCATACTTTTTCTGCGTCCAGCACAGCCACGCCAATGGGAATTATCTGATGTAAAAAAATGCATGGTGATTTTTTTTGAAGGCGCTTTTATGGAAACATTTTTAAAAGATCATCTTTTTCTTCATAGATTGTATTATTTTCTTGGTGGTACATTTCCTGTAATACTTCCTCAAGACCAAAAGGTATTATCAATTTTTGAAAATTTACTGCATTCGGTAAAACAGGAAATTGACAATCTTAAAAACGACAGCCATCAGCTTCTTCGGGCATATTTATATCAAATCCTGATTCTTCTAAACCGATATTATACAGCGCATTATGACTTAAAAGGTAACTTATATGAAAATCTAAACATGCTGCAATTTAGAGAAATGCTCAAACAAAATATTAAAGAAAAACAAACTGTAAAAGAATATGCCGCGCTCCTGAATATGAATCGAAATCGTCTTAATCATCTTTGCAATGAAATATTTGCCAAGGATGCCAGCGATATTATTAAAAATGAGCTTGTAGAATCCTGCAAATACTATCTGCTTACGACAGATAAAACAATTACCGAAATTAGTTACGATCACAATTTTTCGGCTCCTTCTAATTTTGTCCGGTTTTTTAAATCTATGACGACGATTTCTCCGGCTGCTTATCGAACAGAATTTATCAAGGATTAAATAATAAAAAAAAATTAGAACATATTTATTCTTTGCTACAAAAGCTGAGACAGTTTAAAAGATTATGAATCTGAATGAGCTGAAAATGTGTCCTAAGTCGAGAGATTTCGAATAGCTGTTATCTTAATTAATAAAATTCTTTCAGTAATTGTTTTACTTAAGAAAGTATCAATTCTGGTAACTTCGGCAAACTTTCCATTTGGTAACCCAAAAAAACCTCCTTCAATGCATACAAATATTTTTTCTCGCTTTATTTTTTTCTGATTAACATTTAGAGCCTTTTTAAGTTTTATTTATTGGCTCTCTTATGACGATTTTTGGCTACAACTTCGTTAATTTTTTATACAATAGCTCTGCTATTTTATAAAAATTTGGCTAGTTTCACTCAAAAATAAAATTTAAACAGGCTCTTAAAAAAACATAATGTTTTTAATCTGAATCTGTTTTTTTTCAAGATTAAGGTCAACTCTTTATACTATACAAACTGAAGCTCAAACTTTCTTTCGCAAGTGAAACTGTGTTCGTTTTAAAGTTCATACTTTGTATTTTCCATTAAAAGGGAAACTGTTTTTGTACTGCTTGGAAGCTGGATTTCTTAAAGCATATCATAATTAATTTACTTCTTTAAATTTCTTTAACTATAGAGACAAAGCTCAAGAAGAAGCCTAAATATATTCAAAAAAGAGAATTGTGCGTTCAAAATTAATGAGTTAATATTTCGAACCATAACTTATAAATACTTTATCTTCAATTAATTAAACATATTGTACTAAATGAAATATTTTAATATTATGCAGAAAAAGGAAGCCGTTTAATTGTTAAATAATTACGGTTTTACCACAATAGAGATTTTGTGAGAACTGATACATTTGTAAAAAAACAATTACTGTTTTTAAGATTTGCAGTAAACATTTTACATTTATTTGAAACATGAAAAAACTCCAGTTTATAATTTTTATATCCTTTATTTTTATTACTTTTTTTTCATGCACAGAAAGAAAAACGATTAAGAAATTACCTGAAAAAATGTCTATCAGTACGCTGATTCATCAAAATGCTGGAAATAATCCTATTTTATTATTTATTAAAAATGATGAATGTGATGCTTGCAAAATTTTTTACGATTACATCAATTCAAATTTTGAAGCGTTGGTTCTCCCTAAATTACCAGAAGATACGCAGGTTTATCAAATTAACATAAATGATTTTAATAGTGAAAACATGTGGCTGTTTCATGTACTCGAAGGTTATTCTTTTCCTACGGTTCTCTATTTAGATAAAAACAATAAAATATATCCTGAAAGAATTTTATACATAAAAAAAATGCTTCAAGGAAGTTTGAACAGTTCCAATCAATATTTCAAGATGCAGCAAAACCTTGTTAACAAATTATAAATTATTAGCGACTTTATTTACTCATTAAAAGATAAAAAAATGAAACAATACAATTATTTGATCTTATTTTTCATCGGCATTTTTCTGTTATTTTCTGTTACATTAAAAGCGCAAGTCGTTGTTGATGGCGATGTCAGTGAGTGGGGTGGTAAAGAAAAAATGCAATACGATAACGAAAATAATTTGTTTTATGCTTTTAAAAAAGACAATCAGTTTCTTTATGTATCGATATTAAAAAACAAAAATGCTTCCAAATTTGATGGAGGCGGTGTACAGGTTTTTTTCTCCCAGAAAAAAGCCGACACTACAGGTTTGCAAGTAGTATTTGCCAATAAAATTAAGAATCCAGATACTAATAAATCTCAAAAATATACTCATGATTTTTTTTCGGTAAGAAATCTAAATGGTGTAGTAAGCCAGCAATTACCAACCAACAATGAAACAGGTATTTTGGTAGAATGGAAAGTTACAGATATTGAATATTTCGTAGTAAGAAATTCAGTGCTGGATGAGAAAGCTACGCCAGCCAATCCAAATATTTTTACAGCCGAAATACAAATTCCTTTAGAGTATTTACAAAAATACAATTTAGATAAAACCATTCATTTCGGAATTGCATTACGCGGTCTTTCTTACGCTTTTAATATTGGACCTGTCGCTATGAATAACGGTCCAAAAACCGTCAGCCAAACTGAGTTTTGGGATCAAATGACACCAACATCCTTTTTTGGATCTATTGATTTAAAAACATTATAAGTGTTGATTCTTCATACATAATCAATTGCATAAGTCCGAATTATCTAATAATATCTTAATACGTAACCTTAAAAAATGTTAATATGAAAAAAACCGTGTTTTCTCTTTTAT
Organism: Flavobacterium sp. HJJ; assembly: GCF_015351475.1. Lineage (GTDB taxonomy): Bacteria > Bacteroidota > Bacteroidia > Flavobacteriales > Flavobacteriaceae > Flavobacterium > Flavobacterium marginilacus. Next base: position 11,566 of record NZ_JADKPR010000018.1, on the reverse strand, counting down.
TATTTATTGGTGTAACAGCTTCTTCAGTAGCACAGTACACACCTCATAGCTGGACATTAAGAATACATACTTCATTAATCCCAGGAGGATATTATTCTGCGGATGCTTGCAATGGATATGAATCTGATGGCGGTATATTGCCAAATCAGTCAGATCCATTTTCATTCTATATCTGTAACAATATTGATTACACAACGAATGTGATGGGATGTCCTCTATCCCTAATTTTTAATCCTAAAGAACTAGCTTGTGATTATCCAATGAACGTTGATAAGTCTTACTTCCCTAATTTTCCCTGGGAAGATTATAATATGTAAGTTCATTAAAAAAAACTATTATGAAACATATTGTAGCAGGTTTTTTTATCTATTAATATATATTCCAAATAAAATTAAATTTTGATAAAGCAATTTTTCAAGTCTTTTACTAAAATAACTTCGCATTTAAGTCTGCTTTTTACAGCAATTAGTTTTCTACTTATTAGTGGAAATTTAATTGCTCAAACAACACCATCCGCTGTACGAAATGTAACAGGCATACTCCGTGATTCTTTAAGCAAGCCTATAAGTGGTGCCGATATTCGATTGGTTTCGGCAAAAGACACATTAAAAGTGACCACTAATGTTTACGGTTTTTTTGGCTTTAATAATGTTCATTCTGCTGATTTCCTTATAAGTGTAAAAGCATTAGGTCATCAGTCGTTTAATCGAAAGTACTTTAATAACGATACCAAAAAACTCATTAATCTGCCTCCTATTCGATTGGGAATAAAAGAAGAGCAGCTGGAAAATGTTATCATTACCCGAATGAAAGGCCCAACGATTAAAGGAGATACAACAGAGTTTTGGGCTAAAGATTATATTGTTAGGGATTTTGCAAGGCTTGAAGATTTATTAAAACGAATGGAAGGCATACGAATTGATCCTAACGGAACGGTATTTTATAATGATGAAGTGGTTGTAAAAGCACTTTTTAACGGTGTGAACTATTTTAGCGGATCGGTTAAAGAAGCGATGAAAGAACTGCCGGCAGATATTATAGAACGTATTCAAATTATTGATATGGACGAATCTGGTAATATCGCCAAAATGCAGAAAACAGACAAATCGTCCAAAGTATTAAACATTGTAACCAAAGCCGATAAATCTGCAGGTAGAATGCTGAATTTTACGGGAGAATCAGGTTCTGAGTCTCGAACGCGTATAGCTTCAGGAGTAAAGAATATTGATCAATCCAATCAATTTTCGGCAAATGGAAACTATCAGGAAGAACCTTTAGGTATACGGAGTACGAGAGTTCCTGGTTCACTGGCGAAACAAAATTTAAATTTAAATCAGACTAATGATTCTAATGTATCTGACGGGCAGTTAAAAAATATGAATGCTGGAATTGCTAAAAATTTTAATTTAAAAAAAATTAACTTTTTTAGCGACTTAAGTTTTTCTCGTTCTATAAATAATAATTCAACAAGATCAATCGGTGAAAATTATTATAAAGAGGGCAGCTTGTATAAAGAAACAGTTAGAACTGCTGTTTCTGAAAATAATAGTTTAAATTTTAATAACAATTTCAACTCTAATTTTAAAGATGGAAGCGGTTTTATGGGTTCCCTAAATGTAAATGTTGCTGCAAATGACGCCAATTTGTCCAATCAAAGTATTCAATCTGGATTAATTGACAATTTTGAGGAGACAAATTCTGCCTCCAATTTCAAAAAATTAAACTACAATTTCAATACGCAATATAATAATAACATTGGCCAAAATTTAGTCTTAAATTTTTCGGTAAGGAGCAGCTATACTACTAATAAAACAAAACACAATTCTATTACAAACATTTACAAAGACACCATAAATACAGTTGCTGCAGATAGTACATTGAATCAGTTTAAAGATATTAAAAGCAGGAACTTTGTAAATTCGGTTAGAAATGAATTAAACTGGAAATACAATAAACAGTTAAGATTTAAAGCAAGCCTTGAATTTCAAAGTAATGCTAATTTAAATGATACCGACACTTCAATTGCTGAAGAAGGATCTATTAGTTATGATCCAAAATTGAGTTATTTTCAAAAAGAGGTAACGTATCATATCCCTATTTCCTTTAAAACAGAATATAAACTACAAAATGGTCTGACGATAGCTCCAACTTTTGGAGTGAGAAATAATTGGATAAAAGGAGAAATTGGTCTCGAAAAAAATAAAGTAAACCGCCATGATTTGCTGCCCGAAACTGGATTTAATATTTCATATAATACTCCTAAGTTTGGTTTACTAAATATTACTGTTTCTCAAAATTTTAAACAGCCTTCTTTAAATGCATTAAACCCCATACCAAATAATGCAATTGCATACCAGACCACTATAGGAAATCTGGATTTAAAAAATGCAGAAATACTTAATTATAACATTACGTACACCAAATTTTTTAAAAAGCTTCAGTTTAATACCTCAATAATGTTTTTATCTACCGCTTCTAAAAACGGTATCGGGGCTGTAACCAGTACTGTTGTAGACCAAGAGAAAAACACACTTACGACGATCAATACTTTTGCTAATATTGACGGCCAGAAATCTACTATGCTGAATTTCAACTTGGGTAAAAGTTTAGCTGTATTTGACTCAAACTTTCAGCTGAATGGTTCAATTAGACAGTCTAATAATCCCTATTTTTTAAATGAAGCACTCGAAATGCGAAAATCAATATCGCAAAACTGGAAAGCTAATTTTTTATTTAATCCTAAAAAATGGCTGGAAATCAATACAGAATTGGAATATATTTCTCAAGTAGATCATAATTCAGCATCTCCAGTTAAAACATTCAATCAATTGTTTAATGCTAATGCGAATATAAGTCTGTATTTTCTTAAAACCTGGAGCATGAATTTTTATTTACAGCAAAATCTAAATCAGACTTCAAATAGTGATAAAAAAATGACGCCATTTGTTTTTAATATGAATATTGAAAAACGCATTTTTAAGCAGCAAAACGGAATTATCAGTTTTGTTATAATGGATTTGATAAAACAAAATTATTTAATCAATTACAATAGTACCGATAACGGATATCAACAAAACTTTACCAATAAAAACAGTAATTATTTCATGCTTCAATTTTCCTGGCAGCCACAAAAATGGGGAAAAAGCCAGTTTGATAACGGAAAAGGAAGAAAAGGCAATGGCAGCTTTAAATAAAAAAAGGAGTGAAATATTAATCTGCTAATTTAAAACTAACTTAGGCTGTCGATTTTTAATCTGTTAAATAATATTTCTAAAAGGCTTTAATCTTATACTAAACCTTCTTCTCTAATTTTATCTAGTAATAATTCATCGGTTTTAACATTAAAAAACTCTTTTATTCTGCTTTTCCGTTTTTCTATAGCGCTTAATGACAAAGGAATAAATTTCACCATGTTTTTTGTCCTCACACCCTGAGAAAGACTCTGCAGAATTTTGAGATCTAGTTCATCTACGAAATAAGCTTGCTTATCTGCTGTACTTTTTAAAGCTGCTGCAGTAAGACTATAAAACGAAATTCCGGTAAGAACAATATCTAATGCCTGCAGAATGATCTCGGGCGTGACATCTTTTTTAATTAATAGACCATTAAAGGAAATACTCTTTAAAATAGAAAACAGCTTTGGTTTATTTTCGGATATTTCCAATATAATTTTGGTCTTTGGGAACTTGCTTCTTATTAAAACAGTTAGTCTCTCTGCTGAAATATGCAGATTATCATTTGAAGAAGATAATTCAAAATCAATAAAAACGACATCAAAATTACTGCTGTTTAAAATTATCAGAGCTTCACCATAAGATGTGACAATGTGCGAGTTTATTTCATAATAAATATTCTCGAAAAAAATTCTTTTGTAAGCCTCTGTAATGATTGGATGATCATCAATTATTAAAACGTTTAACGCCTTTTTCAAAAATTTTGTTAAATTAGAATGAATGTATAGTATCTTGATAATTATATATTAAGTATCAAAAAAGCTATTTATCCCCTACTTAAATAAGTGATTTTTTATTTATCTTTATATAATTTCCCTAAATCTAACAAACATTGACACAGCAAGAATTAAAATCAGTAATACAAAAACATTACAGTTATATTTTCGAAGAAGCTCTCATTGATGAAATTGCATCGGTGGCAGTAACAAAAAAATTTAAAGAAGGGGATATTTTAATAGAAATAGGAAATACTATTTTTAAAATGCCATTGTTACTGGAAGGTGCCATTAAAATTTTGAGGGAAGCTCCAGATCAGGGAGAGTTATTTCTATATTTTTTAGAAAAAGGAGATACCTGTGCCATGTCTATGGCCTGCTGCATGGGAAAAACCAAAAGCGAAATCAGGGCTGTTGCCGAAACAGACGGCATCGTACTTATGTTACCTGTAGAAAAAATGGAAGAATGGCTGGGTAAATACAAAAGCTGGCGAAGCTTTGTTTTTGACAGCTATACTAACCGTATGAAAGAGATGCTTAATGCGATTGATACTCTTGCTTTTATGAATATGAACGAGCGTTTGATCAAACATCTGAATGAAAAAGCAAAAGTAAACCAAACAAACATCATGCAAATTACTCATCAGGAAATTGCTGATGAACTCAATACTTCACGCGTGGTTATTTCAAGATTGCTGAAGGTGCTTGAAGACGAAGGAAAAATAAAACTCAACCGAAATATTATAGAATTATTGTAAAATTTTAATTCACAAACAAATTATCTATTTTGTAGTAAAAGTCCCTTTTTGGGACTTTTTAAATTTTATGGGTTCCCTATGTAACTATTGTTACAAACTACCTTTTCCTGCTCTCTTACTTTTGCTTCAAATTAATGAAACAACAGTAACGATGAAAAATAAAAATATATTTACTCTCTTCGGGCTCTTAGCCTTATCATGGACCGCTTTTGGTCAGGATACTTTGCGTATTTCAAAAAAAGACCTGATTCAGAGAATGTCCGAAAAAAATCTTCAAATCAAAATTGCTGAAAAAAATTATGAGTCGGCTATGGCCGATTATCATCAGTCAAACTCCTTGTTTCTTCCCAATGTAAATGTGTCGCATACCGCTATGCTGACTACAAATCCGCTGATGGCTTTTGGTTCAAAATTAAATCAGGCCATTGTCAGTACTGAAGATTTTAATCCGGCAGTCTTAAATCATCCTTCACGGACTAAAAATTTTGCCACCAAAATCGAAGTGCAGCAGCCATTAATCAATCTTGACGGTTTATACGGGCGTCAGGCAGCAAAATCAAAAATGGATGCTTTTGCTTTGCAAACCGAACGTACCAAAGAATATCTGGAACTCGAAGTAAACAAAGCGTTTATGCAGTTGCAACTGGCTTACAAAGCGGTTAGAGTTTTGCAAAAGGCCGAAAGCACAGGCAAAGCCAATCTTAAATTGGTTGAAAACTATTTTAAGCAGGGAATGTTGCAGAAAACTGATTTATTGAACGTGCAGGTTCGTGTAAACGAAATCAGTAATCAGCTGCAGTATGCCAAATCAAATGTTCAAAATGCTTCGGATTATTTGGGTTTTCTTTTAAATGATGAACAATCCAAAAAAGTTTACAAACCGACAGAAGAATTTGAAAGTGAATTTTCGGTTATCAGTGTAAATACAGTTTTACCAACAAACAGAAAAGATATTCAGGCTATGGATAAATCCTCTGAAGCTTATCAAAAAATGGTAACATCCGGTAAAATGAATTTACTTCCAAGACTGAATGCTTTTGGAAGTTATGAAATGTACGATGACAATTTATTTGGGACTAGTGCCAAAGGATATTTGGTTGGAGCACAATTATCATGGAATGTTTTTGACGGTTACAAATCCATAGGAAAATTAGAAAAAGCAAAGGCAGACTACAACAAAGCTCAAACAGAAACCGAGCAGTATAAAGCCAAAAATCAGATGGAGCTAAACCAAGCAGTCCGTCAGCTTTCGGATGCAGAAAACAATGTAAAACTCACTCAACTGGCTTTTGAACAAGCGCAGGAAGCCTACAAAATCAGAAGCAATCGTTTTGCTCAGGGATTAGAAAAAACAACCGATTTACTGCAATCCGAAACCTTGCAGTCTCAAAAGGAATTAGAAAACCTACAAGCCATTTTTGAATATCGATTCACACAAGAATATATTCAATTTTTAACCAAATAAAAAGCCAATATCAATGACAATTACAAAAATTAATATCAATTTTAAAAATAGTATAATGAAGAACTTCTTTTTAAAATCAACACTAACGATTTCGCTTTTGGTTTTGCTGTCTTCCTGCAACGGAGAGAAAAAAGACGTTATTGCTAACGAACCTGCAATTGCAGTAAAAGTAAGCGGCACGGACACAAAAAACAACAGCCCATTTATAACGGCAAGCGGAAAAATTGAAGCCCAAAACAGTGCTAACCTAAGCACCCGTATGATGGGATATGTGACCAAGCTTCATGTAAAAGTTGGTCAAAAAGTAACTGTTGGACAGCTTTTGGTGAGCATCAACAATACCGATTTACAAGCCAAAAAAGCCCAAGTAGATGCCAACATCCTCCAGGCAACTGCGGGGTACAACAATGCCAAGAAAGACTACGACCGCTTTACGGTTCTATATAAACAACAAAGCGCTTCGCAAAAAGAATTGGATGATATGACTGCCCGTTATGAAATGGCAAAAGCCGGATTAGAAGGTGCCAAACAAATGCGTAACGAAGTAATGGCACAGTTTGCTTACTCCAATATCACGGCACCATTTTCGGGAGTTGTGACGAATACTTTTGTAAAAGAAGGAGATATGGCAAATCCGGGAATGCCTTTAGTAAGTGTTGAAGGAGATTCAAAACTACAAGTAACCGCGATGGTAGCCGAAAGCGACATTGCATCGATAACAAGCGGAATGCTGGTGAAAGTTTTGGTAAAATCTACAAACAAAACACTGAACGGAAAAGTGAGTGAAGTGAGTTTGTCAGCCAAAAATACCGGAGGTCAATATTTGGTAAAAATTAATTTGGAAGGAGCTGATAAAACAGTTTTATCAGGAATGTTCGCAAACATCCAATTTCCGGTAACCAATAAAAATAGCACGACACAAACATCCGATAAAGTCTTGATACCTCAATCAGCCTTGATTCATCAAGGACAATTGACAGGGGTTTATACTGTGGGTGCAGGAAATGTTGCGATTTTGAGATGGCTTCGAATCGGGAAGATTTTTGGTAATGAAGCAGAAGTATTATCAGGGCTTTCGGCAGGAGAGCAATACATCGTTTCGGCCGATGGAAAATTGTATAACGGAGCTAAAATCAGTATTCAGTAAACAGTAATTAGTAGCAGTTTTAAGTTTAGTTGAACAGCAATTTTAAACTTTTAAACCATAAACTTTAAACAAAAAAAATATGCAAGAAGGAATTTCAGGCAGAATAGCCCATTTTTTTATCAACTCAAAATTAACTGTCTTATTGATGGCAGCGTTGATGATTATTGGGGTTTACAGTTCGTTTCTGATCCCAAGGGAGGAAGAACCGCAAATTAACGTTCCTATGGCCGACATCATGGTAGGCTATCCGGGAGCAAGTCCGGCAGAAGTAGAAAGCCGAGTAGTGAAACCATTGGAAAAAATAATCTCGAACATCAAAGGGGTTGAACACGTCCACAGTATGGCCATGAACGGTCAGGCCATGATGATTGTCCAATTTTATGTGGGACAGGATGTTGAGCGTTCGTATGTGAAATTATACGACGAATTGGCAAAACATGAAAATATGTTCCCAATCGGCGTTTATAAACCAATGGTAAAAACCCGTTCTATTGACGATGTACCCATGTTGGCACTGACCTTATGGAGCGAAAAACAGGATGAATTTCAGTTACGCCAAATTGCCGAAGAATTGACCTCGGAAATAGAGAAAGTTAAGGACGTGGCGATTACCAAAGAAATCGGAGGACAAAACCGCGAAGTAAAAGTGATTTTGGATAAAGATAAAATGGCTGAAAACGGTGTGGATCCTTTGAGCATTATGCAAATGATCCAAGCCAATAACGGGAGTTCGCAATCCGGAAGTTTTGTGCAAAACGATCAGGAGTATTTGTTAACGACAGGCCAATTTTTGTCAAATACAGAAGATGTAGAAAATCTTGTGGTGGGGGTAAACAAAAACATGCCGGTTTATCTGAAACAAGTAGCAACTGTTCAGGACGGACCATCAACACCTAAAAGTTATGTGTCTTTCGGATATGGAAAAACCAATGAAAAATTCAAAACTGCAAAATCCGAATATCCAGCTGTCACGATTTCTATTGGTAAAGTAAAAGGTGCCGATGCAATGAAGATTTCAGCCAAAATTTTGGACAAAGTAGAACAGCTTAAAAAATCATTAGTTCCGAATGATGTTCATGTAGAAGTAACCCGAAATTACGGAGAAACCGCATCTGATAAAGTAGGCGAACTGTTGATGCACCTTGGAATTGCGATTATTGCCGTGACCGTTTTGGTTATGCTGGCCATGGGATGGCGAGGCGGTTTGGTTGTTTTTCTTTCAGTGCCTCTGACTTTTGCATTGACCTTATTTGCCTACTATCTGCTTGGATATACCCTAAACCGAATCACCCTTTTTGCCCTGGTGTTTGTAGTGGGAATTGTTGTTGACGACAGCATTATTATTGCTGAGAACATGCACCGTCATTTCAAAATGAAGCGGCTGCCGTTTAAGCAAGCGGCCATTTATGCCATCAATGAGGTAGGTAACCCAACTATCTTGGCAACATTTACTGTAATTGCTGCAATTTTGCCAATGGCATTCGTGTCTGGAATGATGGGGCCTTACATGAGTCCAATGCCAATCGGGGCTTCCATAGCGATGATACTTTCTTTGTTCGTTGCATTGACTGTGACGCCATATTTAGGATATCATTTTCTTCAAGAAACCCATAACAATCACAATTTTTCTTCAAATAAAATTAAAAAGTGGGTTCCTGACGACCAAAATTTAAATAACATTTCGGAAGAAAAAGAAGAACAGGAGCACAAAGAAACTCACGGTCTTGAAACGAGCTGGATATACCGTTTTTACAACAAATTCGAGCGTCCGTTTCTTGAAAACTCAGGAAAAAGAAAGATATTGATGGTTGTAACGGTGATTTTATTATTGGGTTCCATACTAATGTTCTTTACCAAATCGGTATTGGTAAAAATGCTGCCATTTGACAACAAAAATGAATTTCAGGTGGTTATCGATATGCCGGAGGGAACTACGTTGGAACGTACTTCGGCGGTAACAAGGGAAATTGCACACTATTTGTCAACACGTCCCGAAGTGGTAAATTACCAAAACTACATCGGAACTTCTGCTCCAATTACCTTCAACGGATTGGTTCGCCATTATGATATGCGTGGTGGAAGCAATATGGCCGATATTCAGGTGAATTTATTGCACAAAGAAGAAAGAGAAGCACAGAGCCACGAAATTGCCAAAGGAATGCGTCCTGAAATTCAGAAGATTGCCAAAAAATATGGCGCAAATGTAAAACTGATTGAAGTGCCTCCGGGGCCACCGGTATTGTCAACTTTGGTAGCCGAGATTTATGGGCCTGATTACAAAGAGCAGATTAAAGTGGCGGATCAGGTGAAAACTATTTTGAAAAACACTCCCGATATCGTGGATGTTGACTGGATGACCGAAGACAACCAAACCGAATACAAATTGGAAGTTGACAAGGAAAAAGCAATGTTAAACGGTATTGCTCCTCAGCAAGTAGTTGGTAACCTTACTTATTTGCTAAAAGAATATCCGGTTTCGAATCTGTATGACGAAAAATCAAATGATAATGTAGCAATCGTCCTTTCGCTTGACGATAAAGACAAAACCAACCTTCAGGAAATTGAAAACCTGAAAATCAAAGGAAATCAAGGAAATATGGTTCCGGTCAGTGATTTGGTAAAAGTAAAAAATGACACTTTACAGAAAACCATCTATCGTAAAGACCAAAAACGTGTAGTTTACGTAACGGCCGATATGGCAGGAACATTGGAAAGCCCTGTTTATGCAATTTTGGGAATGAACGAAAGACTTGCCAAAATAACTTTGCCAAAAGGCTATAAAATGAATGAATTATATATGGAACAACCCACCGATGAAAGTGATTTTACGGTAAAATGGGATGGTGAATGGCAAATTACACTCGAAGTATTCCGCGATTTGGGCGTTGCATTCATGGTGGTTATCGTCATCATATACATGTTGATTGTGGGATGGTTTCAAAACTTTAAAACGCCAATAGTGATGATGCTTGCCATTCCGCTGTCACTTATCGGAATCGTCTTGGGACATTGGTTATTGGGAGCTTACTTTACGGCAACATCTTTCATCGGGATGATTGCTTTGGCTGGAGTTATGGTTCGAAATTCGGTGTTGCTCATTGACTTCATTGAAATTAGGCTCAACGAGGGTATTAATCTCAAACAAGCCATTATCGAGGCGGGTGCGGTGCGTACCACTCCTATCCTATTGACTACCGGAGCAGTTGTAATTGGTGCATCGATTATACTTTTTGATCCTATTTTTCAAGGATTGGCAATTTCACTAGTGTTTGGAGCTATTATTTCAACTATACTAACGCTAATTGTAGTGCCAATAATTTATTACATCACAGAACGCAAAAAGTGGGAGAAAGAATAAATATTTTTCGGGGCTTGAAAGTCTAAACTTGAAATTCAAGTCCTGATTTTTTTAAAATTTAAAATGATTAAAAATGAAATTAGTACTAATAACCGCCATAACTGCTTTTGATTCTGAGGTTAAAGCAATACTTAAGAAAATAAAAGTAAACACATTTACTTATAAAGAAGTAAAAGGACATAAGAATTTGACCGAATCAGAAGAAATCGAAAACAACTGGTTTGCAGGTGAGGCTGTAGAAACCGACTCAACCCTGTTCTATGCTTTTGTACCAAGCCAACAAATGGAAACTGTTTTTGAAGAAGTAGAAAAACTGAATTCCAAGCAGGATATTGCTTCAAAAATCCACATAGCTGTATTAAACATCGAAAAAATAAATTAAATATGAAATGAGCATGACTTGGAATTGGTTTAAAACACCAATGAAGATATGCGGCTCGAGTCCCGATGATTATCGGGACGAACAGGCGAAGCAATTACACATTACCAATAAAAAAACAAATATTATTTACATATGAAAAATAGAATTATCAGAGCCGTTGCGGGGAGTTTTATCTTGTTGAGTTTACTTCTGGCTATTTATGTCAACCAAAATTTTCTTTGGTTTACCGCATTTGTAGGAGCTAATTTATTGCAATCATCAATAACCAAATGGTGTTTACTCGAAGATATCCTTAGCAAACTTGGCATCAAAGACTAATCCATTTTAGATTTTTGTTTCCTAAATTTTCAACAGAAATTAGCTCTCTTATTTTTTTAAATAGCTTTTTATTTGAAAAAAAATTAAAATATATAATGATAAACTAAACCACTCTACACTGAAAGTTTAGAGGTCTAGTTCTACGAGAAACTGGAAGTCTGCAAGGTTGAATTCCGAAAATTTATGAAA
>NZ_JADKPR010000017.1 GCF_015351475.1 Flavobacterium sp. HJJ | reverse complement strand
AAAAAATGATTTTAAAATCTGTGAATCTGTGGCAAAAACTTTTTTAGAAGCTAAAGCGAGATGCCCTGAAAGTGCATAGTTTTAAACTCTATTTGAGACCAATAAAAAAGAAGCTGTCTGTCCTTACTTTTTCAGCCATTTATGCAGCACCTTTTCTAAATCGGCATGAACTATCGGCTTCGTAATGTAATCTGACATTCCGTGGCTGATGCATTTCTCTTTCTCACCGTTTAAAACTCCCGCGGTCAAAGCTATAACCGGAATATGCATAACTGTTTTCGATTTCCGAATGGCCGTCGCAGCGTCATAACCATTTTGAATCGGCATCTGAATGTCCATTAAAATAAGGTCCGGCAGTTCAATTTCAGAAAGGACTACTGCATCATATCCGTTTACTGCTTCAATTATAGTACAGCTGCCAATAATCTTTTTGACTAATGTTTTGGCCAAAAGCATATTTATTTTATTGTCCTCGGCAATTAATATTTTATAATTATCGAGAGAATTAGAAATCTCTGAAGATTTTTTTTCTTTAAAATTAATTGGAACCAAAGGACTGTTTTCTTTTTCATTAATTTTTTCAAAAGGAATAATAAAAAAGAATTCACTGCCCACTCCAAATGAGCTAGTCAGTTTTAGTTTACTCTTTTTTAATTTCAAAAGCTGGCTTGAAATAGCCAGACCCAAACCGGTTCCCCCGTATTTTCTTGTAGTGGTATTATCTGCCTGAATAAATGACTGAAAAATTTTCTTTTGATTTTGAGTCTTTATACCAATTCCTGTATCGATTACCGAAAATTTAATATTGGAGACAATTTCATCTGCATCAGCTTGTTCAATCTTAAGCTTTATATGCCCCAAAAAAGTAAATTTCATTGCATTACTCAGTAAATTCACTAATATTTGTTTCAGCCGGAAAGAATCTCCTTTTATAAACTGCGGAACAGCATCATCAATATGGAGCACCAAATCAATTTTTTTATGATTGGCCTCATATTTGAATAAATTTATTATTTGATTTGATAATTCGTAGATATCAATTTCTTCAGAAATCAATTCCAGCTTACCAGATTCAATTTTAGAAAAATCAAGAATATTATTGATGATTTCCATCAATGTATTTGCTGATTCATTTACTGTGGAAAGATATTCTAACTGGTCTTTATCAAATTTTGTTTTAAGCAGTAAATCGGTAAAACCTATAATACCATTAAGAGGTGTGCGTATTTCATGGCTCATGTTTGCAAGAAAATCAGACTTTGCTTTATTAGAGGCTTCTGCTTTTTCTTTTGCTTTAATGGTATCGGCTATTTCTTTTTTTTGAGTAATATCCTGAACAACACCTTTCAGAGCAACTACATTGCCATTACTGTCAGTTACCGAAACTCCTGTACAGTATACCCATTTTATTTTTTGATTTGGCAGGATAATCTTGTGCTCCATTTCATACGGTTCACTGCCTGCAATAGTTTTATTAATATTCATCCTTAATATTTCTGCATCTTTTGGCAAAAAACAGGACAAGTATTTCCCGTAAAGCTCAGTATCATTTGGAATTTTTTCAAATTCAAAAATTTTATACAATTCGTTGGACCAATTCAATTCCTGAGTTATTAAACTAAAATCCCAGCTTCCGATTTTTGCAATTTTTTGAGCTTCGTTTAATGATTTTTCACTGGATAACAGTTTTTCCTGTGTTTTTCTAATATCAGTAATGTCCCTGGCAATCGAATATACTAAGTTATTGGAATAATTTAAATTGGATTTCCACTGCAGAATAACGATTTCACCATTTTTTTTAATATATCTGTTTTCAAAATCAACTACTGGAGAATTTTTGGGTAACAAAGTGAATACTGATGAAGTCTTTTCCAGATCATCAGGATGAATAAATTCAAAAAATGGTTTAGATAATAACTCTTCTTTTGAATATCCAAGCACATTAACAAAAGAGTCATTAACCATTTTAAAATAAGCATTAGCACCTACAATACAGGCTAAATCAGGAGAATTTTTTATAAAATACTCAAAATTGATTTTATCCTCCTTCTCATCATGCAACGCTTTTATCAGCAGTTCCTGCTCCTCAACTTTTTTAAGAAGCTCTTCATAGCTAAACTCTTTTTTTGACTTTCCCATTATCCTTCCTTAAGTTAATACAACATCACTCTCGCATTTTTTTTATAAATATAGGATAGTCTGACAAAAGAAAAAATATCAAAATGGTTAAAGCGGTAAAAAAATCAAAATTTAACAATACTTAACTCATTAACAGAAGTCTAATTTTAGCCAATATTTGAAAGAAATAAAATAATTCAGTAATTAATTTCAGCTATAAAAAAATCTATGATTACCCATTTTGGTGATAAATAATGAAATTTAGATCAAAAAAATAAAAGGATTTTTTCAATGCATAACCAGCACCGAAAAAATCCTTTTTTATGTATACAGCTGCTGTTTTTTTAAGCTTCCTGCTCACCTTCCTCCAAAACCGTTTCAAATTCCATAGGATCTTCAAAATCAGTTTCTTTTATTATTTCGGGTTTAGAGTTTTTGCGGGCATTAAATTTTTCCAATTCCTCCAATTCACCATCTTCTCCCGAAAAATATGGAAATACATCCATAATTGGAGACTCAGAAATAGCAGGAATGGAATATTCGCCCATAGTCGTCTTCATCACATGAACCGTATTATCAAAAGCTTCTTTTACATCATTGGCCTGTATCAGTAAATACATATTTGATTTTCTTTCTTTACCGCTTTCTTCATCATAAGCCATTAATGAAACTCTGGTTTTAAACCAGCGGTCCGTATTTTCAAAAGGATGAATCTCCGCATAATTGGCCATTTTTATATTGGTGATTTTAAATTCTTCACTAATATAAGCGGACATCTCTTCGGTGATTCTGCTCTCTGCTTCTGTATAAGATAAAGCATCTACCAAATAAGGTTCTGTTGTAACCTTTTGTCCTCCAGTTTCATCTGTTTTTCTGTACTTAACTTTGCATTCATACCAAATTGTGCTCATATATTTTTTTTAAGGATGCCAAAGATAGATTTTAAACAAAAAAAAACGCTCAATTCGCAAAAATAGATATTCACAATTTATTTATTCATTGATAATCAATAAATTAAACATCAATCCATACAATTTAAAACTAATTTATGTAATTTTAAATACAATTAAATTTTTAATTCAAAAATGTTAAAATAAAGTTAAAGCAAAATTAAACAAGTGTTTAATTTAAACAAGTGTTTAATTTTGTACAGAATTTAAAATGGAACAGTGAAAACGGACTTTAACGAAAAACAAATTCAGATTCTTCTGGTAGCGGAAAATCTTTTTGCTGAAAAAGGATTTGATGGTACTTCGATAAGAGATATTGCCAAGGAAGCCAAAATTAACATTGCTATGGTTTCTTATTATTTTGGGTCAAAAGAACAATTATTAGAATCCATTATTCTGCACCGCGCTTCAGGCATTAAACTGCAATTGGATAATTTAATGCTGGAAGATTTAGACCCGCTTCAAAAAATCAACAAACTGGTAGCACTTTATATCGATAAAATCAATACCAACAGATGCATATATAAAATTATGCACTTTGAATTTTCAACAAGCCAGCGGGTAATAAATCTACAGGCTTTTACCGATTTAAAGCGGGGTAATTTAAAAGTATTAGAAACCATTATTGAAGATGGCCAAAAGGAAGGAGTTTTCAGAAAAGATATTGTTACACCGCTCCTTACTACAACGATACTTGGCACCTATTTTCATTTTCATCTGAATAGGCCTTTTTATCAGGAACTTTTTCAATTAGACACCGAAGAAAAATACAATACCTATATAAAAACAACTTTAACAATGCACATTCAACAAACTATTAAAGCCTTCTTAACACATGAAAATTAGCTATTTAATACTTTTTGGAGGTTTCTTCGTTGGAATTTCATCCTTATCTGCCCAAGAGAAGACCAATTTAAAGCTGGAAGAAGCAATACAATTGGCTTGGACAAAAAGTAATGAAGTTTCATTGGCGAACACCAAAGTAGACACCAAAAAACACGAATTACAATCGGCAAAAAATAATCAGTATCCTGATTTAACAATTTCTGGACAATTTCTTGGTTTGAATGAACCAACAATAAGTTCCAATATTAGTCTGGGAGACTCAGGTGCAGGAATGCCTGCCCCAGGTCATATAGCTATAGGTCAAGCGAGCTTAAAAGTTCCAATATTTTCTGGATTTAAAATTCAAAATGAAATTAAGCTTCAGGACAATTTATTCCAGGCAGAAAATGCAATGGCTTCTAAAACAAAAGAAGATGTGGCAATGAGGGTAATAAACTATTATGCCAATTTGTACAAATCGCAAAGAACCATTGAATTAATAAAAGAAAATCAAAAAAGTGCACAGCAGCGCGTTACTGATTTTATTGCTTTGGAAAAAAATGGAATTATACCTCGTAATGATTTATTAAAAGCACAGCTTCAGGTTTCTAAACTTCAGCTTTCTCTTGATGAAGCAATCAATAACGAAACGATATTCAATTACTACCTTGTTACTATATTGAAATTACCAGCAGGAACAAAATTAGTAGTTAATGAAAGTGATCTGATTAATTTCCCAAAGGATGAAATTCCTACTGACGAGAAACCGGCACTTGAAAACCGTAAAGATTTGGAAGCATTAAAATTCCAGGAGAAAGCCTCTCAAAACAACTTAAAAATGGCTCAGTCCAACTATTATCCAACTGTTGCTTTGACCGGCGGATATGCTGCTCTAAACATACAGCACATCTTGACGGTCCAAAATGCCATGTTTTTAGGTGTTGGTGTTTCATATGATCTTAGTGGTATTCTAAAAAACGGTACTGAGGTAAAAATTGCAAAAAGCAAAAATCTTGAAGTTCAAAATTCTGAAGAGTTATTAAAAGATAATATTCGCGTGCAGGTACAGCAGGCAATTACCAATTATGATCTGGCTGTAAAGCAAAGTATTGTTTTAACCCAAGCTGTTGAACAGTCTGCCGAAAATTATCGTATTGTAAAAGATAAAAACGAAAATGGACTTGCAGATACCAATGATTTACTGGATGCCGATGTAGAACAGCTTAGATCAAAAATCAGCGAAACTATTTCCAAAGTAGATGTTATTCAAAGATATTACGAATTACTATCAACAACAGGACAGCTATCACAAACCTTCAATCTTTCAAAAATATAACGACCACCAATATCATGGAAAAGAAAAAAACAAACACCAAATTCATTATAATCCTATTGGTTTTAATCCTAGGAGGAGGAACTTATGGAATAGTAAAATACATTCATTCTCAATCACATGAAGAAACGGATGATGCTCAGATAGAGAAAAACATGAACCCAATAATTCCAAGGGTTTCTGGTTATATCAGCAAAGTGTATGTAAAAGACAATGATTATGTAAAAAAGGGAGATACCTTATTTACCATTGACAAAAGAGATTACCAATTGAAAATTGAAGAAGCCAATGCTGCCTATATCGGTTCTGAAAGCAGTTTTGAATCTGCCAAGGAAGAAATTGGAAGCGCATTAGCAAATGTTGCTGTTTCGAATGCCAATATACAATCTGCAGGAGGAAATATTGAGACTGCAAAAATTAGATTAGGAAGAGCAAACAGTGATTATGTACGTTATGAAAATTTATACAAAACGCATTCGATCACTAAACAGCAATACGAACAGGCTCTAGCTGCAAAGCAAGAAGCAGAAAGCCAAGTACGTATTTTGGAACAGCAGCAAAAAGCAAGTTCTTATCAAAAATCGGCTATTGAAGCAAAATCAAGAGTTTCTGACAAACAGACACTTGTAGCTGCCGCTAATATTAAAAAAGCAAAAGCATTATTGGAAGCAGCTCAGTTAAATTTAACTTACACTGTAGTAACTGCTGCAATTGACGGTCAGGTTTCAAAAATTGATATCCAGCCAGGACAATTGGTACAAGCCGGACAGTCTTTATTTTATATTATCAATAACAATGAAGCTTGGGTTGTAGCTAATTTTAAAGAAACACAGCTAAACAAAATGGTTGTTGGGCAGAAAGTAACGATAAAAGTAGATGCGTATCCTGATTATGATTTCCAAGCTACTTTAACTTCATTTTCTCCTGCTACAGGTTCTCGTTTCTCTTTGTTACCGCCTGATAATGCTACAGGAAACTTTGTAAAAACAATTCAAAGATTACCGGTAAAAATCAACTTAGATGCATCAAATGATCCTGAAAAAGTAAAATTATTACGTCCGGGCATGAATGCTGATGTTGATGTTCATTTGAAATAAGACTTTTTTAGACTGCATGGATTATTAGACTTTTAGATGACTTAGATTGTTGGATAATTCCATACTTTCTAACTGAAAAGTCTAATAATCCAATACTCTAAAAGTCTAACAATCTAAAAAAAGTCAAAATATCCAATTTTATAATTCATATAAATGACAAAAGTACAAGCAGCAGACGACGATTTAGTAGAATACGGATTTAGACGCGTCATTATCACGATTACGGCGGTACTTTGTGCACTGTTGGAAATCGTTGATACGACTATCGTAAACGTAGCGCTTACCGACATGCGGGGAAGTCTTGGTGCAACCCTTACAGATGTGGCTTGGGTAATTACCGCATATGCTATTGCAAATGTTATTGTAATCCCAATGACCAGCTGGTTGTCGCAGCAATTCGGAAGACGTAATTACTTTGTAGCTTCGATTATACTTTTTACAGTGTGTTCTTTCCTCTGTGGAAATGCAACAAACATTTGGGAATTAGTAGCCTTTCGATTCGTACAAGGTATGGGAGGAGGAGCCTTATTGGTAACGGCACAAACAATCATCACCGAGAGTTACCCAATTGCAAAACGCGGAATGGCTCAGGCTATTTACGGAATGGGCGTAATTGTCGGACCAACACTCGGTCCGCCATTGGGAGGTTATTTGGTTGACCATTATTCTTGGCCTTACATTTTTTACATCAATATTCCGTTGGGAATTATCGCAACCGTTTTGGCAATTTCTTTCGTAAGAAGTCCAAAATACGGCGAAAAACTAAAAGCAAATCAGGTCGATTGGTGGGGAATTGTATTATTAGCCGCTTTCATCGGCTCTTTACAATTTGTTTTAGAACACGGACAACAGGACGATTGGTTTAATGACTCTTTAATTACAACCTTAAGTGTAGTAACCATTATGGGGTTAATACTTTTCATATGGAGAGAGCTCACTTATAAGCATCCAATTGTAAACTTAAGTGTTTTAAAAGACGGAAACCTGAGAATAGGAACCGTAATGTGTTTT
The DNA here is from genome assembly GCF_015351475.1 of Flavobacterium sp. HJJ. GTDB lineage: Bacteria > Bacteroidota > Bacteroidia > Flavobacteriales > Flavobacteriaceae > Flavobacterium > Flavobacterium marginilacus. The sequence continues at coordinate 109,691 of NZ_JADKPR010000017.1, read as the reverse complement.
ATTCTTGGTTTTGGGTTATATGGTTCAACGCTGATTATACCAATTTATACGCAGTCAATCTTAGGCTGGACAGCTACCGATGCGGGATTATTGTTAATTCCGGGTTCTATAACCACAGCATTTATGATGCCGATTATTGGTAATTTAATTCAAAAAGGAGTACCGCAGACTTATATGGTAGCAGTAGGATTTTTAATCTTTTTCTTCTTTTGTTTCATGATGTACTGTAATATGACTCCCGACACTGGAGTAGAACATTTATACTGGCCATTGATTTTGAGAGGAATCGGACTGGGATTATTATTTGTACCAATAACCACTCTTTCATTATCGACCCTGAAAGGAAAACATATTGGAGAAGGAGCCGCTTTTACAGGAATGATGCGTCAATTGGGAGGCTCATTTGGTATTGCCATCATCACCACATTTATCACCCGCTGGAGTCAGGAACACCGAGTAAATTTACTTACGCATTTGGACCCCGCTAACTATCAGGTGCAGCAGCGTATCCTTGGTTTACAAAGAAATTTTATGTCCAAAGGATTTTCCAGCAACGAAGCCTTGGACAAAGCCTATAAAGTGCTCGAATTTTCAGTAATGAAACAAAGCACTGTTTTATCATACATGGATATTTTCCTTTATCTGGGAATCATGTTTTTATTCTGTATCCCAATTATCCTTTTGGTCAAAAAAGGAAAAAATAAAATAGATCCTTCAGAGGCTATGCATTAATTCTAGATTTCAGATTTAAAAAACTCCGAATCTCACTGATTAATTTAGTGAAATTTGGAGTTTTCTTTTTTTTAGGAGCAGAACAGTTGGTGTTTTATCAACATTCTTCCCGCTATCCGTTGCAATCTTGTATGCCAAACCCCGGCACACAAGGATTTTTAATGCTATAGGGGTTAGAGGGAAACATTTTTGCTTTTTTACAATTATCCCAACCATTGCACTCCCTTTATTCCTAAAAGATTAAATATTTCTGCAACAAATATCTGTAAAGTTTGTCATTGACAAACTACTCATAATTTTCTTTGAACTCCTATTTCTTAAAAAAATAAAACTTATCACAACAAACAAATTCTTCCTTATAAGTTTACAGTTATTATTTCTTTATATTTGAAAATAGTAATTAAAACCATTTAACTGATCAAGCTAACCTAATTTGGGTGGATTGATTTAATTTTATCAGATATACAAACAAATTACACCAGCAAACAATTGACAACTAACAACATAACGAAGAAACCTATAATTATTTTTACAGCTTTTTTATCATTTACAAGTATCTGTTTCGGACAGACTTTGGTCTCAAATAGAGAGCAAATTGAAAAAACTAAAAACGATTTTCATGATGAAATATCAAAATTCAGTACTTGTATAGTAGAAAATGATCTCAATGTCTGCACTGAAAATTTGATTAAAAGCGCAGACAATGAGTATAAAAAATATTTAACTGGAAGAATACTTTATCAAATTGACCCAGACAAATCTCTTTTACTTCATGAACAGGTCTATTTAAAAAATCCGCTTGATCAAAATTTCATTCTTGAATACGCCATTGAACTTCATAGAAGCGGAAAATATTTGGAGGCGTCAAAACTTTACGAAACTTATTCCTTAAAAGAACCTAAAGACATAAGAACTTTTGTCTGGTTAGCTGATTGTTACTTAAACATTGACAAAATAGACTTATCAATTACAAATTGGCAAAAAGCAAATCATCCTCAAAACCATACTGCAATTGACAAAGCTATTTATACCATTTATGGTAAAACAAACCAAGTTAAAACAAGAAATGACTTAAAAACGGAAATTGAAAAAGGCAAATTTTCAAGTTTTTATCCATTACTGTTTTTAGACAAAAATTGGGAATTTGATTGGTGGAACAAAGGTTCACAGGAATACTTTCTAAACGAAGACACAAAATTAGCCGAAACAAAATTAGATAAAGAAAATAACGATCTTAAAATTATAAAAGCCTATTTACAAATAAAAAAACTTGAGGAAAGCGGGAAAAATGAAGATATTAAGAAACTGCTTACCGACAGCAATATAATACTTAACAATAAACCACTTCCCGAGTTTGGAGAACTCACCTCTGACCTTTTAAGAATTTGTTTTGTAAACGGTCTATTATCCGAAAATGAATTTTATTCAAAAAGAGGTAATGAGTTACTTGATTTAGCCAAAAAGACAAAAGATAAAGATATTTTAAACATTTATGCATATTTACAAGCGACTGCTGAAGGGCAAGTAAAGCCTGAAATTGACAAATTAGGGTGGACTGAATTTGATGATGAAAGATTTGCTGTAAGCTATTTTACCATTAGGACTGACATAATAAAATCAGATGATACAGAGCTGAATGAGGCTTTAAAAAAGTATCCTAGTTCACCCTATCTTTGGTGGGTAAAAGCAAAGTGTACAAAAATGGAGGGCAAACCAGTTAGGGAACTATTAATTGAACTCATTAAGCGGGAATTTAAAACACTTGGAACAGACCCAAGTAAATATAGTTACAGACTAAAATCATACATGAACACATTGGAGACAGAAAAATAATGTACCTCACTACGGAGAGTTTCTTAAGAGAAATCATTCTTAATAGGTGAAAACGCTTTTCGAAGTCGAGAGATTTAGCAAAGCAAGAATTAACAGTAATACTTCAACAGAAAGACAAGAAACGAATGAAAGCACCAATCTTAGAAGAAAATAAATGTTCTATTCTTATTGCTGAATATGCTACAGGCCACGTTTTTAAAAAAGACTTAACAATATTCTCAAAAGGTCAGAACGACAAAGAAGTTTATCAACTATTTGACAATTTTTACGATGCTGAAAGTTTTGTCTTTAACTTAATAAAAAGTAAACCTGAATTTGAATGTTCTATCTATAATCATAAAGGAGAACATTTGAAAACTTACGACATCACAGGAGAACGAAAATTTACTAAAAACGATTAAAAACAATGTAGAATTAGTAGATAATATGAAGTTCTTTCTAAATTCTGCCTTCTGAAACCTGTAATCTAACGTGTAAAAACCAAATTATTCTCTTTGGATAAATTAGCGTCAAACTGGTAGCCTTCGTAATTGAATCCTTTTAAATCGTCAATAGTTTCGGCATTGGTATCCAAAATATAACGAACCATCAATCCCCTCGCCTTCTTAGCAAAAAAACTGATTATTTTCAGTTTTCCGTCTTTGTAATCCTTGAATTCGGGAGTGATAACGGGCACTTTCAATGCTTTCACATCAACAGCTGAGAAATATTCATTACTCGCCAAATTGATAAACAACTCCCCTTTTTTAAGTTCTTTGTTCAGGGAATCGGTAATGGTCTTTTTCCAAAACTCGTATAAATTTTTGCTTTCGCCAATAGGTAATTTTGTTCCCATCTCCAATCGGTACGGCTGAATCAAATCCAAAGGTTTTAAATACCCATACAAACCCGATAATATTCGCAATCGGTCTTGAAGCAAATCCAGTTTTTCAGAGGGAATTGTGTAAGCATCCAATCCTGTATACACATCGCCGTCAAAGGCATAAACTGCCGGGCGTGCATTCTCAGGTGTAAAAGGAGTTTTCCAGTCCTGATTGCGTTTCCAGTTCAAATCAGCCAGTTTATCTGAAATCGACATCAATTCCGATAAGTTTTTCGGGGATTGCTGTTTCAAAACTTTATGAACCTGTCTGGATTCTTTTAGAAAAGATGATGATGTATGCTGCGTAGTTGGTAATTCCTGTTCGAAGTTTAGCGATTTGGCTGGGGAAAGTATGATTTTCATTTTTTATGTGTTCTTTTAAAACGATTCCAAAAATACAAATTGAAATTTAGATTTCGGAAACTATGAATTGAATTGTTTAATATTGTCATAGATTTTTAAAATGAAATTTAACCGCAAAGTTCACAAAGAAGGCGCAAGGCACACAAAGCTTTGCGAACTTTGCGTAATCCTTTGTGACCTTTGCGGTTAAATGGTTATTTTTTGGGCTGGATTAAAATCACAAATTGTCATCCGATTTTATGTATTTTTGATTTTATAAAAAACAAACCTGTTCCAATGATTGAAATTAAAAAAGCCAATTTAGAAGACCTAATAACAATACAAAAAATAAGTATTGAATCTTTTACCGAAACATTTTCGGAAATAAACACTCCCGAAAACATGGAGAAATACCTAAAGGATAATTTCAACACGGCTCAATTGACTTTAGAAATAAACAATCCCAATTCGCCATTTTACATTGCTTATTGGGATAATGATCCTGTTGGATATCTTAAATTAAATTCAGGAAATGCACAAACTGAAACGATTGAAGACGAGACAATCGAAATTCAGCGTATTTATGTTTTGAAAGCTTTTCACGGAAAAAAAATAGGACAGCTGTTACTCGACAAAGCTATAAAAGTGGCGCAGGAATCTAATGTTGATTATGCTTGGCTTGGCGTTTGGGAAGAAAACCACAGAGCTTTACAGTTTTATACCAAAAATGGTTTTGTCACTTTCGACAAACATATTTTTACATTGGGTAATGACCAGCAAACCGATTTATTAATGAAACTGCCAATAAAGACCAACTCCTAATGACCAACTCTACCTCATCTATTACTAAAAATTCGAAATCCATACTTAACGCCGCGGTGATTGTAGCAGCGCTTGGTTATTTTGTTGACATTTATGATTTACTGCTTTTTGGAATCGTCCGTACGGACAGTCTGAAAGATTTAGGAATAACTGGCGATGCAGTCCGTGATCAGGGAGAATACCTCATCAGTATGCAGATGTTTGGTATGCTTTTCGGAGGAATTTTATGGGGAATTTTAGGAGACAAAAAGGGGCGGATATCTGTTTTGTTTGGTTCTATATTACTGTATTCGGCGGCAAATATTGCCAATGGACTGGTAACGACAGTTGATGGCTATGCTTTTTGGCGGCTGATTGCTGGTATTGGACTCGCAGGAGAACTGGGTGCCGGAATTACTCTGGTGGCCGAGTCCCTGCCTAAAGAAAAACGCGGTTACGGAACCATGATTGTGGCTTCGGTAGGTGTTTCGGGAGCTGTTGCAGCTTATTTGGTTTACCAGTTTTTTCAGGATTGGAGGCTGTGCTATTATGCCGGAGGAGGCCTTGGCATCCTGCTGTTGTTTTTAAGAATCAGCATTACCGAGTCGGGAATGTTCAAACAGGTACAGCAAAGTGATGAAAAGAAAGGAGATTTCTTGTCTTTGTTTACCAATACAAAAAGATTTTCAAAATACCTGCAATGCATACTTATTGGTGTACCGCTTTGGTTTTTGGTAGGTGTTTTGATTACTTTTTCACCCGAATTTGCTAAAGCTCTCGGAGTACAGCAGGCCGAAACCATAGCCGCAGGAAAAGCCATTGCTTTCTGCTATGCCGGATTGGTTTTTGGTGACATTGCCAGCGGTTTATTCAGCCAATGGTTCAAAAGCCGAAAAAAAATTATGTGCCTATTTCTGATTTCGAATCTAATAATGGTTTTTGTTTATTTGAACGCTTACGGAATTTCTCCTTCTGCCTTTTATCTTCTTTGCTTTGTCATGGGAATTTCTGTCGGATATTGGGTTTTGTTTGTAACCATCGCTGCAGAACAATTTGGAACAAATATTCGAGCAACAGTGACAACTACTGTTCCCAATTTTGTTCGAGGCTCTCTTCCGCTGATTATTTTAATCTATAGTTTTTTCAGAGACCGTATTTTTGAAGGTGATATTCTCAAAGCAGGAATGATTGTTGGCTCCTTATTATCAATCGCTTCATTGTTGGCATTATGGAAATTAAAGGAAACTTTCCATGTTGACTTGGACTATATCGAGAACAATAACGAAACTTTTATTTGAACCAATTTAATTTAAACTAAAACAAATTCCTGAATATTTGTTACATTTGAATGAAATTTAGAAAATGAAACTATTTTATCCTTTCTTTTTTTCGATGATATGCCAACTGGGTTTTTCGCAATCGGCAGAAACTTATTTTGAAAAAATCAGAAACAACGAAGCCGAACTCACGGCTTTTTTTACACAAATGCCTAAAGGAGGCGACTTACACCATCATTATTCCGGTTCAATTTATGCAGAGCCATTGTTGGCTCATGCTATAGCAAAAGATTTCTATCTCAACACGCAGACTATGACTGTGAGTCAGGAAAAGCAATCCGGAGCTGACTGGGTGCTATTCTCTACGCTTCAAAAGAACGGAGAACTGGATACCTACAAACAAAAAGTAATGCACAAGTGGTCTGCCAAAGATTACAATAATGTTGACTATCCTTCGGATAAATTATTTTTTGAATCTTTCATGAAATTTGAACCTGCCACACAGGGTAATTTTGAAGCTGGTTTATTAGAGCTGAAAAACAGGGCAATCAAAGAAAATGTCAGCTATATCGAAACTCAATTATCAACCATTCCTTGTGATATACAAACAGCTGATTTATCCAAATACAACAGTTATTTGAGAAAATTGTCGGCAGGTAAAAATGAAAAAGCTGTAATGCAGTCTTTGGATTCGCTGTATACCATTTTCATTAAAAAAGATGCCAAAAAATATGCAGCCGATTTTAATGAAAACTTTGTTGGCAAAATGCACGCAGCACTCAAAATCGATGATAGTCAGTTTACGATGCGCTACCAAAATTTTGTCTTACGCTTTATGGAACCTGTGAATTTATTCAAAAACTTAATCGTTGCTTTTATTTCGGCCGACAGCAGTCCGCTGATGGCGGGAGTTAATATCGTCTCCCCCGAAGACGGCGAAACTTCGATGAAAGATTATTGGTTACATATGGTTATGTTCAAATATTGCCACAGCCGTTTTCCGAAAGTAAAATACGCTATGCACGCTGGCGAACTTACCCTGGGACTTGTCCGCCCTGAGGAATTAAGCTGGCATATCAATGCAGCAGTTTATATTGCGGGAGCCAATAGAATCGGTCATGGAGTAGACATGGCCTACGAAGATAAAAGTTATGATTTGATGCGTTATATGGCAAAAAATAACATCCCTGTTGAAATCAATCTTGCGAGCAATGAGTTTATTTTAAAAGTAAAAGAAAACCGCCACCCTATTTTATTGTACAAAGAATTTGGTGTGCCGATTGTCATCAGCACGGACGATGCCGGAATACTGCGTACTAATATGACAGAGCAGTATGTTTTACTTGCCAAAAGGTACAAAACCATTACTTATAGCGATATTAAACAATTTGTCTACAACAGCATCAGCTATAGTTTTATACAAGATCCTGCGGTAAAAAAACAATTGACACTTGACTTGGATAATCGTTTTAAAACTTTTGAAGCTAATTTTAAAAACTAGTTTAATAGGCCACAGATTTAACGGATTCCACTAATTTTCACAGATTTTTTTAAGCAAATCGATTATATTTGCATCAGCGACCGAGTCTGTAAGATAAACAGGCGAACAAAATCCGTTGAATCCGTGTCATCCGTGTTCCTATATCGCACTGTATAGACGCAATAGCAAACCAGACCAAAATGAAACATTGGGACATCCTTTTAACCAATCAGGTTGACAAAAAAAGCTTTATAGACACTTTATTATCAAGCAGAATAGAAGGGAAATTATCGGTTTTTAACAACCAGAAAGGAATTCTGTTTTCCGATATTGCTATTCAAAAATTAATTGAGGAAGAATACATACACGATTCCATTGAAGCCACCACTGAATTCCACCGAAATCTGCGCACTTTTTCATCGGGAGAAAGAAAAAAGGAATTTATAAAATACTGCCTCAGACAAAACCCAGATTATATTATTCTAGATAATCCTATGGATCATTTAGATATTGCTTCGCGAATCGAATTATCAGCTGAGATTGAATCCATCTCACATTCGGTTGGTATCATTCAGTTAGTGAACAGAACTATTGATCTGCTTCCTTTTATTGTCAATAAAGCGCAGATAAATGACAATTCATTTGAACTGAAAGACATCAATACAATTGAAGATCATTACCTTGAAAATAATGAATATAAAATACCTATTCACAAAGAGATTTTTAAGGATGGTATTCTAATAAAAATGAATTCCGTTTCTGTTTCCTATGACGAAAGACCTATTATCGATTCGCTGTCGTGGACTATTAAACAAGGGGAATTCTGGCAGTTAATTGGTCCGAACGGTTCTGGAAAAAGCACTCTCCTATCGCTCATCACAGGGGAAAACACCAAAGGCTACGGTCAGGACATAGAACTTTTTGGAAGAAAAAAAGGAAGCGGTGAAAGCATTTGGGAAATCAAGAAGAAAATCGGGTCTTTCTCGACATCAATGACCGATTTATTTAACAGAAATACTACTTTGGAAGAAATGATTCTTTCCGGTTTTTTTGATTCTATCGGATTGTACAGACAGCCGACAACCTTACAGCGAAAAATTGTTTCACAATGGCTTGATGTAATCGAAATGACGCCGCTGAAAAAGAAAATCTTCAACAGGCTTTCCATTGGTCAGCAAAGGCTTGCACTTATTACCCGAGCAGTTCTCAAACATCCGCCGTTATTAATTCTAGACGAACCGCTGGAAGGATTGGACGACCATAATGTGGCATTAGTAATTCAGCTTATCAATACGATTAAAAAAGAAACGAACATCACCATACTGTTTGTTTCCCATAGAATGGAGCCTAATCTTGCACCTAATTCAGTTTTGGAACTGCAGACAGGTTCAACAGGATCTAAAGGAATTATAAAAGCTTTTGCTTCTTAATATAATTTCGGATAAATAATTCTGTAATGCTGTTTTTTAAACATTCCAACAATCCTCAAACTTGTCATTCCTGACAATATTGGGCGCAGGAGAATTATTTGAACTAAAACAAATCATATCAAAATAGAAAAATACTACTCCATGAAGTAAGAATGATTTTATAAAGTTTGTAACTTTTATACTGCCATCACGTATAATAATTTTAACTTTAAATCTAAAAAACTCATGGGTCCATTTATGATTGCCATTTTAGTCTTCGGGCTGATTATTCTTTTTTCTTCCTTTTTTACAGTTAAACAGCAGACTGCGGTTGTTGTAGAACGTTTTGGTAAGTTCTTGAGTATCCGCAACTCAGGTTTACAGCTTAAAGTGCCGATTATTGACAGAATTGCAGGCCGTGTAAACTTTAGAATCCAGCAGCTGGATGTAATTATTGAAACACAGACTAAAGACAATGTGTTTGTGAAAATGAAAATTTCGGTACAGTTTAAAGTCATTCCGGAGCACGCTTATGAAGCATTCTACAAGTTGGAATATCCGCATGACCAGATTACGGCTTACGTTTTTGACGTGGTACGTGCCGAGGTTCCAAAACTTATTCTGGATGATGTTTTTGCACGAAAAGATGATATTGCAATTGCTGTAAAAAGAGAATTAAATGAAGCAATGATGGCGTATGGATATGATATAATCAATACTTTGGTAACTGATATTGATCCGGATATTCAGGTAAAAAATGCGATGAACCGAATTAATGCTGCCGAAAGAGAAAAAACAGCTGCTATGTTCGAATCTGAAGCTCAGAGAATCAGAATTGTTGCAAAAGCAAAAGCCGAAGCCGAAAGTAAAAAACTGCAGGGTCAGGGTATTGCCGATCAAAGACGAGAAATTGCACGCGGTCTGGTAGAAAGTGTTGAAGTATTGAACGAAGTTGGAATCAATTCGCAGGAAGCATCAGCTCTAATCGTGATTACACAACATTATGACACACTGCAGGCGATTGGTGCCGATACGAATTCTAATTTAATACTTCTTCCAAATTCCCCACAGGCGGCAAGCGATATGCTGAATAGCATGGTAACAAGTTTTACAGCCTCAAACCTGATTGGAGAAGAAATGAAAAAACAGCCAAAACGCGTGAAAAAAATTGACCATACGTCAACTGATTTCAATCCTTCAGACACTTCAAATCCAGCGGGAGAATAACTGTTAGAGATTAGTCCTTGTCCTTAGTAATTAGGATAGGGGCATAAAAAAAGAGAAGCTTTGAGTTTATAAATTCAAGCTTCTCTTTTTATTTTTTCTATTTGCTGTAACTCTAAAGAATACTTTCCTCTAAGGACTAGGGACTCATAAAAGTACTAAATAACAAAGAAATTACTCCTCATCATCCACATGATGTGACTTAGAATATCCTCTCCATTTCTCAATACAATCCTGAAAATCCTGAGGCAGTTCGGTATCAAAACGCATCATTTCGCCTGTGTTTGGATGAACAAAACCAAGTGTTTTTGCATGTAGCGCCTGACGCGGCAAAGCTTTGAAACAATTCTCGATAAACTGTTTGTATTTAGTAAATGTTGTTCCTTTCAAAATTAGGTGGCCTCCGTAACGCTCATCATTAAAAAGCGGATGCCCAATGTGTTTCATGTGCGCACGGATCTGGTGTGTTCTTCCAGTTTCCAATTTACAGGAAATTAAGGTTACATACCCAAAACGTTCCAAAACTTTATAATGTGTAATGGCCGGTTTACCAATTTCGGGATCAGCAAAAACTGCCATCTGCATACGGTCCTTTAAATGACGTGCTAAGTTTCCTTCTATAGTTCCTGCATCTTGAGCAACATTTCCCCAAACTAATGCGATATACTCTCTTTCGGATGTTTTAGCTTCAAATTGTTTAGCAAGATGCGTCATTGCTGCTTCGGTTTTGGCAACAACTAATAACCCCGAAGTATCCTTGTCAATTCGATGAACCAGTCCCGGACGCTCACTGCTGTTCATTGGCAGATTCTCAAAATGAAACGCCAATGCATTTACCAGAGTTCCCGTATAATTCCCATGACCAGGATGAACCACCAATCCCGGCGGTTTATTGATTAACAAAAGTGCATCATCCTCATAAACGATATCCAGCGGAATATCCTCCGGATCTACCCTGTTTTCAAACGGCGGATGCGAAAGCATTATCTGAATCACATCAAAAGGTTTCACTTTGTAATTCGACTTTACAGTCAGATCATTTACAAAAATATTTCCGTCAGTAGCCGCGTTCTGAATTTTATTTCTAGTGGCATTCGGAATCAGACTCATCAGGTATTTGTCAATTCGCAGAATGGCCTGCCCTTTCGGCACCTCAAACCTGTAATGCTCAAATAATTCTTCGTCTAAATCCTCTATTGTTTCATTATTATTGTTCATTCGCTGGTGTTGCTGTATCTGTTGCGGGAACAGCTGTGCTGTCCACTGGTTCTTCTTCCTGATAACTTTCTTTTCCGTCTCCCAAAACCAAATCAATTTTAGAGGCTTTCAATACTCTGTCCCCTACTTTCAGGTTTCTGCCTTTATAACGCATTTCAAGAACCATGTCTTTTCCAAGGTTAGGAACATACGTAATTGTTCCTGCTTCCAGTCCAAGGGCTTTTAATGTAGGTACCGCTTCACGATATGTCTTCTCTATTAAATCCGGGATTCTCACAGATGAAAACCCAGAAGAATTAATTTTAATATATACTTTTCTGCCTACTTTTACTTTTGTACCAGGCATTGGATCCTGTTCTACAACACTATATTTTGGATAATCGCCTCTAAAATCAACACTATCCAGCAGCTCGTAATCCAAATCCAGTTCGTCCAGTTTCTCTTCCACCTGTTCCTCTGTTAATTTTCTCAAATCAGGAACAGCAATTTCATGCCCGTGATCTGTTGTAAAAGTCAGCCAATGCATAAATAAATAGGCTAAAACTGCAATAATCGCAAATGCAATTGCCACTTGTCCAAAAAAAACGCGGCTCGTAAGATATTTTTTTAAGCTCATAAATATTTTTGTTTCCCGCAAAGATAAAGCTATTTCGTTTCAAAAAAAATGATAATTTTGTTTAGTATGTGTTTAATCGGTTAATCGGTTAAACGTTTAATCGATTAAACTTATTTTATGAAAAACATTGCCATCATCATGGGCGGCTATTCAAGCGAATACAAGATCTCACTCATTAGCGGAAACGTAGTTTACCAATTCTTGGACAAAACAAAATACAACGGATTCAGAATCCACATTTTCAAAGAAAAATGGGTATATGTTGATGACAAAGACAATGAATTTCCAATAGACAAAAACGATTTTTCAACTACTGTAAACGGAACCAAAATCACTTTCGACTGTGTTTTTAATGCCATTCACGGCACACCAGGCGAAGACGGACTGATGCAGGCTTATTTCGAATTAATAGATCTTCCGCAGTCTTCCTGCGACTATTACCAAGCAGCATTAACGTTCAACAAGCGCGATATGCTTTCAGTTTTGAAACCGTACGGAATCAAAACTGCCACTTCCTACTATTTAAACAAAGGCGACAGCATCAATACTGCCGAAATTGTAAAAACAGTTGGTCTGCCATGTTTTGTAAAACCAAATAAATCGGGTTCAAGTTTCGGGATTTCCAAAGTAAAAACCGAATCCGAACTGCCAATCGCAATCGAAGTTGCGTATAAAGAAGATAACGAAATCATCATCGAAAGTTTCCTTGACGGAACCGAAGTTTCTGTCGGAGTTATCAACTATCAGGGAGAAATAATTGTTCTGCCGATTACCGAGATTGTTTCAGAAAATGATTTCTTCGATTACGAAGCCAAATACCAAGGGAAATCTCAGGAAATAACTCCTGCCAGAATCTCCGACGAAATGACTCAAAAAGTAAGCGAAGCAGCAAAACGCGCCTACGAAGTATTAAAAATGAAAGGTTTCTCCAGAAGCGAATTTATCTTTGTGAACGGAGAACCGCACATGCTGGAAATGAATACCATTCCGGGATTAACAACAGAAAGTTTAATTCCGCAGCAAGCCAAAGCTGCCGGAATTTCATTGACAGATTTATTTACCAACGCTATTGAGTTGGCGCTTAATTAAGTCGCTAAGACGCTGAAATTCTAAGATTTTATCCTGCAAGGTTTCCAAAACCTTGTAGGTATGTTTATAAAAACAATACCTACAAGGTCAAAAAAAAAGACCTTTAACAACAAAAAACAATAAGCCTATGATGGTATTGATTGGAACAAATGAAACCTGCCTGTCAAAAGGAACAATACCAAATATAAAATGCCCAAATTGCAATTTTCATTCTTCAATAGACTACAGTATTTCAACTAGATATACCTCATTAACATTAATCCCAATATTCCCCATTGGAAATGCTGTAAATATCGAATGCAATAATTGCTCAAAAGAAATTGAATTTGAAGAATTAGATGAGAACACTAAAATAAAACTCATTGAAGAAAATAAAAAGACAAATCAAAAAAGACCAATTTGGTTATTTTCTGGCATCATTCTATTAACATTTTATATTGCATATTTTTTTATAAATCTATATCAAACTAATGACAGAACTCAAGCTTTAGTAAAAACTCCAAATTTTGAAGATGTATATAATATGAAATTCTCAAATGGTTACTATTCTTCAATGAGAATAGACAAAGTAACAAATGACAGTGTTTATTTTACCCAAAACGATTATGACGTATATTTATCCTCAGAAATTGAAAGTATAAATAAAACAGAAAACTACACTAATAGAAAAATTAATTACTCAAAAAAGGATTTATTAAAACTGTATGATGACAATGAAATAATATCAATCATTAGAAACTAAAAATCTTAGCGACTTAGCAACTCAGAAACTTAAAAAAAATGAATAAAAACAGAATCGAAGCCTTTAGCGATGGCGTTTTAGCCATAATTATAACGATTATGGTATTAGAAATCAGAGCTCCGGAACATTCTACCTTTGAGAGTCTGCTTCCCTTGATTCCTGTTTGTCTGAGTTATGTATTGAGTTTTATTTATGTTGGAATTTATTGGAATAACCACCATCACATGTTTCAGGTTGTCAAAAAAATAGATGGTTCGGTGCTATGGTACAATACTATGTTGTTGTTTTGGCTGTCTTTGATTCCTTTTGCGACAAGCTGGATGGGAGGACAATCATTTGCAACAATTCCTGTTGCCTCCTATGGTTTCATATTATTGATGTGCGCTATTTCATACATTACACTTCAAAACAAAATTATAAAACTCGAAGGAAAAGAATCTGTTTTACACCATGCTGTAAATAAAGACAATAAAGGAAAACTATCAATGGCCTGTTATATTTCAGCAATTCCTTTAGCTTTTGTATCTCCTCTTATTTCAGGAATCCTTTATATTTTTGTGGCATTAATATGGATTATTCCAGACAAAAGAATTGAAAATCAAATCAACAAAATCTAAAATGAAATCGCTGGCTTTCTAAATCATAAATAGAAATTAGAGCGTGGCGATACCATATTCCGATAAAAAAATATAAACTGAAATGAAAAAAGCCATATTCCCAGGGTCATTTGATCCAATTACCTTAGGACACGAAGATATCATCAACAGAGGGATTTCATTATTTGATGAAATCGTTATTGCCATTGGTGTCAATGCCGAAAAAAAATACATGTTCTCACTCGAGGAAAGAAAACGTTTCATCGAAGAAACATTCAAAAACGAGCCTAAAGTCAAGGTTATCACTTATGAAGGACTGACCATCGATTTGTGTCAAAAAATTAAAGCCGATTTTATCCTGAGAGGCCTCCGCAATCCCGCCGATTTCGAATTTGAAAAAGCCATCGCTCACACGAACAGACGATTGTCCAAAATTGAAACTGTCTTTTTATTAACCGCAGCCCGAACTTCCTATATCAGTTCCAGTATCGTGAGAGACGTTATCCGAAATCACGGTGAATATGAAATGCTGGTTCCGGAAGCGGTGAGGGTGAAATTACATAAGTAACAAAAGAATCTAGAGATTTTTTTTAGACCTAACAGGTTTTTAAAACCTGTTAGGTCTTCATAAACTTGCAAAACCTTCCAATTAACTGTATTTTTGCAGTCTAAAAAACACACACTTTATAATGAGCTTCGAAAGAGAATTAAATAAACGCAGCGGTTCACAATGTGAATTATGCGCTGCCACCGAAAACCTAAAAGAATACCAAGTATTACCAACTCAAAAAGGAGGTTTAGACGAAAGCATTTATGCCTGCTCTACTTGTATTGATCAAATAGAGAATCCTGGTCATGAAGATTTAAACCATTGGAGATGTTTAAATGACAGTATGTGGAATGAACATATTCCAGTACAGGTGGTTGCCTGGAGAATGTTAAGCCGTTTACGCAATCAAGATTTACTGGAACAAATGTATCTGGATGAAGATACACTGGCATGGGCACAAGCCACAGGAGAAGGAGAAGATGATGAAAACAAAATAATTCACCGAGATGTGAACGGTGTAGTTTTAGCCCACGGAGATTCGGTAGTATTGATCAAAGACTTAAAAGTAAAAGGATCTAGCATGGTGGCCAAACAAGGAACTTCGGTACGAAACATTCGCCTGGACCACGAAAATGCAGAATACATTGAAGGAAAAGTAGATGGACAGCAGATTGTGATTATCACACAGTATGTTAAGAAGATATAGATTGCAGATTGCAGATTGCAGATTGCAGATTGCAGATTGCAGATTGCAGATTGCAGATTGCAGATTGCAGATTGCAGATTGCAGATTGCAGATTGCAGATTGCAGATTGCATAAAAAAAGTCCTCGAAATCGAGGACTTTTTTATGAAGTCAATTTTAGTCTTAATACTTAATTCTAAAATCTTAATTCTTCTTCAACTAGCTTTTTTGAAATAATTTTTCAACCTGCTCTTTTGATAATGGCTCAGAAATATGAGTAGAACCAGCTTCCTTACTAGAAACCATAAATTGTACGGTAGTTTTGTCAGAGCTTGCAATGTAATGAAGCCAAACGAAATTATTAGGTAATTCTAATTTTACATCATTCAAAGGACTTGCAGTAAATCCTTTTGATATGATTCCGTAAAAACTTTGGTATGCATTATCAACATTTTTGAATGTAAAAGCCTTTAAAGACGACTCAGCATCCTCTGATTGAACTGTTGTATAGTAAAATGTAAACTCATCTCCTATTTTTTGCACATAAAAACTATTATTTACTCTGCCTAATTTCTCAACAGGAACAGTTTCAAGAACTTTAATTTGACTAAAACCAACAGTACTAATAAATAAAACAGCAATCGCAATAACTTTTTTCATAATTTATTTGGGGTTTAATGATATACTCTATCCAATAAGTATTTATCCGCAAACATAATAATAAAAAAAATTAACTCCTTTATCAATCCTATTTTTTATTAACATAAAAATCAATTATTTTGTTTGTAATTTCACTTGTCGTGATAAACAGCAATAAAAAAATCGTTCCAAAAACAGTTTTGAACGATTTTTACAAAAAACTACAGTGCCTAATCTACATTAACTACCATGTAATTAGGATCCTCTATAATATTTATATCAATAATTGTTTCCGCATTTTTTAATAACCTGATGCAGTCAGGACTTAAATGCCGTAAATGCACTTTTTTTCCAATCTTAGAATATCGCAGTGTGACAGTATTCAAAGCTTCAATTGCCGACATATCTGCAATACGGCTTTCTTTGAAATCAATAACTACTTCATCTGGATCATTCAGCACATCAAATTTCTCTGCAAATACAGCTGTTGATGCAAAAAAGAGAGGTCCGTAAATTTCATAATGCTTCACTCCTTTTTCATCAACATACTTTTTGGCACGAATTCTTTTTGCGCTTTCCCAAGCGAAAACCAAAGCCGAAACAACAACTCCAATCAAAACTGCCAAAGCTAAATTATGTAATAAAACTGTAATCGAAGCCACAATTACTACAACAAAGACATCGTGATTTGGCATTTTATTGACAATCCTTAAACTAGCCCATTCAAATGTCCCGATAGCAACCATAATCATTACTCCTGTCAAAGCAGCCATTGGCAATTTTTCGATAACAGGGGCACCAAATAAAATAATCAGAAGAATAGTCAATGAAGCCACAACTCCTGACAAACGCGCTCTAGAACCTGCAGAAAGATTTACTAAAGTCTGCGCAATCATTGGACAGCCACCCATCCCAAAGAAAAAACCATTCAATATATTAGAACTTCCCTGTGCAATACACTCGCGGTTACCGTTCCCTTTAGTTCCAGTAATTTCATCAACTAAATTTAAAGTCAGTAAGCCTTCTGTCAGTCCAACAGCTCCCATAATCAAGGCATATGGAAAAATTATCTGCAGTGTTCCCAAGTTAAATGGTATATTCGGAATATGAAATGGAGGAAAACCACCGCTTATTGATGCAATATCTTTCACCGTTTTAGTTTCAATTCCAAAGAAAAAAACCAATGCAAAGACCGTCATAATAGCTATCAATGAAGCAGGAACTGCTTTTGTCAATTTGGGTACCAGCATCACAATCGCAATAGTCAAAGCCGTTAAACCAGCCATAATATACATTGGATCTCCAGAAATCCAGACAGTTTCGTGATTAACAACTGTTTTAAACTGCTCCAGCTGTGACATAAATATCACGATTGCTAAACCATTTACAAACCCAAACATGACAGGATGAGGGACCAATCTAATGAATTTGCCTAATTTAAAAAGACCTACTAAAATCTGCAGTACACCTGCTAAAGCTACAGCAGCAAAAACATATTCCAGACCATTAGATTTCATCAAAGCAATTAACACAATCACCGTTGCACCAGCTCCGCCTGAAATCAACCCTGGCCTTCCTCCAAAAATTGCCGTAACAAAACCTGCTATAAAAGCCGCATACAAACCAGTCAAAGGAGGAAATCCAGCCAATATAGCAAAAGACAACGATTCTGGAATCATCGTCATAGCCACTGTAAATCCTGCTAAAATTTCAGTTTTGTAATTTACTTTCTGTGAGAAGTCGAATAAATTAAGTAGTTTTTTCATGAAACAATTTTAGAATCAAACTGAGTACTGATTATTCTTCTTCTTTCTTAATCACCTTTCTGGCAACTTCAATCTTGAATTTCCTGCCTTTCATTTTTTCGTCCTTAATATTATAAAGCAGCTCTTTTACTTTATTATATTTTACAGCTGCAAACGAAATAAAATCCTTTACTTCAATTAATCCTAAATCGCCTTTCTCGAGTCTTCCTTTTTGAGAAAAGAAACCAACGATATCAATTTTATTTAACTTATTTTTCTTTCCGCCGCTAATGTAAATAGTTTGAAACTCGGGCGGTTTTGGCAGATTTGTATTGTTTTCTACATTTAAAACCGGCATTCCGTAATCAACATAATCCAGTTTTTTTTCACTTTCATTTACAATAAGATAAGCAGTACCAGAGGCCTGCATACGGGCAGTTCTACCGTTTCTATGTGTAAATTCATCTTCTTTTAATGGTAAATGATAATGAATTACATGTTTCATTTCTGGAATATCCAATCCGCGCGCTGCTAAATCCGTAGTGATTAAATAACTCATACTCCCATTACGGAATTGAATCAAGGCTCTTTCTCGTTCCTCCTGATCCATACCGCCATGATAATAGGTTGAAAAAATTCCTTTTTCATTCAAAGTGTCACTAATACGTTCTGCTGCATCGCGGTGATTGCAAAAAATAATCGCCGATTGTGATTTTAAGGAACAGATTAAATTGAATAAACTTCCCAATTTGTCTTTTTCTTTCGAGATTACCATTTTGGTAACCAAATTACTTTCCTGCTCTTCTTCCGTTGGTATAAAATCTAAAACCGTAGGATTTACCACTCGGGTGTATTTTGGAATTTCAATATCTGATGTAGCCGAAACTAAAATACGTTTATTTAGTTTGCTAAGTTTGCCAATAATAAAAGACATTTGCTCATGAAAACCTAACTGCAGCGATTTATCAAACTCGTCTAAGATTAATGTCTGTATTTTATCCAATCGAAAAGTGCCTCTGTCGATATGATCTGCAATCCGGCCAGGAGTCCCTATCAAAACTGCAGGCGGATTACTAAGATTTTTGATTTCAGTATCAATAGAATGCCCGCCATAGCAGACATTTACTTTGTAATCGGTTCCCATTTTTTTCCAAACCTGTTCAATCTGAAGTCCAAGTTCACGAGAAGGAACTAAAATAAGGCATTGAACCGATAAAATTTCTGGCTGCAGCATTTCGAAAACCGGCAGTAAAAATGCCAGTGTTTTTCCCGAACCTGTTGGAGAAAGCAGTAAAACATTATTATCGTTCAGGATAACATCTTGTGCGGTTTCCTGCATTTCGTTCAGGCTTTCGATGCCTAAATTCAGTAATATATTGTTGGAATGGTGTTTCTTATTCATTTTGCAAAGGTAAAGCCAATTATGAATTAATAATTATGAATTACAAAAAAAGCACTAATTCTCACTATTTAATTTGTGAAAATTGTGCAATTAGTACTAACTATTTTGCTTTGAAATCTTTTTTATTTCAAAGATAGTTATTAAATAAATGACTATCCGTGACTAATACCAAATTGATAAAATTGGCTACAGATTATAAAGATTAACACAGATTTCTAAAAAATGCATGTAAAATCTGTGAGACTCTGTGTAATCTGTGGCAAAAAAACATTTAGTATGCTTTGCCGATAGTCATGTTAAATAATATCGTCTTCAAATAGTAATTTTATATTTTCGTAGGAATTCTGCAAAGCTTCTTGTATTTGTTCTGGATTCAGCCAGGCAACTTTTTCAATTCCTTCTTCTAACTGGCCTTTTGGAGTACCTTCAAATGCAGTGTGCATTTCAAACCAATGGGTTATTTTTAATTTGTATTTACCGTTTCGTTTAAAAATATGATAAGTTTTCTGCAGCTTTTTTACAACTTTCAATTCGTTCACGCCTGTTTCTTCTTCAACTTCGCGCATTGCCGTTTCTTCAATCAGTTCGCCTTTGTCAGTCCCTCCTTTTGGCAGATCCCACTTTCCATTTCTGAAAATAAATAAAACCTCCCCTTTTTTATTATAAACCAAACCTCCCCCAGCTTTATTTACAGAAATTTTGGCTTTCAGAGTTTTCATAATCACACTTTCGTCAGGGTGATACAGATATGCTTTCTTAATTTTATTCTGAAACATTTTTACAATAACTTGCTTAACATCAATACTATCAAGCAGGAAAAGCTGAAAATCAGTTTCTTTAGAAATTTGATTTGTCAAAAAAAGTGGTTTGTCGTTAACAAAAACTTTATACATTTGTATTATGATTTTTAATAAAGATACAGCCGAAAAAACAGCCGAATTGCTTTTGCAAATAAATGCAATTAAATTGAATCCAGGAAATCCTTTTACATGGGCTTCTGGATGGAAATCGCCTATATATTGCGATAATCGTTTAATCCTCTCGTTTCCAGCCATAAGAAATTATGTAAGAGACGAATTTTCTAAAAACATCGAAAAGCAGTTTGGTAAACCTGATGTAATTGCTGGTGTAGCCACTGGAGCAATAGGCATAGGAATGCTGGTTGCCGAGAGCATGGGACTTCCTTTTGTGTATGTCCGTCCAGAACCCAAAAAACATGGACGACAAAACCAAGTAGAAGGTTTTCTGCAAAAAGGACAAAGCGTAGTAATTATAGAAGATTTAATAAGCACTGGAAACAGCAGCCTGCTTGCCGTTGAAGGCTTACGCGAGGCAGGAGCAGTTATAAAAGGAATGGCAGCCATATTCACTTATGGATTTGATGTTGCAGACCAAAACTTTAAAAATGCTAAAATCGATTTATATACACTGAGCAATTATCAAAATTTACTGAATCTGGCAGTTGCAAAGAGCTATATAACCGAAAAAGAAGAGCAGACACTGAGAGAATGGAATGTCAGCCCATCCACTTGGAATGTATAATTTTATACTGCACAATCAGAATACAAACAAAATACTACTATGAATTTAGAAAGCCCAAGGGTTACCGTTGAAAAATCTGCCCAAGAATTATTCGATTTATTGAGCGATGTAAAAAACTTCGAAAAATTAATGCCGGATAATATTGCAAAATTTGAAATCACTGGCGAAGATGCTTTTATTTTTGGATTAAAGGGAATGCCTGAAATCAAATTAAAAATGAAAGATAAAACAGCTCCAAACAAAATAGTTTTGGGTGCAGCAAGCGATAAACTTCCATTTTCCTTAGTAGCTAATATTGACTCTGTCTCCGAAAATTCCAGTGCTGTAAAACTGGATTTTGAAGGCGAATTCAACGCAATGATGGCTATGATGGTAAAAGGACCAATTTCTAAATTTATTGAGACCTTGGCAGCCAATATGATAAAACTGTAAAATCTTTTATAAACAAAAAAATACAGAAAAGCCTTTTAGTTTTTAGCTAAAAGGCTTTTTTAGTATAACATCTGTACTTCTTTAAGACTGTATTCGCAGACAGTATCATCTTCTAACAGAATCTGAAGTTTCCCTATAGCCGAAACCCCTTTTATAATACCCATAAAATTGATTTGATCTGCATCGGCAAAAGCCGCAGGCATTTCAATTTTAAATAATTCATTAGTATACTCCTGCCATAAATCCTGTGCTTTTACTTCATAACCTGCTATCATTTTTTCCATTTTTGATACTATTGAAAAAAGGATTTCTTCTTTATCAAATGCAGTATTACAAACCAAAGCCATAGAAGAAGCTCTGGGCAGATCTTGAAATTCCACCTGATTAACATTCAGCCCCAGACCAACAATAGACGTGATTGATCCATCGCCTTTAATACTATTCTCTATCAGTATGCCACCAATCTTCTTATTAGCTGACATAATGTCGTTTGGCCATTTAATACTCAATTCTGGAATATTATATTTTTTTAAAGCCCTGATTACCGAAAGTGAAACCACTACATTTAGATTAAAAACAGCTTCATAATCAAATAAAAAATCCTTAACCAAAACACTCATAATAAGATTCTTACCCGGTTCAGAATTCCATTTTGCCCCCATCTGCCCCTTCCCTTTCGACTGGGTTTCAGCAGTAATAACTGTAAAGTTTTGAACCTCCTGTCTATTCGACAGCCCTTTTAGAAACTCATTTGTAGAATCTATGGCATCGAGTTTGATTAACTTCATTTGGATTTATTTTGAAAAACATAATTTAATATTATGTTAAGGTTCAAAATTAATCACAAAAAATGGTAACTTTACAAATTCATATAAAAAAATACATGACGAAAAAGATTATAAACAATGATGCTCTATTGGCAAACATCATAAAAGGAATAGAAGAAGTAAAAGGAAGTGATATCGATATTTTAGATTTAAGAGAAATAGACACTGCAGTTTGTGACTATTTTGTAATATGCAATGGTAATTCAAATACACAAGTAAATGCTATTGTTAATTCAATTCAAAAAACAGTTTCTAAAGATTTAAAAGACAAACCTTGGCATGTTGAAGGTTCTGATGTAGCCGAATGGGTATTAATGGATTATGTTCACATCGTAGTACATGTATTTCAAAAACACATTCGTGAATATTATAACATTGAAAGTCTTTGGGGTGATGCCAAAATCACTAAAATCGAAAACAAATATTAAAGAAACAATCTTCTAATGGCTAAAGAAAATAATCCAAATTCAAATAAATTTAAGGTAAGTCCTTGGTTAGTATACACTGCAATAATATTGATTTTTTTAGCAATAAGCTTTGCAACCGGCGGATCAAACTTTCAAGAACCAGGTCAGCTAAAATCGTCTGAGATTGATAACATGCTGGCTAAAGGACAAATTAAAAATGTTGTCATTTTCAACAATAAAGATGCAGAAATTTATCTTTCGGATGCTGCATTAAAAGACCCTGCAAATAAAAAAGTTGCAAAAAATGTTTTAGATCAGCCTAATAAAGGTCCTCATTACACAACAAAATTTGGAGACCTTAAATCATTTCAAGAAAAACTTGACAAGGCCAAGATTGAAAAGAAATTAGTCGATTACGATTTTAAAGATTCCAGCAATTGGACAGATATCTTAATAAGCCTGCTGCCAATAATAATCATTATAGGTGTATGGATTTTTATCATGAGAAAAATGTCTGGCGGACCAGGAGGCGGAGGCGGACAGATTTTCAATATTGGAAAATCAAAAGCAAAACTGTTTGACGAAAAAACAGATATCAAAACCACTTTTAAAGACGTAGCTGGATTAGAAGGTGCCAAAGAAGAAATACAGGAAATTGTAGAATTTCTTAAAAACCCTGAAAAATATACTAATCTGGGAGGTAAAATCCCTAAGGGAGCACTATTAGTAGGGCCTCCAGGGACAGGTAAAACTTTATTAGCCAAAGCGGTTGCCGGTGAAGCTCAAGTGCCGTTTTTCTCTCTTTCTGGTTCTGATTTTGTGGAAATGTTCGTAGGAGTAGGTGCTTCACGTGTACGTGATCTTTTCAAACAAGCCAAAGAAAAATCTCCAGCAATTATTTTTATCGACGAAATTGATGCGGTAGGTAGAGCCCGAGGAAAAAGCAATATGTCAGGCGGTAACGACGAAAGAGAAAATACTCTGAATCAATTACTGACTGAGATGGACGGTTTCGGAACTAATTCAAATGTAATTGTTCTTGCAGCGACAAACAGAGCCGATGTTTTAGACAAAGCCCTGATGCGTGCCGGACGTTTTGACAGACAGATTTTTGTGGACTTACCAGACATTCGTGAAAGAGCTGAAATTTTCCAAGTTCACTTAGGACCTATCAAAAAAGTAGAAGGACTTGATCTCGATTTCCTTGCCAAACAGACTCCAGGTTTCTCTGGTGCCGATATTGCTAATGTTTGTAACGAAGCCGCTTTGATTGCTGCCCGTAACAACAAAACTGCAGTTGACAAACAGGATTTTCTTGATGCCGTAGACAGAATTATCGGCGGTCTTGAAAAGAAAAACAAAATTATTACTCCTGAAGAAAAAAGAGCAATCGCCATTCACGAAGCTGGTCACGCAACTGTAAGCTGGATGCTTGAGCATGCTGCACCGCTTATTAAAGTGACTATTGTACCCCGCGGACAAAGTCTGGGAGCAGCATGGTACCTTCCTGAAGAAAGACAAATCGTCAGAACAGATCAAATGTTAGACGAAATGTGCGCAACTATGGGAGGAAGAGCAGCGGAGAAAGTAACTTTTGACAGAATTTCGACTGGAGCACTTAGTGACTTAGAAAAAGTAACACGCCAAGCCCGCGCAATGGTAACAATTTATGGTTTGAATGACAAAATAGGAAATGTTACTTATTACGATTCATCAGGGCAAAGCGAATACAGTTTTTCTAAACCTTATTCTGATGATACTGCCAAAATAATTGATGCTGAAATTTCAGAATTAATCGAAGGACAATACGTTAGAGCTATTCAGATTTTAGAAGAAAACAAAGATAAATTAAACCAGCTTGCTGATATTTTAATCGAAAAAGAAGTAATCTTCAAAGATGATTTAGAAGCTATATTTGGTCAGAGAACATTCGACAAAAATTTAGGCGAAGTAGTTTCGTAATTTAAAAATTAACAAATATTTAAAATCTTAATTCAAAACCTCGTTTTGAATTAAGATTTTTTTATCTTTGAACGTTTTCAAGTAACACAAAACGATTAGTAACAAATATGAATCTTTTTAAAAAATTATTTGGTTCTAATGATCCTTCATCTGATGAAGGCATGAACGATAATTCAAATAAACCAAATCCAGATATTAACTCCCCTTTGGATGAACAGTTCATCTATAATTTTAAAAAAAACGGCGGGAAATTTTTATACTGTGAAAATTTAGATGAAGTAAAAGAGCAATTTGAAAATATACTTGAAGAAAATGACTGGTTTGAAACTGAAGCTTTATGTTACGAACCAAAATTGTTTTTTTTATTAGATGAAAACAAACTTACATACGGTCAAAATATAAACCCTAAATTTTTATTATCCGGCTGCGAAAATCTAATAACTGAAGAAGGATCAATTTTATTTTCCTCCAATCAGATTAAGCAGAAAAAACCAAATGATTTACCTGCCAATATCATAATTTTGGCAAAAACAAGCCAGATTGTTGAAGGTAAAAGTGAAGGACTTAGTGCTATCAGAAAAAAATATTTAACAGAATACCCTACCAATATCACAACTATCAAATATTTCGAAAAAGCCAAAGAGGAAGATTTCACTCAGTATGGAAGTTCCGCAAAAAATTTATACCTATTGCTCTTAGAAGATCTTTAAAATGAATGAAACACTAAAAAGATCAATATCGGGGGCTGTTTATATTTTATTACTAATAGCTTCAATACAATACTCTATAGATACTTTTTTTGTTCTATTTGGAGTTTTTTTATTAATAGCAGTATTCGAATTTTGCAATCTCGTACACTTAAACAAGATTGCACCAATTATAACAGCCTGTTTATTCTATTCCTTTTTTTATAAAATTGCTATAGCCGAAAAAGATGATGGAGTTTTATACGTACTTCGGTATAACAGAAATTTTGATTTAGCCGTATTATTTTCATCCCTTATCGTCTCATTAAAATGCATTGTCTTTTTATTTGACAACAAAAATTTAAAAGTAGATTCCTTTTCAAAATTTGCTTATCTGATTGGATATATAATTCTGCCATTTGTTATTATCACAAAAATACCTTTTGGAATTAAGGGGTACAACCCAAACATCCTGATTAGTATTTTTATTTTAATATGGACCAATGATACATTTGCTTACTTGGTTGGAAAATCAATTGGTAGACACAAATTATTTGAAAGGATTTCTCCTAAAAAAACCATTGAAGGATTTCTGGGTGGTATAGGATTTGCAGTACTTGCAAGTTATTTTATTTCAAAATATTTTTTAATGCTTCCAGAAAAAAACACATACATCTGGCTTATAATTGCAGCAATTGTTGGTGTTTTCGGAACTATTGGAGATTTAGTTGAGTCCAAATTCAAGCGGATTTCAGAAAAAAAAGACAGCGGCAACATCATGCCCGGCCATGGAGGCATCCTAGATCGATTAGATAGTGTTATCTTTGTAGCACCAATTATATTTTTATTTTATCAAATTTTAAATTATGTTTCATAAAGAAGGAACTCAAAGTATTTTATTAGGCACTATTGTTACTGCTGTTGTTTTTTTAGCATCAGACTATTTTATCCAGACAGAATGGATTAAAATGGCTATTGAAATTGTAACTTTGTTATTATTGATTATCATCCTGCAATTTTTTAGAAACCCTAAAAGAACTGTAGAAATAAACGAAAATCATATTATTGCTCCTGTAGACGGAAAGGTAGTTGTGATAGAAGAAGTATTTGAAAGCGAATATTTTAAAGACAAAAGAATTCAGGTTTCTATATTTATGTCTCCAATAAATGTTCACGTTACTCGTTACGCAATAAGCGGATTAGTAAAATTCAGCAAATACCATCCCGGTAAATTTCTTGTAGCCTGGCATCCAAAAGCCAGTGAAGAAAATGAAAGAACAACCATTGTTGTTGAAAATAAAACTTTCGGAGCTATTTTGTACCGTCAGATTGCAGGTGCATTAGCAAAGCGTATTGTAAATTATGCACAGGAAGGCATGCAGGTTGTACAAGGCACCGATGCTGGTTTTATTAAATTTGGTTCAAGAGTAGATATTTTTCTGCCTCTAGGCACTCCGATTAATGTAGAATTAAATCAAAAAGCAATTGGAGGAAAGACTATAATTGCAATTAAGGCTTAATGATTGAAAAAGATTTAGACAAACAATTTCAAGAAGCAGTTGAAATTGCTTCTTCTATGACTCAAGCATCTTTACCGCAGGATGTGCAGCTGCGTCTTTATGCTTTTTACAAACAGGCAACATTTGACAAAAGTAACTTTAAAGTCACAGACAATTCTGACTTAAGAAATGCTTTTAAAACTAATGCCTGGATTCAGATCAGTCATCTTACACAAAATGAAGCCAAGAAAAAATATATTAAATTAATTCATTCCCTAATAAAGTAATCGTATTATTTTTTATGAAAAAAAACACTTTTATATTAGCAAGCCTGCTCTTTATTTTGGTCTTAGTTTCTTGTAATGAAAAAAAAATGACTGAAGTTGTAGAAGTACCATTACCTGCAGTACAAGAAAAAATAAAAATAGGCAATCCAAATGATTTAAAAGCAAATGAAGGCTCTTTTCAATTGGAAAAACTATCGTTTGGCTATGATGCACTCGCACCGGATTTATCGGCTTTGACATTAGAATCTCATTATAAAAATTATTTATATTACACCAACAGCCTAAACAAAACAGTTCTGGGAACAGATAAAGAGAATCTTACCATTGAAGATATATTAAAAAAATTAGATATCAATGATACTGAACTCCGAAATAATGCTGGAGGATATTACAACCACACTTTATATTTCAATTCGATAGGTCCAAAAGCCGGAGGAGAACCAATAGATACTTTAGCTTCAAAAATCGCTACCGATTTTGGTTCATTTTCAAATTTTAAAACAGTTTTTAAAGACGCCGCAAATAAACAGTTTGGATCTGGATGGGTTTGGCTTGTAGTTGACAAAACTGGAGTTCTTCAATTATCAACAACACAAGATCAAGACAATCCATTAATGACCTATGCACCGGTTGTTGGATTTCACGGAACACCAATTTTAGGAATAGATCTTTGGGAACATGCCTATTTTATGGATTACCAATACAAAAAGAAAAAATATATCGATGATTTTTTCAGCATAATAAACTGGGAAAAAGTCAACGAAAACTACAAGGCTACTTTCAAAAAGTAAGAAACAAAAAAAGCTGATATCCTAAAAATATCAGCTTTTTTTATACTCCTTTAATCAGCTTAATCCAATTGATAAATAAATGATTCCAACGGATGAATTGTAATTGAAGCTTTTCCTTCGCCATTTGCAATATGCAGCTGAACAATACTTTTTCGATACAATTGATCGCTCAGCGTATAAGTTCCCTCTTTCAAATCCCATTTAGCGATTATATCTGCAGGAATCTTTAATTCAAAAGTATTAGAAGCTTCTGATGAAAAGTTAGTAAGAACTATTAATTTTTGATTGTCAGACCAGCGGACAAATGAATAAACATGATTTGGGTCATATCCAAGGCCTGCATGACGGTTTACTTCCTGAAGATCTTGAAACTGCCCCATTACTGCAGAACTTTTGGCAGAGAAATTTAATAATTTTTTATAAAAATCACGCAGATCTTTTTCACTTTTCGATAATTTTCCGCCGTCAAAAGCACCGTCATTCATCCATCGCTGATGATTTGGCACACCTACATAATCAAAAATGGATGTTCTGGAATGAGATCCAAAACCACCGTTTTCATTTCCTGCCTCTCCTACTTCCTGTCCAAAATAAATCATAATTGGTGCCGAAGTTATCATCGCAGAAACTACCATCATTGGTTTTCCTTTTTCAGGAGAACCTGCGAATTCTGGACTTGCTAATCGCTGTTCATCATGATTGTCCAAAAACTTCAGCATATGAACATCAATATCAGCCAGACCGCTTTGAATATAGGATAATCCATCAGGAGGTGTTTTTCCCTGAATAATATCTTTCAGTTTATCATAAGTCTCTACTTTATCATACAAATAATCCATTTTACCCAAATGAATATAATTGCGATACTCTCTCGGATTATAAACCTCCGCCATTAGAAAAGCGTCCGGATTTACATTTTTTATCGCTGAATTCATATAACTCCAAAATTCATAAGGAACCATTTCGGCCATATCATATCTAAAACCATCCACACCTTTAGCAGTCCAATACAACGCAATATCCCTGAACTTAATCCAGGAACTAGGCACGCTTTTATCTTTCCAAAAATCAAAATGTTCTTTAGAAGACAGTTTATCATAACCAGCTGGTAATTCAGGAAAATCTTTTGAACCATCTGGGCGTATGCCGTAATTTACTTTGACGGTTTCATACCAGTCATTTTTATCGGGTTTTGCCATTCTGGAACCGTTGCCAGTCCATTTAGCAGGATTTTCTTCAAACTTACCATCAATTAACGGATTACTTTCACCGTTCAGAGGTCTGTCTCCATCAGGTAACTGAAATGGGGTATTCGGAATGTAATAAAAATTATTATCTCTTTTGTATTCCACAGTAACATCATCATCGGCACCAAAATCTCTCACTCCTTTTGGATTGTTTTTTCCTTCATATTTACGGGCAATGTGATTGGGAACAATATCAATAATAACTTTAAGACCTGTTTTGTGGGTTCTTTTTATCAATGCCTCAAATTCTTCTAAACGTTTTGCAGGATCAACTGCTAAATCAGGATTCACATTATAATAATCTTTTACAGCATAGGGCGAACCTGCCCTTCCTTTGACCACTTCCGGATCATCGTTTGAAATTCCTATTGCAGTATAATCCCTAATCACAGCATGATGCGGAACACCCGTGTACCAAATATGGGTAACACCTAAATCTTTTATCTCATGAAGCGCTTTGTCTGTAAAATCATTAAATTTTCCAACGCCATTTTCTTCAATTGTTCCCCACGGTTTATTGGCTGTGTTTTTGTTACCGAACAAACGGGTAAATACTTGGTAAACTACTGCTTTATTTTCAGAAACGATTTCTTTCTTTTGTCCACTCATTTTTACATCTTTAGTTTTACATGCTACAGCGATAAGCAAAATACTTATTCCTGTGATTACTTTTTTTGTAGTGCTCATCTATTTAAATCATAAAAAATTAAAAATACCCAATTGTTACATTTTAACACCTGTATCAATCTATAAATTTAATCTTTTTTCAAAATAAAGCAATGAGCAAAGTCTCCAAATCCAGTCTGTTTCACACTCAAAAAACCACTACAACGTAATAGCCAAACCCTTTGTTTATAACTATTTTATTTTCTAAAAAGCCTCTTCCTGATTACAGCAGTAAACTATTATAAATAAATCCTAATATCTATAGGGTTTGTTTCAATTTTCATAAATTTACAAAAAAAATCAGACCATTGAAGAAATCTTTATATTTCATTATCTATTGCTTAATATTACTTGGTGCAAATCATATTTTGGCACAGGCTCCTAAAAAAATTCATGTTGAACAATCTGACTTTGCCGATATGGATAAAGACAAATATCCAGGTGCTCTATTGCTAACCGGAAATGTAAAAGTAAGCCATGACGGTGTGGTTCTCACCTGTAATAAAGCTTACTTTTTCCAAAAAGAAAATTATTTAAAAGCTTTTGGAAATGTACAATTGGTACAGGGAGACACTTTATATTTAAATAGTAATTATGCTGAATACAGCGGCGAATTAAAAAAGGCTTTTGCAACTGGTAATGCTGTCATGAGCTCTCCAGACGCCACATTGGCAACAGATACAATCAATTTTGACAGAAATATTCAGGAAGTATTTTACAACACAAAAGGAACCATAATTAACAAAGACAATACTTTAAAAAGCAAATCTGGAAGATATTATGTGACCCAGAAAAAATTTCAATTCTTAACAGAGGTAACACTTACCAATAAATCATACGAAATTAAATCCAACCACTTGGATTATTACAGTAATTCCGGGCACTCTTATCTTTTTGGTCCATCAACAATTACCAGTAAAACCAATTATATTTATACAGAGAAAGGGTTTTATGATACCAAAAAAAATCTGGCACATTTCTTAGATAAATCTTATATAAAATATGATGACCGAATCATAAAGGGAGATAGTCTGTATTATGACCGAAATAAAGAATTTGCATCGGCAACACGAAATGTAAAAATAACCGATTCGGTCAATCGAGGAGTAATTCGGGGACATTATGCTGAATTATTCAAGAAAAAAGATTCTATGTTTGTTACCAAAAGAGCTTTGGCTGTCAATTTTGTCGACAATGATTCGGTGTATATTCATGGGAAAAAACTTATGGTAACCGGTAAAGAAGGTGACAGAATCATTCGAGCTTTTAACAATGTACGTTTTTACAAAACCGACATGAGCGGTAAATGCGATTCTATTCATTCCAGTTCTAAAATTTCTTTGACAAAATTGATAGGAAATCCAATACTCTGGAATGGAGAAAGCCAAATTACTGGTGATGTTATGCATCTCATTGGAGATAATAAGACTCAAAAACTAGACTCGCTCAAAGTACTCAACAACACCTTTCTGGTCTCGAAAGACACCCTTGGAACCGGATATAATCAGGTAAAAGGACAAAACTTATTTGGTAAATTTCTAGACGGAAAAATTCATGATGTTGATATTATAAAAAATGCTGAAATGATTTACTACATGCGGAACAATGCCAATGAACTAATTGGTATAGATAAAAAAGTATGCAGTAAAATCAATATCATCTTTGACAAAAATGACATAGACGAAACCACCTTTTTTAAGCAGGTAGACGGTATTGTTTATCCAGAAACTGAATTTCCCGAAAATGCCAGAGCCCTTCGCGGACTCAAATGGCGGGGCGATGAAAAGATTAAATCCAAAGATGATGTTTTTAGCAAAGAAGAAAATGCTGAAGAACTCAAAATCATTGAAGAAACACAAAAAGACAAAGCAAAAAAAGCTACACCGATGAAAGTTCGAAAAGAAACTTTGAATTATGATAAGAAGAACTCCAAAAGTAATCAGTAAGCAGTTTTTAGATGGCAGATTATGACTTCAACGATAAACCTTTAAACACATAAACTTTCCAAAAAGTGAATCCGGATTTTATAAAATACCAAGCACAAACTTCGCCATATCCATTGGGTATGGAAGTATCGCATGCCATTGGTTCCTATATTTTTGACACAAATAATAAAAAATATCTGGATTTTGTCGCAGGAGTTTCGGCCTGTACGCTTGGCCATCAGAACAAAAGAGTAAATGACGCTATAAAAGACCAGTTGGATAAATATTCGCATGTTATGGTTTATGGCGAATATTCACAAAGTCCCGCAGTAGAATACTGCAAATTGATGGCCTCTCTCCTCCCTGCTCCTTTAGACAAAACTTATCTGGTCAACTCAGGAACCGAAGCAATAGAAGGCGCATTAAAACTTGCAAAAAGAGTAACAGGAAGAAGCCAGCTCATTTCATGTCATAATGCCTATCATGGAAACACCATGGGATCGATGAGTGTAATGGGATTTGAAGAACGCAAGCAGGCTTTTCGCCCACTGCTTCCCGACATCGATTTTATAACATTCAATAATGAAGCCGATTTACAAAAAATCACCAATAAAACAGCAGGAATCTTACTCGAAACTATCCAAGGAGGAGCTGGTTTTATTGAGCCTCATAACGATTTTTTAAAGAAAGTAAAAGCGCGATGCGAAGAAGTAGGAGCTTTAATGATATTAGACGAAATCCAGCCGGGATTTGGCAGAACAGGTGCTCTTTTTGGATTTCAAAACTATGATGTAGTCCCAGATATTGTAGTCATGGGAAAAGGAATGGGTGGCGGCATGCCAGTTGGTGCTTTTACCGCTTCATCGGCAATGATGGATTTATTGACTGAAAACCCGAAATTGGGTCACATTACAACCTTTGGAGGTCATCCTGTCATTGCGTCAGCATGTCTGGCTACTTTGAAAGAATTAACTGAAACCTCAATCATTACAGATACTTTAGAGAAAGAAAATCTCTTCAGAAAGCTTTTGGTACATCCTTTGATTAAAGAAATAAGAGGAAGAGGATTGATGCTTGCTGCCATGACGGAGAGTGCAGACATCACAAATGAAGTGATATTAAAATGTCAGGACAGAGGTTTGATTCTATTTTGGCTTCTTTTTGAAGGATGCGCAATTCGAATAACACCGCCACTGACCATTTCCGAAGAAGAAATTCGAGAAGGCTGTGCAATAATTCTTGAAGTGATGAACGAAATGATGATTTAAGAATTTAAATTTAAAAAATAAATATTTAAGGTTTGACATTGACTTTTGAATTTGACTTTTGATATTGCCATTGAAAAACCTGTTAATTAAATTGTTCACAACAAATAGAATCCTTCCTCTTTTCAACAATACGTTTCCTTAATTTTAATTTAGGATAATTTAAAAACACACAGTATGCAATTAAGCAACGAAGAAGAAGATTATAACTTATCCCTATCCAAATTTGAGTCTATGTTGAAAACCAACAAAGTGCTCTTTTTTGACTCCGAAGAATTTGAAGAAATCATTCTTCATTATCTCGATATGGGCAAGTCTGCATTGGCCAAAAAAGCTTTAAAATTAGCACTGGAACAGCACCCAAGATCCAGTGGCCTTAAATTAGTCCAGGTAGAAATGCTGATTTATGATGATAAACTCGAAATGGCCGAAAAGCTATTGAATGAGCTGTATGCTATCGAACCAACAAACGAAGAAATTTATATTCAGAAAGCCAATATCTGTTCCAAAAGAGATCAGCATGAAAAAGCCGTAGAAATGCTCAAAATAGCATTGAAATATACAGATGACTATGCTGATGTGTACAACTTAATGGGAATGGAATATCTTTTTATGGATAATCTTGAACTTGCCAAAGACAGCTTCATTAAATGTCTCGAAGAAGATTTTGAAGATCAATCGGCATTATATAATGTGGTATATTGTTTTGAATTTTTAGATCAAAATCAGGAAGCAATTGCCTATCTGAATAAATACATCAACAAAAATCCTTACAGCGAGATTGCCTGGCATCAATTAGGCCGCTTGTTTTATGGCGTGAAGGAATATGAAAGTGCTATTCATGCATTTGAATACGCGACTCTTATTGATGAAGAATTTCTAGGTGCTTTTATGGAAAAAGCAAAAGCACTGGAACGTCTAAAGAAATATGAAGAAGCCATTGAAAGCTACAACAGAACATTGGAACTGGACGACGCCACTTCATATGCTTTGCTTCGAATAGGAAAATGCTACGAAAGATTAGGCAATAAAGTTCTAGCCTTGAAATATTATAACAAAACTGTACATGAAGATCCTCTTTTAGACAAAGGCTGGATTGCCATTACTGATTTTTATGTACGCCAGAAAAACTTCCAAAAAGCATTATTTTTTGTCAATAAAGCATTAGCAATTGATAATCAGAACAAATTATACTGGAAACGTTTTGCCGCTATCAACAAGCAGATGAACTTTTTTGAAGAAGCTGAATTTGGCTATCGAAAAGCAGTAGAATTTGGAGATTATCAGCTCGACACTTGGCTGTTTTGGGTTGACATTTTACAGTTTTTAGGAGAATTTGAAAGTGCAATACAAACATTACTGCAGGCTTCAGAATATTTTCCTGAAGAAAACGAAGTCGAATACCGTTTGGCTGGATTGTATTTTATGCTTTCAGACAATATCAAAGCTAAATTTCATTTAAGTAATGCTTTGCGTCTGAATTATGACAATTACATCCTGTTAGAAGATTTATTCCCTGTGGTTTGGGAGAAAAAAATGGTACGAAATTATATTGACAAACATAAAAAACAATAATGACTGAAGTTTTAAGGAGACGATTTGGTTTATTAGGCCGCAATATCAGCTATTCCTTTTCAAAAGGATATTTTACAGAAAAATTCAGCAAGGAACATTTTGAAGGCTGTACCTATGAAAATTTTGACATACAGGAAATCAATGAGTTTACCGAATTAATAAAAAACAACAATAACCTTAACGGATTGAATGTCACTATTCCTTATAAAGAATCCGTGATTCCTTTTTTAGACAAATTATCTAAAAACGCAGTCGAAATTGGGGCTGTAAACACCATAAAATTTACCAAAAAAGGAAAATTAAAAGGCTACAACACCGATTATTACGGTTTCCAAAAATCTCTTGAACCATTATTACAGCCACATCACAAAAAAGCATTGATTCTGGGAACCGGCGGCGCTTCAAAAGGAGTTGCCTTTGCTTTAGACCAATTGGATATCACTTATACATTTGTTTCCCGCGGGGACAAAGAAAACTGTATCGATTACAGCCTTATCAATGCTACTACGTTTGATAACTACCAGATTATCATCAACTGTACTCCAGTAGGAACAAGTCCAAATGTGGATTTATTTCCGCTTATTCCCTACGAATACTTCACAGAGAAACATATTGCCTACGATTTGATTTACAATCCTGCTGAAACACAATTTCTAAGTAAAGCAAAAACTCAGGGCGCACAGATTAAAAATGGTTTGGACATGCTTATTTTTCAAGCAGAAAAAGCCTGGAAGATATGGAATAAATAGAAAAATACTTTTTAAACACAATACCTCAAAGCCCTCAGAAGGATTTTCCTTTTGAGGGCTTTGTGCGTAAAAACATTACCTCTGAATCTCTTCATTTACGGTTTACCGTAATACAGTCATTTAAAAACTCCGTTAATTTATGTGAATATTTTAGGTATTTAATTTAAAAAATTAAAATCATGCTAAAAAGAACTATTCTTGTCGAAAACAAATCTTCAATCAGCACCAAAAATCTGCAGCTGATTATTAAATCTGAAGTAAGAGAAAGTTCAGTTCCAATAGAAGATATAGGGTTTCTTGTTCTTGACAATCCTGAAATTTATTTGAGTATTCCAGCTATGAACCTGATGATTGAAAACAATACAGCCGTCATTATCTGTTCCAATAATCACTTGCCCAATGGCATGTTCCTGAACCTCAACAGCCATCATATACAGCAGGAAATATTCAAAAATCAAATCGAAGCTACTGTTCCTCTAAAAAAACAATTGTGGCAGCAGACCATAATCGAAAAAATAAAAAATCAAGGAGAATTACTGGAAAGATTAACCAAAAATAAAAATCAATTTGATTATCTGGCCACCAAAGTTTTGAGTGGTGACACCAGTAATATGGAAGGAGTTGCTGCTCAGCATTATTGGAAATATTTTCCATTTCCAAATCAGGAAAAAGAAGGCATCAAAAGAGAACGCTTTGGAGATTACCCTAACAATTTTCTAAATTATGGTTACGCCATATTGAGAGCGGCCACTGCAAGAGCGGTTTCAGGAAGCGGCCTGCTCAACACGCTCGGCATTCACCATAAAAGCAAATACAATGCCTTTGCTCTGGCAGATGATATTATGGAGCCCTTTAGGCCAATAGTAGACGAAAAAGTGTTCCAAATCATGCAGTGCTATGATGAACAGGAATTAAACACTTTACTTAAATCCGAACTATTGCAGATTCTTACACGGACAGTTTATTTCAAAGAAGAGAAAAGCCCTTTAATGGTTGGATTGCAAAAAACAGCCAGTTCCTTACAGCAATGTTTTACGGGCAACAGAAAAAAAATAAAATATCCTAAATTATGGAACTCAACGGATACCGAATAATGTGGCTGTTCGTATTTTTTGATTTACCTACGGAAACCAAAAAAGACCGTAGGAATGCTTCTGGATTTAGGAATAATCTTTTAAAAGATGGATTCTCCATGATGCAATATTCTGTGTATGTCCGTCATTGTGCCAGCAGTGAAAGTGCCGATGTACATGAAAAACGCATTCACAAACTTTTACCTCCTTTAGGAAAAGTGAGTGTTTTACGAATTACCGATAAGCAATTTGGCAATATCCAGAATTTTTGGGGCAAAGCCGAAATTCCCAAAGAACCTCAGCCCACACAATTGGAATTGTTTTAATGCTTCTCAAAAAAAGTATCTGCCATCCATTTTTCAGGATTCAAATCAATGTAATTACTTATATTTTGATAAGATCTCTCATTTCGAATAATGTGATCATGAAAAGATCTTTGCCAGGCAAAATCTGCAAAACCAGCATGATGCATCATTTTTGACGATGTTGTTTTAAAGGCACCAATCAAACTTGACAATGATTTTATTTTTATTTCATTATCCTGTACGGACAGCTTGCGAGCTGTCCCTTCCTTTATTTTATCGCGACCTGTCCCTACCGTCAATTTCTTTTTATCAATTTCAATAACCATATGAACATGATTGGGCATTATCACAAAATTATGGACATCAACATATTTATATTGCTCGGCCAGCCATTCTATCTGATTCTTTACAATTTTCCCGAATTCATTTAATTCCATCTTTTTTATAAATTCATCCGAATTCATTATAATATCCAATTCATTGATATTCGGTACAGACAGGTCGCGACCTGCCCCTACATCAACCACCGCCCCCAAACAACAAACCCTATCCTTAACACAAATCGTAACGAAATATAAATTATCAGTGGAATAATCAAATCCTTGCATTCTATTTCTTTTTCTATTTTTCATAAACAATCTATTTATACATTACAACAATCTTCATGCCACCACAAATACGGACAGGCCACTCGTACGGGCAGGTCGCGACCTGTCCCTTCACCGAATCCAACTATAATTCTCATTATAAAAATATTGAAATCCAAATTATTACAAATAAAAAAATGCTTCAATCCTGGGTTATCAATCCAAAAAAGAAGCATTTTTTTATACGATATTTCAATTTAATCACATGATTATCAGAAGGAAACAAACCAACTAATATCGTGTTTTCTAATCTTTAATCAAACCACAACTAGACCACGTCGGAAACGTGTTTGCTCACAATATCGTGTTTTCTAATCTTTAATCAAACCACAACACACAAATACTAACACAATGCCAGAAAATGAATATCGTGTTTTCTAATCTTTAATCAAACCACAACAATTAATGACAAAGGTTCATGACGGAATTAATATCGTGTTTTCTAATCTTTAATCAAACCACAACCGTGCCTACAATTCCAAGTATTTCACGGTTAATATCGTGTTTTCTAATCTTTAATCAAACCACAACAGTCGTTTTACCTCTAATTCGGTTGTGTAAAATATCGTGTTTTCTAATCTTTAATCAAACCACAACAAACAGCGTGACGCAAGCGCACGACATACTAATATCGTGTTTTCTAATCTTTAATCAAACCACAACCGCATCTGTTTTGCCTTTAAAATAATTATTAATATCGTGTTTTCTAATCTTTAATCAAACCACAACCAGATCTTTTAGAAACATTGAACGATACTCAATATCGTGTTTTCTAATCTTTAATCAAACCACAACTCCTTCCCAATAATTCAATGGTGCGAGCTAATATCGTGTTTTCTAATCTTTAATCAAACCACAACATTTTATGAGTTTTGAAAATAAATTGCGAAAATATCGTGTTTTCTAATCTTTAATCAAACCACAACGGAAAGTTCCGCATCCTTCAATTATTCTTAATATCGTGTTTTCTAATCTTTAATCAAACCACAACAAAAATCATTAACTACACTTCGTGAGCGTTAATATCGTGTTTTCTAATCTTTAATCAAACCACAACCAAACCACAACGGTAAGCGTTGAAGATTTTAATATCGTGTTTTCTAATCTTTAATCAAACCACAACCATAGCTGCCTCTTGTTTCTTGGTAGCTTCAATATCGTGTTTTCTAATCTTTAATCAAACCACAACAAAACGGTCCTGCTTGCCGGTAAACTGAAAAATATCGTGTTTTCTAATCTTTAATCAAACCACAACAAGTTATGAGGTTGTAGTTATTATTAAACGAATATCGTGTTTTCTAATCTTTAATCAAACCACAACAGTTACATAGTTGATAGTTTCTTCGTTTACAATATCGTGTTTTCTAATCTTTAATCAAACCACAACAGATTCATCTGTTACTTTTTGTCCTAGTACAATATCGTGTTTTCTAATCTTTAATCAAACCACAACTTTATAAATGTCCCAGTATGCTAGGTACTTAATATCGTGTTTTCTAATCTTTAATCAAACCACAACTATTATTCTGTCTCTTTCTTTGTCATATAGAATATCGTGTTTTCTAATCTTTAATCAAACCACAACAGTACATTCGAGAAAATAAATTGGATAGAAAATATCGTGTTTTCTAATCTTTAATCAAACCACAACTATTTGATATTAGATTGTTTGGACGTAACTAATATCGTGTTTTCTAATCTTTAATCAAACCACAACTCTGTCCGGCAAGTGTGATACTGTCAATAAAATATCGTGTTTTCTAATCTTTAATCAAACCACAACACTTCGAAATGATGAAATTATTGAAATCAAAATATCGTGTTTTCTAATCTTTAATCAAACCACAACAAAAAGTGTTTTATCAATTTTCCCGCTTCAATATCGTGTTTTCTAATCTTTAATCAAACCACAACATCCTTAATTGGTACATTCCAAATGTCTTTAATATCGTGTTTTCTAATCTTTAATCAAACCACAACAAGTTGCTCGTAGTTGCTTATATAGATGGAAATATCGTGTTTTCTAATCTTTAATCAAACCACAACCGTTACCAGGTTTTAAATCTAGTAAAAAGAATATCGTGTTTTCTAATCTTTAATCAAACCACAACGCAGTAAAATGTATCTGTTAGAAACAATACAATATCGTGTTTTCTAATCTTTAATCAAACCACAACGTGAAATGACAATTACATCTGCTGATTTGTAATATCGTGTTTTCTAATCTTTAATCAAACCACAACTTACAAGTCCAAACAGTCTTAGTACTGTACAATATCGTGTTTTCTAATCTTTAATCAAACCACAACGTATTTCCTGTGTAAGCATCATCAAGATGTAATATCGTGTTTTCTAATCTTTAATCAAACCACAACGGTGCAATTGGGATTCATTTAGAACTTCACAATATCGTGTTTTCTAATCTTTAATCAAACCACAACTAACAGCATTTACTTCTTTTACATTAGCAAAATATCGTGTTTTCTAATCTTTAATCAAACCACAACGGGACATTTAGATCTATTAACTAGACAGTGAATATCGTGTTTTCTAATCTTTAATCAAACCACAACATGTGAATATGTATTCTTTAAAACACCTTGAATATCGTGTTTTCTAATCTTTAATCAAACCACAACCAGAACAGCGTGACGGATTCGAAGTTGATAATATCGTGTTTTCTAATCTTTAATCAAACCACAACGAAACGTCAATCTAATAGTTCTAAAGCTTAAATATCGTGTTTTCTAATCTTTAATCAAACCACAACGCTCTGTTAATTGGCAATTGTCAATGAATAATATCGTGTTTTCTAATCTTTAATCAAACCACAACAATTAGTTGAGGGAATAGACAGGGGAAATAATATCGTGTTT
This sequence comes from Flavobacterium sp. HJJ, assembly GCF_015351475.1. GTDB lineage: Bacteria > Bacteroidota > Bacteroidia > Flavobacteriales > Flavobacteriaceae > Flavobacterium > Flavobacterium marginilacus. Next base: position 69,689 of record NZ_JADKPR010000017.1, on the reverse strand, counting down.
TCTAATCTTTAATCAAACCACAACACTGTATCTAAACAATAAGTTTTACCATCAAATATCGTGTTTTCTAATCTTTAATCAAACCACAACAAAACAATAGTGAATCGGTTGTGGTTGAAAATATCGTGTTTTCTAATCTTTAATCAAACCACAACTGATGAAAGCGAACATAAAAATGAAGCTTTAATATCGTGTTTTCTAATCTTTAATCAAACCACAACTATGAAGATACTAGACTATTTCCGAGAAATAATATCGTGTTTTCTAATCTTTAATCAAACCACAACGCAGAATTACCCAAAATAAGGAAACTGATCAATATCGTGTTTTCTAATCTTTAATCAAACCACAACTGAAAGTTCTCGCGTCCCTGCTTGGCAGACGCCATAACTTTCAGTTGTGGTTTGAGATGTTTAAGACCTTGAAAAACTTATGTCAAAGAACTTCTTAAAAATTTTGCCTGCCAATGATTGCCATTATTTCTACTTCATTACCGTTGATTTTATAAAAAATGGTATCCACACCACAAACACAATATCTGTAACCTTCTCGGTAACGAATTGCATTTGGAAACAAAAACGGATTTGAAGCGATTTTATCAAAACAGTCTTGCATCATATCAAAATACTTATCTGCCTGATTTAAACCAAATTTTGCTATTCCATATTCGTATATTCTTAATAAATCTTCTTTGGCTAATTCATTTAAATGATAGCTATACATTTAATTTCTTTTTGAATTCTGCCAACATTTCTTCTCTTGTTTGCTTTTTAGCAAATCCACTTTTCTCAGCTTTATCTAACTTCATTCGAACAAACTCTACATAAGCATCTTGCTCACGTGCTTGCTTAATTAAATAATTAACCGCTTCACTTTTACTGGTAAACTCCTCTTTAGCCACTTGCTCTTTTAACCATTCATCATTTTGATTGGCTAATGTGATACTTTGTCTTGACATAATTACAACTATTTAGTGGTGTAAATTTACACCAAACTTTCGAAATAAAATTATATTTTAGAAATTTTTCCTGAAACTGAAATCTTTACTTTGATTGGATTAAAAGTATCCCATCCTGTTTTGCCATCGCCAAAACTTTGAATTCTGATGTAAAATGGTTGAAAATTATTTTGAATAGAAGCTTGCGAACTCAGTCTAAACTCATAGAATTTAGATGATAGTTTTTGCACCCTATACAAATGTTCCTTAAACAAATCATAATCGTGATTCTCCCAGCTAATTTCATCATCCGTTAATCCCAATAAAAACATATCATTAATATGTAAAGCCGTAACTATTTCTTTACCTTCAGCTGGTAATTGATACACTGGAAATCCTTTACTTTTTCTTTCAACGACAGTCCAAAAAGTTACTACATCTTCTTTTAAATTTCCTTTTTCATCTTTATAAATAAGTACGTGATGATTGTTTCTAGGATTTACCCATTGATTAACATTATCTTTTAGCTTTTCTGCTCCGCTAAAATTTTCTTTCATCCTTATTTTCAAAATTGGTACTGGCTCTCCGTTTTTATTAGGCAAGAAAATTTGTGGTTGTTTCACTCCATTTTCATCAGCAATAAAAAAAGTGTTCACAGGAATAGCACCTTTTACAAATCCGCCAAGCTCTTGAATCCTTTTATGAATTAATTTTCTAATAGCTTCGTCAACTACTTTTTCCAATTGTTTTTCGGTTGTTAAACTATCTATTGATTTCCTAACGTGAAATGCTTCTTCTCCATTAAAATTTCGCTTGCCAAAAACGGTTTCTTTATGTAATTGCCCTCGGGCAGCAACGCCTTTATTTATATGTGTTTTTCCGTTTTTCTCTACTTTAGTATATCGAATAGTAATATCATTAGCAATACGTTTATGCGAAATCAATATTTTATCGACTGCTTTTTCTGCATCAAATCGGAACGTTTCCCATGGCATTGGAAAATCTTTTAAATCATAATTTTTATTGTAGCGATTCCATTTGGACAATTCCTGTAAATAACTTGTTTTGCCACAAGCCATAACCAAAGCATCAATGGCATGATGACGATGATCTTCACGGGTTTTAGCATTTTCATCATTCAAAACCGTATTCAAACCCCATTTTTGACGTAAATTGGCAGTCATTTGACCTGGAGAAACATTTACTTTTTTGCATATTTGTGTTAAATAAGTTGAGGCTTCTTTACTTATAAATCGGGTATCATTTAATTGTCTTGAAGAAAAATCATCATCAAATTTTTGCTGTACAAATCGCTTGAATTTTTGATATGCATTGGGATATTCCTTGGTATCCGAAAATAATTTTAAAGCACGCTCTTTTCTGGCGATCCAATCCAATTCGTCATTACCATAAAATTCAAAAGGTGTTTTATCTCCTTTTCGTCTATTTTCATCAGCATAACACAATGTTTTATTATTGAAACTATCGTTTAATGAACGACTCCATGGATGAATATGTTCTATTTGGACTTCACCTGTAAAAAGTTTAGTAACAGGAATTACAACACCTGTATAAGGGCAAGTCTGCTTGCACTCTTCCCAAAGTTTAAATTTTAAAATGTTATCGTGAGAAACTTTCGCATACTTTTCTACTTCGCTTTTTACTCTATCATTTTCTCTTTCTAATCGTTTTTGATCTCTGCGAATTTTATTTCGCTGTGATTTAGATATTTTCAAATCACGAGCCATTTCTACTTTTATTTCGTCAAGTTGTCCATGCTCTTCGATTAATTCATTAACTAATTTTCGCAACTCAAATAAAGCAGTAATTACAATCGGATTTCTAATAGCTTGAATTTCCTTGTCGGCATCTTTGCCAACAGGCAATTTTTCTAATAATACTGTAACATCAATTGTTGCCGAATGATGATAAAGTTTCTTCAATTGTTTATCACTAAATTGAAATTCTTTACGAAGTAAATTCTTAATTGTATCTATAAAACCGCCTGAAATTTTAGACCTGACTATTCCTTCAACATTATCAATTAAATCTAATTGTTTTTGATTGTTTTGTTCCGTATCATTTTGCCATTTGTCGCCAAAAGTATTTTTTATTCCGCCCATAACCACAGCAATATCATAAGTATATCCTTGCTGTAGAAAAGGCAAAATATTTCCAATAGCTTTTCGGCTCAAACTGGCATAGCCGTCTTTTACATTAAACTTTGAAATTGCAATTGCTTTTTCCTCTGAAAAATTCCAATTCTTAACAGCATAATCCTTAAGATTTGATTTACTGTCAAAAAAATACAAAACGTGCCAAATATCTTCCTGCTCCTTTTCAGAAAACTCAAACCATTTTTTACCAAAGAATTTTTTATTAGATAAATTAGAAATAGTATGTGTCCCAACTATTTTATCGTCGTCTTTATAATTAAACTTGAATTCAGCGCTTTCTTTTCCAATCGCTTTTCTCAGTTTTTTAAATTCAATTTTATCAAATGAAAGTAATTGCTCAATCAATTTTTCTTTTTCTGTTTGAGATATTTTCTTTCCATTGTATTCCACTGTATTTACCCATTGCCAAATTCTAAACATTTCAACAGAAATTGCACTTATTGGACATTTAGTCTTTGTAGGTTCAAATGAACAATTACCTACCAAATGTTTTTGAGAACGCAAAGGGCGTTGATGAAATAAAATACCATCTTCTTTGTAATTATCCTGCTTTCTTCCTCCAAAAGTTGTTTTTAAATCATAGTTTAAAACCGAATGGAATTGTGATTGCTTTTCCCAAATCAACTCAAATTCATCAATATACATTTTACGGGTAGTGTATCGATTTCGAATTCTTTCTAATCCATCTTGAAAAGGCTGGTTTTCTTTTGGATAAATCTCATATAGATAAGATCCTAAAGTTTTACCTTCAATACTTTCTAAAGTGTCATCAATTCCTATTTTTCCTTCTTTAACATTTCCTTTAAAAATAGCTCCATCATCGCTTCCTCCTTTTCTGCTATTACTTAAAAAACCTCTTCTTTGAATTAAATGATAAAAAATCCTGCCAATTTCTTCTAAAGACAATTTTTCCATCAATGCTTTTTGACGCAATTCATAAGGATTCTCTGCAAACCAAGTTGCTAATTTTTCAGACGGAAATTGTTTGGTTTGTTTCCAATCTTCAAAATCTTTAGCATTCATTGGACACATATTATTTTCTGAAAGTGATTTTAACAACACTTTTTTTCTTAATCTTCTTCTAAAGAATTGACGACGAACACCTCTTGCTCCTGTTCTACTTGCATTTTTAGACATTTCATTATCGCCATCACCCAAATTCTCAACACCCATTGGAAAAATTCTACTTCCAATGCCTAAAATTTTATTCAGCTTATCGTCAATTAATGCCCACCCAATCGAGTTAGTCCCCAAATCTAATCCTAAAATCTTTGCCATATTTTTTAAATTTAATCTGCATGGAATTTACTATAAAAAAAATTAATCTATTTACGGTTTTCCTCATTGTGCACTAATTCTTTTTTACATACATTTACAACAGATTAAAACAATTCTAATCTTTAATCTTATCACAATAAGGCTATATGCCGTAGATGAAAATCTTTAGTCCTGCTTCGGTGGGACTTTTTTTTCGAAACAATTCAAATACTTACACATTCCTCACTTTCTTCAAAAATTTTAAAAAACACCTCAGCAAAACTATAAAGCATTCAACTCATAAATAAATTGAGCTATTTTTCCTAGCAAACAAGCTATAAACCGAAGTTTTATTTTGTATTGTGGCGCACCTTTAGTATCTTTCGCATTCAAAAAATAAAAACCTTAAACATTCACAAAAATGTTAGAAGAAAAGAACGATAACCTGTCAATTCAAGAAAATGAGACAGACGGAAAAACAGCTAATGAATTGCAGGAAGCAGTTCTATCAGAAGTTTCTGTGGATGCAGAAAATGAAATCAATGATGCTGTGGCAGAGGAAAATACTGTAAAACCAGTTTCTGAGCCAGTAACATCAAGTGAAAGTACAGCTGATGAAAAACAAAACGTACTTGACGCTATTGCCGAGACCAATGCTGAAGAAAGCGAAGATGAAACGTTAAAAGAACGCCATGACATACCAATGCTGGATTATGAAGCATTGCCAATGGACAAACTTGTAGACGAATTGAAAAATTTAGTTACAAATGAAAAAGTAATGTCTATTAAAGAACATGTTGAGGAAATCCGTAAAGCATTTTTGGCCAAATACAACCATCTAATCGAAGAAAAAAGAGAAGAATTCAATCAGGAAAATCAAGATCCTAATGAAGAATTTCAATATCATTTTCCACTAAAATCAAAATTTGATCAATATTACACGATTTACAAAGACAATAAAAATACTCATTTCAAGAGCTTACAATCCAATTTAAAATCCAACTTGGAAGTCCGACTGGCTATTGTAGAGGAATTAAAAGAATTAATCAATCCGCAGGCCAACATCAAAGACACTTTAAATCATTTTAATGAGCTAAGAGACCGCTGGAAAAATGCAGGATCTATCCCAAAAGACAAATACAACCACGTTTGGAATAATTATCATTTTCATGTTGAGAATTTTTATGACTATCTGCACTTAGACAGAGAAGCAAGAGATATTGATTTCAAATACAATTTGGAACAAAAACAAAAAATTGTTGCCCGTGTTGAAGAACTGCTTAAAGAAGCAGATATCAATAAAGCTTTTAGAGAATTACAGGATTTACACCGGATCTGGAAAGAAGATATTGGTCCTGTTTCTAGAGAACACCGTGATGAAATCTGGAACCAATTCAGTGAACTTACAAAAAAAATGCACGACAAACGTGAAATTTTGTTTGAAGCTTTAAGAGGAACTGAGCTTGAAAACTTAGAAAAGAAAAAAGATATTATTGCCAAAATTGAAGTTTTAGCTACCGAAAAAGTGAATGCCCATTCACAATGGCTGGCACAGATTGAAAAAGTAGAAGCACTTCGTTCTGAGTTTTTCTCAGCCGGAAAAGTTCCATCTGATGTAAATGAAGCCACTTGGGCTGCTTTTAAAACTGCAGTTAGAAATTTCAACAGTTTCAAAAATTCTTTCTACAAAGACATCAAAAAAGACCAAAACGACAATCTGAATAAAAAAATAGCTTTGGTTAAAAAAGCCAAAGAATTGCAGGAAAGTGTTGATTTTGCAAGCACAACTCCTATCATGAAGCAGATTCAGGAAGACTGGAAAAAAATCGGTCATGTTCCTAGAAAATATTCAGATAAAATCTGGAATGAATTCAGAGAAGCATGTAACCATTATTTCGACAAGCTAAAAGAACATAAAAACGTTGAAAACGCTGACGAAGTTGAAGCTTTTGACAAAAAGAAAGCCTATTTGGAAACACTGAGAGAATTCCAATTGACCGGTGATCACAAAACCGATCTGGACGCTATCAAACTGCATATCGAAACTTGGAAAAACTTTGGTAAAGTTCCTTTCCCAAGAAGACATATCGAAGGAAAATTCAACAAAATCCTTGACGCTTTATTCGAAAAATTAAGCTTAAGCAAAAAAGATACTGAAATGATGCGTTTCTCCAACAGAATGGAGAATCTTTCTGAAAGCAACGACACCAGAAAACTCGATAATGAGAAAATTTTCCTAATTCGTAAAATCGAGGAAGTACAAAATGAAATTTTCCAATTAGAAAATAACATTCAGTTTTTTGCAAATACAAAAAATTCAAAAAAAGAAAATTCAATAGTATTAGAGGTTCGAAAAAACATAGCTATTCACAAAGAAAGCCTTGATGTCTGGAAAGAAAAACTAAAACAATTGAGAAATTTGAATCAGGAATAAAATTCAAAAATAACAATACTTTACTAAGCCTCAAACCTATAATTTTGAGGCTTTTTTAATAAAAACATGCAATTTTAACTTTCATTTACCACAATACACTCCGCTGATCAAAAGCCAATTATCTATTTTTGCAGTATGAAGATTTTTTGGAAATTTATCGTATTTATTGGGCTCTTACTCCAGTTCGCATTTGCACACAGCGCAAATCACGATACTATAATTTCTTTTCAAAAGGAAAGCAGTACTGACATTAACAAAGAAAGTTTAAGTGTTTCTCATTTCGTTCAGCCAAGTATAGAAAGAGGAACTCCTGAGCTAAAATCTAACAGCCGTATTCCTGTTGACATAAACGACAGCAATACTTTACTCCAATTATTTTCTAATCTCAAAGAAAATAACCTCAAAATAATTCTATCGGATCAAGACATCGACAGATGCTCAAAAGTCTCGATTTTACTTTTTCCCTTCCATTATTTTTGGTGATTAAATCTCATAATTGCGGTTTATAAAAGCCAATAACGGCTTTTGTCTTTTCCTGATTCTTTCCGAATCAAGGAAATAAATCATTATATCTAATCACAAAAAAATTAAAAAATGGACACATCAGTAACCATAATAGGCCTTATAATTACAATTTTAATAGGCATCCCGATAACATTAGTCTTCCGTTCCAATATAACGAACAGAGCCAAAATTAAAGAGATAAAGAAACAATACAGTCAAAACAATCATTACGACTTTGAATTATCCGAAACACAGAACAAAAAAATCCTGTCGTTAGATAAAAAGAACAAAGGTTTCCTTTTCATTGATTTCAGTTATAAAAAAGAAACTGCATATTTCGTTAACTTAAAAGATATTATACTCTGTAACCTAATTGAAACTACCCGAAGCAAATTAGGCACCATCGAAAAAGTTGAAATAGAACTCGTTCATAAAAACACTATGAAAAAAGAAATGATTCCAATTTATAATATCGAGAATCATTATCTTGATTTTAATTGTCTGTTTGAAGATCACAAACTAGCAAAAAAATGGGTTGGTTTAATCAATGATACACTATAAAAAACAGTAAAGAGGCTCACACGAGCCTCTTTGTCAATAAATAACTACAAACAAAATATGACAATTATCATTTTAATCATTAAAAAGTCAGCCTAATTTTGTCATTTACATTAAATGCGAAATTATGAAAACCTCACTAATTCAAAAATACAATGTACCTGGGCCTCGTTACACAAGCTATCCTACGGTTCCTTATTGGGATGAGTCAGGATTTACAAAAGAAATTTGGCTTCAGACCCTAAAAAAATCTTTTCTGGAAAGCAACAGTACAGAGGGTATCAGTTTATATATTCACCTTCCTTTCTGCGAAAGTCTATGCACATTTTGCGGCTGTAATAAACGTATCACCAAAAATCACAATGTCGAAAACCCATATATTGAAGCAGTTTTAAAAGAATGGACACTTTACTGTGAAATTTTAGATAAAAAACCAAAAATTAAAGAAATTCATTTAGGCGGGGGAACACCTACATTTTTCTCAATAGAAAGCCTTGAAAACCTAATAAACGGGATATTTTCACAAGCCGAAAAAGCCGAAGGATATGAATTTAGTTTTGAGGGACATCCAAATAACACGACTCTTGCCCATCTGCAGAAATTATATGATTTAGGTTTTAGAAGAGTGAGTTTTGGCGTTCAGGATTATTCCGAAAAAGTACAAAAAGCGATCCACCGAATTCAGCCTTTCCATAATGTGGCCAAAGTTACTTTTTGGGCAAAAAAAATAGGATATACTTCCATCGGTCATGATATAATCTTTGGCCTGCCATTTCAGGAAATTACAAACATAGTGGATACAATCGAAAAAACCAATTCACTACAGCCTGATCGATTAGCATTCTATAGTTATGCCCATGTACCGTGGATAAAAGGAAACGGACAGCGCGGATTTCATGACGAAGACATTCCAAAAGACGATGCCAAAAGAAAACTATACGAAGTTGGAAAAGAACTGCTCTTTGAAAATGAATATTACGAAATCGGCATGGATCATTTTGCCTTAAAATCTGACAGTCTGTATAAATCATTTGATACTAAAAAACTGCACCGAAACTTTATGGGTTACAGCTCTTCAAAAACCCAGCTGATGATTGGACTGGGTGTTTCATCCATAAGCGACAGCTGGTACAGTTTTGCGCAAAACGTCAAAACTATCGAAGAATATTACAAAATATTGGAATCAGACGAATTGCCTGTTTACAGAGGACATCTATTATCTGCTGAAGATTTAATCGTCAGAAAACACATTCTGAATCTGATGTGCCAATTTGAAACCAGCTGGGAGGATGCAGCAAATTATGTTCCTGAAATCCCCGAGATTATAATGCAGCTGAAAGAAATGGAAATTGACGGTCTGCTGGTTATAGAAAAAAATAAAATCATTGTGACCGAAGAAGGAAAACCATATGTGCGCAACATCTGTATGGCATTTGATTTAAGATTAAAAAGAAAAGCACCAGAAACAGCATTGTTTTCAATGACAATTTAAAAAAGACATAAGGATAAATTAATCCTCTAAAGTACCATCTTAATTATTAAATTCATCTTTTTTTAAAGCTCTTTGGGCGTGTCCTTCCGTCTCGTCAGAAAAAAGACGAGACTGCAGGCCAGGCTGTACGTTCCCGCTTTTTTTAGAGAGGCCGAAAAAAGCCTCTCTAAAAAAGAGCTCCACTGCCATCCCTCACGCAAAACAAGGAATCTCCGCAGACAGTTTTTATATATTTGCTCTTATGAATCTATATGGCTGTGGAATTGAATTCAGTGAAAGCATCCGTTTTCATAATGTCAATTTTGAAATCGCTATTTTCATCTTTCGTAATAATAACACTGTCAAAACCTAATTTATCAAGTTTTTCAATTGTCGCCAATTCTCCTTCCTTAAGCTGCAAAATTCTTCGGAGAAGCCAGTCAGACAAAGCTTTATTCGGATTTGTCATTAAGGCTTTTGAATTTTCCTGACAGACTTTTGCCGTAAAAATTTCACCTGTAGGAATCTGCAAATTAAAATCCTGATCCCGTTTAGGAAAGAAATCTGGATATTTTTTATTTAATTCAGCAGGGATTGGAATGTAAATTTCTCCAAAATCTCTTTTTCTTCCATTCGCATTCCATTGATTTAAACCGCTTCTTTCAAAAATGAATTTTTCCCCTTTGAGAATGCCATAAAGAGGCAGAATTACATAATTTTCGCCTTTTACAAATTTGTCTGAAGCTGTTTTTAAATTCTTATTTTCTTCAAATAATTCAAGCAGCAAAGAATAAGGATCTTCGATTATATCAATTGGCAGATGAAAGGCATTTGGCGAAATAATAAATTTTCTAAAAAGCGTACTTTTTGAATAATTGAAAGTATACAGATTATGTCCGTCTTCAAACTGCAGGCTAGTTTTAGTATCCTTTACTGAATGAATATTGGCAGTATCAATACTATTATAATCGGTTTCAAAAAGCAATAATTCTTTTTCTCTGCGGGCAACAATATGATATAGGGAATTCTCAATATTATAAACACGATTTGCCAAATTTATTCTGTCATTTCTGAACTCACCAAGCTTTAAAGCAAGTTCTTTTCCTTTAAAATCTTTTAAAGTTCTTGATAAAGAATTGAATTCTGCCACTTTTTCGGTACTGGAATTGCTGTTACAGACAAAAGTTTTGAGACCAACACCAAGTGAATTATAATTGGCATCAAAAGCAGTATCAGACCGGGAAAGATTTCCAGCATTAAAACTTCTGCAAAAAATATTCTCCGCAACCCGATAATTAATGAAAGGAACAGCACTTTCGCTGAAAAGACCCGAAAGTTTTGAAACTGCTGAAAGTAATTTTAGATAATTCCCGTTATTTTCAATATCAATTTCTGCAAAAGACTTCATAAGATGCTCAAATTTGGTTGCTAATTCACTCAATTATATTTAGTCAACTCAATTTTCAGCCTGAATATAAAGTTTACTATTCGTCAAATTTAACAAAATGTAATTTTCTAAATCCCTTTAAAATAGAAAACGTTTTTTGCAAAACCAATTAATGGCAATTGGCTCTTTCCTTTACAAACAAACTCATATTCGAAGGAGAAACATAAGGAATTCCAAGTCCAAGTCCTCTCAAAATAAATAATATGCCAATTGCTACTCCCACATACGGAATCACTTTTTGAATCCTATTACGAATAGAAACAGTGAGAAACGAATTGATATAAACCACTAAACTCATCAATGGCACTGTTCCTAATCCAAAAAGCAGCATATACAAAACTCCAAAACCGGCACTCTGCATGGCTATTGCTCCAAACAAAGCTACATAAACCATTCCACACGGCAGAAAACCATTCAGCAGCCCGATGATAAAAAGAGATTTGAAGCTTTTATTTTTGAAATGACTGCCCAGATTTTGCTTGATTTTTGAAATCCAGCCGTACACGGGTTTCGAAAAATTATATTTAGAAAAAATCTTTTCGGGAGTTAAAATCACCAAAATCATTACAACACCAATAAAAATAGATAACTGCTGCTGTATTCCAGCCAAAAACAAACCTTTTCCCAACAGCCCAAAAAGTAAACCAATACTTCCATAAGCTGTAAGCCTTCCAAAGTGATATGTGATAATCTGAATTACTTTTTTGGCAGGATTATTTCGCTCCACAGGCAGCATCATAGCGATAGGCCCGCACATTCCTACGCAGTGAAAACTACTGATTAAACCAAATAAAAAAGCGGTGTAAAGCATTGTGATTTGAGATTGCAGATTTTAGACTTTAGATTGCAGATTTGGGAAGAAGAATTTAAAAACTAAATCTGGTTCTCCTCAATTTCTTCATTCTATCCTCTTTTATCTATTTTCTTAATTCTATTTAATATAAATTTTTTCTTTGGTCAGATAGGACTTTCCTTGATATTTCCATTCCATATTAATGTACCATTCGCCGCCAACAAACTTATCTTTAGGTATAAACAGCGAAGCCGAATCTGTAAACGAAAGCGGTTCCTGAAAATCAAATTTCTTGTTGGAAGCCCTATATAAAGCAACTGTTCCTTTGATATCCTTTGGCGAAAAAACTGCCGGAAAAGAAACCGTTACACCTTTTGTATCTAAAGTAATTACAGGTTTTTCTTTTAAATCATGAGCATTTTGAATACGTGCCATTTCGTCCTGAAAATGAACATCATGCTTGTAATATTCTTCCACAACCAGGTCATTATCATACTTGCTGTCGGACTGAACTTTTAAAACAAAATACATAATAAAACTGATAAACAATGCAAATGCAATTACAATATAAGTTCCCCAATTAATTTTCATTATTACTTTTTTTTAATATTGTTTCAATAACTATTTTTAAAATAAGCCAAACCTAGTCAAAACTCCTCGGACTTAAAAAATTAGTATAAGTTGTTTCTATTTTTTTATCACCTTCATAAAGATCGATCTCTAATTTGGTTCTGTCACTTTCCAGCAAAAAACGGTTAATCTCAATAAACATGGTTCCGCTAGACATTCCGTGCTTAGGAACTTTTAACTCCTGAACACCAACTACTTTCAACGTTCCCTTAATTCCAACCAATCTAAAATTCATGTCTTGGATATCATGATTGGTTTTATTGATAATTTTAAAAGTATATATGTTACTAATATTATCTCCTTTATGCTGATATAATTGTCCCGGCAGTCTCAAAACAGTAGCTTCTACTTCGGTTCTTAAAAATAGTAACCCAGTAAGCACACCAACCAATATCACCAAAATTGCCGTGTAACCTTTCATTCTGGCAGTAAATTTGAACTTAGCTTTGGTTTCTATTTCATCTTCCGAAGCATAACGGATAAGTCCTTTCGGCAATCCTACCCCCTCCATTATAGTATCGCATTCATCAATACAGGCCGTGCAGTTTATACATTCCAGCTGCACTCCATTACGGATATCAATTCCTGTCGGGCAAACATGCACACATTGTTTACAATCGATACAATCGCCTTTTCCCGAAGCAGCCCGGTCTTCTTGTTTATTAAATTTGGCTCTGCCAGCTTCTTTTTCTCCGCGAACAAAATCATAAGCCACGTTTATTGATTTTTTATCCAATAAAACACCCTGAAGCCTTCCGTAAGGACAGGCAATAATACAGACTTGTTCTCTAAACCAGGCAAAAACAAAATAAAAAACTCCTGTAAAAATCAATAGCGAAATAAAACTGCTCGAATGTGCCAAAGGTCCATCTTCAATCAAACGAAATAATTCGTCACTTCCGATAAGATATGCCAAAAACACATTGGCAATTAGAAATGAAATCAAAAGAAAAACAGACCATTTTAAAGCTTTCTTTCTTATTTTTTCAGCATTCCATTCCTGCTTTTCTAATCGAATCTGTGCTCCTCTATCTCCTTCTATCCAATATTCGACCCGGCGAAAAACCATTTCCATAAAAATAGTCTGCGGACAAATCCATCCGCAAAAAATCCGACCAAAAATAACCGTGAATAAAATAACAAATACAACACCAATTACCATAAACAGAACAAAAATATAAAAGTCCTGCGGCCAGAAAGGAAAGCTGAAAATATTAAAACGGCGTTCCAAAACATTGAACATCATGAACTGGTTTCCGTTAATTTTTATAAACGGATTCACAATAAGAACAATCAATAAAAAATAACTGACCCATTTTCTGTAATCGTAAAACTTACCAGATGGTTTTTTGGGATAAATGTATTTTCTATGGCCTTCCTTATCGACAGTCCCGATGGTATCTCTGAAAGATTCGTCCAGTTTACTTGACATTTTTTTGTTTTTAAATACTAAAAAAGAGCTTTCTCAAAGTAATGAATTTTGACAAAGCTCTTTTTTTTTATAAATTATTATTATTTTACTTGAGTACTGTCTGCTGCAGGTGCTGCAGAAGCAGCTGCCGGTGCTCCGTCTTCTACCCATATATCACCGTCTGGTGCTTTTGGATCTTTCGGATTACTTCCTCTTAAAGAAATTACATAACTGGCAACCGCCTGAATTTCTTTTGGTTTCAAAGTACCTTTCCAGGCAATCATCCCTTTACCGTCTCGGCCTCCATTAGTTATAGTGTGAAATAAATTCTTGATGCCGCCACCCAAAATCCAATGATCATCGGTTAAATTTGGTCCAATCTGCCCTCCTGCATCAGCTCGGTGGCAAGCCACACAATTAGTCTGAAAAATTGCTTTTCCTTTATCCAAATCGGCAGGATCAGTTAGTAAAGTTACTGTTTTTTCATCCATTAAATCAGGTGCCGTTTTCATATATTCGGCTACTTCAATTTTGGCCTGATCTACTTCAGCTTTCAATTCGGCTTCCTGATCTGGAGCTCCCATAATCTCATAACGAACCAAATATACTGCAGCAAAAACAATACAAGCGTAGAATAAATATACCCACCATGGCGGTAAATTGTTATCCAGCTCCTTGATTCCGTCATAATCATGGTCCATCAATAATTGTTTTTCATCTTCAACAGAAGCAGATTTAGTAAAACTGTTTACTATTTTTTTATACCAATTATCTTCTTGTGTCCCCAAAGCTTCCTGCTGCGCAATCTTTTCTTTCTCTTCGGCCGACAGCAGCAGATAACTAATTTTATCAACTGCTGATAATGTTATTTCGATTGCAATCAAAAGGAAAAGCAGCACAAACAAAAAGACAGCAACCATAGGATATTTTATAAATGCTGGCCTATTTCCGGAATCAATTAGATATTCCAGCAGCCCAAAAGCAGCAAAAAATATAAAAAGGACTCTTAGATAAGATGGAATTAATTTTTTCATCATTTATTATTTTGAAATTGTACAATTAGTCTTCTAGCGGGATTTGGCTTATTTCGTCTATAGTTTCTTTTTTATAGGAGTAAACCCAAAGTCCTAAACCAATAAAAAAGAAAAAGAAAATCAGCAACGATAGTATAGGAAATATGGCAACACCTGCAATGGTTTCCATATTGTGTTTTATTTGCTCAAACATAACGTTTACTTTTAATTATTCTTTCACTTTAATATCAGTTCCCAGTCTTTGAATGTAAGCAATCAAGGCCACAATTTCTCTTTCGTTCATTGGAACAAATTTTTCACCTTTTGCCAGAGCTTTTTTCTTGCTGTCCTCATAACTTTTTACAAAATCAGGATCATTTTTTAGACTTTCTTCAATGGCAATTGCCTGTGCTCTTAAATCTTTCAATCCATTTGAAACTTGAGCTTCGGTATAAGGAACTCCAAGGGTAACCATAGCTTTCATTTTCTTTTCGGTCATTGAAATGTCCATTGCTTTATTATCAAACAGCCATTTATAGCTAGGCATAATAGAACCAGCTGAAATACTCTGCGGACTCCAAAAGTGATTGAAATGCCAGTTGTCATTATATTTTCCTCCAACTCTTAACAAATCGGGACCAGTACGTTTTGATCCCCATAAAAATGGATGATCATACACAAATTCTCCCGCTTTGGACTGCGGTCCATAACGCTCTACTTCACTTCTAAACGGACGAACCGATTGTGAGTGACAGCCCACACAGCCTTCACGAATGTATAAATCACGCCCTTCCAGTTCCAAAGGTGTATAAGGCTTAACACTTGTAATTGTCGGTATATTAGACTTCACCATAATCGTTGGCACAATCTGTATAATTCCTCCAATTAATATTGCGATTGTCGCGAACACTGCCATTTTGATTGGTTTTCTTTCCAGCCAGGAATGGTATTTTTCTCCTCTAAGTCTTCCTGAACTAATAGATTGTAAAGCTGGAGCTTCTGCTAATTCATCCTCAACTTCTTCACCAGCTCTAACTGTTTGGATAATGTTATAAACTAATGTAAGCATCCCTAATAAATAAAGAGATCCACCTATAGCTCTCATCCAATACATTGGCATAATCTGAGTAACCGTTTCAAGAAAGTTACCATAAGTTAAGGTTCCGTCAGGATTAAACTGCTTCCACATTGAAGCCTGAAGGAAACCTGCTAGATATAATGGCAATGCGTATAAAATAATCCCCAGTGTTCCAGCCCAGAAATGGAAATTAGCCAGTTTAGTAGAATATAAAGTAGTTTTTGTCATCCTTGGAATCAGCCAATAAATGATACCGAAAGCCATAAAACCATTCCAAGCCAATGCTCCAACGTGAACGTGAGCAATAATCCAATCGGTATAATGCGCTATTGCATTTACATTTTTAAGAGAAAGCATTGGTCCTTCAAAAGTTGCCATCCCGTAACCTGTCATTGCAACAACAAAAAACTTCAAAACCGGCTCTTCACGTACTCTGTCCCAAACTCCTCTCAGAGTAAGAAGTCCGTTAATCATACCTCCCCAAGATGGAGCTATCAGCATTACTGAGAATACAACTCCTAAGTTCTGAGCCCAAGTTGGCAAAGCTGAGTATAATAAATGGTGAGGTCCAGCCCAGATATACAAAAATATTAACGACCAAAAATGGATAATAGACAATCTATAAGAATAAACAGGACGATTAGCAACCTTTGGCACAAAATAATACATCAGTCCCAAAAATGGTGTTGTCAGGAAGAAAGCAACTGCATTATGACCATACCACCACTGCACCAAAGCATCCTGTACTCCTGCATAAACAGAATAACTTTTCATAGCAGAAATCGGTAACTCCAAACTATTAAAAATATGAAGTACGGCAACTGTAATAAATGTAGCTAAGTAAAACCAAATGGCAACATATAAATGACGCTCTCTTCTTTTGAGCATTGTACCAATCATGTTAATCCCAAAAGCTACCCAGATTAAAGCAATCGCAATGTCAATAGGCCATTCCAATTCGGCATATTCTTTTGAGGAAGTGTATCCCAACGGAAGTGAAATAGCAGCGGCGACAATTATTAACTGCCATCCCCAAAAATTCAGGTTGCTCAAGAAATCACTGTACATTCTGGCTTTTAACAGCCTTTGCAGCGAATAATAAACACCCGCAAACATCGCATTACCAACAAAGGCAAAAATTACGGCATTGGTATGTAAAGGTCTCAATCTTCCAAAACTTAACCATGAAATACCATCGGTCATATTTGGAAAAAGGAACATCGTAGCCAATATAAGACCTACTAACATTCCCACTACTCCAAAAAGTATGGTCGCATAAATGAACTTCTTTACAATTTTGTTGTCATAATAAAATTGTTCCATTTCCATATTTGTAATTGTTTTTAAGGTTGTAAAAAATAGACTTTAACCATTAAAGATTAAAGAGGAGTTTAGCTTTTAATTTTAGATTTATTTTGGGAAGATTTTATTAATTCATCGTCAAAAAGCATTCTGACAGACGGAGTATAATCATCATCGTACTGACCTGATTTTACTGCAAAAACAAAAGCAATGAAAAATCCAATAGCGACAAAAATACTAATGGCAATTAATAAATAGATAACGCTCATAAACTTAAATATTAAGTTGACAAAATTATATTTATCCGTTTTTATAAAAAATGACAATTATCATATTTAATCTAATATGTTAAAATTATGAAAAAAATTCACATAAATACGTAATTGTTTTATTTTATTTTTCGCGAATAGTAATTACTCATTACAGTAACAAAGCTCACTATAGTAATGGTACTCAGCGGCATAATGATTGCTGCAACTAACGGCAAGAGGTTACCTGTGATAGCAAACGAAAGTCCAACGACATTGTACAAAAGAGACAGTGTAAAACTCATTTTTATCGTCGAAATGGATTTTTGGGACAATTTTAAAAAATAATGCAGTTTTTTAAATTCCTTCGCATCCAATATAGCGTCGCAGGCTGGAGAGAAAACATTCACATTTTCGGATATGGAAATACCAACGTTACTTTGTGCCAAAGCTCCGGCATCATTCAGCCCATCGCCAACCATCATGACATTTTTACCCTGATCCTGCAAAGCTTTTATAAACTCAAGTTTCTGTTCTGGTTTTTGATTAAAAATCATTTCGGTGCCTTTTGGCAGAATTGTTTCCAACAGACTGCGCTCTCCTTCATTATCCCCTGACAAAACTTTCAGCTGGTACTGCGAACTTAATTTTTCAAACAGATCGGACAATCCCTCCCTGTATTGATTATTAAAAACATATTTCCCAAAATACTCTTCTCCTATTTTTACATGAACAGAAGTTTGCTGCACTTCGCTTTGTCCTTTTTCACCGATAAAATTAGCCGATCCCATTTGTATAGAAACGCCTCCGGCCACAGCCTGAATTCCTTTTCCTGTTATTTCTTCGAAGGCATCTAATTGGAGTCTTTTTATTTCAGGAAGAAAATCATACAGCATTCGGCTCAATGGATGATTAGAGGCACGAAGAACACTTTTTAATATTGATAAATTGGTCTCATCAAGTATTTTGCCTTCATAGGAAATATTCGATTTTGAATTTGTAGTTATTGTTCCCGTTTTATCAAAAACAATGGTATCAATTTTCGCCAGCTGTTCAATCACTAAAGCATTTTTGAGATAAAAATATTTATTTCCAAAAATCCGCAGCATATTCCCCATCGTGAAAGGAACTGTCAATGCCAATGCGCAAGGACACGCCACGATCAGTACCGCCGTGAAAACATTAAAAGCAGTATTAGCATCAAAAAATATCCAATATCCAAATCCTGCGAAGGCTATCAGCAGAAGAATAGGCGTAAAATAACGGCTGATACTATCTGTAATCGTTTTGTGTTGCTGCTCAACTTTTTTCTGAAAAACATCATTGCTCCACAACTGCGTCAGATAACTTTGGGAAACTGAATGCAGTACTTCCATTTCAATAACTTTCCCAATCTGTTTTCCGCCGGCAAAAACTTTATCTCCCGATTTCTTAGTTATCGGAACTGCTTCGCCGGTGACAAAACTATAATCGATTTCGGCTTTATCGGATATTAAAATTCCGTCCACAGGAATTAATTCTTGGTTGCGGATTAATAATCTGTTGCCTTTTTCAATTTCATAAACAGGAATACTTTCTTCGCTGGCATCTCGGTTTATTTTGGTAATGGCAATTGGGAAATACGATTTGAAATCTCTTTCGAAGCTAAGAAAACTATAAGTCTTGATTTGGAACATTTTCCCTAACAGCATAAAAAAAATCAAACCGGTTAAACTATCAAAGAAACCCGAACCATAATCCATTACAATATCAAAGGTACTGCGTACAAACATCACGACAATTCCCAGAGCAATAGGAATGTCGATATTCAGCATTTTAGATTTAATGCTTTTAACAGCCGAAACATAATACCCGCTTGCCGAATATAAAAAGGATGGCAAAGACAGCGCAAAAATTAACCATCTGAAGAAAGGGCGGTAATTATCCAGCCAATACTCCTTTACCTCAAAATATTCTGGAAAAGAAAGCAGCATAATATTACCAAAGCAAAAGAAAGCAACACCCAGCTTATAGGTGAGGCTCCTATCAATACTGTTTTTTCCTGTTTCATAATTTTCCAGACTAATGTATGGTTCATAACCTATTGAACACAACAGATGAACAATGCTTTTTAGAGAAACATCAGATGAATTATAATTGATTCGGACTTTCTTTTCTGGAAAATTTACCTGCGAAGTGTTTATTCCTTTTTGAAGTTTCTGTAAATTTTCTAAAATCCAAATACAGGAACTGCAATGGATATGTGGAATGCTAAGCGAAACAATAGCTGCCGGCTCTTCCTGAAACTCTAATAACTTAGCAACAATACTTTCATTATCTAAAAAATCATATTTACCATTAATATCCTGCGGAGTGGCTCCTGGTGACTTCTCAAAATCATAGTAACAAGTCAAATCATTCAGACTGAAAATTTCATAAACTGTTTTACATCCGCTGCAGCAAAATTCTTTTTCATCAAAGACAATTTTCTCCTCTATTGCGATACTTAAACCACAATGAAAGCAATTTTTATTCTCCATAAATTAAGGGGGTAATTTAAACAAACAAAATTCAAAAATTGATTGTATCCCAACAATGATATTTATCATATAAATGTATAACTTTGTAATCGAAAATACAATTTCGTTATGAGTAAATGTGAACAATGTATCGTAAGAGAATTTAGCTCTTTAAAGGCACTAAATAAAGACGAGCTTATAAGAATTTCAGAATGTAAAACTTCTAGAACAATCAAAAAAGGAGAAAACATTTTTGAAGAAGGAGAAAATGTGAATGGTATTTTCTGCATCAAAGATGGTATCTGTAAATTAACAAAATTGAGTCCAAACGGAAAAGATCATATTGTTAAATTGGTTACCAAAGGAGAATTACTAGGTCAGCGTTCTATGATAAGTGATGAACCCGCAAACTTAAGTGCCGTTGCGCTAGAAGACATGCAGGTCTGCTTTATACCAAAAGCTGAAATATTAGGTTTCTTCGATAAAAACAATCAGTTTTCGATGAATGTTATGAAAACGATTTGCGGTGATTTGAGATTAGCAGATGATCACATGGTCAATATGGCTCAGAAATCGGTAAAAGAACGTTTGGCAGAAACCTTGATTTATTTACATGAAACTTTCGGCACTAATGCAGACAAAACCTTAAAAATTCAGCTTTCCAGAGATGAATTAGCTAGTATGATCGGTACTGCAACCGAAAGCTGTATCCGTTTATTATCTGATTTTAATAAACTTGGATTGATTGAATTGGTTGGTAAAAAAATTGTTTTAAAAGACATTCAGAAGCTGAAAAAAATTGCGGAATAATTGATGATAAATGGTTAATTCTTGCTTGAATCAACAATTAACCATTTATCATTAACAATTAAATCTTTTTCGCTTCGTTCCAGAAAACATCCATTTCGGCGAGAGTCATATCCATTAAAGGTTTTCCTAATTCTTCGGCTTTGCTTTCCAGATATTGAAAGCGTTTGATAAATTTTTTATTGGTTCGTTCCAATGCATCTTCAGGATTGATATTCAAAAAACGGGCGTAATTAATCATTGAGAATAAGACATCCCCAAATTCGGATTCCATTTTATCCTGATCGCCTGATGCCACTTCAGCCTGCAGTTCCTGTAATTCCTCCTGAACTTTATCCCAAACCTGATGCGGCTCTTCCCAATCAAATCCCACTCCTTTTACTTTATCCTGAATTCGGCTTGCTTTTACAAGCGCTGGCAGACTTCTTGGAACACCTTCCAGAACCGATTTCTTGCCTTCTTTCAGCTTTAATTTTTCCCAATTCTGTTTTACTTCTTCCTCATCTTTAACCACAACATCGCTGTAAATATGAGGATGACGATGAATAAGCTTTTCGCAAATATCATTGCAGACATCAGCCATATCAAAATCATTCGTTTCACTGCCTATTTTGGCATAAAAAACAATATGCAATAATAAATCTCCAAGTTCTTTTTTTACTTCATTTAAGTCATTATCCAGTATTGCATCGCCCAATTCATAAGTTTCTTCAATCGTAAGATGACGAAGAGTCTGCATGGTCTGTTTTTTGTCCCAAGGGCATTTTTCACGCAAATCATCCATTATGTCTAATAATCGTTCAAAGGCCTGGAGCTGATTTTTTCTTGTATTCATCGGGTTATGGTTTTGTGTAAAAATAACAAATCCTGTCAGGAAAACATCTTGACAGGATTAAAATATATTCTGAATAACTTTTAAAATTACTCTTTTTTAGCTGCTGCTTTCTTTGCAGGTGCTTTTTTAGCTGGCGCTTTTACTTTTTCAGCCGCTGCTTCTTCAGCCGCTGGAGCAGTTTCTTCGGCTGCAACAAGAGCTTCTTCAGCAAGCAATCCTTTTGCCTGAAGCGTATTGTACCAGCTTACAATCTTTTTAACATCTGAAGCATATACTCTTTCTTCATCATATTCCGGCAATACTTCTCTAAAGTAAGTCAGCAAAGCTGTGTTATCTTCTTTATGAGAAATCGTTTGTCCATTGTTTTCTTTTTTAGCAATGTTTTGGATAATTTCAGCCAAAGGTTTTTCACCTTCGTAAGTATAAATAGAAATTTCAGACAACAGACTTACATTACTTTTCAAACTTACTGTTACTTTTTTTCCATCCAATAATGATTCTGCAACAAAACCTGTACGTGTCTGTACTTTTAAAACATATAAACCTGGTTTCCCTGAAATCGATAATATCTTCTCTAAACTCATTTTTTATTTTATTTATTTTTTTTAACTGAACACTAAAAACTGAACACTGCTAACTTATAATTATCTTCCTTTTTTTGCAAAAAATTTCATTCGGTAATCCTGAAATGTTTTTCCTTCGGTAATGTTTTTTAATTTACCTTGAATCAGGCGTTTTTTCAAAGATGAAATTTTATCTGTAAATAAAATTCCTTCGATATGATCGTACTCATGCTGAATAACTCTTGCTATCAAACCATCAAAAACTTCAGTTTTCATAACAAAATCTTCCTCACAATACTCAATAGTAACGGTTGGTTTTCTGTATACATCTTCTCGCACATCCGGAATACTCAGACAGCCTTCATTAAAAGCCCATTCATCACCTTCTTCTTTTATTATTTTGGCATTGATAAAAGTCTTTTTGAAACCTTTCAGTTTTTTTTGTTCTCTGTCTTCTAAGTCATCATCTTCACCAAATGGAGTTGTATCAATAATAAACAAACGTATCGGCAGTCCCACCTGCTCTGCAGCTAAACCTACACCGCTGGCCATGTACATGGTTTCATACATGTTATCAATAATTTCTTTTAGATTTGGATAATCTGGAGTCAGTTCCTCTCCTACTTTTCTCAAAACAGGGTCACCGTATCCTATAATTGGTAATATCATTTGATTATTTTTTTATTAATATCCAGTATAAACACTGGAAAAATCCATATAATTTAGGTTCACAAAAATAGTAAAAAAAACAGATAACAATTTATCCCGCTATAATAATTAGCATATTTTTGTAAAATCAGACTAGCATAAATCAAATAAAACCGTACAAAGACGTTTATAACTTACCTTTGTATTAAATAAATTTACATGATTTCCAAAATAGAAAAATTTACAGACAGCACCTATTTTACTAATGCATTAAAAGCAACAATATCTGCTGTTATTCCTGTATTAGTCTGTACTTATTTTGGTCATTTTGAAATAGGTTTTACTCTTGCTCTCGGAACTTTCCTGACTTATCCCTGCGATATTCCAAGCAGTTTAAAACACAAAATAAACGGAATCATTGTCACTGCTTTTTTGGTTGCCGGAGTCAATTTATTGATTAATCTCACCTATCCCTTCCCGTTTATTTTTTATCCGCTTTTTCCTCTATTGATATTCATTCTGGCAATGCTGTCTGTGTATGGACAAAGAGCCACATTTACATCCTTTTCGGCATTATTATCGGCATCGCTGTCATTTGCACACATGCATACAGGACTGGAAATGATTCAGTATTCAGGTTTGATACTTGCGGGAGGACTTTTTTATTTACTGATTTCATTATTATTCCATTATATAAAACCATATCGCTATGCTGAATTACAGATTGCCGAATGTATTAAGCTAACAGCAAAATACCTGAAGCTGAGAGGAGATTTATGGAATAGCAATGCCGACAGAAAAGCAATATTAGAAAAACAGCTTCATCTGCAGGTTGAACTCAACGATATCCATCATAATATCCGAAGAGTACTAATCGGGAAACAGATGAATGCTGTTTCTTCAAACCAGAATCGAAAAATGCTTATAGTCTTTGTTTCATTATTAGAAATATTAGAACTGGCTTTATCAACCTCTTTTGATCATAACAGACTTCATCAAAAATTTGATAAACACCCCAAAACTCTGGCAACTTATCAAAGTCTGGCTTATAACCTGGCATCGACGTTAAAACAATTATCAAAAAACATTGTAAAAAAAACCACTTATATCCCTGAACACACATTACGAGAACACCTTTCTGCCCTAGCAAATGCTATCAGCGAATATGAAAATGAATTAGGAAAGACCCAAGCTTCGGAAGGAGTTTTGATGCTGAAAACCATGCTTGAATATGCCGAAAATCAAATCGATAAAATCAAAATTATTGAACGTGCTTTTACATCGGTAGCTAACAATTATGATTTTAAAGGAAAAGATAAAGATTTAGAGAAGTTTTTGACTCCTCAATATTATCCAATAAGTACATTCATTGAAAATATCAGTTTTTCTTCAACAATATTCAGACATTCTTTACGATTGACCGTTGCTATCATTTTAGGAGGATTAGCTGGCAAGTTTCTTCCTTTCCAAAATGTATACTGGATTCTGATGACGATCATTATTATCATGAGACCGGGCTACGGACTGACAAAACAGCGATCAATACAGCGTGCCATCGGAACTATTATTGGAGGCGTAATTGCGTTCAGTATTTTAGCATTAATGCCAAATCATTTAATATTAAGCATTTTAGCAATTCTCTGTATGCTGCTTGGTTTCTCGTTTGCGCAGATCAATTATACGGTAAGCGCAACTTTTGTAACCATGTACATTGTATTCATTTACGGAATATTAACTCCTGATTATCTGGATGTTATTCAGTACAGAATAGTTGACACACTGACTGGAGCACTGATAGCCTACTTCGCTAATCATTTTTTATGGCCGTCATGGGAATATATCAAAGCACCGGAATACTTAGAAAAATCAATTATTGCTAATAGAGATTATCTAAAAGAGATTTTTATTTATTACACTCAAAAAGGCGAAGTTACCACCTCCTACCGTCTGGCTAGAAAAAATGCTTTTATCGAAATTGGCAATCTGATGGCTTCGTTCCAAAGAATGTCGCAGGAACCGAAATCAAAACAAAAGAATATTTTATTACTGTATAAATTGACAGAGCTCAATCATTCTCTGCTTTCATCTACAGCTTCATTAGGAACTTATACTCAATCGCACAGAACTACTCCTTCGTCAAGAGCTTTTACAATTGTGGTCGAAAAAGTTCTTAAAAACCTAGAACAGGCTATTGCTCTGCTGGAAAAAGAAATCATTGTTGATTCTAACGAAATTACCAATGAAGAAGTAGCCAATCGTTTTACCGAATTGAAAAATATCCGCCAGAACGAATTAAAAGAAGGAAATAAAATTGAAGAAGAAGCTTTTTCCTTAAAAATGCAGGAAGCTCAATTAGTCATAGAACAATTAATCTGGCTGATCAACTTATCCGAAGGAATTCTAAAAAACACCAAAAAATTAATGGAGGATCTATAAAAAAATGACAGCTTTTCGATTTCATTTGAATCCAAAAGCTGTCATTGATTTGTTGTATCCTAACGTATTAAAAAAACGTATAGATTTCAATTTAATTTTAAAACTTCGGCAGTTTTGTTTCTAAGGCTTGCCAATAACTCTGGGTTTTCATTTAATGCCAAACCAAAAGAAGGAATCATTGCTTTCACTTTTTCCTGCCATTCTGGAGAATTAAACTGTTCTGGGAAACATTTGCTTACCAGTTCAACCATAATAGAAACTGCTGTTGAGGCTCCAGGAGAAGCTCCCAATAACACCGCTAAAGTTCCGTCATTTGTATTGATAATTTCAGTACCAAACTCTAATTTACCTATTAACTCCTCGTCTCTTTTGATAACCTGTACACGCTGTCCGGCTCTTTCCAGTTTCCAGTCTTTGGTTCTGGCGCCAGGAACATATTCACGTAATGCATTAATTCGGTCTTTTGGAGACTGACGCACCTGCTCAATTAAATATTTAGTAAGCGGAATGTTTTTATATCCAGCAACAATCATCGGGATTACATTGTCTGGTTTTATAGATAACGGCAAGTCAGAGTATGATCCATTTTTTAAAAATCGAGTAGAAAAACCTGCAAACGGACCAAAAAGCAACGCTTTTTCACCATCAATCATTCTCGTATCTACGTGCGGAACAGACATTGGCGGTGCACCAACACTCGCTTTTCCATATACTTTGGCTTGGTGTTTTGCTATTACTTCTGGATTAGTACATTTTAACCATTGTCCGCTAACTGGAAAACCTCCGTATCCTTTTCCTTCTGGAACATTTGCTTTTTCAAGTAAAGGAAGCGAACCTCCTCCTGCACCAATGAAAACGAACTTAGTATATACTTTTTTCTTTTGATTAGATGCCAGATCCGTGATTTTTATTCTCCAGGATTTATCTTCGCGCTGTCTCAGTTTTTTAACTTCATGGCTATAATGTATCGTAACATTACCCAATTTTGTTAAATAGGCTAACATATTTCTAGTCAATGTTCCAAAATTTACATCTGTTCCTATTTTCATTGAAGTTGCTGCCACTTTTTCTTCAGGATTTCTGCCCTCCATTACTAAAGGCATCCATTTTTGCAGTTCAGAAATATCAGTACTGAAAATCATATCAGCAAAAAGAGGATTTGACTGTAAAACTTCAAATCTGTTTTTTAGAAAAGCAACATTAGCATCACCCCAAACAAAACTGATATGAGGAACACTTTTTATAAAATCTTCTGGAGATTGAACTTTTCCTTCTTGAACTAAATAAGACCAAAATTGTCTTGACACTTCATATTGTTCAGCAATACTGATTGCTTTATTTGGATTTATTTTTCCGTCAGGACCTTCCGGAGTATAATTAAGTTCACAAAAAGCAGAATGTCCCGTACCCGCATTATTCCAAGCATCGGAACTTTCAGCTGCAGCAATATCTAATCTTTCGTAAATATCAATCTTTAAATCAGGCTGTAATTCTTTTAAAATCACACCTAGAGTAGCACTCATAATTCCTGCTCCAATTAAAACTACATCTGAATTGGATCGTATTGTTGTATCGGACATTTTTGTATTTTTTTAGAAGTTGCAAAAATAGTTCTAAAAATCACAAAAAAAAATTATTTTTCAGTTACAAACACTCAAATAAAACAGCTGTTTGTTAAATTAATCGCATTATTTTCGGTTTAAATAATCCTGAAGCATAATAGTTGCAGAAATCTCATCTATAAGCGCTTTATTTTGACGCTGTTTTTTATTCAGTCCGCTGTCAATCATCGTCTGAAAAGCCATTTTGGAAGTAAAACGCTCATCTACACGAATGACTTTCATCTCTGGAAAATGATTGGTAAAATGAGTTACAAATCCTTTAATTATAGAAGCGATTTGCGAAGGATCGCCATTCATCTGCTTGGGTTCGCCAATAAGGACTGCCTCAACCTTTTCTTTGGCAAAATAATCTTTTAGAAAAGCAATTGCAGTTTCAGAAGGAATCGTTGTAAGCCCAGACGCAATAATCTGTAATTCATCGGTAACAGCGATTCCTGTTCGTTTTTGTCCGTAATCTATGGAGAGTATTCTTGGCATTTTATAAAGAGTCTTTATATTTTATGAAACCGAAGACAGAAACAAAACCTGCTTCTGTATCTATGAAATAAACAATTGTATAACCTTTAAAAACATAATCTCTTATATTTTCATTTTCAAAATAAATTGACTTTTTATAATAGAAAGGGTACTGTAAGTCTTTTGTCAAGTTGAAAAGTAAATCATTTTTAAACTTTTTAGCTGCAACTGGTTTATCTCTTGAAATATATCTTAGTTGTTTCTCTAATAAAAATTTAAATTTAGTAGTAAACTTAATTTTCATATTCAGATATTACTTGATCCAAATAACTATCCAACTCTTCTAAAGAGCAATATTGAGCTGTCCCATTCTTAATTTTTTCAAACTCCTCTTCAAGAGTAGCCTTGTTCTTTGCAAAAAATTCATCTTCCTGAACTATTTTTAATTCATCTGATGAAAACGAACTCAATAATTCCAAAATTTTGGCTTTTATTTTTGGCTGAAATTCTAATCGAATCGTTTCCATAATACTATTATTTGAACTACAAATATATAACATTTTCAACTGATTTCTCTTTTTTGCTTTTGGTTAAAAATGGTATATTTGCGAAAAATTTATCAAAAATGAACGAATTACAATCAATTATAGAGCAAGCTTGGGATAACAGAGCTTTACTGCAGGAAACAAAAACTACTGATGCTATCAGAGAAGTTATCGAATTATTAGACTCAGGAAAATTACGTGTTGCAGAACCAAAAGGTGATGGATGGCAGGTAAACGAATGGGTAAAGAAAGCCGTTGTAATGTATTTCCCAATTCAGAAAATGGAAACATTAGAAGCTGGAATTTTTGAATATAACGACAAAATGTTATTAAAAAGAGACTATGCTGAGAAAGGTGTTCGTGTAGTTCCTGGAGCTTCTGCCCGATATGGTGCATATATTTCTAGTGGTGTAATTATGATGCCTAGTTATGTAAACATCGGTGCTTATGTTGATGCCGGAACAATGGTAGACACATGGGCAACTGTTGGTAGCTGTGCTCAAATTGGTAAAGACGTACACTTGAGCGGTGGTGTTGGAATTGGCGGTGTTCTTGAACCATTACAGGCCGCGCCAGTTATCATCGAAGACGGTGTTTTCGTTGGATCAAGATGTATCGTTGTAGAAGGAGTTCATGTAGGTAAAGAAGCTGTTCTTGGTGCTAACGTTTGTTTGACTGCTTCAACTAAAATCATTGATGTAACTGGCGAAACTCCTGTTGAAATGAAAGGTTTTGTTCCTGCCCGTTCGGTAGTTATTCCAGGAAGTTATACTAAAAAATTCGCTGCTGGTGAATTTCAGGTTCCTTGTGCTTTAATCATTGGTACACGTAAACCTTCAACTGATTTAAAAACATCATTGAATAATGCTCTGCGCGAATATGATGTAGCTGTTTAAAAAAGATCAGTTTATACATAAAAAAAGGTCCTAGTTTTAAAAAAATTAAGACCTTTTTTTATTTCTTCATTGTTAAAAAAAATACTACTTTAGTCGCTATTTTAAAAAAAAACATATGAAAACACTGTCGGTTATCATTCTAACTTATAACGAAGAAGATTATATTGAAGATGCCGTAAAATCAGTTGCATTTGCTAACGAAATTATAGTTATAGACTCCGAAAGTACAGATAGAACTGTAGACCTTGTTTCAAAAATGGATTGTAAATTTGCTTCAAGAAAGTTTGACAATTACTGCAATCAAAGAAATTTTGCACTAACCTTAACTACAAGCGATTGGATCTTATTTTTGGATGCAGACGAAAGAGTGACTCCAAAATTAGAAAAAGAAATTTTAGAAGCCATTTCAAAAGAAAAATATCTAGCTTATAAAATATGGTTTCCTCATTATTTTATGGGACGTTTTTTATTTCATTATACCGATAAAGTAATACGATTATTTAAAAACGACAACTCTAAATTTAAAAATGAAGTTCACGAAAAATTAGTGATTAAAACAAAAGTTGGTGTTCTAAAAAATTATATGATTCATTACACCTACAAAGAAATATATCATTTTTTGGATAAAAAAGACAAATACGCTTGGTTTCAAGCCAAAATGAGTCATGACAAAAAAAAGAAAGCCACTTTATTTCTATTATTCTTCAAGCCATTCTACCGATTTTTTCACACCTATTTTGTAAAAAGAGTTTTTTTAGATGGAGTTCCTGGACTTGTTTCTGCAAGTTATGATGCTTATGGCGTATTTTCAAGATATGCAAAATTATATCTTTTAGAAAAAAATCTAAAATAATTTCAACTTTCCAAAACGTAATTTCAGCATAAACACAAGCAAACTTTCTTCACCTCTTATATCAATTCGTTGAATTTCATAATTGTCTTTAAATGGAAATTCATTAAGTCTATTTCCTATTTTAAGACCAAAACCGATATTATTTTCAGATAATATTTTTTTGAATTGGGAATTAAAAGTTTTTTTCCTAGGGTATTTCCCAAAAGGGTAAGCCAAAACAGTATAAACTTTTAAATCATTTTCATTTATGATTTGATTGCATTTCTTGAAATCATCAACTATTTCTTTATCTGAAAGTTCAGTGTACTTTTTATGATGATAGGAATGATATCCAAATTCTATCAAACTACCATCAATCTTTTTCAAATCTTCGATTCCCATTATTTTTTCAATTCCTTCGTTCCAAAAATCTCTTTTGCCAATATATTCAAACGGAATAAAGAAAGTTGCTTTCAGATTATATTTTTTTAATAAAGGAACAGCATACAGCAACTGATTTTCTGTAACATCATCAAAAGTTAAAACAATACTTTTTGATGGCAATACTTGTAGTTTTGACAATTCTGAAAAATGAAAAGTCGAATAATTGCGTGAAGACAAATACTTAAACTGCTCTTCTAGTTTGCCTTCCAAAATGGTTAGAGATTGATTATCCGAACGAATCAATGATACATTATGATACATTAAAATGGGAAGTCTGCTCATTCTTTTTTTTTCAAAAACATAAAACATATTTAATACTTTTGTTCAAAATTATTGAAAAAATGTCTAAAAATAATAGTCCTGAAAAATTAAGTTTATTTGTTCTTTGTCTTGACCAAAAGCTAGATTTAGAAAACATAAAAAAGAACTTCCATTTTGCTGATGATATTATTTTAATTGGATTTGATTTTAAGGAAAACTTCCTTTCAGACAACATTAAAGAGAGCTTCCGATTTATTGATTTGAATACGAATGATAAACCAATCCTTGATTTCGCAAAAAATGACATCGTTCTTCTTCTCGATTCAGACGAAGAAATAAATGAAGATTTACAAGATGAAATTTTAAAAATCACGGAAAAAGATTTTAGCAATACCGTCTATTCTATAGAACGAGAATTTATTTTTTTAAATAAAAAAATAAATTATGGAGCAGTCGAAAACAACACCGAAGTTCGATTATTCAACAGAAAATTCTGCTCTCTGAAAGACGATCTTCCTCTTATAGGAAAAGTTATTCACAAAGGAAAAGCAAAAATATTATCCAATAAAATTCAAAATCTAGGCTATAAAGATTTTGACAATTATAATCGCAAGCAAACCACATACAACTATATTATTGCAAAAATGCATTTCAAGAAAGGATATAAAACTAATGCTATTAAATTATTATCCAGCCCTTTTTTTTCATTTATCCACCAATATTTTATAAAACTAGGTTTTCTTGACAAAAAAGAAGGGTATATTTTAGCTTATATTCAATCTTTTGGAAAACTTAAAAGCCAAATATTATTATGGCTTTTAACAAATAAGATAAATTCTTAATTCTTAATTAAACCTTTTCAATAGGATTTAGTCTTATAGTTTCTTAAATGTAAAATCCAAATATATTAAAATCCCAATATGAAAATTTTAGTAGTCCAACAAAAAAAAATAGGAGATGTTTTAGTTAGTACCATTATCTGCAATAATCTTCGTATCGCATATCCTAATGCTCAAATTGATTTTTTGGCTTACGAAAGTACTATTGATGTTTTAAAAGGGAATCCAAATATTGATAACGTTATTTTATTTAAAGATAAACACAGAAAAGATAAATTAGAATTATTAAAATTAGGCTTAAGTATTCGAAAAAGTAAATATGATTTAGTAATCGATGCTTATTCAAAACTAGAGAGTTGGATTCTAGTTCTTTTGAGTGGTGGTAAAAGAAAAATATCATACAAAAAACCAGGAAGAACATTTATATACACTGATAATGTGCCGTTTGCAGAATTTCCTGAAACTAATAAAGGATTGGCTATTGAGAGCCGGCTATCTCTTTTAGAACCGTTACATTTAAATATAAAATTAGATCCTGTACCCAAATTATACCTTTCTGAATCTGAAATAAATGATGCTAAACTTTTATTTAAAAAACATTCTGTCAATACTGAAAGAAAAACGATACTTGTAAGTATTTTGGGAAGCGAAATTGAAAAGACTTATCCTCCAAAATTTATGGTTCAGATTATAGACTATATTGCGGAAAATTTTGATGTCAATATTCTTTTCAACTATTTTCCTAGTCAACTTACAGAAGCCCAAGACATTTACAGTCAATGTTCAGAAAAAGCAAAGAAAAATATCTATTTTGATCTTCTTGGCTCAGATTTAAGGTCTTTTATTGGACTAATGAATGAATGTGATTTGATTATCGGAAACGATGGAGGCGCTATAAATATGGCAAAAGCATTAGACAAACCTTCTTTTATTATTTTCGCACCAATTTTAGAGAAAAAGCTTTGGGCAACATTTGAAGATGGTAAAAAACATGTTACTGTACATATAAATGACTATGAACCACAGTTATCAAAAAACATGTCTCGCTCTCAATTAAAAAATGCAAATTCTGAATTGTACCAAGCATTCAAGCCTGATTTTTTTCTAGAATTAATTAAAGATTTTATTCAGCTTAATTTATTCGAACCAAAAGAATAAATTTTATTTTCTTAACTTATCGAAATCGAATGTCAAACTGAGCAAAGTCGAAGCAAATTCATCTATGAAACTCCGACTTGGCTCAAACTGACAATCTATAAAGCTATTCTTAAATTAATTTTGTTAGGTAAACATTAGAAATTAATATTTTTTCCAAAATTTAAGTGTTTTTTTCAAATGCTGCTTTTTGACGATGCCTATTTGAAATTCTTTTGTATAATGAAGCATTTTTTCATAGATAAGAGATTCTGATTCCTCTATAAATTTAGCATATTCATTACTCATAATCGCGATCATTTCAGGTTTTGGCGTCAATCTTCTCAAGTTAAACATCCTCATTTCAAATGACATGGATTGATGAAATTTCATCCGGTTTAAATCAACCAAAAAGAAATCATAATTCCCATCACTCCTTTTTTTGATTAATGTATTCCCTGAAGAATGATCTATAAATTCTATTCCTTTCTGATGTAAATCGTATGAAAAACGCGTAAACTGACGTAGGATATTTTCATGATCTGGATAATCTGGAATTTGAACCAATTCTCGATAAGTCAAATCACATTGCAGATGTTCACTGGCATAATAACTGTCTTTCAAACCGATCCAATTATAATTTTCGAGATAAGCAATTGGTTCTGGTGTTCCAATGCCTTTTTCCAATAAAAATGTAGCATATTCAAAAGAACGTCTCGCCTTCGATTTTCTAAAATATTTGTAAGCTACTTTATTAATCAAATTTGGAATCTTGAATGATTTGATATTTACTGTCTTTTCATCTAATTCAAATAATTTGATAATATTTCTTTTGCCGTCACCGAAGAGTGTGCCGGACATATTAAATCTACTAATATCCTTAATTATTAACGAAGTGTAATTTTCAAAAATTGGGTTTATCTTAAAATTCTTCACAGGAGTTCTTTATAAAATCACAAAAGTAGACATAGAATTTTAGACTTCAAATTATTATTGTATTTTCGTAAAAAAAATTAATGTCAGACGCAAAAAGTGTATTTTTAGAAACACATAATATTAATAATAGAGCAACTGGTCTAGGAACTTTTAATTACGAATTAATTAAAGGTTTACATCAGCTCAATTTCGAAAATTTAGATCTTTGTCTTAATTCTGGAAAACCAAAATTACTTAAAAATGAATTTGGCGACGTATTTAAATACCATAAATATATGTCTCTTCATAGATACAAAGCCTTTAGGCCTATGGCCAAATTTGATTTATGGCACTCCGTAAATCAAAATTCCAAACTTGAACCAAGAGTAAATACTAAATATCTCCTAACAGTTCATGATGTGAATTTTGTCGAAGAAATATCATCAGATATGAATCACAAAAAAAACCAGCTTTTTATTGAAAAATTGAATAGAGCAAATGCTATTACATACATTTCTGAATTTGCAAAAAAACAAACGCACGATTATTTTAAAGTACCGAATATCCCTGAATATATTATTTATAACGGAAACCCTATTTCGACATTATTAGATACTTCTGCATTTGTAAGCAATGTACCTGTAGACAAACCTTTTTTCTATACAATTGGAGATTTTATTGAAAGAAAAAATTACACATCAATTATTAATATGATGAAATTGATGAAAGATTTTAATTTAATTATTTCAGGGAATAACACTAAAAAGTATGGTCAAGTAATCAAAGACTTAATTAAAAAAAATAATCTTACAAATCAAGTTTTTTTAACGGGGAAAGTCAGTGATGAAGGAAAGCAGTTTTATATGAAAAACTGCATCGCTTTTCTTTTTCCATCTATAAGAGAAGGATTTGGCTTACCTCCTATTGAAGCAATGAGTTTTGGCAAACCAGTATTTTTATCTAATAAAACGTCTTTACCTGAAATTGGCGGAGAAATGTCGAATTACTGGAGTGATTTTGATCCAGAATATATGAAAAACGTTTTAATTGATGGGTTAGATAATTATGAAAACAACAAAAGCGTAATTGAGGCTGAAATGAAAAAAAGAGCAGCAAGTTTCGATTGGAAGATTGCTGCATCCAATTATTTAAATATTTACAAAGAAATTCTAAAATAGGTTCGAACTCACCCAATCTAAAACAACATTAAAATGGATATTTTGACAACTTTTCTGTGTAAGCACAGTTACTTAAATAAATATTTAAACCATTGCCCAAAATTTTTCTTTAAAATATAAAAAGAAGATGGAATTAATTTCTGTCCATCAAAGTTTTTGATAATCACATCAATAGAATCACCTTCTATAAAGTCTAACTTGTTCCATTTTTCAGGTTCTATATAAAAAAAGCCTCGCATTTTTTTATAGTTAGTTTTATTAACTAATTTCCATTTATTCATAAAAGAGACAATATTAACTTCATCGTTATGTCCCCAATTTTTTAATTTAAATTCTATTTCTTCTTCTGTTCTGGCTAGAGTTTCATGCCATATTACATTAGATGTATAAATAATTCTTTTACGGGTATTACGAGCTACTTTGTAACTTGGATAATTAGTTGCCATAAGTCCTCTTGTAACTTTATTTATATATAACAAACCATCATCAGTATACTTAAACATATTAATTAAAAATGCTGCGATCTGAATTTGATTCTTTTCAGGATTATCTAAAAAACTATCATATTTTCTTAAATCGGCTACGAATTTTTTAAAATTAATAAAATATTCATCACTATCTACTTGTATAAGCCAGTTTCCTATTCCCATTTTAAGAGATAACATATGCCTCTCCCTATTATCATTTTCAATGGCAGAAAGTTCGGAAACATAAAAATCATCTCTGTAAATAGTAACTTTATTTTGAACATCATATAGCTTCAACCAATCGAAAAACTTTTCGTCTACATCAAAAATTTCGCCTGACCATGTACGAAAATCTTTGTCAACAGCAATAAAAATAGCATCAGATTCTTCATAAACCAATGGTATTGAATTCTTTAATTTATCATAATCATAGGAAAGTAAAAAACCTACATGAATTTTTTTCATTTATTAATTTTTAGATTTAGGCAAAAAAACCATAATAACATTTAATATTCCTTTTAGTACTATCCAAGCACCAGCAAAGTCCCGAATATACAAAAATTGCTGTACCCGTTTAGAATTTAATTCAGACACCAATATATAGTCATTAACGAAAAGAGGAAAATATTTTTCTAAAGTTTTCTTTCTTTCATCATTTGCAACATGCTTGTATTTAGCTATTGAAGATATTCCTGTAAAATCAAAATTACTTATAGCTGTTTCTAAATATTTATAAGGTACATTTTTATGACAAATAGCATAAATAAAAAACTCCCAATCTGAAGCAATCTTATAATCTTCATTGTATAAAAAAACATCATAAAAAAGTTTTCTTCTAATAAAAGAGGATTGATGGCTTAAAGTACCTGAATAGAAAAAGGAAAAAGAAAGTTTTTCAGGATATGTTTTCTTTTTTATAGAATTGGGCTTTACTCGATAATAATCGCCATAATAAATATCATATTTATCCGTAAGCTGATTTTCAATTTTTTCCAGCACTTTTTCATTATAAAAAGTATCTCCGCTATTCATGAAGATAACAAATTCAGAATGAGCAGCTTTAATCCCTTTATTCATTGCGTTATAAACACCTTTGTCAACTTCACTAACCCAATAATCAATTTTATCTTTATATTGTTCAATTACTTGAACACCTCCATCAGTACTTCCTCCATCAATAACGATGAACTCAAAATCCTGCCAAGTTTGATTTATAACACTCTCAATGGTTTTTTTTAAACCTTCTTTGTCATTATAATTAATGGTAATAATCGCTAGTTTACTCATAAATAGCTGCTACTGATATTTTTTTATTCAAATTAGTGATTCCTTCAGAGCAAGTTTAATAGAACATTTCCATTCAATATCAATTTTTATTAGGCTGATTTCTTGAATGATTCTAATTAAGTTAGTCGAATCGGTTAAATTCCATAGTGCAATCTACAAATATTGATCAATCTGTTACTCATTAAACAAAAAAATTACCTGTGAACCACACTCCTTTGTAAAATAACAATTCAATAAAACGAGCATCATCTTGCTCTATAATTACTGTCAATAGATGCTTTCGCTCTCATTTGGTTATACCATTTTCAACTGCTTTTCTTATGTAATAACAAATATTGGATCTTATAAAATAAAAAACTAAATTTCATTTACAACTTCACAATATAATTTATAACATTTTTCTGCGGCATCATTCCATGTAAATTTTTGGGCTTGAATGAATCCTTTTTGAATATATTCAGAACGAAAAATATTGTCATTCATTACTTTTTCTATTTTACTCTTTAAATCCTCGGAATTGTTAGATTCAAAATAGATTCCTGCATTACCTGCAACTTCAGGAAACGAGCTGCTGTTCGTTAAAACAATCGGGCAGCCACAAACCATTGATTCTAAAACTGGAATACCAAAACCCTCATACATCGAAGGAAATACAAAACAAACCGCATTTTTGTAATAGGCATTTAATTCTTTTTCTTTGAAATTTCTTTGTATTATTTTTTTCTTTAATCCTAAATTAACAATGAAATCATTCTCCACTTTGGAAAAACTACCACCGCCTGCACAAACTAAAAAAAGTTCAGAATTAGCAAGTAACATCTCTTTTATTGAATTAACCATAAAATGAAATCCTTTATAATTCTTCCTCTCCCCAACAAATAAAATATACTTTGACGGCAAATCAACTTTGATATTTACATCTATTTTAATCGAACAGCCATGATAAATAACAACAATTTTATTTGAATCTATTTTGGGATAAAGTTTAATAATATCTCTTTTTGTATTTTCAGAAACAGCAATAATTTTAGCTGCTCTTTCCATCAATAAATATTTATTTTCAATTGTATTTTCTGTATCTTCTAGAAAATACGCAGGAAACAATTCAGAAATCATATCGTAAACCGTCAAAACAAAAGGTTTTGAATCAATACATTCTAAAAAATAAGGATTATAATATGTGGGTATAAATAAATCGAATTTTTCTTGATCAACAGATTTGATTACTCTTTCAAAAGAAAGTTTTTTAATTCTTTTCCTCTCACTAATTCCAAAAAAAGAAAGTATTTTACTAATTCTTAAATTCCTTTCTTGACTTTCTGTTACCAAACTGCTTCCGTTAAAATACACATTCTTTGTAGCATAAAGCGGAACAGAAATGTATACATTTGGTTTTTTAGAAAGAATGGAAAAAATTTCTGTATAATACCTTGAAATCCCACCGTACTTTTGACTATTAAAAATTTGAGGATCTAAGAGTATTTTCATAAAATATATTTTAGCCAGTTGCTGCTTTCAACGGGAAATTATCTAATTTAACCATTCTCATTATTAGATTACACTTCTAAAAAACAATATTTTAGAAATAGTATTGTAAATTAATTTGAAATTGCATATTATACTTATCATTTGCATGTATATATTGATAATTATAAAGTTTTGAAGTATTGATTTTAGCTTGAATACCTAAATTTCCATATCTACGATAAGCATAGGCATTAATTGCTAGATCGACCCATTTGTAACTAAATTGATAAGGTGTAAAAGCATCATAGTAAAAGTCAAGATTGTGTGCATAACGTTCAAACTGAATACCCAAAGAGTTACTCTTTTCCCAAAAACTGAAATCTAAAGTTTGCAGATTACTACCAGGTCCAATTCCTGCCCCTAAAACTTCTCCTCTATTTGTAAAACCCTGAAGAATAATACTGTGTTCATACCAAGCTCCTGCTGGCCTTATTATACGATCTGCAGTTTGCTCCATAGTAGTAATTTCAACATTACATTTTAAATACTTGCTTTTATTTTCATTTATCATAAATATCTTACTAAATCCCATTATATAGGCTCTTGAATGTTCAGGATTTTGAAACATATCGTAATAATCCAGAGGGTAATCATTCTTTCCATACTCTCCGTATAATTCAAATTTAGATTCTTTCATTACCCACCTTAAAAATACAGATGCTATTTGATCTCTATTTTTTTTATCTTCCCCCTCATTTCCTCCTACACTCTTCTTTTGTATAGGTAAAATTACAGGAAAGTAATCAAGAAAACTACCTCCTAAATCTCCATTATATATCTGAACCGATCTGTTTAGCCCTAAAAACAAACCTGGAACCCATTTTGGCTGATAACTTATACTCACAGCGTTTATGTAGCGCCACTCGTCTCTTTTAACCACCTCATAATCAACTCCATCTATAATGAATTGTGATTTAGGACTTTTTATTCCTGAATTTTCAAGTTTTCCAGAAATTAATTGAAATTCAAAACTTCCTAAAAATGTTTTTACAGGTTTTCTAGTATTGAAAGTAGCGTGAAGAAACCCTGGAGCATTATTACTCATAATGAGTGAATTTCTTTGACCAGGTCCCCACCATAAATTTTCAGTTGATATCCCTGCAGACAAACTATTAAAATTAAAACGAATGCTGCTTTGCCCCCAACCAAAGCGGCTATATGACTTATCTCCAAAAGGAACAGGTAAATCAGTAGTGTTAAGATAATACAAATGTGCAATTCTTACAGCACTTGTAATTACTTCATCCTCTTCTGTCGGAAAAATTTCAAAATTAGGATTCGCTGCAAATACATATTCTGGACGCAGCTGAACACTGAACATTCCATATTTTGCATATAATCCTGCACTCATAAAAGATTGATACCCCTTAGCTGGTATCATTATACCATCATTCCAACCGTATGGAGCAAATGTATTATATTGTTGCTTTAGCGTAATTGGCAGTAAACTAAATTTTATTTTTTCTGTGTCAATTAAATTGTATTTTACTTCAGAAGTATCTATTGACTCAACAGCTAAAGGTCGGAGTGCAAAAGATATTAAAGGGTTACCTTTGTCTAAAAGCTGATTATTTCTGGCTCTTTCTTCCATCATGTTATTATCAATAGACCCTACAGATATATTTTGGGCATTGATGTTATTAAAGAAAATTAGGAAAAATAAAAGGTGGGGGAATAATTTCATAATTTTTAATAGTAAGTGTATTCAACTTTTTTATGGTCTCTATCTTAGTTTTTTTTTTCGTATAATCTCTTTTAAATTATCAATTCATTTAAAAAACAAAAAAGCCACAAAAGTACCACATTTTTATCAATTCTAACTCTGCTAATTATTTTTTTCCATGAATTAAAAATACTGATAAAATAAAATTCTATCAAATAAAACAAAACTTAGAATATCAAAAAAATGAGACAAAAAAAGCATGTTATAAAAATACTCTTGTTCAACATGCTCTTATGCTGAGAAAATCACATTGAATAATTTTCTTCACTTAAATCCAAACGCCTCTATTTTTACAAAAAAACCTTCATTTTAATAACTTCAAATAAATATCTTTGCAACTTATAAAATAAAAATGGACGTTAATCAAGAAGTACACAACGCATTTGAAGTCATAAAAGAAGGCGGAATCATACTCTACCCTACTGACACTGTTTGGGGAATTGGTTGTGATGCAACTAACCCTGAAGCGATTGCTAAAATATACAAACTCAAACAAAGAGCCGAAACACAAAGCATGATTTGCCTAATGAATGGCGAAAAAATGGTCTACAATGTTTTCAAGGAAGTTCCAGAAGTTGCTTGGCAAATCATCGATTTATCCGAAAAACCAACAACATTAATTCTTGATCAACCACGAAACGTCGCTCCAAATATTATTGCTCCTGATAATACATTGGGAATGCGCATTGTAAAAGAACCGTTTTGTTTCAAACTTATGGAGCGTATGAAGAAACCATTGGTTTCTACTTCGGCTAATATTTCTGGTCAGCCAACTCCAAAAAGTTTCAAAGAAATCAGTCCCGAAATTATAAAAGGCGTGGACTATGTTGTAAATTTGCACCACGATAAAATCAACGAAAAAGCATCTACAATCATTAAATTAACTAATGATTCACAGGTAAAAGTGATCCGCAAGTAAAATTACCGCAAATTCGCAAATTATTTTAAAATTTATGAATGACGACTACTTACACAAAGATGAAAGCTATTCTATTGTTGGAGTTCCTTATGAAGTACATAAAAATCTTGGAAAAGGATTTTCCGAAATTGTATATAAAGATGCATTAGAATATGAATTCACCCAACTCAATATTCCATTTGAAAGAGAAAAAGAGTTTTCCGTAAGTTACAAAAACACAACATTGAAACATAAATTTTATGCTGATTTTGTAATCTACGATAAAATAATTCTTGAAATAAAAACAGTTGACTGCTTCAACAATAGTCATTACAATCAATGTTTAAACTATTTAAAAGTATCAGGAAATCAATTGGCAATTCTGGCCAATTTTAACTTGATATCGTTAGAATACAAACGAATAGTAAAATCAAAAAGTTAATTTGCGAATTTGCGGTTAAAAAAATGAACTACACAAAAGCCTTAAATAATAAAATTTTCGAAGTCATTGCGCAGGCTTCCCAAGAACTTAATGTCGAAAGCTATGTCATTGGCGGTTTTGTCCGTGACTTACTTTTAAAAAGGGATTTCAAAAAAGACATTGATGTTGTAGCTGTTGGGAGCGGAATCGAATTGGCTTTAAAAGTTTCTGATTTGCTTCCTAAAAAACCAAAAGTTCAGGTTTTCAAGACGTATGGAACCGCAATGTTGCGCTTTGAGGATACCGAGATCGAATTTGTCGGAGCTCGAAAAGAATCCTATAATCAGGACAGTCGAAATCCAATTGTAGAAAACGGAACGCTGGAAGACGACCAAAACAGACGCGATTTCACAATAAATGCGTTGGCTTTATCTTTAAACCCAAACACTTTCGGAGATCTTTCTGATCCTTTCGGAGGTATTGCCGATTTGGAAAACAAAATCATAAAAACACCTCTTGACCCCGATATCACCTTTTCAGATGATCCTTTGCGAATGCTTAGAGGGATTCGATTTGCGACTCAATTGGGATTTGAAATTGACCAAAATTCATTGGATTCGATTACCAAAAATGCCGAGCGCATCAAAATAATCTCGGGAGAACGAATCGTTGAGGAATTAAACAAAATCCTTTCGACCGACAAACCTTCTGTTGGATTTTTATTGTTGTACAAAACAGGGCTTTTGGACATTATCCTTCCGGAACTGACCGCTTTAAATCAAGTTGAGGAAATCGAAGGACATACACACAAAAATAATTTTTACCATACACTTGAAGTAGTTGACAATATTTGCCCAAACACTGATGATGTTTGGTTACGCTGGTCGGCCCTTCTTCATGATATTGGAAAAGCACCAACTAAACGCTTCAACAAAAAACAAGGCTGGACTTTTCACGGACATGAATTCCTAGGTGGAAAAATGGCTAAAAAGATATTTGAACGCCTGCATATGCCGTTGAACCACAAAATGAAATTTGTGCAAAAAATGGTTATCATGAGTTCCCGTCCAATCGTTTTAGCACAGGACATAGTGACCGATTCAGCCGTACGCCGTTTGGTTTTTGATGCCGGCGAAGACGTAGAAAATTTAATGACACTTTGCGAAGCGGACATCACAACCAAAAACCCGAATAAATTCAAAAAATATCATAAAAATTTTGAAATCGTTCGTCAAAAAATCGTGGAAGTCGAAGAACGTGACCATGTGCGTAATTTTCAACCGCCAATTTCCGGTGAGGAAATTATGGAGATTTTCGACCTAAAACCATCACGCGAAATCGGACAGCTTAAAGATGCTGTAAAAGAAGCTATTTTGGAAGGAGAAATCCCCAATGATTATGATTCTGCTTATGCTTTTGTATTGAAAAAAGGGGAAAAGCTAGGATTAAAAAAAGTTTAAGGAATGTTTTCTGTCACAGTTTAAAAAATCCTTAATTTTATAAAAATTTAGATTTATGGATACTGATAAATTAAAATCGGAATTAATAGCTCAAATTACTGCAACCAATGACAGTATGCTTTTGCTTAAAATAAAAGAAATCATTGACTCTCACCAATCAATTTTATCTATCAATGAGCCAACTTCAGTATACGAAAAAATAGTTCCTGAAAAAATCTATGTTTTTAACGAATGGCAACAAAAAAGAATTGACATTGCTTTAAAACAAGTTGAAAATGGAGAATATTTAACAGAAGAAGAAGACCAAAAAGAAATGCAGAAATGGTTCGAAGAGGAAGAAAAATTATTTGGACAATAAATGCTGTACTCGCCAAGAAAAGTATTTTTCATTATTGGAACAATCGAAATAAATCAATTCTTTATAGCCAAAAATTGAATCAGCTTTTTACCTAAACATTGCGCAGAGTCGAAAATCATCCCGAAGCATCCATCATCACAAAAAAAGATAACATAAGAGTAATCTTGGTCAAAGATTATTATTTAATATTCGAAATCACAGAATCAAACATAAAAGTCCTAGATATTTGGGACACCCGACAAAATCCTCAAAATTTCCCAATAACATAAAAATGAAAAATAACAAATCCGTAATTATTTGGCTCCTATCAGGTTGCTTTTTAGTATTTGTAATGGTTGTCGTGGGCGGTATCACCCGATTGACAAATTCCGGTTTATCCATGACCGATTGGCATCTGGTAACCGATACGCTCCCTCCTCTTACAGAAGCCAAATGGCAGGAAGCTTTCGAGCAATACAAACAATTTCCTGAGTACCAAAAAATCAACATCCACAACGATTTTACCCTATCCGACTATAAATTCATCTATTTTTGGGAATGGTTCCACCGTTTCATCGGAAGAATAATTGGCCTTGTATTTATCGTTCCTTTCTTTTATTTTCTGTGGAAGAAAAAGATTGACAAAGCAACTTTAAACAAATGCTTTATACTCCTTGGAATGGGTGCTTTGCAGGGATTTTTCGGCTGGTTTATGGTTCGAAGCGGTTTGGTGGACAACCCGGACGTGAGTCATTTCCGCCTTTCGTTACACCTTACTTTTGCCTTTATCACGTTTGCTTATACACTTTGGGTAGCTTTAGATTTAATTTATCCTGACAAAAAAGCACCAAATATTCCTTTGAAAAAAATAGCCCGAATCACATTGATTCTCTTGCTCTTGCAAATCATCTACGGAGGTTTTGTTGCAGGACTCAATGCCGGTCTAGTACACAACCACTGGCCCATGATGAGTGACGGGCAATTCATTCACGAAAGTGTGTTCATCGAGCAAAAAACACTCTTCTTGAATCTTGTTGAAGGAAAAAGTGGTGTGCAGTTCGTTCACAGAACATTGGCATACGTAGTAGTGGGATTCATTCTGTTCTTATATTTCAAATGCAAAAAATCCAATCTCGACTCCCAACAAAAAAACAGTCTAAACGCTTTGGTTTTCATTGTATTCCTTCAATTCATTTTGGGCGTTTACACCCTGCTTTGCTACGTTCCGCTTTGGTTGGGCTTAACTCACCAAGTCAACGCTTTCTTTTTACTGACCGCAATGACTTATACTTTGCATCGATTGAGCAAATAGAAATATTTTTTTAGGAGCGAAAGAAGAGGCTTTATCAGCAGACATGGATTCCTGCTATCCGCTACAATCCTCCTGTGCCGAACACCGGCACAGGAGGATTTTCGCTTCTATCAGGGCTAAAGAGTAAGCAATAGTCTTCTTTGGAAATATTATTTTTCTGTTTCTCATGTCTTTGCGAGGAACGAAGCAAGCACAATTGTTTTATCCTCTTTACTTGCTTAATTTTGCGTGATTGCTTCCTCCCTCGCAATGACTCAACTAACTCAAAAAAATCCGTGTAAATCAGTGGCGTCCCTATCATTCGTGGCTAATTAACCTATTCCAACTTCCAAACGTAAATTCTAGGTTAAAAAAGCGTTATTTTTGCAGTTACACTTTATTATTCCACCCTAATTATTTGCTATAAAATGCCAAAACTCGCCCCAAAATATCAGTTTCTCGATCTTTCCGATTACGGCAGACCATTGGCACGTTTATGGGCAAATTGGCTAAAAAACACCCGCTTCAC
The DNA here is from genome assembly GCF_015351475.1 of Flavobacterium sp. HJJ. Lineage (GTDB taxonomy): Bacteria > Bacteroidota > Bacteroidia > Flavobacteriales > Flavobacteriaceae > Flavobacterium > Flavobacterium marginilacus. The sequence continues at coordinate 25,580 of NZ_JADKPR010000017.1, read as the reverse complement.
TCCCATACATGTAACCCTGATTTTCGGTGTTTCAGGATTGATTGCGATTTATTGCATTTTGCAAAACCACTACTTTACCGCGTCCTTTTTTCTGATTTTAAAATCAATAATCGATGCCGTGGATGGCGAACTCGCACGTGTCAAAAAAACGCCGTCCTATTCCGGCAGATACCTCGATAGTATATTCGACATTATTCTGAATTTTTTGATTTTCATGGCGATCTGTTATATATCCCAAACTACTTTTTGGCTAAGTCTATTAGCTTTCATTGGGATACAGCTTCAGGGTACGCTTTTCAATTACTACTATGTGATTTTGAGAAACCATTCGGCGGGTGGAGATGCAACTAGCCAAATTTTCGAAGATCATTCACCTCGTGCTTTACCAGGTGAAAGTCAAAAATCGGTAGATATTTTGTTTGCAATCTACACTGTTGTTTATGGAGTTTTTGACAAAATAATCCACACTTTGGACAGTACTGCTTACAAAGTAAAAACGTTCCCAAACTGGTTTATGACCTTGGTTTCTCTTTATGGATTGGGTTTTCAACTGCTATTAATTGCCTTATTATTGTCTTTAAACAGGGTTGAAATGATTGCTCCGTTTTTCGTCTCCTATTCGGTTTTGATTTTGGTTCTGATTGGAATCAGGAAAGTTTTTATAAAATCTGAGACCTAACAGGTTTTGAACACTGAAGTATGGCGAAGACCTTAAAAACTTGTTATTTAAATAATCTATTAGTCTCAAAGCATGTCATTACTGCGGATATATCTTTTGACCTTCATCAAATAAATAAGGAAAAGCAAAACCTTTTTCTTTGGATCTCACTTTTCATTGATTCAAAACTATCAGTAGGCTCTAAAGCCTGGTTATTTGGATTAATAGCCAATAAAATATAGCTCTGGGGTTTGTATTTTTTGACCAAAACATTAATCCTATCTTCATATTTCACAGCAAATGGGCAATGGTTACAGGTAAAAACAACTATGAACCTTTTGCTTACTTAAAATCAAACATACTATATGATTTACCATCAACTGATTTCAGCTTGAAATCGGTAGCTTTATCGCCAATTTTATAAGGTATTAGGTATATCTGTGATAAATCCCGTCATGAAAAAAACGGAAACAAACAATAAAAGACCTGACAAAATTTTCATAATTAGAAGATTTAATTAATATTCTTATTCACAAATTCATTAAGTTCCTTATAGCTCGAAAAAGACCTTTCAGCAAAAACTTTCTTCACACCATTCTGGATAATTAAAGTTGCCGGAATCGATCCTGACCAATCTTTACTCACTATAGGAAGCCAAGCATTATAATCTTTATCGGTAAGTAAAACAACCTCGGAATTGATTTTTCTGTTCTTCACAAACGGCAGTAATTTTGTCTCATACTGATTCTTGAAATCCAGACTTACGAGCACTACTTTTACCTTTTTGTTCTCCGAATTTAATCTCTCAAAATAAGGCAGTTCTTTAACGCAGGGAGCACACCAGGTTGCCCAAAAATTGACAACATAAGTGGTACTTTTATCGTTCAAAATCTCTTTTTCTAAAGTGATATAATTATCATAAACTGCCACTTTTTGAGCCACAATTACATTTGAAAAAAGAAGCGGAAAAATTAAATAGAGTAAATATTTCATCCTAAAATTTTATTTGTACTAATCCAACGAAAGTACAATCTTTAATTTTTTTAGGAAAATGATTAACAAAAAATTATCAGTCCGAATTAAATATCAGAAGGATAAAAACTTTCCTATGAAAAAAAACAGCTTTTGGTTTTTAAAAAAGAGAAGCTAGCTTTTCCAAAAACAACATTAATAGTCAGAAATGTTTTTAGAATTCCTAAGAAAAGAAATGCTAACATTCAATTCAAATCAACAAACTCACGAAACAAGCTGAATTTCAGCCGTTTTCAAACTCTTTTTTACCTAAAAAAGCATTATAAACAAAATCTATACAAACACACTAAACAACACAAATTCAATGTTTTAATAAATTTAGCTTAAATAATAAATATAAATTATTTTCAGCCAATCCAATTTTTGAAATCCGATACCTTTTCACGGCTTACGATTACCTCATCGTCCCTGTAAGTGGGTAAAATAATCTTTAATCTGGAGTTACTGTACACCGTTATTTCCTTTATGGCTTTCAGCGGAATTATAAATTTTCTGCTGATTCTGTAAAATTCGGCAGTGTCCAATTCCTGCTCCAAAACTTCCAAAGTGGAGTCTATCAAATAATTACGATTGTCGAAAGTATGAATATAAGTTCCCTTGTTTTCGCTAAAAAGACATTCAATCTCATCAGTAGAAATCACTTTGAGGTGCTGTCCTATTTTTACGGTAAATCTTTTTTTGAATGTTTTTTCGAAAGGGTTGGAGAACATTTTCCGGATCTGCTCAAAGTCAAACTGCATCGGTTCTTTCTGCGTTGTTTTTGAAAGCTGGAAACGGTCTTTGTATTTTATTACAGCCACTTCCAAATCATCCTCATCTATGGGTTTCAAGAGATAATCGATACTGTTTAATTTAAAAGCGCGCAGTGCATATTCATCGTAAGCTGTGGTAAAAATCACAGCGCTTTTTATTTCGATTTTGTCGAAGATTTCAAATGACAGACCATCCGACAATTGTATGTCTAAAAAGATTAAATCAGGATGCTCATTTTGGCCAAACCAATTCAGCGCTTCCTCAACTGAATGAAGCATTACTTCTGCCTTAATATTTATTTTTTCCAGTTTGCGCTGCAGCAGTCTTGCCGCAGGTTTTTCGTCTTCGATTATTATTGTGGTCATTTTTAAGTTATAAATTAGATATTAGGAGTCAAAAAAAAATACAGTTATCAGTTTCAGATTGCAGATTTTCAAATTTCCTTGATTACTGTCATCTACTTTCTAAAAACTGAATACTCCTTTTACTCCCACTTTTGGTTTTTCTCTTTATCCATGATTTCTTTGATTTTTCTTTCTTCCCAATCACTGCTAAAAAAGATGTTTCTTCCAAAGACCGATAATCCATGTGCCAATAAACCTACTCCCCAAAAAGCTGCTGTTGAAAAAGTTTCCCATTTTAAAAAAATTTCACTTCCTATCTCGCTTCTATTGAATGCTGACAAAATTATAAATGCATTCACGAGTACATAAACCAAGGCGTGTATATAAAATCCTTTGATTCTTTTTACCCGTTTATAAGCCAATTCATATCTCGTTTCCGGATTGAAGTTTTCATCCTGAAAATCTTCAAATAATTGTTTTCTATACCTTCTCATTGTGTGTGTTTTTAAATACTGAACTGCTAAGATTTTAAAAATTGTCCATAAAAAACTTAGAATCTTAGCCGCTTTAAAAAATTTATTCCCAAGTTTTTTTTGCCTGCTCTTCTTTTTCTATAAACTCCTTTACCTTTCTTTGCTCCCAGTCTTTATTAAAAAGCGGTGAAAAACCAAAAGCTTTCAGTCCATGCAGAACAATCGCTATGCCCCAGCCGAACAAAGAATACCAAAAATATAAATAGCCAGGCGATGTTAAAAGATTTACAGCTATCACAATTGGATTACAAAGCAGATAAACAGCAAGATGCTCATAAAACTTTCTAATTTCTTCTACTTTCTTTTTGGCTCTATAATAGCGGTCCTCTTCGGTATAATTTATTTCCATAGTAGTACTAACGTTTTTATTCCCAAGTCTTTTTTGCTTTTTCTTCTTTGTCAATCAATTCTTTAATTTTTTGCTCTTCCCAGTCTTTCCCGAAGAAAGGCAGGCAGTTAAAAACTTTTAATCCGTGAAAGATAACTCCCAACCCCCACCACATCAAAGGCCAATAAAACCATAAATGGCCAGGGCTTGTAACCAAATTTATTATCACTAAAAAGCAATTCACAACAATATAGGAAATCAGATTTCCATAGAAACCTTTAATTTCTTCCACTTTTTTTCTTGCATTATAATAGCGTTCCTCTCCTTCTTTATTTTGATTTTCCATTTTTACTGAATTTTATTTTTAAAAATTTATAACACTGACTGTTATTTCCATGTCTTTCTGCTGTTCTCTTTTCGCAAAATCTCCTGAATCTTTCTTTCTTCCCAATTAACGCCATATCCAAAAGTCTTAAACGCGTGCATTATTACTCCAAATCCCCAGCCTCCGGCAGAGAACCAAAACCAATGAAACTGTGGCATAAAAGTGAGGTTAACGAATATTAAAATCGGTATTATACAGCAATATGAAATCACATTGGCATAGAATCCTCTTAACTGCTCTACGCGCTTTTTGGCTCTGTAATAAGCACTATTTTCGCCATAAACTGCTGCCGTTTCCATAACACTGATTTGTTTGGTTAAAATTGGTATTTTGACCGTAAATGTTTTTTCATTTTGTTCTATTAAAACCTTTCGGTTAGTAATAATTCCGTAGCGGTCTACTATGTTTTGTAAACCTACCCCCTGACGGGTCTGCATTACTTCCTTTTTTTGAAAATCATTTTGAACCGCCAGATAATCGCCCTCAATAAATATTCGAATATGTAATGGTCTTTGTTCGCTTACCACATTGTGTTTAACCGTATTTTCCAATAGCAGCTGCAGTGAAAGCGGTACTACTTTTGCATCTGGATTTATAACTATTTCTGGCAATTCATAAAAAAGACTGTTTTCAAAACGCATTTTCAGCAGATTCATATATGTTTTGGCAAAAGACAATTCTTCGGCTACTGAAACCAGTTCTTTGTCTTTTTGTTCTAATACATAGCGGTATATTTTGGACAAAGAGGTTGTAAACCGCTGTGCATTATCTGGATTTTCCTCTATCAATGAACTCAAAACATTCAGACTATTAAAAAGAAAATGCGGATCGATTTGATTTTTCAGGGTTTCAAACTTTGCATTGGCATTTCCTGCTATAATTCTTTGCTGCTTTACCTCAGTTTTGGACGCCTGTTTCCATTTTACCATAAAGCTTCTGGCCTGCATAAAAGTCGAAACTCCCAAAGATAAAATAATGTAAAAAAGATGCACCCAGATCATTCTTTCACTAAAAAAATTCGCTAAAGGCTGGTTTTGGATAACTACAAAAACAATATAATTTACGCATAAAACAGCAGGAACTGTGTATAAAACAGTGACCAGGATTCCAAAATACACTCTTAAATTCGTTTGCTCCAGCCAATCCCATTTTCTGTCCAAAAGAACATTAAGAAAGCCATTCCCAAAACCCAGTCCGAAAGAGTAAAGACAGCTTAAAAGAAATGTTAACAAAACATTCCTTATATTTAAATCAGCTCCCAAAAACGCTGAGAATATTACTGTAAAGACCATAGAAATCTTGAAACACATAATTGTTCCGCTTCTCAAATTTCCAAATGTATTTCTATGATCTTTCATCCAATCAGTTTAAATTATTTTTTATTAAATATTTGAAAACAAAAGCTGTATGCTAATTTGTTTCAAAACTAATTTTCCAGTTAATTCCGAATCTATCATTAACAATCCCGTAATACGAACCCCAAAATGTTTTGTTCATTGCTAATTTAATTTTACCGCCCACAGAAAGCTTTTGAAATAATTTATCAGCTTCATTTTTAGTGTCTGCAGTTATAGATAAAGAAAAATTAGTATGAGAAATGTTTCCTTTATGGACTTCAGTATTATCAGCACCCATCAATGTTATCTGGCTGCTAATTGGCAGCGAAACATGCATAATTTTATTGTCCTCTTCTTGAAAAATGTGCTTTTCAGCTTGTGGCACATCTTTGTATCGTCCAATATATTTAAATTCAACCTCAAAAACAGACTTGTAGAAATTAAACGCTTCTTCACAATTGCCATTAAAATACAGGTACGGATTTACTGTTATCATATAATGTTCCGGTATTATTCAATTATAAAAATTAGTTTTACTATTTACAGTTTTTCTGGGCTTCCAGTGCTCTTTCCAATCCCCATTTTGGAGAAAAAGAAGTTTCGGGTTTAAAAGTAGCAAAAAGTTCGACAGCTTTATCAACCTGAACGCACAATGGTTTAGTGTCTACACCTGTCCATTTTGCGCCTCCCAGCTGATAATCAGCTTCACCAAAAACAGCTCTTGGATTATTTGGGTTTAATGATTTTGCCTTAGCATAATTCTCCATTATCTTGCCCGAATATTTTTGAGCGTTAGTCATTGGATCCTGCACAACCCACGCTGTATAAAGCAAAGCCTGTAATACATATAACTCTGAATTGCTTTGATCTTTTATAAATTCAACATCCAGAGCATCCTGCGCCTTTGTCAATAATAATTCAATTTTAGATTTGTCCTTTTCTGTAAAAGCTGAAGTTGTGTTCACCAAAGCAATATAATAATTTGGCAGCCAGCTGTTTTTTTCAGCCGAAGCAACTCTTTCAAACATAGCCGAAGCTTCTGCATTTTTCCCTTCTTTCCAAAGCCCAAATGCTTTGCCCATTCCTTGCTCAAATTGTGTTTGAGCGGCTAATAAACTGCTGATAAAAAATACGATTGTAGTGATAATTTTGGTCATGATATTTGATTTTTAGTTATTAATATTTTTTTTAATTAGTTACTTTTTTTGATGATTGAAACGATTATTAATTTATAGTCCAAATGTATTTCAGTTCTGACGGTTTAAAAATTTTAAAGTACCCAATTGTTGATTTTTGAGGATGAATTGCGGTAGAGATGTTGCACTGCAAAGTCTAACACAAAGAATATTTATAATTATGTCGAATTCGAACGTTGCGAATGCGTTTCCGTTCAAATATTGCGAAGGCATTGCGTTCACGTTGCGAAGACGTTGCGAAGACGTTGCGAAGACGTTGCGAAGACGTTGCGAAGACGTTGCGAAGACGTTGCGAAGACGTTGCGAAGACGTTGCGAAGACGTTGCGAAGACGTTGCAGTGCAACGTCTCTACAGTTGAAAAATTTATAAATTTTTCAACTGATTATCATTTTTATTCTGGCTGATGGTCCAGAAAAAACCAACAAAAAAGAATCTATCTGCGGTAGGTGTAACGGCTTGTCTGTTATAAACACCATTTGCATCGGGTAATTTTGCATAATCGTAACCGTAAACATTTTGGCTTCCTAAAACATTCGAAACAGAGAAATAAAGAATTTTTTGTGTAGTCAGTAAATAAGCCCAGTTAAAACTCAGACTGTTGTATGATTTTGTTTTTCCATTCATAAATTTTGTCTCATTTGGATTATTATAAGGCCTTCCTGTGCTGAAACTATTCGTGAATCCGATTTGTGATTTCCAGTCGGTGATAAAATATTTGGTAACAATAGACAAACTGTGATCAGCTATAAAACTTGGAGTCGCCATAGCTGGAAAATTTTTATAATCTCTTTCAGAATCAATGTAGGAATACGAAATCCAGTATTCTAAGTTTTTATATAAATTACTGTCTCTCCAGAACAAATCCAGTCCTTTTGCATAACCAGAACCATTATTGCTAAAAAGAGAGTTGTACTGAATATCTTTCGTATCATATTTAACCAAATTACTGTAATCCTTATAATACACCTCAGCTCTAAAGGTCTGGCCTGGTTTTGTAAACTGGTAATTCAGGATATAATGACTTGCCTTTTCACTCTCAAACTGATGGTATTTTGAATATTTGATATAATCAGCAACAGGAGTTTGTGTAAAATCTCCGTATGCAAAAGAAAACTGGCTGTTTTTAGAAACCTTATAAGCAACCGAAGCTCTTGGAGCAAGATTGGTTTCATTTAACAAATTGTTGTTAGAAAGCCTCAAACCAACCTTTAAAGCTAAATATTTAGAGAATAAAATATCTCCTTCGGCATAAAAAGCTGCAATGTTTGAATCGTAGCCATTTGAAACTTTAATATCATTGTTATTATCAAAATCTTCATTGAATTTTGTAATAAAGTAGTCTGCCCCAAAAGACAAATTAAAATAGTTCGAAAAATGTTTTCTCAGCTTTAGTTTCAATTGTGCCGCATTTTCATCGCTGTCTACATCATTTGTATTGTACTTCACTTTATTATTATTGTAACCATAACTAATTCCAGAAGTTAAATTCCAGCCTGTACCTATAGTTCCGCTGTATGAAGCATTCAGATAGAAATTATTATTGTTTAAATTGGTTCTGATTTTTTCTTCGAAATTTATATTTTCCTGATTCAAATCGAATTTAGATGAATCAAAAGCGGCATATAATTTAAATATTCCGTTCACAAAATGATAGCGATATACTGTTTCACCAGACAATGATTGGTAAGGACTATTCCAATCTACATTTTGAGGAATTACTGCCTGATAAGGTGCCAGATTGATGTACGCAGTGTTTACACTCAGTGAGCTTTTTTTCCATTTCTGAGTATTTCCTATGCCTAAGCCAACAGTCATTAAGGAAATATCTGTTTTATTCTGATCGGGCTCGTCCTGTGTATTCAAAAGCAAAACACTTGATAAAGCCTCGCCATATTCGGCAGAATATCCTCCTGTAGAGAAAGCAATTCCGCTAAACAAAAAAGGAGAAAAACGGCCGCGTGTCGGCAAATTATTGGTCGATGCACCATAAGGCTGTGCGACACGAATACCATCAACAAAAGTCTGAGTTTCGCTGGCTTCACCCCCTCGAACAAATAAACGTCCGTCTTCGCCTACAGTCTGCGTTCCCGGCAAAGTCTGCAAAGCAGCAACAATATTTCCGGCCGCACCTGCAGTTGTTACTATATCTAATGGTTTAAGAACCGAAACTCTGGCTTTATTACCAGACTCTAATGTCCCCGCAGTAATAACAACCGCATCAAGAGCATTTACATTCTCACTTAGTTCAATAATCTGATTTTTAAAATTAGCAACATCGATTTCCTGTTTATAGGTATCGTAAATCAAAAAACTTACTATCAAAAACTGATTTCCTGTCGAGGTTGTCTCAAAAGAAAATTCACCAGTTTCTGAACTCGTTGCTCCATCATACGTCCCGTCGATGTAAATATTAGCTCCCGCAACTGGCTTTCCTTTTTGATTGGTGATTTTACCCGAAATAGTATTTTGAGCAAAGATAAATGCCGTTGTAAATAAAAATGCAATTGTAAAAAGTAATCTGGTTTTCATACCTGTTGAATTTATTTGATTTTGGTCATCTATGTTATCGCTTTTTAAATATTTGCACACGCAGTTTTTTTGCAGCGATTTCATACTATTGATTTTGATGAGACAAATATATTTTAACAGATTTAGTTAAAAAATATTTAAAACCCCAACTGTAGAAATTCGGGGATGAGTTGTCAATTAGTTATTTGTATCTTAGCTATTAATTGCAAAAAATCATTGATATGTCAGAAAGTAACAGAATTTCAAATCTATATCAATCCATTTACAATGGAAATCCATGGCTTGAGGTGACTTTAGCAGATACTTTGAAAGATGTACCCGCAGAACACGCTCACAGAAAAATCAATCCCAATCTGAATACCATTTGGGAAATCGTTAATCATCTTATACAATGGAGAAAGAACATTTTGAGACGCGTCCAGGGAGAAACAGTGATAACACCGGATCATAATTATTTTGTCCCTGTGATAGATCCGTCCGAAGCTGCTTGGGCACAATCGCTCCAGACTCTGGCAAAATCGCAGGAATCGTGGAATGTTTTTTTTGAAGATTTTGATGATTCTGATCTGGCAAAAGTATATCCGGCAAATAATCATACGTTTTACGAACACATACACGGAATTATACAGCATGATGTGTATCATTTGGGGCAGATTGTCATTTTAAAAAAACTTCTCTAAGACTAACTTTTATGAAAAAACAGATATTAATTGCCGCTTTTCTATTCCTCAATTTAGCAGGTTTTGCGCAGGAAACCGATTCAAAATATGACGAAAAACTCGCCAAATCCCTAAATGCTGACGAATACGGAATGAAAAAATACGTATTCTGCATTTTGAAAACAGGAAGTAATACAACTGCAACCACCGAAGAAAAAAGCAGTCTTTTCAAGGGACATATGGCCAACATAACAAAACTGGCACAAGAAGGAAAACTTGTTGTGGCAGGGCCGTTTATGAAAAATGACAGAAACTACAGGGGCCTTTACATCTTTAATGTTGCTACAATCGAAGAAGCCAAAACGCTCGTCTCAACCGATCCTGCTGTAAAAAGCAATCTTCTGGAAGCCGAATTAACACCTTGGTACGGTACTGCAGCCTTGCAGGAAACTGTCAAGATTCACGAAAAATTAGCAAAAACCAAATTATAGTTTTAAAATAATGACAGCTGGTTCACGATTTTATCTGATGGATTATTTTAAAAAAAAATAGCACTAATCATCTGTTAATCCGGAACAGAACCATAATTTCTAATATGACTCATTTACATGATTAACATAAATAAAGTACACCACATTGCTATAATTGTTTCTGATTATTCAAAATCAAAAGAGTTTTACACTGCTGTTTTAGGGCTTACTGTCATTCAGGAAGTCTATCGTGAAGAGCGGCAGTCTTATAAATTGGATCTGGCTCTCAACGGCGATTACATCATAGAATTATTTTCGTTTCCTAATCCGCCAAAAAGAGTTTCCAGACCAGAAGCGGCCGGTTTAAGACATTTGGCTTTTGAGGTAACTGATCTGGATGAAACTATTGCTTTCCTGACTTCTAAAAACGTTGAATCAGAACCTATACGAATTGACGAAATGACCCATAAAAAATTTACTTTTATCACTGATCCAGAAGGACTTCCAATTGAATTTTACGAACGATGAGATTCCTAATTTAATAATTTTAACATTTTAAATAACAGTTTTTATTCTTTGATAATGGATTTGATTGCCTAAATTTGCGAATCTCATAAAAACGAGATTCAAAAAAACTTTCCTTGTGATGAATAAAACGGCTCAGATCAAAAAAAATCATCAGCTCATTAAACTCCGAAAATTAATTATAGTTTCCATTTTAATAGGCTTCCTTTCAGCCTTTTTAGGGATTTCATTAAAAAAAATTACGGAGTATTATGAAGAAATCTTTTTTCATCAGGTTACAGTAAATCCGATTTTTTACATCTTATTCCCTGTTTTTGGACTTTCGGTAATTTATTTTTTAAGACAATACCTTTTTAGAAAAAAAGAAAACAAAGGCATTAAGGAAGTTTTTGAAAGTACTCAGTCAAAATCCAAAAACCTGCCGACTTATAAAATTCCTTCACACTTTATAAATGGCATATTGACTGTAATTTTTGGCGGTTCCACCGGAATTGAAGTTTCTACTGTTGTCGCAGCGGCAACAATCGGTTCTGTAGCCCAGCAAAAAGAAAATGTCTTCCGTCAGTATAAAACAGAATTAATCTGCGCCGGAGTTGCTGCCGGAATCACAGCTCTATTCAGCAGTCCTATTGCCGGAATTTTATTTGCAGTCGAAGTTATTTCCAGAAAAGTAACCCGAGCTTTTATCATTTCAAATGGAATTGCTGTTGGAATTGCCTTCGGTTTGATTTCTATATTAAAAGAAGAACCTTTATTCAGTGTAGCTGTTACAGCCTGGCATTCAAAAGCGATTCCTTACTTCATTCTTTTAGGAGTTTTGGCTGGATTATATTCCGTTTATCTTACCCGATGCGTACTGTTTTTTAAAACCCAGTTTTCAAAAATCGAAAAACATTATTATAAAATCTTATTAGGATCAATTGTTTTAAGCGTTTCCTTATTCATTTTTCCACAGCTGTACGGAGAAGGCTACCACTCGCTAAAAGTTATTTTTGGCGATTCTGAAATTCCGTTAACAATAACTTTGGCACTCACATTTGCTGGAATATTAATTTTAAAACCAATTGTAACATCGATAACGCTGGCTTCTGGCGGTGATGGCGGTGTTTTTGCTCCCAGCCTTTTCATTGGTGCGTTTTTGGGTTTATTGCTGGCTTCTATTTTGAACACTTTTTTCAACACAGAGGTAATTCCGGTCAACTTCATGATCGTCGGAATGGCTGCAGTACTCAGTGCCAGTATTCACGCTCCTTTTACAGCTATTTTTCTGGTTTGCGGATTAACGAATGACTATACTTTATTCATTCCGATTTTGGCTGTCTGCCTGATTTCAAAATACACCGCAAAAAAGATTTATCCATTTACAGTTTATAGTTACTCAACAAGTTTAGCAAAATAACCACACACATGCCTGTCCAAAAAATAAAGCGAACCTATCGCAAAACTAAATATATCCTTTACAAAGAGACATTAGTTGATTATAAAGAGCAGTTTTGGTCCTTTTTAGGTTCCTTCGTTGGTATTGGAATTCTAGCTTACATTCAATCCATACATTTCAAAGGAAACGATGCGGTATATTTAATTGGATCTTTCGGAGCTTCGAGCGTTTTGGTTTATGGCATTATCCAAAGTCCGTTTTCACAGCCTCGAAATTTAGTCGGAGGACATTTAATTTCAGCACTGATAGGCGTTACAGTTCATAAATTTGTACCCGATATTATCTGGATAGCAGCGCCTTTGGCTGTTTCATTTGCGATAATTTTGATGCAGATCACAAAAACCCTTCACCCTCCCGGAGGAGCAACTGCGCTGATTGCTATTATTGGTTCTGACAAAATAAAAGCTTTGGGATATATGTATGTGTTCTCGCCGGTTTTTATTGGCGTGATGATTTTACTTCTCACTGCCTTAATTTTTAACAATATGACTCCGAGCCGTTCCTATCCAAGCCACAGTACTTACCACAAACATTATCATAAATTAAAAAAGCGTTTAAGCAAAAGACAAAATTAAATTTAGACTGCTGATTAAATCACATATTAATTTAGAATCTCTATTCTCAAAAATCTTCTGCAATTATATTATTGTTTGATATTTAAAATGCTATTTTTGGTAAAAGTAATCTCACTTTAACCAGAGCCTCCTTTAAATGAAAAGCAAAATTTTCCTATTATTATTATTAATTGTTGTACAAACTGCATTCAGCAGCAATATTACTGAAAACCAAAAACTAGCCGCGACCTGCAAAATTTGGGGCTTTCTTAAATATTATCATCCAAATGTTGCTGATGGAAGTAAAAACTGGGACGAACAGCTTTTTACAATCCTGCCTCTAGTTGAAAATGCCAAAACTAAAGAAGAGTTTTCATTGGTTCTTGAAAAATGGATTGCTTTGCAAGGAGAAGTTAAAGCGTATGAAGCCACAAAACCGGATTCAAAAGTCGAGTATTTTACTAAAAATTTAGATTTAAAATGGCTTGATGACTCCAAAGTATTTTCTAAAACACTTTCAAAAAAACTAAGATTTATTGAAAAAAATAGATTTCAGGGAAAGCAATATTATTATACGATAGATCCTTATGTAAAAGTTACAAACGAAATTAAATATCCAGATTTTAAATGGACAGATAAAAATTTACGCCTTTTAACATTCTTTCGATATTGGAATTATGTAGAATATTTTTTTCCTTATAAATATCAGATGGATCAAAAATGGGATTTAACATTAGAAGAAATGATGCCAAGATTCAATTCTTGTGAATCTGAACTGGATTTTCACTTAGCATTCAAAGAGCTTACTGTAAAATTAAACGATACGCATGCCTCTCTTGGAACAGGTAAAATGTTTGAAAAATTTGGAAACAAATTCATACCTGCAGTTGTCAAAATTATTGATGAAAAAGCAGTCATTACGAGTTTACACAATGACTCTTTAGCAAAAATAAGCGATATCAAAGTTGGAGATGCCATAACTAAAGTTGACGGAAAAACAATATCTCAAATCATAAAAGAGAACAGTAAGTATGTAGAAGGATCTAATGAGCCTGCAAAATTCAGAAATTTTTATTGGACAATTTTTAACGGAAACACAGACACCTTAAAAATAGAGTTTATTAGAAATGGGAAAGTGGCAGTCAAAACAATAAAACGTTATCCCTATCAAAATTTAAAAATCAAACAGAAAGAAAGAGAAACTTTCAAGATTATAGAAAACAATATTGGATACATCGATATAGAAAATCTTAAAATAACTGATCTGCCTATAATTTTTAGTCAGCTAAAAGATTCTAAAGCTATTGTTATTGACCTTCGTAATTATCCTCAAGAAGACTATATCGAGTCTGCTCTTGCTGAATATTTAAATTTCGAAGAAAAAGAAGGTGCAAAACTTATTGATCCAGATTTAAATTATCCTGGCAGATACATTTGGAGAGAAACTCAAAAATGTGGAAAAACAAATCCAAATAATTACAAAGGAAAAGTTGTTTTACTAGTTAATGAGCATACGCAGAGTCATGGAGAACACGCTGCAATGTTTTTACAAACAGCACCTCATTCTACCTTAATAGGAAGTCAGACAGCTGGTGCAGATGGAGGCGTATTTCAAATAGAAGTAATGAAAGGAATAAGAACCCAAATAACAGGTTATGGCATGTTTTATCCCAACAAAAAAGAAACGCAAAGAATAGGAATTGTTCCTGATATTGAAGTGAAACCAACAATCAAAGGAATTCAAGAAGGCAGAGACGAAATTTTAGATCGTGCCTTGCAATTTATTGAAACTGGAAAATAAACACTAAAATCATCAAAGTTATAAATATCAAAACAAACAAAATGAAAAAAACAACCTTATTATTTCTTCTGCTTCTTACGCAAATTACATTCGGCTACAACAAAATTACCAAAACTCAAAAACTAGCCACAACCTGCAAAGTGTGGGGATTCCTTAAATATTATCATCCAAATGTTGCTGATGGAAGTAAAAACTGGGACGAACAGCTTTTTACAATCTTGCCCGAAGTTGAAAAAGCACAAACCAAAGAAGAATTTTCATTAGTTCTAGAAAAATGGATTGCTTCGCAAGGAGAAGTTAAAGCGTATGAAGCCACAAAACCGGATTCAAAAGTCGAGTATTTTATTAAAAATTTAGATTTAAAATGGCTTGATGACTCTAAAGTATTTTCTAAAACACTTTCAAAAAAACTGAAATTTATTGAAGAAAATAGGTTTCAGGGAAAGCAACACAATGTTCAATATGGTGCGCATGATGCTTCGCTTTTAGAATTTATTAATGAAGTAAAATATCCTAATTTTAAATGGAGCGATGAAAATTTACGCCTTTTGACTTTATTTCGTTATTGGAATTATGTGGAATATTTTTTTCCATATAAATATCAAATGGATCAAAAATGGGATATTATCTTAAATGAAATGTTACCAAGGTTTATTGCATCCGAATCAGAAATCGATTTTCACCTTGCAATTAAAGAACTTTCGGCGAAACTAAATGATACTCATACTTCATTTGGAACCAATAAAATGTTTGACCGTTTTGGAGACAAATGGATGCCTATAAATATTAAGATAATAGATGAAAAAGTTATTGTAACTGGTTTTCAAAATGATTCTTTAGCAAAAATAGATGATTACAAAATTGGAGATGTCATTACAAAAATTGACGGAAAAACAATATCGCAACTTATAAAAGAGAATAAAAAATATGGAGAAGGCTCAAATAAAAGTGCAGTACTGGATAAACTTTATTGGCTTTTTGTCATGGGAAAATCAAATGTTGGTGAAATTGAATTTAACAGAGATGGAACTAAATCTATTAAAACAATAAAACGTTATCCCTATCAAGATTTAAAAATTCAATTTAAAGAGAAAGAAAAATGGAACGTTTTGACAGACAATATCGGCTACGTAAATATGGGGGATCTTACTGAGGCTGATGTTCCATTGATGATGGAACAACTAAAAAACACGAAAGCTATTATTTTTGATATAAGAAACTATCCACAGGGAACTAATTATGCTATTGCAGAATACTTAAATCCAGAACCCAAGGAATTTGTTAAATTTATAGAGCCTGATTTAAGTTTTGCAGGCAGGTATATTTGGAGGAATGGTATTGAAACCTGCGGAAAAATTAATCCAGATTATTACAAAGGGAAAGTAGTTCTTTTAGTAAATGAAAAATCAATTAGTCATTCAGAATATACCGCAATGACTTTACAAGTTGCCCCAAATGCAACCATAATTGGCAGCCAAACTGCAGGAGCAGATGGCGCAAATACAAGATTCGAAATAATTAAAGGACTTCAAACTTCCTTTACCTGTTATGGTGTTTTCTACCCTAATAAAAAAGAAACACAAAGAATCGGAATTGTTCCAAATATTGAAGTAAAACAAACTATCAAAGGAATTCAAGAAGGCAGAGACGAAATTTTAGATGAAGCAATTCGTTTCATAAATAAATAATACTACAGTATTTAAAATCAATTAACCTTTAAAATAAAAACCAAAAATCATGAACAAAAATTTAATTTTTATAGCATTCTTATTACTAGGATCAATAGGATATTCACAATCATTGGATTGCAGTAAGTTCAAAAACGGAAAATTTTATAATAAAAGTTTTCCTAGCTCCAATTTTGTCATTAAAGATACAATCGTGGAAGATTTTAACAATGATGATCTTTTTTTTACTTGGAGTATAAAATGGATAAACGATTGTGAATATGAAGCTGTCTGTACTAAAAGTACGACTGACTTTATTGCTGTTGGAGATAAAATGATTGTAACAATTACGAGTATAGAAGATGAATGCTTCGCTTTTAATAGAAAATTAATAGACAAAAAATTTGCTGATGGTTCGGATACAAAGAGTTTTTATAGTTGTATTAAAAAGGATTAAGGAACTAGAAAATTAAAATTGCATGCAAAATATAATTTTACAAATCGAAGTAAACTTTTGGAAATAAATTAACAAAAAAATCTAACAAAAAAATAAAAACCATTAAAGATGAAAAAACTAGCAGTACTTATTCTATTATTAATTGGAACAATCGGATATTCACAGACTCTAGATTGCAGTAAAATTAAAAACGGAAAATTTTATCATTCCGAATATCCTGAGAGAACTAGTATTAGGAAAGACAACATTCAGGAAGGCTATAATAACGGAGTACTTGAAGTCGTTTGGAACGTTGTATGGATAAACGAATGTCAATACGAAATAATTTGTGCTAAAAAACCCAAAATTCAATGTTTGCAATAGGTGATAAAATTGTAGTTGAAATTACGAGTATAGATAATGATTGTTACACTTGTAAAAGGACATTTTACAGTAAAGTTTTTCCTGATGGCGATGTAAATCCCAGCACTACTTATTGTATTAAAAATGATTAGTCTAAATCATTAAAATTAAATTCATATAACCCGCTGGGTGTAATTCTATTTTTGGCTGAAAAAAATCTTTTCAACAAAACCCAATTCATAAATTTAAAATCTAAAATTAAACTTTACATTTGCTCTTTCAATAAAAACAACGATTATGGTTTATAAATTCAGAGTCATTCTAGATGCCGAGGAAGACATTTTTAGAGACATAGCAATACTTGCAGAGGACACTTTAGAAGATTTACACAACGCTATTTTCAATTCATTTGGTTTTGACGGAATGGAAGTGGCTTCTTTTTATACCTGCGATGAAACCTGGAATCAGGAAGATGAAATCCCAATGTTTGACACAGGCGATGTCCCTGGTCAGCAAAAAATCATGAGTGATTACCAATTGTCAGACATATTAGATGAAGAAAACACCAAAATCATATATGTTTATGACTTCATCAACATGTGGACTTTTCTAGTGGAATTAGCCGCAATTGAAGAACAGGCTGTAGGCCAGACTTATCCTGAAACTATATTCTCTCACGGTGAAATGCCAGACGAAGCACTCGAAAAAAACTTTGAGGCAGATGATATGCACAACGACATTTACGGTGAATTTGAAGATGATTTAGACGAAGACGATCTCGACATGTTTGAAGGAGACGACAGCTTTGAAGACTACGGGTTTGAGGAGAATTGGAATTAAAACAAAATTACAAAAGAATCAAGAGCCAAGAGTAAAGACTTTAATTTCTGTCTTTTTTCTTGGCTCTTTCATCTATCATCTTTAATAATAAATAAAAAAATGATCAACTTATACAACACACACATTGAAACGCTATCCATACACCGTGTGGGAAACATGAGCAGGAACGAACCTCTTTTTTTATCGGAAGAACCGTTTAAATTAAATGACGAAATCGTGCCTTTGATGAAAGAATTTTTCTTTAAGCCATTTAAGGAAAAAGAAGAAAACTACTTTCAGTTTGCTCATGAAGTAGATTTGGATTACAATGACATGTTTAAATATGCTAATGAAATTTTCAGTAATCCAAATTCTTTGCATGAGGTTTCAAAAAAAATCACCAAGCATCTTTTTGAGCAGTCCAACCACCCGCATATTAAAAATGGTGAAGTTTACGTAACCTATTTAACCAATTTAAGCATTGACAACAATGTAGTTGATGCTATTGGTATTTTCAAAAGCGAAATCCAATCCGACTTTTTACAGTTTGAGGAAAAAGGAACGCAATTGGAAATGATTTTACAGCATGGAGTAAGCTTAAACAAACTGGACAAAGGCTGTCTGATTTTTAATTACAAAAAAGAAGAAGGCTACAAAATTCTGTCTGTGGACAGCAACCGCTATGATGCTAGATACTGGCTAGAGCATTTCCTTTCGGTAGATGCTTTTGAAGATGAAAATTTCATTACCAAAAAATACTTGAAATTCTGCCAAAACTTTGCCAAAGATGTTGTTTTCCCAGCCGAAGACAAAAAAGAAGAAGTAATGTTCATGAACCGTTCTGTGAATTATTTTGCAAAAAACGATCAGTTTGAAGAAACCAATTTCCTAAATGAAGTTTTAGACAACCCAGATCTGATTCCAGAATTTAAAAATTACAAAGTAGATAAAGGCGAGAAATACAGCATCGAAGATGTTACCTCCTTCCCTATTGCAAACGCAGCAGTAAGCGACGCTAGAAAATCGATTAAAAATGTAATCAACCTAGACACACATATTCAGATCAAAATGGATTTTATTAATCCGGACAGTGCCGAAAAATTTGTAGAAAAAGGCTGGGACGAAGAAAAACAGATGTACTACTATCTGGTTTATTTCAACAAAGAAGAAAAATCATAATTGTGGTTTTACGATAAGGAAAACTCATTAATAGAGATTCAATTTACAATCCCCAACTGTTTGATCAGTTGGGGATTGTTTTTTTATAACAATAAATCATTTAGAGAAGAGTAAAAAAACTTTTCTGTAAGATTTAAGCTTAATTAATTAAAAAAATGCGCTTTTTATCGATTTTATTTGAAAAATAACAAAATTTAACATATGTTTGTTTGAAACATATACCCCCCAGATTATGAGCTTCTTAGATTTCATGTCAAAATTTGTTGACAAAAAAACCGCCTGTTCCATTTTTGGACATAAAATAGTGACTGTCAGAAACGTAACTAATCATTTTAAAGAATATAAATGTACAGTTTGTCAAGTAGAATTAACAAACGATCTACAGGACAAAAAAACATTTTTAACTCCACAGTTAAAAGAAATAAATGAGACTTTATCAAATCATTTCAATAGAAAGAATTTTTCTTCTCTGTAATAGTTTAGGTAAATTTAAAAAACAATATTGAAAGCATTTTTAATTTTAAAAATTGCTGTCAAAAATATTGGTGTTTTTAAAGTTTCGAGTAATATATTCAAAGGCTGCTGCCATAACTTTACCCATAGATTTTGCTTTTTTAAAATTAAGATCCAGCGTGTAGTTATAAAGCTCTATTTTTAGACGCTCCAGATTTTCTTCTGTTGAAATAACATCATCAGCCATTACTTCCATTAGCCGCTCCGTTCTGCTCCCTGCAGAAATAATTCTTTTTGCAAGTAATGCTCTTTCCTCATATTTATACTGCTCGATGGAATTTATCTGAAGTTTATCCTTTATCATCATTACCATCGGATAATTTTCTTTGAAAAACTGAGGACGATAGACCTTTAAATTACCTTCAAAACATTGCTGATCAAAATCAATTGCCCTAATTTTATAAACAACCTGATCAAAATCGTGAATTGGAATTACAACGTAATTATAAGCTCTCATATCTCCCAAAAGGCGTATCATGCTTCGCTCGTTAAACTTCACAAACTCCTTTGAAATTTGAGCCTTTTCAGTTTCGCTGCACTTTTTTAGATTTTCCTTAATAAAAACATCACCGGCAATTCCCATAATGTGCTCTTCTACCAAAGTGTCATTATAAATAAGATAATTCATTTTGTCTGGCGACAAAAGATGCTCTAATTCCAAACCATAAATCCTTGATGCATCTGCCTTTTTTACATAAAAATGAGTGTAATTGTCATTTAGTATATTTCGGACTTTTATTCTAAAGGGTTTTGAGTTTCCAAAAGTGCAATAATCAATACAGTCAACATTTAGATATTTTATAATATTGGAGTTACCATCAGAATGCAGAAGCGAATAAATTTTCTTTAATGTCAAATCAATATCAGCTCGCTCAAATTCGTTATAATAAACACGAATCCACAAAGTATCCACATCATTCTTGTCATAAACATTTATAGCTCCAGAGAAACGCAATAAATCACCGTATACAATGGGGACTTTCGAAATTCTATCGTATCGTGCCAGATAATTTAATAAATTGCTATTTATTGGATAGGTAGGTTTTTTAAAAACCATTAACTTCTCATCACTCATTGTAAATAAATTTATTGCAAATTTACATTAAAACCCTTGCATATTGAAGGAGTTAGGCCTATAATAATCATAAAAAACTCCCAATAAAAGATATTCTGCCAATGACTCTAAAACAACATTTTTTTTCCAGAAAATAGTTTATTTCAGTTACTTAAGTAACAAAAAACAAACTAGGTCGTCCTATAAAAAAAACGATATATTTTGGAAACAATTCTTTCAATTCAGAATCTTAACAAGCGCTATGGAAGTCTTCAGGCTCTAAAAAATGTTTCATTAGAAATAACAAAAGGCAATGTTTATGGGCTTTTGGGCCCTAACGGGAGCGGAAAGTCAACTACTCTAGGCATCGTTCTCAATGTGGTGAACAAAACTTCGGGGGAATACAGCTGGTTTGGCGGTAATCTTGAAACACACGAAGCATTGAAAAAAGTAGGAGCCATTATTGAGAGACCCAACTTTTATCCCTACATGACTGCCGAGCAGAACCTCAAATTGGTCTGTAAAATAAAAAACACTGATTATTCCAAAATTGATGAAAAACTGGAATTAGTAGGTTTATCCGAAAGAAAAAACAGTAAATTCAGCACCTTTTCATTAGGTATGAAACAGCGGTTAGCGATTGCTTCGGCTTTGTTAAACGATCCCGAAATTTTGATTTTGGACGAACCCACCAACGGATTGGATCCGCAGGGAATTCATCAGATCCGAGATATTATAAAACAAATTGCTTCAAAAGGAACTACCATTTTACTGGCTTCACACTTATTAGACGAAGTCGAAAAAGTATGTTCGCATGTTTTGGTTTTAAGAAAAGGCCAAGTCCTTTATTCCGGTCCTGTTGACGGAGTTTCGGCAAATGAAGGTTTCTTTGAATTACAGGCAGATGACATCGATAATCTAATACAGGTTTTACAAAAACATCCTGCAGTCGACAAAATAACAGCAGCCGACACAAAAGTTCTGGTGTATCTAAAAAGTAAATTAGAATCAAAAGACCTGAATCAGTATCTGTTTGCAAATAATATCTGTCTGAGCCATTTGGTAAAACGCAAAAACAGTTTAGAAGAACAGTTTTTAGAATTAACAAAACAATAGCAAAAGTCAATGGCAATGGCAATTTCAATTAAAAAACCAACAATCTTATAGCCTATCTAACAATCTAAGCTGTCCAAAAATGAAACGATTACTCTCTATAGAATTACAAAAAATCTGGCTGAACAAAGCCAGCCGTATTTTAACCTTAACTTACTTCATATTACTTTCATTCATTGCTTTGATAGCTTCTATCAAATTTGAAATTGGGCCTCTTCATTTTCAGGTTGCCGAAATGGGCATTTTTAACTTCCCTTACATCTGGCATTTCAATACGTATGTTGCTGCCATCCTTAAGCTCTTTTTGGCTATCATAATTGTCTCGATGATGGCAAATGAATACAGCTATGGTACCTTAAAGCAAAACCTGATTGACGGATTAAGTAAAAAAGAATTTATCCTTTCAAAATTTGTAACCATAGTTCTGTTTGCATTATGTTCAACTGTTTTTGTTTTTATAATGACGCTAATTTTAGGCTATAATTTCTCGTCTTATACTGAATTAAGCATTGTTTTCTCGGATCTGGACTATCTCTTAGCTTTTTTTGTGAAACTGGTTGGTTTCTTCTCTTTTTGTTTGTTCTTGGGAATATTGGTAAAAAGATCTGCATTTGCTTTGGGTTTCCTTTTGGTTTGGAACATAATTGAAGGAATCGCGAAGGGAATTTTGTACTTTCGTATTTTCCCAGAAGGCAAAACTGCTAATTATATTACACAGTTTTTCCCTTTGGAAGCAATGTCAAACTTAATTGTTGAGCCTTGGACCAGAACCTCCATCGCTAAAACAATCGGAACTCAAATGGGAGTCGAAAATATCAAAGATTACAGTGTCACATTTTCGGCAGTTGTGATAGTTATATTCTGGACAGTTATTTTTTTATTCTTATCTTATAGAATCTTAAAAAACAGAGATTTGTAGTATCTTTGTATACCATGAATCCTCCAAAATTATTAGCAACAGCTATCCTTTTGTTCAGCCTGAGTTTTGCAAATGCTCAGGTTATTACAGTAGACGACACCAAAACTGCACAGCAATTAATTGAAAATGTTTTGGTGAATAGTTCATGTGCCAATGTTTCTGGATTTAATGCAAGCGGTAATACTTTTACTCCCGGACAAAAAAGCTACGGATATTTTAATGCCGGAAACAGTAATTTTCCACTTAAAGAAGGCGTATTACTAAGCACTTTCAACAGCAAAACCGCTATAGGACCTTATGTAAGCAATCAAATTGGCGGCGGTAATAAATCATGGGCCGGGGATGCCGATTTAGATAGAATACTGGGGATAAAAAGTATAAATGCAACAGTAGTTGAATTTGATTTTGTACCCTTAACCAATTTTATCAGCTTCAATTATATTTTTGCTTCAAATGAATATCAATCTTATTTTCCTTGTGAATTCTCAGATGGTTTTGCTTTTTTAATTAAAGAAAAAGGAAGTACAGATGATTATAAAAACATAGCGGTTATTCCCGGAACTGCTGTCCCTGTTTCTTCTAAGAATATCCACCCCGTTATAAATTCAGTTATAGATTCACAAAACATTACGCACCCAGGCTGTAATTCAATTAACGAAACGTATTTTAATGGCTTTAACAACACAGCAAGCCCGGTCAATTATAGCGGACAGACTATAAAACTGAATGCTCAGACGGAAGTAACGGCAGGGAAAATTTACCATATAAAATTAGTAATTGCCGATGACGGCCCCGAATATTATGATTCGTCTGTTTTTCTGGAAGCGGGAAGTTTTTCGGCCAAAATGGATTTAGGCCCAGACCGCACTGCTGCCAGCAGCAGCCCTATTTGTTTTGGAGAAAACTATCTGCTCGACACTAAACTATCTCCAAGTTATACATTCGAATGGTATAAAGACAGCTCTCCTATTCCAATTCCTGGAGAAACAAAACCATCGCTTACTGTTACTGATACCGGCACTTATAAAGTAAAAGTCACTTTATCTCCATCAGTTTGTACTGCCGAAGATGAAGTAAGAGTGGAATATGCTCCGCAAATCGTTTTAAACGATGCAACCCTATACCGATGTGACCCTGACGGTGATGCACTTTCAGTATCTGATATAACTGCAGCAGATAACATCATTAAAAACAACGACCCTAAACTGACAAAACTAGTCTATTATAAATCATTATTGGATGCCCAAAATGAAACGAATCCAATTCCGAATCCAGCAGTCTATTCAAGTTCAGTAGCAACTGAAACTTTGTATGCTCGTGTGAGTAATGCTTTTGGCTGTACCAAATATGCTCTTTTGAATATAGTATTGCCCAATAACCCCATCTCAACACAAAACCCAATCGAAAGCTGTGATACAGATAACTCTCAGGATGGAATGACACAGTTTAATTTGAATGTCCAAATCACACCACAATTAATGAATGGACTGCCACAAGGACTTACCGCCGAATATTACCTGACACAAAACGATGCCGTTTTGAGGAAAAACCAATTACCCAATCTTTTTACTAATACAATTCCGTATCAGCAAACCATTTATGCCCGTATCCTAAATGGTCCAGGTGATTGTTATGGAATCACTCCCGAAACACTTATTATAAACACTTTTGATCCTCCCAATTTTCAGGACTTAACAACAGGACTGTGTGACGGCTCCAGCAAAGACCTAACAGTTGACAGCGGGTTTTCCAGCTATTTATGGAATACTGGCTCTACAGCTAACACAATAAACGTGACAGCCGCAGGAGAATATACTGTCACTGTGACAAACTCAAGAGGCTGCCAGAAAACGAAAAAATTCATCGTAAAGCCATCTGGAATTGCAACAATTACCGATGTAAAAGTTAATAATTTTTCCGATGCCGAAAATATGGTTACAATTCACTATATTGGTAATGGTAATTTTGAATTTTCATTAGACGGAAATTTTTATCAGGACAGTCCCATTTTCAATGGTTTGGAGGCAGGAATATATTGGGCTGCTGCTAGAGACAAAAACGGTTGTGGCACATCTGCTTCATACAAAGTGTATATTATTGATTACCCTCGTTTTTTCACCCCAAACAATGATGGTTATAATGATATCTGGAAAATAAAAAATTTAGATATACTCCCAAAATCTGCCTTAACTATTTTTGACCGCTATGGAAAACTAATAAAACAGCTGGATGAAACAGGCAATGGCTGGAATGGCACCTATAATGGAAAAGAATTACCTGCTGATGATTATTGGTTTGCGATAAATTTCGCTGATGGAAAAACAATGAAAGGACATTTCTCTTTAAAGAGGTAGTTTAAAAATATTTATTCTGATGAAAAAAAAATTACACTTATTTTTTATTCTATTAACCATAAACTGTTTTTCCCAATTTAGTAAAACCCATTATATACCGCCTTTAGTTGCTGCACAGGCATTAGCAGAAGACCACTATTTATACATTTCGACACCCAGCCTTGTAAATGTCAATTTTAAAATCATAGCCAATGGCGGAAATGTGGTTTCTGGAACCGTAAACAGTACAAATCCTTATCGTTACAGTATTGGAACCGGTGATAATACCCAATTATTCACTCCTGCTGCAATAACAGGAATCATAGCCAATAAAGGTTACATAGTAGAAGCTGAAGACTTAATATATGTAAGCGTCAGAGTCAATTCTGGTTTAGGAAATGGCGGCTACAACCATGCCGGAGGTTTGGTCTCCAAAGGGAATAGCGCATTGGGAACCACATTTAGACTAGGCGCCATGCTAAATCCTCTTCTTGATCCAACATTACTAAACTTTGCCTCAATACTTGCTACCGAAAACGGGACAAAAATTACCATTTCAAATCTTCCAGTCGGAACCAGACTATTAAATATGCCATCTGTTACCGGTCCAATTACTGTCACTCTTAATAAAAATGAAAGTT
>NZ_JADKPR010000016.1 GCF_015351475.1 Flavobacterium sp. HJJ | reverse complement strand
AATTTCGTCCTTGATGATATCTTGATCGTCCTCGGAAGGCAAGTCCAATTCCTGAATCGATTCGTACAAGGTATTTGTTTTAATCCGGGTCACAAAAACGTTTTCGGCTTGAATACGATGTAGCATCAATGCAAAATCAAAATAAGCCCTATCCTCTACCACTATTGTTCCCTTTGAGAAAACCAATTGCCCAATGCCATATCTGTCGTGTGTTTTAGCTTGGGTTATATTTACCAAATCTGGAATTTGTAAGTTATCATCCCAACAAGTGTGTGTTTTCAAACCTCCTTTTGCTGTCCGAAACTTGGCCCAGTCAAACATATTCAAACACAGACTGATTGTGGTACTGTCAATCAATTTTACGTTTTGGTCTTTAATTTCATTGATAATATTACGTTGAGACTCGCTTTTCAGAACTCTTTGATAATGTGATAAAAGCTTGTAATATAAGGACTCAAACACTTTCCAATCACGCTTTTTATTGCCATCGCTCATAGTGGATCGTGCTGGACTTTGACTCAGTCCTAAATCTCCAATAAAAACCTCGCTGACCCCGATTCCTGTCGAAATATCATTCAAAGTGTAGCATTTATTAAGCTGTCCGTAAGTTAGTGCAACGAATTGGTCGTAAGTCTTGTATTTACTACATCCTTTGTCTGACTTGTGCTTTTTTGTACAATTTTCAATCATCCATCGAGGCACTAAGTCGATAATTTGCCGAATTACAGGTTTTTTGATATTTTTGTTTCGTCTGAAGAGTCCCATAAAGTATTATTTGTTTCGCAAAATCAAAAATACGGGATTCTCAGGCTTTTTTTATTTTAGACTTTCGGATAGTAATGATTTTTTTTGTAATAATTATTCATTTTTAATTCAATTAACTGATTTTATAACTTTAATAGATTCTGTTTTCACATCAGTTTTGATGTTAACTATATAAATACCCTCAGAATATTTACTTAAATCAACAGGTCCCGTTCTACTGGTGATTGTAAAGTTTTGCAGTGTACGACCTGAAATATCAACCACAGTAGCAGTCCCTTTTTTAAAATCATGACCAATAATTATGTTTGTATAGTCTCTTACCGGGTTAGGGATTACTTCAATACTGGATTTTACTTTCTCAACTTTGGTTTTGTCTTTTAGTTTTACAATCGAGAAATCATTACTCCCAATATTGGAGTTTTTATCTTTCGAGGAAGTCGAGTCTGAAGTACCGGCCATTAAATTACCACCATCGCAGGTTTCCTCTAACTTTCTAAGGATATCCTCTCCCGTGCTGCCAAGGGTTTTATTCCAAAGTTCTTCTCCTTTATCATCTTCTACCTTAAGCACTATATAATCATTAATCCCGTCTTTTTCCATGTTGATTCCTGCTTTGCCTGCCAGATCTGTAACCAAAGATCTTTTGCTTTCTTTTTTAGCATGTCCTCCTATCAAATAACTTTTATCACTATTGACTACAAGGGAAGTCAGAATGTCTGTTTTCCCAAAATCATATGTTTTACTCCAGAGAATCCCGCCTTCAGAATCTAGTTTTAAAACCCAAAAATCAGTTCCATTACTCACAATACCGCCCAAAGGAGTTAATGCATTTCGGCTGTTGGAATTTCCTCCCAAAACATACCCCTCATCACTTTTCTGATGAATTACATATGGCTGGTCATCCCCTTCTGCACCATATATTTGAAAAAAGGCTCCGATTATAAAAACCGAAGCCTTACTTTTCAACTTACACACTTTATGGGACAGTGTCTCTTATTTATATGGCAGATGCGACAGAATCCTAATTTGAAACCCTACCTAAATAGTCCTTAACATTCCCTTTTTATTATTAGCTTATCTATAACAATGTCACTTTTTTTCATTATAATTTTAAACTTGTTCAAATATGCTTTTGAATTGATATAAGATTCTTTCAATTAATCGAAGATCTTCCGTTACAATTTCAGCGCTTCCTTTCATTTCTTGTTGAAACACAATCTTTTTATTGTAAGAAGTCCGTAAGTCATTTGGAAGTGCAACATCTATCAAAAGATTCCCATCTTTATCTGGAATCAAAGAAATATTCTGAATTGTACCTTTTAAAACACCAAATTCACGATCAGGAAAATTAGCCAACCTAATATTAACCCGTTGCCCTACTTTTATTTTTCCTGAATTTTGTGCTAGTGCTTTTGCTTTTCCAACAAATCCGTTTTTAGCATCTGGTATGACCGAAAAAACATTATCACTTGAATTTATAGTTTGATTTTCATTCCAAACCTGCAAAAAAGTGACTGTTCCGCTTATTGAAGATTTTAAGACATAAGCCAGCTCCCAGTCTTTTATCACTTTTTTAAGCTGATAGAATGATTGTGCAACACTTCTTCCTAGGTTAACCTCTTCTTTGGTGCTGTTTACCTGAGAATTCTGACTCGATTTTGTATTATCTATCAAAGTGGATTTCAATTGAGAAATCGATGACAATAAGCTCTTATAATTCTTTTGCGCCTGAAGAAAACCTAATCTCTTGGTTTCCATTTCTTGCGCAGAAACAATCCCTTTATTGAATAAAACTTCAAATCTGATAATTTCATTTTTTTGCAATTCTATTTCGCTTTGGTTAATTCCTTTTTGCTGCTGCAAAATATCAAGCCTTTCTTTCAACAGAATCTTTTCTGCACTTTGTGCTCTACTTTCTATTTCAAAAGGATGAAGATTTTGATTTAATTCCTGAGCCTGATAATCTTTTTGAAAAACAGCATAAGCACTTTCAATTTCACCTAATTGAATATTTTTAAGCTTCGAAAAAGAAAAAGTTATTCCCGGATCATTTATATTGTAATTGTCAATAATACTTTTCAATAAAAATACATCTTTATAATTAGCAGTATTTTCTATAATTGCAAGTGCAGTGTTTTTAGAAACAATTGTTTTATTTTTAACCAAAATGGCTTCAATTCGCCCTGAGGATTTGGCTACAATTTTCTCTGGCGGAATATTAGTTGTAATTATAATTTCAGTATTTACTACATCAGGAAATTTTATAAACCAAGAAACAAAAAAAAGCATCACAATAATTACAAAAATCATAATTGTTCCCCATCGAATCATCCAATGCGGAACTTTAGTGAGAATGTCTTGAATTTCTTCACTTCTTAATTCAAATGCAGTAATTTCTTTATCCATGATTTAATTCCCTAATTGCAATTGATTTTTAACCAACTCAAAATAATTCCCTTTTTGATTTACAAGAGCTGAATGATTTCCTATTTCTATAATTTTTCCTTTATCTAAAACTACAATCTGATCTGCATTCATAACGGTGCTTAATCGATGCGCAATAACAACTACTGTTTTATTTTTGAAAAAGATGTCCAGTTTCCTCATAATCTCCCTTTCATTATTGGCGTCTAATGCTGAAGTAGCTTCGTCAAAAAATAAAATTTCGGGATTTTTATACACTGCTCTAGCGATAAGCATACGCTGTTTTTGTCCTGCACTCATTCCAGTTCCTTCTGCACCAATTTTTGTATTATATCCAAGAGGAAGTTCGCTAATATATTCTTTAATATTTGCCACATCCGCAGCATAAACTAACCTTTCTTTGTTAACGATATCAACTCCAATAGCAATGTTATTTGCAATGGTATCACTGAAAATAAAACCCTCCTGCATTACAGCTCCAATATTGGATCGCCAAGCTTTTTGTGAAATATTTTTAAACTGTGTATTCCTAATTGTTATTTCTCCTTTATCTGGCTCATAAAATTTCAGGAGCAACTTCATTAGAGTTGTTTTTCCGCTTCCACTAACGCCAACTATTGCGGTTACTTTATTAGCCGGAATAATCAAATTTAAATTATCCAAAACCGGAATATCAGCTCCTAGATAGCGATAACTAAGGTTTTTTATTTCAATATCTGAATCGTATGGAACGTCGTTTGTCTGATAGATTTCCTGATCTGTTTCATCTTCTTTTTCATGAATTTCAGATAATCTTGCCAATGATATTTTGGCATCTTGCAATTCAAATACAAAACCAATAAGTTGTAAGATCGGGCCATTTAAACTTCCGACAATTGAACTGATTGCTAACATCATACCAAGTGTGATTGAACCATCGATAACTAACTTTGCAGAAAGAAAAACAATAAAAATATTTTTTAATTCGTTGATTACAGAAGAACCAATAGTTTGCGTTTGTTCTAAAACCAATCCTTTTATCGAAACTCTAAAAAGTCTTGCCTGTATATATTCCCAACCCCAGCGTTTTTGTTTCTCAGCATTGTGGAGTTTTATTTCCTGCATTCCGTTTATCAATTCCATTACTTTGCTTTGTTCATTAGAAACTTCAGTAAAACGCTTGTAATCTAAAACTTCTCTTCTTTTTAAGAACAAGGTTATCCAACCAAAATAAAGAAAACTTCCTGTAAAAAATACAAAGAATATCTGAAGATTATAGTATGCCAAAACAGCTCCCATAATTAACATATTAATCACTGAGAATAAAACATTTAAAGACGAAGTTGTCAGGACTTTTTCGATTCTGCGATGATCATTAATTCGTTGCATGATATCACCCGTCATTCGAACATCAAAAAATGAAATTGGTAGATTCATTAATTTGCAAAAGAAATCTGAGATAAGTGAAATGTTTATTCGGGTAGAAAGATGAAGTAATATCCAACTTCTAATTAACTCTAAACCAGTTCTTCCAGCAAATAGAAATAACTGAGCAAAAAGAATTAAGTAAATAAAATGAATGTTTTGATTTTGTATTCCAACGTCAACAATACTTTGTGTTAAAAACGGAAAAATAAGTTGCAGTAAACTACTTGCCAATAGCCCTATACTTAATTGTATCAAAAATGATTTATATCTCAGAACATAATGTGATAACAAGCCGAATCCTAGTCCCTTATTTTCTTCTTTATCAAATTCAGATTGAAAAAATTTAAATGTTGGCTCTAACAATAATGCAATTCCTTCTTTTGTCGATTCATCAGCATTATTGCCAATCCAAAATTTAATAAAATCTTTTTTATTATATTCAATTAAACCAATAGCTGGATCAGAGATAAAATACACATCCTTTTTTATTTTATAAAGTACTACATAATGTACTTTATTCCAATGTAGAATAGATGGCAAAGGTGTCTCGCCAATTTTTTTTATATCAAGTTTAGCATTTAATGTTCTAAAACCAATTTTCTCTGCTGCTTCACTCAACATTAATAAGTTGCTACCTTCTCGGGTCGTCTCAGAATAATCTCTTAAATCCTGTATTTTAAATGTTTTACCGTAAAAACTAGTGATAATTTTTAAACAAGCTGGTCCGCAATCTTTGAATTCAGTTTGCTTATAGAAAGGAAATTTTTTCAAAGTTAATAATGATTTTCTATTTTATTATATAAATTACTAAAACCAAACTCAGTTATACATTTAAATTTGTTATATGATGAATTAGTTTTATCATCTAATCTAAAAATATGTGGCAATCCGCTTAAGCAAAAATAATTTTTACTAAAAAACAAACTAAATATTGGATATTTATTTTCTGTACTAAAACTCATAAAATTTGAACCATCTATTTCTTTGCTCACTATAAAAGGTTTTTTATTTAGATAATAGTAATATTTTCCTTCTTGTAGTTCATAAAATTTTCTTTTAATAATTTTTGTCGATATATAAATATCAATAACTTTTCCTTGTTTCCATAAAAAGAAAAAAATGTTATCTTTATAAAACGCCTTTAATCTTAAAAGCATTGAATTATTATCTCTAAAATTAAATTTGTCAATATAGAAAACATCAGGAATTATATCCCAAATCATTTTTTTATTTGAAAAAATATTGCCTTTATAGTTAAGCAAATGATAAAGTATAATTTCAAATTTATCATCATATGAAAAAATTCCTTTATCCCATTTCAAACGTCCAGGAGTTCCTTCACACATGATAAAATCGAAATGACATTTTAAATTTCCAACTTTCTCCTCACTTAATATAACATGCTGCATACTAACTATTTCACAATCGATTGAAAAAATATCATACTTATCAATTATTGAGGCTTGTTCAAAATTAGCTTCATCAAAACAATAGTTCTTTTTGGATGTAAAAATCATTTTGTAATCAGCACTTTTTTTAAATAGTAAATTAATTTTTGTATTGTTTTTAAAAAGCATACAACATGCCGTTATAAAATCATGTCTTATGCAAATTATCTCATTATTATCCAGCAATTCATCAGTCATAAATTCTCTAATTCGCCCATAAACTACATCTATATCAGTTATGCCCCAAAAATCATAACCGTCTAAATATTCTGAAAATAATTCTCCATATGCAGGCTTAAAATCACAAAGTTTGTAAGGATTTTCAATATTAACATTAAATCCCAGTTTCTTTGAAGCTAATATATTAAAATCTGCTAATGTAAAAGGTATTAAATGAACATTAAAAGGTATTTTGTCTTCTATAATATTATCTGTAAATATAAAAAAATCTATCGTTGGGTTAAATTCACATGATTTTATAAATAAATTGAAAAACCAAGGGAATTTTCCTATGTAACAATTAATTAATACAATTTTTTTCATTAAATATAAAATTTTGATAATTTTATCACATGTTTAACTCATGAATTTTTTTATTATTTTCAATATTATCAATTGCTTTTTTAGACTTATAATACCTAAATAAAAAATCATAAATCACCATTTCATGCATTCGGTTTTTTGATTTGAATAGCCTAACCATAGACATATGGATATAACTACTTAGTAAATTATTCAGGCTTATTTCAAGAGTCTTAGATTCTTCATAACTTAAAATTGTATCTATTGTCTCTTTTGAATTTTCATTAAAGCAATTTATATAGTAATTAATATCTTCAAATTGTTCAATTTCTTTTCCATTTGAGTTTAAGATGTTTTCAATTTTATACCTATATTTCCGGTATTTTAAATCTAATTGTTTGTTTAGATCTTTAGTAGCACCAAATTCAAAAGCCATGGACGTTTTTAGGAATTCTAATAATTGAAACTTCTGATAATTACTGTATTTAAAATTTGTTAATAGATTGTCTATTTCTCGCAATGAGAAAATCCAACGTAATTCTTCATCATTTTCTAAAATCATTAGGATATTTAGGATTAACGAGCTATTTAAAAAGAAAATATTTTCTGAAAGTTCAATTGTGTTTTTTCCATATCTTTCTAATTCTCTCTGATAAGTATCAGTAGTAACTTTCCAAATTAAATCTTGTTTTAATAACTCTTTAAATACTGGCCCTAAAATTGTAATAACTTCATTTATTTTATTAACTTCATTACAATAAAAGCGTAGCCTTAGATGGGGTTGAGGGTCTGCATAACGTATAAAAAACCATTTATCAATTATTTTCTTTTTAAGTAAAAATTCCACAAGGGGTTTTATTGATGAAATCAAAATTATATCAGCAGTTTTTGAACCGGTATAAATTTTATAATAGAGCCATTTATCTCCAGTTACAAATGTTTTTTGTACCGTTCTATTCATTTTTCAAGCGTTCTTTATTAAAAAATGAGACAACTATTTGATTTGTATAATACTCACTTGGATCAGTGCCTCTCACTATTCCATCATCAGTAAATAAAAATTCTTTAATTTTAAATACATTTCTATTTTTCACGGTGTTTAAAAACATTTTAATTGATATTACATTTTCTAAATTGATTAATAATTCATTATCGCTATCGACAAGTAACACCTTTTGTGGAATTTTATTTTTGTTTCGCCATAAAGAAATATTAAATAATAAATCTGAATCTTCATAACCAAAAAAGCTTTTAATCTCTTCTTTATTTATATTCCAAGTAGCTTCCGATAATATTAAATCGCAGTATTCAATTCTTGGAATAAAACTATATTCATTTGCAAATGGCCCAAGATCAAATCCAATTGAAGCTCGTTTGTTTTGATTCTGCATATCAGATAAAAAATGATATATTGGCAATGAATTTCCAGAATAATTATGAGCATTCGATAATCGTGGAATTACTTCCATATTATGTCGGTTAGATCTAAGAATAATTTTTTGATTTTTGACTGATATTAATAAATCTTCTATCTCCAGTTGCTTTTCTCTAACTAGGGTTGAATTTGCTAAATATGGAATTTCGAAATCTCTCAAATTCGGCCTCATTAAGATATTACCAACTCTAGATTCTGGTAAATGATTAATTTCAGCTAAAATTTTATCACTATTCATTTTTTTTTCTAAATCAACTATTCTTTCTGTAAATTTTTTTAATGCCAAATCTCCATGACAAAAGCGTCCCAAAAGATTAGCTGAACTTGAACCCCCAGCACCACTAATTACAATTTTCCTTTGGCCTTTAATTTTTACAATCTCAACAATAGTTGAAATGGTGTCAGGTAAATCCTTCCAATCTTCACTTAGAAATTCAAAATCATTTTCTGTTATTG
Source organism: Flavobacterium sp. HJJ (assembly GCF_015351475.1). GTDB lineage: Bacteria > Bacteroidota > Bacteroidia > Flavobacteriales > Flavobacteriaceae > Flavobacterium > Flavobacterium marginilacus. The sequence continues at coordinate 120,674 of NZ_JADKPR010000016.1, read as the reverse complement.
TAATAATGTAATCTCCATTTATAAAGGAATCTATTAGCTTTTTTTGAAAAAATGAATAAGTTTGTGACCATTTAATCTCCCTTGCCATATTTTTATTTTCAGTACTAGGAAATATTAAATCATCTATTAAAGGATTAATATCCAAACCTTCTTGATTTTGTTTGTATCCAATGCCTATTTCTACATCTAATGCTTTTGATAGAGAAATTTCGCTTTCTTCATAACGTTCATTGAAAGCGTTTTTAAAAGTACTCAGATTATCATTTTTGGGTACTAACGTTAATTTATTAAATATTGACAACCCTTTTTTAATAGAATTTATTATAGTTTTATCAAGTACATTACTTTCTGGTTTTAAAATAACATCCGTTTGAAATAAATATTTAATATCAAATTGAGTCTCTATTTTTTTTAAATTTTCACCAATTTCCATATATTTTTCTACATCAGAGCCTACTTTTTGATCAATTATTGACAATTTATATTCAACATCTTTTAAGATTTTTTTTTCAAAATCAATCCCCTGTACTTTATATAACACCTTTTTAATTTGATCTAAAAACTCAGGACCAGAAACAGAAGGCTCTAGCTCACTAATTAGAACTTGATTCTCAATTAATTCTTCCACAAAATCTAAAACTGCCTCTTTAGAATTTTCTTCATCTATTAATAACTGAACAATATCATGTTTTAAAATTCCATTTACCGACGCCTTTAGAACCTTTTCTAAATATATTGAATTCTCGATTGCAATTATTTCATGCTCTCTTATACCCTCAACATATCTATATTCTACATATCGAAATTGTTTCCCCATCTTATATAAGCTAGAATTCGGAAAAAACTTAATTTGTTCTTGTAAAATATTATTTTTCACAAAATCTTGTGACAAAGCAACTAGATAATTCATATCTAATCTGGTATGTCTATTATTGTTTTTAGCATCATTTAGAGAGATTTCTGAATATTCACCAAATTTCCCCATTGCGCATCCTGCGAATAGCCCAAAAGGGGTGCATCTTGATGACATTCTTGAAAAATACTTCAAAAATGAAATTTTTAGCTTCTCAATTTTCTTTAAATCAGTCACTTCATCATTTACCCATTTTTTCAACTCTTCATATAAAATTGGAGTTGCTAAAAAAATTGCTTCATTGATAAACTTTTCTTTGAATAGACTTTTAAAAACTTCGTCTGAAATATCTTTACCTTGAGTGATATTTTTGTAAAAACTATAAGAAATTAATGGTGCTCTTAATACATACTCAGGAAAAGCTTCGTACGGGTTATTTATTTTCATGTCTTAGATAACTAATTTAATAAAAATAAAGAGTCCCAATCATTATCTTTTTCTTCAAGTAAATAATCAATTAGAACCATTCCGATTCCTATTACACCATCTAACATGCCTATTGAATCTACAAAATAACCATTTCCATTAAACTTTTTGAAACCGGCAATACCATCATTTTTACAGCTAAGTTCGAGAATGTCATTTATGAGATTTTCATATAATTCATAAAATTTTTTATCTGTGGAGATTATTGACCATTTTTTATGTAAATAAGCAATACCAGATAATCCATGACAAAAACCTGCATCATAAAAAGGTGTTGCAAACATTTTCTCTATCGTATTTCGTTCCATATTTCGAAATGCCAAACGGAATGCAATATTTTTTATATTATTATCATTCAATATAAGTGATGCTTTGTAAAGACCTAAAGATATAGTTTGGTCACCATAACACCAACCTAAAGACACATTATAATCACCTGTATTTTTATTGACTGCAATACTAGGATAAGCAGATAAATTATTTTTATCATTGTTTTCAAATTCCAATAAACAAGAAACACTTTTTTTTAAAGCTTCGAATACAAGATTATTATCTTTAAATTGAGCCAAAAAATCAGAAAATATCAAAATATACGAAATATGCCCATGTGCTAATCCGCAATTAGTTCGTTGAGTAGAGTTATCAATATCAATCACATTCTTAACCTTATTTGTTTTTTCTACTTCTTTGATTACAATAGTAGACAAAAGCTCAAAAAAGACAGTAACCTTATTTTTGAGTTCTGGATTCTTATTATTTTTTAACCTTTCATTTAGATAAAATGCCGCTCCAAAAGCTCCGTGCAAGAAATCTAATTCCTCAATGCCCTTAGTGTTTTTTAAGGCAAATTCAACAATACATTGATCGATAAACTCCAATGATTCCTCTATTTCAAAATTAACTTCGTTTGTTAAAATTTCTTTATTCTTTATAAAATTGAGCATATAACCGATTCCAGTAAGACCATCACAATAGGTCAAGCTATAATCACCAGTATTTAATAAGTTTGTTATGTTTTCTATTACTACATGTATTTTATCTCGATATTCTTCTTTATTGGTTAATTTATACAATAAAAAATAAAATATGGGAAGTCCTCCCATACCTTGAAATAATGATATATCACTTATATCCTTTTGCCTTTCAGAAATCTCCTTTTCTATTTGTATTATCTTTTTATGAATCTCATCTTTCATAATAAAAATATAATTATTTAAAGTTATTGATAAAAGGGTAATGGTTTAGATTACCCTTTTAATTTAAAAATTGCTACAAAGTACAAGTAGCATAAGTATTAGGTCTAGTAGTGTTACATGCAATATCGTTCGGATTTTGTGTAGAACATTCAAACGAATTTCCACCCCCAGTACACCATGTACATGTAAAATTGTGTATAGTACTTCCGCCACTTCCGCCGCCGCCGTAACCACCTTTAATTGCCTGTGCTTGAGATTTTGTCAAGCGAGAAATGTTCATTTTGTTTAACTTCATTGTTTAAATATTTAAGGATTAATAATACATTTTTACAATTCATTATCTTTATAATTCTTTTAAATTAAAGTTACAACTATCTATATTTTATAAAACCTTGAGTGCAATAATTTAAATCAATTCACAAAAAAATCATTTGAAGTCCCTATAAAATATTTCTTCAAAATGCAGTAAAGAATCTATATTTCTTTCATTTTCATCTGTGATTATTTTTTCACTATAAATGAACAATTAATTCCAAAAGTTTCTTTAAAGTATTTTATTTGAAATGAGGTGTTTAATAAATTAAAACTTAGTTGTTACTCATATTTTATTGATTCATCGTACATAATTCTAAAGCTTTGTTTAATATCTCATCCTGTTTCTGTTTGATCCCTTCAATGGTTTGTTCAATTTTATAGTCTATTTTTATTCCTTTCCTTTGCGTCTGTTCGCCATCAGGATAATAAACGCCAATACCAGATATTAGTGACGAATAGTAACCTAAAAACTCAATTTTACTTACATTACCATCAGCGCCTGCAGTCTGATTACCAACTGTTATTGCGTTCGGTGAACTTTGTAATAGCATAGTTACGTATTCACCACGGCTTTGAGTTTTTTCATTTACTAATATTATTACCTTTCCTTTGTAATAATTTTGATTTTCTTTGCCAAATTCTTGCAAATTGGACCAATAAAACTTTCCTGGATACATTAAATCTGGTAAGATTTCTCTATTGAAAGCTTTTTTATTCTTATAAAGAAAATTAGCAATTCTATAAGGTATTATTCCAGGATAATCTCGAAGATCAAAAATGATTGCTTTGGTATTGGAAAGTGCTTTAGTCAATTCATCAATATCCTCATGTTGCATTGATGCAAAATTTACATACCCAATGTTGTTCTGTAAAATTTTAAATTTTGTCTTTTCCGAAGATTCTTTAAATGTATCTTCAAAAGAGTATCTTCCTATAATTCTCTCAGTAGTAATACCATCTCTACTCAAAAGTACTTTAACCTCCTTTGTATTACCGTTTATAAGAGTGTAATATGTGTCTCTTTGTTTTCCTTTCGTATTTGAGGCAGATATATATTTATAGCGGTCTGATAAAATTTCTGGCACTGTTTTATCATCAATTTTTTCAATTACATCACCAATATGTAAATCATTTATTTTACACAGAGAATCATTAAAAAAACCATTTATTACAGCATTATTATTTATAATCTTTAAAGAAGCAGGGAAAAAATTTTCCCCAAAAAAAGCAACTGTATATTTGGTTTTAAATATTCCGTGACTATCGTCAATTTTGACTACAGTTTCTAACATTACAAGATGATATTCTTTGGGGTCTTTAGCATTATAAAATTTAGGAATCATTTCCAATAGTACTGCATTCCAGTTTTCATCTGTTAGGTATTTATAAGGATAGAAATATTCAATTATATTCCAAAATTTGAATAAACCCAACAATCTAAAATCGGAATCAGGATATTCAGCATTACTATATCTTTTTTCGTTTGTAATACTTATATTCCCAACCTTTTCTACATCAACGTAATAGGGTTTTCCTTGAAATCTATTTTGTTCAATAGTTTTAAGTTTTGTTGCAAGCTCAACCGAAAAAACCAAAGGATCTTGAGTCCAGCCTAAATCAAAGTTTTTATCAAAGTATTCTTTACTGGAAGTTTGGCTACATTTTTTACATTCTTTAATTACACCTAAGTTTTCAATCCAGTTAATGTAAACTTTAGATAAATCTTCTTTATTAACGGCCTTCCTTACCTCAGGTAAAATTTTAATCAATTGCATATCCCAATCCAACTTTCCCGAAGCAACATTTGGGTGATAATATTTTAAAAATCCCCATATTTTACAAGTTGCAGCAAGTTTTTGATTTTCAAAATTTTCTTGCGAATATGAACTTGTAAAAATGAAAATGAAAATGAAAATGAAAATATTTTTTTTATTCATTAAGTATTGATTTTAAGGTTTTCACCAATTACTATTTAAAACTATCTTATTGATACTCATTAATTCAGCTGAGCTCTCTTAACATATAACTTTGTAACTTTCCGAGAAACAACAAATCTTTTTTGTTCAATTTACGTACTAACTTAAAATTCTTAAACATAACACACCTTTTTGTCTTTTAATTTTAAATTGTTAAATCTTCTTCATGATTATTGAGAATCGACTAAATAAATTATCAGTAGTTATATAGTTAGCTTCCATTTTGGAAGTATTAATTTTACTTGTATCATTATTTAAAAATTGTTGACACTACTAAAAACTGTTATATCATTGAGTAACTTTTCCAAGTGATAAAAAAGTAAACCGCAAATTTTTAGTTGTTTATATTTTTAATTCATGTTGTCAAACTATAACTCAATAAATATTCTTAACTTCTACTTATTTCGATATGGTAAGTTTTTTTTATCAAACATACACTTTAATCTTACAATAAAAAATAATTTTTAATAATTTTTAATCAGAAATATGTTATTTTTATGAAATTATCATAAAAACACAAATAAACACTTAAAATATTACAAAACAACAAAGACCTGCCTCTAAATACTTATGTATTCTTCGCTATTTTAATAAAATATTCAAAGAAACCGCAGTGCATTATTGAATTAGACTAATTTTTTAGATTATTGATGTTTCTATTGAATACGAATTTATTTAAATATCGTATCGTGGTTAAAATTGTTATTTTAATAAGAATCATTGTTTTAAATCCTTAAAAAGATTTAGCATAATTACGCCTAGTCATCAACTGGTCACATAATTGAGAGAACAAAGTCTCTGTCCTTTTTCTGTGTTTTTTAAACTAGGAAAGTCTTATATAGTGGAATTTTTATTTAGGACAGGATCGGTTTTATATATTATTCTACAGTTTTTCTCAAAAAGATTAAATCCTGATCTATTTATAATTACACCATCTTTTTGCATTTGATCAGCTTCTATGAATACGAATTTATCAAGATCTTTCCAAACTCGATCCTTTTTATAATAAGAGTTCATCCATCTCCCTGAAAAGAAATTCATAAAATGAAGGTAAATATATTTCTGATCGTAATCTATTTCATTGGTTAACTCACCATTGTACCAATACCAAGTTTGTGGGTGAAAATATTCTCCCGATCTCCATAAAGCATGAGTAAGAGGTGTCGTAAATTGTTCAATTAAATATAATTTTTGTCTATACTTCTTACTGAAAGGATTAAAGATGTCATATAAAAAAAAATATTTAGAATTAATCTCCGATGGATATTGAAAAACTTTTATAAATGAATCCTCATCAAATCTCAGACATTCGGGATTTTCAATTATGCTTTTCCATCCTTTATATCTTTTAAATGCATTTCTCATCCATTTAAAGTTTTTGAATATTGCTAAATGTCCAGATATACACCAATTATGACTACTTAGTACATTGTTTTGTAAAACTTGTGGAGTGTAAAAATTTCTTATGTTACCGTATATTACATCTATATCGCCGTAACCATAAAAATCATAACCTTCAATTTCTTCCTCATGAATGAATCCATACATAGGTTTTAAATCGCATAATTTATAATTATCTGACAGAGTAAAATTTATATTGAGTTTTTTATTGACCTTTTGAATATAATTTTCTTTTGTTATGGACTTGAAAGATACATTCCCAATTTTATAGTGCTCGTGTTCACAATCAGTATGAAAGAGCCAGTTTATCGTAGAATTTGCTTTACAGGACTCCAAAAAAAGGGAAAACCAATCAGGCCAATCTCCAAAATAATCTATAATTATAACAATTGATTGATAATCGACTTCTTTAGATTTTAAAATATTGTGCTCCAAAATAATTATTTTGATTTAATATTGATACATAAAACTCAGCCGAAAAAAAATAGCTTTTCTTAGTCTAAACTGTTTTCTTTAAATTGTAATTTGAAATTTTACGTAAGGTTTCTATAACTTTACTATAACCTTTTCTTTGAATTTCTTTCAAAGGATCCGGTAAATTCAAAGGATCTAAGTTTCTGTAATAATCCCAGAGCTCTACATAAGGTATTTTGGCTAAATCTCCATTTTTTTCTCTCCATACTCCAGCCCAATGCATTAAAAATACAGAACGTTTATATGGATCTTTGAAAGTGCCGTCTTTAACAATTCCTCCAGGAAAACCTGCCCAACATTCGAGTTTTATATTTTTTGTAATTGTGCCTCCCCACATATTAAAAACAAATAAACTTCCGTAATTATACCCTGATGTTACAATCAGATAATTTAGGAAAGGCTGCTCCATACATAATAATTCCATATCTTCTTTTAAAGATAGAGCTCCTTCTACCTGATCCATTACCCAGTTCATCGGTAAAATGTTTTTTGTGCTTACAATAAAACCTGTATTTGTAGCATATTCTATTTGTGTTTTATTCAATTTATTTTTGGTATAAATTGAATCTTTCCAAACCCATCTTCTTATTTCTGGCAAATTAGAGTGGGAAGTAAAAATTTTGCAGTGAGATAAATTTTGCCAGACAAAAGAAAGACTATCAAGAACAACAGTGTCTATATCTATATATATAAACTGTTCGAATTCTCCTTCCCAAGCAACTAATTTTCTATAAGCCCCAACAACTTCCCCATGAAATTTTAAGCTTATATCATCACAATATCTTAATAACTCTTGATTATTGAAAACACTAAAATCATAAATCTTTTTCATTGCTTCAACTTTATCAAAATCTTCATTGTAAGGTATGAGACAAAGAGGAAGTTCTTTATTATATGTTCTAAAACTATTTAAAAAAGCAGTAACAAGTTCAAAAACTTTATTATTTGCTAAAAAATAAACGCCTTGCTTTTTTATAGGTGTTTTCATAAAAAATTATTATTTTAACAGAATTTTACTTGTAATGTTATAAAAATATTTAACACGAAAATTGATTTATTTCCAAATTTAACCAATTTTTAACAATCATATCTTTTGTAAATTTCTTTATTCTTTCACAAACAAATCCTACTAATTTTTAAATTAAGTCCATTAAAAGTAGAAAATTAAGGTCTGCAAACAAACTAAATCCTTTGACAATTTTACACAAAGGTTAATATTAAATATTTGTTAAAAACAAGCTTGAAATCATTAAGTTGATTTCAAGCTTGTTTTTTATATTACGTAGCGCTTTTTTAAACCAAAAAGATAGGTGTTCATAGCTGCGCTACCTTGGTCAAGTTAAGCACTATCATGATGGATGCAATTCATGATTCGCTGTTAGTAACCTGAACTCGATTAATATAAAGAACGATAATTGGTTAGTTTTAACAGTTTCGTATTTCAAAGAAGGTTTTTAGGCAGAAAATTATAAGCAATTATTCCAGCAATAAGGTTTGACAAAAAATTAGTAAATGAGCGATGTCTGGAGTGTTCCACTTGACAAATGTTTTTAAGTTCATCGTTGACTGTTTCGATTATTGAACGTTTACGAAGTAAAATTTTGTCGCTCATTTCCATCAAACTATTTTTCATATTATTGCGAATACTGGTAATCAATTGGATTCCATCAACAAATAATAATTGTGATAGTTTTTGGCATATATATCCTTTATCACCAAATAACTTTCCAAAAATTGCGTTCAAAAAACCCTCATTTTTCAGTGGTTCTCTATCATCAACATTCGCTTGAGTTACAGCAAAACTCAATAACTCTCCTTTGTCATTAATAATTATATGGAGCTTAAATCCATGAAACCAGCCCATTGTAGATTTTCCTGTAGTAGCAGTGCCTTTAAAAACTTTATTTCTACTGATTCGTTTGTTTTTACAAATTCTTATGGGTGTTGAATCTACAAATGAAATTCCTGTGCAATTGCCTAAACAACAAGTTTTGGCAAAAATGGTCATTGGTAAAAGAACGCTTTGCATCAGTTCTAAAAAACGATTATAAGAAACGGTGTTTGGAAATTCATTTTGCATATGCTTTTGAACATAAAAAACATAATAGTGCTTGAAACAACGAAAACCACTCAAATGAAAAAGTAAATAAATTGTAATCACTTCGGATTTAGACATAATCGAAGGACGTTTGGAAGGCTTTCCTAGCAAAAAAGGTTGTGTAGCTTTATCAAAATCTTTACAAAATTCATCAACAATAGAGAAAATATCAGTAATTTTATCGAAACAAATCATAAGGCGGAATTTAGTTAAATATTTAATTGTCAGAAATTTAGATATACTAAATTTTACCTTTTTCTGCAATGTTTTCAGCCTAAATTATTAATCGAGTTCAGGTTATTAGAAAGCTTTGCTTTGATACGATCTAAAACATATGTTGTTTTGGCTTGTCTAAACTTTCCTTCTATGAAGCCCTCAATATTAATGTCTCCTATAAAAATGCTTTTGGAATACAGAAATAAACGTGATATATTTGTGTATTGGATTAGTTTTCTACATTGCAAAAATAATCTGTACATAATCTTTTAAAAAGAGAATGACAGTCTTTTTAAAAATTAAATTATGCCTAGTTTGTTGAATTTAAGCAAAAAAATATCATGTACTAAAATCTCTATTATATTTGAAAAACAAACAACAACCTAATTGCAGAAACTAAAACATAAAAACCAACAAGGTCAGGGCTAAATAGAATTCCGAAAAATAAAGCTTCTTTTTATGTACAAGAAATTCTAACTAATAATTTATTGTGCTCAAAATTCAAATGTGATTTCTATCATATTAAAAATTTTAAATCGATTCAGTATTAGGTCTTTCTGTTTAGAAAACGAAGAGGATGCAAAAATGTAAATTATACAAATGAAGGGGAGCATCAGCAATTACAATCTTAAAATATAAATTATAATGACTACTTTACCTTCAATCGCTTTACTTACATGCTGGTATGGAGATTACCCATGGTATTTTCCTTATTTTATTAAATCATGTGTTTACAATCCAACTATTGATTTTATTATATTAACTGATAATACTACAGTAATTCCCGACAAGCCCCACAATGTGAAAATCATTTATAAAACAATAGATGATTTTAAAAGCAATGCCTACTCAAAACTGGGTTTTAAAGTGGCTATTGAGAGTCCATATAAATTATGCGATTTCAAACCGGCCTATGGTTTTTTATTCCCTGAAATCATAGCACCTTACGATTTTTGGGGACATGGAGATATTGACATGGTTTATGGTAATATCCGTGGTTTTATGACTTACGAAATTTTAAAGAATCATGATATTTTAACCTGTCGTGAGGACATTACAATGGGAACATTTTGTTTATATAGAAATTCAGATCAGATGAATAAACTTTTTATGAAAAGCCGTGATTATGAACTAGTATACACTCACCCTGAGCATTTTTGTTTTGACGAATGTAATTTTTTATTTAGAGAGCTAGCTTTTGGAAATTCTATTTTGGACTATCCTAAAAACATTCAAAGCATGACCTACCTTGCTGTAAAAGGAGATAAAGAGGGAGATTTTAGAGCATTTTTCGACCATTTCATAATACAGGGAATGTCTGATAAAATAAGATGGGATAATGGATTAATAATTTTTAACAATCAATTTGAATGTATGTTTTATGATTTGATTGATTATAAGATAAAATGTAAAAATAAAGACCTAAACTGGTCTGTTCCTAACATTTTTTATTTTAACAAAAAAGGTATAAATAAAAATAGTACTGTTAAGCTTTTAAGATTAAAAATCAAATCAAAATTAAGATTTTTCAATAAAGATGAAAGTTTTTCAGTGTAATAAAAAAAAGGCAAAATTTAGCATACGAAGACAATCTGATCAGCAAGGCTGCAGAGACCGAAATGTTTATAAATAATTTCTAAACATTACTCTAAAACATTCCGAATTCAACTGTTAAAGAAATGTTAACAAAACAACCCATCAAGTAAGTAATTGATTTTTTTTGGAATTAAAATTGATTTTTGGCTTAGGAACATAATTGGATCAGAATCGATTAGAGAAAGAAGTATTGACTTGTATTCCCTACATTGGACAAAAATTATAGAGAACAACCAAAATAAAGAAGAGGACGGCTAAAATCCAGAATGGCTAAAAGTCGTGTTGTCAGGAAACTGATGGACATGTCTGCCGCATCGTTACTGAATCTCCGAATAACGAGAAAAGTGCGTTTTAAAAAAGTTTTAGGATCCTATTATTATAACAAATCAGATTTAATGAATCTGTTCAATGATGAAAACTAATATGAGACTACAAAAACTTTCAAAATATCTCTCTATTTTAGAGGAGGATCACAGACTTAATGCTTGGCATTCGTTCTTTTAAGTGCTATTCTTTGTCTCGGATATAGACAAGGACATGCAAAGATAATTAAAGTAAGTCGGAGTAAATAATGTCGCTTTCACATATCAACACTTTACCAACCTACCATAAATACTTTAAGGAGTTACAGAAAATGGGTTATATAAATTATCGGCCATCCTACCATCCAGGATATCGAAGTGAAGTCGAAATAACAATAAAGCCTTATAAATTACCATAAAGCTTTTGCTCTATTGACATATATTCAAAATTTATATCATAAAATTGGTGTATTGCAAAACTTTGCCATTTAAGAATCTAGATTCAGAATTTATCCGTCATTGAAACAAAATTTTTTAACACTAAAAGTAGAAGTAGCAAAATATAATTTGACTTGCCTATAAGTTTATAGTCTCTAAATAATGTTCACTTTTGTAGTATTCATTAATAAATTATGTCGTTCTTTTACAGTCAATCAGCTTACAGCAGGAAAGTTAAATAAGAAAAATTTCAAGGCCTTTTTAAAGTTATGGCAAAATCGTGGCACACCCGATTTTACAAAGTAAAATATTGGTAATATTACGGGGTTTATCACATACGTTTGTTTCCCGGCGAGAGGCCAAATCTCTTGCTCTTTTTTCCCATTCATTCACATCTGCATAACTATCTCTTGGATCCAAAATTCCTTCACCTATATCTGTCAAAAAAATGGGTACTGTTAAATTTAAAAAAGGTATTTTTATAGTAGCTACCTCATTAATCTCTCCATTTATGATGGCATCAATAATAGCCCTTGTATTTTTAAGAGAAATCCTTTTCCTGTTCCATTCCATCCCGTATTCACTAAATAAGCTTTTGCACCATGCTCTTTCATTTTACTGATAAGTGTTTGAGAATACTTTGTAGGATGTAAAGTCAAGAATGCTTCTCCGAAAGCAGGTGAAAAGGACGGAACCGGTTCCGGCGAAACTTTATTATTCCATATCTGACGCGAAGATAAATTTTTACTATTGATTTAATCAAAATTTAAACCCTATTCAATTTACTCAAATCTTCCACAAAATGGTTCGAAAATTGTCCCGTTAGGGCTACAACGAAAAAAGCTTCAGAGAAATCTGGAGCTTTTTTATTATACACCTTTTGTAAAATTCAATTATTTTGGTATTAATAAGATTAGATAATCTGAATAAGAAGAAATCTATATTTCTAACACCTCTAAATTGAAATCTAAACGCTTTTATTTTCCTAGACTGCTAAGCTTTCTGAAAAAACTAAAAAAGAAATTAATAAAAGTGTTTCCGCCTCTGTCTATCCAAAAGAATGGTTTTTTTCTTTCTCCATTTTTTTTTATTTACCACTTTTTCTGCACTCTTTTTAAATCATCACTTGCTTTTTATTAAGCTAAACTGCAGGATTTTAAACCTAAATTCTGAAAGCGATAAAAATATTTTAAAAAAAAATGTTTTTTTGAGGTAACAATTAACCTAGTACTGTATCAAAAGATAAACTTTAAAAAATTAAATCTTATGAAAACGAAATCTATTTTAATTATTACATTTATTCTTCTTATCTCAAAATCTGTTTTTTCACAAACTGCCTTCAAAGTAGAGGTAAAAGGAAAAGGAGCTCCTGTCTTGTTATTCCCTGGTTTTGGCTGTACAGGAGAAGTATGGAATGAAACAGTTGCAGAGCTTTCTAAAAATTACGAATGTCATGTTTTTACTTTTGCAGGATTCGGAAATGTTCCTCCAATTGAAGAACCTTGGTTTTCTACCATAAAAGATCAGGTCATTTCTTATGTAAAAACAAAGAAAATAAAGAATGCTACATTAATTGGCCATAGTTTAGGAGGTACTTTAAGCTTGTGGTTAGCCTCTCAAGAAACCAATTTGTTTAAAAAGTTAATTATCGTTGATGCTTTACCTGCAAGTGCAGCTTTGATGATTCCTAACTACAAAGGGGAAATTATTCCGTACGACAATCCACAAAGTAAAATGATGCTGGCAATGGATCAAAAAGCGTTCAACGGAATGAATTCGCAGTCGACTGCTTATATGTGCATGAACAAAGAAAAACAGAAAACAATCAATGAATGGATGAATATTGCCGATAGAAAAACCTATGTTTATGGTTATATTGACATGCTTAATTTAGACCTGCGAAAAGAAATTTCTAAGATTAAAATTCCAGCAGTCATTTTAGCTGCCACAAATCCAGATCTTAATACAGTACAAAACACCTATAAAGCCCAGTATGAAAACCTTCCTTCTGTTAAAATTTATTACGCAGCAAACTCTGCTCATTTTGTAATGTACGATCAACCTGAATGGTTTATGGATAAAGTAAAACTTGAATTAAAATAAGGTGGCTAAAAAAGAACAATTCAACGAGATCTATTACAAGCATTACAATAAGGTGTTTCGTTTGTGCAAAGGTTATTTTTGTGGAGATACTGCATTGGCCTCTGATGCAGCTCAAGAAATCTTCATCAAAGTCTGGGAGAAATTAGACACCTTCCGAAATGACTCGAGTATCAGCACCTGGATTTACAGGATTGCAGTAAACACATGCCTTCTTTATTTAAGAAAATCATCTTCAAGAAAAGAAATTAGGACCGATATTATGCCTCAGACAGTTTCAGAAACCTATTCGAGCGAAAAAGATGAACAGCTGCAGCAAATGTATCAATGCATACAAAAACTTGAAGAAACAAACAAAATGATAATCCTAATGACTTTAGACGGTTTAGAATACCAGGAAATATCAGAAGTAATCGGGATAACTGAAGAAACACTTCGCGTTAGAATTCATAGAATCAAAAAAAGTTTAACTCAATGTGTACAAAATGAAAACATTTGAAGAATTACAAAATATCTGGGATCAGCAGACAGAATCTAATACACAGCCAACTGCTTCCGAAATTATTAAAAAAGCAGAGGCGCATACTAAAAAAATTAAACGCAGTCATTTTTGGACCAGAATAATTTTAAGTCTAACCTCATTAATATTAATCACTTATTATATTTGGGCAGGTGCTTATAGACATACACAGTTTAGTTTTGGATTATGTATTATGATTGCAATGCTTCTTATCCGCGCAGCCTTAGAATCGATCAGCGTAAAAAAACTACAGGACTTAAAAACCGATGTTAACTTAATTGAATACAGTAAACTAGCGCATGAGTTTTACAAATGGAGAAAAAAAATACATTACATCCTTACACCTGTCATTTACATGACTTATATTGTTGGCTTCACGTTGCTTTTACCTGTTTTTGAAAACAATTTCTCAAGAGGCTTTTATCTTTACATCCTATCAAGCGGATATATTTTTTTATTAATCTTTGGACTATTTATGGTAAGAATAATTCAAAAGGAAATAAAGCTTTTAAATTTCTTAAAAAATATCACTTAAAAGAAAAAACATTCTTTTATTAGCTATCTAATTTAGATATAACAGTTTTTAATCTGGCCCTTAGAAATATTAAATATATCCAAGTGTGCTTAAGTAATTCTTTTTAGAAATCTTCCATAAGCCGGTTAGACATTTAAATGCTTCCCGCTACTAAGAACAACCCATCAGCATTTTGATGGGTTTTTTTATGATTATCATGTTCATCACCTCCCGTAAAAATTGGAATTAACTCAAAAATACGGTTCCCTTTTTTGGTTAGATATTCTCTATTTTCTGCCCTAATTGACAAACTCTCTGGAAACACTAACTTTTGAATCCTTATCTTATCCTCAACATCTCCTCTATCATGGACATATCAAGCTTTTTAACCATATCCAAATTTCACTTCGTAAATAATTACATATCAAAACATTCCTACCCTATTTTATCATTTTTTCAATTTCTCGACAACAATAATCAGGTTTGATTTAAAATTCTTATTTACAATTTTAAAACTAGCCAGATAATCGTCTTTTATATAAATTGTTTCTGCAGGATCGGCTTCTATATCTAATTTTTGAGTGTTAATTTTAACAAATCCTATTTTAAGAAATTTATTGGCAAAATCAAAATCGTTGCCATATCCTCTTGGCATCATCAAAATAACCTGATCAGGCTTTTTTCTGGTAGAAATAATCTGCTGTCTTTTTTCATCAATCCAAACGCCTTCCGAATCATTATAAACCCAATTATTATTGATTTTATTGAGTTCTGCACCTAGATTCTCAAAAGAAACCGATGACAGATTTAATAGATCTTTAGGTTCTATTTCTCTTTGCAGTTTATTTTTATATTTTAACACACTATAATTATCAATAAGCAAATCTATATTGTGAGGGTCATTTTTAGAATAAACAATGTTTAGTTTTTGACCTTGATAAAAATCTTTGAATTCATAAGTAGAAACATCTTCAACTGCCGTAATGACTCTGCCGTCTTTTGTCATAAATTCGACCGTAACAGTAGCGTAATTTATTCTTCCTTCTATCGAAGATCCATCAATAACCGTTGCAACAGCATCTTGTTGAGTTTCTTTCAATATTTTATCAGCTCCTGAAGAAAAACAACTTGATATGATGAAATAAAATATAAACCCTGGAAAAAAAGATATTACGAGATAACCCTCTATGGGAGGCTTGGGCTTTCCGTATTTCTCAATATTTCGTTTCCTCCAGCTGCCATAATAAATAAAAACATTAAGAAGTGAAACACTTAAACAAATTGTACCTAGAATTGAAAGTGTAATCGTGTTTCGGGTAATACCTAATCCGGGAAGAATGAAGAAGAATAAAGCTGAAAAGAATAAC
Organism: Flavobacterium sp. HJJ; assembly: GCF_015351475.1. Lineage (GTDB taxonomy): Bacteria > Bacteroidota > Bacteroidia > Flavobacteriales > Flavobacteriaceae > Flavobacterium > Flavobacterium marginilacus. The sequence continues at coordinate 104,822 of NZ_JADKPR010000016.1, read as the reverse complement.
AACAAAATTGTCCAGATTGTAAACCGAATTATATTCTGCCGTGGATAAGTTTTTAATTTATGCTCTAAAATCCTAGCCAATGCCTGATCCATCAAAGAATCAAATTGAGCTGGATCAATTTCTTTTCTTTTCAAAGAAGCTTCTATCTGATACTGATCCTCATTAGCATTAATTCTGTCAACAATATATTCTACGATTTCGTCTTTATTCATAAGTGATTCGTTTTTAAGTTTATTCTGATTATTACCTGATAACTTGTAATGATTATACTTTTTTCTCTAGCTAATATAACTCAATCTGCAGCTATTTCATCAATTGTGAATATCTATTTTAAAGACAAAAAATATTTTTCCTATCCAAATCGGAGTTTTAGTTTTTATTACTCATAGAAAAGCTCCAGAGAAATCTGAAGCTTTTTGTCAATAAAATATTTGATTTAGATTGCAGGTACAAAGTCAGGAGACATTCGTACAATATCCATAAGAAAAGTGACATTAGGCTTCACATCCTTACAAATTAAAACTTAGAAAACCTCAAAACTGCACAATGTTGTGACAGTAATGAGGCCCGCTAAAAACTATATGTTAGCCGATTCAAATTGTTTGAGATCTCGGGTATTTTTTTGCACTGCAAGAGCAGAAAACAGTCCTAATACGAACGACATTCCGAAGAATCCTTTTTCACTCAGGAGTAAATCGGCATTCCATAGACCGATTATTAACAATACTACAGCAGTAATGGTACTAAACCAACTTAAACCGTAATATAAATCGGTTACGGGAATACCTTCCAGTCTGTCTCGTACACTTTTCTGCACTGATATTACAGAGAAAAGACCAAAAAGGAGAATCGTAAAATAATATCCTTTTTCGTTGTAAGCCATATCCGAGTTATAAAGTCCGATACAATAGGAAGTCATACCTATAATTAACGTCATCCACGATGCGCCCACAAAAGCGACACTTGGCTTTAGAGGAGATTCATTGTTTAATCTTGCATTTCTTGATTCTGAATTGCTGTTTGATTCATTTGATTTTAGCGGTTCCATAATTTTTTATGTTTTATGATTATGAGGCAAATGTCAGCATGAAACAGGAATTCTAAAAATCAATTTATTAATAAAACTGACGATATAAAAATGTATTTTATTATTTTTATACTAAAAAAAACCATCCGTATGAATGCACTTCAGGAAATAGTAAATATGATGAATGAAAACGAAAAAAAGGCATTCATACAATATCTTTCAAAAAAGAACAAACGTAAAGACACAGGCAATACAGCATTATTCAATTCTTTAAAAACTGACGATATAAACTATAAAATAAATACTTTAGAAAACAAAAAAAGTACCGATGCCTATCATGCTCTCAGAAAAAGACTGTATGACAGTATGATTGATTTCATGGCCAATCGAAGTTTTGAGAATGACACCTCACAAGAAAATGCAGTACTCCGTCTTATTGTTGTAAGCCGTTTATTTTTTGAACACAAATTGATAAAAACAGCCTTTAAATGTCTTGCAAAGGCCGAAGATATTGCATTGAGCATTGAACATTTTGGTCTTCTCAATGAAATCTATCAGACTCAGATACAATTTGCACATTTCAATCTGTCGGAACCAATCGAAAAAATAATTGAGAAGTTTAAAGCCAATAAAAAACAGCTCGAATATGAGGAACAGCTTAATTTAGGCTATGCTGTTCTGCGCCGTGAACTTGCCGCTATTCATCACGAAGGCCGGATTGTAGATTTTCAGTCACTCATAAAAACCACCATTGAAACACATGGAATATCATTAAAACAGAGACTGACTTTTAAATCGCTGTATCAAATATTATTTATCGCCAACGAATATGCTTCCCTAAACAGTAATTTCTCGCTTATTCAGCCTTTTGTAGTTAAAAGCTACCGTTTCATTAGTAAAAAAACGGATCTGACAGACAGACATTTATACTATCATATCTACATTTTATATTTTATAGCCAACTTCTATTTTCGGAATGGTCAGTTTAGAGAATCTTTGGATTATCTTGGTTTGATGTCTGCCGAACTTCAAAAACAATCTGGTAAATATTATCAGCGGTTCTGCCTTCGGTATTTTTTATTATTGGCTTTCAATGAAAATTATCTTGGTCATTGGCAAAAAGCAATTGAAATTGCCGAAAAAGCGCTTTCTTCAAATAAAAAAACAGATCCTAATGACAGCAATGACCTCCGTCTGATGCTGATCGTTTTTTACTTACAGCAAAATGCAGGACGCAATGCCGTAAAAGAAATGGCAAAATTAAACCATACCGACAGCTGGTACGAAAAAAAAATGGGAATGGACTGGACCATAAAAAAGTGTCTTGTCGAAATCCTTCTGCACGCCCAGCAGGAAAACACCGAACTGGCTTTATCCCGAATAAAAAGTTTTAAACGGCGTTATAAAAAATACCTTTTAACGATAAATGAAGAACGTGTTGTACACTATCTTTTATTTATTGAGCAATATGTACTGAAACCCGAAATTATAAAAACACAAAAATTCCAAATAGCAATAGAAGATTTTATAGTTTCGGCACAAAACGGCCCAAAAGATATTTTTATCATGAGTTTCTTATCCTGGCTGCTTGCAAAAGTGAGGCGAAAAACGACTTATGAAACTACGTTAAATCTACTGACAGCCTACTTCCCTGTTACAAATTTCATATAAATACTGATCTTAAATAGATTTTAAGAACAAACACATTATGTCTTTTAAACTTTAGAACATCTGTAGCAGCTTTTCATTGGAAAATTTTAGAAAACTAACTTTAGTTTTCATTCAGCACACAAAAAAAATTATAAATCAACTTAGTTTTAAATATATCTTTCTACTATTTACAAATATAAAAAAGCCAAACTGCTATTTAAAAAATTTATTTATTTCTGTAATAAAATTAGTTATATATTAGCAATAAAAACACTGAGATCCAACTTAAACTAAAGAAGAAAACGCATAAAAGATGATGACATTACCCAGCGAAAACAAAATTTCTAAAGACAAAAATATTCTCATTGTTTTAGGTAAAAACACAAACACAACTTTAGAGCTTAGCTACCTGATAGAAAAATTCTGTGGAATTGTAGTAAATGATTTTTCTGAAATTAAAACTTCGTTAGCTAACAAAATGATTTACGTCTGCGGAGATATTAATCAACTTAAAAACAATGAACATAGCTTTTATGTAATCGAAGAACTGTCAATAAATCACGAAAATTACAAAGGTGATAATCTGCATTTTACAACATTAGGAGAAGTTCCGCTTCTTATCAGCAATGCTGGAATCTATTACCGAAATATGTTTGGCGACAATGATTATTTTAATACAATTAAATCTGAACATTTATTTCAGGAACTGACAGAATCGAACAAAGAATCTAAGGCTCTAAGAAAAGGCATTTATTTAACTGAAATTGTAAAAGAAAATACAAATAATTCAGAATTGCTTCATTTTCGCCTTTTGAGATGTTCAAGCAATTTTACCGGACCAACAGACAATTTTAGAAAAACTGATCAAATTATCCTAAACTTTTTAAATAATGCTATCAAATATACTTTTGAAAAAGAAACAAAAGTTAATCATGTTCTAGCTCAAATTTATGAGAATAAAATAAAGAGCAATGACAGCGCAAAAGAAGTAAAATCTAAAATAAAAGCACATTCTGACAAAACAAAAGATATGTCTAAAGATGGTATTATTGCTTTTTGCACTTTCTATGACAAATCCAATTTTGACCAGCTGACACAATCAAAAGAGGATAGGTACGATTGGTTTTATAAGAAAGCAAGCGGACTGACAAAACTTCATTTTAAATTAAAGAATACCGTAACTGATCCAGCTTTAGAAAAGGAATTCAGTGTTACTTTGTATCCAAATTCAGCTTTTTTAATACCTCTTTCTACAAATAGATTATACACTCACGAAATTAAGCCTTCTGTTCTAAATGTAGATCAAATTCCAATTAGAATGGGTTATGTTGCCCGCTGTTCAAATTTAGAAGCCGTTTACATAAATGACCAAACCTATATCAAGGAAAACAATACGTTTATTAAACTTGAACCAATGACTTCAGATACAATGATTGACCTAAGAAATTCATATTACGAAGAAAATATCAGTGAAAAGAAAATAGAATACGGTAAAATTCATTTTAGCATGAATTCTGGTGATTACGAAAAACCAATATTTTAATCTGACAATAAGTAATGAACAACTTAGGCTTTTATAAAATCACACTCCCTCTTGAAAACTTATTCGAAGAATTATCAAATTCCATAACTTTTGAAAATATCACTAAAGGGAGAATCGGAAATAATTTAGTTAATATATCTGATCAAAATATTCCAATCACAAGAACAACCAGTATTTACAATATTCCGCCTCATGATTTTTCTCCTGTACATCATCAAATTATAGCGTCTTTAAATACTGAAATTCAAAATAATCCTATTGAAAATTTACAATCGGCAGATTTTAATAATGCACTTATAGAAATCTACGACTGTAATTATTCTAAAATGAATTATCATTCTGATCAATCTTTAGATTTGGAAACTGGCTCTTTTATTGGTTTATTTTCATGCTATGAAAATCCTGACAATTTAATAGAAAAGAACATACGTAAACTAAAAATTAAAGACAAAGTAAGTAATGAAGAATACGAAATCCCGCTGACACATAATTCTATTATCCTATTTTCATTGGAAACTAATAAAAAGTTTCTTCATAAAATTATATTAGAATCTGCTTTAAGCAAAAAGAAACTTGAATTTGATAATAAATGGCTTGGAATTACTTTTAGAAAATCAAAAACATTTATACATTTCAAAGATAATTTACCGTATTTCTCCAATGGAGAATTGTTAACATTGGCTGATGAAAATCAAAAAAAAGAATTTTATACTTTAAGAGGACAGGAAAACAACAATTTAAATTTTATTTACCCGATATTATCATACACATTAAGTATAGGAGATACAATGGAACCAATAGAATCATGACAAAAAAATTAGTACTTTTGGCATTTGACACATATTATTTTGACGGAAAAGCCAAAACCGTCTGTATTGAATTTAATCAATGGAATCATAGCAAAGACTATAAAGTATATTCAGAAATAGTTGATAATGTCGAAGAATATATTCCAGGAGAATTTTATAGAAGAGAATTGCCTTGTATTTTAAGCCTTTTGAAAAAGATGGAGCTGAAAAAAAACATTGATGCAATAATTGTTGATGGATATATTTATCTGGATGATGACAAAAAATATGGCTTAGGTGGGCATTTGTATGAAAAATTAAATCAGGAGATCCCAATAATTGGAGTAGCCAAAACTAATTTTGCATCATTAAACAAAGACAAAAAAAGCTTGTTTAGAGGCGATAGTAAAAAACCTCTTTTTATCACTTCAATCGGGATTGATTTAAACGAGGCATTCGCAAAAATCGAAAGTATGGCTGGAGAATTTAGATTTCCTACTTTATTAAAAGAATTAGACAGGCTGACTAAAGAAATTTAAATCATTCTCAAATCTAAAAACACTCCTCAATAAAAAAATAAAGAAGTGCCCAAGTTCCTATAAAAAAAAGACCAAGGTACATGTTATTTAAGTTTTTCTTTAAATCCTTTTTAACTATAAGCCGATATAAAGTCCAGACTATAAAAGTGAGCGTCAAACCTATTACCATGAAAATTCTCGACATAACTTATTTGTTTTCTGACGGCGTTGTATTAGTTTCTGCCGTCTGTTAGATATTTTTTTTAGCTGCCACTAAAGCCCGAATATCTCGAAGTTTAGTGAGTGCTAAGTAAAATTACTAATTTAAAATGAGGATTACAAATACAAATTTATTAAAAACTTTCTTTTGATAAATTCATACTTTTCATTGCTTACAAATAAGATAAACGGATTATAATAAAGAACCTTAACTAGGAATATAAAATTTTAGGAAAAGAGAGAACGTAATTTTCTCTGCATCTAATCTTTATTTTCAATCATATTCTTCCTCTCACCAAATAAAAAAACTGCGCTTGTTCAATTATTTTGACCATTTATAATTTTAGGCAGTAAAATTGTATTTATTTTATATATGTATTGATTATTAATACATTAACTTTACATATAGAAATAATTGAATGAGAAATTTAAAGCAACAGTCACCCCAGAACTTACTTTAAATTTTTAGATTATTTCCCTGACACTACCTACTTTATTAGTGACAGAAAATAACAAAAAACAACATATCGGAAAATAAAAAAGATGATTTAGTAACTTTTTAAATGTATAGTTATGAAAAAATTCCTATTACTAATGGTTTTAATGACATCACTTGCAAACTCACAATCAAAAAGAGAACAATATGCGAAAGATAATGCCAACTATTATCCAGGTACTCAAGTCAGTTTGTTAGCATCACCCAGCTCTTATGAAGTAGGAGTTTCCTATACTGATATCCTAACATACGGCGTTTCATTTGAAAGAACTCAATTTGACATAGTGAATAATGAAAAATCATTTTATGCAATATACGGTTCACTAGGAGGAGAGTTTGAAAGGGTTACAGTAACAGTGAAAATTGGAGGTACCAGCCTAAAACAAATGAATACTGAAAACACAACAATTCAGCTTGCCTATGGAGGAGCATTAGAAGTAAGAATTACACCAAATATTGGGGTTCTTGTTGGTTCTGATAATGTGGTAGATACTTTTTTATATGGATTATGCTACCATTTTGGTGCGAAATAAAACAAAAAATACTGAAACACTTTTAATCCAATATCATTTTCAATCTAAAATTATCAAGGATAGAAGCCAATGCCGTTACGTTAAGCTTTAATTTCATTCTCGAAAAGTCGCGAAGACACAAAAAAACGTTCAGAACTTTGCGTCTTCAGAACTTTGCAAGAATTATATTTTAGCACACAACCTTAGCTTAAATGATATTCGCTTTGTGGACGCAATCATTCCTATAAGCCAAGAATAGCATTTTATAAAGATATAACAGCTTGTTGCTTATTTTACTAAACTCGAAAAAAATTAGCTTCAATCCAGCGTTTTTTCCAACTGCTCCATATTTCTTCAAATACCTCATCATTTTCTTTGTACTGAGTTTTAAACCGTTCTTTTGCAACAGCAATATCTCCTTGCTTTTTTAAAATACTTAAAAAATCATACTGTTCTTTGTGCAGATCATAAATTGCTAATTTAAATTTATGACGCAAAACCACACAATAACTTTCGCTTTCAAATGGTAAATTGGGTTCCTTTCCATTTTTAAACTCAGAATAGTATTTTTGTACTGGAAACTGGAATTTGAATAAGCTGCATATAGGTACTAATTTTAGTTCCTTTTCTGCAGTATTAATCGCCGCTAATTGATAATTTTCTTCCGCTTTCATTTCAAAAAGAACACCAATGGCATATTCAAATTGAGCCAGTTCAATCATAAAATCTATCCAATCTTCTTTCAGTTCCTCTTGAGCATCAGGTCTATTATTTTGCAGATACTCCGAAAAATGAGCCCCTAAAAAAGATAAGTTGTAATTATACGATGGTTTTGAAGCAAGATAATCATCAGCAAAAGCGCAAAAAATAGCCTCCCCCAAGGCATATTCTAATGCGCTAAATTGCTGTGACATACAATTTCGCAAACGCGCAATATAACTCCGCTGGTAAATACCCAAATGTTCTTGCGCGGTCAATTTTTCAGAATGACAAATCACATCTTCAATTGATGCTGCATTTGATGCATTGGAAAGCAAATCATTAGGATTGACAGCTGTCTGCTGGTAAGGATCCAGTAAAAGCTGCTGCATCCATTGCTGAAAATCCTTCAATGGTATGGTAGGCGTTTTGTGCATCTTAAACACTTATATAAATTGATTTATCGCAACAATATTCAATGGATTTGAAATTTGCTCTTTCTCAGCAGATTGAATTTCATTTTCAGTTCCAGCAAATGCTTTATCCATATATTTTTTTGATTTAAGCAACTCGGAATGATACACATCAAAGGCTGGAATATTACCATCCCACTCCAATAAAACGGAAGCTTCGCTTACCAATTGATATGCCATCTGAAACAATTTCCATACTGGATTGGTCACTTCCCTATCATGTGTATCAATGATATAATTACCGCAGTTCTGATGACCCGCCAAGTGCATCTGCACTACTTTATCATGCGGAATTCCATTGATATATTCCACTGGGTCAAAATCATTATTAAAAGAAGACACATACACATTGTTTACATCCAGCAGTAATCCGCAACCTGTTTCTTCGGTCATTAATCGCAAAAACTCCCATTCTGGAAGTGTAGAATTATTAAAGGATGCATACGTACTTGGGTTTTCCAAAATCAATGGACGTTCCAAATAATCCTGTACCTGCCTGATTCGATCACAAACATGTTTTAATGACTCGTCATTTAGCGGAAGCGGTAATAAATCATGCGAATTGGTTGTTAAAACTCCTGTCCAGCACAGATGATCGCTAATCCAAACCGGTTTCACTTCGGCTGCCAGCTGTTTTAAACTTTTTAGGTAATCAAAGTTCAGCGGATCGGTACTTCCTATAGACAGCGATACCCCGTGCATTACCACGGGATACTGTTCTGCTATCTGATGTAAAATATATCTAGGCCGTCCATGCGAATCCATAAAATTTTCAGAAATTACCTCAAACCAATCTACTTCGGGTTTATTCTGAAGTATATGCTCAAAATGCTGACTTCTTAAACCTAATCCTAATCCTAAATTAGGCAATCCAAGTCTAGTTATCATTTTTTCGAACAGCAGTTTGAAATAGTCTCTGGCAGTTTTTTTGCACTTTCTTCCTCCATCTTCAAAACCCTTAAGTCGGCAGCAGCCTTTCTATCCACAGGATTGTTTATGTAGGAACAAGACCTTGAACCACTTTGTCCGCAGGAAGAATAATCTTTACCTGTAGTCCCGCGAACCATATTTACATATTCATCGCTTGGACCATACTGTTGTGGCGCTGCGCCAAATGATTCACCGTTTTCTGTTCTTTTTTCTTCAAAACGCGCTCTTGCCAATTGCCAGACACTAAGTCCTTTATTAGGGCCTTGTGCCAAAAAACGAGAAGACAGAATAGGCACTCCGCAGCTTCCCTGATAACGGCATTCATTTTCGCCTGGATGACAAAGTTCTTCGGTAGTTCCAAAGATTCCACAGCCTCCCTGTCCCTTGCAGGCATTCAAGGTATGACAGGGATGACCAACTGCTGTTGAACAATCTCCTTTTCCAGCACAATCATTATTGCCTGAATATCCCGCATTTTTACATGAATTAAGCCCCATACATACATGAAGCTCTCTATTTACTAATTCTGACATCTTTTTTATTTTTTGATTAATGATTATGTTTATATGGTGTGCTTGGTACCTTTGGCATATCGGCTATAATACTGTGATCCAGCCCTACGTCTGGCAGTGAAGGAAAATAATTTTCACTCTTAATTGCCCAGCCCCAATTAACAGGATCTGCTTTAGCCAATTGATCGACCAAATTCATAATCTGCTCTTTTGGTCTTAAAAAACTATTTACAAAAGAATAAGGTTCAAATGTTAAAGCTCCTCTGTAGGCACTATTTCCTTTGGAATAAGTATAATAATTTATCTGATTTCCTACACCGCTCAACAGCCAGATCATCGATTTATGAATGCCATACAGGAACAAATCATATTGAGTGCTTTCGTCTTTATAATAACAGGTTTCAATCATTAAAAGAATATAAGCAAAAACCGCATTACCCAATTCTGAGCAAAGTGCCAGCGCCTCATTACCCGATGCTCTATAATCGGCTATTGTCGGATTGGCATCAGTGTCGTACACGAAATAACTGAAAAAATCGTCCAAGCCCTGAATTTTACTAAACTTTTCCTGATAATGACCACCAAGACTATACGCTTCGAGGAATTTGGCAAAATGTGCCACTTCTTTTCTGGTATCATCATAATCGCCTTCCCAAAACGTAACCTTTCCATCCACGACTTCCATTGGTACCGGCATTTTATTTTCTCCCCAAATCAGAGTATGCTGTTTCTCCTTGCTTCGTCCTTCTCCTTGTTCTACAATTCGTTCCAAAGCCTCAACTGCCGAATGAGCATCATACACCCCAACCAATTCGCCGCTATCATTGCCATTAGCAAATTGAGGATTATGCTCTCTGTCATAATGCACGGTATTCATTGAGTTTTGAGAATAAAACGGCTTAGGACGTGCCGGATTATCAGGTGGAAGCAATTGTGGTCTATAATTATACGGACCAGGGAAATTCTCTTTTACGCACTCAATAATCATTTCATACAAACGGCCAATAGTTTGATAATCAACCGTGTTTAACAATTGTTTTTCTGCATATGGATCTACAAATGGTTCAGGGCTTTCTATCTGCAAAAAAGTAGTCAGCTGATTCAGCGATAATTTTGCAGCGTTAATTTGAAATTCAGGAATATGTCCATCTAATTGTGTTGGAAATGACAGTACTTTTCCGATTCCCATAAGATCCGGCTCTGTTTGACAAACTGCTTGTTTCACATTACAGGAAAGAGCCAGGTGCAGCATTTCTTCGATAACCACACTCATAATTAAAGCAGCTGATTTATTCGAATACACCAATACATCCAGTTTCAGATCTTGCGCCAATGCTTCAATTTCAGCTTCAGTACGTTCACCAGACTGCGATAGCTGCGCATGGAGTTTATCGTATAGCTTATCTTGATCCTGCGCTCTGTTTATTGAATAATAGGTCGACAGATACGTTGGAATAGTAGCAAGCTCCAGTGCAATAGCCTGCTGCATTACCTCTTTGATATTATCTTTTGTTACCTCATTTGAAAATGTAAAAAGTTTTTTGGTTTTCATGTTTTTAGAAATTTGAAAGCATTATAACATTTGTATAAGCAAAGTGACACAAATGTTAATCTGCCTTATTTAGTTAGAGTGAATTATTCTGGAGAGATAAAAGGATAATACTTTTCATCTATGATTGGTTCGATACCAAAAAAATCATTAAGAACAGATTCGGCAGTACAAAATGCCCCTTCTACCCAAGCCTGATCATTTGAATACGTTTCGCCAACTATAAAAATATCGCAATCCGTTTTTGGAACGAGCTGTGACGGTTTTCTAATTTTTCTTTGCACGTCACCTAAATCATAGTGTGATTTATAAGCATGATACCCTGCATTAAAAGGAGGCAGCGACCAGTCCATGTATTTTGTTTCCAAAGGTTCAGGCACAAAAGAATAATCAGCCTGTGGTCCAAAATGCAGTGCTGCCAATTGTGAACGGAGCATTTTGACCATTACTGGCGTGGCTTTTCTTGGTCCTTCGAGCGGCTGGCAATCTCTGGACTCCGGAATTTCACGTGTTCCATTTGGCCCAAGCTCTAAAGCTTTCCAGAATGTTGTATACTGAATGTCATCATAACTGGCCAGAATACCATACACTTTTTCCCCCTTTTTATTTATGGCGTTATCACCAAAATAAACCACCTGCCGGATAGGCATATCGGTAATACTTGGACCAATAGTATCTAATTCGGCTACAGCTGTAATCTGCTTTTCTTCTTTAAAAGTCAGGCGTTCCTGAATTGCATTTTCTACAGCAGCTATAAAACTGATTTTATCGTTAAATGATGCACCTATAATAACCGGATTTTTTGCTGATTCTATTGCTTTCAAATAATTAGAAGGAAATTTTTCTTTTTTAAGTTTGGCAATTCCTTCCTGTGTTAGGAAATAACTGGTTAGTTTGGCAGGATACGTTGGACTTCCAGCCTCGGTTGTTCTCCACCAAGGAGTAGTAAAAAACATTCCTATTTTGTACGAAGGTTCCATAATTACAGATTCCAGATAGAGCTGTACTTTTTCGTGGTTCAAGACATCCTGACCTTCATCATCTGTATAACGCGTTGCCTCAGCTACCAGTTCAATAGCCGCACGAGGCATTGCAAGAAATGCAGCATTGCATATTTTACTTTCGGCAAGTTTATCAGGAGCTGCGCGTTTTGCGGTGGTAAAACGAATCCCAGCCTTAGTATGCAGAATTGAACGTAATCTGGTATCTGGAAAATAATTCAGTGTAATTCCTTTTTGTTTTGCCAGTTTTTCAACTTCTTCGAATAAAGCATCAAATAAACTGGAGTATCCTTTTACCAGCGTTTTATATTCAGTTCCAGGAGTAAATTCGTCATTAACATTAAAGGACTGGGCACTATGGCTGTTTACTACGTTTGAACTATAGCCGTTACCATCTGCCAGATAACCAAATCCCTCTTGTCCAAGTCTGTCATAAGCGAGATTCCAATACCCTATATCTTTTAGTAAATCTCCTTTTTGAAAGATTGAACTTTCCGGCATATCAATATTGATTCTTCCTTCTGCATAAAACCGGCACCACTCTCTTCTGGTTACAGGTCCGGATTCTTGCGTAATAGCTACAGATTGTATCGTTGTAAATCCATCATCCGGCGGAGCGTCTTCACCATAATTGTTTGCAAAATAGGGAGCTGGCTGATTAGAATTAATGTCTGAGACATACATATTTTTAGAACGCAGAGACATTAATGGATCCGCAGATTCATTAAACTCAATGGAATCTTTCTTTAAATCAAGTTTCTCTATAGTTTTGGTAACTACACGATGTCCAGCCCCTTCAGGACTTCCGTCCCAATAAGAATATCGCATACCGCCCAATTCCAGATACGAATTGTCTTTATTGTCCTTGTAATGCCATGTACAGACACGTGCGCCTGGCTCTCTCGTACCTGGATTTTTTTTGGAAAAATCATATTTCCCCCAGTCGTAGAGTTCCAACACATCACCTTTGACAAGCATTTTTTCGTTTTTATCATGTTTGGATTTCCCTTCCAGTAATCTCCAGGCAGTATAGAGCCCAGCTGCACCCGCTCCAAAAATAGAGTATGTTTTCTTATTAGTCATGATTGTATATTTTTTTGTTTTTTTGTTTATTCGTTACCCAATCTTGACATTTGCTGTGCCAGATCTTTTTGAGGAATTACAATTTCTACCAAACTTGGAAGATTCGTTTTTTTCTTGAGTTCAAGAAGTACTTCGTTTAACTCTGTTACGGTTTCGGCTCGGTAACTGTTTGCGCCAAATGCTTTGGCAAGTGCCTGATAATCCCATTTTGGAAGGATATCAAATTCATCAAACTTATGTTCTGGTCCCGCCTTAAACGAGTCCATGTCTACATATACCTGCTCAATAGCATATACCCCGTTACTCATGACAAATATCACAGAGTTGATATTGTACCTTACCAAAGTCGAAAGTGACTGTGCAATCATCATAAAACCGCCATCTCCGGCTACAGTCCAAGCCTGCTTGCCGCTTCCAAGCTGAGCACCCGAAGCTGCACCAGTTTCAAAACCAATACACTGCCACGCTGCCGAAGAAATAAAAGCATTTTTTGATAATCCGTAAATATTGGTAGCCACATACATAGATGAGCTTACGCCAAAAGTCATGACAATGTCTTCAAGCATTTTGTTCTTTTCCAAGAAAGAAACCGTATTTTCAAAAAAGCGATTGAATGTTATTACTTCGGGGGTGTTATCATATTTAGGATCCGAATTAGATTTCCAAGGCTCTGGAAATTTTGGCTGAGGTGGTGCCACCGATTTTAAAGGATATTCTGCCGCTTTTTTAAAACGTTTTATTAATGCTTCAATAAAATCTTTTAAGGTTACATCATTATACGTAAAATAACCAACACGCATTTCTTCTGTGGTTGCCTGAATCATATCCGAAAACTTATTTTCTACCAGCCACAAATAATCATCTGTAATAATCGTCCCTAAAGACAGGATACAATCAGAAGCTTCGACCAGTTTTATCACTTCGGGTATAGATGCCTGATCTGAATAGGTTCCAATAAATTTATCTCCCTCCTCATCCAGAACCGTTTTTCCCAGTGAAGTAGTAGTGTACAGTATACCGCTATATTTGATAAATTCTTCCAGCTGACTGGACAAATTGTGCCGCAATATCTCTACGCCTGCAAAAATCAAAGGCGATTTTGCCTCAGTAATTTGAGTCCAGGCTTGAGAAACAGCATTCTCAAGTGCCGCCGCTTCACTTTTGATTATCTGAGGCTTTAATTTTTTATCTGAAGGCTTTGGGCAAGGCTCACCCCACACCTCTTTATAACATGCAATGTATACAGGACGCTGGTGCGTAAGTGCAGTAATGATTAATTTATCGATTTTTTCTGGAGCATCTACAGAACTGCTCAAGGTCTCGGCAGCAACAGTTACTCTTTCGTAAATTTCCTGATCCGCGTTGAGATTACCCGTAGAATGATGATAAAGCACATTGTACATACTCCCGATCTGGCGTGCATCTGCTCCGGGAGTGGCACTAATTACCACAACAGGACTGCGCTCTACATAAGCTCCTGCAATAGCATTTAATGCGCTGTAAGTACTTACCCCATACTGCAGGGATACAGCAGCCAGCCCGCGGGTACGTGCATAAGCATCTGCAGCATAAGAAGCGTCTAATTCATTGGAAGTTCCAATGGTTTTGATTCCATCAAAATTTTCCAGGGCTTGTGTAAAGTGCTTGACATAATCACCTGGTATTTGAAAAATTTCGGTAACATTTAATTGCTTGAGCCGAGTGAGCAGATAATCTGCAACTGTAAATTCTTTTGTAGATTTCATTATTTGATTTTCTAAATTAAGCATCACATTTGTTCTTCTTACACTTTTATACGCACCTGTAAACTTCCAATATTGTCAGTCAATCCAGCTCCGTATTCTCCATTTAAATCATCGTTAATGCATAATTTTAAGGCTCCGCTTTCCCCTGCGGGAGTTGTAACGGGACCGTTTCCAATATAGAAAGGAGCATTAGACCCAACTTGTCCTATAAGAGATCCCATATTTACATTTTGAATTGGATAACCTGACTGGGTCACGATAATACCAGGGCATCCATCTGCTCCATACAAATTGCCGCCATTTGTTTCTGGATCTGCAGTCCATTGACCAGAACTGTAACTTACTGTTACCTGACTTCCTGGCTGTACGGTAACTCCTGTTTCCTGCCATGGCTGTTTTGCATTCACTTGAGTAAACGTTTCTACCAGCTGTAAGGTGTTTGCATCAATATGTAAAAATTGGGTCGGTAAACCATTTATTAAAAACTGTAAAACAATATTTTGAATGTACTGCAGCTGCACTTTTCCATTACTCAAAGTTTCAACATACCAAGTAGTGTCCATCGAAATCACTTTCCCAAAGGAATTTTCAAAATTTATATTACTTACCGCACCGCCTTCATTGGTAGTACTAACCGTAATGCTTGAGTAACTCTCGACAGTAATACCTTTACTATTCAATCCTTTTAATTGCTGTGTCAAATAAGTTGATGGATCAATTATAGAAGAATCCGTAAAAGGTAATTTAGTTCTATCGGCTATTGGAAAAACCGGATTTCCTGTTCCAGATACAACCGGTCCTCCCGTCATCAAAACGGAAACACCATGAGGCACCGAAATTTGTTTGTTATATTGAGTTGCTGGATTTTGTACTGGAATTGGATTTGTGACAGGAACAGTCCCTGGTCCATAAGGTCCTTCCATTTGATTTTGTATAGCATGATAAAGCCAAGTCCCATTTTCAGCATGAATCAAGGTGTTCTCAATTGGCTGTGATCCGCTTGGATCGGCGTTGTCTGCTATGTATACTCTTTGTTCATAAAACAGTACACCGCTGGACTGTGTAAACTGCCCTTCCCTGTTTGGCGCTCCGCCGGCTATTGCCGAAAATGAAATTTCTTCAAAATAAGGAAAATTTTTAGTGATGTAGCCATTTGGAGCATCTGTCTGAGGCAAAGGCATAACATTGTAACCTGCAGCATCAGCTCCAGTCGGGCTGTTCCAAGTACCAATAAAATTATTTAAAAGTCCCAGATTTGAAGTACCAATGACTGGCGGCTGATTTGTTGCTGATACAAGCGGCGTTGTAATGTCTGGAATTATCGCTGTTGCTGATGCTTGTTCAGCAAGATAAGGGCATTTTTGTTTTTCTAAGCTGATTGAATTTTCCATTTTTTTATGTTTTTTATTGGTTCCTTGATCGTAAATTTTCTGGCTAAACCTCCTCTTCCTCTATAAAAGCATTTTACAGGTCAGCTTTTATTTTATGCTTCCAGTTAATATATCGCAGCACTTTCATAGCTCTCTATAAAAAGTCAGTTTAAAACTTGTGACATATTAATTTGGAGCAGTATCCAGAAAACAATCCAGCGTTAGGATTTCTTTTCTATTATAAACTTACGATGACACTACATTTCAAATCAAAAAAAAGGTATCAATCCCGAATTTTCATCTATAAGAAACCCAAATAATAGTATAAGATAAATAGTATTAAGACAATTGGAGTCTGCACTTAAAGACTGCTTTCTAAATCAGCAGTTTTTTCAAGCAGAACGAATTGGTAAATTCAAAATAATAATCTATTTTCGTAATCGATTACGAAAAAATGAAAACAAAAATTACTCTTAACGACATTGCAAAAGAATTAGGCATCGCTCCGGCGACCGTCTCTCGTGCATTAAGCAATCATCCGGAAATAAGCGCATCCACCAAGAAAAAAGTTAAAGCTGCTGCAGAACGCCTTGACTACAGACCTAATAAAATTGCTTCTTCATTGCGTTCGGGAAAAACAAAAATTATTGGAGTACTAATTCCAACAGCTGAACATTTATTTTTCGGATCAGTAATTCATGGCATTTCAAATTTAGCCAGCCAGCACGGTTATGATGTACTTATTTATCAGTCCAACGAAAACGAAGAGTTCGAAAAAAAAGGAATTGATACTTTTATAGGAGCCCGAGTTGATGGGATTTTAGCCTCTATTTCCAAAAATACTATTGATTTTTCACACTTCGAATCGGTCAAAAAGAAAAATATTCCAATTGCTTTTTTTGACCGTACCAATGATGATCTAGAAATTTCGTCCGTCTGCACTGATGATTATATGGGAGCCTTCATGGCAACTGAATCCCTTATAAAATCAGGATATCAAAGAATTGCTCATATTTCGGGCCCACAGCAAATTAAAGCTTTCACAGAAAGAATCCGAGGCTATAAAGCAGCTTTAAATGAGTACAATATTAATTTTGACCAAAACCTGATTTACAGCGGAGACATCAGTATTGAAGCCGGGAGAAAAGGCGTGCAGTATTTTTTAGAATTAGAAAAAAAACCAGATGCCGTTTTTGCCACAGAAGATTTTACGGCGCTTGGTGCTTTAAAGGAATTAAAAGAACGAGAAATTAATGTGCCTAATCAATTTGGAGTAATGGGTTTCTGCAATGATTTATTCAGTGAACATATTACGCCTTCCCTTTCGACTGTAGACCAAAAAACTGTCCAGATGGGCGAAGAAGCATTCAATCTCATCTATGAATTAATTTCAAAGAAAGGAGAAAAAATAAACCTGCAAAGACGAATACTAACACCAGCTTTAATTCTAAGGCAATCATCAAATAAGAACTAAAAAAAATTAATTAATCACCGTAAACGATTACGTAAACTAAAAAAAATGACATACCAGCCAGCCGCAAACAGATATGCCGATATGGAATACCGCAGATGCGGAAATTCAGGGCTTAAACTTTCAGCCTTTTCACTAGGCCTTTGGCACAACTTCGGACAAAACAGCGATTTTGAAAACAGCCGAAACTTAATAAAAACAGCTTTTGATAGTGGAATTACCCATTTTGATCTTGCTAATAATTATGGCCCGCCTCCAGGATCGGCAGAAGAATGTTTTGGGAAAATTTTAAAAACTGATTTCAAAAATTATAGAGATGAAATGATTATTTCATCCAAAGCCGGCTACACTATGTGGGACGGTCCTTATGGTGACTGGGGATCCAAGAAATATTTAGTCTCCAGTTTAGACCAAAGCTTAAAAAGAATGGATTTAGAATATGTGGATATTTTTTACCATCACAGACCAGATCCGGAAACTCCTTTGGAAGAAACAATGGCAGCTTTGAACTTAATCGTACAGCAGGGAAAAGCTTTATATGCTGGTATTTCTAACTATCGCCCGGCTGAAGCTGCAAAGGCTTTTAAAATATTGAAAGAAATGGGAACTCCCTGCTTAATTCACCAGCCAAAATATTCGATGTTCGAACGCTGGATTGAAGACGGACTTTTGGATTTATTAGGAAAAGAACAAGTAGGCTGTATCCCTTTTTCTCCATTAGCACAGGGATTACTAACCGATAAATATATAAATGGAATTCCTGCTGACTCAAGAGTTGCTACCAGCGGACAATTTTTGAATGCAAGTCACATTACCACTGAAAGGCTGGATAAAATCAAAGCATTAAATACTATTGCAGAAGAAAGAGGCCAAAAATTAGCACAAATGGCATTGGCCTGGATTTTACGTGACCCTAGAGTGACTTCGGTATTAATTGGTTCCAGCAGACCTGCGCAAATTTTAGATTCAATTAAAGCCTTAGAAAATACCGCTTTCAGCGAAGAAGAATTAAAAAAGATTAATCTGATTTTAAAATAAGAATTTTAAAAACTTAAACCCCAAAAGAATGAAGGATTTAAAAAAAACAAAGGTGCAGCTATTTATACGCTGCTTCTTATTTGTTTTGGTATTTACAACGACAGCCGTTTTTTCTCAAGGACGAAAAACAATCCCCTTTGATGCCAGCTGGCAGTTTAAAGCAGGAGAAATCGCTAATGCCGAAAAACCGACATTTGACGACAAAACATGGAAAACACTTGATGTGCCGCACGATTGGAGTATCGAAGGTCCTTATGACCGAGAAAACCCGTCTGCCCGTGGCGGCGGTTATCTGCCAGCAGGAATTGGATGGTACCGCAAAACCTTCCAATTAGATTCTACCGACGCTAATAAAATGTTTTCCATAGAATTTGATGGTGTCATGGCAAACAGCGATGTATGGATTAACGGTACCCATTTAGGCAGACGCCCTTATGGCTACATCAGTTTCACGTATGATCTTACTCCTTATTTAAATTTTGGAAAAGACAAAACCAATGTAATTGCAGTGCGTGCAGATAATTCAATCCAGCCTGCTTCCCGTTATTATACCGGTGCCGGAATTTATCGTCATGTACGATTAACTGCTGTAAATACTACACATTTTAAACATTGGGGGACACAGATTACAACTCCAAATGCGACGACTCAAAAAGCCATTGTTAATATTAAAACTGAGATAGAAAACAGTGGCGCTGCCGGAACTTATAAATTACAGATTGATATTATTGACAGCAAAGGAAAGGCTGTCAAATCAATCGAAAGTCAAGAGAATATTGATAAAACAAGCAATTTATCTAAAGATATTGAAATTCAAAATCCTAAATTATGGGATATTGAAGCCCCGAATCTCTATACTGCGGTAACCAAACTATATTCCGGCAAAACACTTATTGACAGCCAAACGATTACATTTGGAATAAAAAATGCCGAATTTAGAGCCGAAACTGGTTTTTGGCTGAATAATAAAAATTACAAAATAAAAGGAGTCTGCCTTCATCACGACGGTGGTGCTGTTGGCGCTGCAGTGCCACTAGGCGTTTGGAAAGAGCGGTTGAAAAAATTAAAAGAAGTGGGTGTGAACGGAATCCGTACCTCACACAATCCTGTAGCTCCAGAGTTTCTTGATTTGTGCGATCAAATGGGATTTGTGGTTATGGACGAAACTTTCGATACCTGGACAGCCGCCAAGCATAATGGCGAAAAAGGATATAATTTATACTTCAAGGACTGGTGGGAACAAGATACTAGAGACATGATTTTGAGAGACCGAAATCATCCTTCAATTGTTATTTACAGCATAGGGAATGAAATCCACGATGACCTTAGTTATCCTGAAGGCTACAAAACTTATAAAATGCAGGAAGATGTTGTAAAAAAATACGACAGCACCAAGCCTGTAACCATGGCTCTTTTCAGACCAGCAAATTCCAAAGTATATCTTAGCGGTTTTGCAGAACAAATGGATGTTGTAGGACAGAATTACCGTGAAAACGAATTAATTGCCGCGCATGAAGAGCATCCAACCTGGAAAGTTATTGGTACCGAAAACACCCATGTAATTAGCCAATGGCTCGCACTGAGAGACAAACCGTATATGGCCGGACAGTTTTTATGGACAGGTTATGATTACTTGGGAGAAGCCGACTGGCCAGAAACCACCAATAATCAAGGGCTGTTTGACAGAGCTGGAAACTGGAAACAGGAGGCACTGCAAAGAGAAAGCTGGTGGTCATCAAAACCTGTGGTGCATATTGTGAGAAAATCAGATAATGCTGGGGCTGGATTCTGGATTTCTGATTGGACTCCAAGTGATTTTGACACTTATGACAATGCCAAAATAAATGTTTACAGTAATTGTGACGAAGTAGAGCTTTTTCTGAACGACAAATCATTAGGAACATTAAAAAAACCGGCAGATGATTCGCCAAGAGAATGGAATGTCACTTTTGAACAAGGAACAATAAAAGCAATTGGAAAAAACAACGGAAAAGCTGTAGCCAAGGAAGAACACACTTCTGCCGGAAAACCAGCCAAAATTATCCTGACCAAAAGCAATGCAGTACTTGCCAACAACTGGGACGATGTAAATTTTATTACTGCCACCATCGTTGACGAAAAAGGAATCAGATGCGCTAATGCCGATAATCAGATAAAATTCACAATTACCGATTCAGGCAAAATCATTGCTGTAGACAATGGAAATATCATAAACCACGATGGTTACCAAGGCCCAGCTGTAAGAGCTTATCAAGGAAAAGCAATCGCGATTATTAAAGCAGTAAAAGATAACGGCACAATAACCGTTAAAGCAGATGCTGAAGGTTTAGAACAAGGCTCACTGCCTGTCGAGATTGTTTTTGATAAAAAATAGACTTACTTCCAATAACTAAAAAAGCTTCAGATTCCTCTGAAGCTTTTTTAGTATCTATCATTATTTATTATTTCATCTTAATTTTCAATACAATAACCGAATAAGCAGGCAGATTAAGCTGTGCTTTCTCCCCTTTCAAATTGTATTCGTTTTCTGTCGGACTTATTTTTTTAGGAGAGGCAAAAGTATTTTCATCCTGTAGATTTGGGCTGGTAAGCGTAATTATACTTCCTTTTGACAATAATTTACTTCCTTTTAAATCAACAGTAACTTCTTGTGCTGTAGCAGCTGTATTTACCAGTTTTACAATTATTTCTTTAGAATTAACATCTTTCACCGCAGAAGCATACAAACTGTTTTGTCCTGTCAGCGGCTGTCCGTCTTTAGTAATAGATAATAAATCAGTTCCTTTATTGAGGGAAAACAATTTTTGAACATAATAATTAGCAGAGCCAAAAGCTTCCAAATTGTTGAACCAGATCATATCCGGTGTCCATTGCCAGGCATCTTCATGAGCCATTAACGGAGCATAAGAACACAAATTCACTACTTCGGCATTTCTTTCCAGTCCGGTCATGAAAGCCGCTTCAGAAAAGGCGCATTCCCAATTGTTTCTGTTACTTGACTTGTCAGCCGCAGGACTTTGGGCAGCATATTCACCTGCAAATATTTTTGGCCCTTTACGGTCGTATTTGTCATAACGGGCAGCATTTTCTCTAAACCACTGCGGGCTTTTATAATAATGTTCATCTATCAGTTCGGCATCCAGCTTTTTAAGTTCCTGCATAGCAAAATCAAAATGCTCGCCATCTGGAGATGGTCCGCTTCCTGACACTATAGTTATATTTGGATATTTTGCCTTAATTGCTTTTTCAAAAACTTTATACCTTTCTATATAATCCGGTCCCCATTGTTCATTTCCTACTCCGATGAATTTAAGATTAAATGGTTTTGGGTGTCCCATATCCGTGCGGAGTTTCCCCCAAGCTGTCGTCTCTGCTCCATTAGCAAATTCAATTAAATCCAGCGCATCTTGAATATACGGATCTAATTCTTCTACTGGAGCTAATTCACCGGTATTGTACTGACAAGCCATTCCGCAGCTTAAAATAGGTAATGGAGATGCCCCAATATCTTCTGAAAGCTGAAAATATTCATAGAATCCCAAACCAAAACTCTGAAAATAATCAGGAGTCTGCTTATTACTGAACTCCACATTCCAGCGGTTCATCATCGTTCTTCTATCCTCAACATTTCCTACTGATTTTTTCCACTGATAACGGTCTGCCAAAGTTCTTCCTTCTACAATACAGCCACCTGGAAAACGTAAAAATCCTGGTTTCATATCATACAAAAGCTGTACAATATCTTTGCGCAAACCATTTTTTCTATTCATCCAGGTATCTTCCGGAAACAGTGAAATCATATCTAAATCAATAGTTCCAGTCCCTTCAAAAGTTATTTTTAATTTTGCTTTTGCTTCAGTCTGAGTTGCTGTAAATTGTGCAGTATAGTATTTCCATTCATTTGATGCCGGCACAATACTGGTTTCACCAATAACTTTCTTGTCTTTATCAATAAACTGAATGATTATTTTTTTTATGGCTCCGTCATGATTAGCCGCCTTCAAAGAAAGATTGTATTTCGCATCTTTTTTGACACCCATCCCTCTAAAACCTTCATTGATAATTGCATATCCTTTGTCATCATTTACAAGAACTCTGCAAAAATTAGTATTGGTTTTATTTTCCGATACTTTGATAGGAACTGCAGTACCCGACTGCATATTCAAAGAAGATCTTTTAGTATTAGGCTGCTCCCATCCCATTAATGGTTTATCAAATTCGAAGGAACGGTTTTTTACCATTTCGGCATACAGTCCTCCGTCGGCGGCAAAATTGATATCTTCAAAAAACAGACCAAACATCGTGGGCTGGATTTTGGTAATTGTTTTAGTAACGTCTACTTCTAAATTTGTCTTTTGGGCAAATCCATAAAGACCATTAAAAAGCAAACCGCCAATGATAATTTTTGTAATTATATTGTTTTTCATTATGTAGATTTTATGTTGAAACATGTTCAAATGTATCAATATTTAAATATTTAAAAAACTTATTTCGATAATTTTAAAAGCATGACTCCATGAGGATTTACACTAACTTTTATTTCATCTGAGAACTCTCCGAGATCTTTCTGACGCCAAACATCTCTGATTTTATATTTTTTCAAAAAATGAAATTCTTTCAATTTCAGCGTATATTCTTTTGTTAAATCTGTGGTATTGAATATTCCAACAGCGATACTACCGTCAAAAAGTGCTTTGTACATTACTCTGATCTCATCACTTTTTAACCAAAATTTATCTGCTGAAATTCCTAACGGATCCTGATCAATATCAATTACTTCATTATTTGTAATTAAAGATAATGTAAAATCATCCAGTTCATCTAAATTACAGCTTATTATAAGTGGAGCTGCCTGCAAAGCCCAAAAACTAACTTGTGAATATTGCTCATCAGCTGTTAATTTTGATGGTACTGTTTTTTTGACAAAGCTGTTTGGAGTTCCAAAATTCCCTATTTGCAGCATATCAGGATCACTCCAATGTCCTGGTCCCACATAAGGCCTCCACTCGAATTGTGTATCAACTATGCTTAGAACTTTCTCCCATTTGTCCTCAATATCTGTAGTAGTTCTCCATAAATTGGAATAAGCAGACAATCCTTCTGCATTTGTAATTGGAGCATTATTAGAAACCGAAAATACGATATCACGACCTTTTCCTAACAAATCTTCAGAAAATCTTTTTGTAGTCTTGATATCATTTGGTTTCCAATCGACCTTAACAAAATCAAATCCCCATTCTGCAAATTGCTTTGCATCTTTGTCTAAAAACCAATATTCTCCAATTCGCGATAAATTTTTACGGTGTACCCCAGGATAACTTCCTGATATTTGATTGACTTGTTTTCTGTCTTCTTTCGAAATTGCAAATACATCATAATTTCCTTCTGCATTGTCGCAGGTTCCTCCTGTAAATCCGGCATAAGAACTAACCCAAGGCGTTGTATAAATTCCAATTTTCATACCGAAACTATGAACATAATTACAAAGACCTTTCATATCAGGGAATCGTTCATTGGATTGCAGTGCAAAATCTTTTCCTTCTCTTTTACCTTGCCAGCAATCATCAATATTAATATAATTCCACCCGTAATTAATTAATCCTAATTTTTCAAAAGCTACAGCTGTTTTACGAATTTTATCATCGGCTACGGATTCTGACCAAGAATACCAGCTGTTCCATCCCATTGGCGGAGTTAAACAAATTTTATCTCCAACTTTAATTTTCATTTCACGTTTATCGGATCCTAATTTATTTGTCGCTTTTAAAACGACTGTAAAATCACCCTTTTCTTTTAAAACTCCAGTAATCACACCATTTCTGGAATCAACAGATAAGCCCGAAGGCAAATTATCAACACTGTAAACCAAAGTACCTTCTCCAGTTGCAGGAATTTTATAAATGAATTCACTGTTTGGACGCACTCCAAAAACGCGAACGGCATTAACTTTAGGAAATCTCCCCGGTTTAGGCGTTAAAATACTCTGATCGTTATCCTGCGCCTGAGCGACTATTAAAAAAAAACAGCAAAAGAAAGCTAAAATATTTTTCATTATATTTTGATTTTAAAGAAAAACTTAATGTTTTATTTAAAATATTATTACTTTTTCACCGCTTCATATTTATCCGGAAAGGCCGATTCTCCATCTAAATTATTCACTTTCAAAACATCTACATTTTTGCTTTCGACTGCATGTTTGAAATAGTCCTGTTTGTTATTTCCCCAGCTCACTGAACAATTCTGAACTTTTATACTTTCTGCGGTATCAAAATAAAATCCCGATGTACTGCCTTTTACAAAACCATCCGCTTTTGAAGGACGGCGGTCATAAACCCCGCCTGGGAAATTGGATGTTTTATCAATAGAAACACTCACTCCCTCAAAAACTATATTCTTAATTTTATCCTTCGATTCGCCGCTCACATAAACACCATTTTCACCTGTACATTGGATATTGGTAAAATAAATATTGCTTACTGTCCCCACTTTTCCTTCAGTTGCTCCTTTTGGAAAACGCCAATTGGCATCTTTGTGGTTGCCGCTCGCACGACTGTAAGCAGTTACATAAATAGGTTCTGCTTTTCCCCACCAGGTATCGGTCTTTAATTTTCCTTCAATAATCATATTCGAAAAAATCACATCGCTCACCGTTCCTTCATCACGATTTTGAATTCCTACACCGCGGTTACTGTTTTTAATAATGCAGTTATTAATAATCACCTGTCTGATGGCATCCATATTCTCTGAACCAATCTTGATGGCACAGCTGCTGCTGGTCATGGTACAGTTGGTCACAACAATATTCTCACAGGAACCAAATTCTTCAAATTCTCTTCTGTTTTTTAGGCAGATGCAGTCATCACCGCTTTCTATATAACAATCGCTGATGCGGACATTCTTGCTGTGGTCAATATCAATTCCATCACTGTTGCGGACTTTCAGGCTGTTCAACAACGTTATTCCGCTAATGACAACATCATTGCACCCAATAAGATGAACGGTCCAATAGGCCGAATTTCCAATATGGACATCTCTTATTCGAATGTTTTTTCCTCCAATAATTGTAAGCACATGAGGACGCGGGTCCAGGATATTGAAAGGTTTCAGTACATAAGCATCTTCCTCTTCGGCACCCATAAAGGAAATTCCGTTTCCGTCTATTTTTCCGCTGCCGCTAATGGTAAAATTCTCGATGTTTTTGCCACCAATCCAAATTGTTCCCTCACCTTTGTTGGCACGAAAAGCACTTTCGGTGTATAATTTTTCATCCGGGCTTGCCAAAATTTTAGCACCTCCCTCGATATGCAGATCTACATTTGATTTCACATTGAAAGGTCCTGTCAAAAAAGTAAACGGAGCTGGTATCAACACCTGTCCGCCTGTAACACTGCAGGCATCAATCGCTTTTTGAATCGCAATGGCATCATTCGTTTTTCCGTCACCTTTGGCTCCATATTTTTTAACGTCATATACTTTTTGCGCAGCAACGCTCAGTGACAGGCAAAAAACGATCAAAGTAATTACATGTTTCTTCATCATATTTTTTATTTATTAAAAGATTATTTTCAAATCTTTATTTACTATTTCAAAGTCTAAATCACCTCGCAGGCAATTCAAACGTACTCTGTTTCGGTTCACTTTTTCTTTTTGAAGCTTCTGCATCAAGGTTACTTGAAGGAACATCTTTAAAAATAATCTGATTGTTTTTATCCGAAGGAACATCAATTTTTTCCATCACAAGTCCTTTTACATCATCAAAAACAAATGCCGGACGAAAATCCTCCTTTTCAAGCGTCAGTTTTATATTCTTCATTTGGATTCCGTCAACATGACGAACGTAAAATCCCCAGGACGGCAGTTCACCAAACATCGTAAACTCAGGATATCCTTTTATGTTTTCCAATACGTCTTTTAAACGCCATAAAGGCAGATATGCCATACCCTTCGAAGCTTTTCCCGAATACTGGATTTCAATATTTTCCAAAGTTACGTTTTCGATGGAATGTCCAGGAATTCCAGCAATGGAAGCAGGAAATGGATTGTGGAAATAATCTACTTCCGGACCTCTTAAATCATAATCAATATCGGGACGGCCAAAAGGAACCTGCACTTTTATATTTTTTACCGATACATTTTTGATATAGCCTGGCTTCTCTCCGTTTCTATGTCCCAATCGAATCAGAACCGCATTTCCAGTATTTACGGCAGTAATATCCGAAACCTTGATGTTTTCAATTTCGGCACCATCCACAGATTCAATGGCAACAGCCGATCTAAAAGTATCAAATACCTTAATGTTTTCTATCGTTATATTTTTGAAACTTCCATAGGAACCAGTCCCGAATTTGACAGCACAGGAACTGGAACGAATGGAACAATTAGCTATATAATAATTATCGTTGTACAGTCCCGGAGAATCCGACTTCAGGCAAATGCCGTCATCGGCAGCATTGATATCGCAATTGGTTACGCGGACATTACTGCATCCATCCATATCGATTCCATCATTATTCCAATAAGCGCGGCTGTTGACTTTGACATAATCGATGATTATATTTTTTGATTTCCGCATTGAAAAAACCCAGCCCGGACTGTTTTTCAGCAGCACATCTGTTACTTTGATAGAATCACATTCTGAAAGAAAAATCAATTTTCCCCTGCCGTCATTCGGGCGGAGTCTCCTGTAATTGTAACTTGGGTCTATCCGCACTCCCGTATGATGCAGACTGTCAACCGCCAAAGCCAGCTCACGCCCCTGACCATCGATAATTCCTTTTCCAGTAATGGCAATATTTTTTTGAGCGTGGGAAATTATCAGTGCGCGTGCATCATTATATTTTGGATAATCATCAGGATTTATGCTTCCTAACAGCGTACTTCCTTCTTCAAAAAAAAGCTCAACTCCGCTTTTTAATATAATGCTCCCAGATAAAAAATTTCCTTTCGAAAAAACAACTCTTCCGCCTCCTTTCTTATTGGCAGCATCAATTGCTTTCTGAATCGCTTGAGTATTTAGCGTTTTACCATCAGCCACTGCACCAAAAGCCGTAACCGGAAAATCTTTTCTTTTATTGGCAAACATTTCCGAATTGAAACTGAGCTGAAAAAGAAAAAGCAAAATGATATAACTCTTAAAAATTTTACTGCTGGTATTCAAAATCATTTTATTCTTATTTAATAATTTGGTTCTACTGGGAATTTCATGAACATTCATATTTTTTTCTACCATTAAGACATTAAGGTTCATTAAGAAACAAACAAACAAAACCTTAATTTTCCTTAATCCCTTAATGGTTAAAAAATCAAACTGTCTTTCACATTAAAACATCAGAATCTGATAAAAAGCTGTTCCAAAATTTACCAAAAAACAGTATATAAAGCTATTAATATGCCGCTGATGATGAATGATCCAATAACAAACTCAGATGACACTTTAAACATTGCTGTATCGACTTCAATTTTGTGTGCTTCATGCTGTTCTTTTGGTTCAGGTTTTAAAAGACTTATCGCCACCATTAGCAATACTATGATAAAAAAAGCAATTGTCATTCTGTCCAAAAACGGATAATCAGGAAAAGCACCATTGGTCCACATCGGCAGGAATTTTAATACTGCCGCGATAGGAACCGTAAGGAAAGCACCGGCAAGTCCTGCTGATGCAGTAGTCCTTTTCCAGAACATTCCCAATAGAAAAATAGCAAGAACCCCTGGTGAGAAAAACCCAACATATTCCTGTATAAACTGATATGCCTGATCTAATGATTTTAATGCAGGAGCAACTACAGCCGCAATAGCCATACAGATTACTACGCACCATCTTCCGGTAAGAACCAATTTCCTTTCCGAAGCATTTGTATTAAAATATTTTTTATAAATGTCTAAAGAAAAAATTGTCGAAATACTGTTTGCCTTACCTGCCAAAGAAGCAACAATTGCCGCTGTGAGAGCTGCCAAGGCTATTCCTTTTAATCCGGCAGGCAGTAAATTCATCAAAGTTGGGTAAGCGTGGTCAGGTTTCAGTACACCTGCAGCATCTACCATTTCCTGCTGAAACATTCCGTTTTGATGCATTACATACATAGCGATACCCGGCAGTACAGCAATAATTGGAACTAATAACTTTAAAAAAGCAGCAAACAGAATACCTTTACGAGCCGTTTTCAAATCGGCTCCCAAAGCTCTTTGAACAATATACTGATTACAGCCCCAATACGCTAGATTATTAATAAGCATTCCGCCTATAAGTACAGACATTCCTGGAAGTTCTGCATAATGAGGACTGGATTTATCAAATATCATGTGCAGGTGATCTGGTGCTTTTTCAGCTATAACTGACAGCGCTTTAAAAATGTCTTTCCCAAAACCAAACTGCTCCGAAAGCAGAGTCAGCGACAAATAAGTAGTAACCAGACCTCCCAATATTAATACTACAACCTGAAAAATATCGGTGTACCCTATGACCTTCATTCCGCCCAAAGTAACAATAACCGAGAACAGACTCAATCCTATAATACAAAATTCAAAACTAACTGGTGCGATAGACGAAATTGCCAAAGCTCCTAAGTAAATAATGGAAGTAAGATTTACAAACACATATATCAATAACCAAATGACCGCCATTATAGTACTTACGGAACCATTGTATCTTTTTGCCAAAAACTGCGGCATCGTAAATATCTTGTTTTTAAGATAGACCGGTAAAATAAATATGGCTACCAAAATTAATGTAGCGGCTGCCATCCATTCGTAAGACGCAATAGCCAGTCCCAGTGCAAAACCAGAACCGCTCATTCCTATAAAATGTTCTGCCGAAATATTGGACGCTATCAATGAAGCACCAATAGCCCACCAGGTGAGTGATCCTTCAGCCAGAAAATATTCCTGAGAACTGCTCGATGTGTTTTTCTTACTCCTATAAATATACATTCCATAGGCTGTAACTAAAACAAAATAAATAAAGAAGACTATATAATCTGCGGTTTGTAATACGTTCATAATTAGGTTGGTTTATTTTTAGTTAATAGATAACTTGACTTAAATATTTAATTTTATCTTTTAACACATAGACATGGTTTTAGTTTAACCAAAAAGAAGTTTCTGTTTATAAACAATCTCACAGCATCAATGTGAAAATTTATTGTTTCTAAAAAAACTCAGATCCGAAGTTTAAAACCTATGTCTCTTTGTGTTAAATAGTTCTTTATAACATGCAGCTTAGACTTTAAAAAACCATTTTCTTTTGTATAGAAAATAAAGCAAAATGAATTGAATTAATGTTACCGACATTGCTGTAAAGACTGGCTGCCAGACAATCGGAGAGAACTTAATCAGTCCGCCAAATACGAAATCTGCAGTATGTCCAAAATTCACTAAGCCTTCGGATGCCATATAAATCAGAATAGAATTGGAGCCAATTAACAGTAAAGGGAATGCCCATTTACGAAAACCTAATACATCAATTATCAGGTAAAAAAAAGTAAAAAACAAAATACTGAATCCCCCGACAAAACATACAAAAGAACTTGTCCACAAACGTTTATTAATTGGAAAACTATAATCCCAAACAAGCCCTAAAGCAATCAGAGCAGCTGCTGCAGCAATCATTATCAATACTGTTTTATTTGTCGAAAATTCATTTGCCCTGCTTTTCAGAAAAGTTCCTAAAAACACGCCCAGCAAAGCAGTAGCAACAGCCGGTATGGTCGAAAACAATCCTTCGGGATCATATACTTTACTGTGTAATCGCCCTGGCAGAAACAGCTGATCTATATAGCTCGAAAATGATCCTTCCGGCGTTAAAATACCAGCTCCAAAATTTGGAACTGGTACTAACTTCATTACTGCATAATAACCAACCAAAATGCCTACTAACCAAAGCACTTGTTTTTTTATATCAAAATTTAAATAGATAATTCCTGCAAAAAACCAAGCAAGTCCAATACGTCCCAATACACTTGCAAAACGAGTCTGACTGTATCCGTCAAACTTCAATAATCCATTGACAATAAATCCTAATAGCAATAGTTTACACGTTCTTTTAACCATGGTGAGGTATATTTTTCGTTTTTCTTCTGCTGGCAGTTCCATTGGTGTATTCACTCCTGCAACACACATTTTCTTTTCGAAAGAAAAAGGCATTGAAACTCCTGCAACAAAAAGAAACACTGGAAATATCATGTCATAAAACGTAATGCCGTTCCAGTCTGTATGATGCAGCTGTGATGACATCCATACAAAAACAGGAATTGGCGCGGCTTTCGCCAAAGCATGTGCAATGTGTTCTCCGCTCATAATCCAAAACATAACAAACCCTCTTAGAGCATCCAAAGAAACTAATCTTCCATTTGTAGCAGCATTACTCATATAGTCCTATTTTTAAAGCAGTTTTTAACTATTGACTGCTTTATAAGCATCAATTAATTTTTTAAAATATTTTTTATAACTCGTTTTCAATTATTTTTTGGAACAGAAATCTTAAGCTTTTTTGGAAGCATTTTTTTTAGACCTAACAGGTTTTAAAAACCTGTTAGGTCTTTCCCTTTCTACTCGATTTCTATTCGATTTCTATTCGATTGGTTTTATAACAAATCCGTAGCTGTATTCACTTCCTTTTAATAAATACTGTTCATGCGGCAATGCTCCCCAGCTGGTGTCTCCGCCTAGTCCCCTCTGAGTTAAATCCACACATACCACCACTTCTTTTCTAGGTGTAATGTCGCTTATGTGCTGATTTTTCTTTGTCAATCCCGGATCAAAATCACTTGGATAATTATTCAAAGTACTCATACATATAGGCTGCAGTCCTTTAATTTCAAAACCTTTTCCTTTATTATCCGAAAGTGTAAACCAGCGGACATCAGTTTTATAGCCATTTTCCTGAGGCCGTGTATAAGGAACATACTGGTCTGCTACCTTACTTTGATAAATCCCTTTAATCGAAGATTCGTATCTGTCGGGATAATTTTCCCACGGCCCTCTTCCATAGTAATCAAGGTTTTCAAAATCATTTTTTAGAGAAAAAATCATCCCGAAACGCGGCATTTCCGGTATTGGATTAGTACCTTTTTTGAAAGAAGGCTGTATCTCCAAAGCTCCATCACTGCTTAGTGAATATTTGATTGTATAATCGGAAGCAACATCGTTGAGCTTTAATTTTGTAATAACATAATTTTTCCCATTTTCTTCCGTCAGCTGAATGGATTCTAAAGTGGTATTGTTTCCAGCTGTTCTCCAAACATTTGCCCTGATTGGCATTTTGTTTCCAAAATCATTGTCTGTTGGTGCTCTCCAAAAATTAGGTTCCGGATATTGTTTAAAATATTCTTCCCCTTTTAAACTGTAATGCGTAATTAACCCCGTCGTTTTACTGATTTTAACTATAACATTATTGGCACTCAAAACATATTCGCTTTTCTCATCACTTGCTTTTGAAGAGGATTTATTCTGATCGGTTTTTGCAAAATAGCTGCCACTTTCTAAAACAAACTGCTCTCTTGCTATTTCAAAATTCTGAGGCATTAATACAGAACCTGTTTTAGTGTAAGCAAAAACATTCAGTAAATACTCAACTCCCGGTTTCGCTGCTAATTTTGGCAGATCAATCTTAAAATCCTTTTTGGATTTCGGATTCAGATCAACATCAATTGTACCTTCTTTTATACTTTTTCCGTTTTCTAAAATCTGATATCTGAAATTATAATTATTCAAATTGGTAAATCCAAAATCATTTGTAATCTGAATAATTCCATTTTTAATATCTGTACCCTTAAACAAAATATCCTGATATACTTTTTTGACTTCAAATGCTCCCGGATGCGGAACTCTGTCTGGCCAAACCAATCCGTTATGGCAAAAATTTTCGTCATTAGTATAGTTTTGGCTGCCCAAATCGCCACCGTAAGCCCAATATTTGCGGCCGGCTTCGTCTTTCGCCTCAAATCCCTGATCTACCCAGTCCCAGATAAATCCGCCCTGCATATTTTTGCTTCCGCGGATAATATCCCAGTATTCCTGAAAGTTTCCGTTACTGTTCCCCATCGCATGCGAATACTCACACATGATGAAAGGACGTTTCACTTCTTTGCGCTCCGCATACTCTTTCATGTACTCAATTTTTGGATACATTGGGCAGACAACATCTGTATTTTCGTTTTCTTTGGCCTGCTCAAATTGAACCAATCTGGTCTTATCTCGGTTTTTTATCCATTTATAAGCATCATGAAATACAGGCCCGTTAGCACTTTCATTTCCTAATGACCAAAATAATACCGCAGGCTGATTTTTATCCCTTTCGACCAAACTGTAAATTCTGTCCATGTGAGCCGCATGCCATTCCGGAAGATGACCCGGATTAGTTTTTGGATTCATCCAAATAAGGGGCTGTCCCTCTACTCCCATTCCGTGGCTTTCGATATTGGCTTCGTCAACCAGATACAATCCGTATTTATTGCAGAGTTTCATCCATGCCACATTGTTGGGATAATGACTGAGACGCACCGCATTGATATTGAATTGTTTCATCAGTCTGATATCCTTCATCATCGTGGCTTCATCCTGATAATGACCGGTTACAGGATTAGTTTCGTGAATATTTACGCCTTTAAACATAATACGGACTCCGTTTACCAATAATTGTCCGTCTTTCAATTCTATTTTTCTGAAACCAATTTCAGTAGAAACCGATTCTATTATGTTTTCTTTTTCATCTTTTAAAGTAAGGAGCAGCGTGTATAAATTTGGTGCTTCTGAGCTCCATAATTTTGGAGCAGCTACATTTTCTGAAAAATTAATTGTCTGGGTTTTATTCGCCTCAAAATTAACTTTCAGCTCTTTGACAAAAATATTCTGACCGGAAGCATCTACTAATTTGGCTTCTAATTTTTGATTGTTTATTGAAGCTGATGATAGATTTTTCAAGCTAACATCAACATTCAAACTACCATTTTTATAATTAGAATCTAAATCAGGTTTTGCAAAAAAATCAGCAATGCGAATATCATTGGTACTGTACAAATAAACGTTTCTGTCAATTCCTGAAAGTCTCCAAAAATCCTGATCTTCCAGATAAGAGCCATCGCTCCATCTGTAAACCTCAACTGCCACATCATTTTTTCCAGCTTTCACATATTTGGAAATATCAAATTCTGCAGGACTTTTGGTATTTTCGGTATAACCCACTTTTTGTCCATTAACCCAAATATACATAGCCGAAGTTCCTGCTTCAAAATGAAGAAATATGTGTCTGTTTTTCCAATTCTCAGGCAGAATAAAATCTCTTTTATAAGACCCTACAGGATTATCCGAATGGTTAATAAAAGGAGGATTCCTTTCAAAAGGATACGTGATATTGGTATAAATTGGAATGCCATATCCTTTGAGCTCCCAATTGGAAGGCACTTCTATTTCTTTCCATTCCAGCGTGCTGAAATCGGTTTTATAAAAATCCTTTGGACGCTGATCCGGAGTTGGAGCCCATGAAAATTTCCATTTGCCATTGAGCGGAAAATACCATGGCGAACTAGTATAATTATCCTTCAGCGCAGATGCTTCATCCGCATACGGAAGAAATGATGCACGTGCAGGCTCTCTGTTAATCTGAAAGACCTCTGGGTTTTCCCAGTCATTTCTGCTGTTTTTTTCCTGTCCAAAAACAGCTGTCCCATAAATCGCAGACAGGCAAAATAATACTATTCCAGTTCTGATTTTCTTCATTTACTATTTATCTACTAATTAACACGAGATTATTCCATCTCAGATTTACAGGTATTTAACCTGCATCAGTAAGACTCCTGCAGGATTTAGAAAACCCTGCAGAAAGAAATACATTCTCTAAACAAAAAGTGATTTGTACTTTAAAAATTAAGTTTTTCTGGTAAATACTTAGCTACTAATTCTTTGTAATAAGGAAGCAAAGCTTTTACATCCGGCTTAACAGGGGCTTTTGTATATAAATCGTAGGGATTGAATTTTTTGACCCATTCGAACATTTCTACATCTTTTTCATTCATTAAATGGGCATAGGCATTTTCTCTGTGCTGTGAGTAAAAAGAATGATATCTAATCATGTATAATGCCGGATCCGGAAGGTAATCTTTCATGATCTGGTACAGATATTCATCATGTCCCCAGCTCATTTTTACTTTGTCAAGACCGCAGTTTTCGGTATAAATTCCAAACTTTGTATTGAATCTCTCATCGGTATAATCTGGATTTTCCTTGAAAAATTCAGGGTAAACAATCTTATCAGAATAAGCACAGCCCACAGGAAAAGTATCTCCAACTACAGCCCATTGAGGCTCTCCAAACAAACATAATACTTTTCCCAGGTCATGCAAAAATCCTGTAAGAACAAACCAGTCTTCGTGACCGTCAGCCCTAATCGCCTCCGAAGTCTGCAAAAGGTGCTGGGTTTGGTCTAAATCGATATCCGGGTCGCTGTCATCAACAAGGGTATTCAGGAATTCAACTGCTTCCCAAATAGACAAACTCTTTTTATTAAACTGTAAAAACTCTTCTTCTTTACTGCATACAAAATCATAGGTTTGATATGTATGGTTCATTCTGTAAAACTCCTTAACGGTTTCTACTCTTTCTGAATCGACATAATTTCTAAACTCTTCTTTTTCTTTTTCTTTTATATTTTCGGCCGGATCGGGATAACGTATTAATAAATCGTCTTCCCATTCGTCCAAATTCTTTAACGGCTTATCTGTATCTATTATCTTTTTCATCGTGTTTAAATTAAAATTTACAAGACAAAAATATAATATCACTTAGAAAACGAAATGGATTAATTCATCAAAAACATGGATATATTCTAATTACTACAGCTGATTTTCAAAGTTTTAAGAAATCAGCCGTTAATTAGTTTGCTTGGAGGAAATCCAAACTGTTTTTTAAAACACCGGCTAAAATACAAAGGATCATTGAAGCCGACTAACTCTGTTACTTCAGAAACATTATATCTTTTTGTTTTGAGAAGCTGTGCTGCTTTTTTCAGACGAATCGTTCTGATAAACTCATTTGGTGCCAAATCTGTAAGTTCTTTTATTTTTCGGTACAGCTTTGAAGAGCTTACTCCAAGTTTATCACACAGAAATTCTGTAGACAAATCGATTTCGTCCAGATTGTCATTTATCAGAGCAGTAATTTTAGTCATAAATTCTTCATCGATAGGAGAATGTGTCAATAAACCCACCTTGCTTTCTACTTCGCCGGAGAATTTTTCCTTTAATTCTAATCTTGACTTAATAATATTCTCGATAACTGTTTTAAGCAGTGAAGGCTCAAATGGTTTCACAAGATAACCATCTGCGCCAATGCCATATCCTTTTACCTTATCTTCATTTTCAGAAAGTGCTGTTAGTAAAACCACTGGAATGTGACTGATAAACTCATCTTTTTTTAATTCTTCGCAAAAATCAAGTCCGTTCATAACCGGCATCATGACATCTGCAACACACAGAATTGGTTTTACCTGTCTGCAGATTTTCAGTCCTTCCATTCCATTTTCTGCATCATAAACTTTGTAATAATCAGACAGATAATCAACCAAATATTTCCTTAGTTCCGTGTTATCTTCAACCACTAATATTTTTTGTTTCATCTCCGTATTCTGCAGAATTTTCTTCACGGTCTTTTCGGGAAGAGACATACTCTGATTGTCATTTTTCAGAATATATTCGAATACTTCTTTGTCATTATAAAAACTGCGGTCAATTGGAATTTCAACTGTAAATACACTGCCGCTTCCCGGCGTACTATCTACTTTAATAGTTCCTTTATGAAGTGTTACCAATGACCTTACCAATGACAGACCAATTCCTGAACCCGTATTATCAGTTTTACTGCTGCTAACCTGATAAAAACGTTTGAAAATTTTCTCCTGGCTCTTTAACGGAATTCCTATTCCATTGTCACTTACTTCAATAATTAATTTGTTTTCTTCTTTTAATCGGATAAACAAATCAACGTTTCCATATTTATTGGTAAATTTCAATGCATTAGACAAAAGATTGTATAAAATTTTATCATACTTATCATTATCCACCCAGCCTGTTATATGGTCATTTTCTGTGTTAAAAGTCAAGACAATATTTTTATTGAAAGCCATTTCTTTGAAAGAATCAAAGATATTTTTAGAATAGGTAACAATATCTGTCTCCGAAGCTTTAAGTTTTAATTCCCCTGCCTGTGCTCTTCTAAAATCCAGTACCTGATTGACCAGATTTAACATTCTGCTGGCATTCTGATGAATCAGATTATACCTGCTCTTTTGATATTCGCTTGCATTCCCTTCCTCCATCAATTGTTTGGCGGGGCCCAAAATCAGTGTCAAAGGCGTTCTTAACTCATGAGAGATATTGGTAAAAAAACGAAGCTTTTCATTGTTCAGTTTAATATCCTGCTCCCTGTTTATTTTTTCAGTAAGTAATTCCTGTTTTAATCTGATACGGTTTCTGATTTCTTTTCTAACGAAATAAAAACCGACAGATAACAGCACTAAAAATAACAGCAAAGCTATTGGTGTCAGCCAGAAAGGAGGATGTATTACTATTTTATAAGAAGCAGCCTTGCTCCAATGTCCGTCACTGTTGCTGGACATTATTTTAAACACATAACTGCCCGGATAAAGGTTGGTATACTGCACGGTTCTTGAGTTGCTGTTTGCAGTAATCCAGTTTTT
The DNA here is from genome assembly GCF_015351475.1 of Flavobacterium sp. HJJ. Classification (GTDB taxonomy): domain Bacteria; phylum Bacteroidota; class Bacteroidia; order Flavobacteriales; family Flavobacteriaceae; genus Flavobacterium; species Flavobacterium marginilacus. The sequence goes on along the minus strand of NZ_JADKPR010000016.1, from coordinate 67,513 downwards.
ATCAAAGCCTTCCAGCATATACTGAAACTTATTCAATTTTTCGTTTGCAAATGACGGAGCCGAAAACTGGAGCGAAAAATTGCGGTTTCTATAATCCAGTTCAATCTCCCTGCCGTAATTTAAATCATTAACCAATGGAATCTGTCCGTTAATTTCCATTCCCGGAAGTACTTCTTCATTCTGAATTTTGAATTCGGTAACTATAGGGCTGGGCGACCAGTTATTTTTTTTCATCGTATGAGGAGAAAAATAAATAATACCGTTTTTGCCTCCTAAATAGATTTTCGAATCATTAAAATTGAAAAAACCGCTTGAACTAAATACATCTAATCTATTACCGCTATTGACATGATAAATATTAATATCTTTCAAATTGTATTTTACCCATGCAATACTGTTATTATTGATATTTAACCATAAATCCCCTTTGGAATCCAGCAGTATATCTGTAATCCACTTTCCATTTAGTTCCTTGAGATGAGTAACTGCTTTGAATTTGTTTTTTGAAGGCTCATAAATACACAGACCATAGCGGGTAGAAGCCCATACCTTTCCTTTTTTATCTATTAAAACATCGCTGACATTATCGTCGTATGGTATTCCGTTTTCTCTTTTAGAAAGCGACTTATAGGTATCTATTTTGCTTGATACAGTGTTGTACCTCACTACACCGGTTTCTGTGGCAAACCAAATATTGTTCTGATTGTCTTTTTCTATGGCATTGATTTGAAAACCTGGCAGTAATTTACCTTTCGAGACTTGAACTTCCAAGGTATTAGTGTTTATAACAACTGCTCCTTCGCCAAAAGAACCGACCATCATTGCTTGCGGTCCTATTTTACAAAAGGCAAATAATGCTGCCGATTCGAAACCTAAACTAATTTCTTTTGAAGAATTGGTAAGATAATTATAAACCAGCAGATTGCCATTCCAAAGACCGCAGTAAAAAATCTTCCCATCTTCCGAATAAATGCTGGCAATATCCTTATCACTATTATACAATGGCTTGAAAACATTGCCATTCGAGATAAAAAGTCCATTATGGCTGGTTGTAACAATCACCTTATTATCATAGGTCTTGGCAAATCCTCTTATGCGAGGAGCCTGATTGCCTATGTAATGTGATATATCTTTGTTGATTGTAAACTGATTTTCGTAAGGATCGTATTTATCCAGTCCGTCTTCGGTTCCTATCCAAAGTACTCCTGAAGCATCAAAATATAATGCCGAAACCAAATTATCAACTATAGATGTTTCTTCTGACAATATAGAATAATACCATTTATAATAGCCTTTCTGAATATCTTCCAATTGATTGCAAACGAGTAATCCTCCTAAAGTTCCCACCCAGTATTTACCATCGGGAGCTTGGGCAACAGACAAAAAATACGGGCCTAAACTTCCTCTAATCTCTTTGTTTTCAATATACAGGTTTACAAATTGATTAGTATTTTTATCCAATTTATAAAGCCCTTGGCGTGTTCCAACAAAAATATCCGACTTGGCATCCTGATAAATAAAATTGACGTATGGATTCTTCTCATTCGAATGAGGAACAGTAAGCGTATAATCATTAATTTTTACGATTGCACCTTTGGTGTCCATTGTTATTTTGGCCACAGATCCTTTTTCATAACTGCCTATCCAGATATTCCCGCTTCTGTCTTCAAAAATTTCTTTTACATATTCAAAACCCTTTATCGGAATCTTTTCAAATCTATTTTCCTTCAAAAAAAACAGATAAACACCCTTGGTTTTAGTACCTACCCAAACTCTTTTAAATTTATCTACATATACAGAACGAATTTCTTCTTCGGGCAGACTATTTGAATCTTCTTTTTTGGAGAAAAAAGTGGTAAAAACCTGCGTGTCCAATTTGAAAAGAGTCAAGCCTTTTCTAGTACCTATCCATAAATTGTTTGATTCTTCATCGAGTTCCAATGCCGTGATATCATCATTGTATAGTTTATTTGCACTAGCGGAAGAACTCATGTAATTTTTAAATTGATAACCATCGAAACGATTCAATCCAGAGAAAGTACCCAGCCATAAAAAACCTTTTTTATCCTGAACTATATGCCTAACGGAATTATGAGACAAACCATTGTTGTCGTTATAATGCGTAAACTTTATATTCTGAGAATAAGAATAATAAAAAGTAAATAGACAAAGGAATACTATAAACAGATTTTTCTTCATAACATTGAATTATCAATACAATATACTGATTTTTAACCAGTAATCATTATTTTTTAAGGATTTATTTTTTCTATCTGATTGGTTTTCAGATTAATTTTAAAATGATCGGACGGTTTTCCATTCATGGTTTTCAGCATTATTTCTGCCCATAAAACCAGCTTCGCATTATCTGTTTTTTCTAACTGCCCGCATACTAATTGATACTGTTTTAATCTTTTGACACCAATTCCGGGAATGGCCAATTCATCTGCGTTTTTTAACCTGTAAAAATCAAAAATCATATCAAAACCAGTCCATGATTCAAAATCTTTAACAGTTAAATTATTAGAAGCTAATTGTTTTTCAAAAGCAGCGGCATTATTATTAATCTGCAATAAATCTTTCCCGGAAAGTTTCAAGACAGATGCTAAAAAATCTGTCGGAAAATCTTCAGGCAAAAACCGAAGACGCACTAATTCTTTCAGGTGCCATTTTGTGAAATCTTCATAATCCTTGGCTTTCAGAATGTCTTTATTCCAAATCGCAGGTTTTTTTATATTTTGCAGATGAGCATATTCTTCTTCATAAAAAGGGAATAAACTATTAAATTTTGGAACAGAACCCACAACAACCGTTTCCACTTCTACTGCTGCAGCCGAATGTATAGTGAGTATCTTATAAGCCGGCATATAAGCTGCCAGAGACGGTGTCTGGATATTAAATAAAGTATTGCCTTTGGCAGTTGTCCGCACTCCTGTATCATTAATGTGCATATGGCCGCCAAAATGAATCTGAATACCTGCATCCGCAAATGCCTGTGCGACTTCTTCACTTGGAACTCTTGCCAGCTGCATTTTATCGGAACCAAAAAGAAGTTTCATTTCTGCTGAAGCATCATCGTTGAAATCAACCATCGGATAATGACTGAAAGCAATAAGAACTTTTCCTTTCCGTTTTGCTTCTGCCGAAACTTTCTTTACCCATTGTATTAAATGTTTTTTATAAATAAGCACATTGTTATAGCCTATGCTTGCTCCCGAAAAATCATGTGGATCATTCGGCAGACCTGATAATTTTTCGTTTGGGACATACGCATTAGCATCTATTGCCAAAAGCCAAATTCCTTTTACCGGCTCCACCAGATAACTCGCATCCGGAAGGAATAAATTAGTATTTTTTACTGGATAAATTCGTTTTTCTAAAATAGATTCTTTTAAAGCTTTATCAAAATTATAGTCATCATACCCATAACTTGAGAAAGGAGTTTCCCAGTACAGAAATTCTTTTTTTGGATAAAAACCAAAAGCAGCCATTTCACTCAGAGTCTCTTTGTAACCGCCATTTTTTATATCGGATGTGATGATGGGTTCCAATTGATTTTCTTTCGGCTTCAAAATACTTTTAGAACTACTGATGATTTGTTCCTTACCGTCTTTACCCAAAAAATCAGTTTTAGCAGCCTCTTGTGCAAAAGGCTTAGGAGCATCATGATTTCCTGTAGTTACAAAAAATGACATGCCGTATTTTTTAGAATATTCGTCCAATATTTTTCTTAATCCTCTAATATGCACAGGCTGTCCGTCATCGCTGAAATCACCTGGAAGTACCACCAGCTTAATTCCTCTTTTGGAAATATCATTCAGAGCATGCAAAAAGGCAAAATAGTTTTCATTAAAAATTCGGGTAGAATGCAGCTGGGAGTCCATCGTCCTGATATTCGCATACTCGCCCGTAACCGGATTTTTAATTCCCTGGTAATTATTATCTTCAAATTTTGCAAAAATATCCTGCAGATGAACATCAGCTATAAAAGCAATCTTTACAGCTGCTTTTCTTTCCTGCTGCTGTGATTTACAGGCATAGAAAGAAAACAGCAGTAATAACAAACTTGATATTCTTAACATATAATTTTAGTTTTACTGGAAATATTATCAATATTAATTTTTCTTCCACCATTAAGACATGAAGGCTCATTATGAAGCGGACAATACCTTAATTTTCTTAATCCCTTAACGGTTCAAAGATTTTAAAATTCTTTTTATTATTTTGATTTGACACAAATACCATAAGAATCATAATTTTAATTACATTATTTTATTCGTTCAAAAGTATTGTTCTCAAAGGAAATTCTAAAATCCGATTTAAATAATTTACTTGGCAGATAATAATCGGTTGAAATAACTTGTGCTCCTGATGCTTTGGCTTTTTCAAACGAAGTATAATCATTAGTTCTAGCCTGCCTGGTATCCGAATCGGCTCTGGTACGAACCATATAGCCTTTGGCAACTAATTCCTTAATATAGTCAAAATCCTTGATTGGGTCATTTATAATCCGGAACGCTGCTTCGGGATTCCCCTCTTTGCTATTAACGAATAAAACTCTGTTCTTTAATGACGGATGGTTGTCTAAATACCGATTTATTTTTTCTTCTTTTTCGTCTAATACAAAAAGGAAACGCCCTTTTACATCCTTCAATTCAGGCCAGCCCTTTTTTAAAACTGCTCCTTCCAAAGTTTTATATTTTCCTCTAACTAAATCTGGTGTAATAAGCTGTTTATTAGAAAAAACACTTTTTATTTCTATATCAATGCTGTCCAAAGCTTTTGCGGTAAAAGGTAACGGCTTACGCAATTTTTCAATAACATCATCTTTTGTGTTCATCAAAATAAAAATCGGGGTGTGATTCGGGTGTTTATCAGACCATCTTTTCAGCGCCAATAAGCCTTCCTTAAACAATAGATAATGACTTCTAAAATCAATATCCTGAATATGAAACATTTTCAGCCCAGATCTTTTAAGTTTTTGCTCTTTATCAAAAGCCATAGGTTCCTTTCCCAGACTTTTTACTATTTCCAATCCTTTTGGATTCGAGTAATAGCCGCCGTTGGGGTCATATAAAACATCCAGTTCTAAATTTCGCAAACCTAAATCGAGCTGCTCTTCCAAAGGAATATGGCTGTACTGCAGCGATTTTGCCCGTGAAGAATCCAGTTTAAACAAATAATTAAACAAAGGTTCTTCAATAGCGATTTTATAAGAGTTATGACTGCCGATAACCTGAATGTAATTAAGGCGGACACCATCATTTGAAAAACCGCAGATGAAGATGCCTAAAATTAAAGGACTTATCGATAAAGCCGTAAAAAACGGTTTTAGTTTAATTTTTAACATGTTATTCTTTTATTATTTTACAATTCAAACAAGAACACACTAAACTAAAACCGTTTTTCATTGGTTTAAATTAAAGGATAATCAGTCTATTTTATATAGGCTTCTAATTTATCCAAAGTGTTTAGTTCCTGCTCTCTTTCGCTTGAAGATATAATTTTTGTTTCTAAAGATACCGTTGGTTTAGAGATCAGCAGATACTGAGCTCCGTCATCTGTGTTTTTTACGTAATCTTTAGGATTGTACTTTATAGCCGCTCCAATTCCTATAACCTCAGCAGCTACATCTTCCGGGTGTTTTCCCCATACAGCGATATAATCAGCTCCTTTTTTGATTTGAAAATCTTTGAAATAATTTACTCCGGTAGCAAACTGTACTTTTTCTCCAGTTAAGCTGACAGCTTCCACTTTGGCTTCTCTTTTTCCGGAAAATACAGTAACACGAATCAGAATATCTACTTTTTTTCCTTTGTAAGGCACACCTCTGGAAATCATTTCCATCCATGAAGTATTTTCTGTTTTACCTACTCTAGCCAAACGGTTAGTAACCGGATTCAGCGGTACTATCTTTTCTCCGTCCCAAAGTTTTACGCCTCCCAAACCTACAGTATTAGCAACTTTATAATAATCTGCTCCCCATCCTTCTTTTTGCTGTTCCGGGGTTGGGTACCATTGAGCTTTTTTCAGCTCTAATCCTGCTTTTGCTTTATTATAAACATCGATAGCCACTTTATCGCTGAAATAAATTCTCAATGCCATCCATTCGTTTTCAATAGCTGGTCCATGATGCCCGATTGTCTTGTATAAATCCCCTGATTCTGAACCGATATCTGTCAGATAGGTTATTTTTTCTGATTTTTCGGCCTTCATATACAAACTGGTGTCCGTATTATTTTGTCCAAAACAAATACAGCAGAACAGTAAAGCGGCAATAAATGATAATTTCATAATTTCAATTATTTTATGGATTAGTTTTAATTTTCGTAAAATTAAAACAACCTTTCAAAAATGCATGAAGAATTCCTTTATATTATCAAGAAATTGTCATTTTGTGATGAAAAGGCGTAAATCCTGTAATATAAACATACTCTCCGCTGGTTCGCAAACTGCCCTGATGATAGGTATACTCTTCGCTGTCCAGATTTTCTACGTTTAAATGTTCGCATTTTCCCGGTCCAAATTGAATAGCATCTGTTCCCGCGGAAAGCGATCCCATTTCGGATTTTAGGAAATAATTATTTTTTTCATCCATTTCTGCTCCTGCAATACTGCTGCCCTCTTTAAAACACATTTCTATCGTCACTTCGACATTTGGAGGACCGTCAACTTTAAAATCTAAGTCCAATGTTCCATTGTTCTCGATAATTTCAATCACGGTAACCTGTTTTTTTACATTGCTTTTTGTTCGTGAATCAAAATCCATTTTATTCCAAAACCGGTCATCGGGTGATTCAGATAATTTGTAATCACCATCTGCTTTCAGGAATTCTTTGGCAAGAGGCTGGTAATAGTCTCCTTCTTTGGTTTCTTTCAGTATATATTTATTCCCTTCTTTTACAATTCCGTCACTGCTAAAATATCCCAATCTAAAAAACGAAGAAGACAGACGCATGTATTTCAATATCGCATCTCCTTTTCTGTACATTAAAAAATTAGGATTTGAGGATCTTCCCGAAACAACCATAATCGGTTTATCATTACCTCCAAATAGTGTCACAGAAGTTTTTCCGCGTCTGATTCTTGCCAGATTTGAAACTGCAAAAAACTTTTCAAAATCATTTGCGGTCTTTCCTTCAACCGAAATTGGTTTCCGAAGCTCTTCATTTTCCATAAAAAACACGAGCGAATCCGACAGGACTTCAGCAGTAAAAGCAGGAAGATTTTCGATAAGATTCACCATTTGGGCAAACACTGGGTTATTGGTATGAACTGCCATATAACGGTATTGCTGGTAAAACTTAATAACCGTCAGATTCATGAACTGATCCTGTCTTTTGGAATTTACCGTAACCAAATCTCCGTTGGTTTCTGTATGATAATAGCAGGCCGTCAGGTTTTTGCTGACAATTTCTAATAACTCCGGTTTATGCAGTAACCTTGCCATCGTGATTAAAGCCTTGTCGATAACCGCTGAGTACACTCCGCTTCTTTCTGAATAATCACCGTCTTCGTTGATATCGATTCCTTCTGCAAGCCATTCATTAATTCTTTGAATATATCTCGAATCCGGATACAGGGAATTGATATTTGCCAAAGCAGCACAAATAACCCATCTGTGATTGGGAGTATGAACACCTCCCGTAATCATGGCTTCACCTGCATTCAGAATAAACTTTTTCAATTTAGCTCTCAATGCCTCAAAATCTTTTTGCTTTTCCAGATTTAAAACTGTTGCCGCTGGACACATATATTCCAAAATAAAGGATGTATCGGGCGGGGACTGCATGTTTCCTCCTGCGTCTAATGTGCCATCTGGATATTGCTTTTTCAGTAAAACATCAATTGACTGATCCATTTTGTCTGCTACAAGTCTGGACTTATAATATTCCGAAGCAGAATTGGATATCGAGGCTGCCATAACAGAAATAGATCCAGCTATAGAACGAAAACTATTTGTTCGTATCGCGGAATCAATCGGAGCTTTATCCAATAGGCTCTTTACTTTGGCATCATTATTCAAGATGAGCTTTTTCATTAACAGAGTATCTTCTTTTGCACCACTACTGTTCGAAAAAAAATCATTTGCAAAAGCGATATCACTTACTAAAGCACCCGCCAATGAAAGACTTCCAAGTCTAAGAAATTCTCCGCGGCTCATCTGATGTTTCATACACTTCGATTTTGGTTAGTTAATACTCAGGTAATTTGAAGCAAAAACCATTGGTCAATTGGTTCTTTTTGACAGCTGTATTAGTTGTCCTCAATTTTTACAAGCAAAAAATTTATACCCAAAGGGTTTTCGGTCATTTTACAGATTAAAGGAAAATCCGGATTTTTTATAATCCATATTTCGGTCTTATCAATTTGTGCTGTGACATGAAAAGCATCAACTGATTTTCCATCTAGAACAACACTGTTTTTATCCGTTTTTTCATCCAGCACATAAGTAGTATTATTATAAACAAACTTCTTATTTTTAACTAAATCCTGATAAGCTGACTGCGAAATCATAAAAGAGGTTTCACTTGGTTTCAGTACCAAAACAGGAGCGTATTCTCCTTGATTATAACTTAAAGCATTGCCGTTTTTTAATCCTTTCTGACTAATTACGATACTGCTTTTTACGCCTCTGGTTTCCAGATTGAGTACCAGTGTGTCCTTATCCATTTTGGTAACAAGCGTTAAAGACCTCGTTTGCCCGTGCAGTTTACAGACATAATTTAATTTGGTATTATTTTTAATCGCTGGAATGTAGTTTTGCGACATTCCCATTTGATATATTCCACAAAAAATGATGGCTAATAATATATTTTTCATCTGCTTCCTATTTTTATTTTGTTGGCGGTAAAATTGTTGTTCCCCAAGCCGAAGGTTTTGAATCCATTTCAAAAATCAGTTCGCCTCCTTTAACAATATCATCGTGCATAATCCATGCTTTGCTGTATGGTTTCCCGTTTAAGAAAGCTGCTTTTATGTATTTATTTTTATCATTTAAATTCTTCGCTGTAATCTTAAACTGGTTACCGTTTTCTAACTTCACCGTTGTTTCTTTAATGAATGGCGTGTTCAATAAATAATACGGCTGGCCTGCATTAGGATACAGTCCCATCATGTGAAATGAAAGCCAGGAAGACATTGCACCCGAATCATCATTACCCGGTAAACCTTCATGCGAAGTATTGAAATTATTTGTAATAATTTCATGAATTCTGTCACTGCTTAAATAAGGTTTTCCTATCCAGTGGTACAAAGTAGGAGTCAAGAAAGAAGGTTCATTGGCAACGTTATACAATTTTGCATCAAAGAAAGTATCCAATCTTTTTTGGAAAGCTGAATTACCGCCCGACTTACGCACAAGTTCAGGAACATCATGAGGAATACTGAATGAATATTCCCAAGAAGTTGCTTCATAGAAAAATACGCACCAGTGGCATACATACCAAGGAGATTCTATAATAACCGGAGTATATTTGAAAGTAGGTTTTTGAATTTTTGATTCTCCAAAAACAATATCATCCAGCCAGTTTCCTGATGCATCTTTTGGCATAATAAAACCTTTAGCTCCATTATTTTCATAATCAGAACGCCATAAATTCTGCCAGCTGTCTGCCTGTTTCATGTATTGATTATACAGGTCGGTATAGCCCAGTCCTTTTGCCACGGTAGCAATATTGTAATCATTGTATGAAAAATCAATTGTCATGTTTCCGGCACGGGGAACATTGTAAGGTACATACCCCAAGCGCAGATATTCAGTCAGTCCGCCTCTTCCTTCTTTTTCTTCATTGCCACCAGGAGGAACAGTCGCATCTTTCAGCATTGCTTTTAATGCCAATTCGTAATCGATTCCTTTTAGATTTTTAACAAATGCATCAGCAACTACAACCTCAGCATTCGAACCGCCCTGCGTACGGCCGTTGTCGTTACCGCTTCTGCCTTCAGGCATATAACCGTCTCTTTTGTAAATGTTCAGCATTGCGTTTACAATTTCGGCTTCACGCTTAGGATCTATCAAAGTAATAAGCGGACTTGAACTTCTGAAAGTGTCCCAAATACAATAAAAATCATCGTAATAAGGTTCATCATTTGTCCATAAAGGATTTTCTCCCGTTCTGTCTACGGGTGCGAGCATAGTGTGGTACAAACCGGTGTAAAACATTTTTTTGTGCTCTATAGAAGTATCCGGCGAAAGCGTAATGCGGTTTAATAACTGTTCCCATTTATTTTCTAAACCAGTTAAAACAGTGCTGAAATCCCAATGCGGAATTTCGATATCCATATTATTTTTTGCTTTTAATTCACTTAAAAAAGAAATTCCGATCTTAACATTTAATTCCTGCTTCCCTTCTTTTCCAAAAGAAAGCAACGCTGCCGTTTTTTTTCCTGAATCAAATTGAGAAGACTGATCTGCATAAAATTTTCCGTCTTTCCAAGTCACATATTTTGCAATTGGCTGATCAAAAGCGGCCCAGAAATAAACGGTATATGCACGCCCATTATTCCAGCCTCCGCGGATTCGGCTATAGCCTCTGACTTCATAATCCGAAACAACTTCTATTTGAGAACCAACAAACTGCTGTGCTTCTCTTCCGTCTGGTTCAGGCGATTCTCCCAAGAAAAAACCCGGATCGATTTTTAATTCTTTGGAAGCATTTCTTGGATACGTAATTCGGTAAAAAGATGCTTTTTCAGCTGTTGTTATCTCCGTTTTTATCTGATTTTCTTTGAAAACTGTTTCATAATAGCCCAATTTCACATTTTCTTCGGCTCTATGCGATGTTTGATCTAACTTATCCAAAGCTCCGGAAAAAGGCATGATCTGGATATTGCCATATTTTGGACCGCCGCCGGTTCCGCTGACATGAATCTGGCTGAAACCCGTTACTTCTTTTGGCAATGCAAGCCAGCCGCTGTTTGAATTTACCGTACAGTCCGGACTTGGTTTTACCATCCCGTAAGGATATGAAGGGCCAACAAAAACCCTGCCCACTCCTTCTGACCCAATCATAGGATCTACATAATTGTGAAGCTGGTTTTGGGCATTACTATTTTGAATAAAAAATAGTGATATCCCTAACATTAAAACTTTGGTACACATTTTTACTTGCATATTTTTTTCTTTGCAGTTTTTTTAATCTATTAACTCCTTATCCTTTTTTAGAAACATATAGAAACATAGAATTATAGCATTTGAAAAGAATTTGATTAGTATCTTATTTCACATAATGAATATGTAAAAAGCTGTGGTATTTCTATTCATTCTTTAAATCGTTAGCTATAAATCTATGTATCAAAATGTAATTTCATTTTTATCTAACAAAAATTACATACTATGAGTAAAATTTAGTGACAATCTTCTAATTAACTCAGTACAACATTTACTGTTTTGGCTTATCCGACATCTCTAAAATTAATTTTCCGCCGCTTGTAATATCACTATGAGTAATACTAAACTTTTCTACAGCTGTATTGCTGCGAGTTATTTTGTTTATATAAATATTCTCTGGATTATTGTTTTTGGCTTCAATAACAAAATTTCTGCCAGAATAATATTTTGGTTTCAATTGAATTGTCACTTTGTTAAAGATTGGGCTTCCTATCTGGTATTCAGGATTTGCATCTGTCCCTCCGTTCATCTGAAATAAACCTATTTTTAGAAGCACATTCAGACTTCCCATCAAACCTTGATCTTCGTCCCCATTGTAACCAGTGCTTGGCGATAAACCACTGAAAGTTTCCTTTACTACATTTCTAGTCCAATACTGCGTTAAATCAGGTCTTCCAAGGAGATTAAAAACAAACGATGTCTGTATCGACGGCTGATTTCCAAAATTGATTGGAATTTGGCTAAACTCTGGATGCAGTTCGGCATCATGCGAAGTTCCGGAGGTAAACTTTAATTTTTGGGCAGCTTCAAATTGAGTGTTTAATTTTTCAGCCGCTTTTTCTTTTCCGCCCATCAAATCTGCTAGACCACTTATATCGTGAGGTACAAACCAAGTTGACTGTGCACCATTCGATTCTATAAATCCGGTTTCATATTTATACGGATCATAATTTGCGAGCCATTCGCCATTCACATTTTTTGGGCGCATCCATCCAGCTGTTTTATCAAAAACATTTTGGTAGTTTTTGGATCTGTCCATAAAATATTTATAATCCTCATCGTGATTTAATTTCTTAGCCAATTGTGCCAAAGTCCAATCCTGATAAGCATATTCTAATGTCTGGCTGGCACCGTCCTGATGACTGCCGAAATTACCGTCCGGCAGAGGGTAAGGTACAAAACCTTTTTCCATATAATATTTCAATCCGCCGCCAATGCTTGTATTATGCTCATATCCTGCTTTTCCCATAATCCCATTTAACATGTGATTTTTTTTCAATGCCTGATAAATAGATTCCAAATCATCTTTTACCAGTCCTTTTTGAATAGCACTAACTATAAAAGGCGTTGCCGAAGCTCCCGTCATAACATAAGTATCATTTCCTCCGGAAGGACCACGGGGAATCATGCCGCCGTCTTTGTAATACTGCATTAATGAATGAACAAATTCGTCCATTATTTCAGGATAAACAAGTCCCCAAAGGGTATTTATTGTCCATTGGGCACCCCAGAACGCATCAGAATTGTACTGATTGAATTTTGGTTTTCCATCAGCATCGAGAGGCAATTGCCCGATTCTGAATTTTTCTCCTGTATTATCTGGATATGCTCCATTGGCATCACTGATCATTTTTCGTCCCTGCAGCGCGTGCCAAAGATCTGTGTAAAATCTTCGCTGATCAGTTTCTGTTCCGCCTTCAATTTTTATTCTGCCCAACAGATTATTCCATTCGGTTTTTGATTCTGTAACTGCTTTATCAAAATCCCAATGAGGCAATTCTTCTTGAATATTAATAGCCGCGTTTTCAAGCGAAGTATAAGAAATCCCCGCTTTCATTAATACCACTTTATCTGATTTACCAAAATTCACCAAATAATTACCTGTAGCTCCATCTTTCTCTACCGAAGCAATCGGTGTTTTGAACATGATTTTAAAAAATACCGTTACTGGTTTTGGTCTTCTAAAATTGGTGCTCATTATTAATGATCCTGAAAGCTCATAATCATTGTTCTTTTCTAATGTTCCGTCTGTATTGTCACATGGTCCTAAAACTGTATTTAGGTTAAAAAGAATTGCTTTCTGAGCATTTTCGGGAAATGTATATTTGTGAAAACCTACTCTTTTGGTGCTTGTCAATTCCGAAGTTATCTGATATCTGTCAAGTACCAAAGAATGATATCCGGGCGTTATTTTTTCGGTATCATGGCTGAATTTTGAATAAAAATCTTTGAAAATATTTTTTTTACTTTCGCCAATGATAGTTACCGGCATTACCGAAAGTCCGGAAAGCTGCCATTCATGAATATGACTGAAGCCTTTTATGGTGTCACTTGTGTATTTGTAGCCGCCTCCCCAATCGCCTTTAATTTCCGTATCGGGACTTAAATTCACCATACCGAACGGACGGCTTGCAGAAGAAAAGAAAAACCACCGCGAGTTCTCAGTATCGAGCAAAGGATACACCTTATCCACCAGCTGATCTTTTAACTGATCCTTTGGAAGAGAAGCTGTTTTTTCCGTTTTACATGATACTAACAAAACGAGAGCTAAACTTATTACTATGTTACCGATTTTTAAAATTTTCTTTAGTCTCATATATTCTATGTGTATTGACTGGGCATATATTGTTTATGCTTCATGGCTCTAACTTACCAATTACAATTCTAAAAGATGCTATATTTTGGAAACTTCTCATTCAAAAGCTAAAACATTTTTTAGAACAAAGTCTAAACCAAACTTTTAATAAAAAAAGGAGAAGAAATATAATCTTCTTCTCCTTTTTATGAAATAAAATCTATCAGCAATCTGATTTTAAATTAATTAATATCCTGGATTCTGGTCTAAAGAAGGATTTAAAGCCTTAGCATAAGTTGGAATCGGGAAAATACGGCGATAAGTGTCCGCATTTGTTTTGAATCCCCATTTACCTTCATACTTACCAAAACGGATCATATCGTTTCTATGCCATGCTTCCCAAGCGAATTCACGGCATCTTTCTTTGTAAAGATCTTCTAAAGCTACACTTGTCCATGCTGCAGAAGTAGAACGATTAGTACGTACATTATTCACCAATGTAAGAGCTGTTTGTCCTAATGTTGGATTACCTCCGCGAAGAATTGCTTCTGCTTTCATCAACAGAACATCTGAATAGCGTAAAAACGGCACGTCATTATTTTGGTTACGGCTGGTTGATGTATTGTCAGGATAAAATTTAATATTTCTATAACCCATGTTCCAGGCAATTTCATCATTTCCGCAGTCAAACAAAGCAGGATTCTGACGAAGAACAATGTTTGGAGTTAAATCAACCTGATAAGTATATGCAGCACCGCCATCTGCTCCTGTATAAAACTGATCATATCCTTTCTTAGTAGTAGTAACTTTCACTGGAGTCACACCATCATTCAAGAATTGTAAGCCAGTCAGCCATTGTTTGTTACGAATATCATTTACATCATCAAAATTGGCATAAAATTCAGGCAGAGTACTTCTAGGTGCACTTGGCGTAAAAGGAAGACCAAACTTAGCTCTTTCAGAACGAGGGACATCATAACGCGCATGATACATTTGTCCATTGAAACCAACTGTTGTAGCTGAAGGATCAAAAGGTACAGCAAAAATAAATTCTTTCATTGCAGGACCATTATTAGGATAAAACATCTGAAGATAAGTGCTTCTAGGCTCAACGGCATACAATCCAGAATTAATTACCGCATCACAAGCAGCAATACAATCATTGTAACGCTGTGTTCCTGTATAAACCTCAGCATTCAAGTATAATTTGGCAAGCATAGCATTGGCTGTCTGTTTATTTGGTCTGCCGTATGTTGTAATACCAGATGCAGGATTTAAATTAGGAACTGCTTTTTTCAATTCTTTTTCTATGAAATTGAAAACTTCAGTTCGGCTGGATCTTGCTTTAGAGCTAAATTCCCCATATACCGTGTCCAGCGGTACACCGCCATAAGAATCCATCAGCATAAAATAAGAAATAGCACGCATTGTTTTTAATTCGGCAATCATTGTTGATTTTTCTGAACCGGCCGGCATTGTTTTATCTAAAATTGAAATGGTCTGATTGCTCGTTCCGATAACAGCTTCTGCCCAGCCCCAAGGACCAACTCCATTGTCTGCAGTCCAATCATGGTAATGCTGGCAGGCATAACCTCTATTATCAAACCAGTTCCCGCCACGTGCAGGCATAATGGCTTCATCGGTAGTTATAGACTGTGACCACCACCAGGAAAATGCAAAATCTCCGCGAAAGGCAGTATATACTGCACCAGAAGCTTGAATATATTGTGCTGAATTCTGAGGGAATACATCTGGTGTAAGCTGCGTCGTAATTGGCACATCAAGATTTTCGCAAGAACTTAATAAGCCAACCATAAGTATTGGAAGTCCTAAATATTTTAATATATTTTTCATAGTTTTTACAATTTAGTTTTTAGAATATCACATTCAAACCAAACAAAAAGGTTCTGGTTTTTGGATAAAAGTTATTTGAATCTACACCCGGAGCTGTTCCTCCTTGTTCTACTTCAGGATCAATTCCAGAATACTTAGTAATAACAAACAGATTATTTACTGTTTCATACAAGCGGATTTTTTTGATGTATTTACCAACTTTACCAAAATCATATCCAAGAGTCATATTGTCTAATCGGATGTAACTGCCGTCTTCTATAAAACGAGTCGAATATTTATAAGCATTAAGGTCATTTGGTGATTCATCTGCAGCATCTACTAGAATGTTATTAGTCATTGCAGTACTTGGTCTGAATAAATCAGCACGAGTTGCGTTGAAAATTTTATTACCAAATACCCCACGGAAAAATATGTTCAAATCAAATCTTTTGTATGTGAAATTATTATCCCATCCCATCAAAAATTTAGGCTGTGCACTTCCTGCATAATGGTAATCTACACCAATCTGCGGGTTTGTTGTTAAAGTTCCGTCTTTGGCAACATACTGAGAAACACCCGCTGCATTTTTTCCTGCATATTGAAGCGTAAAGAACTGTCCAAGAGGTTTTCCTTCTTTGAAAATCTGCAAAGTACTTCCTGTTTGTCCGCCACCGTCTGGCTGTACTCTTCGTATTGAATCTCCTCCAATAAAATATGGATTTGTCAATTTAGTAATTTTATTTTTGTTGCGTGAATAATTCAAACTTGTTGTCCAGCTAAATTTTTCAGTTCTAATTGGAGTACTGCTCAAAGCAACCTCAACACCTTTGTTTGTCATATTACCGCCGTTTGCAACAATTGATCCTACTGGAACAAGTACTGGATTTACAGAATAATTATAAATCATATCCGTAGTTTTCTTGCTATACAAATCAACAGAACCTGACAATATACCTTTTAATACTGTAAAATCAACACCAATATTTGCAGTAGCTGTTTTTTCCCAATTCAAATCTGGATTAGCCGCCTGATTTGGTCCATAAGCACCAGATTGCTGTCCGTTATAATAGAATGTTCCTAAACTTCCTGAAATAAATTGAGCAGTATAAGCGTTGAATCCAGAAGAGTTTCCTGTTTCACCCCAGCTTCCGCGAAGTTTCAAATCAGTAAAAAACTTTTGATTCTGCATGAAATTTTCTTTTTCAATTCTCCATGCACCACCTACAGAAGGGAAATAACCCCATTGATTATTGATTCCAAATACTGATCCGCCGTCTCTTCTTATAGATCCTTGTAAAAGGTATTTATCTTTATAATTGTAATTCAAACGTGCAAATTCAGAAATCAAACGTTTTTTCTGATACGCTCTGCTATCTCCAAAATCAACTCTGTAACCAGAAACTGAAGCATAGTTACCTAAAGCAAGGTTGTTATAGCTAACATCATCTACAGGGAAATTTGTGTTTGTTGCCTGAAATCCGTCACCCAAAACATCTTCCTGCCATGAATACCCCACAACAGCTTTGATTTTGTGATTACCAAAAGTTTTATCCCAATTCAAGAAACTTTCAATAATAGTATTATTTGTTTGGTATGAATTTCTTAAAGCTGCTCCATTTACTCCAAAATTCACCAATGAACGTGTATACGGTGGATCTGGGTTATTGTAAAAATTGGCACTATTATATTTTGAATAATAGCTGTCATAAAACTCACCATGCAGTGAATTTAACTGCTGATAAGAAAGATTTAAGTTATAAGAAAATCCAAAAGGAAGTTTTACCTCAGTAGTGAAACTACCAACAAAATTATTTGCTTTCGTATCATCAACACCATGATTAATCATCGCAACAGGATTGAAATAACCTGTTTGAATGAAGTTTTCAAAATAAGTTCCGTCTGCATTTCTTACCGGTGAAACTGGAAGGTGGCTAATTGATTGTAAAAGTACCACGTTACGCTGAGGGACGTTATTGTAAACACTATTCGAATTGGTTACATTCAAACCAAATTTAACATGATCATCGAAAGCATTTTGTTCTATCGCTAAGTGTGCAATTGTTCTTGAAAAGTTATTCCCAATAAGAACTCCTTCTTTGTCCATATAGCTTACACTTGCAAAATAGTTACCATGCTCACCGCCGCCGCTTAATGAAAGGTTATGGCTCATTGAATTAGCATATCCAGGTCTAAGGATTTCTTTCTGCCAATCTGTATTTGCTCCTTTATCATTTTCAGGGGTAAAACTTAAATTATTTTTAGTCGTAAATGCTCTTAACTGATCTGCATTCATCATGTCAATCTGGTTTGAAACCTTTTCGAAACCAAAATAATTGCTGTAATTAACCTGAGTTTTATCTTTGCTTCCTCTTTTTGTTGTTACCATAATAACCCCATTGGCAGCACGATTACCATAAATAGCTGTTGCAGCCGCATCTTTCAATACATCAACAGTAACAATATCCTCTGGCGAAATAATTGAAATATCAACACCAGGAATACCATCTACAACATAAAAAGGTCCTTGAGAACTGTTTAATGTTGAAGCCCCGCGCAAAACCACTGAAGATGTTTTTGTAGGATCACCGCTAACCGAAACATTCAAACCTGCAACTTTACCCTGCAGTAATTGACCAACGTCTGCAATTACACCATTATTTAACTGATCAGCTTTTACAGAAGAAACAGCTGTCGTTAAATTTTTACGTGTTCCTTTTCCATACCCAACTACTACAACCTGTTCTAAATTAGTTGAAGTAGAAGTTAATCTAATTGTGTACTTTGATTTGGCTCCGTCTAATTTGACACGTTGTTCTACAAAACCAACAAAAGAAACAACCAAAACAGCATTTTTATCTGAAACAGATATTTTGAATGTCCCGTCAAAATCTGTCATAGCACTATTTGTGCCACCATTCTCAAGTACATTTGCTCCCGGAAGCGGCATACCCTTCTCGTCCAAAACCGAACCTGTAATTTCTGTTTTTTGTGCCCAGCTGTTAAATGACAAGGTCACAAAAAATGCGAATAATAAAATTTTAAGTTTTTCCATATTAGATTTAAATTAGTTATTTGGTTAATTGTTTGTCAAAATTAATATTAATGATTTATCAGAAGAATGGACAGATTATTCATAAATATGGATGTTTTTAATAAACCCAATGACAATAAGGGATGAGAAGCAAGTTTTTATTTTATTATATGCTTAAAACCTTACTAATATATCCATCTTACGAAGGCTTCCATTGCTGCATAATGTGCTAATCCAAGCTGATGGTATATTGCAGCCGTCTCTCTGTTGCGGTCTTCGGCACGCTGCCAAAATTCCCTGCTGTCTGAACCTTGAAAAACCACTCCGTCTTTTTGTGACTGATGTTTAAAAATGGCTTTTCTTTTTTCGAGCACCTGATCTGGTCCCATCGGAACCGCCATTTCAATTTCATCTATTCCCCATTCCTGCCATGCGCCTCTGTACAGCCAAACCCAGCAGTCTTTCATATATTCTTTTTCTTTTAGTCTTTTCACTGCTTCAAAAACTGCGTCCAAACATACTTTATGAGTTCCATGCGGATCTGCCAGATCTCCTGCAGCATAAATTTGATGAGGCTTTATTTTCTCAATCAAATCCATCGTTTTTTGAATATCTTCTTCTCCTAATGGTTTTTTCTCTATCGTTCCAGTTTCATAAAACGGAAGTTCCATAAAATGAATCTGATTATCCGGCAATCCTACAAAATGACAGGTGGCTTGTGCTTCTCCTTTTCGGATAAGGCCTTTTATGTTTCTGACTTCCGGAATATCGGTTTCGCTGTTTTTTTTATTCTGAATAAACTGAACTGATTTTTTGTAAATATCATCCGCCTCACTGCCCGCAATTCCAAATTTTACATTGTAATCACATACAAAATTGGCAAAACGCAGTGCTTCATCATCAGCTACTGCAATGTTTCCAGATGTCTGATAACCTATATGCACTTCGTGTCCTTGTTCATGCAGACGCTTAAAGGTGCCGCCCATACTTATAATATCATCATCCGGATGAGGACTAAAAATAAGAACTCTTTTCTGCGCTGGTTCTGCCCGCTCAGGACGCTTACTGTCATCTGCATTAGGTTTGCCTCCCGGCCACCCGGTAATGGTATTCTGAAGTTTATTGAAAATTCCAATATTAATATCATAAGCAGGACCTAAGTCTGCAAGCAGATCACTCATTCCGTTTTCAATATAATCAGCATCAGTCAGCATTAATATTGGTTTTTTCAAATGCTGCGCCAGCCCCAAAACCGCTTTTCGGATAAGAGTATCTGTCCAGACTACATTTTCAACCAGCCAAGGCGTATTAATACGTGTCAGTTTTGAAGCTGCAGATTTGTCTAAAACAAAAGTGGTATTATTATGCTCCTGCAGAAAAGTTGCCGGAATCTGATTAGTCACTGGTCCTTCAACAGAGTCTTTGATAATGTTTGATTTACCTTCACCCCAAGCCAGCAGTATAACTCTTTTGGCCTCCATAATCTTTTTTACACCTAGAGTAATTGCTGTTCTTGGTGTATTATCTAAACCCGAAAAGTCTTTGCTTGCTGCCACACGAGTAATATGATCTAAAGCAACTAAACGCGTTTTTGAATTTTGAAGCGAACCTGACTCATTGAATCCAATATGCCCGTTGCCCCCTATTCCCAAAACCTGCAGATCAATACCTCCCAAAGCTTCGATCTTACTTTCATAATTACTGCAGTAATCCCCAATTGCTTCCTTCGATAAAGTTCCGTCTGGAACATGCACATTTTCCGGAAGAATGTCTACCTGATCAAAAAGTAATTCATGCATAAACCGCACATAACTGTTTATTGAATCGGGTTCCATAGGGTAATATTCATCTAAATTGAATGATACTACATTTTTAAAACTCAAACCTTCTTCTTTATGAAGGCGCACCAGTTCCGCATATAAGCTTTTTGGACTGGATCCTGTAGCAAGTCCCAATATGCATAATTGATTTTGGGATTGCTTTTCTCTTATCAAATCAGCTATTTCTTTAGCCACCGATTTGGAACCTATTACCGAATTTTCATAAACTACAGTTCCAATATTTTCAAATCGTTTTTCAAAACTTGTCGCTTTGTCTATTTCACTTTTTAACATTGCTTTTATTTTTATTTATTGATAGATATTAATGATGACATACTAATGCATTTCTTTGTTTTCAGTCCACTTTACTTCCCATTGTTTTATGGCTTCTCTTTCTTTCGTTTCATCAAACGGAATGTTATTGGCTGATGATTTTCTTAAATCCTGTAAAAACATTTTCCATCTTGACCAATAAAAGGATGCATACATACCGCGCCACGATCTTGATGCATAATCATTCAGGTGTCCTTCTCCACCCCAAAGCGTTATTAATGTTTTTGCATTTTTTATATACAATTTGGATTCATCAGGAGTGTTTCCGTAATCAGAAGCCGATTTCACCCAATTATTTAAGCTGTTCAAAGGCTGTCCCAAAAGCATATTATCAATATCCAAAGCATACTTTTCGATTTTTTTAAACAATTCATCGCCTTTTTTTATGTCTTTTGACTGATAAGCTTTGACGCATTCCATCAGCTGTTCATCAATAATAAGTGAATAATAATGTCTGGATGCATCCAGCAGATCATAATTATAAAGGCTCTCTTTACTGAAGTTTTTAGCTTCTTTTTTCAGAATATCCAAAGCCTGTTTCAGCTTTTCCTTATCTCCTGGATTTCCTTTAAATTCTGTAATTTTTAATGTAGGTCTTTTAAAAAAAAGATAAGCTCCTGCCCAGTCATTCCACCAGCGCGTTTCCCAGTATTTAGTGCTGTAAACGGACTCTAACAGCAATTGCCAAGCCTGAAAAACAGGAGCAGAAGTTTTTTTGCCGTATCTGGCTTTTAGATACTGATGCATCCAGTCATTTACAGATTCTTTACCCTGTGACCAAGGAAGGTCATAAATGTATTCGTAAACTATTGAGTTATTGTTTAATCCTTCCGGCATTACTCCGTAGCCGGCAACATTGCCTTTATTTGGATTTTTCAATAAGCTTGTCAGCTCGTTTCTGTAGAAATTTAAATCCCCGTAAACTGGATTGGATCCCCCATAATTATGCACATATCCATAGGTCCATTGCTTTCCATAAAAAGCCTCTTGATTTTCCCATACTTTATATCGGTCATTTGCATAATCCTGAATCATTAAACGACCGTTTGGCACTTTGCTTAAGAAAGCCTTAGTAGCTTCTTTAGTCCAAAATTCTTTATTGTCCCCAAAAAGCCATCCCTGCATAACCCAGGTTGCTTTTGGAGCAGCTTCATTTATGGTTTCAAAAATGGTTTTTCCATAATCTGACAGTTCCTCGTTTTTATGCTCTTTTGAAACTGGCGGTGTTATTTCATTAAATGAATCGGCTAGATAGAAATCAGCCTCTCCATAAACTTTTGTGTAAATTTCTATAAAACGCTTACCAACTTCTTTAAACAAAGGATCTTTAGAATCCAATAAATAAGTACTTTCAAAACCTCCTCCTGACCAGGAATTTAATTCACTAATCTTTGAATTTGGGTGTTTTTCTGCGAATGCTTTAGGTACGTAGCCGCTAAAAGCAGGCACAACAGGATGCATTCCTAATGCCTTCATTCTTTGCAGTATCTGTTTTTGAACGCTTTCTTTTTTATTTATCCAGTCTTGTGGCAGCGGTCCTTCCAGACCATTGATATTTCCCATTCGCTGCCAAGGCAAAAATGCAGGTCCTGCAAAGTGCGCCTGTAACTGACTGTCTGTTAACCCATATTCTTTCCACAACAGCTGCCATACTGCTTCCTGCCCTTCCAATGCTGTAGGCAGATTAATACCATGAAAAGCCATCCAGTCTATTTCCTGTTCCCAGCGTTTCCAGTCCCACCATGGAGTAGTGTATCCAAAAGTACAGGCATTTAAATATTCCCTGTATTTAAAAGGTGTAGACTGTTTTTTTGAATATTTTGGCCAGCTCTTAGGCAAATCGATTCTGTTTCCCTCCCAGCTGACTAAAACTGCTCCAATATCTCTAAGAAAATTATAAGCAGCATAACAAATCACAACATTCGAAGAGGCAGTAATTCTAACTCGGTTTGCTGCTGTTGTTTCCACTTCAAACCAATCTGTTTCATTGGAGTCTTTTTTTTCAGCAATAATTAAGTCAAATTCATTTGCCCGTTTTCCAATAAGTCTTTCCAGTACTGCCGATGCGGTTTTGGTTTCCTTATCGTTTTTACAGTATCCGTTAGTTACAAATAAAAGAAAAACAAGAAAAGAAGCTGCGCTTTTCATAAATCTATTAATACTCAAGGTCATTTTTGTCATTTTACTGTAATTTTAGTTTCTTATATATTTATTTGTTTTGATAATTTTAAAAATACATCTCCATATAGATTTATAGAAACTTAAAACTATCGTTGAATTTGCTAAACTTTTCCAATGCCAAAAATCACATTAGCTTTAGTAACAATTTGTTATTAATACCCGCTTTTATGGCATTTTATTTAAGGATAAAATTATAAATTATTGATTTTTTAATAATGGACGTATCATTCAAAACTATAGACAGACTGCCCAAAATGAAACAGGAAATCAGCATAATCAATACTGCTTCTGGATTATGCTTCTGAAAAACAAAGAGTAGAATTACTTAGAGAAAACGGTTTCAGAATCTTTCTTAAAAAATAAGTGATACTGACAGTTGAACAAAACATACGGCAAAAAAAAAGACCGTTCAATCTGAACAGTCTCTTTATAATATCTAAAAAATAACTTAGGATTTAAACAATCCCTCTTTGTGGGCATTGTATAAAACCAAATCATAAGGAACTAATTTGGGCGCTACTTTTTCTGAAGCAGCATCGAATGTAATTTTGTTATGTTTTCTGAACAAATAAATCTCTTTCAGGCAATTTGATAAACTCTGATGTATAAAACTTGTAAAAATTGGCAGAGGCTTATCTCCTTTCAATAAATCTATCTGATAATTCGAACTGCTTTTTGACAGATTGTTTCCAATGATTCTTAAAGTAAATATTGATGGAACTCCGTTTTGCTCTCCTTGATACTGTACTATCATAATTCTATAATTAAAATGTGGATAAATTAAAATTAATCTTTTCAGCTTCTATTTCAGCTGAATTCTCAATAAAATTAGATAAAAAAAAGAAACTGATATAATATTGAGCTGTAAATTATCAAATTTATAACATTAAGCTATTATTAAAACAACTTCACTTTTCATTTAAGGAGTAAAATTTAAACTTAATTGAAATTACCTCAGCTGTAAAAAACGAAAAACCCTGTAATGTATGAAGTTACAGGGTAAATCTAACTAAGTGTAATTAAAACAAACAATCTTCTTAATCTCTTTACTCTTACGGGATGATTTTATCCTTTTATAGGTAAAGAAATTACATTTCCTATTTCGTTTCTCATGGTCATATTTAATTTATCTAACAGCGATAATTTATTGGATACCTGACCTGAAAACAGATTATAGGATATATTTAATTTTTTTAAACGAGTTAATTTTTCTAATTCTGCAGGCACCTGCCCTTTAAAGTCATTATCAAAAAGATTCAGATTTTCTAACAATACCAGATTCCCAATCGAAGGACTTAATTTTCCAGTGAATCTATTAGTATATAAAGAAAGTGTTCGCAAAGATTTTAACTCGTAAAAAGAAACCGGCAGCGAACCTTGGAAAGAGTTCTCATATAAAGATAAACTCTCAAGCGCAGACAGTTTTCCTATCTGCTGTGGCAGCTCACCAGAAAAGATATTACGGTCAAGCATTAATACTTTTAAATTTGGAAGCGTACAGATAGAAACAGGGATAAAACCAGTCATCTTATTAAAAGAAAGATCTAATACCTCTAAAGCTTTCATGTTACCAATGTTGAGCGGTATTTCGCCATTCAATAAATTGGTGCCTAAATTTAATTCCTGTAAATTCAGTAAAGTAGTAATTTCTACGGGTATACGCCCTGTTAAATTATTGTTTTTCAAATTTATCGAAACCACTTTATCATCAACGACTTTTACTCCATACCATTTATCAATCGGTAAAGAAAGATCCCATTTATTAATCCATTTAGCTCCATTGGTAGCTTGGTTTAATTTTATAAGGACTTCTTTTTCTGCTTTTGAAAAATTTGCAAAAGAAGAGAATGAAAAGAATACAGTAAAAATTAGCAGCGTAATTTTATTACTCATTTACTCGGTTTAAAAATTAGTTGCTCCAAAAATAATTAAAAACTTCGCCAACAAACAAAAAAAATCGACTAATTAACACAAAAAAAATGTTAACAGTAATAAATCCTACAAAAAAAAGTGCAGTATTTTCAAAAAATGAATTACTGCACTTACAAAAAAAAAAATCAAGTAAAATTAACTAACCAAACTAACCAAGTTCAGATTTTAAGCGGGAAGTTTTCACTTCCTGTCTTGGAAATTTTAATCTCCAAAAATATTTTTTACCAGCCTTAATCTCATCAAAAGACAAGACGAACAGACTTTTTTGTGTTTAACTTTTATGCTTTATTATTTTTTATATGACTATCCGTGACTAATACCAAATCGATAAAATTGGCCACAGATTACACAGATTCTCACAGATTTCTAAAAAAATGCATGCAAAATCTGTGAGAATCTGTGTAATCAGCGGCAAAAAAAAGATTTAGTATGCTTTGCGGATAGTCATATTTTTTTAACTTCCAAAGTGTTTCTATGGATACATCCACATCCTGGGTTGTGTCATAAAACACTAATTACTGACGGACAGCAGTTTTTATACCCAATTCTTCTAAAGATTGGCCGTGCACAATGATATCCTATTCTAAAAAAAAATCCTTATTTGCCAAACAATAATAAGGCAATCAGAAGCGTGATTATAATATTGAACAGCTGAGCTGTCAAAAAAGCGTACAATGGCTTTTTGCTATTATTAGTAAACAAATCTTTGAAATTAGTTTCCAATCCAATACTGGTAAAAGCCAGCGCAAACCAAAGCCCCTGGAGATTCTTCAGACTGTCTTTAACCGTATCTCTTGTTTCGGGGGAAATCAGAAAAGAAAAAACCAAAGAAGCGACAATAAACCCAATCACAAACTTTGGAAAACGTTCCCAGATAACTCCTAAAGTTGGTTTCGCCGTAACAGCATCCGATGATTTATTCTGGGCATACGACCAATAAACGGATATCGCAAAAGCTGCTAATCCCAGTAATACATTCTGCGAAAATTTAACAATTGTGCTAATCTTCAAAGCAGTTTCTCCAACTAATGTTCCCGAAGCAACAACAGCTCCCGAAGTATCGATACTGCCACCGAGCCAGGCTCCTGTAACTTCTTCTGCAAAATTGAAGTGCTTGGCAACCATTGGCATAAAAATCATCATTGGAATGGCCGTTACCAATACCATTGAAATGACATAAGACAGTTTCTTCGAATCGCCTTTGATGGCTCCGGATGTTGCAATCGCAGCCGAAACACCGCAGATGGAAACAGCACTGGAAATCATTAAGGCTAATTCCTCATCAACTTTAAGCTTCTTACACACCCAAAAAGCAAAATACCAAACGGACAAAACTACCACTAAAGCTTGAATCAGCCCTAGAGAACCTGCCTTTAGTATATCCGAAAATATGACACCGGTTCCTAACAATACCAAACCGATTTTTACAAAAATTTCGGTTGAAAGTGCGGTGCGGAACCATTCTGGAAGCTTGAAAAAATTACCTATAGACAATCCTATAATCAGGCTGAAAATAACTGCCTCTAAATTGAGCCCCTTGATTACAGTATTACCCGCTATAATCAAGGCCGCTACTGTCAATACAAACACTATTGGAAAACCCAATAAAAATTTCTTAACCGATTTCCCAACCAAAAAAACGCCTAGTATACCAATCCCTAAAAGGTAAATAAATTGCAGAAAAAGTTCTTTTATATTCGTACCGCTGCATACATTATTCTGCAGATCGGCCCCGTTTGACCACTTGAATACAGGAACCGAAGGCAGGTAAATAAAAAGAGAAATTCCAATTATCAAAAAACCTAAAAGCACTGCTGCCCAATCTTCATGAATAGTAAATTGTTTTGTTTTTAATGTCATATCAAATTATTGTTTTCAGCTTTCGTTTTTATTATTTATCCTTCACACAGCGGAAACCTAAGTGATTGCAGGCACTTGTAGTCTCTCCTTTACCGCGGCTTCCCGCCACATAACGAATACAGTATTGATCGCTGCATAAATAAGAACCGCCTCTTTGAACATGTTTTTCTACACCCGGTTCTTCTGGGTCATAACTGGCCGAAGGCCCGGTGGGATTATCAACTGCACTGCTTTTATAATAATCGTCTCGGTATAAATCACTGCACCATTCCCATACATTTCCTTCCAGATCATAAATCCCATATGGATTTTTAGGAAACGATTTTACCGGAGCTGCTCCTGTAAAACCATCTTCGGCTGTGTTATTATCCGGAAAAGATCCCTGAAAAATATTCGCTGCCCATTTTCCGTCTGGCTTGAGTTCCGTACCCCAGTAATATTTTGCAGAAGGTCTTCCGGCTCTTGCTGCAAACTCCCATTCGGCTTCGGTTGGAAGCCTTTTTCCTGCCCATTCGGCATAAGCCTTAGCATCTAAATAACTAACCTGCACTACAGGATAATTTTCCAGCCCAGCAATACTGCTTTCTGGCCCAGCAGGATGCTGCCAGCTGGCACCCGGAACGTACTGCCACCATTGCTGTATATTATCCAAAGCCACCTTTCCTACTGGAGGCACAAATACCGCCGAACCTGGCACTAAATTCTCGAGCGGAACACCTGGATAATCATTTGGATCCAATGGTCTTTCGGCAATGGTTACATAATTAGTGGCCTTCACAAAAGCAGCAAACTGCGCATTAGTTACTTCATGCTCATCAATCCAACAGCCTTTAACACTTACTTTGTGAATAGGTTTTGCATCGGGATAATCATTGGTTCCCATGCTGAATTCGCCTCCATCAACCCAGACCATTCCTCCGGTCGAAGCTGCTGTATGCTCTTCTGAAGTTTTATTAATGGATTGCAGCAATAATGCTTTTTTGGATGTATTTACCTTACACATAGCCTTACAATCAGCTGCTGAAACAACTGCTAACGCTTTATTTTCTTGTCCATAAGCTGAAAAACCTGCAAAACTAATTGCTGCAATTACACTATATATATTTTTATTCATGATAAGTAAGCTCAAAATAATGTGAAAAGTATTCTATTCCATTTTAATTAATCAAAAACAATACATAGGCAAGGAATACCAAGTACCAATAAACCTTGCCTTTCTCCAAAAGAGACGTATTGAGTTGCCATTTTTTTTTTGATATAAGTACAATTTAAATACTACTTATACCATAGAACAAATATATATTAAAAATAGGAACTTCCAAATTTTAAATTATTTTTTATGACTTTCCTTCAACTAATACCAAACAGATTAAATTAGCCACAGATTTTTAAAAAAAACAGTAATGAAATCTGTGAGAATCTGTGTAATCAGTGGCGAAAAAAATACATGGTATTATTTGCGGACAGTCATATTATTTATTGTATAAAATTAAAACATAAATTTATAAAAAACTAAAAAACAAGTTTTTAACTACATAACAATTCATAAATTTATTCTGAATGTTATACTATATTTTTTAATGAGCCAAAGCTGCATCAACATCTTTTTTCAAGTCACCTAAGCCGTCTTTCTTAAAAACAATTTTTCCATTTTGATATAAAATCAATGTTGGAAAAATCTTTACTGTTTTCAAATCTGCGATAACCTTCGGGTTGTCTTCCAGATCAATTTCAACAATTTTCAAATTAGTCCCATTTTCTGCCCTGATAGCTTCCAAAACTGGTTTTACTTTTTTGCAGGCGCCACAATATCTTGAACCAATATCTACTAAAACAGCCTTGTTTTCAGCAATAATTTTTTTGTACTCTGTCAATGTCAATTTACTTTTTGAATTAGTATAAAAAGGTTTTCCAGATCCAATCCATGCGGCGATTCCGCCTTCAAGATCATGCACTTCCAAAAAACCATTTTTTAATAATTCTTTTGCCAGCTGACCGCTTCTTCCTGCACCGATTGAATATATAAAAACAGGTTTTGTTTTATCTAACTGAGCCGCATATTTAGCATAATTTTCTGTTTGCAAATTAAAATTAACTGCACCGTCAATGTGATTAATAGCAAACTCTTCGGTACTTCGGGCATCAATTAACTGCGGTTTCTTCTGCTCCTTAATTTTCGCATAAAAAGCATCTATCTGCAATGTAAATGGATTTTGATTTTGAGCAAAACCGACAATTGCAAAAAGCAAAACCAAAGCTGTAACCCTCTTTTTGAATTTTTTATTTTCCATAACAATTTTCTTTATGGTTCAACTGGTTCGAAGTAATTTTGACTTGCTGGAACTGATTCCTTCTTCTTTTGGGAAATAGGCAAAGCACGGACTCCATCTGCAAGCGGGCTTCCTTCAATTTTAGATTTGAATATCGGCCAAAGGAACTGTGCATACCATTCTTCGCTTTTGTATGTTTTGGTTCCATAGGATTCTGGGAATTTACGAGTGATTAAACCCGTTCCGAAAATAACATCCCAAATGAAAAACATGTTTCCAAAATTTCCTTTAAAATGTCCCACTCCATCTCCACTAGTGTCTGCGTGATGTGCATGATGTGTAGCAGGAGTTGAAATCAAACGCTCCAAAACCCATGCAATAGGATGAAGTACTTTATATTTATAAAATGGTTTGTCCCATGCTATACTGGAATGCGCTCCCAAAGTGATAAAACTTTTCACCACCAAAACAAATAAAGCTGGCAGTCCCAATCCTAAATAGGTCAAAGTGGCCGTCAAGTAAATCTGGGAGAAAAATACCGTATAAATAAAGTTTTGTCTTGACGCCATTGCCATTCCCATGTACGGAGCCGAATGGTGTGTTCTATGAAAACGCCACAAAAACGGCACTTGATGATGTAAACGATGGTACCAGTACTGCGTTAAATCATCGGCAATTGCAATCAGGAAAAAGCCTCCCCAAAAAGGAACCCAAGAAAGCGTATTTGCTAAATTCGGAATTAAATACGGCAACACTGTTAAACTAAAAAATGCTGTTACTGGCGGCAAAAGCAACTTTGGCGCAAGAAAACTAATAATGTCTATTTTTCGTTCCCTTCCAGTCCATTGATCGTCGTATAAACCTGCTGTAAATTCAACCGCTCCCAAAACGAGCATAAAAACAATCAATCCCCAAGTTCTAATGTTTTCGAACGCTGGTTTTACAAATTCTAAAAATGATGGTAATGCAATATGTGATTCTGATGCAGCACCATTATTTAATTTGAAATAAAGGTAAATTGCTAATACCGGCAAAGTATAAATCAAAAGACTGATGCTTATGTCTTTTGTTAATTTTCTTTTTAAATTTTGATCTAATGCCATGATTTCTTTATTTTAAAATATAATTTACTAGTGACAAACCGCCAGCCAAAATAAGCAGCGGGACAAAAAAGACTATCAGTCCTACGATAATCTTCTTTCCTATTATTTGAAAATCTATTAGTTTCATTTTTTTTATTTTAATGATTTGTGCATAACAATTAATCCGAATCAAAAATGAAAATAAATCACTCCTTTCTTCAGATTAGACCTAACAGGTTTTAAAAACCTGTTAGGTCTCCAGTTTTATTAATTACTGCTGCCAGCCTGAGTTGCTTTATGAATCAGTTCCTGAAGATTTTGATTTTTGTCTCCTGAAGGATTGTGTATTTTTCTTCCTAACACATCCTGCCAGTCAATTAACGGATAAACGTTGTTCTCCTTCGCCTGCTCATCGAACAGTTTTTTAAGCTCTTCCAATTTTTCAGGATACTTTTTAGCCAAATTATTGCGCTCGTTAAAATCTTCATTCAGATTGTACAACTCCCAGACATCAGCATCAAAATTACTTTGTGCCGGTGCTTGATTTTTGCTCCCAGCATTTGGGGACGTAAAGGGATTTGCATGCGATGCAGCAGCTTTCCATCCGTCTTTGTAAATAGCTCTGTTCCCAAAGATGTAATAGTACTGCACTTTATGTAACGATTCTGCTTTTGGGTCATTCAAAGAAGCATATAAAGACGAACCCTGAATAATATCCTGTTTAATTTCCTTGATTTTTTCAGGAGCTTTTATTCCAGCAATTTCCAATGTCGTAGGAAGAATGTCTGTTACGTGGCTGTATTGGTTTCTGATGCCTCCTTTTTCTTTGATTCCTTTTGGATAATGAATAATCAAAGGATTACGGGTTCCTCCTTCTGACTGTGCATCTTGTTTCCAGTTTTTGAAAGGAGCATTGGTAGCCTGTGCCCAGCCTAACGGATAATTGGTGTTCAAACCTTTTGCAGTTCCAATCTCTCCAATTTTAGCCAAATTAGACTGAAGATTCTGCTCGTCTGTAACTCCCTGAGAAAAAAGACTCTGGCTAATTGTACCTACCTGACTGCCTTCTTTACTGGCTCCGTTATCGCCAATTGCAACAAAAATCAAAGTGTTATCCAATTGATTGCTCTCTTTCAGATAATTTACCACTCTGCCAATTTCATGGTCGGTATAAGTAAGATAACCAGCATATACTTCCATAAATCTGGCATACACTTTCTTTTGGTCTGGAGATAGTTTTTTCCATTCTGAAATAATAGCATTACGTTCCGGCAATACAGCATTGGCAGGGATTACGCCCAATTTTTTTTGGTTTGCCAATACTTTTTCGCGGTAAACATCCCAGCCTTCATCGAATTTTCCTTTGTAGGCATCACTCCAAGAAGCTTCCACTTGATGCGGTGCATGAGCTGCTCCCGGTGCATAGTATAAAAAGAATGGCTTTCCAGGCGCCGCTTTTTGCTGTGTTTTGATATAACTGATAGCTTTATCTGTAATGAGTTCATTCAAATGACGACCATCTGGTTTTACGTGTGCCTGATCTTCTACTAAATCAGGATTGTACTGATCGGTCTGTGATCCTAAGAATCCAAAAAAGTGATCGAATCCTTTTCCTGTAGGCCATCTGTCAAATGGTCCTGCATCGGTGGCATCTTCATCTGGTGTCACGCCATATTTACCTACTGCAAAAGTATTGTATCCGTTTTCACGTAAAATCTCTGCAATTGTTCCTTTGTCTGATGGAATTCTTCCGTCCCAGCCTGGAAAACCAGCTGATAAGATAGTATGCGAAAAACCGCTAACGTGTACTCTTCCTGAATTTCTTCCTGTTAAAAGTGCCGCGCGTGTCGGTGCGCAGATAGCAGTCGTATGGAAATTGGTATAACGAAGTCCGTTATTTGCCAAAGCATCAAATGTCGGAGTCTGTATCAAACCTCCAAATGCACTGGAAGCTCCAAATCCCACATCATCGAGCAGAATCCAAACCACGTTTGGTGCTCCGGCTGGTGCTTTTACCGGCTCCGGCCAATATTCTTTGGACTCGGCCAATGTTTTACCAATAATGCCTTTATAATCTGCATCTGGCTTATTTTGGGAAATACCCAGCTGGGCAACTAGTAAAGCTGTAAGCAGCAATCCTTTTTGAGGAGACTTCAGCTTTGCATTGAATTTAAAATTTTTCATGTTTTATTATTTTATAGTTTATTAATAAGACCTTTTCCATGGTCTTGTTTTTTTAATAATTATTATTTTAATTCTATAGATTTAGTATGATTTTATTTTATAGCTTTCCGAATAATTAAAACAAAACTATGAATAGCTGTTATTCATTTTACCCTTCAGCAGCTTTTCTATAATTCTTCTCAGAAAACGAATTACAGAAAAAACAGTCATTAAAATAGATAAGGGTATCAGATAAATAACTGTCCAGACTAATTTCATTTTTCTATGATTTCATAGTTTATCTGGCTCACAATTTTTTATTTCTTCTAAATTTCAGAGCTGTTGATTCAAAAATTATACAGCTCTGAAATAATTTATTTGTTTGCTTTGTACAATAACTCTGCAGCCGACTGTCCTTCGGTTCCTTTCGTCTGGTGGATTTTTCTCTGGTACACATCCGACCAGTCAATTAATGGATACAGGTTGTTTTTCTTTGCCTGCTCATCAAATAATTTTTTCAGTTCCGCCAGTTTTTCAGGATATTTTTTAGCCAGATCTTTTCTTTCATTAAAATCTTCATTGATATTGTACAATTCCCAGACATCTTTGTCAAAATCTGCATTCAAAAGATTCGCTTTGGATTTATCTGCCAATGCCTCTTTTACCTCAATTGAATTTGGGTGATGCTCAGCTGCTGCTTTCCAGCCATCGTTATAAATGGATCTCGCTCCAAAAATATAATAGTGCTGGATTTTATGCGAAGAAACCACTTTGGCATCATTGAAAGAATTGTAAAACGAATAGCCCTGAATGGTATCCTGTTTAATCTCTCTAATTGTTTCAGGTGCTTTAACTCCAATAACATCAAGAGTTGTTGGCAGAATATCAATCACGTGGCTGTATTGATTTCGGATTCCGCCTTTTTCCTGAATCCCTTTTGGATAATACACTATCAATGGATTGTGCGTTCCTCCTTCGGAGTTGGCATCCTGTTTCCAAGATTTGAACGGAGTGTTAGTCGCCTGAGCCCAGCCTAATGGGTAATTAGCATACGTTTGAGGCGTCCCAATTTCACCAATCTTGTTTAAATTATTTTGGAAAACCTGCTCTTCAGTTTCACCGGCTTTATAAGTCTGTCTCTCTACAGCTCCCTGCAGCGTCCCTTCCTTACTCGCTCCATTATCACCTATCAAAACAAAGACAACCGTATTATCCAGCTGATTACTTTCTTTCAGATAATTTACCAGTCTTCCGATTTCGTAATCGGTATACGTTAAATATCCGGCATATACTTCCATGAACTTTGAATACACTTTCTTTTGATCCGGCGTTAATTTTTTCCAGTCGGCAATAAGTGAATTACGCTCAGGCAGTTCTGCATTGGCTGGAACAACTCCCAGTTTCTTTTGGTTGGCCAATGTTTTTTCGCGATAAGCATCCCAGCCATCATCAAATTTTCCTTTGTAAGCATCGCTCCACTTCGCTTCTACCTGATGCGGTGCATGAACTGCTGCTGGTGAATAATATAAAAAGAATGGTTTTCCAGGCGCTGCTTTATGCTGTCTGGTAATATAACTGATTGCTTTATCTGTAATCTGTTCGCTAAGATGTCTTCCATCTGGAGTAACATGTGCCTGATCTTCGATCAAATCTGGTTTGTACTGATCGGTTGCAGAACCCAAGAATCCAAAGAAATGTTCGAAACCTTTGCCTGTTGGCCATCTGTCAAATGGTCCTGCATCGGTGGCATCTTCATCAGGCGTTACACCATATTTGCCTACACCAAAAGTGCTGTATCCTTTGTCACGCAGAATCTCAGCAACAGTTCCATTCTTTGAAGGAATTCTTCCATCCCATCCCGGGAAACCTGCAGACATAATCGTATGTGAGAATCCGCCAACATGAACTTTATGAGAATTACTTCCTGTCAGTAATGCAGAACGTGTAGGAGCACAGATAGCTGTAGTATGGAAATTGGTATATCTCAGTCCATTATTAGCAAGACTCTCTAAAACTGGTGTATGTATCAAGCCCCCAAAAGCACTTGAAGCGCCGTAACCTACATCATCTAAAACAATCCAGACTACATTTGGAGCACCTTTTGGAGCTGTAACCGGTTCTGGCCAATATTCTTTGGATTCAGCTAATGTTTTACCGATTACTCCTTTGTAATCAGTATTGGGTTTGTTTTGCGCAAAACCAAATTGAGCAATCAGCAAAGCGGTAACCAAAAGTCCTTTCTGCGGGCTTTTGATAATGCTGTTATATTTTAAATTTTTCATTTTTATATTTTTTATTAGATTAACTTATATTCATTATAATAGGTAATCAGTATATACTATTTTATTTTATTCCAATCTTCAACACCTACTTTTATTGACCATTGCTGATGTAATTCAATCAGCGTCTGGAGCAGTTTTGGTTCTAACTTTGCCAGATTTTTTGTTTCTGTTCTATCTGCTGCCAGATTGTACAATTCCCAAGGCTGATTGTTTTCGGCTACTGCTTTCCACTGCCCTTTTCTTACTGCTTTACTGCCTTCATGTTCCCAAAACAACGCTTCATGTTCATCAGATTGCTGTCCTTCAAATTCTTTTTTTAAACTAATACCTTCTAAAGAGACGAGATTTTTCCCTTGAAAAGAATCTGGGTATTGCAAACCCGCAAACTCTAGACAAGTTGGAAAAACATCAATTAAATGGCTTACTCTATTACTTACTATACCAGCCTTAATATGCTTTGGATAATACGCTATAAAAGGGGAAGCGATACCGCCTTCGTGAGTGTTCTTTTTGAATAATTGAAAAGGCGTGTTGCTCACATTTCCCCACGGACTTTCATAGCTGTCAATCGATGCTGCCGAACCTGCAGTACCATTTTTTTGTGTAACATAATTCCAGTTTTTCACATCATCGGCACTTCCGCCATTATCAGAAAGAAAAAGAACAAGCGTATTTTCTTCTTCACCCAAAGACTTTACTTTCTGCAGGATTTCTCCAATTCCGGCATCCATTCTGTCGACCATAGCAGCGTAAATTGCCATGCGGGTATCCCATTTATGTTTTTCTTCTGCACTTAGTTTTTCCCAATCCGGCACTTTTTCAAAACGATTAGATAAGTCCCAGTTTTTATCAATTATTCCTTGTTCTTTTAATTTGTTAAAACGCTTTGCTCTCAATTTATCCCAGCCTACCAAGTATTTTCCTTTGTATTTTTCAATATCTTCCGGCAATGCCTGAATGGGCCAATGTGGTGCATTATAAGCTACATACAGAAAAAAAGGTTTTTGTTCCCTGCGCTGTTTTTCTAAAGAACTAATAGCAAAATTGGTAATTTCCTGAGTCAGATAAGTAGAAGAATCCGTGCGGATAATTTCTTTATCTCCTTTCAGAAAAGTAACTTTTCTTCCGTCGTTATACAAAGGTTCCGAGTTGAAATAACTGCTGCCATTGTTTTGTAAAGTAAAAGAATCATCAAACCCTCTATTCACCGCCCAAGCTGATGGAACCAAACCTACATGCCATTTTCCAGAAACAATTGTAGTGTATCCCGCCTGTTGGAGCGCCTGTCCAATCGTAATACAATGCTCGTTTAAATATCCCTGATACGCAGGAAATCCTTTATCCTGTACCATGTCACCAATACCTGCCTGATGTGAATACAATCCTGTGAGTAATGAAGCCCGAGAAGGACAGCATCGTCCTGCATTGTAAAACTGATTTAAAATAAGCCCGTTTTTAGCGAGCTTATTTAAATTTGGAGTTTTAATTTCTGAGCCAAAAGCACCAATATCTGAAAATCCTAGATCATCAGCCAAAATGACAATGATGTTAGGCTGCTTTTTCTGTGCAGACAGCTGCATTTGTGCAACAACCAATAGCGCAAGTATGAACAGTTTTTTAATCATTTTATTACGCATTTACGCCTTTTAATTAATAACCTGGATTTTGTGGCAGTCCTACTGGATCAATGTTTCGCTCACTCTGAGGAATCGGGTACAGATTATTTCTTTCGGAAACAGAATTTTTGGCAGTTACCTTTTTAATTTCGGTAACCAAAGTTCCCCAGCGCACTAAGTCAAACCATCTTTGTCCTTCCTGAACAAATTCTTTTTTGCGCTCTTCGCGGATAGCTTCTCTAAGTTGTGGCTCAGTAAGCCCAATTAAATCTACTGTTACATCCGGTGTCGAGATTGGTTTTCCAAAAGCTCTTCTTCTCACCTGATTCACAAGCTCATGAGCTTCCAGAGTTGCACCGTCTTTTTCGTTGATAGCTTCTGCAAGAGATAATAAAACATCAGCATAACGGATTATTGGAAAATTGATCGCGACATTTGACGGTGCAGCCAAATTGGTTAAATCCAGATATTTGCCAAAAATTGGCTTTGGAAAAGTATACAGCGTTCCAGTAGCCGGATTCAATAATTGTTTTTTATAAGTCACATCTCTTCGGGTATCACCTGCTGCATAAATGTCATAAAACAAAGCTACATCCGAAATAATATCTGCCGGTTCTGTTGCGGTAAATCCAGTAAATGAAGTCGCTTGGAAAGTACTTCCGCTGGAACCGTTTCCTGCTTGATTTGGTTCGAACTGAACAGAAAAAATATGTTCTTTTCCGTTCTTTTTAGTTTTGGTAAAAATGTCCTGAAAGTTTTCAAAAAGCGCATATCCATAGCCGCCGTTAATTACTTCTTTGGCTTTTAGAATCGTATTAGGCCAATCTTTCCTAGTCAGATATACTTTTGCCAAAATGGCTTTTGCAGCACCCGATGTAGCTCTTCCAGCATCATTGGCCGGATAAGCTGCAGGCAGGCTTTCAGCGTCTTTTAAGTCTAAAATAATCTGAGCATACACTTCTTCTACAGTGGCTCTCTTGGATTTTAAACTCTCTAATTGAATAGAAGCCGGTTCGTGCAAAACGATTGGAACCCCTCCCCAAAGACGTACAGCCTGAAAGTACAGTAAACCTCTGATGAATTTGGCTTCATTAATCAATCTAGTTTTTATAACATCTGAACCAGCGGCTCTAGGAATATTATCAATGGCTATATTGGCTCTATTGATTCCTGCATAAATTTGTCGCCAAGCCACCTGAACACGGTCTGAAGTAGCATCATGGGTTAAACTGCTCAATGCTCTTACCTGAGGATTCGTTGCCGAAACTCCCGCCGATGCATAATCCGAAGCCATATCAGTAAGGAAATAAAGATTTCTTCCAAATAAACTCTGCTCTCCCGGATCAAGGCTCAATGAAGCATAAACTGCTGTAACACTGGCAACAGCATCATCCTGAGTTTTAAAGAAATTTTCTTCGGTTATAAAAGAGGTTGGTGTTACCTCCAGATCCGTGCACGATACTAATATAACGGCACTTAATATGAATGTTGTTATTATCTTTTTCATTGTTATATTTTTTTACTTAAAAAGTTACATTTAAGCCCGTAATAAATGTTTTAGAATTTGGATAGGATCCAAAGTCAATTCCGGGATATAAATTATTCTGTTCATAGGAACTTACCTCTGGATCATAGCCTGTGTATTTAGTCCATGTAAATAAGTTCTCGGCAGATACGTATACCTTAATGCTCTTAGTTCCAATTTTTGAAGAAATGCTTTTTGGGAAAGTATATCCTAAAGTGATTAGCTTTAATCTCAGGAAAGAAGCATCTTCTACATAACGTTCCGACACAATTCCAAGCGGAGAACTTGAAGCTCTTGGGATTTCATTACTTGGATTAGCCGGTGTCCAGCGATCTAATAAAGTGGCTGCCGCATTAGTTCCAAGAGTAGAAATTTCCAATTGCTGATTTAGAGCGTTAAATATTTTACCTCCATAAGAACCTTGGAACGAAAAATTCAAATCAAAGTTGCTATAAGAAAGCGTATTACTGAAACTTCCAACAAATTTTGGCTGTGAAGTCCCAAGATCTCCTTTGTCAAGCGCAGTAATTACTCCGTCCCCGTTGGTATCTACATATTTTCTATCCCCCACTTTTGTATTGGCAAGACTGTTAATTTTTGGCTGCGTATTAACTTCTTCCTGAGTCTGGAAAATTCCGTTGGTTTTGTATCCCCAAAAAGTTCCCAGCGGTAATCCCACTTTAACAGTTACGGGCTGTTGCTGCAATAAAGAACCATTTGGCACTATCGGGAAAAATTGATCCACTCCATTACCAATTTCCAGAACTTTATTTCTGTTGGCAGAAAAAACAAAGTTAGAATTCCATGAAAACGTTTCTGTTTTTATGTTTTCGGTAATCAGACCAATTTCGATACCTTTATTCTCTACACCGCCAATATTCTGCAGCACTGTAGCAAATCCAGAAGTCAATGGAACTGGCACATTGATAAGCAGATCATTTGTCTTTTTGTAATAGGCATCAAAAACAAAATTTATTTTTCTGTCCAATAATGATAAATCTAAACCTATATTATACTGATCCGTTTTTTCCCATCTCAGATCCGGGTTGGCCAAACGGGTTGGTGCCAATCCTGTCTGCAGTGTCCCGCCAAAAGCATAATTAACAGACCCTATGGAAGCTAAGGAAAGATAATTACCAATTTCCTGATTCCCTGTAGTTCCTGCACTCAGCCTAAGTTTTGCATCACTTACTCCTTTAATATTTTTGGCAAAATCCTCTTCGGTTATGTTCCAAGAAAATCCAGCTGAAGGGAAATACCCCCAAAGTGATTCAGTACCAAATCTTGAAGACCCATCCGCACGCGCAGATACTGTCAGGTTATATCTCCCTTTATATGAATAATTTGCTCTTGCCAGCCATGATTTCAATACGCTCTCGAATGATTCAGTATAAGGCTTTACAGCCACACCATCCTGTAATGCATTGTAAGTATTGGCATCATTTACAAAAGTATTAGCTCCTGCATTCACTACTTCTCCCTGGGTATATTGAAGTGTGTATCCAGCCAAAGCAGAGAATTTATGATCTTCTCCAAAATGAGTATTGTAGTTCAAAGTATTTTCATTCAATACTGAACTTACCAGTCTGTCGCCAGAAGAAGCAAGACCTTTTGTTGGAGCACCAGTAGTAGTATTCGATGGCGCATAATAGTTTTGTTTGGTGTTAATTACGTCACCGCTGACAGCAGCTTTGGCCGTAATTTCTTTGTTGATTTTATATTCACCAAACAAACTGGTCAAAATTCTGTTGATTTTGGTTTCATTTATAGTGTTTTCCAAATCATTAATTGGGTTGGGCACATAACCGTTAACTGATGTCGCATAAGGATTATTGGTTACATTATAGCTTCCGTCATCATTTCTGATTGGAACCACCGGCGCCGTTAGCAGGATACTAACCAATGGATTGGGATTTCTGCCGGCTGCAGTACCGCCATTAGTTCCTACTCCATTCGATATTGAATTGCTATAATTGGCATTCACTCCAAATTTAAAAGCCTGAGAATAATTTCTTTCATAATTGGCACGAAGCGAAATTCGTTTAAAATCTGATCCTATTACAATTCCTTGCTGATCAAAATAACCTGATGACACTGAATATCTGGAGCGGTCATCTCCGCCTGAAAATGTTAACTGATGGTTTTGAACCGGTGCCGCCGAATTAAAAGCTGCTGACTGCCAGTCATATCCTCCTGAAGTTTTAAGAGCTTCAATCTGGGCCGCTGAAAAAGAAGGTGCCTGCCCTATACTTGCCTGAACATCATTTCGCAGGCTTGCCCATTGGTCCGCATCTAATAAATCTATCTTTTTTGAAACATTCTGAATTCCAAAATAGCCTTGATAAGAAATATTGTCCTGCCCTTTGGTTCCTTTTTTAGTTGTAATAAGCACCACGCCATTTGCTCCTCGGGAACCATAAATCGCAGTTGCAGATGCATCTTTCAATACATCAATCGACTCGATATCGGCAGGGTTGATTGTTGACAGTACATTTACTCCAGCACCTGCATAAGTAACTCCGGCCGTACCATTACTGTTGTCATTATAAATTAATACTCCATCTACAACATACAGCGGTTCATTACCTGCTGTAATTGAATTTCCTCCTCTAATACGCACACTGGAAGTTGCGCCTGGACGGCCTGAACTTTGGGTTACAACAACACCTGGAATTGCGCCGCGCAATAAATTATCTGCTGAAGAAGTAACCTGCGCCAAATTTGCTTTTGGAATCGATGATATTGCACCCGTGATATCTTTTTTCTTTTGCGTTCCATACCCCACAACCACCAGCTCATTCAACTCTTGAAGATCCTCCTCTAAGTTGACAATAAGCGGGCTTCCGTCTACAATCACTTCAGCTTTTTTGTAGCCAATGTAGGTTATGATTAAAGTGTATGGGAATTTTTGTCCGGTTTGGAAATAAAATTTTCCCTCTGCATCAGTTACCACGCCGTGGGTGGTTCCTTTAATAGTTACGCTAGCTCCTGCTACTGGTAAATTTGAAACTTTATTAACTACAGTTCCGTCAAGTTTAGACTGAATAAGGGGTTTCGTATCTTGTGCCTGGATTCCAAATGAAAACAGAAAAATACCCAGCCAGGAAAGATTATATAATATTTTTTTCATTACTTTGTTTTGGTTTAATAAATAAGGAGTCTGAAAACTGATTTATCAATTTTCATTTTCCGTTTAACGATACATTTTTTTTTAAGCCTGCCATTTCTGTTGCCGCAGAAATGGCTTTTTTTTTATCTACAACACATTAGTTTTTTCATTTTATTTTATTGCTTATTGATTAGTACTATTTTAGTTTGAGTATTATTTTTTAAAAGAATAAATCAAAGAGTTAAAATAATTTATACTGGATGAAATAAATTATTTTAAGACTGAACATAAAAATGACGGGATGCTATAATTGGAAAACACTAACAGCAGCAACACATTCGACGGAGTGTGCCGAATGATACAAGTTCCTGCATGATCAAAAAAAGAATGTTTTTGATAGTCTTCACAATTTTCAGTATTTGTTACTTATTTTTTTAAACTCTACTATTTCTATAGACAAAAGTATATTAAAAATAATTAACAGCCAAAAAAAATTAAAGTATTCACTAAAGAATTGTTAATTTGGCTAAAGCCAAACGCTTACAACAGATTGAAAATAAACAACAAAACACTATATACCAGTAAATTACAGGCAAATCTATACTTTATGCTTTTTTAAAAACAAAAAAGCATAAAGTAGTTTTTTCATTAAAAACTTTTAAAATTTCTTTTATTTAACAAAAGAAATTTACTGATAAATTAAAAATATTACTTCTGAATTGTATCAATAAAAAAAACATAATTTTTTAAAATTATGGCCCTTTAAAAAAAGAAAAGCTATGTTTACTTTATTCGCC
Source organism: Flavobacterium sp. HJJ (assembly GCF_015351475.1). GTDB lineage: Bacteria > Bacteroidota > Bacteroidia > Flavobacteriales > Flavobacteriaceae > Flavobacterium > Flavobacterium marginilacus. The sequence continues at coordinate 25,991 of NZ_JADKPR010000016.1, read as the reverse complement.
TACGGCTAAAGTTCCTCTGGAAGTATTTTCAACTTCTAATTTAAAAGCTGCACCCGATTCATTTCGCATTGTAGAATTGAAATCATTTTTTTTAGCCAAAAGAGCAGGTACATAACCAGAAAATGAATTATAAGCTAAATTTACTTTTTCTAAATTTTCTAACTTAACAATGCTGAAAGGAATCTGTCCGCTCATTTTGTTATCAAATAAACTCAAGTTTTCTAAGGAAACTAAGTTTTCGATATTCCTGCTGATGTGTCCCGAAAATTCATTACTGCTCAGCGATAGTTCTCTTAAATGTTTCAACTGATATAATGATTCTGGCAGTTCTCCCGATAACTTGTTGTTAAATAAAGAAATCACTTCCAATTCTTTTAAATTTCCAATCTGACTTGGCAATTCGCCGGAAAGATTATTCATAAAAAGCTTTAAAGTTTTTAAATGCTGGATTTCACAAATAGATTTTGGAATGGAACCGGTCAATTTATTAAACGATAAATTTAGCTCCCGCAGTGATTTTAATTTACCAATATTTTGGGGTATTGTTCCCGAAATCTGATTTTTAAATAAATCTAATTCTGTTAAGTTTTTCAAATTAGTTATTTCTAAAGGAAGAGTTCCTGTCAAATTATTATTAGAAAGATTAATGGCTACTACTTTCTCATTTTCAACTTTAATTCCATGCCAGGTAGAAATAGGAGCATTCAGATCCCACTTCACAATCCATTGACTGCCATTTGTTTTCTGATATAACTTAATTAAAATATCTTTTTCACTATTTGAAACATTAGCAAGTAAGGAAAGAGAAAAAGTAACCGTTAAAAATACTGCAGCAATATTTTTCATGATCTCTATTTTTTTATTTTAACATAACAAAATAACTCCAATATTCAGTAAAACGCAAATTTAATCGATAAAACACACTTTTTGTTAATTTTTGTAATCTAACAACTATATAAAACAATCAAACATGGTGATATAACAAAATTTTAGTTAAATTTGAGGCTATACTATAACCTTAAAACCTTAAATTATGGAAATGAATTGGATTGCAGTTTTTGTAAGCGCATTAACAACATTGGTGGTTGGATTTATCTGGTATAATCCAAAAATATTTGGTACCATCTGGATGAAGGAAAACAATCTCACACAAGAAGAACTTCAAAAAGGGAATATGCTGAAGATTTTTGGTTTGACCTATATTTTTTCATTATTTATTGTTGTGATTGAAATGTCATTAACAATTCACCAGTCCGGAGCGGTAGGAATGGTTGGCGGATCACCGAAAATTGCTGAAGCACTTCCTTCTTTTAAAGCCTTCATGGCCGATTACGGAACTGCTTACAGAACCTTCAAGCATGGAGCTTTACATGGATTCATGTCTGGTTTATTTTTTGCCTTTCCAATAATTGCAATAAACGGTTTATTTGAAAGAAAATCATGGAAATACATATGGATACACGCTGGATTTTGGATTCTTAGTTTAACTATTATAGGATCTATTATCTGCGGCTGGCTTTAAAATTTAAATAAACAACATGAAAGCCTTATTTCTGCATAAGATAGAAATAAGGCTTTTTTATTAGAACAAGCTTTCAATCTGGTTTGCCAATTCAATATCTTTCATCGTAACACCACCAGAATCGTGAGTATTCAAGCGTATATTTACTTTATTATACACATTAAAAAGTTCTGGATGATGATTCATCTTTTCGGCTAAGACTCCTACTTGTACTATAAAACCGAGTGCTTGTGTGAAATTCTTGAATTTAAAATCTTTTTCGACCGCATTTTCTTTAAAATGCCAATCTTTCAAATTATCCAGAAAAGGACTTACGGATTCTTCTGTAAATGTTTTCATATCGTAGAATTTAAAGTGATTTGGGCTGCAATTGCAAATAATAACAAAAGGGCTAATGTCAGCCTTTAGACCTGATCGGTCAATTTCCTTTGCTTTTTTTCTTTAAAAAAGCAAAATTACCTGGTTTTATTGCTTAAAAAATAAATAAAAGCTTATTTTTCAAACTATTGTGCCGTAACTACCCAGCAAAACAGTTAAAAGAAAACAATTCAGTAAAAATTTAATTTTATTAGTTAATTTTGAATCATATACTTTCAGAATTGAAAACTGCCATTTCTTATCAAATTTACGAAACTAAAGAACAGCTTCCCAAAAATTGGAATGAACTAGGCTGTCAAAATATTTTTTTATCCAAAGAATACTTTGAAATTCTCGATAAGTCGGCTCCAGATAACATGATTTGTCATTATATTGGGCTTTTTGAAGAGCAGAAGTTAGTTGGCGTTGCAATATCACAATTCTTGGATTTAAACAAGCTGGAATCTTTTGGAGAAAGGGATCGATGCTTAAAAACTACTGCACGGAAATTCATTTTAAAAAATTTTGCATCACATGTTCTGATCATAGGCAATAACATGCTTACAGGCCAGAATTCATTTATTTTTTCGGATAACATTTCAAAATCCGAAGGTATAAAAGCTTTGAAAAAAGCATCTATTGATTTAAAACATAAACTTAAATCAATGGGCAAAAAGGTGCATATCATAACTTTTAAGGATTATACGGAACAGGATATTGAGAAATTTGCCATTGATTTAAACCTTTTTAAAAACAGTTACAAATACAGTACACAGCCTAATATGGTTTTCAGCATTCCGTTCGAATGGAAATCGGAACAGGATTATATTGATTCCTTACTCAAAAAATACCGCGATCAGTATAAAAGAGCCCGAAAAAAGGCCGAAGGAATTGAGAAACGAAAATTACATTTAGAAGATATTATCGCTCACGAAGAGACAATCTATAATTTGTACTATCATGTTGCCAAAAATGCGCCTTTCAACACTTTCTTTCTAACCAAAAACCATTTTAGGGTTTTCAAGGAAATTTTACAGGATAAATTTCTGTTCTATGGTTATTTCCTTGATGGAAAATTAATTGGATTTAATACTTTGATTAAAAACGGCGATACAATTGACACCTATTTTTTAGGTTATGACGATACCATTCAAAGAGAAAAGATGCTGTATCTGAATATGCTGTATGACATGATTGCGTATTCGATTAACAAAGGTTTTAAGGAAATTATTTTTGCTCGAACTGCACTGGAAATCAAGAGCTCTGTTGGGGCAAAGCCAATGAAAATGTTTGGTTTTGCAAAGCACAGCAGCTCTGTTGGAGATCTTGTTTTTGAAAAAGCATTTAATTCTCTTGAACCAAAAATTGTCTGGCAGGAACGAAATCCGTTCAAAGAATAAAGAAGTTATACCAAACCTAAATATAAAAAAGTCCATTTTATTTTCCTCACCCCAACCCTCTCCTAAGGAGAGGAGCAAAGATTGGATTGTTTTATATTTAGGTTTGGTATTAGAATGTATAAAAAAGCGGAATCTAGTCAATCTGACAAGATTCCGCCTCCAATTATATATTCACCGTTTTACTGCATATTATCAATTTCTTCCTGAACAATTTCCCAATCCAAAAGCAGTTTATCTAATTCCGCTTTCTTTTTATTGTAAGCACTGAAAAAAGAAGCGTCTTCAATATGCTTATCATAATTCGAAGCCAGCATTTTATCATCATGCTGAATGTCTTTTTCCAATTGCTTGATCTGGCTTTCAACTTTGCTTAATCTGTTCTGCAAAGCCTTTCCTTTTTTCTGGTCTTCATAGGAAGATTTATTGCTTTCTTTGGAAGCAGATGCTTTTGCAATATCTTTTTTCTCAACTTCGCGCATATTTTCAAGATTGCGCTGTTCCAAGAAATAATTAATATCTCCTAAATATTCTTTTATTTTCTGATCCTTAAATTCATAAACGATATTAGACATTCCCTGCAGGAAATCCCTATCGTGAGAAACAAGCAATAGAGTACCGCCAAATTTCTGTAAAGCCGCTTTCAGAACATTTTTAGATTTAATATCCAAGTGATTCGTCGGCTCATCCATTAATAAAACATTGATAGGCTGCAGTAATAATTTACAAAGTGCCAAACGATTTCTTTCACCTCCGGAAAGCACTTTCACTTTCTTCTCAACATCGTCCCCGCGAAACAAGAAAGAACCAAGCATATCACGTACTTTCATACGATTAGTATCGGTTGCTGCATCTTCCATAGTCTGCAGTAAAGTAATCTCGCCATCAAGATACTCTGCCTGATTTTGGGCAAAATATCCTAACTGAACATTATGTCCTAATTTGATAATTCCATCATATTCAAACTCATTAACGATAGCCTTAATAAAAGTCGATTTCCCCTGCCCGTTCTGACCGACAAAAGCAATTTTACTTCCTCTCTCAACTAATAAATCAATGTTTTTTATAATTACATTATCGCCATACGCTTTTGTAACATTTTCGACTTCAATAACTACTTTTCCTGGTTCTTTAGAAACTGGAAAAGAAATGTTCATCACTGAATTGTCATCCTCATCAACCTCTATACGTTCTACTTTGTCTAGCTTTTTAATTAAAGACTGTGCCATAGAAGCCTTAGAAGCTTTTGCCCTAAACTTTTCAATAAGCTTTTCAGTTTCTTCAATTTTCTTGGCTTGATTCTTTTGAGTTGCCAGCTGTTTTTCACGAATTTCATGACGCAGTTCCAGATATTGAGAATACGGCTTATTGAAATCATAAGCTTTTCCAAGAGAAATCTCTATGGTTCTATTTGTAACATTATCCAGAAACATTTTATCGTGAGAAACAATAACCACAACACCTGGATAATTACGCAGAAAACTTTCCAGCCAAATGATACTTTCAATATCAAGGTGGTTCGTTGGCTCATCCAGTAACAGCACATCATTATTCTGCAGAAGCAATTTAGCCAGCTCAATACGCATTCTCCAGCCTCCGGAAAAAGTTTCAGTCTGGTTATTGAAAACCTCTCTTTTGAAACCTAAACCTAATAATATTTTTTCGGTATCACCTACATAATTATAACCGCCTAACAAATCAAAACGATGTGTATAGTCAGACAGATCTTCAATAATTTGACCATACTCTTCACTTTCATAATCGGTACGGGTAACCAGCTGGTGATTGATCTCTTCCAGTTTCTTCTCAACAATCTTAATTTCAGTAAATGCTTCGTAGGCTTCTTCCAAAACTGTACGTCCGCGTTCAAAATCAATATCCTGACGTAAAAAACCCATTCGAATATCCTTCTCCTGAGAAATAACCCCTGAGTCTGGCGCGAAATCCCTTGCCAGCATTTTTAGCATAGTAGATTTTCCAGCACCATTCTTCCCCACTAGACCAACTCGGTCTCCAGCTCCTAATCGAAAAGTTACTTCTTCAAACAAATAAGAACCACCAAACGAAACCGATAAATTATGTATATTAAGCATGTATTAATTATTTTATTCCTTTATGAATTAGTAAATTTGTTCATCATTAAACGAAACAAATTATTTATTTTGCAAATGTTAAAAAAAGGATCCAAATTATATAGCATTTTAACAGGAACTTGCCCGAAATGCATGAATGAAAGCATGTACACAGATCAAAATCTATTACATATTGGTTCAGTCCTCAAAATGCATGAAAAATGCAGCCATTGCGGTCTAAAATATCAGATTGAACCTTCTTTCTTTTATGGAGCAATGTACGTGAGTTACGGTTTAAATGTTGCAGTGGGAATAGCTGCTTTTATAGTATCTTACTTATTTTTGGGAGCAGATATCCAAACCTCCTTCATTACTATTATTATTACCCTGATTTTATTATTTCCGATAGTTTTGCGTTTGTCCAGAAACATTTATATCAATATGTTTGTCAAGTATGACCCAAAAACAAAAAATAGTTAAATTTTCTTTTTCTTTTTATTGTAATATCTAACAATATCAATTTCCTTATCAAGCGGAATATTGTTTTCAATTTTGTCAAATAATTCTTTAGCCATCGCTGGCCCAAGCATTACTCCACGAGTTCCAAGACCATTCAACACATGCACATTTTTATAATTGCTATGTGTACCAACCAAAGGCCTTCTATCCTTAACAGTAGGCCTCACTCCAGCATAATGTTCTATAATTTCAAACTCACACGAAATTATCTCCTTAATTCTGTCAATTAATTCTATTCTTCCTTCCTCAGTAGGCAAATCCGTTTTATCTTTCACATTATAGGTTGCACCTACTTTAAACATATCATTTCCCAATGGCAAAATAAAAACACTAGCATTCACTATCACATCCAGTTTCAAATCAGGTGTCTTAATAATAAACAATTCACCTTTGGTGCCATCTAAAGGAAGGTCATTAAAAAAAGGATTAGCATGCAGACCAAAACCTTCTGCAAAGACAATATGTTTTGCCTCCATATCTTTATATAACAATCTGTCATCTTCAATAATTAATGCGTCATATTCAAAAGACTCTGCTCTTAAAAGATTTAATGAAGCAAGATACTTTTGGTACTTTGATAATAATAATGCCGTATCAACATATCCAGTGTGCAAAACCTCACCATAACCAAATAGTGAGTCAATGCCGTTATATTTATTGAAACATAAAGAAGTAGATAGAAAAGGCGCCAAGTTTTTTTTGTCAGAAGCTGCAAACCAATTATTCTGCTCTTCAATAGAAAAAAACTTTCTTAATACAGGTGTTTTAAAATTTAACTTATCATCTATTCTATCGCTCAAATTAGAATAAAAAAGAGCCATTATATCTAATTGTTCCTGCGCATTCCAAACTTCACTAAACCGCTTCAAAATAACAGGGTTATATAATCCCCCAGCAATTTTGGATGAATTTTGAGAATCATTATTAAAAACCACAAAACTTTTCCCATGCCGAATAGCAGTCTCACAGAATGAAATTCCGCCCAAACCACAACCAACAATTATATAATCAATCATAAATAATAAAATTTAAAACAAACAAAAAACTCTTACTTGATTAAAGTAAGAGTTTTTTAAAAAAAAATTCATGAAATTAGTAATTCCACATATCGTGTTCGAAGTCACGAATTTTATCTTTAATTCTGTCTGATTCCAATAATTGGTTCAAAGCATTTTCATTAACATACTCAGTAATCAAACGGTCACCATAAACATTTTCTTCTTTGTAAATGACACCGCTAAATTGACGAGAATCTAAAATTCTATCAAAAGAAATTGGCATAGAAGAATTCTTTTCATTGAATGCTAAATACTGATGCAGATAATCACGGATTGATGGATAAAAAATCCAGAATAAATCAATATAATCAGGATTCTCAGTTCCAACTTCTCTTGCCTCAGGAGCAATTGGACAAATACCTAACAAGCGATACTTTAATTCACTCTGACGTTTATCAAAATACCAGTATCCTTTCAATTTATAACCAGTAATATCCTGTGAAGTAAGTTCTCTTTTATCAATAAACTGAGGATCTAAAACCTTAGCAACGGGAACAGTAGCAGGACCAACAACTTTTACTTTTTTACCTTTAACAGTTTTATAAGTAATCGAGGGTTTTGCTTTTGGATAATACAAATCTCTATTGGCATTTACTTCTTCTCTACCAGCATTTGTAGTATCAATATAAGTAAACGAACTGCTCATGTCTTTAAATGATTTTTTGGTATTAAAATAATCATCAGCATACACTTCAGTTATTTTATTAGCTTTAATACCTTTAATTAAAACATCAAATAATGATCTTCTGTCTTTCCCTATATTAGTAGAATCGATTGGAAAATAAAGAGGAAAATTAAATCTTTCACTCAAATCAATTATCTCCCAAGTAGTTTTTCCCATTAATATATCTCTATCATCAACATAACCATAAGCTAAGGGCTTATCATTATCAAGCGATATTTGAGATTTAGTCTTTACACCTATTTGCTCAGGAGTTTTAGCATTAAGCAAATTAGATTGTGCAAATGAAGAAAAACTTCCTGCAACTAATGCAATAACTACTACTAAATTTTTAGTCTTCATTTTATCAATTATTAAGTTATCTAAGCGTTAAATTTCAACTTAAATATTATTGTATTTCATAAATTACCGGTGCCGTTCTAGAAAGCATAATATCAGATCCAACTAACTTGGTTTTGATATCAGAAATCGTGATTTGGTCACCTCTTGTGGCTCTTGCCAAAGCTGCTTTACATTGAGAATTAACTCTATCACCAGAAACAATAACTGCAGCCTGTCCAGTAACTTTTAAAGTAAATCCAACAACATTCAAATTAACATTAAAATCAAAATCAGGTAATTTAGCAGATACTTGAGAAACTTCTAAACGAGATTTAGCTCCTTTAACAATTCCAATTTCTCCACCAATAGCACCAACTGGAGCTGGAATACCTTTAATTCTGAAAGATCTTTTATCAGAAACTTTTGAACCATCAGGTAATGTTCCTGTTACATTAATTACCACTTCAGAACCTTGACCTGGACTCATATTATAGCTGCCCGCTTTACCTGCACGGCTTAATCCTGGCGCAGAAGCAGTTACTTTATCATCAGAAACACCAGCAAAAGAAATAGTCATTGGGTTAATAACGCCTCTATAAACTACATTCATTTTATCTGCAGAAATAGTTGCTGAATTTGGTTTTGGAACAACAACATAGTTTCCTAAAATTGGAATCGCAACTGGTTTTCCATCTTCCATAAAAGTAAAGTTACCATTAATGTCGTGTTCACCAACATTACCAGCACCAAAACTAAAATCAACTTGACCGTCATGCAATGCAGTCGCCAAATTTAAATTACCTCCGTTAACTACAACTTGAGTTGGAACAGTAGATTTATCAAAACGTCCTAAAACGATTTTACCTTTTACAGCTTCACCAGCAAAGAATGCAGATTTTTCAGGTATAACGATAGCAGTATAATTTTTCATTGACGCAGCAGCAACAGCTGTAGATCCAGTCAAAGTTCCCAAAATTTGGTTTTCAATTGTATTAACATCATTTTGGATAGCTGTTAATTTAGCAACAGAAGCAATTAATGGAAAATGCTTAAAATTATAATCTAAATTATTTTTAGTAACACCTTCTTTATCCTTAACATCAGCTGTATTAAATTTAGTATTGAACTCAGCTAAGATGTCTTTAAACTTAGGATCATTTCCTAAAGCAGATTTGATCGCAGATTTATAAGCCTCAACTGCAGCAACAACTTCTTTACCTTTAGCTGATAAACCATCACCGCTAAACCATGACTCATCTAATTTGGATGAATTATCCATAGTTTCATATGGTAATTTACCATCTTTTTCTCTTACAATATCCTTAGTAAAACCTAATTTAAGTGACTCTACATACTTGTAAAAAGTAGTTGTAGCAGCAGCTACTTTTTTACCAATTTCGTTAGGAACTTGATACTGCTCAGGTTTATCTTGAGCTTTAAGATCTAAATCTGCTAAAATAGCTTCATTAGAAGTTAACGCTAAACCATTTGCAGTTTCAAATCTCTCGTTTATTAATCCAAATGCTGACAATACTTCTTTGGACATATTTAATGCTAACATTGCGATGAAAACCAAATACATCAGGTTAATCATCTTCTGTCTAGGGGTTAATTTTCCTCCTGCCATTTTTCTAATTAGTTTATTATTTAATATTAAAATATATAGTTAAAAAACTAATTATCCTTTATTACTCATAGCAGAAAGCATACCACCGTAAACATTGTTCAAAGAAGCAATATTTGCAGTCATTGATTGCATTTGCTCCTTTAATTTACTAGCATTTTCAGCAATTTCTTTATTAGCTTCAGTATTTCTAGAAGCGCTTTCTAATTGAATTTTATATAAACTGTTTAAAGACTCCATTTGAGCAGCTGCCATAGACAATTCTTCGCTGTATTTTTTTGTAGCAGCAATTGAATCAACAGTTGGAGAAATATTTCTTGAAGCATCTTCGAAATTACGGATACTATTACCAAGGCTGTTCATTAATTCACCATCAATTTTTGCTTCTTTTAATAAAGCATCTAATTTTGAAGATAACATTCCGTCAGCATCATCTTTTACAATAGCTTTCTTCTCAGTTTTTACAGCACCAGGTGCCAATTCAGGATACACCAAAGACCAGTCCAATTCGTGATCAACAGGTTCAAATGCTGAAAGAGCAAAAATAAAAGCTTCAGTACAAAGACCAACAATTAATAATGCACTTGCTCCAGGATAATGTTGAATTTTAAAAAGTGCTCCAATAATTACTACTGCCGCTCCCATACCATAGGTAAAATTCATTGCTTTTTTGCTCAATATAGCCATCGTTTAAAAATTTTAAAGTTAATTTATAGGTTATTTTTATTTAAGTGATTTAGGAAATTCTTTTATTATTTTTTACCGTTTTTAGTAGTCTGAGTACCCATGTAATCTTGTACTGTTCTAAATCCGATATAACTTCTTGCTGAATCCGAATATTCAAATGCACGGGTACTTACCTGTAAAAAGTATGACACATCTTTCCAAGATCCGCCTCTTACAACTTTACGTTTATTTGAATTATCAATGACTGCAGGGTTCATTGTAGACATGAATTCGTACGAATTGGAATCATAAGCAGAATCAGTCCATTCAGAAACGTTTCCAGCCATATTATACAAATTATATCCATTAGGCTCATAAGACTGAGCTTCTACTGTGTACAGTGCCTGATCAGCAGCATAATCACCTCTGTTAGGTTTAAAATTAGCCAAGAAACAGCCTCTGTCACTTTTAGTATACGGACCACCCCAAGGGAAAGTAGCAGATTCCAAACCTCCTCTTGCAGCATATTCCCATTCAGCTTCTGTAGGTAATCTGAATGAATTTACATTATCATAATGACCTTTCTTAGATTTCAGCCATATGTTTTTGTTTAAAGTTCTCCATTCACAGAAAGCTTTTGCCTGTTTCCAAGTTACACCTACTACAGGATATTCTCCATATGCTTTATGCCAAAAATAATCATTGTGCATTGGCTCATTATAAGAGTAGCTGAAATCTTTTATCCAAACTGTTGTGTCAGGATATACTTTCACCTCTTCAGTTCTTATAAAGTCCTGTCTTTTACCAACTTTAGCTTTTGCTGCAGCCTGAATATCCATCCAGTTATAACGGAATTTAAGCTTATTCACATCCATGGTTCTCAAACCGTTGTAAGAAGCTTCTAAAGGCAGATACATTGAATCCATTACTTCTACATAACTTTCATCTGGATATTTTTTAACATCTTTTATAAGCTTTGCTTTTCTATTAAGCCTTTTGAAAGCATTTGCATCTTTAGCCGTTCCAATACTATAATAGTTATCATACATATATTTATCATATGCAGTCATTTTTTCAGGATTAGAATCATTAAATGCATAATCAGCAATGCTTCCTGAATTTTTTCCTTTTCCTTTCCCATCTGCGCCACCACCCTGACCGCTTTCTTCTGCCAGAATAGCCAAACGTAAACGTATTGTAGAATCTTTAACCCATTCTACAAACTGACGATACTCGTTATTTGTAATTTCTGTTTCGTCCATATAAAATGATCTAACAGTAACAGTTTTAGTTGGTGCATCACCAACATTAGCGACATCATCATCAGATTTACCCATGATATATGACCCACCAGGTACCAGCGTCATTCCATAAGGTTTTTCTGGATGCCATTTTGCTCCTTTTACACCAACCAACTCACCTTTGTCGCTTGATCTACCACAGCTAATCAACACTGTTAAAATTGCCGTAAATGCAATGAAATTCTTCATAAAAATTGGGGTTATCTATTCATTATTATCAGACTGTAAACCTATTTATTTTTTTTTTAAAAAACAATTCTTTTTATAGCCTTAAATTTTATTGGTCAAATGTATGTTAAAAATTCTTAAAAAAAAATATTTTATCGCCGAAGAGTTAAATAACAACGATAAAAAACACACTTTTGAAAAAAATGTAAGTATTACACAATTATTTCAAATATTCATATAAAATTAACGCTTTTGCTAAAAAACCAATAATTTTAAAGAATAAAAAAAATCACACAACGTTTTTACGCTGGGCTTTCCACCATCTTTCCGGCATTTCTTGATTACAAGCTGCCAAATATTCTTCATATGAACATGGTAATAACGTATTTTTCTTCAATTTATTGTTTGAACTTAAAACATATGGAATCTCAATCCACCACCTTTCAGTTTTATCACTTTTAAAGAAAATTAAATCCTCATCTTCAAGCGGAACAATATACTTTAAATATCTCTCTCTGCTTCCAAATGGATACTCATTAGATCTATAATGATACCCTTCAATAAAATACCAGCATATCTGAGAAATAATCACAGCCTCCTGCCTAGAGTTATTATGATTAAAAATACCAAATGATGTCACCTTATCACTTATTCCAGCATATCTAGCCAAAGAACATATTTCCTTACCATTAAAACCATTCGGATTAAAATCTATAAAATTACCCGAATCCGATGATTTTACAGAGTTCAAATCAATACTTACTAAATCTGCATCTCTAAAAACCGGTTCTGAAATTGATATATTATTTGAAACTTCACCTAGCCGATAAGCATCAAAAAATAATTTCTCTATCAAATCAATCTCCTCCTGAGAATTATAGTATGTCTGATAGCCAATATTACAAAAATTAAATAAATTATTGGGCTCGTCTATAATTATTTTTGTTAAAAAAGAATCACAGCTTATCGCTTCATTTTCTTTCCCAAAATCAAACTTACTATCTATCGCAACTAGGTTTACCATTTGCTCCAAATCATCATAAGCTCTATAAAGTGAATAAGTTATATCCTGAGAACCTCCAATAACTATCGGAATGATTTTTCTTCTTATCAATCCTGCTGTTATTTTTTTTACTGCAAAATAAGTATCTTCTTTTGAATTTCCAGCAAGAACATCCCCTAAATCAGCTATACTTGCCTTCCAGTTACCAGGAAACATACTGTACAATTCTTTTCGGATTGCATTTAAATCAACTTCAGCTTTAGCCTTTTGATCACCTCTATTATCAAGAACACCAATAATAGCAATATTAATTTTATCTAAATCTGGAACTGAATCAGCAGTATGCAACACAACTTTGCTTCCAAAATGCTGTGCAGACAGCTCTTGTATATGCTTTAAAATTTCACTGTCTAATGGCACTAAAAAATCAAATTCCATTTCTTTATCTATTTCTTTATAGTCTTAGTTTCCGCAGCTTCCTGAAACAAAATCAAGATCAACGGAATCAAATTCTTTATTTCTTTTTAGCCACAGTTTTTTTGACTGCCGGTTTTTTTACTGCCGTCGTCTTTTTTGCTGCCACTTTCTTAGCAGGAGTCTTTTTGGCAATCATTTCCTGAACTTCAGCCAAAGTCAATTTTGCAGCATCAACATCCTTACTTAGTTCAATTTTTATTTTACCCTTTGTTATAACTGAACGACCCCAACGCGCTTTTTCCACTAATATACCTTCCTCTTCCCAATTATGAAGCACTTTGTCAATATTCTTCTGCAGTTTATCTTCAATCAAAGCCTCTACATCGGCTTGAGAAAGATTATCAAAATTATATTTCTTACTTACGTTTATAAAAATACCATTCCATTTGATAAACGGTCCGAAACGGCCAGTTCCCTTTTGAACGCCTTCTCCTTTATAAACCGCAATTGGAGCATCAGCAATTGCTTTTTCATCAATTAGTTCCTGAGCTCTAACCATCGATACATCCAATGGATCTTCTCCTCTTGGCAAAGAAATAAAAACACTTCCATGACGCACATACGGCCCATAACGGCCATTACTCACTTCAACTTCTTCACCTTTATATATACCTAAATTTTTTGGAAGCAGAAATAAATTCAACGCTTCTTCCAAAGTTATATTTCCAATATTCTGCTCATGACGAAGACTTGCAAATTTTTTATCATCGTCCTCAGCATTTCCAATTTGAGCCATAGGACCAAATTTACCTAAACGAACTGAAACCTGCTTACCAGATGCTGGATCAATCCCTAATATTCTTTCGCCGCTTTCTCTGTCGGCATTCGCCTCTACGTCTTTTACCGTTGGATGAAATTGATCATAGAACTCCTGCATCATCTTTGCCCATTCGATATTTCCTTCGGCTATTTCATCAAAATCATGTTCCACTTTGGCAGTGAAATTATAATCCAAAATATTCCCAAAGTTCTTCACTAAGAAATCAGTTACAATTGTACCTATATCAGTAGGGACTAATTTTCCTTTATCAGAACCTGTATTTTCTTTGAGCAGCTTCTCTGCCAATTTACCAGACTGCAGAGTCAACTGCGTATAATTACGTTCCTGACCTTCTAAATTTCCTTTCTCAACATAGTTTCTATTGATAATAGTAGAAATAGTCGGTGCATAAGTAGAAGGACGGCCAATTCCTAATTCTTCTAATTTTTTCACTAAAGAAGCTTCAGTGTATCTTGCAGCCGCTCTTGAATATCTTTCTGTTGCAGTAATATAATTATTCTGCAGTTTTTCATTTACTTTCAAGGCTGGCAGCATTCCTTCCTGCTCTTCTTCGTCATCATCGTGTCCTTCAAGATATACTCTCAAAAATCCTTCAAAAAGTAAAACTTCACCTGAAGCAGTAAATACTTCATCATGATTATTGGCTTCAATTTTCACATTGGTTCGCTCCAATTTTGCATCACTCATTTGTGAAGCCAATGTTCTTTTCCAAATCAAGTCATACAAACGTGCTTGATCTCTGTCAATATCAACAGAATGAAGAGACATATCCGTTGGACGTATCGCTTCGTGAGCCTCTTGTGCTCCTTTGCTTTTATTAGCAAAAGTTCTTGGATTTGAGAATTCCTTACCATAAGACTTAATGATTTCTGCCTGTGCAGCATCCATCGCCTCTTTGGACAAATTCACACTATCCGTTCTCATATAGGTAATAAGTCCAGCCTCATACAATCGCTGTGCCAGCTGCATGGTGATTCCAACAGGCAAATACAATTTTCTTGCCGCTTCCTGCTGCAAAGTCGAAGTTGTAAAAGGAGCTGTTGGGGATTTTTTGGTAGGTTTCGTTTCTAAATCTGCTACCTTATATGCAGAGCCAATATTTTTATTTAAAAAATCTTCGGCTTCTTTTTTTGTATTGAAATTTTTTGGAAGCTTTGCCTTAAAAGACTTTCCGGCTTCGTTTGTGAATTCAGCAACAACTGAATAAGATGCTACAGCAGTAAAATTTTGAATTTCGCGTTCTCTTTCAACAATCAGCCGCACAGAAACCGACTGAACACGTCCAGCTGACAAACCTCCTTTTACTTTTCTCCAAAGCACAGGAGACAACTCATAACCAACCAAACGGTCCAAAACTCTTCGCGCCTGCTGTGCATTAACTAAATTATAATCAATTTCACGCGGTTTGTCAATAGCTTTAAGAATAGCAGTTTTTGTAATTTCGTGAAAAACAATACGTTTTGTTTTCTCTTTTTTAAGTTTCAGTTCTTCCGCCAAGTGCCAAGAAATAGCCTCTCCCTCGCGGTCCTCATCGCTCGCCAGCCATACCATATCGGCATTTTTGGCTAACGTCTTTAATTTGGAAACCAATGCTTTTTTATCCGAGGAAACTTCATATTTGGGAATGAATCCATTTTCGACATCAACACCTATTTCTTTGGAAGGCAGGTCGGCGATATGCCCGTAACTTGATTCTACCTGATAATCACTTCCTAGAAATTTCTCGATTGTTTTTGCCTTTGCAGGGGACTCAACTATCACTAAATTCTTTGCCATTTTGCTATTGTTTGAATGGCAAAAGTAATTTTTTTTTTTAAATATCAACCTTTCATTGATTTTAAAAACATATTAAATCGGCAAATGAAGCGTTAAACAACACAAAGTTTCCTAATTATCATTTGTTTATATCAATTCAATTCTAAATTTAACTTTAAAAAAGCAAATTCATTCAACACAAGAAAAAACCTTTAAAACAGTAAAACACACAATTCCATTTGACCTATATATATAGGTATAAAAAAGAAATCCGAATTTAAATTTCCAAAAAGACAAAGCTCTTAAATAATTAGTTAAATTTACTACAAAAGACCCAGATGAACCTGCAAAAAAAATGAACCGAAACAATCAATTAGAAAAACTCAAGAAAAACCAGAATTGGGACATCATTATTATTGGAGGCGGTGCCAATGGTCTTGGGGCTGCCGTTGATGCTTCAAGCAGAGGTTTTAAAACCATAGTCTTAGAAGCTGTAGATTTTGCAAAGGGAACCTCAAGCCGAAGCACCAAATTGGTACATGGAGGTGTTCGGTATTTAGAACAGGGCAATATTCCATTAGTCATCGAAGCTTTGAAAGAACGCGGATTAATGGAAAGGAATGCTGGACATTTGGTAAAAAACGAATCATTTATCATTCCAAATTACAATTGGTGGGGCGGTTATTTTTACACCTTCGGGTTGAAATTATACGATTTATTGTCCGGCAGATTAAGTCTTGGAAGTTCTAAATATCTATCAAAAGAAAAAACCATCAAATTAATTTCCTCCATTGAACCCACCGGACTGCAAAGCGGCGTTCTCTATCACGACGGACAGTTTGACGACTCCAGATTAGCAGTTAACTTAGCTCAAACTGCTGCTGACAATGGAGCCTGCGTTCTTAATCATTTTAAAGTAACACAATTAATTAAGAATAATCAAAACAAAATTACCGGAGTAATTGCGGTCGATCAGGAAACACAAGAAGAACACAGTATATTAAGCAAAGCGGTAATTAATGCTACCGGCGTATTTACCAATGCCATCATGAAAATGAACGATACTGTTTATAAAAAATACATTGTCCCTAGCCAAGGTATTCACTTGGTTTTCGATAAATCTTTTTTACCAGGAGAACACGCATTGATGATTCCAAAAACGAATGACGGAAGAGTTCTTTTTGCCGTTCCCTGGCATGATAAAATTGTCATAGGAACCACCGATACCTTAGTGAAAAAATCGGATATTGAACCAATAGCTTTGGAAGAAGAAATTGAATTTGTTTTGGAAACTGCTAAAAAATATTTGACAAAAAAACCAACACGAGCTGATGTTCTTTCGGTCTTTGCTGGTTTAAGACCGTTAGCTGCACCCGAAAATAAAGGACAAAGCACCAAAGAAGTTTCCAGAAGTCATAAAATAATAGTTTCTGAGACCGGATTAATCACCATCACTGGCGGAAAATGGACAACATACCGGAAAATTGCTGAAGATATTATTGACAAAACAATCGAGACACATCAATTACCCAAACTTAAATGCAAAACCAAATATTTATCCATTCATGGTAACAAAAAAAACAGCAGTGCAGATTTTGAAAACCACTTGTTTGTTTATGGAACCGACAGTAAATCTATTCTTGAATTACAAGAAAATGAACCCGAACTGAAAGAAAAGCTGCATCCAAACTACGATTATACATTAGCAGAAGTTGCCTGGGCTGTTCGAAAAGAAATGGCTGCGACTGTAGAGGATGTTCTAGCAAGACGTGTGCGTTTACTATTTCTCGACGCAAGAGCAGCAATTACCTGCGCAGATAAAGTTGCCCGTTTGCTAGCAAAGGAATTAAAACATGATGAAATTTGGGTTCAAAATCAACTGGTGGATTTTAAAACCGTAGCGAATGGTTTTTTATTGAAAGAGTTTAGGTTAAAATAATATTTTTTGAATCTTTACTTTTTTTTTTGTGAATACTTGCAACAAAAAACAGGAATTAGCTCCAAATGATCTCAGATATTAGATCAAAGATTTTTGATTTTTGACTTTCTGAAAATCGATGAATAACATTTATCTTTTTAAAATTTCAATTCAATTTTTACATCATAAATCTGCAATCGTTAATCTTCAATCTAAAATCGTTTAAAATTTGTTAATTCTTCGGCTGACATCTTGTCATAATCACTGTATTTGCCGTATATTTGCGCTTTGAAAATACCCAATGGAAAAGATAATTGAAGAAAGCAAACAAGGGAACAGCCTTGTACTGGAACATAAACCTGAGAATACCAAAAAACTCTTTATAGAAAGCTACGGCTGTGCAATGAATTTTTCGGACAGTGAAGTTGTTGCTTCCATATTGTCTGACGGCGGTTATAACACTACATCCGTTTTGGAAGAAGCCGATCTGGTTTTAGTAAATACCTGCTCGATTCGCGACAAAGCAGAACAGACGATTCGCAAACGCTTAGAAAAATACAATGCCGTGAAACGCACCAACCCAAAGATGAAAGTCGGAGTTTTGGGCTGTATGGCAGAGCGTTTGAAAGAAAAATTTCTTGACGAGGAAAAAATCGTTGATCTCGTTGTGGGACCAGACGCCTACAAAGACTTACCTAATTTATTAAGCGAAGTTGAAGAAGGACGTGATGCGATTAATGTAATTTTGTCCAAAGAGGAAACCTATGGTGATATTTCACCAGTACGATTAATGAGCAACGGAATTACAGCATTGGTTTCTATCACGAGAGGCTGTGATAATATGTGTACATTTTGCGTGGTGCCTTTTACCCGTGGACGCGAGCGAAGCCGTGAACCGCAAAGTATCATGAACGAAATTCAGGATTTGTGGAATAAAGGTTTTAAGGAAATTACGCTTCTTGGTCAGAATGTAGATAGTTACTTATGGTATGGCGGCGGACTGAAAAAGGATTTTGTCAACGCCAGTGAAATGCAAAAAGCGACAGCCGTAGATTTTGATCAGCTGCTTGAAATGGTTGCTTCAGCTTTTCCTAAAATGCGTATCCGCTTTTCAACATCGAATCCGCAGGATATGCACGAAAGCATTCTGCACGTTATTGCCAAATATCCAAATATCTGCAAACACATCCATTTACCTGTTCAGTCAGGCAGCAACCGTATCCTTAAAGAGATGAACCGTCTGCACACCAGAGAAGAATATATGGCTCTGATTGATAAAATACGTGCCATTATTCCGAATGTTTCTGTTACACAAGATATGATTTCAGGTTTTCCAACCGAAACAGAAGAAGATCACCAAGACACTTTGAGTCTGATGGAATATGTAAAATATAGTTTTGGCTATATGTACAGCTATTCGGAACGCCCGGGAACATTGGCAGGAAGAAAAATGGAAGATGATGTTCCTGAAGAAACAAAAGCAAGAAG
Organism: Flavobacterium sp. HJJ; assembly: GCF_015351475.1. Classification (GTDB taxonomy): domain Bacteria; phylum Bacteroidota; class Bacteroidia; order Flavobacteriales; family Flavobacteriaceae; genus Flavobacterium; species Flavobacterium marginilacus. Next base: position 6,882 of record NZ_JADKPR010000016.1, on the reverse strand, counting down.
ACTGCAGGAAATTGTCGATTTACAAAGAGAACACAGCGCGATAAGAACACAGGAATTTTTGGGTCAGACTGTAGAAGTTTTAATAGAAAAAGCTTCCAAACGATCCCAAGATGATTGGTCAGGACGAAATTCACAAAGTATCGTTGTGGTATTCCCGAAAGAAAATTACAAAGTAGGAGATTTTGTGAATGTAAAAATCACTTCCTGTACATCAGGAACTCTGAAAGGGGAAGCGGTGGGATTGAGTAAAATGAATTAAACTAACGATATAAGCCACAAATTACACAAATTTTCACAAATTATTTATGGAATACTACAAGCAAAAAGAAAATTACATAATAATTGGAATTTGTATGGAGGTTCATCGAATTTTAGGCCCTGGTTTATTAGAAATTATTTACAAAGACGCATTAGAAATAGAATTCAAGAACAATAATATCCCTTATGAACGTGAAAAAGAATTTTCCATTGAATACAAAGGACAAATTCTTCCTCATAAATTTTACGCCGATTTCATTCTTTATGATGAAATCATTTTAGAAGTTAAATCTGTTAAAGAAATCAATAACGAACACATTGCTCAAACTCTAAACTATATTAGACTCGCAGATTCCAAAATTGGAATTATTACCAATTTTCAAAATAAATCTCTAATGCATAAACGATTAATTATATAAAAAAGAATTTGTGAAAATTTGTGTAATTTGTGGCTAAACAAAAAATAGATGTCTAAAAAAAATATACTTATCGCTTTAATTACTTTCATCATTGCTTTTGGAACAACGTTCTACATCATCAGAACTTATTTTCCAAAACATAAAACTGAAAAAACTGCTGTTCAAAAAGACACTTTAACAGAGTCAAAACAGTAGAAAATTTTGATTAAGATTAAAACAACGAATTAAAGCAGCTCTATAATTCATTAAGCATAAAGAAATCATTAAAGTAAGCAGTTTAACATTTAAACTATTTTAAACTTTAAACCTTTAAAAATGGATACAGTACAATCAATAAAACAGCGCTTTGAGATTATTGGAAATGACCCAAAGCTCAACCGTGCCATAGAAAAAGCCATTCAGGTGGCCCCTACCGATATTTCCGTTTTGGTGGCTGGAGAAAGCGGTGTGGGAAAAGAAAACATCCCAAAGATTATACATTCCCTATCCCACCGAAAACACGGAAAATACATTGCTGTAAACTGCGGTGCGATTCCTGAAGGAACAATTGACAGTGAACTTTTTGGCCACGAAAAAGGAGCTTTTACAGGTGCTACCAGTACTCGTGAAGGCTATTTTGAAGTAGCCAATGGCGGAACGATTTTCCTTGATGAAGTTGGAGAATTACCTTTGACCACACAAGTACGTTTACTGCGTGTTTTGGAAAATGGAGAATTCATAAAAGTAGGTTCTTCACAGGTTCAAAAAACAAATGTGCGTATCGTAGCAGCAACCAATGTCAATTTATTTAAGGCAATTGAAAAAGGGAAATTCCGCGAGGATCTATATTATCGTTTAAGCACAGTAGACATCAACCTGCCTCCTCTTCGCGAACGAAAAGACGATATTCATTTATTGTTCCGAAAATTTGCAGCCGATTTTGCTAACAAATACAAAATGCCACCTTTAAAACTGGATGATACAGCTGTATTGATTCTGCAAAAGTTCCGCTGGAGCGGTAATATCCGTCAATTGCGAAATGTTGCAGAACAGATTTCGGTATTAGAAACTAACAGGGACATTACAGCGCAGACTCTGCAGACATATCTGCCAACCGAAGACAGTAATTTACCATCGATTATTAAAGACAAAAAAAACGACAGCGATTTCAATACTGAAAGAGAGATTTTGTACAAAGTCCTTTTTGACATGAAAAGTGATTTGCACGATCTTAAAAAACTGACATTGGAATTAATGCAGAACGGGAGTTCCAAAGTTCAGGAAACTAATAAATCGCTCATCAAAAAAATATACGGTTCCGAAAATGAGGACAGCGAAATAGATTTTGAAGAAGAACCAAGAACCTCTTTCTTATCCAATTCAAACATCGAACAGGACTATGAAGAACAGGAGTCAAACAATTATCTTTTGGCAGAAACCATCGAAGAGGAAGAAATCCTAAGGCTAGAACAAAAAGAAATCGAAATGATCAAAAAATCATTAGAAAAAAACAAAGGAAAAAGAAAAGCTGCCGCAGATGAATTAGGAATTTCAGAGCGTACTTTATATCGAAAAATCAAGCAATTCGATTTGTAAGAAAAAATTAAATTTCAAATCACAAATTCGATTTTTGTACATTTGAAATTCAAACCGAATTTAGAATTTGGACTCGAGCGATAGCGAACAGGCATAGCAATTTACACATTATATGAAAAAAACACAGTATCTCTTATTAATAATTAGTTCATTCATCCTAAACAGCTGTTCGGTTTACAACTTTACAGGTACGGGTAAAATTGATGCCAAAACTTATCAAGTTAACTTTTTTCCAAATAATTCTGATTTGATAGAACCGGGTATCGACAGAACATTTACATTGACTTTACAAGATTTAATTCAGAATCAAACGAATCTGCATTTAGTAAAAAACAATGGAGATTTAACCTATGAAGGTGAAATTACTGATTACAGAATCAGTCCAATGACTGCAACTGCCGATCAAAAAGCAGCACAAAACCGATTAAAAATCAGGGTACAGGTTAGATTTTCCAATAAAAATAAAGAAGCAGACGATTTCGACAAATCTTTTGAGTTCTATTACGATTATCCAGCTGCACAGCAATTAACAGGAGCAACAAAAGATGCTGCTATCAAAGAAATTTTTGAAAGAATTACTCAGGATATTTTTAATGAATCATTAGCTAAATGGTAATCTGATAACAGTCAGCAAATAAAATCTAAAAAGAGTTACTATCTTAGTATTAAAATATAAGAATTATAAAAACAAGGAATAAAGAATAAAATGAACATTAGTAGTTATAATTATTTATTAAACCAACCTGAGGAAATCGACGAGATTCAAACCGTGGCTTTAGAAAAAGTACTGGATGAATTTCCATATTTTCAGAGTGCACGTGCGCTGCGCCTAAAGGGGCTTTACAATCAAAATAGTTATAAATACAATTTCGCATTAAAAATAGTTGCCGCTCATACTACAGACCGCAGCGTTTTGTTTGATTTTATAACTTCAGAATCGTTTACAGCAATTCAAAAAAAGACCTACGAGAAAAAAATTGAAGAATTACTCAATATAACTGTAATTGACAGTCAGATTATCGAAAAAGAAGCTGTCCCAATAATCAGGACAACTCCATTGGAACATTCTATTCTTACTTCCATAAAAGAAGCTGCTGCGGCTCACAGCAATTCTCTTTTTATTGACAGAATAGAAATCGATAAAAATACCGAACAGTCAATTCTTAATTCTATTGAAAAATCAGCGCCGGCTAAAATCGAAGAAGAACCAGCTCAAACAGAAGAAAAATCAGATTATAGCCAGCCAATAGATTTCTCAAAATCAGAAACACATTCATTTCATCAATGGCTTCAAATTTCCAGAATACAGCCTATTATAAGAGAAAACCCAAAAAAGGAAACTAATAATACTGTAAAAGTACCAGAACCAGAACAGGAACCAGAACCTGGCATTGATGTAAACAAAAAGAAAAAAGCAGAATTAATAGATAAGTTCATAGAAACCAGTCCAAAAATTCCGCCAATAAAACCCGGAGCAGTATTTACTCCAAATATTGACCTTAATAAAGAGGACAATTCCTATCTGATGACAGAGACTTTGGCCAAAGTATATTTGGAACAAAAAAAATATCAAAAGGCTATACAAGCTTATGAAATATTAATTTTGAAATATCCAGAAAAAAGTAGTTTCTTTGCAGACCGTATAAAAGATATCAGGATAATTCAACAAAATAACAATTAATAATAAATAGTATGTTTTCAATTTTTTTAGTTTTAATTACAATAGTATGTTTTCTATTGATCGTAGTAATCATGGTTCAAAACCCTAAAGGAGGCGGACTTTCTTCTACAATTAGCGGTTCTCAAATGTTAGGCGGTGTTCAAAAAACTACTGACTTCTTAGACAAAAGCACTTGGACATTGGCAACTATACTAATTGCATTAATCTTACTTTCTGGTTTGAGTTTCACAGGAACTTTGAGTGATTCAGATTCAAAAATTATTGACAATACTGAAACTGCAGCACCAAAAACTAATGCTCCAGTTCAGAATGCGCCTGCATCAAACACACCTGCTGCTCCAGCACCAGCAAAATAATTTGTATAAATAAATACATAAAATGCCAGCCTGTCAAAGCTGGCATTTTTTATAAGAAAAAATGTCAGTTTACGAGCAATGGCATAATTTCTGAAAAGAAAAAAACAGTAAATTTTAATATAAATATAAAAATCATGACATTAAACATTAAACCTCTTTCAGACAGAGTTCTTATCGAACCTGTTGCAGCTGAAACGAAAACGGCGTCAGGAATTTTTATTCCAGATACAGCCAAAGAGAAACCGCAAAAAGGAACAGTAGTAGCAGTTGGAAACGGAACTAAAGACCATACCATGACTGTAAAAATTGGAGATACTGTACTTTATGGAAAATACGCTGGAACAGAATTAAAACTAGAAGGAAAAGATTATCTCATAATGCGTGAAGATGATATTCTTGCAATTATTTAATTTTTTTCTGTAAGCAATAAGCCTTAAGCTATAGGCTTTTAAAGCGTACTTCCTACTGCTTAAAGGTCAAAGCCAACATAAAATGAGAGATTTTAAAAAATATGATATTTGGCAGCTTAGCCATTCTTTAACTTTAGACGTCTATAAAATGACTTCTGATTTTCCTAAAGAAGAATTATATGGTTTAACAAGTCAAATTCGCAGAGCTTCTTCGTCAATCCCTACAAACATTAGTGAAGGATGCGGAAGAAACAGCGACAAAGAATTCAATCAATTTCTCAATATTGCGTTAGGTTCTGCCAGCGAAACAGAATATCTATTGATTTTAGCTAAAGATTTAAAATATCTGAATAGCGAAACAGCCGAAAATCAGTTAGAGAAAATCAATAGTATAAAAAGCAAAATTTACAAGTTAAAACAAGTGCTTATTAGCAATACGCTCTAAGCAATAAGCCTTAAAAAGCTTAGAGACACAAAAAACAAATACTAACCTGCAGTAGAAAAAGGCTTATTGCCTAAAACCTACTGCCTAAAGCAATACAAAAATGGCAAAAGATATAAAATTTGATATTGAAGCACGTGACGGATTAAAACGCGGTGTTGATGCATTAGCAAATGCAGTAAAAGTAACTCTTGGTCCAAAAGGCCGTAATGTAATTATTGGAAAATCTTTTGGAGGTCCTACAGTTACTAAAGACGGAGTTTCTGTTGCAAAAGAAATCGAATTGAAAGACCCATTAGAGAACATGGGAGCTCAAATGGTAAAAGAAGTAGCCTCTAAAACTAATGATTTAGCAGGAGACGGAACTACAACTGCTACAGTATTGGCACAAGCCATTGTAAAAGAAGGCTTAAAAAACGTTGCTGCAGGAGCAAACCCAATGGATTTGAAACGCGGTATCGACAAAGCTGTTGAAGCCATTGTTGCTGATTTAGCAAAACAAACAAAAGTAGTAGGAAGCGATTCTGAAAAAATAAAACAGATTGCATCGATTTCAGCTAACAATGACGAAGTTATTGGTGAATTAATCGCTAATGCTTTCGCAAAAGTTGGAAAAGAAGGTGTAATCACTGTAGAAGAAGCCAAAGGAACTGATACTTATGTAGATGTTGTAGAAGGAATGCAGTTTGACAGAGGATATCTTTCTCCATATTTTGTGACCAATCCAGAAAAAATGGAAGCAGAATTAGACAGTCCATACATCCTTTTGTATGACAAAAAAGTTTCTTCTTTAAAAGAGTTATTACCAGTTCTTGAGCCAGTTGCTCAATCAGGAAAACCATTATTGATTATCGCCGAAGATGTTGACGGTGAAGCTTTATCAACATTGGTAGTAAACAAATTGCGTGGTGCATTGAAAATTGCAGCTGTAAAAGCGCCAGGTTTTGGCGACAGAAGAAAAGCAATGCTGGAAGATATCGCAATCTTAACTGGCGGAACAGTAATCTCTGAAGAAAGAGGTTATACTCTAGAAAACACAACTATCGAAATGCTGGGTTCTGCAAAAAGAGTAAATATTGACAAAGACAATACTACAGTTGTAAGCGGAGCTGGTGATGCCGATATGATTAAAAATCGTGTAAATCAGATTAAAGGTCAGATGGAAACTACAACTTCTGATTATGACAAAGAAAAATTACAGGAGCGTTTGGCAAAATTAGCCGGAGGTGTTGCTGTGCTTTACGTTGGTGCCGCTTCAGAAGTGGAAATGAAAGAGAAAAAAGACAGAGTTGACGATGCACTTCATGCAACTCGTGCAGCTGTCGAAGAAGGAATTGTTGCTGGCGGCGGTGTTGCTTTATTAAGAGCAAAAAGCGCTCTTGATGCTTTAAAAGCGGACAATGCTGATGAAGCTACAGGAATTAAAATTATCTCTAGAGCTGTTGAATCTCCTCTAAGAACAATTGTTGAAAACGCAGGTTTAGAAGGCTCTGTTGTTGTTGCTAAAGTTACTGAAGGTTCAGGAGATTTTGGATACAACGCAAAAACTGATGAATATGTTGATATGCTAAAAGCTGGAATCATTGATCCTAAAAAAGTAACCCGTATTGCATTAGAGAATGCTGCTTCGGTTTCAGGAATGATTTTAACTACTGAATGTGCATTAATTGATATTAAAGAAGAAAACGCAGGCAGTGCAGGCCACATGGGCGGAGGTATGCCTGGAATGATGTAATCAATT
>NZ_JADKPR010000015.1 GCF_015351475.1 Flavobacterium sp. HJJ | reverse complement strand
TAATACAAATAACCAAACTCAATCTTAACAATTCCAACTTTAATTTTTGAATTTAAATTAAGCCTGAACTAATTTTTTCAGACTTTTATATACTGCCAATTCGACATCGGCATGCTCTTTCGAATTACATTTTTCAAGCAGACTATTTAATACTACTGCATCAATATTTTCTTTTTTATCAATTTTGAGTAAAAGCTGTTCTGCAATATCATTTAAACTCTTTGACAATGGCAGCAACGGTTTTACAAGCGGTGCATTATTACTCAATGCATTAAGATCCGAATCCATTTTAATCCATTTATTTAAATAGCTTATTACTAAATTTTGATTTTCAGATGATTTGTTATTTAAAAAATTAGTAACAGCCTGGTCAAAATCTACCGCATCTGATGCATCCGGCGTGCAAACGTCTGCAAATAAAGTCAACGGAGAATACATTTTATATTCAGTCCCTTCTCTGTTTCTTGTATAACCTTTTAGCGGTTCACAGACATTAGACAAATCAAGTAGAGCATCACTTTTTTGATTATTGCTGATATTTCTTAACAGACCTTCTTTACTTTTTAGATGCGTCAGTCCCAATTCTTCTAATCTAAAAGAAACAGTCTTCAGTCTTTTGCGTAAACTGTTAATATCTGTAACACTTTCATTAGACCAAAAACGTTCTGCAATAGCCGCTGTTCTAGGCCAAATTCTGCTGTCAATTGTTGCTGATGTTACTAATTCGGTCCACATAGTTGCTTCTCCACCCAAAATTCTTGCTTTTTCTTCATTAGTTAGAGTGACATTTTTAGGCATTGGATCTACCGTATAATGATCTGCAGCTTCGTACATCAAGTCGATATAGTATCCATTGGACAAAACAGTTTTGTAACCTCCTTTTACAGCATCCACTAATGATTGTCCTGCCGTCTGACCTTCATTAACCCCTTTCCAAGAATGGATTATAGCCTCTTTGGACATATTTTTGGTCATAATTTCTTCCCAGCCCATTAATTCTTTATTATGTTTTTTAAGCATTGGGATTAACTGCATCGTAAAATAAGTCTGCAGTTCATGGTTGTTTGCTAAATTATGCTTCTTTTTGAATTCCTGAATTTTAGGATTCGCATCCCAGTCTTTGCCTTCGTTTTCATCCCCTCCAATGTGAAAGAACTTACCCGGAAAAAGCGGACAGACTTCATCAAAAATTGAACTTATAAGTTCATAAGTTTTTGGACTTGAAGGATCAAGAGTAGGTGTAAAAATCCCTGCATTCCTTTCTAAATCATACTTTTGAATTTGTTTTAACTGCTGTCCTTTTTCACCATTGCCAACATTCAAAACTTCAACTTTACTTCCTATTTCCGGGTAAGCGGTCAAAATAGCAGTTCCGTGACCTGGCATGTCAATTTCCGGAACTACTAGAATTCCTCTATCACTGGCGTATTTTATAACATTTCTGATTTCTTCCTGAGTATAAAAATTCCCATCCGATGCCATCTGGATTAACTTCGGGTGTTTTTTCATTTCGATTCTCCAGCCTTGATCATCTACCAAATGCCAATGAAAAACATTCATTTTTACCGCTGCCATTCCGTCGAGATTTCTTTTGATGACATCCACCGGCATAAAATGTCTTGCTCCGTCAATCATCAGCCCTCTCCAGGTAAATCTTGGAAAATCGGAAATTTTTGAAACAGGAAAATAAAATGAATTACTATTATTCTGTAAAAGCTGTAATAAGGTTTCCAAACCGTGCAGTGCACCAACATCCGTAGCCGCATTTATTGTAATTTTATTTGGAGTTATATCCAATAAATAACTTTCATCCTCATAAAGGTCAATTTTTCCGTTTCTCACACAATTAATCTGCAATTGAGCTTCTGGAACTTCATTTAAACCAGTTATGAATCCTTGGTTAAAAAACATTCCTGTCCTCCCATCCAGACGTCTCAAAAAATTAGCAGCACCAGTAAATATTCTAGGATTTGGAGCACCAGTAATATTTACTTTAAAATTTTTCGTCAATATAAAAGAACCTTCACTAAGGCTAATATTTTGAGGCCAAGGCATAACATTCAGCTGCTCCTTTGTAATTTGGGCTGTGGAAATAAAAGAGGCAAATAAAAAAAACAGAATATATTTCATCTTATAAAAAAATATGTTAGAAAAAAATTTGTAATAGTGCTAAACCTAAGTTTAAGATAAACTTAAAGTTCAGCATTAGGAACTTAACAAAAAACTATTTACTAATATTCAAAACGTTTAAAAGCTTCTATCGCTTCATATTCTGCCAGACCTAAATCATCATATAATTTGGCAGTATTTTTATTTCGGTCCTCAGCCCTAACCCAGAATTCTCTTGAATCATTACCTTGGAACATCACCCTGTCTTTCTGAGACTGATGGTATAAAATAGCCTGTCTTTTCAGTAACACTTCATCTGGGCTCAACGGAACGGCCATGTCAATTTCATGTATGTCCCATTCGTGCCAAGCACCTCTGTACAGCCACAGCCAGCAATCGTTCATAAACGGTTTTGATTTCAATTCTTTCATGGCTGCAAAAATGGCGTTCAAGCAAACTTCATGCGTACCATGCGGATCTGCAAGATCACCAGCTGCAAATACCTGATGCGGTTTTATTTTCTCAATAATATTTTTTACTGCTGCGATATCTTCCGGTCCCAAAGGCTTCTTCTGAACCATCCCTGTTTCATAGAAAGGCAAGTCCAAAAAGTGTGTATTTTCATCTTTCAGACCAATATATCTAGTAGCAGCATAAGACTCGCGTCTTCGTATCAAACCTTTCAATTTGCGGACTTCCAAAGTGTCGCTTTGCCCGATTGGTTTTGAATTGATAGAATCAATTACCGATTGAAAATTAATTCCTGAATTATTCCCATCGATAAAATCGCTGCAGACTTCGGCAAATTTTAATGCCTCATCATCGGTAACAGCAATATTTCCTGAAGTCTGATACACTACATGCACATCATGTCCCTGCTTGATTAATTTTGCAAAAGTCCCCCCCATAGAAATCACGTCATCATCTGGATGCGGACTAAAAAGAATTACTCTTTTTTTAGCAGGATTAGCTCTCTCTGGACGGAAAGAATCATCCGTATTTGGTTTTCCGCCAGGCCATCCCGTGATAGTGTGCTGCAGTACATTGAACATATTAATATTCAAATCATAAGACGAACTTCCCGAAGCTAATAAATCAGACATTCCGTTATTATTGTAATCCCTGTCAGTCAGTTTTAAAATTGACTGATTGGTATGCTGGCAAAGCCAGACAATTGCCTTATTTTTCAATTGTTCTGTCCAGATACACTCTCCTACCAGCCAAGGAGTTTCTAATCTTGTTAATTCCGAAGCAGCTCCTTCATCTAAAACAAAAGTGGTATTATTGTGATTCTGTAAAAAAGTAGCTGGAACCTCAGAACTGATGTCTCCCTGAATCGTTCTTTTGATAATAGAAGCTTTATTCTGTCCCCAAGCCATTAGTACAATTCTTTTGGATCTAAGAATTGTTGAAACACCCATCGTGATTGCTTTTTTAGGAACATTGCTTATTCCGTTAAAATCAGCTGAGGCATCAACTTTGGTAATATGGTCTAAAGTAATAATTCTCGTCCCTGAGTTAATATGTGATCCAGGCTCGTTGAAGCCTACGTGTCCTGTACGTCCAATTCCTAACAACTGAAAATCAAGTCCTCCTGCATTTTTAATATTCATTTCATAATCAACACAAAACTGATTCAGGTCTTCTAATGCAACAGTTCCGTCAGGAATATTAACATTTTCGGGTCTGATATCTACATGGTTAAAAAGATGCTGATGCATAAAATAGTGATAACTCTGATTACTTTCCTTTGGCATTGGATAGTATTCATCTAAATTGAAAGTAATAACATTGTCAAAACTCAAACCTTCCTCTCTGTGCATGCGAACCAATTCCTGATATACTTTTATAGGTGAAGATCCTGTTGCCAAACCCAATACACATTTTTTATTCTTTTCTTGTTTGGAACGAATTAAATCCGCAATCTCTTGAGCAACGATTATTGAAGCATCTCCAGCATTTTTAAAAATTACATTATGGATTTTTTCAAAACGGGTATCTTCAAACTGACCTGCCTTTTTAAAGCTTATGTCATTACCTAAGTTTGATGTAGTTCTCATGATTTTTTTGTAATTATATATTTTAAATTATATGAAAAATTATAGTATCTCTATTATTAAATGTTAATTTTCATAAAGATACATATATCTTTTTCAGTTTTTATTAATTCTTTAATCCGTTTTTTGATGCAAAACCACTAAGTTTCACTTGTATATAAATTTTATTTTGTAAAAAATAAAAAGAAATTTCGATAGTAATAAACTCATGAATAAAGTAAAATTCCTTTAAAAATTTGAGCGTAACTGGCTTTAATGCCTTTATTCAATAAAAAAATCTTACAGTATTATTATAATATTCTTTGTTGGTTTTAATACAAATTTATATTGACTTTATTCTTAGAAAAAATAAATTAAACCAACACATCTTTTTTTTAAACGAACGGCATTATTCAATCAACAATGCGTTTTTTTGGTGACAATATGTTTTTAAATATTTTATCAAAAAATCGTGCAGCTTCATTTTTATATCCAGACAGCCAATAAACAGCTGCCTGGAATAAAAATAACTGAATGTATTAATATATAAGGTCATTATTAAAAATTAGCTCCGGTAGTATCCCACCAAAGTCTAGTTCCTCCATTATCAGGACCTCCTAATTTAGTTAGCCCCGTTGCAGCACCACCAGGGTTTCCGTCTTTTTCAGACTGTACAAAGTTTACTCTTCGCGGTCCATACTGAGTTGTAATTGTTCCCCCGCTGGTATTGTGCAATATTCTAAATAATTTTGGATATCCAGTTCTTCTGTATTCAGACCAGGCTTCCTGCCCTTCAGGGAAATTTGCAATCCATTTTTGAGTAATGATTTTTTGCAGCTTCACCTCATTAACGGCAGCACCATCCCAGGCAACAGTTACATTATTTACAGCCACTGCATTATTTGCTGCATCTTTAACATCTACGAAATCTTTAGCAGTTTTCACGTTATCAGCAATATAAGCTGATGCACCTGAAGCGCCATGCTGTGCAAACGAAGCTGTAATACCTGCTTCATATAAAGCTTGGGCAGTTCCTCCCATATTCCATCCTCTTAATGCTCCTTCAGCTCTCAGGAAAAACACTTCGGCAGTAGTCATTAACACTTTTTCATTTGATCCAACGATTGAACCAATTTCAGACATACCTGTACGGTCTGATTTAGCAATCATATTAATACCTGTACGGATTCCTCTGTACTGACCAGGAAAATCAGCTGATTCATTAAAGTATTTAGCTAGTCTTGGATCTGCATATCCGCCCATGATAGACTCCATATCTGCAGACATTCTGATATCACCCCATGAAGAGGAAATAGTTAGAATAGGATCTATAAAATTTGGAATGATTACTTTAGCGATATCAGCATTTGTAGTCATCACGCCAAAAGTCTGGCTGATTGCTTTTTCTGCTTCTGTTTTAGCCAAAGCTGGTTTTATTTTAACAATTCTCATAGCTAAACGCAGACGTAATGAATTTGCATATTTAATCCATTGTTTGTAATCCCCTCCGTAACCGCTCATATCTACTGATGCAAAAGTTGAAGCTTCACCAGCATTTACTCTTTTAGTCAATTCTGTAACTGCATAATCAAGTTCTGCAAACATTTTAGTGTACACTTCTTCCTGTGAATCATAAGGAATAGTAGTATTTGTTGTTCCAAACTGAGAATATACAATTGGTCCAAAAACATCAGTTACTCTATGCATTCCTTCCACTTTCAAAATCAACGAGATAGCATAAAACTGATCGTATTTACCTTTTGTTCTCTGTTCGATTTTTAAAGTATTTGCCATTACATCAGTATAAGGCAGACTCCAGATAAAACCATTCCAGCCATCAACAAAATTATAATTTGAGTTATCTCCTGCGGCTCCTTTAAAGGGAGTTGGCGTAGCCATATATCCTGACCAAATATCTGCACTCAGATTTTGCTGTAACTGATATTTCCAGTGTGTTGTATTGAAAATACCTGTAAAAACAGTGGTAAAAGGAACTTTTACATGATTAAAATCCTGCTCAAGATCTTTAGCCGTAATCCCAGTCGGATTGGTGTTAATTTCGTTGAAATCGCTTGTACAGCTTACTGCCGCAAGCAATGAAGCACATATAGCAGCTGTTTTTATTTTATTTAGTATCATGATGATATAAGATTAGAAAGTTACATTTAAATTAAGACCGATACTTCTTGTAGATGGTGCTGCATAAACATCAATCCCTTGTAAACCATTACCTGTACTCAAAGAAATATTTGGATCAAATGGCGCATCTTTGTAGAAAAAGAATAAGTTTCTGCCTACTAAAGACAGGTTAGCAGTTTTGAAAATTTTATTATTTTTAAGATCAAATGTATATCCTAAAGCCAATTCTCTTAAACTTACGTTTGTAGCATTATAAATATATTCACCTGTTGCACCTTCTCTTCCACCCACTTGGCTGTAGTAGCTTTCTGCCGAGTATTTTCCTGAATAAGCTTGTCCTGCATTTGGTGTTCCAGGAGCATAAACAGCATTGATATCTACACCGCCGGCAGCTCTGGCATCACCAGTTACTTTAGAAACACCAAATTTATCATTTACCGCTTCAGTCAAACTCATTACATCTCCGCCAAAGCGTCCGTCAATTGTAAAGTTTAAGAAATAATTGCCATATTTAAATGAGTTAGTTAAACCTAACATATAATCTGGATTTGCATTTCCAACTTCCTCGAAACCTGTTTTTTGGATTGAACCGTCAGCATTCAGCAAAATTCTTCCCTGATCATCTCTTTTAAGGTTGATTCCTTCGATAACTCCAAATGGGCGGCCGTTGATTAATGAATATCTATAACTGTTAACACCAGGCTGTGTCAAAACAACTGTTCCTCCTAATTCTTCTGGCAATCCAGAAACTTTATTGTTGTTTTTTGAGTAGTTTAGAGTTGCATCCCATTTAAATTTATCATTATCAACAATTTTAGCATTCAATAACGCTTCAATACCATTATTTTCAATCACACCGCCATTGTAAGCATAATTTTGATAACCTTCAGCATTTGTTGCTGGAGCTGGAATAGTAAGCAATTGATCTTTAGTTTTGTTATTGTAATAAGTTAATTCTATACCGAATCTGTTATTAACAAATCTCCATTCCGTACCTAATTCAAAAGAATTTTGACTTTCAGGTTTCAGGTTTGTACCTGGTCTTGGACCAACAGTTGGATTGATATTTTGTGGATTGCAGCATTATACTGAGAAGTAGGTGAAGTATAGAATGCAGGAACATCATTACCAACCTGTGCAAAAGAAGCACGCACTTTACCAAATGATATTGCTTCTGGCATTTTAAACATTTCAGACAATATAGCTGTTGTTCCAACAGATGGATAGAAGAAAGAGAGATTTCCAGTGTTTGCCAATGTAGAAGACCAGTCATTACGCCCTGTGACATCTACATACAACATATTTTTGTATCCAAAAGTTGCTGCTGCAAAAACAGACTGCTGCTCTCTGCGGTATCCGTAATTTTGATAATTACCAGTATTTGAATTGAAATTATGAAGTGTAAACCAGTTTGTGATTCCTAAACCAGATGGATCAGAATCTAAAACTGTTTCATCATTAATTGAAGTTTTTGTAAAACTGGTACCTACGTTTGCAAAAAATGTAATATCGTTATTTATTTTCGTATTAATTGTTGCAATTAAGTCACCGTAATTTTGAGTACTCACGTCGTCAATACTAATATACCTGCCATTTGCATGAGATAAAGTTCCTTGAGTTGAAGCATAAATTTCTTTATCAAATTGTGAAGTTACTCTGTCGTAATTGTATCTTGACCCAACAGATAACCAGTTATTAACTTTATAATTCAACCCAACAGATCCATTCATCAGCTGATTGCCATCTACAGATTTATTGCGGTTTAATCCCCAATATGGATTTTGTTCAATATCTCTGTTAGTCATCCAGTTTTGAACCATCATATTTCTGGCAGGATCGAATTTTTCGAAGTTATTTTTATATTCGTTAAAATCATATCCTCTTGGCATTAGGTAAAGACCTGTTAACGGGTTAAAATACAAACCGCTGGTTGGTCTATTTGTAACATATTGAGAAGTGTAATTTGCATTGGCATTAACAGTTAATCTGTCTCCAAAGAATTTACCCATTTGTCTGATGCTAAAGTTGTTTTTACTTAAACTGTTAGTTGGTATAATACCATTAGCAGAAGTGTTAGCATAAGAAATATTAGTAGCAGAATTTTGAGATCCAGTAGAGAAACCGAAAGAAGAAATTTGTGTTAATCCTGTTTCAAAAAAGTCTCTTGTGTGATCTGGTGTACTTTTTGCTGCTCCCCATGACTCATCTGCTCCTGGTTTAGCAATATAAGACGTTTGGAATTTTGGCAGATAAGCTGCAGTCTCAACAGTTGTATTAGAAGATACTCTGAAAGCAGAAATACCTTCTTTTGCTTTTTTAGAAGTCAATAGAACAACTCCTCTAGCACCTTGGCTGCCATATAAAGCAGTTGCAGAAGCACCTTTAAGAACTGTCATCCCTTCAAAATCATCTGGATTTAACAGCCCAATAACATCACCGCCGTCACGGTTACCACCTTGAGTATTACCAAATGAATCATTAGGCTGAAATGAAGAAATATTCAGCATTGGTACCCCATCAACAACATACAAAGGGTTATTGTTCGTAGTAGATGAATTTCCACGAATAGTAACTTTTGTAGAACCACCAGTACCTCCGGCACTTTTAGTTACTGCAACTCCGGCAATTTTACCAGCAATTGTATTCATTAAATTGGGATCTTTTGCTCTAACAAGATCTTCTCCTTTTAATTCTTGTGCAGAATAAGTCAAAGACTTTTTAGATTTCTTGATCCCTAATGAGGTTACAACTACTTCAGTCAAAGCTGTTGAACTTGCTGCATTCAGTTTTACATCTATAGTTGATGACTCACCTACTTCTACATTTCTTGTATCATAACCTAAGTACGAAATTATTAATGTAGCGCCAGGCTTAACATCTAGTGTAAATTTACCGTCAAAATCCGTTGAGGCTCCATTAGTCTCCCCTTTTACGTTAACATTTGCACCTGATATCGGAGTACCCGAGGCATCTGAAACAAAACCATTGATTTTTTTTGTCTGCGCAAGGGTAACCTGCGCAGTAAAAATAACCATTACGATTAAAAAAATTTTTCTCATTTTTAAATTATTTTTGTTAGTTATAGCGTAAAATTATAGGAAAGGAGTTTCCTGAAAAAATAAATTAAACCAACAGCACAGTTTTTTAAACCAACGACATATTTCAATCAATAATGCGTTTCACGAAAACGTTTTCTTAATATACATTTTTTATCTTAATTAGACTTTTTTAGATTTTTTTTTACCAAAATGCCATTTTTAATAACAAAATGATTATTGTTGCAAAATAAAACACAACCTCAGATTGTCTGTTTTATTTAAATATTATCATATTCAAGATCAGTGATGAAAAAAATTAACTTTCATATAAAACTTCAAAATCATATATGGTTTTGGTTTATCTATTTTATACTTAACTTCTTGAGATGGGGAGCTTATTTTAATAATTACGGATATTCTTTCAAATCGAATCTCATAGAATTTTCGCTTCATATACCATTAGTGTATTTCAATTTATTAATACTCATTCCTATGTTTGTATTAAAATCTAAATACATTAAATATGCCTTTTCGCTCATTGCAAGTTTGGCAGTTGTCTATTTATTAAAAACCGGGCTGACTTATTATTTAATTTCGAAAAATATATGGCCGGAAGCTAACAGAGATTACAGTCCATTTGAAATCAACCATATCGTAGCCGTCTGTATTGGAGAACTTTATGTACTTGCGATAGCATCTTCTATCTATTTAATGCTGACATGGCTCAAAGAAAGAGACCGTAACAAGGCAATAATAGAGAATCAGAACAAAATAAAACTGAAGTATTTAAAGAATCAGATTCAGCCTCACTTCTTCTTTAATACGCTAAATAATCTATATGCACTTTCATTAGAATCATCAAACAAAGTTCCAGATGTAATTATTAAGCTTTCTCAATTGATGGAATATGTATTATATGATATTGAAGATGTAAAATATGTGCCTCTAATAAAAGAAATAGATTATATTCAAAATTATATCGAAATTGAAAAACTGCGTTTTAAAAATGTAGAAGTCAGGTTCAATCTAGAATCCGATATTGACAATATAAATATTCCGCCGTTATTGTTTATTTCACTGATTGAAAATGCTTTTAAACATGGCGGAGCAAACAACGACAGACTTAAAATCAAAATAAACTTCAGAGTCATAAATTCTAAGCTCGAATTTGAAATAATAAATAATTTCGTAATTTCACCACCAATACCAAGCAAAAAAGGGATTGGTTTAACAAACACCAAAAAAAGATTAAAACTTATCTATAAAAACAATTTCAGCATACAGCAAGCAATAAAATTCAGCTTTTATAGTATTAAAATACAAATACCTTTACATAATGAAGATTAAATGCGTAATAATTGACGACGAACCTTTGGCTATAAAAGTACTGCTCAATTATTTTGAAAATTTTTCAGAATTTGAAGTTATTGGAACTTTTAATAATTCATTAGAAGGCCTTGAATTTATCAATTCTAATACTGCTGATGCTGTATTTCTGGACATCAATATACCTATGATGACTGGGTTTGAATTAATCAAACTGCTGGAATACAAAACCCGGATTATCATCACAACCGCTTTCAGAGAATTTGCAGCTGAAAGTTATGATCTGGAAGTATTGGATTATTTAGTAAAACCAATTCCGCTGCCCCGCTTCATAAAATGTATCCAAAAAATTGAAGCAGAACACAATTTAAAAAACAATATCAAAATCGAAAACCACCGTGCGGAACCGCATCTTTTTATCAAAGTGGATAAAAAAATGGTAAAGATAAATATTGATGAAATCCTTTTTATAGAAGGAATGAAAGAATACATCAAAGTTGTCACCGCAGAGAAGACTTATATAACTCATAAATCATTAACATCCCTAACTGATGAGTTACCTTCTGAGCGTTTTATGCGAATTCATAAATCGTATACAATTGCATTAAACAAAGTAAAATCCATAGAAGGAAACAGAATTCAGATTTCATCCTATACCATTCCAATTGGAAGAAATTACAGCAAAGAAGTAAAAATAAAAATCTTAGAATAAAAGTTATAAACAGACAGCACACCATATGTTTTTAGTGTGTTTTTTACATTTATTCCGTAATCAAAAACTATCGTTTTTTTATACTGAAAGCGCAGTTCTACAACGTTTTTTTAGCTGCAAAAAAGCAATAAAACCGCCATTAGTTGACAATTTAATGTCGTTTATTTAAAAGTGAAAAACTTTATATCTTAAAATTTTTTTTTAAAATTCTTAACAAATATATTTACAGTCTTGCAGCATCAAAAAAATTAATAATAACCAAAAAAAAATTAAATTTTTAAATTATGAGTTCAGAAAATGTGCAAACCAAATGGGGGCAGTTTATTTCTTTGATAATCGTCTTCTTCTTTTGGGGTTTTGTTGGTTCGGCCAATGACATCTTAATCCCAGTATTCAAAAAAGTATTTACACTATCACAAGTACAGTCACAGCTGGTTGCCTGGGCTTTTTATGCTGCTTACTTTGTAGGATCTATAATATTCTTTTTAGTATCTCTAAAAATTGATGTTTTACAAAAATTTGGATACAAAAAAACACTTTCTGCTGGATTAATTCTTTCAGCTATTGGTTCATTTTTATTTGTTCCTGCTGCAACAATGGAAAGCTTTCCATTTTTCCTAACCGCCTTATTTACTGTAGGATTAGGATTTTCAATTCAACAGATTGTTGCTAATCCTTTAGCAATTAAAATGGGCAGTCCAAACACTGGAGCACACCGTCTGACATTAGCGGGAGGTGTTAATTCATTTGGAACAACTATTGGAGCGATTCTATTAGGTATAGCTTTATTTGGAATGGGAGACAACAAAAAAACAGCTCTTTCATTAGACGATATCAAACTGCCTTTTATTATTCTAGGTTTTGCTTTTATCATAGTAGCTGTTTTTATGAATTTTTCTAAAATCGAAGATCCGGAAAAAGTAGAAGAATCAGTTATAAAACATCCGCACAGCTCATTCAGTATTCTTGATTATCCGCAATTATATCTAGGAATGCTTGCAATCTTTATCTATGTAGGAACAGAAGTAACGATTATCAGTAACTTGCCTGCTTTATTGCACACGAGTGAGTTTGGCAGTATTCTGGAAGATGCTATTGCGCCATTTATTGCATTGTACTGGGGAAGTTTAATGATTGGGCGCTGGAATGGCGGAGTTAATGTTTTTAATACTTCTAATTTAGTAAATATTGCACTTAAATTTATTGTGCCTGCTTTAGGATTTGGAGTAATCATTGGTGCAAATATCTTTGCTGCACACGATGTATCTTCATTCTACATTTACCCATTCTGGATTTTATTATTCATCACTGTAAGTTTTGCAGGTGGAAAAAACGCTGGAAAAACTTTAATGCTTTTTGGACTGTCAGGATTATTAATGATGGCTGCCGGCTTAGTTTGGCCTAATCCAGAAATTGCTAAATTCTTTTTTATCTCTGGTGGATTATTCTTATCTATTATGTGGCCTTCAATCTTCGATTTAGCTATTGCAGGTTTAGGAAAAAACACTGGAAAAGGATCTTCTTTCTTAATCATGATGATTCTTGGCGGTGGAGTAATTCCTCTGGTACAAGGAAAAATATGCGATTTAGACTTAACTAATCCAAATGGAATATTTGGTATTACTTATACACATTTTTCATACATCGTACCGCTTATTGGCTTTGCCTATTTAGCATTTTATGGTTTTTACTGTCCTAAAATATTAAAGAGTCAAGGAATCAGCCATGTTGAAAGCGCAGGCGGCGGACACTAAGAAAAATTTCTTCAGTTTTTTCAGACTGAGTATTATTCGATAAAATAAATTCAAAAAATCCCATTCTAGTTTTTTTTAGAATGGGATTTTTTTTCACTAATTCAAATCGCTGAGAATCGCATATATGATTTTTATTTGAACCAATACTCAAATATTGAATTTTTGGAAATTAGTTAAAAACAAAAAAAGCTCCGTTTCGAAATGAAACGGAACTTTTTTATAAGTTCTCCTTGACTGCATTACTACACAGTCAAAACTGAGTACTATTTATTTCCTTTTTCGAAATCAGCAACAAACTGAGCCAATCCAATATCTGTTAATGGGTGTTTCAACAAACCATAAATTGCAGATAAAGGTCCTGTCATTACATCGGCACCAAGTTTAGCGCAGTTTACAATGTGCATAGTATGACGCACAGAAGCTGCCAATATTTCAGTTTCATAACCATAGTTATCATAAACCTCTCTAATTTCACTGATTAAATTTAAACCATCAGTAGAAATATCATCCAAACGGCCAACAAAAGGAGATACATAAGTAGCACCTGCTTTAGCAGCCAATAAAGCTTGACCTACAGAGAATACAAGAGTAACATTGGTTTTAATTCCTTTGTCAGAAAAATATTTAGCAGCCATTACACCTTCTTTTGTCATAGGTAATTTAACAACGATCTGGTCATGTAAATCAGCTAATTCTTCACCTTCTTTAATCATTCCATCATAATCCAAAGCATTCACTTCAGCACTTACATCACCATCAACCAAATTACAGATATCAACATAATGCTTCAAAATATTGTTTTTTCCTGTAATTCCTTCTTTAGCCATCAATGATGGATTTGTAGTAACTCCATCCAAAACTCCTAATGCCTGTGCTTCTTTAATTTGAGCTAAATTAGCTGTATCAATAAAAAATTTCATAATATATTAATGTTTAATTGTGTGTTTAAAAATTCGGTGCAAAATTACGAAATCAATATCAATAACAATGACAATTTCAAAAATCAATTTCAAAAATCAATTTCAAAAATCAATTTCAAAAATCAATTTCAAAAATCAATTTCAAAAATCAATTTCAAAATAAAACGTGGACTGATTAATTACTTTTCTAGTATTTTCAAATTATTTTGAAATGTTATTTTGATTGAGCTTTTTTAGTTCATCTCTAATTTCTTCAAGCACATTTAACACATCTTCTTTATAAACTTCAGAATTATTTATCTTATCACTCAAAGAACTTAAGATTCTGCGAAGCACAAACCAAATAATCAGAAAAATTAAAACACCTAAAATAGTAGGCAGAAACTCTGTAATCTTATCCATAATTTTATAATTTATAATGATTCATAAGCATTTTTTCATACACTTGGTCAGGCAGAATTCTCTTTAATACAATAGAAAATTTCTGCATGAAAGCACCTACTTTATAATGAATTTTTGGGTTTGGATTCTGAATAACCGCATAAACCGCTTCCGCCATTACATTAGGATTACTGCCGCTGTCTACATGTTCGTTCATAGTTTTTAGGTTATTCCCGTATGATGTCTCATAAGCCGAACCTTCGATTACCGGCGCATGAAAACGGCCTGCAGCGATATTTGTAGCAAAATCTCCAGGAGCTATATTTGTGATCTGAATTCCGAATGGTTTTACTTCCATGCGCAGAGCCTCAGTTATTAACTCTAAAGCTCCTTTTGATGCCGAATAAACACTGCGGTACGGCAGTCCCATATACCCCGCTATTGAAGTAATATTAATAATGAGCCCGGATTGCTGCGAACGCATTTGTGGCAGTACTGCTTTAATAACCTCAATTGGACCAAAGAAATTAGTCTCAAAATTATTTTTGATTTCTTCCATTGGAATTTCTTCCAAAGGGCCGGTAATACCAACTCCAGCATTATTAATTACAACATCCAGTTTCCCAGAAATTGCTATAACCTTGGCTGTAGCCAAATGAATTGAATCTGCATTTCTGACATCCAAGGCAATTAAAGGAAAAATAGAATTTACAATCTTATCAGGATTTCTGCTGGTTCCGTACACCACAAATCCTTTATGATGCAGAAATTCTCCAATAGATTTTCCAATACCTGATGATCCTCCTGTAATTAAAATAACTTTACTCATGTCTTAGCTTATAAATTATATTGAGTTAGCAATGCCTAAAAATAAAAAAATCCTCCCGAGGGAAGACTATAATTCACAAAATTCTTGGATTAAAAAAATAAAAAATGGCAAGCGGTCTACATCGCACCGCTCAACCACGTACCCTTGCTATGTTCCCATCCTGGGGGAGTCTGCAGGAGCTGGTCGTGTAGGACTTGCCGGTGCAAATATACAACCTTTTTATATTTTTGCAAGCGCTTTGCACTAATAAAATAACTATTGTATATTGGTCTCTTCAAATTTTAAAACATGAAAAAACATAACTTATTAATTGCCATTTTATTAGGAACCTCATTAATTGGGTGCGGAGATACAAAAAAAGGTGAAAATTCTTTGTTCACTATTGATGATTCTGCTTTTCCTGCTCATTTTACCACTCCAGAATCAGTTTCTATTGGTATTTTGAATCCCAATTCAAAAGAAATTGACAGTATTGCTTACTTTGTAAACGACAAAAAAATAGGAAGCACTAAAGGTACTGAAAAATTTAAATTTGAATTAAAAGACCAAAAATTAGGATATCAATTCCTGAAAGCAACCATTTATTTTGGCTCAGATTCATCAGATGCAACTAAAAGAATAGAACTAGTATCAAATGTCACCCCAAAATTATTGAATTACAAAATCGTTAATACTTACCCACACGATACGGCATCGTTTACTGAAGGTCTAGAATTTCACAATGATACTTTATGTGAAAGTACGGGACAAAAAGGAACCTCCTATTTTAGAAAATACGATTATAAAACCGGTAAAATTTACAAGCAGATTGATTTAGATTCAATATATTTTGGAGAAGGAATCACTTTTGTAAATGGTAAATTATATCAATTAACATGGCTTGAAAAAACTGGTTTTGTATATGATGCCAAAACATTGAAACTTGAAAAAACATTTACTTACGATAAAGACATTGAAGGCTGGGGAATGACAAATGACGGAACATATATTTACCAAACTGACAAAACTGAAAAAATCTGGAAAATGGATCCAAAAACCCAAAAAATGATTGACTATATCAATGTATATTCCGGTGATTCGAAAGTCAAAGCCATCAATGAACTGGAATGGATCAACGGAAAAATCTACACCAATGTTTTCGAAAAGGATGCCATTGCAGTTGTAGACCCTAAAACAGGTGCTGTTGAAGGAATTCTAGACATGTCAGGACTGCGTAAATTAGTAAAAGTCACAGATGGAGACGTTTTAAACGGAATTGCTTATAACCCAAAAACTAAAACCATTTTTGTTACTGGAAAAAATTGGAACAAAATGTTTGAAATAACGGTTTCTGAATAACAAAAAAATAGCACAAACACGAATTTCACAGATTTCACGAATTATTACGTGATAATTTGTGACTCGACCGAAGGGAATAGGCGGAGCAAATTTGTGTTTTATATAATATCCATAAAAAATGATTACTCTTATTACCAATATAAAAGAACTGCTTCAAGTCAGAGAAAGTTCTGTTTTAAAAGTTTCCGGAGCAGAAATGGCTGTTTTGCCAACAATCAAGAATGCTTTTTTACTCCTTAAAGATGATTTGATTACCGATTTTGGTTCTATGGACAATTTGCCAAAAATGTCCGCAGATACTACTATTGATGCTGCTGGAAAAATTGTTCTCCCGTCTTGGTGTGACAGCCACACCCATATTGTGTATGCGGGCAGCCGCGAACAGGAATTTGTAGACCGCATAAATGGAATGACTTATGAGGAAATTGCAAATCGTGGTGGCGGCATCTTAAATTCAGCAAAAAAACTAAACGAAACTTCTGAAGAAGATATTTTCAATCAATCCAAAGCTCGGTTGGAAGAAGTAATTCAGCTGGGAACGGGAGCAGTCGAAATTAAATCCGGATACGGATTAACTGTTGAAGGAGAACTCAAAATGCTTCGCGTAATTCAGCAGTTATCTAAAAACTACCCCATAACAATAAAAGCAACTTTTCTTGGCGCACACGCCTTCCCCAGTGCTTTTAAAAACAATAAAAAAGGATACATTGACAGCATTATAAATGAAATGCTTCCAGAAATTGCCAAAAACAAATTAGCCGATTTTATTGATGTATTTTGTGAAACCGGTTATTTCTCAGCCGAAGAAACAGAACAAATTATGGAAGCGGGAATTCAATTTGGCCTAAAGCCAAAAATCCATGTTAATCAATTCAAATCAATTGGCGGCATTCAAGCTGGTATTAAATATAATGCTCTTTCAGTAGATCATTTGGAAATTATGAATCCTGAGGATATTGAAGCTTTAAAAAACACAGAAACAATGCCAGTTGCTCTGCCATCCTGTTCTTATTTTTTAGGCATTCCTTATACTCCCGCTCGCCAAATGATAACTGCTGGTCTTCCTTTGGCACTGGCAACAGATTACAACCCTGGTTCTACTCCATCTGGAAACATGAATTTTGTAGTCGCGACCGCCTGCATCAAAATGAAAATGACACCCGAAGAAGCTATTAATGCTGCAACCCTTAATGGAGCTTATGCGATGGGGATTTCAAATACCCACGGAAGTATTACAATAGGAAAAAAAGCGAATCTGATTATAACAAAAAAAATCCCGTCCTATTATCAATTGCCTTATGCTTTTGGAAGCAATTTAATTGACTGCGTGATATTAAACGGAAAAAATATTTATAATTTTCATGGCTGATTTAGCACAAAAAAAGAGCGGTATCCTAATTTGAGTACCGCTCTTTTTATATAATGTAAAATTCTTATTTCAAAGAAAAACTTGATGATGACACTAATTGATCTTTATCATAAACATTTACAGCATATTGACCTTTTTCAAAGTTTTTGCCAGCTAAATCCTGAGAAACCTGAACTGTTTTATTCTCATATTTTACACTTGAGACAAAACTATACGTTAATTCTTTTTCTCCAAAAGTAACTTTTTTAGCTTCACCCAAAACATTGTTTTTACTGTCAATTACCTGCACATAATAATCTTTATCTCCAGATTTTGCAATTGAATTTTCAGCAATGGTAAAGCTTATTTTAAGAACATTCGCTCTGCTTGCTTTGTCAGTTGCTATTTCTTTTCCAGAGCTTTTTAATTTGTAAGCTGCAGTCTGTAAATTCAAAACAGATAATTTACCTCCTTTTTCAACTGTTTTAGCCAACTCTTCGTTTTGACCAACTAAAACTTCATTGAATTTTTTTGATTCTCCTAAAACAACTACTGTACTGTCACGCTGATTTGTTAAAGTAACATTTTGTTTTTTCAAACCTTCATTTTCCTGCATTAATTCTTTCATGTGTCCTTGCAGGGCTTTAACCTGATTTCTGTATTTTGACAAATCGCCATTTGATTTTTTAAGCTCATCCATCAAATTGACTACTTTATCTCTTTCCTGCAGTAACTCTTCAGACATAGAAGTGTTTTCTGCGATTGCTGCATCATAAGTTGCTTTAAGATCCTGTAAATCTTTCATGACAGATTCTTTTTCTGAACCTACTTTCACGATTTCAGTATGAACTGAATCAACCTCTGAAGACATTTTAAAAATATAAACTAAACTCCCAACTAATAAAATAGCCAAAACAGCTATGACAGCTTTAAGACTTGAATTGTTTTTTTGATTTTCCATGTTAAAATATAATTGTTTTCTACAAATTTAATAATATATATAACGCAACTTAAATCAATTATATTATTTTTGAAAAATATTTTTTTATGGAAAAACTTATTACATTCAGTATTAACGACCTAGCAAAAGTAACCAATCACAGAAGCGGTGAAATTAAATTTGGCGAGAAAATACTTGTTGTTCCCAAAGATACAGACCCTATCGATTTTATAAAAAACAGTGAGGCGAAATTCGTTTTATTTGGAATTCCTGAAGACATTGGAGTCAGAGCAAATTATGGAAGACCTGGAGCAGCATCTGCCTGGCAGAGTGCGATACAAAGTATTGCAAATATTCAGCATAACCGTTTTTCAAAAGGTAATCAAATTATTGTTTTAGGACATTTGAATGTTCAGTCTGAAATGAAAGAGGTAGAAAATCTTGATTTTAATGATATTGATGACCGGTCAAAATTAAGCCAGTTAGTAGAACGAATTGATAAAGAGGTTTCCCATATTATCTGCAAAATCATTCAGGCCGGAAAAATCCCGATAGTAATTGGCGGAGGACACAATAATTCCTATGGAAATATAAAAGGAGCCGCTCTGGCAAAAGGGAAAGCCATAAATGCTGTCAATTTTGATGCGCATTCTGATTTCAGAATTCTGGAAGGCCGTCATAGCGGTAATGGATTCTCATATGCTTATGAAGAAGGCTTTTTAAAAAAATATTTCATTTTTGGTCTGCATGAAAATTACACCTCCAAAAGTGTTTTGGATATTATAAAAAAAATTGAAGACCGGGTTCGATACAATACTTACGACAGCGTTAACATCAGAAAAGAAAAAGTTTTTTCTGAAGAAATGGCAAACGCTCTTGATTTCATTAAAAATGATCCTTTCGGAATTGAAATTGATTTGGATGCGATTCCAAATATTGCAAGCAGCGCAATGACTCTAAGCGGTTTTTCAATTGAAGAGCTTCGTCAGTTTGTTTCATTTTTTGCCAAAAATAAAAACGCAGCTTATCTGCATATTTGTGAAGGAGCTCCTGATTTAGGAGAAGACAAAAACAATCATTTAATTGGAAAACTAATAGGATATTTAGTAACTGATTTCATGAAATCTCATAATTCAATTGAAGCCTAAAATAAAAGAAACCGCACCGCTTAAAAGTAAAATAATTCTCATCCAAAATAATAACACTATCTTTGCGCCCTTATCTATGTACTAAATACAAGATATTTTAATTTCAAAAATATGTTATTCGAAGATTTATCACTTTCAAAAAGTATACAAAAGGCCGTATTTGAAGAAGGCTATACAGAAGCAACACCTATTCAGGAACAATCAATACCTATTGTATTAGCCGGAAAAGATCTGATTGGCTGTGCGCAGACCGGAACTGGAAAAACTGCTGCTTTTGCAATACCAATCATTCATCAATTACACCGAATCGTAGGCTCATCAAAAAAAGCAAAAGTAGTCCGTGCACTTGTTGTAACGCCTACAAGAGAATTAGCCGTTCAGATTGGACAGAGTTTTGACACTTACGGCAAATATACTAATCTGACGCAGTTAACGCTTTTTGGAGGAGTATCACAAAACCCGCAGGTAGATACCTTAAAAAATGGAGTTGACATCGTAATTGCAACGCCAGGACGCTTATTAGACCTGCATAAGCAAGGTTTTATCGATTTGAATCATCTGCATACTTTGGTATTGGATGAAGCCGATCAGATGCTTGATATGGGCTTTGTTAACGATGTCAAAAAAATTGTAAAGCTAACGCCTAAGAACAGACAAACTCTTTTTTTTTCGGCAACAATGCCAATCGCAATCAGAGAATTAGCCGAAATGTTCCTGACAGATCCTGAAACAGTAACTGTTTCTCCTGTTTCATCAACTGCCGAAAATGTGGAACAGCGTATTTATTTTGTTGAAAAATCAGAAAAAAGAAATTTATTATACCACCTGATTAAAAATGAAAATTTATCAAATGTTCTAATTTTCTCCAGAACAAAACATGGTGCAGACAATGTTGTTAAAGCTTTGAGGAAGAAAGATATTCCTGCCGAAGCCATTCATGGTGATAAATCACAAAACGCAAGACAACGTGTATTAGACGCATTTAAAAACAAAGAAGTTGGTGTTCTTGTAGCCACAGATATTGCAGCGCGAGGAATTGATATTGACCAGCTGCCTTTTGTAATCAATTTTGACCTGCCTAATATCCCTGAAACTTATGTTCACCGAATTGGCAGAACTGGACGCGCAGGAAATGGCGGTATAGCAATCTCTTTCTGCAGTAAGGATGAGAAAGATTACTGGAAAGATATTCAAAAACTTATAAAAGTAAATGTTGAAACTATAGACAATCATCCTTATCCGTGGCATTCTGGAAATCCTGTTGCTGACAGCAATCCTCCTAAAAATTCAAATCGAAGCGGAGGTGCTCACAAATCCAGAAAATCGAATGCTTCAAAGCAAAATAAAAAACGCTGGTATTAAGAAATTTATAATTTCAAGCAACCAATAGTTTGAGAACATCTTATAAAATACAATTTATAAGATGTTTTTTTGTATAAAAGCAGCACATACTAAACTATTGTTTTGAATTTTAGAATGTGACAATTTATAACTTTAAACAATTGAACAGATTCAAACGGTTTTACAATGATATCATTTATTCCTGCAGCTATTGCTTCATCAGTAATCTCATTTTTATCAAAAGCCGTTAATGCAATAATAGGCGTTTCAATTCCTTCCTGTCTTATTCGTCTGGAAGTTTCAAATCCATTCATCAAAGGCATATTAATATCCATTAGAATAATATCAAACTCCTCTTGGCCTAAAATTTCCAAAGCCATAAAACCATCATCAACAACTTTGCAGGAATAGTTGTTTTTCTCCATAGTTTTTTTGGTAATCAATTGATTAATATGATTATCCTCAACTACGAGCACTTTAAAGATTTGATTAGAATTCAAATCAACTTGTATATTATTTATCATTTCATTAGTCTTCTCAGAGTTACATTCAAAATCAACACAAAAGGTAAAACTTGTTCCCTTTCCCAATTCGCTTTCAACAATAATATCGCTGCCAAAAAGTTCCAGCAGTCTCTTCACAATAGACAAGCCCAATCCAGTTCCTTGATAATCGAGCTCTTTTCTGCCTACCTGAACAAACTTATCAAAAATCTTACCTTGATCCAAAGGAGCAATACCTATTCCATTATCTTTTATTTTAATTTCAATAGAATTTATTTCTCCTACAGTTTGTATTTGTTTTGCTATTATTTCAACCTTTCCATTTTTTGTAAACTTTAAGGCATTACTAACTAAATTCATCAAAATTTGAGCAAATCGAAGTTTGTCGCCAATTAAACTTTCTGGAATTAATGGATCAACGTCAATGTATATTTTATTATTGTTTTTTTTGGAAATAAATGATAATGAATTTTTAATCATATATAATTCATCTGTCAGATTAAATATCATCTGATCCAAAACGATTTTATTTTCTTCAATTTTATTAATCTGCAGAATATCATTTACCAATGACAATAAATAGCGTGCAGAAAATTTTAAAGAATTTAAATGCGGACTTTTTTCAAGCTCTTTATGCTCTTCCAAAAGCAGATCAGCAATACCAACAACGCCATACAAGGGAGTTCTTAATTCATGGCTTATCGTGGATATAAACTGCGTTTTCAGCAAAGCTGATTCTTCGGCTTTCTTATTAGCAATAACCAGTTCTTGATTTGCAAGCAGTAAATCGGCATTTGATTTTAATCTAAACCTGTTGTTTTTAATTAATGAATTCAGGAAAAGCAATAAAACGAAAGTCGCAATTATAAAAAGTAAAACAATGATTCTTGATTTTTTTAAACTCTGAAACTGCAGGTCTTTTTCATTTTCAATTTTATCAATAGTTCGTTTGTATTCGTCCAGCTGAAAATTAATCCCTTCAACATTTGCCTTTTCTAATTTTTCTTCAGCATAAATTTCCTCATTAAGACGTGTATAGACCTGCAGGTTCTCATAGGCTTCTTTATATTTTTTCTGCTTTAATAAAAGCTTAGAATATTCCAAATGAGAAAATGACAAATCTGATTTTTCATTGAGTTCCTTACCAAGCCGAATCGCTTTCTGGAAATGAAAATCTGCTTTTTTGTCTTCATTTTTAAAATTGCAGTACATACCGTTAAGCATATTAAGCACTACAACGACAAAATTATTTTTATGTTTTTTATAATATGAATTAATTATCTTTAAACTTTGTTCTCCTTCTTTAAACTTGCCGATATCGAAAAGCGCCCATGTTAAATTGAGATTAGTAAAAGCTGTTTGGGAAGAATCTGCAATTTTTTTACTGTATTCAATTGCTTTACGGTAATGAAAAATCCCTTTATTGTAGTTCTTTTTTTCAAAACAATACATATTTCCCAGATTGTTATTAATCCTTTGTTTTATAGTATCATTTTGAGTTAAATCTGCATGGCTTAAAGCTTTATCGTAATAAAAAATAGCTTTATCAAATTCTGCCAAAGCATTAAAATTGGCTGCAACATTATTATAATTTTCAGCAATAAGAAGGTTGTCTTTTATGTAAATCGCTTTTTGCAAAGCCAATCTGGAAATCAATAAAGATTTTTCAAAATCTCCAGATTCTCTTAACTTTGTCGCAGATTGAATTAATCCATTAATTTCTTTCTTAGCAGGCAGTTGAGTCTGTCCAATTAAAGCTGTTCCTAAAAAATTAAACCAGAGAATAAATAATAAAACTATCCTTATTGGGGGCATAATAGATGTTATTTCTCCAAATGTACATCAAAATATACAATTTTAGTGCATTTGTACTGAGAATATTTCAAAGAATCTATTTTGACATAAAAATAAAAAACAGTTACATTTTTAGTTGTAACTGCTCTTTTATTTTTTATTTTAAAATTTACTTTTATGCTAGAATGTTCAAAATAAACTGCAAATATTTTTACAGAACATTTTCCTTTTCATCTTCCCATTTACCCACTACAGATGTGGCTAAGGCATTTCCTAAAACATTTGTAGCACTCCTGAACATATCACAAAAGTGATCTATTGGCAATATCAAAGCGATGCCTTCAACTGGGATTTTAAACATACCGCAGGTTGCCGCAACAACTACCAGACTCGCTCTTGGAACACCGGCAATTCCTTTACTGGTTAACATCAATACAAAAAGCATCGTAAACTGGGTTGGGTAGTCAAGATGTATTCCATAAGCCTGAGCAATAAAAATACCTGCAAAGGTCATATACATCATACTTCCGTCAAGGTTAAAAGAATATCCTAGAGGCAGCATAAAAGAAACAATTTTATCTTTCACTCCAAACTGCTCTAATTCCTCGGTAAGTTTAGGAAAAACTGCCTCAGAACTTGTAGTTCCAAAAGCAATGATCAATGGGCTGATTATATGCCTTAATAATACTTTCATTCTATTGCCCAGAAAAATAAATCCTATAGCAATAAGAACCAGCCACAACGTACCAATACCAATAAGAAAAGAACCAAAAAACTTGAAATATGTAATAGCCAGTTCCTGAAAATCCCTAACAGCAAAAACGCCTGCAATTGCTCCAAAAACTCCAATTGGCGCAAATTTCATCACATAATTTACCATTTTCAGCACGATATGTGAAGACCTGTCCAAAAAATCTATAACAGGTTTTGACTGATCACCTATCGAAGCAGCAGCCAAACCGAAGAATATTGAAAAAATTACAATCTGTAAAATTTCATTGACCGCTAAGGCTTCAAAAAGACTTTTAGGAACAATATGCTCTATGAAATTTTCAAAAGACAAACTCTGAGTTTTTGCGGTTACATCTGTAACACTTGCCATATCGACATTGGACAGATTTAACCCAACACCCGGCTGTAATAAATTCACATACAGCATTCCTATTAACAATGAAAAGAAAGAAGCTGTAAAAAACCATCCCAGTGCTTTTCCGCCAATTCGGCCGACTGCTTTTATATCACCCAATTTTGCAATTCCTACTACCAAAGTGGTAAAAACTAACGGTGCAATAATCATCTGCACAAGCCTGATAAACACAGTGGCCAGCATTTTTATTTTGGTACTAAATTCTTTGGTCGTTTCCAAAGCAACCGAATTATGAATTATAATACCTAATACCGCTCCTAAGAGCATTGCAATAAGGATTTGACCAGTTAATCCTTTAAAAAAAGATACTTTTTTGGTTTCAATTGTAGTCATTTAATTAATTTCAAGGTTAAAATTCAATATTTAGCTCGTCAAAATACTGAATACTTTTTCTTCTTTATAAAAAAAACTTTCTATAATTCTTAAATTACAAGTACGTTTTATTCAAAAGGAAAAAATCTGCTATAACCATTGCTGCCATAGCTTCTACAATTGGTACTGCACGGGGAACAACACAAGGATCGTGACGCCCTTTACCAGTCATCTCGGTAATATTTCCTTGATTATCTAATGAATCCTGCTTTTGCATTATCGTGGCCACCGGCTTGAAAGCAACTCGGAAATAAATATCCATTCCGTTGCTTATACCGCCTTGGATTCCGCCAGAACGATTAGTTTTGGTAGTTCCGTCAGGATTATACAAGTCATTATGCTCGCTTCCTTTCATTTTAACGCCTTCAAAACCGCTTCCAAATTCAAAACCTTTTACGGCATTGATAGAAAGCATTGCTTTTCCTAATTCGGCATGCAGTTTATCAAATACCGGCTCACCAAGACCGATTGGCACATTTTGGATTACGCAAGTTACCGTTCCTCCTACCGTGTCTCCTTCTTTACGGATTTGGCGGATATATTCTTCCATAACCGCTGCCGATTCTTCATCTGGACAGCGAACAGGATTGCTCTCAATTTTTGAAAAATCCAATTCGTGATATTCTTTTTCCAAGAAAATTGGACCAACAGAAGAGACATAAGCGTTGAATTTAATTTCAGGCAGCATTTGCTTTGCAATAGCCCCAGCTACCACTCTGCTTGCCGTTTCGCGGGCAGAACTTCTTCCGCCGCCTCTGTAATCACGGAAACCGTATTTTTTATCATACACATAATCGGCATGACTTGGTCTGTAATTATCTTTAATATGGGAATAATCGTCTGATTTCTGATTGGTATTCGGAATAATAAAACCGATTGGTGTTCCAGTAGTTTTCCCCTCAAAAATTCCAGATAAAAACTGTACATCATCTGGTTCTTTACGCTGTGTAACTATTGCGGACTGGCCCGGTTTTCTTCTAGCCATTTCAAATTGAATTGCATCAAAATCCAGTTGTATTCCCGATGGACAACCATCTATAATTCCGCCTAATGCTTCTCCGTGTGATTCTCCAAAAGTGGTTACTCTATATAGTGTTCCGTAGCTGTTTCCTGCCATTGTTTTAAAGTTTTTGGCAAATGTAAGTTTTATGAAGTAATATAAGAAGTAAGGAATGAAAATTTATTACTTAGATTACTTTATTTAGCTAGCAGGCTTGCTAATACCCCTATTTTACTCAACATTAAGATACAAACTTATCATGCTGTAAGCATCCTCACAAGTAACGCGACAAACAAAGTCCACATCGATACGGAATAGCAATCGAAGATTCTTAACAGAATCAAAAAAAATCCGATCGCGCAGACCTGCACAATGATAACGAATTGCATTCTGTGCTGGCAAAGCAAAGCTTAAAAACTGTTTAATACCAGGATTGGCGGATTTCAAATACAAGATTGGGATTGTTATATCTCTATTACTAATCTTTTTCCTCCGTCAATATTCATTCCCCAAACTTTTTCAATGTCTTTCAATTCAGCATTCACGGTTTCTATTTTTAATTTATTGTCGGCTGCAAGCTGGAATATTTCAGGAAGTATTTCAGCGAACAAGAGTTTTACTTCTTCTCTTGTCCAGCTACCCAAACCCGAACCTGAAATTTGAATATCTGTTCCTCGCAAAATTGAAGATGAAAGAGTAATTATGTCGCCTGTCATACCGCCAACTGTAACAAAACGTGTACGGTGCGAAAAGTCACCATTACCCTTTAATGATGACAAAATCAATTCCGCACTATGTCCCCACAAGTAATCTATTACAACGTCAATTGGATTTTGTTTGTGACTTTTTTTAATTTGTGAAATAAAACTTTCATCATCTTGTTTAACTGAAATAATTTCGTCTGCTCCAAGCATCAGTAATTCCTGTAACGATTGTTCATTTCTGCCTGTCGCGATGACTTTTTTTGCTCCGTAATATTTGGCAAGCTGAACCGCAATTTTCCCAGTAACGCCTGTAGCGCCATTCACTAGAACTGTCTGTCCTTTTTCTAATGAGGCCCTGAAACGAAGCGCTAATGCAGAACCCATAACAGCATTAGGCAAAGCCGAAGCAATCGCATTATTAATATTTTCAGGAAGTTTAACAACTCTGCTTTTTTCAACGATTGCCATTTCGGCAATCATTCCGCTTACGCCCATTGCATAAACCCTTGTTCCGTCTTCGAGTAAGCCAACTCCGTCGCCACCTACTACAATTGGTTTATCAAAGTTTTGCAGTGAATAATGTTTTCCGCTTGCCCGCAATTTGTCAAGATTTTTTACAGCAGATGCCTTTACTGAAATCAATAATTCATTTTCATTTTGCACAATTGGTTCTACAAAGTCTGTTACATACTTTGGTAATTCACCTTTTTGAAATACAACTGCTGCTTTCATTTTTTCTGTTTTTTTATTAATTTTTCGTCGTACCACACGATCGAGTAGATCAGTTCAGTAATAGGCAGAATTACTTCGTCAGTTCGCTATCACCCGAGTGCAACCTCTCACCACAATGTAAAGCAGATAAATTCTAAATATTGACTAATACCTCTGTTAGCAGAAACTTCTCTCGTGAACGCAAAAAATAAACTTTCTTAAATCATCTAAAATATCTCGTTTAGCCCCTATTTCAGTGGAAATCCTTGTGAACCGGGGTTCGGCACACAAGATTGCAACGGAAAGCGGGAGGAATCATGTTCTGCTCCAAAAAAACAATCACATTCCGTTATTTGTATTTATTAATTGCCTTCTGGTACAAAGCTTCATAAATAGGCAGAATATTTTTAATATCAAATTGTTCTGCTACATGCAGTGCATTCTTTTTAAACTCATTGAGAACACTGTCCTCTTTTAATATTTTTAATGCATTTTCTGCCATTTCATTCACTTCTCCAACATCACTCAGATAACCCGAAACACCATCCCTGTTTACTTCCGGCAGACCTCCAGAATTACTTGAAATCACTGGAACACCGCAAGCCATTGCTTCGAGAGCTGCCAAACCAAAACTTTCTGTTTCGGAAGGCAGAAGAAATAAATCGGTAAGGCCTAGAATGCGGTCAATCTCATTACTGTTGCCAAAAAATATGACTTTGTCCTGAATACCAAACTTCCTGCATAATTTTTCAGCCTTTTCTTTTTCGGGGCCATCCCCTACCATCATCAACTTGGATGGAATCTTTTTTTGAATCTTATAAAATATTTTAATGATATCCGGAATTCGCTTTACTTTCCTGAAATTACTGATATGTGTAATTATTCTTTCTTCGGGATTAGCCATAACAGAACGCCGGCAGGGAATCGTTGGGTCATAATCTTTTTTGTCCAATTCAATAAAATTAGGAATGACCTGAATCGTATTTTTAATATTGAATAATTTCAAAGTATCATCTTTCAGGCTTTGGGAAACCGAAGTCACGTAATCTGATTTATTAATGCTAAATGTAACTGCAGGCTTGTAAAAAGGATGGTTCCCTACCAAAGTAATATCGGTTCCGTGCAGTGTGGTCACCATAGGAATATCGATTCCTTCGTCTTTTAGCATCTGTTTTGCCATATAGCCTGCGTAGGCATGCGGAATTGCGTAATGCACATGCAGTAATTCTATTTTGTACAATTTAACCATATCGACCAGCTTACTGGACAAAGCCAATTCATAAGGCTGAAAATGGAATAAAGGATATTCCGGGACAATTACTTCGTGATAATGCACATTTGGATTAAGAAGTGCTAAACGTACAGGCTGACTATAAGTTATAAAATGTATTTCATGTCCTCTTCTTGCTAATTCCAGACCTAATTCTGTTGCAACTACGCCACTTCCTCCAAAAGTTGGATAACAAACAATTGCTATTTTCATATATGTTTTTGATTGTTTTTTATTGAATATATTTAATCTGCACACGAATATGAATACTTCCTTCACATCGATTTTATGCCGATTTAATATCTATTTTTAAGCGTAACGAATGTAAGCAGATTAGGAGCGGTTTTCTATGAAAAAAAAGTTAAATTTTAACATTTTTAAAGTTACTTTCAAAGCTTTTTTACAGAAGGAATTTCTTCGAAGCAATATTTTTTCAACAAAATTAAGAGAACATTGTTTGTAGTGAAGCTCAGTTTTGGACTGGGGCAATTGATAAAAAAAGCGGGAAAGAAAAACCCACCTGCATATAAAAGTTTATGACTATCCTTAACTAATACCAAACAGATCTAAAAGAGCCACAGATTAAAAAGATTTACACAGATTAAAAAAAAACAGTAATGAAATCTGTGAGAATCTGTGTATTCAGTGACGAAAAAAAATACATGGTATTATTTG
Organism: Flavobacterium sp. HJJ; assembly: GCF_015351475.1. GTDB lineage: Bacteria > Bacteroidota > Bacteroidia > Flavobacteriales > Flavobacteriaceae > Flavobacterium > Flavobacterium marginilacus. The sequence goes on along the minus strand of NZ_JADKPR010000015.1, from coordinate 102,868 downwards.
CGGACAGTCATATAAAAATAATCTGTTTTAAGCATTCACATATCAGAAATCAAAAATCGTTAATCTGAAATCTTCAATGATATTACTCCCAAAGCTTTTTTTGATGAGGTTTTCTTTTTTTATTAATCCACTTATTTAGTTTATAACACAAAAAAGCAGAACCGCTTCCCACAAGCGCACCAGCCAAAACATCAGTAGGATAATGCACGCCAAGATACATACGGGAATATCCAACTGTACCTGCCCATATAAAGGACGGAGCAATTACATACCATTTAGGATATGCCATACTTAAGGATGTTGCAGCTGCAAAAGCTGATGAAGTATGAGCTGAAGGAAAAGAGGTACTGGATTCATCTGTAACATTTTCAATTTCCGGATAGGTTACATAAGGGCGGTCTCTTTTGGTAATACTTTTTAAAGCTACAGAAATAAATACCGAAGCTGCCAAAGACTCACCCATGAATATTGCTTTTTTCTTCGTAGTACTGTCCTTTTCGATTAATCCAACGGCATAAATAATCACAGGGGTACCAACACTGACAGGCATTGCACTGTTCGTAATTCCAATCATTGCTGATTCGAGATTAGTATTTCTATTGAGATTGATTTTTTTTAAAAGATCAATATCTGAGTTTTGGGCATTAGAAATCGAAAAACAAAACAGTACTAATAAAAAAGAAATAATTTTAGACATCCTTGCTTTTAATTAATTGAAAAAACGGCTGTGCCAGCTGTCCAAAGCAGGAACTTCCCAAGATTCATTGAACTCCTCGATATTATTTACCAGATTATTAAAAACAACTGTGTTTTCGGTAACCGCTTTATCTTTAACCATTTTCTTGAAATCAATTAATGGCTTATATGCAATATGCTCACCCAATTTGAAGGTTACATTCATTTTATCCAATAAATCTACATTGTATTTTTTCTCTATACTTTGGATAAATTCTACCGATGAATCGATTGAACAGCCTGTTGCTGCCTGCACTTCCTGATTAACTGCGATTATAATGAACCGATTGTATTTTAATAAATAAGATGATTCTAGACTTGTTCCATGCGCTGCCCATTCGTTAAGAAAAGACTGCAGATCAGTTTCAATTTCGGAAAACTCTGCATCCGAAAATTTTCTATTCGATTGATAAATCCAAATTCTAGATTCTCCGGGTAAATTTTCAAAAGGAACGTACATTGTATTTATGATTTTAGAATGCAGATTTTAGACTGCAGATTTATAATTTTAGATTTAGACTGAAAAAAGTTTAAAGTTATTTAAGGATTATTTAAAATAGTTTAGGATTGTTGTTTTCAAACTGTTAAACATTATCTTAAACAATTAAACTTTTACAGGTCTTGAGCATTTGCAATTAACTCAGCGATATCCATTACTTTAACGTCATCTTCCCGCTCTTTATTTTTAACTCCGTCTGTCAGCATCGTGTTGCAGAAAGGACAGCCAGCTGCAATAATGTTTGGTTTTGTTTCCAAAGCATCTTCTGTTCTTTCAATATTGATTTCCTTATTTCCAGACTCAGCATCTTTAAACATTTGCGCTCCGCCGGCACCACAGCATAAACCATTTGCTTTTGAACGTTTCATTTCAATTAATTCAGCATCAAGTTTCTGAATTAAATCTCTTGGCGCTTCATATACATTATTAGCTCTGCCTAAATAACAAGGATCGTGAAAAGCAATTCTTTTCCCTTTAAACTGCCCTCCTTCAATCGTTAATCGTCCTGAATCTAATAATGATTTAAGGAATTCAGTATGGTGTACCACTTCATAATGACCGCCAAGTTCCGGATATTCATTTTTCAAAGTATTGAAACAATGCGGACAAGCAGTAACTATTTTTTTTGCTTCATAGGCATTCAAAACTTCAATGTTCATCATGGCCTGCATTTGAAACAAAAACTCATTTCCTGCTCTTTTTGCGGGATCTCCGGTACAGCTTTCTTCTGTTCCTAAAACTGCAAAAGAAACATTTGCACGATTCAGAATACGCACAAATGCTTTAGTAATTTTCTTTGCTCTATCGTCAAAACTTCCTGCGCATCCTACCCAAAATAAAACTTCTGGCTGTTTTCCCTGGGCTAGCATTTCGGCCATTGTTGGCACTATTAAATTTTCTGACATTTCTTTTAAAAATTCGTTTATTTGTTTATTCGTTTAATCGTTAATTTGTGAATCAGCTATTCGGTTAAACAAATAACCAAATAAACGATTAAACTATTAGTCATTTTTCCAATTCAAACGGTCCTGCTGACTGTACTGCCAAGGAGCACCATTATTTTCGATATTAGTCATCATGGCATTAATAGGCATTGGAGCTGCGCTTTGTTCCATCACTAGATAACGTCTCATATCCATAATAATAGAAAGCGGGCTTATATTTACCGGGCATTCCTCCACACAGGCGTTGCATGATGTACAAGCCCATAATTCCTCTGGAGTAATATAATCGTTCAATAACGTTTTATTGTCTGGTACAAAAACACCTTTGTTAGCATCGATATTCTTTCCTACTTCTTCTAATCGGTCTCTTGTGTCCATCATAATTTTACGCGGAGACAATTTTTTACCGGTTTGATTTGCAGGACACGATGATGTGCAGCGTCCACATTCAGTGCATGTATAAGCATTCAATAACTGAACCCAATTTAAATCCTGTACATCGCTGGCTCCAAATTTATTTGGAACTTCATTTTCCGAAACCGGCGCTGCAGCAAATGGATCAGCATTAGGATCCATCATCAGTTTTACCTCTGCCGTCACCGATGCCAAATTATCAAATTGTCCCTGAGGATTTAAGCTGGCAAAATATGTATTTGGAAAAGCCAATAAAATATGAAGGTGTTTTGAAAAATATAAATAATTCATAAAAACCAAAATTCCAACAATATGCATCCACCAAAACGCTTCATTCAGCAGCATGACCAATTCATTTGACATTCCATTAAAAACTGGAGCTATAAATTGACTTATTGGAAAAGAACCTGCTTTTATGAAATGTGAAAATCCTCCAGGCACATTCTGCAAATGCAGATCCGAAGCATTCATCAATAAAAACAAAGTCATCAAAGTAATTTCAAAATATAAAATATAATTGGCATCACCTTTTGGCCAGCCTTTCAAATCCGAATGAATAAATCTTTTCAGCTTGATGATATTTCTTCTTATCAAAAAAACAGTAACCGAAAATAAAACTAAAACGGCCAGAATTTCAAAAGAGGCTATTAAAACATCATATACAGCTCCAATCGGAGCAAATATTCTATGAGTCCCAAACAAGCCGTCTATAATAATTTCTAACAATTCTATGTTGATGATAATAAAACCAGCATACACAATAATATGCAGTATTCCTGCAACTGGTCTTTTTACCATTTTGGACTGTCCAAGAGCAATCATAGCCATATTTCGCCATCTAGCTTTTGCATTATCTTTACGATTTACATCAATACCAAGATTAATATTCCTAATGATTTTTTTTACATTCAAATAAAAATATCCGAATCCAATAATCAATACAATGGCAAATAAAACATTACTAAGATAACTCATGAAATTAGTTTTTTACGTTTGTAATAGAATCTTTTGGAGCAACATATGGTTTGTTCTTTTTACCAAAAACGGAAACATTTACATATCGTGTTGGATTTAGTCTCACATCCTGTAAAAGCAATTCTAACTCTTTTGAAGTTTTGGACAAATTAGCATACAAAGCATCGTCTTTCATTAATTTACCCATTGTCCCTTTACCAGACTCTATACCTTTCATTATACCGTCAACTTTAGCTAATGTTGCATTCAGGTTTCTAACGGTAAGACCCAGATCAGCTTTATTTAATGAATCTGAAATCTTTACAAAATTATCTGAAACCTTATTGAAATTAGAAACAACACCTTTCAATTGTCCCTTGTTTTCCTCTAAAATTACATTTGCATTTGAAGCAACTTTATGAAACTGCTCCATTGTAGCACTAAGTTCTGCTAAACTCTTTTTTAAATCGGCTTTACCTTTGGCATCTAAAACTTCATTGAAACTAATAACCAATTGATCGGCACTGGTCATTAATTTTTCAACTTTGGCAAGAACCGGACCAACTTTGTCGCCTAAAGAATCCATAAGGCTAGCCTGTACAGCACCCTTTAAATAATCACCGCTTTCGGCAATATTTTTATCGGTATAATTAGGGCGAATCGCTAATTGTTTACCACCAATAAGACTGGCATCATAAATTGCTGTTGTACTTGATTTAGATATTGGAAAATCAGTGTTTACCTGTAATTCAACTAACAAAGTACCTTTTTCTGTTATTGTTATTGTTTTTACTTTTCCTACAACAAGCCCGTTAATAGTTATAGGAGCTGAAGGTGCAAGTCCTTCTACATTTTCATATTCCGAATAGAAAGTTTTATAACTATTAAAAAGATCTTTCCCTTTTAAATAACTATATCCCCAAATGAATAATAAAATTGATGTAATAACTAAAATAGCAGTCTTTATTTCTCTTGTAATTTTCAAAATTTTGTTTTTTTTAATGGTAAATTTAATATAAAATATTCGAACTAATAATTATTTAACCGCTTCCTGAACGCTTATTTTTTTACCGTTCCTGAATGCCGTTAAAAAAGCCGAATCATATCCTTTGGATTTTACTTCTTTCAATTGATTCTTAGCATTTTCGTAATCGGAAGTTTCTCCATAAAAGTATTTATAGACATTATCCTCATATACTAACGATACATGTTTTAGTCCTTTAAAATTTTTTGATTCTAAAGGCAATTTGTTTTTACTGGCAGCAAATTGGACTTTAAAAATTGACCCCAGCGTATCTTTTTTTACAGTTCCTTTGTAAACCGATTGATTTTCTTCTTTTTTTTCAAGGTTTTCATCATGATTCTGAACAGATTTCTCACTAATACTTTCTCCTTCCTCATAATCAAAATTTTCATTTTTATAACTAACAACTGCATCAGCAATAGCTTTGGCAATATCATTTTGACCATTTTCAGATCCCAGATAAGAAATATCATTCGGACTTGAAATAAAGCCTATCTCGATTAAAACTCCCGGCATAATAGAAGCATCTAATACCCATAAAGGTTCTTGTTTTATGCCCCGCGATTTTATTCCCGAAGACTTTGAAAAATTATTCTGTATTTTTTTTGCAAAACTAATACTGTTAGTCAAATTATTCTCCTGTACCATTTTCAGCCCAATTAATGTTTCTGGGTTATTTGGATCAAAACCTTTATAGGCTTTTTTGTAATTATCTTCCAGAAAGATTACGGAGTTTTCTGTTTTAGAAACTTCAAAATTCATATTTGTTCTTGACATTCCCATTACATATGTCTCACTTCCATTTCCTGCTTTATTTTTATTAGCGTTACAATGAATTGAAACAAATAAATTTGCATTAGCACGATTTGCATTTTTGGCTCTTTCTCTTAGTTCAACAAATTCATCTGTTTTACGGGAATAAATCAAACCAATACTAGGGTTCTGTTCTAACAATTTACCAACTTTTAAGGTAACTGCCAAAGTTATGTCTTTCTCTTTATGACCATTATACTTCGCTCCAGGGTCTTTTCCGCCATGACCCGCATCCAAAACAACTTTGAATTTTGCAGGCGATTGTGCTGAGCCGGCAGTAAAGCTTAGAATTGCTAAAAATAAAGTTATTACTGCTTTAAATTTATTTTTTGAAAACATCATAATTCTAAAAATTAATATAATTATATGACTTCTGTTATAAATTCATCAATTGATTCCTTGCGCCTTCATAGTCAGTATTTCTTCCAAAAATGCATTTATTAGACATTATCTTCATAAATGTGTGAAATAATTTGTAATTATTAAAAATTTCTAAATTTCAATACTGCTTTTCGGAACAAAAAAACAGTTTTTATTAAATAGATTACAAAGTTTCTTTTTTAATTACACCTTAATTATTACCTGGTGTTTCATTAGTTTTTACAGGATTTTCATTAAGTATCTGTGATGGTTTTTCTTCAAAGGTTTCTGTACCTCCATCTCCAAAATATTCATTCTTGTAACCAATAATAGCATTCGCAATTGCTTTAGCAATATCATCCTGCCCTTGTTCTGAATTAAGCAGGTCACCTTCAGCCGGATTAGAAATAAAACCTGTTTCAACCAAAACTCTAGGCATATATGCTTTGTGCAAAACCATAAAAGGAGCCTGTTTTACTCCTCCATGACGCAATTTTTTTCCTAATAAGGCAAAAGCATCTTCTACCTTGCTAGCCAATGAAATACTGTTTTCTAAATATTCTTCCTGCATCAAAGTCATCCCAATCATTGTTTCCGGAGAGTTTGGATCAAATCCTTCGTACTTTTTCTTATAATCTTTTTCCAGGGTAATTACCGCATTTTCCTTTTTTGCAGCCTCCAGATTCGAAGCAATTTTATTCATACCCATAACATAGGTTTCGGTACCGTCTGCAGCAGTATTTTTATTTGCATTACAATGAATGGAAACAAAAATATTTGAATCGGCTCTATTTGCAATATTGGCTCTTTCTACTAAATCAATAAAAACATCTGTTTTTCTGGTGTAAATCACTTCTACTTTAGGATAAGATTCTAAAATTCTGCCCACTTTTAATACTATAGCCAATGCAATGTTTTTCTCGATTCTTCCGCTATAAACAGCTCCAAAATCATGATCGCCGTGACCTGCATCTAGAGTAACTTTAAAATTATTGGATTGCCCATAAATATTGCCCACAAATAGCAGTATTAAAAATGTGAATGCAATTTTCATTTTTTTTGTTATATCCATCTAATAGTTAATTTTATTACAACAGTTCTATTATAAATTTATGTTTTGATTATTTTTGCCGAAAAATATAGTAATTTTGGCTCAAATATATTCCTATCTTCATTTTACAAAAATAGTATTTAAACCTTTGCATACAAACTTATTTAATATCGTTTTATTATCAATTTTCCTATCTCTAGGCTGTTCTAATTTATATTCTCAAGATATAAAAAAGAAACAAACTTCTATTACTCCTAATAAACAAGAAGTTAAAAAACCTGTTAATGATACGGCAGATAAAAACACTGAAGCTGAAACACCAAAAGATACAGTCAAATTAGACACAATAAAAGTTAAAAAAGTTTTCCTGAACGGACAGGTAAAATACACAGCCCAAGATTACCAGAAAATTGAGAAAAAGAAAAAACTCATGACTTTGTACAATAAAGCTGAATTGTACTATGAGGATATTGAATTGAAATCGGGTATCATTGTCATGGATTATGAGAAAAACGAGGTATATGCTGGCCGGATTAAAGATTCCCTAGGCAACTATACTCAGTTTCCAAATTTCAAACAAGGTTCGAATGTCATTGAACCAGATTCTATCCGTTTTAATTTCAAAACAAAAAAGGCTTTAATCTGGAATTCAAGAACTACTCAAGGGGAATTCAATGTAAAAGCTGCTATTACTAAAAAAGAAAATGATTCCGTATACTTCCTTAAAGGCGCAAGATTTACTACCGCCAAAGATGTTGACAATCCTGAATATTATTTTCAAACCAATAAGATAAAATTCATTCCGGGAAAAAAAATAATTACAGGTTCCACTTACATGGTAATTGCAGGTGTGCCAACGCCAATATACATGCCTTTTGCCTATTTCCCTTTATCAAAAGAAACGAGTGTTTCCGGAATTATTCTGCCTTCCTATAACGATTCAAACACCAAGGGTTTTTCATTACAGAATGGAGGATATTATTTTGCGCTAAGCGATCATTACAATCTAACTGTTGTTGGAGATTACTACACCAATGGAAGTTACGCTTTGGGAATGCAGTCGTCTTATGCTAAAAGATACAATTTTCAAGGAAACATTAATATTAGATACGAAAATAACATAGTCAGCGAAAGAGGTTATCCAGATTATTCTAAAACAAAGATCTACAACATTCAATGGTCTCACTCACAGGATTCAAAAGCCAATCCAAATTCAACATTTTCTGCTTCGGTGAATCTAGGGAGCAGTGAATATTTCAAAAGAACTATTAATCAAGTCAATGTAGGTTCTTCTTTAAATAATTCATTGAGTTCGTCAATATCATATAGCACAGTATTTCATTCTGTACCAGAAAGCAGAATATCACTTACAGCAACTCACTCTCAGAATACCAATACAAAAGAAATCAACATGACTCTTCCTACACTGCAGTTTAGCGTAGACCGTGTGTATCCGTTTGCAAAAAGTGACGGCACGAAAAAAGGTTTTTTCAAGAACATTAATTTACAGTACAACTTAAACGGAAAAAACAGCTTTAAGACAACCGATTCATTATTTTTTAAACCTGAAATGTTCCAAAATGCTGATATTGGATTCCAGCATTCCATTCCGTTAAGCACCAACTTTAAAGTTTTCAAATATTTTAGTGTTTCTACCTCTTTAAATTATGATGAAGTCTGGTATTTTAAAACTATCGAAAAACATTACGACAATCAATTAGCTACAGTAGTTACTAACGAAGTAAAAGGGTTTGATGCTTTTAGAACATATTCTTCATCAACTAGTATTGGAACAACCATTTACGGAACTTTTAATTTTGGAGCTGATAAAAAAATACAGTCAATCAGACACGTAATGAGACCCGCAATTTCTCATAGCTACGCTCCTAGTTTTGAAAAATACTATGACACCTACGCAATCGACGGAAGTGGCGGTATGCAGAAAGATTACACTCGATTTGAAGGCGGTATGTACGGTGCGCCCGGTCTTAATAGCTCCAATTCATTTGGATTCAACCTTAGTAATACTTTTGAAGCAAAAGTTGCAGATAAGGATACCACCAAAACCGAGCCGAAAAAGATAATGCTGTTAAACAATCTAAATCTTTCTACCAGTTATGATGCCAATGCCAAAACACTTGCATGGGCTCCTGTAAGGATAAGCGGTGGAACTCAATTCTTCGATAATAAATTGGGGGCTAATTTTGGAACAACCTTGGATCCTTATGCGATTGATAATGGTGGAAATAGAATAAATACTTTCAATATTAACAATGGAGGCAGTCTTTTTAGAATGACAAGTGCCAATTTGACTATGAATTATTCCCTGTCAAGCAGAGGAGAGAAAAAAAAGAAAAAAGATTCGCAGGCCGAAAGAAATGGAGGCCGGGAAGATGATTTATTTGGTTCTGATATTGACACCGGAAGTTATCGAAAAAACAGCCAGTTTACTGATGACGATGATAAAAGTGAAGATGCCGTTACCGAATTTTTTAGATCTAAATTGCCTTGGGACATGACATTTGCCTATTCTCTTACATATGGAAACAGCAATAGAGAGAAAAAAATAACAGGGAATTCCATTATGATTTCAGCCAATACCGATTTAACACCAAAGTGGAAAGCTGGTATTTCAACTGGTTTTGATTTTGTTCAAAAAGGCGTTACTTTTACTCAATTGCGTTTTGAAAGAGATTTAATGAGCTGGAGAATGGATTTTAACTGGACTCCTTTTGGACAAAATGCAACTTGGAATTTCTTTATTGGAATCAAATCTGGTGTTCTCAGCGATATTAAATGGGAAAAAAGAAATCAAAATTTCTAGATTTTTTATTTAAATTACAATTACAGCTAATAGCAAAACGATTAATAATTAATACATTTAGTCGTTACTGAATTACTGTCTATTTACTTTATACTAAAAAAGTATGTATGGAGAATTTACCATTTTTATTAAAAACACTTAATTCCACATTGTATCTGAATTAACATTAATATAAAAATCTAATTATAAATGAAAACAATAATTTACACTGAAAAAGCGCCAGCTCCAATTGGCCCATACAATCAAGCTGTTCTGACAGGAAATACTTTATACACATCCGGTCAAATTGCACTTAATCCTGCAACGATGGAATTAGTGACAGACACTATCGAATTGGAAACGAAGCAAGTCATGGAAAATATGAAAGCGGTTTTAGAAGCTGCCGGAATGACTTTTGAAAATGTTGTAAAAACTTCTATTTTCATCATGAATATGAATGATTTTGGCAGTATTAATACCGTTTACGGATCTTATTTTAACGAAAAAACCGCTCCAGCTCGTGAAACGGTTCAAGTGGCATGTCTGCCGAAAAATGTAAATGTAGAAATATCTATGATTGCAGTGCTATAGCATTAATCAATAATTGTGCTGTTGCTTCGTTTGTAGCCAACGGCACATTATGAACATCGCAGACACGGATAAGCATATTAACATCAGCTTCGTGCGGATGGCTTGACAGTGGGTCTTTAAAAAACAAAACCATTTGAGTCTTTCCTTCTGCAACTCTCCCTGCAATCTGAGCATCACCTCCTAAAGGACCAGAGAGCATTCTTCTGACTTTAAAACCTTCGGCTTCGGCTCTGCCTCCCGTTGTTCCTGTTGCTATAAATTGTATTTTTTCCTGTTGTAACAATTCACGGTTTTTAATTAAGAATTTTACAATATCTTCTTTTTTCCCGTCATGTGCAATTATTGCTATCTCCATATTTTATTTATTAGCTACGTGATAAGCAATCAAACCATCAATAGGTCTCCTAAGTACATTACCTAACTGCAGTTCGTATTTTTCAAAAATTTCAGCAAGTTCTTCTTTTAAATAAAAAGCGATAGAACCTACAAAATTTACTGGTACTTCTTTGCAGTTTTCAAACTGCTTGACATAATTTTTAATAAAAGATTTCATCCCTTTAAAAATTATCTTGCGGCAAAATTCATGTTCTTTATTCTGAATCAAAAATTTAGCAAAAGTTGCAAGATAAGCATTTGGATTTGGTTCTTTATATAATTTATTTTTAATAAAATCCGGGTCCAAATTATATTCTTTTTCAAATGCTTCAGCCAATTCTTTTGGCATTTTATTGAAATAGTATTTTCTAATTAATTCTTTTCCAAAAACATTACCGCTACAGTCATCCATTACGATATAACCCAATGACTGAACTCTTTGTTCTAAAACCTTGCCGTCAAAATAGCTGCAGTTAGAACCTGTACCTAAAATACATACGATTGCTTCTTCTCCTTTTGGTGTTGTTGCAAAAACAGCAGCATATGTATCCTCTTCTACAACTACAATTGCATTAGAAAAATAAGATTTAAAAGCTTCGCTAAGCATGCTTTTCATTCTATCAGTACCACAGCCCGCACCATAGAAAAATAAATGGGTCGCTGTTTTTTTATTTTGTTTTATGTCAAAACGATCGTCTATACGAGCCAGAATTTCGTCGCTGTTAAGAATTTCTGGATTTAAGCCTAATGTTTGTGTTGTAAACATTACTTTTCCATCGTCATCTATCGCAATCCAATCTGCTTTAGTAGAACCACTATCAACTATTAATTTCATATTTAATTTGGTTTATTTGGTTTATTTTTTTTATTGTTCATTGATGTTTTAACAAATATCAAATGAAACAAAACAACAAGATCCCATTAATTTCACTTAATGGGATCTTGTAAAAATATAAATATTATTTTAGTGAAGTGATATGAACAGCTAAATCAATTAATTTGCTTGAATATCCATACTCATTATCGTACCAAGATACTAATTTGAAGAAAGTAGAATTTAATCCAATTCCTGCAGTAGCATCAATAATTGAAGTTCTTTTATCAGAAATAAAATCTTGAGAAACAACTGCATCTTCAGTATATCCTAAAATACCTTTTAATGAAGTTTCAGAAGCATTTTTCAAAACAGCCATAATTTCTTCGTATGAAGTTTCTTTAGCCACTTTTACAGTTAAATCTACTGTAGAAACGTCAGCTGTAGGAACACGGAAAGCCATACCTGTTAATTTTCCATTCAATTCTGGAATAACTTTTCCAACAGCTTTTGCAGCACCTGTCGAAGAAGGAATAATATTTATTGCTGCAGCACGTCCGCCTCTCCAGTCTTTTCTAGAAGGTCCGTCAGCAGTCATTTGAGTTGAAGTTGTAGCGTGAACAGTTGTCATTAAAGCTTCAACAATTCCAAAGTTATCGTGAATAACTTTAGCTAATGGAGCTAAACAGTTTGTAGTACAAGAAGCATTAGAAACAACTAAATCAGAAGCTTTTGCTGTTTCGTGGTTTACTCCCATTACAAACATTGGAGCATCTGCAGATGGAGCAGAAATAATTACTTTTTTAGCACCGCCTTTGATGTGCTCATTTGCAGTTTCGATAGTTGTAAAGATACCTGTACATTCAGCTACTACATCAACTTCAACTTCGTTCCATTTTAAATCTGCAGGATTTCTTTCAGCAGTAATACGGATATTTTTCCCGTTTACATAAAGTTTTCCTTCTTTTACTTCTACAGTTCCGTCAAAACGACCGTGTACTGAATCATATTTCAATAAGTAAGCTAAATGATCAACATCTAACAAATCGTTGATTGCAACTACTTCTATATTATCTCTATTGAAAGATTCTCTGAAAACAATTCTTCCAATTCTACCAAATCCGTTAATTCCTAATTTTACTTTTGACATTGTATTTAATTTAATTTATATTTATTTTACTTTTCTTTCTTTTATTTTAAATTGACATAATATCTGACACACGAAGTAATTCCTGATCAATTTCTGTATGTCCTTTGATTGCTTGTTCTAAAGGTGTAAGTTCAATTTTATCTGCCAATAAACCAACCATATAATTAGATTTACCTTCTAATAAACATTCAACAGCTTTTACCCCCAAACGACTCGCTAAAACCCTGTCAAAACACGATGGTGCACCACCACGTTGCATGTGTCCTAATACTGATACGCGTACATCATATTCTGGAAAATTATTCTCAACATAATCTTTAAGCTCAAAAACAGTTTTACCTATTTTATCACCTTCTGCGATTACCACTATACTTGATGATTTTCCTGCTGCTTTACTTTTTCGCAGAGAATCCAATAAACGGTCTAATCCCAAATCTTCTTCAGGAATAAGAATTTCTTCAGCACCGGCACCAATACCGGCATTCAATGCTATATGGCCTGCATCACGCCCCATTACTTCAATAAGAAATAATCTATTATGAGAACTTGCTGTATCACGAATTTTATCAATTACATCTACAACTGTATTCAGAGCGGTATCATAACCTAATGTATGGCTTGTACCATATATATCATTATCAATCGTTCCCGGAATTCCCATTACTGGAAAATCATACTCCGAATTAAAAATTAAAGCTCCAGTGAAAGAACCATCGCCTCCAATAACCACTAAAGCATCAATACCTGCTTTTACAAGGTTCTTGTGTGCTTTTGCACGTCCTTCCGGAGTTTTAAAATCCATGGACCTTGCCGATTTTAAAATAGTTCCTCCTTTATTTACAATGTTATTTACACTTCGGGGTCCCATTTCTTTAAAATCCCCTTCAATCATTCCTTGATAGCCTCTATAAATACCAACACATCCTATGTTATGAAAAGCGCACGTTCGAACAACAGAACGAATGGCGGCATTCATACCTGGAGAGTCTCCTCCAGATGTAAGTACACCTATCTTTTTTATTGTTTTTGACATTTTTTTAAGTATTAAAGTGTAAATTTAGCAAATATCAAAGATATTTTAGGGGTGCTTTCTAAGATTTTAATAAAATAACTGAAATTCAAACGTTTTCGTTGATAAGTTTTCTCTATTAGAAAAAAGCTTGTAATTAATTCCTTTTTTTAAACTATAATGCTGGATGTAGGATTAATTTTCTTTATAAATTCATTTTCTAAAAAACAATAAAAATTCATTTTTTAGATATAAAAATAAAGATCCAAAATTGAAATAAAAGCAAAATTAATAAAATCCACAAAAAAACAAACAATACACTAAAAAACAACAACTTATAAACTAATCTTCTTCTGGAAGAACAGCATCTTGATTAACTTTAGGCTTATCTGCTTTTGGAGCATCAGGTTTTTTGAAATTGATAAAATTGGGGTTAAAATTTGAGTCACTGTCAACTTGTTTTACTTTCGCAGTATTTACTTTGTTTAACTTATTACTTTTAAACATCTTATCTACTAATTCTTTAAAAGTATCAAAATCTACCTCATAAGAAATACCTACCCCTTGTGTGTAACCAATATCCTGTCCTATATAATTGATATCATTTTCTTTATTAAAGAAATGCAGATTAAAAGAGCCATCTTCATTCATTCTGTATTTAATATCAATATCTCCAACAACTGATGATTCATGAACACCTCCAAATGGAACGCCAATTTTTCCGTTTATAGTAATTCTTTCATTAACTTTTGAAGAAACAATTGCTTCAAATCGGGCATCTGTTTGTGAACTTGGCCTATTATCTGGTGAAACAAAATTAAAATTCATTGTAAACTTTTCATCTGTTGAAGACACAATACTGCCCAGCATCCCAGAAGCGGTTTCATACAAACTCGATGATACTGCCTGGCTAGAGCCGTCTTTGCTTAAAAAACTTCCGGTTGATAACAAATACAAAGCTTGTGTCTGCCTAACATCTTTATCGAATAACTCAGACTCCAATTCTGATTTCATTACACTTTTAATCGTTGGAAATTCTATCATAAAATCAGGTTCCGGATGTGCCAAATCGCCATGAATCCCAATTACAACTTCAACATCAATTTTCTTATTAACATTCGAATTTTCTAGCAGCAAAGCAGGATTAGCAGATGTTTTATAAACAGCTTCAAGATTTAATTGTGCTCTCATAGGGTTTCCTTCCCAAACAATAGAACCTCCTTTTTTAATATTGAATTTTTTATCTATCAATCCGCCATACTTGAAATTATATGTTCCATCATAAGGTAAAAAATCGCCATACATATTAAATTTACCCAACGTATTTATCTGAAGCAATAGATTTCCATTACCCCTGCCTTTCATACCGTGTCCAGAATTCCTGTCCAAAATCACTTCCACTTCCGCATTTGGAGTAATTTCCAAATCAAATTCTAATTCAAGTCCGTTATAATTTCTGGTCTTTTCAACAATTCCTTTTTGCAGATTGAATTTTTCCTTAGGAGTTATGAAATGAATAAAACTGTTTTCACTTACACTTTCAGCATTATTTATTGGTATTTTGAGAACAGAGCCTTTTTCAGATTTAGCATCTACCTTAATGAACAATCCGTTTGCTGGACCTTTGATTGTTGCATTTCCGTTAATAAAAGCAGTTCCAAAATAAGCCGCATCTTCGCTATCCTGAGTATCCAGAACAAGAAGCCTTTTAGAATTTACACCCAAATCTAATTTCCAATCCGAAAAATTCTTATGCTCCACTACCCCGTTCAAAGTCCCAATTGTCTTAAACTTAGTATCGGTTATCGTATTATTTCTGAAAAGAAACTTTTCATCCGTCAAATCAATAATCGTTCTGTCTTTTAAGGCATAATCAACATTCAAATAAGGTATGCTCAAACCTCCATTATTTACAAAAAGACGTCCGTTTATATCTGGTTTCTTTACAGAACCTCCAATGGTTGCATTACCAGAAACAACTCCTCTAATATTTGAAATAACATCACCGCCTAAAGAACTTAAGGTTGCCAGATTGAATCGGTCAAATTTTAAATTCAAATCAAACAATGTCTCTTTATTTATAATCTCAAAATTTCCGTCAGCACTAAAAGATTCGAAATCTTTATTCTCAATTGTTGAATACAAAGTAAACTTTTTGAATTCCTCATCTCCTTTTATATCAAATTTTAAAACACCTAAATCATAATTATTAACCTTTAGATTGTCAACAATTAATGAAGCTGTAGGCTTATAAACATTTTTATTCTGATTAAAATTAATTTTACCGTTTAAATTACCATTAATAGCAAAACTTTTCTGAGCCGATGTTAACTCATCAATATCAAAATCCTTAAATTCAATGTTTATATCCTTATAAGAACTGCCTTTGATTTCACCATTAAGTTTTATTTCCTGATCTTTATTTGAAAGCAAAAAATCATCAAATTTAAATTCAGTTAATTTTTTATCAAAAACAACGCGGTTATTAGGCGAATTTGATTCGTTTAAAAACCACAGACTGTTTTTTAATTTAATTTCCGATTTACTAAAACCAACCACATTTTTATTATCCTTATCAATAGTATGGTATAAATCCAAATTAAAATAGTCATTGCCCTTGGAACCTCCTTTAAATTCTGTACGGAAAAACAAAGTATCTTTTGAAGTGACATTAATCAGGCTGAAATCCCGAATTTTATACATTTTTGTTTTAATGCTGTCCAATTCGATATATGCGTTATACAATGGATTTTTATTATCAATAGCAACTCTTATATTATCAAAAGAATTATCCGCAGCGGTTATCGTTGGAGAATTAAAATTAAACTTAAATTCATTATTGTCTGAATTAATAATTCCTTTTACAACGGTGTTCTCACTTATCTTCATTTCTGGAAAAAAAACTTCGACAATTTTATTATAAACTTCAAAATTAAATTTCAGAAACTGGCCTTTTCTAACTTTTACCGGCCTATAATTTGTATAAAGACTTCCTAAAGAATTCGAGATCAGACCTTTTAATTCAGCAAATTTAAATTTACCTATAATAGTACCGTTCGTAATATCAGGAGCGGTGATTTTTATAGTACGAATTCTCTTTTCGTCAAAACTGGAGTTTAGATTAAAATCATTAAATTGATAAGTATTTTTTGGGTTAACATAAACAGCATTATTGATGTAAATATTTCCATGCAGATTCTCAATTGAATTTCCCTGCACATTAACGATAGCGTCACCTTTAAATTGAGAAATTGTATCACTTACAAAATTCAATTTGTGCAGCTGCGCATTATCTATTTTTATCTGAAAATCATATTGGCTCTCTTTTTTACTTAAATTAACCAACCCGTCAAAATTCATTTTTAGGTTGGGATCATTGACAATAATTGACCCTTTATATAATGGCAGTTTAAAATTTCCATTTATTTTTATGTTTTTGTAATCATAACCATTATACGCAAATCTGGAAATTTCTCCCTTCAAAGCAGTATCTAAATATTTTTCAGAAAATCCTTTTCCATCAACATCCAAATTCAAACTTACCTGCGACAGATTCTTATTATCCAGCAAATTACCAACATTAAAATCATGCAAAACAACATAACCTTTGTATACTGCTTTATCACTTTGATTCATGTCATTAATTATAAATTTAGACGTAACCGCGCCTAAATCAGTTTTTGCAGTAAGATTTGCATGAATTGAAGTAGTTGTGAGCTGTGTATTTCCTACCAATGAAACTTTTCCTAATTTCTTCAAAATAACGGGCAGTCTTTTACCTAAAACATTAGGCAGAATACCAGCTAAATCATCATAATCAGAATTCAAATGATCAAACTTTCCATTCATATAGAATTTTTGATCTTTATTACCCAAAAGATTTTTAAAATTTATAAAACCTATCAGCCTTGTGCCTCTATTGTCATTTAGGCTCAGATCTAAAAGTTTTAAATTATTCAAAGGGCCTGTAATATGGCTTCTAAGTCTAAAAACTCTATTTTTACCTAATTCATCATAAAAACAGCGGACATCATTAGAAGCTATTTTGGCCGATTTAAACTTAAAATCAAATTCTACCTTATTCACAAAATCTGAAAAATCCTCAATTTCATAATTCAATGCTGCGTAACCTTTAATACTCGATTCTTCGGTTTTTAATTCCATTTTATCAAGTATCATGTGCTGCTGCGTGAAACTGTAATTTCCTTTTAGGTTTTTAATGTACACACCTCTATGATCCAAAAAGGACATTTTTTGGATATTAGCATAGACTTCGGGACCATAGACTTTGAAATTGGTGAGCGATATTTTCAATCGGGTAAAATCTACAGATACTGGAGTTGTATGATTTTCATCAGTCAATATAAATCTTCCATTTGACAAATCAACACTTGTAGCAGTTAATAAAAAATGTTTTTTGGAAGGAGTTTTACTTTTCCCGAAAGCATCAACAAAATAATCCAGATTTGTCTTTTTTTCTTTTTTATACGTTTTTAAATTAAAAAGTACGCCATCCAGAGCTACATCATTAAAAATCAAATCGCCATCCAGCATTTTTTTGAAACCAAGAATTGAAGTATTGATTCTTTTGGTGTAAATTAAAGTATCTTTATGATGATCAATAATTAAAACTTTTTTAAGCTTAACACCTCCAAAAAGAGTTAACTGCACTTCATCAACATTCATGTGAATTCCAAAATCATCATTCATGCTTTCCATGAAATACTTTGCCAGCTTCGTTTGAACAAAAGGTGTTGTAATGGCTATAAAAAGTACTAACAAAAGTAATATTAGTCCAACGAAAGTACGGAATACTATTTTTTTAATCTTTTTGATACGCAGTGTTTTTATTTTTTTTGTACAAATAAATAATTTGCCTTTAGAAATGGCAATATCTTAGCTAAAAATATTTAATTTTGGCACAGCTGTAAAAATACTCTTTTTATGGTAATCCATCAAATATACTTCAAAAATCATCTGTTTATATGCAAATTCCTGAGGTTTTTATACTTGCCATAGAAAGTTCATGCGATGATACTGCTGCTGCTGTATTGTGTAACGACAAAGTACTGTCTAATGTTGTTGCCAACCAGTTAATTCATAATCAATATGGCGGTGTGGTTCCAGAATTAGCTTCCCGCGCACACCAGCAAAACATCGTTCCTGTCATTGAAGCTGCGTTAAAAAAAGCTGATATTAAGAAAGAACAATTATCTGCAATCGCTTTTACACAAGGCCCAGGACTCATGGGATCGCTTTTGGTTGGCAGTTCGTTTGCAAAATCAATGGCATTGGCATTAGGAATACCTTTGATAGCCGTAAACCATATGCATGCCCATATTCTGGCTCACTTTATAGATGAAGAAGGTTTTGACAAACCTGAGTTTCCGTTTTTAGCATTAACCATTAGCGGCGGACACACACAGATTGTAAGAGTTGATGATTTCTTTGATTTAACAGTTATAGGAGAAACAACAGATGATGCTGTTGGTGAAGCTTTTGACAAAAGTGCCAAAATCCTGGGGCTTCCCTATCCCGGCGGCCCTTTGGTCGATAAATATGCCCAATTAGGAAACCCAAAAGCATTTCCTTTTACCAAACCAAAAGTTCCCGGATTAGATTTTAGCTTCTCTGGATTAAAAACAGCAATTTTATATTTTATTCAAAAGAAAAAAATTGAAAATCCTTCCTTTATAGATGAAAATATAAATGACATCTGTGCATCCATTCAGCATACCATTATTGAAATTTTAATGGATAAGTTAAAAATGGCTGTAAAAGAAACGGGAATTAAACAAATTGCTATAGGCGGCGGAGTTTCTGCCAATTCTGGAATCAGGAATACTTTGAAAGCGACTGAAAACAAATACGGATGGAAAACTTTTATTCCAAAATTCGAATACACAACCGATAATGCAGCAATGATTGGGATTGTAGGGTACCAAAAGTTTTTATCTCAAAAATTTGAAACAGCCGATGTCGTTTCTAAAGCAAGAATCCAATTTTAATTATGCAGTTATTTTACAACCCAGCAATAAACGAGACTACTGAAGCTTTTTCTTTTGACAAAGAAGAAAGCAGACACATTATTAAAGTATTACGTAAAAAAGACGGAGACACTCTCCATGTTACCAATGGATTAGGATTATTATTTAAAACTGAAATCACTTTAGCCTCAGATAATAAATGCACCGTTCAGATAGTATCCGCTGAGAAAACTGAAGCTCCCAAATACAAACTGCATCTTGCTGTTGCTCCAACAAAAATGAATGACCGTTATGAGTGGTTTCTTGAAAAAGCAACTGAAATTGGCATATATGAAATCACGCCTGTTATTTGTGACCGCTCCGAAAGAAAAGTAATCAACATAGAAAGATTTGAAAAAATCATTCTTTCGGCCATGAAACAATGCAACCAAATGTATCTTCCTAAATTAAATCCAGCTGTTACTTTTAAGGAATTTGTAAAGACAGAAAAAACTGAAACAGTATTAATTGCTCATTGTGAAGAAACCAATAAAAAATCACTAAAATCAGTTGTTACAGCTGGTACAGATTATACAATATTAATTGGCCCAGAAGGCGATTTTTCCAGTAAAGAAATTGAACTGGCGCTTGAAAACAGTTATATTCCTGTCTCTTTGGGTGAAACAAGATTAAGAACAGAAACGGCAGCTATTGTAGCCTGCCACAGTGTTGTCTTTACAAACGAAGATTAAAGTATGAAAAAAATATTGCTTGTATTATTATTGCTTTCTATACCTTGTTTCTCACAAGAAATTGCTTTGTTAAAATACAATGGCGGAGGCGATTGGTATGCTAATCCCACGTCTCTGCCTAATTTAATAAAATATTGCAATGCAAATATAAATACACGAATAAAATCCAAACCAAGAACAATAGAACCCAACAGTCCCGACTTGTTTTCTTATCCATTTGTACATATGACAGGACATGGAAATGTTGTGTTCAGTGATTCCGATGTTACAAATCTTAAAAAATATTTATCGGGTGGAGGTTTTCTTCATATAGATGATAATTATGGTATGGATAAGTATATCCGCAAGGAAATAAAAAAAATATTTCCAAACAATGACTTAATTGAGATTCCGTCAAGCCATCCTATTTTTCAGAAACCTTTTGTTTTCCCAAACGGTCTGCCAAAAATTCACGAGCACGACGGGAAAAGACCGCAGGCTTTTGGCATTTTTGTAGAAAACAAACTTGTATTGCTCTACACTTATGAATGTGATCTTGGCGATGGCTGGGAAGATGCTGAAGTTAACAATGATCCATTTGAAGTCCGGGAAAAAGCTTTAAAAATGGGAGCAAATATTATCAATTACATTTTTACAAATTGATTTACTACAATCCGCTTTTGTAAAATATTATATGACTGTCCGTAAATAATACCATGTATTTTTTTCGCCAATAATTACGCAGATTCTCACAGACTTCATTACTTTAAAAAAAAATCTGGGTAAATCTTTTTAACCTGATGCTAATTCGATCTGTTTGGTATTAGTTAAAGATAGTCATAAAATATCATTTCAAACCCATAGAACTAATACATTTTCCTTCCTTAACCACTTTTTTTAAAGTGCAAATGTTTGTTTTTTAACATCCGAAAATCTATTTTTTTATATTGAAAAAGTTACTGATGAGTTAGTTTATCAATTCATTAAAAATATATTGATGCTTTTTTTGGGTTTTTAAATCAAAATTTAACAAGTTAAATACTATTTTTAAACAATCACTTTTATTCAAAGAGAGGGGACTAAAACCTTATTTAACATAAAAAAACCTACGTAATTACCCCCAAATAGCATTTTTACAACCCAGCAAAAACAATACTTTCTTAAAAAAAGGCTTAAATACATGTTGTGAAAATTTGCCATTAGCATGTTTTTGTTATAAAATTGTAAAACAATTAACCAAACAAACTATTATTTAACAAAATCATTACAATTATGAAAAAATTAATTTTATCAGCAACTGCTTGCTTAATGTTGTTTTCTTGTCAAAACGACCAAAACGAATTAACTACTGATGCAACAAATGCAGTTACACAAAGAAAATGTGCAACGCAAGATGTTTTGGAAGCTCAATTAAAAGCCGACCCAACATTAGCCATTAGAATGAATCAAATTGAAGCTTTTACTCAGAAGGCATTATTAACAAAGCGTTTAGTAAATGGAAAAATTGAAATTCCAGTTGTTGTTAATGTTTTATACCGAACTACTTCTGAAAACATTTCTGCCGCACAAATTCAATCTCAAATCGATGTTTTGAATAAAGATTATAATGCTCTAAATTCGGACTACAACTCTGTACCTGCTTTATTTGCAGGAGTTAAAGCCAATGTAGGTATTACGTTTGTATTAGACCAAATAGTGAGAAAATCCACAACAAAAACTTCATGGGGAACAAATGATGCAATGAAAAAAACAAGCACAGGCGGTCTTGCGCCAATCTCTCCAACTACAAAACTTAATATGTGGGTTTGTACTATTGGAGGTGGAATATTAGGTTACGCACAGTTTCCTGGTGGAGCTTCGTCTACTGATGGAGTTGCCATTGATTCTAAATATTTTGGATTATCTGGATCAGCAAATGCGCCCTTCAATCTAGGAAGAACCGCTACTCACGAGGTGGGACACTGGATGAATTTAAGACACATATGGGGGGACGCTACTTGCGGTAGTGATTTGGTATCTGACACACCTACACATAATGATAAAAATTTTGGTACACCAGTTTATCCACACTATAGCACTTGTGCTGGTACTCCGGTAGAAATGACAATGAATTATATGGATTACACCGATGACAATGCAATGTATATGTTCTCAGCAGGACAAAAATCTAGAATCTCTGCCATATTTGTTTCAGGTGGTGCAAGAGCTTCATTTGGAATATAATTTTCCCATTATATTTTAGTTTTAAAAACTCGCTTCTTGTTAGCGGGTTTTTTTATCTTTATAACCTGAGGAAGTTCTAAAATTAAGGATTTCATCAAAAAAAAAGCAAGCTAGCTTCAAATGAAATCACACTCAGATATATAACTAAATATAATTATATGATTACATCCAAAATTATAGGGAATGGTATCCTGAGAGCTATCGCAGTTTTGATTTTAGCTGCATTAGTGCTTTATTTTTTATATCAGATTCAGAATATATTAATTTATCTTTTGGTATCACTGATACTAACTTTAATAGGCACGCCTATTTTGAATTTTTTGAAGAAAAAATTAAAATTCAGGCATACAATAGCTACAATCACGGTTTTATCTATTTACTTCCTATTAATATTGGGTTTTATCATGATGTTTATTCCTTTGATAATTTCGCAGGGACAAAATCTATCTCTTTTGAACACAGCCGAAATAGAGAGAAACAGCTTAGAACTCATTCAAAAAATAAACACTTTTCTTGAACATCATCATATTGATTCTGCAAAGGTTTTTAACCCTAACAGCTTTAAATCGTTTATCAATTTTAATACAGTTCCCAATTTTCTAAATTCGGTTTTAGGAACAATCAGCGGTTTTGGCATGGGATTTGGCTCAGTTTTGTTTATTACTTTTTTCTTTCTTAAAGACAGATCAATAATTCTTGAAGGCGCAAAATTATTGATCCCTGATTCACACGAGGAAAAAATATTAAACTCAATAGAGAAAATAAACCTATTGCTTTCCCGGTATTTCATTGGATTATTGATTCAGCTTTTTATTGTTTTCATATTATATACCATTGTTTTATTCATTTTTGGAATACCAAATGCCTTTGTAATTGCTTTTCTATGTGCAGTTTTAAATATTATCCCTTATTTAGGACCGCTGATTGCTTCGGTATTTGCAGCAATCTTGACGATGTTAAGCAATTTAGGATCCGATTTTCAAACCGAAATTTTACCTGCCACAATTTACATATTAATAGGTTTCTGGGTAGTGCAGTTAATTGATAATAATTTTTCACAGCCCATTATTTTTTCCAAAAGCGTAAGTTCTCATCCGCTGGAAATTTTCCTCGTAATATTGATTGCCGGCTTTTCTTTTGGAATTTTAGGGATGATAATTGCGATACCGCTGTATACTATTTTGAAGGTGGTTTGCAAAGAATTTTTTCCTGACAATGAGTTTATACAAAATATAACAAAAAACATATAAATTGAATTTAGACATTTTAAATCCTAAAATACAGGAATTTATAAATTTAAATATTGGAGTTTCTGTTTCAAAACTGGCGCTTCAAAAAAATCCGTTTCCAACTGTTGAATGGATTTTAATTTTGAATCAAATCGCAGCAAAATCAAAAGCACAAGACAAACTCCCAACTTGGTTTGCGGCTACAAATATTATTTATCCAAGCAAAATTTCGGTTGAACAGACTTCATCGGAAATAACTGCACTCCACAAAGCATCTATTGTTTCGGGCGAAAACTTAATTGATTTAACCGGAGGATTTGGTGTTGACGATTATTATTTTTCAAAAAAAATAAAAAATGTAACGCATTGCGAAATAAATTCAGAATTATCTAAAATTGTGAAGCATAACTTCAGTCATTTAAACAATAAGAATATTACTTGCTGTGCTGGTGACAGTAATGAAATCCTTTCTGAATTAAAAACAAAATGGGACTGGATATACATTGATCCTTCAAGAAGAAATGATACCAAAGGTAAAGTCTTTATGCTAAAAGACTGCCTGCCGAATGTTCCCGAAAATCTGGATTTTTATTTTGAAAAAACTAATTACATATTAATAAAAACAGCCCCAATATTAGACATTTCTGCAGGAATCAATGAATTGAACCACATCACAACAATACACATTGTTGCAGTTGACAATGAAGTAAAAGAACTCCTCTGGGAATTAAACAAAGGTTATAACGGAGCTATTACTATTAAAGCTATAAATCTTGCAAAAGAAAAAACCGATACTTTTGAATTTATTCTGGACCAAAATCAAGAACTGCCAAGTTTTAGCCTTCCAAAAAAGTATTTATACGAGCCAAATAGTGCCATAATGAAGTCTGGAGGTTTTGACCAGGTTGGACTGTTTTATAAATTAGACAAACTGCATAAACACTCACATCTTTATACTTCTGATGAATTAATACCATTTCCCGGCAGAATTTTTCAAATAGAAAAATGCATTCCTTATAACAAAAGTGAAATGAAAATCCATCTGGAAAACCAGAAAGCAAATATCACAACCCGAAATTTTACTGATACTGTAGAAAACATTCGAAAAAAATGGAAAATAAAAGAAGGAGGAAATTTATATTGTTTTTTTACGACTGATGAAAATAACAGTAAAATTGTTTTAATTTGCAACAAAATAAAATAGAAATGAAACACATACTAGTTCTAGCATTCTGCATATTAAATATTACACTTTACGCTCAAAAACCTTGTGAATACTCTACTAATGTTACCGATTCAATCGGTACATACAAATCAACAAAAGAATACTTAATTCATGAAAAAGTCTTTGGAGGAAATTCGAATTACATTTTTTGTTCCTTAGCATTAACAGACGGACTGCCAACTTTATCACTGCAGTTTATTCAAAAAAGCAAAGACTTTGTAAAAGCTAATTGTTTTGACAAAAATTCAAAAATCTTTCTACAGCTGCAAAATGGTAAAATTGTAACGCTTATACACATTGACCAAGTAAACTGCGGATCATTAATTCGTGATGACAAAGGCTTTGACAACAGGGTAAAAGCCGGAACATTTATGTTTGCAAAAGACAATTACGAAGAGCTGAAAAAATCTCCGGCTATTTTAATGCGTATAAAATACCTAACAGACGTAGAAGATTATGTTTTCAAAAAAGAATTCACTGCCGAACTTGACGGAAAAACATACCAGCCTGAAACATATTTCATGAATAACATTAGATGCATTGAGTAAAACTAATGTTATACATGAAATAATATGTTACATCGAAAAATCTGATTCATTACAGTACTAACAATGGAGCAATAATTCCGAAACTAAGCTGTCCTGAGGTTCCGTTCACAGCGCCAAAATTATCTTTGGCATAGGACGAATAATTATTTTTCTTAGCAATATAACCTGCATAAAACTTCATATTTAAGTCCGCGAAAGGCGAATATTCAATCGTTGGAATAATTCCATATGAAGTAAGCATATGATTGTTTTTATTAGAATCGAGATTGCCTTTCCAGTACGAATTGTCATTCATTAGAGTAAGCAAAAGATTTAATTTTGGACGAATCTGGTACTCAGCTCTAATCCAGTTTTCGACATAAGCAACATTTTCTGCTGCATATGGGTGCTTAGCTTTGATGATGTTCGAAACCACACATTTTTGATCCAAATCCTCTTTACTGTACTGAAAATCATAATACAGCAGCAGTTTATTATTTTTATACTTGTTCCCTAGAGAAATTAAGCTTCGGCCGGCATTTTTGGCATCCATAAAATAACCATAACTATAGGTAGTTTCCAATTTCCCGTCAAACAAACTTCCTTTCCAGTTTGCAACTCCCGCCAATGGTGTTTCTGTAGCTGTAATTCCCGGTGGAATCGTGGTACCAAATTGATCCTGAAACGTTTTGGTTCTTGCATTCAGCACCTGAAAATTGAATTTGTTCTTATGATCTGCTAATGCATATAAAAGCGATGCACCCACCATGAAATTTTCACCATAATTATTAATCGTGTTATACGATAAAATTTCAATTGGATTTGTTAGGAGTTCGTAACCTCCCCAATCACCAATCATTTTTCCAAAAGATAATTTCGTTTGCGGAGCAGCATCGATGGTCAAATAAGCCATATCAACCGCACGGCTGGCATTGTCAATTGTGTTGGGATCGGCAATTTTGGTATATCGGTTTCGGAATCTAAAGAAAACTTTATCATGGATTTTACCTTTAACTTCAAATCGGAACTGATTAATCGAAAAAAGTGAATTCACATGCTCGCTATCCGCAAAATAATTATCGAAAGCGAAACGGGAATTAAAGATAACATCTACATCTTTTAACAGCGAGAATTTCGAAGTTGGTATCAAGGAAGCTGTCGAAACAGTTTCTTTCGGGATTTCATTTTGTCCAAAAGAAAAAAGCGACACCATGAGAGACATGCAGCAAATAAAGTAATTTTTCATTATAACTTATTGTATATTTTTAAAAGTCACTTTGCCAGATTCAATATCATACAGTGCACCAATAATTGTAATTTTCTTGTGATCAAAACGCTCTTTCAAAATGGGTTCTGCCGTTTTCAAGAAAGCAACTCCGTGGGCAATATTAGCATCTATGGCATTATCGATAGACAATTTATCGGTACTAGAAAGATTTTTTTCTTCGCTCTCACTTTCGATATAGTTGATTATATTTTTGATGTGATCCTTGTGATCATAATGGCCTTTTGAATCAATGAATGCTTTTATGGCTCCACAGCTTTTATGCCCCATTACAACAATCAATTTGCAGTCCAGATGTTCAACAGCATATTCCAAACTCCCTAATTCATAATCTCCAATCACATTTCCTGCAGTTCTGATTGAAAAAATATCTCCAAGTCCTTGATCAAAAACAAGTTCGGCCGGTACTCTGGAATCTGCACAGCTTACCACAGCAGCAAAAGGATGCTGTCCTTTTTTGAGTTCCCGTAGCCGTTCCAGCGTTTCATCGGGATGCATGGGTTTACCCGAAGCAAATCTTTTATTCCCCTCTTCTAGTTTTTGAAACGGAGTTAAATTGTTTTTTTCAAAGTGGTTACAAGCAGAAAATACGCTTATAAATAATAGATAAAGCAGTCCTTTTTTAATCATGATCGTTTTCCTAAATTGCGACAAATCTAAGCTGTCAAAAAGTTCAGGCTAACTTATCCTTGTCAATGAAAGAACAAATTTAGAATCATGAAACCTTGCAAATATTGATATTTATCATATTTGGACGATTAATTTTATTTAAAATGGATATTAAAAACTATCAAACGATATAGTTAACAAATTGTTTTTAGAAGGATAATTTTATTTAGAAAAAGCCAGATTTTTAATAGTTCAAAAAAACATTAATACATTTCTGGAGTTAACGCAACAATGAATAAATTTTCCTGATTACTGTCCATATAATGATAAACCACCGTTGATTCATTGCTTCTAAATGCTTCAAGACTGGGATTTGCCTTGGAAGCATCCAATATTTCTTTCTGTACGGACTTTTTCAAAGCCGTAACATCAATACTCTTTTTCAAAACACGGACTAAAAGTAAAATAGGCAATTGATTCACACTCTCCATGCAGATATCATTACTTATCATCACAGGACAGGCAGTATTATATTTGGTTACCAAAGCTGTGATTCATTGCAGGCAGGTTTGTCCTTTATAAAATAGTATTGAACAACACCTATCAAAACTATAACAGTAAAATTTTTGATTATATTACGAATAAGCAGTTTCTTTTTTCTTTGTTTTTCTCCCATATTACTTGTGATCAAAACTCAAAACTTCTTTGAGAATCCATTCTTTATTCTCCAGTAAGTAAACATGTGTAATTTTTGCAGTTCCTGTGTATATGTCTTCCTTATTTGGTTCCCGGATAAAAAAGTCATGAATACCGGTTTGAACAGCCCCGTAAAGAACACCATTATTATATAACGGAAAAACTTCCAAAGATTCTTTACGTACTTTGCGAATTGGCTTTTTATTACTGTCAGAACAAAGATTCTTCTTTGTGTTTTCCAAAAACTTATTTTTATCTTGAATTCCGCCTCGATCGTGATAAAACACCAAATCTTTATGTGTCATTCTTACAAGATAATCGATGTCACACCTATTAAAACCTCTCTCAAAGAAGATACTGTCGTGTTTCTGTAAAGCCAAAAACAATTCCGAATCTTTGGATACTTGTCCAAAGGCAAAATTGATAGATACTAATAATAAAATAAATAATGTTCTCATGATTCAATATTAGTTGGTTAAAAAAATGAACAGTCCTATTTCCTTTCCAAATATACCAAATATCAATTACAAATTTTAAAAGTACATTAACACCATACTCTGTATAAAATCACAAAACAAAAAGTTCCCCATTTCATTTAAAATAATTCAAACATAAAAAGCTCCACACCTCATTAAAAAGAAAAATTACCCATAAAAACAGCTGTTTACATTTTTAAATTACTTTTTATTACAAAAATAATTCGTTTTGTTAAAAAAATCACTTTTACCGTTTTTTTAGCATTTATTAATTAAAAATAATTGTACTTTTGCACCGATGAAAAAAATAAAAACATATAAAACAGTTATCTCTCGGATAATGACACTTAGGACTTCTCCCGAAGTACGGATGCTATAGTTATAGCCTCCATTGTGTAATCGTATTATATTATTCATTTTTTATTTTTATCGTTTTGAAATTATTTCCATTTTTATTTGGATTAATAAATCCAGAAGAAATCACCAAACAAATTTTATCTCTCTGTAATTCAATTATTTGGATTGCCATTTATTGTATTTGCCTTATATTTGGCATTACAGAAAATGAGCAGGACAAACTCTGTTACAGCACATTTTTTAACCTAAAATATAACTCTTGAAATGAACATTTCTATTGTAGTAACTCAGGAAGAACATCATAAGTATGCGCAGGAAATATGCGACACGATAGAATCTTCTGCCCTGCTGAGAGGTACTGGAATTGCCAAAAGAACGCCGGAATACATCATAAAAAAGATGGAAAAAGGTGATGCTGTAATTGCGCTTAACAACGGGATTTTTGCCGGTTTCTGCTATATCGAAAGCTGGCAGCATGGTCAGTTTGTGGCTCATTCCGGTTTGATTGTACATCCGGATTACAGAAATTTGGGACTGGCAAAAAAAATTAAATCTTTTGTATTTGACTATTCATTAAAAAAATATCCTGAAGCTAAAGTTTTCGGAATCACAACTGGTCTTGCAGTAATGAAAATCAATTCGGAATTAGGATACAAACCGGTTCCTTTTTCAGAATTGACCAATGACCCAAGTTTTTGGAAAGGATGCCAGACCTGTACCAATTTTGAAATCCTAAAAAGCAAAGATTACAAAATGTGTTTGTGTACCGGAATGCTTTATGATCCAAAAGAAAAACCAAAAGATCCGCCAAAACATCCCTACAACGTAAGGATTTGGAATCGTTTGAAAGAAATTAAACAAGCGCTTTTTTTAAAAAAAGAAACCAAAAGTTAAAAATATAATTTATCAAATCGGAGCTTTTCAAACTCCACAAAACAATACAAAATGGGAAGTAAAAAAGTAGTATTAGCATATAGCGGAGGATTGGACACATCATATTGTCTTAAATATTTAAAAAATGAAAAAGGATATGAAGTTCATACTGTATTGATCAACACAGGCGGTTTTGACGATGCCGAATTAAAAGCGATTGAAGACAGAGCTTATGAATTAGGAAGTGCAAAACACGCTAACTTGACTATCCTTGATAAATATTACGACAAAGCCATCAAATATTTGATATACGGAAACGTATTAAAAAACAACACTTACCCGCTATCTGTAAGTGCTGAGCGTGTTTTTCAGGCAATCGAAGCTATAAAATATGCAAAATCTGTAGGTGCTGAAGCGATTGCACACGGAAGTACAGGTGCAGGAAATGACCAGATTCGTTTTGACTTAATTTTCCAAACCATCGCTCCTGAAATCGAAATCATCACTCCTATCAGAGACTTAAAACTTTCAAGACAAGAAGAAGTTGCCTATTTACAGGCAAACGGTGTTGAATATTCTTGGGAAAAAGCACAGTATTCTATCAACAAAGGTTTATGGGGAACAAGCGTTGGAGGAAAAGAAACTTTGACTTCAGGACAGCCATTACCAAGCGAAGCTTATCCTTCACAATTGCAAAAAAATGGTGAAGAGAAAGTGACTTTAGAATTCGAAAAAGGAGAATTGGTTGCTGTAAACGGTAAAAAAGACAAACCTTCAAACAACATTGTTACTTTAGAAAAACTAGCTAACGCTTACGCCATCGGAAGAGATATTCACGTAGGTGACACCATTATAGGAATTAAAGGAAGAGTTGGTTTTGAAGCTGCTGCTCCTTTAATCATCATCAAAGCGCACCATTTGTTAGAAAAACATACACTTGGAAAATGGCAACAATACTGGAAAGAGCAGCTAGGAAACTGGTACGGAATGTTATTCCACGAAGGTCAGTTCTTAGATCCGGTAATGCGTAACATCGAAACTTTCCTTGAAGACACTCAAAAAACCGTAAACGGAACAGTAACTGTTTCGCTTAAACCATACCACTTTTCATTGGACGGAATTGAATCCAAAAATGATTTAATGAACACTGGTTTTGGTCAATACGGAGAAATGAATAACGCTTGGACATCAGATGATGCCAAAGGATTCATCAAAATTTTAGGTAACGCACAGAATATATTTTCATCTGTAAATCAAGAGACTTACGAATAAATATTATATATTATTCAACCACAAAGTACAGACGGGTTTGAAACCCGTCTCTACCAACCAAAATAAAAATAAAAAATTATGATTAATGTTGGAATAATAGGCGGATCGGGTTATACGGCCGGAGAACTCATCAGAATACTGATGTTTCACCCAAATGCAAAACTCGATTTTGTGTACAGCACGACCAATGCAGGTAAACCACTTTCGGTGGCGCATCACGATTTGTTGGGCGATATCGAAATGAACTTTACCGACAAAGTAAACCCTGAAGTAAATGTGGTTTTCTTGTGTTTGGGACATGGAAAATCGAAATCTTTTTTGACTGAAAACCAATTTGCAAGCCATACCAAAATCATTGATTTGGGAAATGACTTCAGATTGAACAAAGACGAAGTTTTTGACGGTAAAAAATTCATTTACGGCTTGCCGGAATTAAACAAAACTGCGATCAAAAACGCTCAATTTATAGCTAATCCCGGTTGTTTTGCTACTGCAATCCAATTGGCTTTATTGCCTTTGGCGTATGCCAAATTATTGAACGACGATGTTCACATCAACGCTACAACTGGAAGTACAGGAGCCGGAGTAAGTCTTTCAGAAACCTCACATTTTAGCTGGAGGAACAACAATATGTCGCATTACAAAGCTTTCGAACACCAGCATTTGGGTGAAATTTCAGAAAGTTTGCACCAATTGCAGGCAGATTATAAAAACGAATTGCTTTTCATTCCAAACAGAGGGGATTTCCCAAGAGGAATTTTTGCTACTTTATACACGGCTTGCAACGAAAGTTTGGAAGATATTGTCGCCAAATATGAAGCATTTTATAAGAACCAGCCTTTCGTAACTGTTACCACAACTGGTATCAACATGAAGCAGGTGGTACAAACAAATAAATGTATTATTAGTTTAGTAAAAAAAGGGAACCGGATTTTGATCACCTCGGTGATCGATAATTTAGTCAAAGGCGCCTCTGGGCAAGCTATCCAAAACATGAATTTAATGTTCGGACTGGATGAAACCACAGGATTACATTTGAAACCAAGCGGATTTTAATATTATGTTGATAGTTGCTGGTAAATAGTTGATAGAAACAACGCTAGAGCCGACAACCAACAACAATCAACCAAAAACTAAAAAGAAAATGAACTTATTCGACGTTTACCCATTATACAACATTACTCCCATAAAAGCGCTAGATTGCACAATTACTGATGAAAACGGAGTAGAATATTTAGACTTATACAGTGGCCACGGAGTAATCTCTATTGGACACACACAACCGGATTATGTAGCCAAATTGAAAAATCAATTGGATAATCTAGGATTTTATTCAAATGCTATTCAAAACCCATTACAAGTGGAATTGGCCGAAAAACTTGGCAAACTTTCAGGATGCGAAGAATACAGCTTATTCTTGTGCAGTTCTGGAGCCGAAGCCAATGAAAATGCATTAAAACTAGCTTCTTTCCACAACGGAAAATCAAGAGTGATTGCTTTTGATAACTCTTTCCACGGAAGAACTTCTGCAGCGGTTGCTGTTACTGACAACAAGAAAATTGTTGCTCCAATCAATGCGCAGCAAGTCGTTACTTTCTTGTCATTAAACAACCTTGAAGCTGTTGAAGCCGAATTGAAAAAAGGTGATGTTAGTGCTGTTATCATTGAAGGAATTCAAGGTGTAGGAGGATTGGACGAAGGAACTACCAAATTTTTCCAAGGATTAGAAAAACTTTGCAAACAATACGAAGCGGTTTTAATTTTAGACGAAGTACAATCAGGTTACGGAAGAAGCGGTAAGTTTTTCGCTTTTCAACACCATAATATCAAACCGGACATTATTACACTTGCCAAAGGAATGGGGAATGGTTTCCCAATTGGTGGTATTTTGATTTCACCTATATTCAAAGCGAGCCACGGATTGCTAGGAACTACTTTTGGAGGAAGTCACCTTGCCTGTGCTGCTGGAATTGCTGTTCTGGATGTAATCGAAAAACAAAAACTGATTGACAACGTAAATGAAGTTTATGCGTATTTCCTTGAAGCGATTAAACAAGTTCCTGAAATCATTAAGGTAAAAGGAAAAGGATTGATGCTTGGAGTAGAATTTGATTTTGAAGTTGGTCCGCTACGCAAAAAACTGATTGTCGAAAAATTGATTTTCACAGGAAGTGCCAATAATAAAAATCTATTGAGAATTCTTCCGCCTTTGACGATCAAAAAAGAAGCTATTGATGCATTCGTAGTCGCTTTGAAAGAAAGCTTAGCTGAATTGAAAGCTGTTGAAGCTTAATTTTAAAACATATAAGTCATTTAAGTTTTGATTCTAAAAAATTATAAAAAACTTATATCACTTATATGTTTAAATACTATTTTATCCTTTTAACTAAAACAACCAATGAGCCTTTTATTACCGATACAAAAAAGAAATGCAGTTCTGAATCGCATGGCTGTGCTTTTAGAACAAGAAAGAGCCAGCATTAAAGCGATTAATCAGCAGGATTTAAATAATTATTCTGGAGAGGATTTGGCTATGGAAAAACGTTTGCTGGTTGATAATGCCAAAATTGACGGAATGATTTTGTCTATGCAGCAATTAGCAAGCCAAGAAGATCCTGTGGGGCAGATACGTTTTACTTTCACGCACGAAAACGGCATGAAAGTAACCAACAAAACTGCAGCTTTCGGAACGATTATGATTATTTACGAATCCCGTCCTGACGTAACTGTCGAAGCAGGAGGAATTGCATTTAAATCTGGGAATAAAATCTTATTGAAAGGCGGAAAAGAATCTTTGCTGTCCAACTTGAAAATTGTTTCTCTTTGGCACCAAGCCTTGGAAGAAAATGAAATTGACAAAAATTGGGTAGAATACCTAAATTACAACCGCGTTGAAACTCAGGCATTTTTAGAAAACCCAACACAAAAAGTCGATTTAATTGTCCCTAGAGGAGGAGAACAACTAATCGAATTTACCAAAAAACATGCGACTTGTCCAGTAATTGTCAGCGGCCGCGGAAATAACTTTCTTTACATAAATAAAGAAGCCGATTTGAAAAAAGCGCTTGACATTATCATCAATGGAAAAACGACCAATATTGGTGTCTGTAACGCTTTGGACAAGGTTTTGATCGACACCAAATTACCGAATTGGCAGATTTTTGCAGCAGAATTGACAGCAGAATTAAAGAAATATAATGTTGAGATTTTGGGTGATGACGCTTTCGCAAATGCAGCTCAGGTTCCTGCAATTGAAAACGAAGAAATCTGGTACGAGGAATTTTTGAATTATAAAATTGTTGTCGGAGTCGTTAATTCTGATGAAGAAGCAATTGAAAAAATAAATAAATACTGCGGGGGACATTCGGCAACGATTATAACTCAAAATGATGCAGCTGCCCAAGAATTCATGGAAAATGTGGATACAGCGGCAGTATATCAAAACGCCTCTACCCGATTCACCGATGGAGGTCAGTTTGGTTTAGGAGGAGAATTAGCAATCAGCACCGACAAACTGCACCAACGCGGACCAATTGGTTTACAGCATTTGGTTACCAATAAATGGTATGTTTATGGTGATGGACAGATAAGATAGAAAATTGCAGATTATCATTAACGATTTTAGATTGTTAGAACTCATAAAATATTTTTATAATTAATAATGACAATAGAAACCTTAAATAATAGTGATGTTGGTTTACTAGATGAATTACAGCCTTCTGGTTGGGGCACAATTTTGCCTGCTCATGAGTTTTATACAACAAATACAGATTTTTGTTCTTCTATTCGAATTAATATTGACACCAAAATAGTTGGAATTGGAACCACTATAATCCATAATGATATAGCATGGTTAGGACATATTATTGTTCATCCCGAATATCGAAATCAAGGAATTGGGCAATTAATTACTCAATCTTTGATAAAGGATTCAAAAGCAAAAAAATGTGATACTATTTATCTAATTGCAACCGATCTTGGAGCACCGGTTTACATAAAATCAGGGTTTGAAACGGAAACAGAATACCTTTTTTTTAAAAATATAAAAGCAGAGAAATCTTGGAGAATATCAAGTAATGTCGTGCCATTTCATCCTGATCATAAAACCGAAATTGAGGCTATTGACAAATTTACCAGTGGTGAAGACAGAATATTTCATTTAGAAAAACATCTGCAAGAAGGGTTTGTTTATCATAATAATTCAGTTGTAGAAGGATTTTACCTGCCTGCTTTTGGAGAAGGTTTAATCCTTTCTAAAACTAAAGAAGCAGGAATTGAACTTATGAAAATGAGATTTACAAATCATGATAATGCATGTTTTCCTAAGGATAATATTCATGCAGTTGATTTTCTTTATAAATACGGATATAAAGAATTTAAAACAGCAAAAAGAATGAGATTAGGTAAAAAAAGAGATTTGAATTTCTCAAACATATACAATAGAATTGGAGGCAATATAGGTTAAATTCAATTTTAAAAGATTATATAATTTTGATTATCAGCTTTTGTTAGCTTTAAAAACAAAAAAATGAATAAATCAGGTAAAAAAAGAATATTATTAAAGTTAGGCAGTAACACATTAACCAAAGAAACCAATCATATTTCGAGAGGAAAGATTGAGGATATTGGGGTACAGATAGCCGCTTTGCAGGATGAATATGAATTCATTATTGTGAGTTCGGGAGCGATTGCTGCTGCCAAACAATTTGTAAAACTGGATAATCACGATAAAGATGTTTTCGTAAAACAGGCTTTGGCATCGATTGGGCAGCCTCATTTAATGCGGATTTATAACGAGAATTTCCGTGATTTAGGTTTATTCACCTCACAATGCCTCCTTTCCTATTCTGATTTTGAAAAAAAACAGACTAAAGACAATATCGTAAACACCATCAATGTATTGGTGAAAAATCATTATATCCCCATCATCAACGAAAATGACACTGTTGCTTCAGATGAAATTAAATTTGGTGATAATGATAAATTAGCCGCTTTAACAGCAGTTCTATTGAATGTTGACATTCTAATTATTGCCACAAATACCAACGGTATTTACACCAAATCGTCAATTAACGATGAAGTGCCGGAAACGATAGAATTAGTTACTGATTTATCGCTTTTGCAAAAAGAAATCGGGGACAAAAAATCGTCTCACGGAACAGGCGGAATGCAGTCTAAAATTGATTCGGCTGCGATTGCCAAAGCAGGGAATATCGAAACCTGGATTGTGAACGGGCTTGAAGATAATTTTATGCTGAAGGCATTAGACAATAAAATTGCGTTTACAAAGATTATATAATATCACTTTTTTAAACGATATTTTAGAATATCACGTATTTAGACGATATTAAAAAATATCATGTATTTAGACGATATTTTGAAATATCGCTAATTAATACGATATTTGAATTATGATAGCAGTTATTACAGCAGATATTATCAATTCAAGAAAATTGATAAATCAAGAAATATGGATTTCGCCATTAAAAAAATTATTGCGTTCGTATGGCGCAGCACCCGAAAAATGGGAGATTTTTAGAGGTGATTATTTTCAAATTGAAATTGAAGATCCAAAAGAAGCCCTTTTTGTATGCTTAAAAATAAAAGCATTGATAAAGAGTGTATTTATAAATGAAAAACAAAAAAAAACAGCTCCAATTGATGTTCGATTATCAATTGGTTTAGGGACAAAAGAATATACAGCCGGCAGAATTTCGGAAAGTAATGGTACGGCGTTCATCAATTCGGGCGAAAAGTTTGAAAAACTGAAGAAAGAGAAAACAACATTGGCAATTCAGTCTTCATTTCCTGATTTTGATTATGAAATGAATTTATACCTGAAATTGGCAGTTATACAAATGGACGCATGGACAGTAAATTCGGCAGTATTATTTACTACGATTTTTGAAGATCCTGAAAAAAAACAGGCAGAAATAGGAACGATTCTGGGTATTGGACAAAATTCTGTGAGTGGCAGATTCAAACGTGCTCATGTTGATGAAATTTTGGAATTAGACAAAATGTACCGCCATAAGCTAAAAACATTGGTGCAATGATAATTATAGTAAAATTAATATTGGCACACATTCTGGGTGATTTTTTGTTGCAGCCTAATAGCTGGGTAGAAGCAAAAGAAGAAAATAAAGCATTGGCATGGCAGTTATATGCCCATGCTATGATTCACGGACTGCTGTCATTATTGATTTTATTTGACCTAACGGATTGGAAATTGGTGACAATGATAACATTCAGTCATTTAATCATAGATTACGCCAAATTAAATTTTCAAAAAGAAAGCACCAAGATTACTTGGTTCATTGCTGACCAAATAGCGCATCTGGCAGTAATTCTAATTTTGGGATTGTTTTGGATAAATAAAGAAAAAGAACTTTTAGAATTATTGTTTTCTAATTCGTTTCTAATACTGACAACGGCTGTTGTTTTTTTGACACAGCCCGTTTCGATAATAATGAGTGTGCTTATAAAACCTTGGTCGGATGCAATCCTCAATGAAAAAGAGCAGTCTCTCAAAAACGCAGGCAAATACATTGGAATACTAGAAAGGTTATTAGTATTTCTTTTTATCTGCACGAATCATTTCGAAGCCGTTGGCTTTTTATTAGCGACAAAATCGGTTTTCAGGTTTGGAGATTTAAAAGAATCCAAAGAGCGGAAACTGACAGAATATATATTAATAGGAACATTATTGAGCTTTGGAATTGCCTTGATAGTGGGATTATTAACTCAATATTTATTAAAATTATAAAAAGTTGAATTATTTAATTGATAATTCGGTTAAACAAATCAACGATTAACCGATTAAACTATAAAAAAATGAACTACACCTCAATAAAAGAAATAGATTCACTCCAAAAATGGGTGAAAGAAGCGTTAAAAATCAAAAAAAATCCGCTTAAGAATAAGAAACTGGGAAAAAACAAAACGTTAGTAATGCTATTTTTCAACTCCAGTTTGAGAACCCGTTTGAGTACTCAAAAAGCAGCCATAAATTTAGGGATGAACGTTATGGTCATGAACTTTGGTAGCGAAGGCTGGACACTGGAATACGAAGACGGAACAGTTATGAACCAAGGCGCTTCTGAACACATCAAAGAAGCAGCGGAAGTAGTTTCTCAATATGCAGATATTATTGCCATCAGAGCATTTGCGGGATTGGTTGACAAAGAAAAAGACAACGCTGAAACGGTAATGAACGGCTTCGTAAAACACGCCACTGTGCCAATTCTAAATATGGAAAGCGCCACAGGACATCCATTGCAGTCACTTGCAGATGCAATCACAATGGAGGAAAACAAAACCAAACACAGACCAAAAGTCGTTCTCTCATGGGCACCGCACCCGAGAGCTTTACCGCAGGCAGTTCCCAATTCTTTCGTGGAAATGATGCAGTTACAGACCGAAATGGATTTTGTAATCACACATCCGGAAGGCTACGAACTAAATCCTGAAATCACCAAAGATTCTAAAATTGAACACGACCAGGACAAAGCTTTTGCAAATGCCGATTTTATCTATGCTAAAAACTGGAGCAATTATAAAGAATACGGAAAAATCACCAATACAGATCCAAACTGGACCATCACTGCTGATAAAATGAAACTGACCAACAATGCTAAATTTATGCACTGTCTGCCGGTAAGACGTAATGTAATAGTTACTGATGAAGTAATCGACAGTGAAAATTCGATTGTAATTCAGCAGGCGAATAACAGAACGTATTCAGCTCAATTAGTACTGCAGAAAATCCTGAAAAAATTAGACAAATAGATAATAGAATAAAGAGTATAGACTTTAAACTAATTAAATGAATATCAAAGCCCAAAGCCCAAAGCCCGAAGCACTTTCGATCATAAAAATTGGCGGTAACATCATCGACAATCC
This sequence comes from Flavobacterium sp. HJJ, assembly GCF_015351475.1. Taxonomy (GTDB): domain Bacteria; phylum Bacteroidota; class Bacteroidia; order Flavobacteriales; family Flavobacteriaceae; genus Flavobacterium; species Flavobacterium marginilacus. Next base: position 63,961 of record NZ_JADKPR010000015.1, on the reverse strand, counting down.
AGCAGAATTAAAACAGTTCCTTACTGATTTTTCAAAAATAGAAGGTAATAAAATACTCGTTCACGGAGGCGGAAAATCAGCTACCAAAATGGCTCAGAGCATTGGCCTGGTTCCCCAAATGATCGACGGACGCCGTATTACCGATGCACCAATGCTCGATGTAGTAGTAATGATTTATGCAGGCGAAATCAATAAAAATGTGGTTGCTCAGCTGCAGGCCTATAATACTAATGCCATTGGCTTTTCTGGAGCTGACGGGAATTTAATTCTGTCAACAAAACGCAATCATCCAACAATTGATTATGGTTTTGTAGGCGATGTGCAAAAAGTAAATACTCCTTTATTGGAAACATTATTAAACAGTGGCATAACACCAGTATTCTGCGCCATCACACATGACGGACAAGGGCAATTATTGAATACCAATGCTGACACTATTGCTAGTGAATTGGCTATCGCTGCCTCCGAAGTTTTTGATGTTACTTTAACCTATTGTTTCGAAAAAGCAGGGGTTTTAACCGATATAGAGGATGAAAATTCAGTAATCCAGCAAATAAATTCAGCTCTTTATTCAAAATTAAAAGAAGAAGGCGCCATTCATTCCGGTATGATTCCTAAATTGGATAATTGTTTTAACAGCTTATCGAAAGGCGTTCAAAAAATACGGATTGGTCATCACAGAATGTTACAAAACACAAACGCAATTTTTACAACAATCGAATTGTAAAAATTAAACACAAATTACATTAATTTGCACAAATTAATTCGTGAAATTTGCGTTGAAAATAAAATAAATGAAAAACATAGAAACCCTCATACAAGAAGCCATTTCTCTTTTAAAATCGCTGATTGAAACTCCTTCTTTTTCGAGCGAAGAAGAGCAGACTGCGCTTTTAATTGAAAATTGGTTTACACAAAACAACATTCCTTTTGAACGGGAAAACAATAATATCTGGGCTTACAACCTGCATTTTGATAAATCAAAGCCTACACTTTTACTCAATTCGCATCACGATACTGTAAAACCCAATCAAGGCTATACTAACGATCCGTTTGAAGCGATAGTAAAAGACGGCAAACTATATGGTTTGGGCAGCAACGATGCCGGCGGATGTTTGGTTTCATTAATTGCAGCATTCACCCATTTTTATGCCTGCGAAAACCTGCCTTACAACATTGTTATTGTGGCTTCGGCAGAGGAAGAAAGCAGTGGTAAAAATGGCTTAAACAGCGTTTTGAAGCACTTGCCAGAGCTGGAATGCGCCATCGTTGGAGAACCAACTTTAATGCAGCTGGCCATCGCCGAAAAAGGTTTGCTAGTATTGGATATAGTCGTAAAAGGAACTGCCAGCCACGCTGCACACAATAATCCAGACAACCCAATTTATAATGCAATGCCCGTGATTGATTGGTTCAAAACCTTTCAATTCGAAAAAATATCGGAGGTTTTAGGTCCCGTAAAAATGACTGTAACTCAAGTAAATGCTGGAAAACAGCACAATGTAGTTCCGGCCGAATGCCATTTGGTAGTCGATATCCGTGTCAATGACTGCTACAACAATACCGAAATTCTAGAAACCGTAAGAGCCAATGTTAAAGCCGAAGTTACACCCCGCTCAATGCATTTAAATGCATCATCAATCCCTGTTTCGCACGGATTGGTACAGGCAGGTATCGCTTTGGGAAGAACCACTTATGGCTCTCCTACCCTTTCGGATCAATCTGTTTTGTATTGCAAGTCATTAAAACTAGGACCGGGAGAAAGCTTGCGGTCACATTCGGCAGACGAATTTATATATGTAAACGAAATCGAAGAAGGAATCCAATTGTACATTAAAATACTTGGAAACTTTTTCAAAAATTAAAATAGTTTTCAGGAGCTAATCCCGCTGTCCGCTATATCTTTCCTGCCGAACCCCGGCAGGAAAGGATGTTGCTTCCATCGGGGCTAGGACATTCAGTAAATCAAGAAAATTTGAATTAAAAAAGTACGGACAAGTCGTTATTTGTCACCGAAAAAATTAAAAACAGTACGGACAAGTCGCAGCTTGTCCCTACGAAATAAAAAAACGATATGAAACTTTGGGAAAAAGGAATACCAACCGACAAACAAATCGAACATTTTACGGTAGGAAATGACAGGGAATTAGATTTGGTTTTGGCCAAATATGATGCTTTAGGCTCTATTGCTCATGCAAAAATGCTAGGTCAGATTGGTTTATTAACTTCTGAAGAAACTGCTTCTTTAGTGCTGGCTTTAGAAGATATTATTGCTGATATAGCAAAAGGCAATTTCGAAATCGAAGACAGCTTTGAAGATGTACATTCCAAAATTGAATATTTACTAACGATAAAACTTGGCGATGCCGGAAAAAAAATCCACACCGCACGTTCCCGTAACGATCAAGTTTTGGTCGATGTGAATTTATACCTCAAAGATGCTGTTAAAGAATTGAAAGAGCAGGTAAAAACGCTTTTCGATTTAATGATGGAATCAGCAGAGAAATACCAAAATGTATTACTGCCAGGCTACACACACCTTCAGATTGCGATGCCGTCCTCTTTCGGAATGTGGTTTTCTGCCTATGCCGAAACCCTGATTGACGATATTACAATGCTTAATGCAGCACTGAAAGTTGTAGATCAAAATCCGTTGGGTTCTGCTGCAGGTTACGGAAGCTCCTTCCCTATCAAAAGAACTTTCACAACCAAAGAATTAGGTTTTGAAACGTTGAAATACAATTCGGTTGCCGCACAAATGAGCCGTGGTAAATCAGAGAAAACAGTTGCTTTTGCCATGAGCAGCGTTGCAGCAACTCTGGCAAAATTCTCAATGGATGTGTGCTTGTACATGAGTCAGAACTTTGATTTTATCGGTTTGCCATCACATTTAACGACAGGTTCAAGCATTATGCCACACAAAAAAAACCCAGATGTTTTTGAATTGATCCGTGGCAAATGCAACAAAATTCAAGCCCTGCCGTATGAAATTACTTTGATCACAAATAATCTGCCTAGCGGTTATCACAGGGATTTTCAATTATTAAAAGAAGGTTTATTCCCAGCAATTCAAAACCTGAAAGCCTGCTTGGATATTGCTATTTTCTCTATTAAAGATATCAAGGTAAAAGATAATATTCTTGCTGATAAAAAATATGATTATCTGTTTACGGTAGATACTTTAAACGAAATGGTTGTTGCAGGAATACCTTTCAGGGATGCATACAAAGCCGTTGCTGAACAATTGGAAGCCGGCATTTATCAATCTCCGAAAGAAACCAAACATACGCACGAAGGCAGTATCAATAACCTTTGTCTGGCAGAAATTAAAAACAAAATGAAAGATTCTTATTAACAAACAGATAAGAATTATTACAAAAACAAAAAGGCATTAGAATTCAATTTCTGATGCCTTTTTTATTGCATTAATTCAAACTTGGTGCTTCGGGTATCTTGACTTTGATTTTATTTTTCTTCGCCATTAATAAAAAAGTAGTAATCCCAGTTAAAATGACCAGCAAGGCAATTTCGAGTTCGCCCAAACTGTTGTTACCATTATGTATGGCTGTAGCATGGTCTAATTTGGACCTTCCTTCCTTTATTTGAAGATTAGACAATTTTCCTAATGTTTGCAACGCATTATTGCTCAGGTTTGTAATTTGATTCCAGTTTTTATTTCGGTTTTGTTCTTTAATCGAAGTACAGGCAGATAAAAAAGAGTTAAAAAATAATTTCTCATTAGAAGTCAAAACCGTTTTTAAATATAGTTTATCAATATCTTGAATATTACCTAATGCTAATGCAATCGCCTCAATTTTCTGATTATCATTTAATTGAGATTGTATTACACTTGCTTTTATCGAATGAATTTCATTTGCGTATTGAAAAATATAATGCTCTACTACCAATCGGTCATTAAAAATGGCATTAATATCTTCATTTGTTTTTTTGGAATTATGCAGTGTCCTGAAATTATTCAATAGAATAAGAACCATAACAATCAGCAGAATAAAAGCCGCTTTTGTTTTGTTTGTATATTTCAAATCACTCATCTTAAATATTTTATGTTTCTGCAATATACATCATTGTGCTTTGTAATGCAATTTTATTTAAGCAATTTGAGTTTCTCCACAAATTAAAGAATAATAAACATTGAAGTTTTATGTAACCAAGAAAATGTTAAGGGATAATTTTTGATGTATCAAAAACAAATATCACTTTCATAATTAATTGCAAAAAATCTATATATTTGAGAAATATCTTAATTAAAATTATATGCCGAATTTCGAGGGTCAAGCGGTGCAGACGCTATTTGATCAAAATCATATTACTGAAGAACAATTCGAAGCTGTCCGCGCTTATCGTAATTTAAAACTGTTTTCAGTACACAATGAATTAAAGTTCTTATTATACCTCTCAATGCTGTTATTTACTTCTGGAATTGGTATTTTAATCTATCAGAACATTGATACCATTGGACATACTGTACTTCTTGGTTTATTGCTGTTAGTTACAATTGGCTGTTTTTATTTTTGCTTTAAAAATCATCCAGGATTCAATAAAGAAGAAGCGCCTTTTCCTAATCCGCTTTATGATTATCTGGTGCTTACAGCCGTTATACTGAGCTGTACATTTATAGGTTATCTGCAGTTTCAATACCAGACTTTTGGAACTCATTATGGATTAGCAACTCTGGTTCCGACTGTCATTAGTCTTTTTTGTGCCTATTATTTTGATAACAAAAGCGTTCTCTCTATTGGAATCACCGGAATGGCAGCTTATCTTGGAATTTCAGCAGACCCAAAACATATTTTTGACAATGAGATGATTGACAATACTTATTTGAGTTATGTTGGTCTGGCTTTTGGACTGACGCTGCTGCTTTGGGTCTTGTATGCCTCTAAAATCAGTTTGAAAAAACACTTTAATCTGGTCTATCTTACTTTTTCCCTGCACTTAATCGGTATTGCCTGTATCGTTAATCTTTGTGCGGATTATTGGTTCCCATTTGGTCTGATTTTGGGAATTGCATCTTACTATTTTTATAATTTAAGTTTTCAAGTCAGGTCTATTTCGTTGTTTATTTTCACGGTTTTGTATGGTTTTATAGGGATGAATATCTTTTTTGCAAGACTCTTGGACAGCATACACTTTGATGATTTTTTCTTTCTTTTCATTTTTACAACCCCTTTTTATTTCATTGGCGCTATAATTGGCTTTATAAAACTGATTAAACATTTTAACAAAAAAACTTCCGATGACAGCATACGATAAAGACCTTTTAAACAATGTCTATTTAGATGAAGAAGCCCATCGCTTAAAGCAATCGGGGTTTATTAGTGAGGAACAATACAAATCATTCAGCAAGCAATTATTAAAGCTAAAAAGCCACAAAAATCTTTTTATCCGGATTGCTTTTTTTATTCTAGGATGCTTGCTGTATTCATCAATCTGCGGATTTGTGTCATTGCTATTGCTTGCTTCCAACGGTAATGAATATATCTATTTTATTTATTTTTTTGCGATAATAGGTTTTGGTACCAAAGAATTTATGTCCCGAGAAATGAAATATTTCGGTTTTGGCCTAGATGATGCTTTTATTTTGGGAGCAATTCTATCTCTGTCCATTGCAGTCTCCCTCACATTTGACATAAACTACGATCCAAATTATCTTGCTGCTATTATTGTAATCGCAATTGCATCAAGTGGAGCTTATTTGCGTTATCTGAATCTTTCATTGGCACTGCTGGCCTGTATCGGGATAACAGGAACTATAGCTTATCTGACGTTTGAATATCTTATTATAGGCAAAGCCATATTGCCTTTTGTGATGATGTTATTTTCGGGTATAGGCTATTTTATTTCTAAAAAAACATTGAAAAACTTATCTTTTCCTTACTATTATAAAGGACTAAAATTAGCCAAAGGCTTTTGCCTGATTTTGTTTTATCTCGCTGGGAATTATTATGTGGTCAGAGAATTGAATTTCAATTTGTCTAGAGATTATTTATATGATGGCCCGAGTCCCGAAATTCCATTTGCTTTGCTCTTTTGGGTATTTACATTTACAATTCCAATACTATATCTCGTTTTTTCTTTGAAAAACAAAGACCGAATGATGCTTTGGATTGGCTTTTTAGCACTTTGTTTCAGCTTTTTTACTTTCAGAACGTATCATCATGTTTTACCGCCTGAAGCCGCTTTGACTATTGGCGGATTGGTTTTATTTGCCTTTACTTATTTTGCCATAAAAAAAACAAAACACAATGAAACCGGAATCACGTTCCAAGCAGATCGTTTTACCAATCCCAATGCTTTTGCCAATATTCAGGTTCTTGTGTCTGCTTCGCAATTTGGAATAAAACCCGAGATAAAACCTGAAGAATCTCCAATGGAATTTGGCGGCGGCGGGTTTAGTGGCGGCGGTTCTGGAGGGGAATTTTAGACGTTTATTTCATTACATAAAAAAATCCATAATTAATTTTATGGATTTTTTTATGCAGCTATATTTTTATCAATCAGTAGAAATTTAATTTAAAATTTTAATTTTCCAGTTTTTAGATATACAGTTGAATTTTTGATTGAACTATTCATCGCATCAGTAAAAGCTTGCTCAAATGCAAAAAATAGAACTGATCCGCTTCCTTTAGAAACAAAATCAAGCACCTTTTTTCGAGTCTTAATATCGTAAATCTGAAAATGCGAATTTATAATGCAGCTCTCGCTTTGGGTACTCGTCATCCCCATTCCTCCACCAGCCATAAGCACAGGTGCTCCTACACTTCCCTGAATACTGTTTGTAACTTCATGATTATTAATTTTTATCAGATAATCAGCAGTTGTATTTGTAAATAACGAATCAATCTTTTTTTTCTGATCCATAGTCAATGTCATAGAATCATTTGAAACAGATTCAAAAGATTTATCAAGTTTTATTTCACCAAAAATTTTTTCTTCTTTCAGTTTAACAGAACATAAACTATCATAATGGCTCACAAAATCATGTTTTTTCTTATATTTTTTATTAAATGTCTTAGTAAATTCATTTATTAAAACATCATCATTACCAACAAGAATAGCAGTTTTATCAGTTCCAAAAACAAACTGAGAATCCTGATAATTTGAGTTTTCACTAATACGGACTGCATCGCAGGAACATAATAATTGAGCGGCAATAACACTGCCCATTAACCATTTGCTTACTTTCATTTATTTACAATAGATTTAGGGGGATTTATTTATAATTTCGAATTCAATTCTTCTGCATTAATATCGCTGTGCGAAGCATCATAAACTGATTTACCGTTTTTAATCAGTAATAATTGTGGCGATTGGTGAAACACGTTGAAACGGCTGGCAACTTCATTGGAAATATCTCTATACTCCAATAAATCCAGAAAATAAGCAGAAACGTTGGAATCCAATGTCTCTACATCAAATTCCTTTTCAAATTGTTTCAATGCAAATCTGCTGATACTGCATCGCGTACTGTGCTTAAAGATAATCGCAGGTGCCTGATCGGATAAAGCAGTAATTTCATCCAATTGTCCCATATGCTGTAACGGAATCCAATTGATTTTGCTTGATGTATCTTTCTTCTCTTCTGAACTTCCGAATAGTGAATTAAAAAGGCTCATTTTGTCGTATTTTATGTCGTTTTGTCTTTATAAATTGATAAAAATCATCACTAAAGCGCCAAATTGTCTGTAAATTTAGACTGGAATACCGTTTGATGATTATTTGCAAAGTTAGTTATTAAACCTATAAAAAAATATAAAACCTTTAGCCATGAACATAAACAAATTTACAATCAAATCGCAGGAAGCCATACAGCTCTCACAACAGTTGGTTCAGAGTTTAGGGCAGCAGCAAATAGAAAACGAACATATTTTCAAAGCTATTTTTGAAGTCGATGAAAATGTTGCGCCTTTTATTTTGAAAAAACTCAACGTAAATGTACCGCTGTTTCTTCAGATTCTGGATGCTACAATTCAGAGTTTTCCAAAAGTTTCTGGAGGTGAAATACAGCTTTCCAGAACAGCTAATACCGCTTTGAACGAAGCCGAAATCATTGCCAAAAAAATGAATGACGAATACGTTTCAATCGAGCATTTAATCTTGGCAATATTTGATTCTAAAAGCAAAGTGTCCCAAATCCTGAAAGACCAGGGCGTTACCGGAAAAGGACTGAAAGCAGCTATTGAAGAATTGCGCAAAGGCGAAAGAGTAACCTCTGCTTCAGCTGAAGAGACTTACAATTCATTGAACAAATACGCCAAAAACCTTAACGAACTGGCGAGAACAGGAAAGCTAGATCCCGTAATCGGCCGTGATGAGGAAATCCGACGAGTATTACAAATTTTAACTCGTCGTACAAAAAATAACCCGATGCTTGTGGGAGAACCCGGTGTGGGTAAAACCGCTATTGCCGAAGGACTCGCACACAGAATTGTAGATGGCGACGTACCCGATAATTTGAAAGAAAAAATCGTTTTCTCACTCGATATGGGAGCTCTGATTGCAGGTGCAAAATACAAAGGAGAATTCGAAGAAAGACTGAAATCGGTTGTTAAAGAGGTAATCGCTTCTGAAGGAGATATTGTACTTTTCATTGACGAAATCCACACGCTTGTAGGTGCAGGCGGCGGTGAGGGCGCAATGGATGCTGCTAATATTCTGAAACCAGCTTTGGCCCGTGGTGAACTGCGCGCCATTGGTGCGACGACTTTGGACGAATACCAGAAATATTTCGAAAAAGACAAAGCACTTGAACGCCGTTTCCAGAAAATTATCATCGAAGAACCCGATACCGAAAGTGCCATTTCGATTCTGAGAGGTATCAAAGAAAAATACGAAACACATCACAAAGTACAGATTAAGGACGATGCGATCATTGCGGCAGTTACACTTTCGCAGCGTTACATTTCTAATCGTTTTCTTCCAGACAAAGCTATTGACTTAATGGACGAAGCGGCTTCGAAACTACGCATGGAAATAAACTCCAAACCCGAAGAACTAGACGTTTTAGATCGAAAAATAATGCAGCTGGAAATAGAAATCGAAGCGATCAAACGTGAAAAGGACGAAAGCAAACTAAAAATATTAGGCTTGGATCTGGCTAATCTCAAAGAGGAACGAAATATTATTTACGCCAAATGGAAAGCTGAAAAAGAAGTTGCCGATAACATTCAGGATGTGAAAACCGAAATCGAAAATTTTAAACACGAAGCCGAACGCGCCGAACGTGACGGCGATTACGGTAAAGTAGCCGAAATCCGTTACGGAAAAATCAAGGAAGCTCAAGATCGATTGACTGAATATCAAAAACAATTGGCCGAAAACCAATCGGGAACCTCATTGATAAAAGAAGAAGTAACCCGTGAAGACATAGCTGAAGTGGTAGCCAAATGGACCGGGATTCCAGTAATGAAAATGCTGCAGGGCGAACGCGAAAAACTGCTTTATCTGGAAGACGAACTGCACCACCGAGTTGTAGGTCAGGAAGAAGCTATCGAAGCTGTGAGCGATGCCGTGAGACGCAACCGTGCCGGTCTTCAGGACACTAAAAAACCAGTGGGTACTTTTCTTTTCCTTGGAACAACTGGTGTTGGTAAAACCGAGCTTGCCAAAGCCTTGGCCGAATATCTTTTTGACGATGAAAACGCCATGACCCGAATCGATATGAGCGAGTATCAGGAACGCCACAGCGTGAGCCGATTGGTAGGAGCGCCTCCGGGTTACGTGGGCTATGACGAAGGCGGTCAATTGACCGAAGCTGTGCGTAGAAAACCATATTCAGTAATATTACTGGATGAGATTGAAAAAGCGCATCCTGACACTTTCAACATCCTGCTGCAAGTGCTTGATGAAGGACGCTTGACCGACAACAAAGGACGTCTGGCCGATTTCAAAAACACGATTATCATCATGACTTCTAATATGGGAAGCCAGATTATACAGGAAAAATTTGAAAACCTGAAAGGAAGCGTCGAAGCCGCCACCGAAGCTGCCAAAGTCGAAGTACTGGGATTATTAAAACAAACCGTACGCCCCGAGTTCATCAACCGTATTGACGAAATTGTAATGTTTACACCGCTTACCGCACAGAACATTACCAGAATTGTAAGCCTGCAGCTGAAGAATGTAACCAATATGCTCGCACAGCAAGGCATTACGATGGACGCAACTCCTCAAGCAATCGAGTATCTGGCCGACAAAGGTTTTGATCCGCAGTTTGGTGCCAGACCGGTAAAACGAGTAATCCAAAGAGACGTTCTCAACCAGCTCTCCAAAGAAATCCTCGCCGGCCGAGTAAAACCCGACAGCATCATCCTGCTTGATGCCTTCGACAACGAACTCGTTTTCAGGAACCAAACAGACTTGGTACACGAATAAATAATAACAATAAATCTTCAAAACTGCAGAGTCACAAGCTTTGCAGTTTTTTTTTGTTTTAGGGTACAGAAGACTTCGCCATACAAGCTAAACAAATAATACAATTCCATAATCAAAGTCTTTGCAAATTCCAGATAATTCATTCAAAAAAAACATAAAAAAAACCACAAACAACAGCTTGTGGTTTTTTGTATTTGTCATTTGAATTAATAACAACTGATTTTATTCAACTAAATTCCTTTTAGGCGCAATCTGTATTCTTTCATGAATTCATCAGCATGTGCCTGCTTGATTTGTTTGGTATTTAAACCCTGCAGATTTTTTACATATCCTTTAAAAATATGACTAATAAAGAGCGGTGAAAGATTAGAACCAGTACTAGTACTATTATAAGTATTATGACAGGAGAAGCAATTAACAAGATTGTCAACTGTAGTTCCATGTATAGAAGTCGGAGTAAATCCTACCTGAACATAGGTTTCCATAGTAATATTGTAGGCAGCAACAGAACCTCTTGTCAATTTTCCGGGTTGAGAATTTGAAAGATTATAACTTAACGAATCCAATAGGGCTGCTTGTGCCTGAGGACCTACATATCCTGCAGTATTGATCCATATTGAACCATTGTAGAAATAATTATTCCAAACACCTTTCAGCTGTGACTTAACACTTTGATTTATAGCTCGAATATTACCTAAGTTCTCTGAACCATTTTGGCTTGTTTTCATATAAAGCTGTACATTATGAGATCCTTTCATTGCTTTCTCAACAGGAACGCCGTATTTGTAAACCGAAAAAACGTCAGTGTAAATACCATTTTTTGAAGTTATATTCTTAACCGTAGCAGTGGAACTTTTATTGAAAAAAGGATAATCGACAGTGCTGGTCACCGGTGCATCGGTTGTAGGCGTAGCCTTGGACCAATCATAGGCAGGTGCAAGATTTTCATGTTCAAAAGTAGCCCATACAAATTCGGGATGATTCTCCACAACCCCAACTACGTGCATTCCCAAAAGAGCCACTCTCGTTGTTACTCCATTGATTTCCCCTTTGGTAATAAAATAGGAAGTGGTATCCTTAAGAACGCTTGCCTTTATCCAAGACGTTTTAAGTTCCAATGAGCCTACGGGAAAAGTTACGTCTTTCAATTTTGTAGGATCGCTTTTTGCTATTGGTCCATATTTTAGCATTGCTGCATAAAGAAGCTTATCCATAAATATTGAATAATAAACCGTAGTAGAAGGCGGAATCCCCGATGGATAATTTGGTGTTTTCAAAATATCTGTAGTAGGTGAACTTGCCTGACCAGTATCTGTCAAAACAATCCCTTTACTTTGATCTAGTCTTTTACCAGCCGAATTCACCTGAATCAAAGTTGTAATAAATGATGGCTGTCCATTAACCTCATTGGTTAACCAAAGAAACTTTTGCCAAGACCATTGATGAAAGTCACAATTAGTTACAGTTGCATTGTTTGCAAATACGCTTGTTGGTCCTTCATTTGGCGCAGGAGTTTTTCTGGTATTGTTTTCCATCGCAAACCAACTAGCCGGAGCTAAACATTCTGAGACACTGGCACTGGTGCTTTTACTCGTACTCGTATAACTTGAATTTTCATCTTTTGAATCTTTTTTGCAGGCACAAAATAAGACTAGGATAATTAAAAGCAATAGTTTTTTTGTCGTTTTCATATTAGACTTCTTTAGTTAAATTTAATCTTATGAGTTTAAAAAAAATGAAATTATGTAATAAACTAACCGTTTTGAAAAAAAATGCCTTAAGCTCTGTATATTTAGGCATGAAGACAGGAAAAATACGTATAAGTAAATACTGATTTAATAATGCAAGTATATACTTCATAAGTCTATATACGAATATTTCCCTCTCTTCGAAATATCACTATAAAAAACAAACTCGGCAAATCATTGGAAAAAATATTGCAAATGTGATTATCCAAAGGATCTCTCCCGAGTACTTCGTTCCTCAAGGACAGGACTCCAAGAGCCAACATAAATTCGAACATCCCGCCAAAGCAATGTCTCATACACTGTGAAATATCCCAAATTAGCATTCACTACAAAATGTAATACGCATCTGACTCAATCAAATTGTATAAAACTATTATTAACTTAACTTTGCACATATAATTTATCTTATAAAAATACTGCCATGAATATTTTAGAATTAATAAAAAAAAGGTATAGTACTAAAAAATACAACACTGACAAAACCATACCTCAAGAAAAAATTGAAGACTTAAAAGAAATATTACGTCTCTCTCCTTCTTCTATAAATATACAGCCTTGGAAATTTACATTTGTGCAGAATCCGGAAATCAAGGCCAAATTAGCTTCGGTTTCGATGCATAATACTGAAAAAGTAAATCAAGCCCAACTTTTGGTTGTATTCAGCGTAGCCGATGATCTCGATGCTTTTCAGCAAATAGTAGACAACGAATTACCACAGGCAAGAAGGGATTGGTACAATCAGATTAAAGCTAATAAACCCGAAGCCGATTTAAAAGTATGGCTGTCACAGCAAGTGTATATCGCCTTGGGAGTTGGTTTGACAGCCAGTATTGCATTAGGACTGGATTCGACACCAATGGAAGGTATAGAATCGGATAAGTATAGGGACATTCTAAATATGCCAGCCTTCAAACCGCTTTTTGCAATGGCTGTAGGTTATGCTTCGGAAGACGATTTCAACAGAATTGAAGTTTTACCAAAATCCAGAAGACCGCAGGAAAGTGTAATTGAAACTATTTAAATCCTGATTTCTCCATTCACATCAATAGCAAAAGCAATTCCGAAATCAACACATTGAAGCTAAATCAGTAACAATAAATTTCTGGTTTTTTGGAATAAATAAACCAGATTTCCTTTGTTTTTAAAAATAAGTTTTTTACTACTTTGAAATAAAACAAATGCATTTTGTCGCTATTTTAATATAGTTTAACTAATTTTGCGCCACATTTTGACAGCCAAAACCAAACAAAAAACCGGTAATCACCTGTCCTTCAAATGATTTAAAAACAAAAGAAATAAACTATACTATTTTGGGATCAGCATCAAAAAATAAAAAAATATCATTACTAAATATCTTTATTGACTTTTTTGCATATATATATGATTTGGGTTATAATTTTATAAAACTGTCAGTTCGTTTTTTTGCCTCTCTGTATGATATGGTTTATAATTCTTTTACTTTTTTATGGGAATATCTGAAGTGGATTACTGACATGAGTCCTGCAAAGACTAAAAACTTCACTAAAAAAACTGAGGAACCAATAACAAGAAAACCTCAAGAAAAGCAGCTTTTTGAAGAACACTGCAGTAACTAAAATAAATAGAATTCAGAGAATCTAAGGATGTCACGGCATTCGCTTTTAAAAGTTTCTGACACGAATTACACTAATTTGCACGAATTAAGATTGCTATTTAATTACACAAAATATTCGAAACTGTAAAAGTTGTAAAACTTGATTTCAATTTTGATAAGAATTAGTGTTAATTGGTGAAATTCGTGTTTATATTTTTTTTAAATGCGAATGCCGTGTATGAATGTTTAAAAACAATATCTTTACTTGTTTACAGTGAGGCTTATTTTTTGCCAAACACAAGGATTCCGAATTACTATGAAACTCTACATTAAAAACATGGTCTGCAACCGCTGTATTGCGGCGGTTAAGAATGAATTGGAAAAACTTAGGCATCACCCTTTAAATATTACTTTGGGCGAAGTACTATTAGAAAAAGAAATTACTGAAAAAGAGAAAGAAATACTCAGCCAGCATTTGCAAAATCTGGGATTTGAATTGATAGACGACAAGAAAAGCCGAATTATTGGACAAATTAAATCTTCTATTATCGAAATTGTACATCGTCAAAAAAGTGATATAAAAACCAATCTCTCCGATTATTTAAGCAATAAGCTTCACCACGATTATACCTATCTTTCCAATTTGTTTTCTGAGACTGAAGGCATAACTATAGAAAAATACTTTATTGCCCAAAAAATAGAAAAAGTAAAGGAACTGCTGGTTTATGATGAGTTGTCATTAAGCGAAATTGCTGTAAAAATGAATTACTCCAGTGTTGCTTATTTAAGTAATCAGTTCAAAAAAGTCACTGGTCTCACTCCTACTTATTTTAAGAACATCAAGGAAAACAAACGCAGACCTTTAGACGAACTGTAAATGTTACAAATACTATCCAAAATCAGGTAACATGAAATAGACCTGATACCGCGACCTTTGTTATGTAATTAAAGAACATGACAGCAAAAGCAAGTACTACAGAAATCTTTCTGCCTCTCGAAGGGGTCGAAAGCGAACACTGCGCCTTAATCATTGATAAGGCATTGAGCAGACAGCCGGGAATTAAAACCCACAAAGTCGAATTAAACAACAAACGCGCCGTTATTCAGGCGGCTAATACCGAAGCAGTTTCTGAAGCAGTTCATCTTATAAAAGATTTAGGCTATGGCGTAACTACTATCAAAAAAACATTTCCAGTATTAGAATTGAGCTGCGCTTCATGTGCTGCAAATGCTGAAAACATTTTAAAATCACAGCAGGGCGTTGTAAATGCAGCAATTAATTTTGCTACGACAACCGCTGCTGTCGAATATATCCCGGGAGTAACAAACCCCATAAACCTAAAGAAAGCTGTACAGTCCGGCGGTTATGATTTATTGATCGAAGAAAATAAAGAGGAAATCAATACGATCGAAAACCTGCAGCATGCAAAATTTGCTTTGCTGAAAAAGAAAACCTATTGGGCAATGGCGTTTTCTGTTCCATTAGTAATTATTAGTATGTTTTTTATGAATATACCTTACGCAAATGAAATCATGTGGCTATTGAGTACGCCTGTGATTGCATGGATTGGAAGGGATTTTTTTTCAAACGCATGGAAGCAAACCAGACACCGAACTGCCAATATGGATACTTTGGTAGCTTTGAGTACTGGAACTGCTTATACTTTTAGTGTTTTCAATACGCTGTTTCCTGATTTTTGGCATCAGAGAGGATTACATGCTCATGTGTATTTTGAAGCTGCTACAGTTGTAATCACTTTTATATTATTAGGAAAACTGCTAGAAGAAAAAGCCAAAGGAAATACTTCGTCTGCAATTAAGAAATTAATAGGGTTACAGCCAAAATCAGTTATCATTATTAACGAAAACGGGCATGAAACGGAAACTCCTATTGAGCAGGTACAGATTGGCGACATTATTTTGGTAAAACCAGGAGAAAAAATAGCAGTAGACGGAACGCTGATTAGCGGCACCTCTTATGTAGACGAAAGCATGCTGAGCGGCGAACCGATTCCTGTGTTAAAAAACGAAAACGAAAAAGTTTTTTCAGGGACTATAAACCAAAAGGGAAGTTTTCAATTCAAAGCTGAAAAAATTGGAAGCGATACCATGCTTGCCCAAATCATCAAAATGGTACAGGATGCACAGGGTAGCAAAGCTCCTGTTCAAAAATTGGCCGATAAAATCGCTGGTGTATTTGTGCCAATTGTTATAATCATTGCCATTGCATCGTTTATCGTTTGGACAATTTTTGGAGGTGAAAATGGCTTTACGCAAGGCTTAATGGCTTTAGTAACCGTACTTGTAATTGCCTGCCCTTGTGCATTAGGATTGGCAACACCCACAGCAATTATGGTCGGAGTCGGCAAAGGCGCAGAAATGGGGATTTTGATAAAAGATGCTGAAAGTCTGGAACAAGCAAAAAAAATCAATGCAATAGTACTCGACAAAACCGGAACCATAACCGAAGGAAAACCAATTGTAACTGATGAATTTTCGTTAGCCGAAGACAATATGTCACAGCAAATTTTATTCAGCATAGAAAAACAATCAGAACATCCACTGGCAGAAGCAATAGTGAAGCATTTAAATTCACAAACAAAAACAGCTGTTTCAAATTTTGAAAGCATTACCGGTAAAGGTGCTAAAGCTGTTTTTGAGGACGAAACCTATTTTGTCGGCAATAAAACTTTGATAGAGGAAAATGAAATCACAATTGAAAACAAACTATTAAAAAAAGCAGAACAATGGAGCAATGAAGCTAAAACCGTCATTTGGTTTTCCAACAGTAAAAAAGCATTAGCCATATATGTCATTGCAGATCAAATAAAGCCCAATTCAAAAACCGCAATTGCCGAACTGCAAAAAAATGGTATTGAAGTATATATGCTGACAGGCGACAATGAAACCACCGCACGAGCAATAGCCAAAAATGTTGGCATCAATCATTACAAAGCCGGAGTATTGCCAGAACAAAAAGCGGTATTCGTTAAAGAACTCCAAGCCAATGGTAAAGTCGTAGCAATGGCTGGCGACGGCATTAATGACAGTACGGCATTGGCACAGGCAAATGTAAGTATTGCGATGGGAAAAGGCAGTGATATTGCAATAGATGTTGCAAAAATGACTATCATTTCATCAGATCTTAAAAAAATACCCGAGGCTATTAGATTATCAAAAGCAACTGTGGCAGCCATAAGACAGAACCTTTTTTGGGCATTTATCTACAACCTGATAGGAATCCCAATTGCAGCGGGAATCCTCTACCCTATTAACGGATTTTTATTGAATCCAATGCTTGCGGGTGCTGCAATGGCTTTAAGCAGTGTGAGCGTGGTAAGTAACAGCCTGCGTTTAAAATGGAAGAAATAACCAAACGTAATTTTTCAAAACCTGCCCTATTGAATCTGCATTAATACTTTTAAAATAAAAAACATGAAAACAGAAAATAACAGCTTACAATTTAAAACGAACATCAACTGCGGTGGCTGTATTGCCAAAGTAACACCTTTTCTTAATGATGCCAAAGGCATTTTCCAATGGGAAGTGGATACAGAAAACAAAGACAAAATTCTCACCATAAAAACCGATGGAATTACCAAAGAAGAAATAATAGAAAAAGTACAGGAAGCAGGATTTAAAATTGAATCGTTAAACTAATAACTTTGACAGCTGTTCCTGAATGATGTAAATCTTATAAGCCGGAAATGCTGTATCAAAAACATTCAATCAGTATTAAGGCTTTCGGCACAGCACTTTTAATATTAAAAAAAACAGCTAAATATATTTTTTTTTCAAAATTAAAACAACACACTGGTCGAGAGGCTGGTGTTTTTTATTTGAGTTATAATGACCATGAATTTTAGTTCTTCAAAATCAATTCTTGCAAAAAAACCAACAAAAAGTAGTAGATTCGCATCAATAAAAATCTAGGCTTTAAAAAGATTTGAAACAAATAAAAAACAGTTTCTAAAACACTTAAAATGGCATCAGGCTTTTTCGTACTATTAGATGATATCGCAGCAATTATGGATGATGTTGCCATAATGAGTAAAGTCGCTGCAAAAAAAACAGCTGGGATTTTGGGTGATGACTTAGCGGTCAACGCCGAAAAAGCTTCTGGATTTATGTCCTCAAGAGAACTTCCTGTTTTATGGGCTATTGGAAAAGGTTCTCTTTTAAATAAACTAATCATTTTACCTATTGCCTTTCTGCTGAGCGGATTTTTCCCATTGGGAGTACTAATCGTTTTGGTACTTGGAGGACTTTGTCTGGCATATGAAGGTGCCGAAAAAATATACGAATATCTGTTTCACCGCGGACACGCCGTTACTGAAACTGTAATCAAAGAATACATCGAAGAAGAAATCCTTGCTCTTGAAAAAGACAAAATAAAATCAGCAATAGTGACTGATTTCATTTTATCGGTAGAAATTGTAATTATTGCGCTTGGAACAGTCATGGAAAAACCGTTGCTTTCCCAGATTGTTGTAGTTTCAATAATTGCAATGCTGGCAACAGTTGGAGTTTATGGCATTGTAGCCATGATTGTCCGAATGGACGAACTGGGCTATAAAATGATTAAGCAAAGTAAAAACGACCGCAGTTTACTAAAAATCATAGGAAACATATTAGTACAGGCTTTGCCAAAAGTCATCAAAAGTCTGGCCGTGATTGGCACAATCGCTTTACTTCTTGTAGCAGGCGGCATATTTGTGCACAACATTGAATTTTTACATCATTTATTTCCGCAGTTACCATCTGTCATAAAAGAATTTTGTGTGGCACTTATAATTGGTTTCCTTAGCGTAGGTATAGTAAACGTTTTCAAAAAAATAACTGGAAAGAAATAAATGTAAAATGAGCTTTTTTTATAAAATCCAAATGACTTTGTCACCACTTTTTACAAATACTAAAAAATAAAAATGAAATTCAAAGGCGTTATTTTTGACTTAGACGGCACATTGGTCAATTCTCTGGAGGACATTGCAGATGCTATGAATACGGTTCTTCAAGGGCTGAACTATCCAATGCACAGTTATGAAACATATCAATATTTCATTGGAAGCGGGCTTCGAAATCTGGTAAACAGATCACTGCCGGAAACCAATAATGATGAAAAGCATATTGATCTCTGCTACCAGCTGATGATTGAAGAATACAGTCATAACTGCACCCGAAAAACAAAAGCATATGATGGAATTATCGAATTATTAGATCATTTGATTTCAAATAATATAAAACTAAGTGTCTTTTCGAATAAATCAGATGCGCTTACCAAGAAAATTACTGCCGATTTATTTCCTGGGTATTTTGACACTGTAGTCGGTTTAAGCGTTGAAGCATTAAAAAAGCCAAATCCTACTGAGGCCATTGCAATAAGCAAAAAAATGGGACTAGAGGCCGAAGAAATTATTTTTGCTGGAGATTCAGATATTGATATGCAGACTGCTGTCAATGCCAGCATGTCTGCAGTAGGCGTGACATGGGGATACCGTCTGGAGGAAGAATTAATCGCTGCAGGAGCTAAATACATAATAAACAGCCCCCTGGATTTGATTAAGATCATACAGCCAAACGATGAAACCATTTTAGCTCAAAATATGTGGTAATGATGACCAAGCTAAAACCTCGGTAAAGAATCTGCTTAACGAAATTGGATGGAAAGAAGAAACCCTCTTAGACTTAGATGACATAATGGGACTAAGGCTGCCGTCCTGCTATGGCTTCAAATTTGGTGAGATACTATAGGAACTTTTCAGACTTAAAGCAGTTAATTAAAACAACAATATTAAAACATAGAAATACTGCATTTTAACAAAATAAAATACAGTATTTTTTACCTCAAAAACTGCTGATGAAATTAAATACTATCTACAACTTCCTTCAGCATTCGCAGACTTTTCATTTTATCCTGATGACTGTATATCGGACTGCTAATCATCAATTCGCTGATGCGGGAATACTCAATAAACTTTTTTAATTCTTTGATTAATGTTTCCTTACTGCCAATAAAAGAACCAGCCGTCATTTGGTTAACATGAAAACGAGCTTCTTCGCTCATATTATTCATAAGATCGCTCAGCGAAGCCACAGGAGGCTGTAATGGCTTTCGAGTGTTCTGAACTAAATTCTGAAACATTTGATATAAACTTGTAGACAGAATTTCAGCTTCTTCGTCCGTATCAGCTGCAATTGCGTTGACGCATGCCATTGTTTTCGCCTCTTCAAGATAGACCGACGGTTTAAAGTTTTCTCTGTAAAATTCAAAAGCCTGAATCATTTGCCGGGGTGCAAAATGTCCCGCAAACGCATAAGGCAGTCCATATGACGCCGCCAATGCTGCACTGTCCATACTTGAACCTAAAATCCAAATAGGGACATTTGTCCCTTCGGCAGGAAAAGCACGAACACTTGATACAGCATTCTCTACAGAAAAATAATCCTGCAGTGCCGAAACATTTTTAGGAAACCGCTGAGATTCCTCAAAAAAATCTTTTCGTATAGCTTGTGCTGTCAGTGAATCGGTGCCTGGAGCCCTTCCTAAACCAAGATCAATCCGGTCTGGATATAAAGTTGCTAATGTTCCAAATTGTTCAGCAATAATAAGCGGAGAATGATTAGGCAGCATTATCCCCCCCGATCCAACTCGTATATTTTGCGTCAGACTCGCCACATATCCTATCAAAACCACCGTAGCCGTACTCGCCACATGTGCCATATTGTGGTGCTCCGCCAGCCAAAACCGATTGTATCCCAAACCATCCGCCAGCTGTGCCAGCTCTTTGGTTTTGTGCATCGTTTCAGCAGCATTACTGCCTTCAGTGATTATGGCTAACTCTAATAAAGATATGGGGATTGGGGTTTTCATAGACATTTCATGTTTGCACAAATTTAGGCATTACCACCAATGGTATTTTATCCAAGATGTTAATTGAATTATAATTTTTGTTTTTCTTTCGCATGTTTTTTGGGAGCAGAAGTTAGTCACTTTCCTACAGCAGCAGTCCCGCTATACGTTACAAACAAAGTTCACTGAACTCCTATGAAAAAAAATTATATGATGAAGTAATCTTGGTTGCCGAACACCGGAAAAACAAAGATTTTAACTGCTATCGCGACTAGGCGGGATATTTTAATTTTTCAGTTGTAGTGATGATGTAAGGTGATTATTAAAACTTTGTTTTTGAAATTAAATAGAATACATTTACTATAATTATAGCACAAAACATCTCATATATGATGTATTATCGCTATAATCCAGCGAGTATACATTATATGGGTTACCTTTAAACAACTTCACATGAAAAAAATTGCAGTTTTATTTCTTATCGTTTTTTTAATAAGCTGCAGAAAAGAAAATCATAAAGGGAATCCAAAGTTTAAAGTCAAAGAAAATTTAATTGCTAAAAACACCGAAAAAGCTCCAAAGATAATTGGTGATTATATGTCAGACAATAGAGATTTTGCATGGTCAGCTAAACAAAGTGGCACAAGATATTGGATAAGAGTTATTTTCCAAAAAGAATTTGCTGTTTATCAGTTTCATGGTCAATGCTTGTATTGGTTTTTCACAAATCACTATCACACTAAAGCTGACAAAATAGAACTACTTTGGTCTTAATAAGGCCGATTGTTTACTTGATATGAAATACTTAAGACACTCAAATGGAATCAAAAAATATCCAAAGAATGGTGACAGTTTTTGTAAATATTACTTAATAAATGATTCAGTCATAAAAGTTAATTACAAGTTTCCTGAATGGATAAAGAAAATAAACGAAACTGAGAAAGATTCTATCTTTCCGAATTATTTATATCTTGAGAAGAAAGGTAACCCATAACAGCTACAACGGATTTGGGCAATTGGCTTAATGAAAAGTTGTGACTGTATTAGTCATACATTATACCTGAGCCGAACGAAAGAATTTATAATCAAAACTTATATTTAATGAAGAAGAAAACACTTTTATTATTAATCTCATCAGCACTCTTGTCATGTAGCAAAACAAGTCAAGTTGAAAAACAAATTGATCCTTTATCTGTAAATAAAGCAAAAACTGAATCAAAAGCTCAAAATTGGTACGATGATTTAATTGTTGATTATATTAAAAAATCAGATAATAAACTTATTAAATCCTCTTTAAAAAACAAAGAACGAATTGAATGGCTTTTAGATAGAACTGAAAAAACTGATTCTACAAATTATTATATTTTTAATATTGGTCAAGATGTATCAGAAGAAGATGGTACTGAACCAAGATTTACCTCTGATGGATGGATTTATATTGATAGTATATCAAAAAAAATATACGAATACGACTTACCTAATGATAGTTTAATCGTGTGGAAGAATAATTACAACCGCTAACAGATTTGCGCAGTCAGTTTAATGAAAAGTTGGTTTTGTATTTATGATAATTAAGAAAACTATATTAAACTCCTGTAATATCAGAACAAAAATTAATGAACGAAAAATTTAGAAAAGAAACAAAAACAATTATTATTTATTCATCTGTCAATGGTTTAACGAAAAGAATCTGTCACCATATAAAGGATATATTAATTCAGAATAATCATTTAACTGAAATCTTTTCGATTGATGATTTTAGCAAAAAAATAACAGACTTTGATAAAGTAATTATTGCTTCGAGCATAAGATATGGAAAGCATAACGATCAAATTGAATATCTTATAAAAGAGAATTTTGAACTTTTAAATTCAAAAAAAACAGCATTTATTTCTGTAAATTTGGTTGCTCGGAAAGTTGAAAAAAGTAAAGCAGATACAAATCCATATGTAATTAAATTTCTAAATGCGATAGAATGGCAGCCTACAACTGTTGCGGTTTTTGCTGGAAAACTGGATTACAGTCTTTATAGTTTTAAAGATCGAATTATGATACAGTTAATAATGTTAATAACAAAAGGACCTGTTAATTCCAAAACAGTGATAGAATATACTGATTGGAATAAAGTAAATGAATTTAGTCAATACTTTGCTAAAATATAAAAACCAGCAATCAGTACTGCAACTGTTTTAAAAAAGAACTATTTTTGCAGTCTAATTTTTTTAACATGTCAAAGAAGAAATACAAAATAGCGGTTATTCAATTGAATCTAAACGATGTTGCCGAAAATAACCTTAAAAAATGTTTGAGCTGGGTGCGTGACGCAGCTAGTCAGGGAGCCGAGGTGATTTCGCTGCCAGAGTTATACAGCAGTCATTATTTTTGTCAAAGTGAAGATGTAGATAATTTTGCTTTGGCAGAGCCGTTGTACAGCACTTCATTTATTGCTTTTAGTGCTTTGGCAAAGGAGTTGGGTGTGGTAATCATTGTCCCTTTCTTCGAAAAAAGAATGGCAGGGATTTACCACAATAGCGCTTATATCATTAATACTGACGGAACAGAGGCTGGATTGTACCGCAAAATGCACATTCCAGACGATCCGCATTTCTACGAAAAATTCTATTTTACACCTGGTGATTTAGGCTTCAAAGCTTTTCCAACCGAAAAAGGAAAAATAGGAACTTTAATCTGCTGGGATCAATGGTATCCAGAAGCTGCGCGTTTGACCGCTTTACAAGGAGCCAATGTATTGTTTTACCCAACAGCAATTGGATGGCATCCTCTTGAAAAAGAACAATATGGTGAAAACCAGCACGGAGCATGGATGAACGTGATGAAAGGACATGCCGTTGCTAATGGTGTGTATGTAGCAGCTGCAAACCGAATTGGATTGGAACAATACATTGAAGGAACAGCAGGAATTCAGTTTTGGGGTTCTTCGTTTATTGCAGGACCGCAAGGAGAAATTTTGGCGCAGGCCTCACACGATAAAGAAGAAATACTGATTGCCGAAGTGGATTTAGATTTACAGGAAAATGTGCGTCAGAACTGGCCTTTCTTTAGAGACAGAAGAATTGATGCCTTTGGAGATATTACAAAAAGAGCTATTGATTAGTAGTTTATTTTTTTCCATAAAAAAAAGCTGTTTCAAAAAGATTGAAACAGCTTTTTTATTTTGGTTTTAAAGAATTATTTTACTTTAAAACTAACTCTTCTTACGATTTGACGTGCTTCTTTAGAATTTTTATCCACAGAAGCGTCTTCTCCGTTAGCAATTACATTTAATCTAGAAGCATCAATTCCAGATTTTACTGCTATTTCTTTTACAGCTTCAGCTCTTTTTCTTGATAATTCAGTATTAAAGCTTGAAGACCCGATTTCATCAGCATATCCTATAACATCAACACTTTTAGATGGATTGCTTTGCAGATACTTAACTATAAAACCAACTCCTGATAAAGAAGTACTTGTTGGTTTACTTGAATTAGAATCAAAATAAACATTTACATATCCAGCGTTAATCAGTTCTTCTATGTTATTATTTGATGGTACACTGTCTCCTTTTTTACCATACGTTTTATCTAAGTAGCTTTCTAATTCATCTGGAACACCATTCTGGTTATGATCTATAGATTGTCCTTTTGTATTAACAGCAACACCTGCAATAGAATTTGGTTCCAGATCATATAAATCGGCTACGCCGTCTTTGTCAGAATCCAAGAGACTTTTTTCTAATAAACTCAAGCGTTTTTCTAAATCATCAGAAATTGTTTTTTCAGCTATCCAATCAGCATGTTTTTCATTTTTACCCAAATAAAAAGTTAAACCAGCAGTTATGTTTATTATTACGCCATCAACTGCTGTCGGACTTGTTGCACCCATTCCGTCAAAATTAAAATCTTGACTTGCATTCAGGATCCCCGTTAAATCTGCAGTTAAAACAACACGATTACTTAATCTGGCTTGACCAGTTACACCAAAAATTCCATTAGCAGTATAATCCTGACCATCAAAACCATTTTTGGATGTCAATTGCGAACCACCAAGTCCGGCGTGAATTAACGCTCCAAAATTATTAGTAAAGGTTTCAAAATTTAATGCTCGGCCAAGATTAATAACTGCCTGTAAACTTGATCGTAAATAAGTGCTCTCAAACGAAGGTGTATTATCGCGCTCATTAAACTTGTCATAACCAAAATCAAGTTTCCAACCAAATTTAGGACTTAACATATATCTTGCTCCTAAATCTATATGAGTTGGATTAAGAGTAGGAGTGTTATATCTGGCTGTCAGTGTTCTAATTGGCTTATTAAAACCATAATTTATTTCGACTGACCATTTGTTATAAGCAGTATTTTCAGCTGAAGACTGTGCTGAAACCGTACTCACATCCTGTACGGTAGCTACTAATGATAATAATAAAGTTAAAAAAGAAAATTTTTTTTTCATAATAAAAAAGTTTAATCAAAAATGATTAGATCCAAAATCTAAATACATTTGAAAATTGTTAAAAAATATTAATATTAGTTAAAAAAATTTGGGGCTTTTTTTAAAATTGACTGAAATAGAAATTCCTAAGATTTGCTTATTTCATACATATAGTTTCATAATATAATGCGAAACTGAAATTATAATTTTGTTTTTTAATGTTTTTAAATAAGAATTGAAGACTCTCTTTCAACAAGATATATTTGTTTATTTTATATTTGTTATTTAAGTAATAATTACACAGCGGGCATTTGTAAATATAAAACTAAACAATAGCGCTGCAGTTTCCCATAATGTTATATTTAAGTTAGTATTTAGATTACGTTTTCAAATATAATACAAATAAACGAGCAAATACAAGCCTTAAAGCTATTTTCTAAATTAATACCCTACTTTTTAACACATTAACCTTAAAAAATATTGAAAAACAAATAAAAATCATTGCTTTTATGCTTTTTTATCAAATAATTAAAAACCTGCTAAATTGAATTTTTAATAAAAAAGTAATTATTTAGTGATTAAAAACATTCATATAAACAATAATATGTTAATTAATTAACTAGACAACAAATAGCCGATTTTATAAATTTTAAAACTTGTTAAAGCCATTAAAAAAAACGAATGAGATTGTTTTTTTTTTAGGTTTATAGCCAAAAAAAATAATTTGAATAACAATTTTCCATAAAAAGACAATTTCAAATCATTTGAAACGATCTTTAGCTAGTTTTATTCAAAGGAATTTATTTCACCTGAAAAGTAATTCTTCTTACAATTTGGCGTGCTTCTTTAGAATTTTTATTCACTGATGCATCCTCTCCATTAGCAATTACATTCAGTCTGGAAATGACTTATTCAAAACATTTATGAGCCAATACAAATTATCAGATGTTGCTTGAGAAGAGAAATAAAAGGGTTTGTCAGAATAAATGGTTTTCTGCTGTCCCCTGCATTCTCTATTAATAAAAATTACGGTAAAGAAACCTTCAGCAGATCACGATTCCTTCTTTTATTAATCCTGCTGTTTATATATCTTTGCACACATTACAATCAGTATTTATATATGACAACAGTTACTAGAAGATTTCCGGCAGAGTGGGAAAAACAGCAAGGAATTTTATTGTGTTTTCCGCATAATGGCAAAGACTGGCCAGGAAAATATGAAGCCGTACAATGGGCATTTGTTGAATTCATTAAAAAAGCAACCACATATGAACAAGTCTTTCTTGTAGTAGCTGATGAGAATCAAAAAAGTAAAGTAACCGAAATGCTGGAAACAGCTCACGTAAAAATGAGCAGCATATCTTTCATTATACACAAAACCAACCGCAGCTGGATGCGTGATTCTGGACCAATTATTGTAAAAAACGGTACTGAAAGAGAAGCATTGAACTTCAATTTTAATGGCTGGGCAAAATATAAAAACATCAATTTAGACAAGCACGTACCGACAAAAGTCGGAGATTTTTTAAACATTCCAGTTACTCAGGTGATGTACAAAGGCAAACCTGTTATTGTCGAAGGCGGTGCAATTGATGTAAATGGGCGTGGTACATTATTGACTTCTGAAGAGTGTTTAATGCATCCCTCTATTCAGGTTCGAAACGAAAATTTCACAAAGGAAGATTACGAAGCTGTTTTCAAAGAATATTTAGGGGTAACAAATGTAATTTGGCTGGGCGATGGAATTGAAGGGGATGATACCCACGGACATATCGATGATTTATGCCGATTTGTTAATGAAGACACAATCGTAACAATTGTTGAGTTAGACCCAAACGACAATAACTATAAACCTTTGCAGGATAATTTAAAACGATTACAAAATGCTAAACTGGAAAACGGAAAAGCACCGGTTATTATTTCATTGCCAATGCCAAAACGCATTGATTTTGAAGGATTACGTTTACCTGCAAGTTATGCTAATTTTTTAATTTTGAACAACTGTGTTTTGGTTCCGACATTTAATGACAGTAATGACCGCACTGCCTTAAACATTTTAGCAGAATGTTTCCCTGACCGTGAAATCATAGGAATCAGCGCAACTGATTTTATTTGGGGATTCGGAACGTTACACTGTTTAAGCCAGCAGATTCCAGAATAAATTCAAAACGCTATAAATAAAAAAATCTGCCATAGTAACAACTTACTTTTGGCAGATTTTTATTTAATTATTAAACAGAGAAATATTTACTTTAAATCTCCATTCTCCATTACCTGAACATTACTGTCTGTTTTCTTAATTTAAATCGGGCTGGTAAATTTTCACACTGCCATCTCCTTCACTGCTAACTACTAACAAGCTTCTTTTCGTCGGACTTTTAGAAGCTGGAATATACAATACTCCTTCTGGAGCATCACCAGTTTTTAATGTTTGCAAATATTTTGGAGCTGCAGGATTACTCACATCATATATCATTAATGCATCAGCTCTTTCTAATCCCACAAACAAAATCTGCTTATCTCCCATTTTGGCCACATAAACAGCTTCTGGCTCTACTCCTTTATCATCACTTCGTGCATCATCATACACCCCAAACTCATACGCTTTTTTATCCAATTCGTTTTTACTGTCAAAAACCAGCTGACCTGTAGTTCCGTTCCAAATAGAAAAAGAACGCGCTCCAAATCCAACAAGTTCATCAAAATCACCGTCACCATCTGTATCTCCCATTTTTGTATTAATGTTTAATCTTCCCATACTGGCATCAGCTTTTAAAGCCACGGCATTAGGAAAAACCGCAGGATCTAATATAACTGAAGAACTGCCAATTCTTTTCACATCTGTAAAAGCGCTGTATTCACGCGTGTCTCCTTCATTTGCAGTAACAACGTATGATACATTATTCACCACAAAATTACTAATTGCATCTGGCTGAAACATTCCTTTCAATTTCCATGTATTAAAAGCTGTAGCTCCGTCTTTATCACTAATATCAATTGCATTTTCAGCCAAACTATAATCTTTATAACCTAATGGAAAAAGTTCGGTAATTTTTTTAGCTGTCAAATCAATTTTAGCAATACCGTTATTCTCCTGCAAAGTAACCCAAGCTGTTTTTGAATCTTCAGAAATAGTAATATATTCTGGTTCAATATCGGCAGCAAAATTATTCGTTGCACTGGCAATTCTAAATCCTTTTGTTTTTAAAGCTGCCAATTGACTGCTGAAACCTGCAAAATTCAATGTGGTTACCGCATAATTTGATGCCACCTCAATAATAGAAACCGAACCTTCAGGATCTTGGGAATAATCATCATTTGGCTCTCCTTCATTAGCCGTTAAAATAAATTTACCATCATGAGAATAAGTAATCATATCAGGTAATGCTCCCACAGTAATTTCTTTAACAAAAGCATAATTAGAAGTTTCAAAAACAACTACTTTACCCGGAGCCTGCTTATTTGATTTTGATTCTAAAGCCACTGCAAGCTTCCCATTGAATGTTGTCACGCTATTTGCTGCTCCATTATAAACAGTCAGATCAATACTCGCTGTCAAAACAGGCTTGGAAGGATCTGATAAATCTATCACATCAATTTTGTTTGTACTGCTATTATTTACTGTAAACAGTTTTTTGGTAGTTTCATCATAAGTACTGATTTCTGCAGCTCCGGTTCCGCCAATCGTTATTGAACCAATTTCTTTAAAACTCGATGAATTTTCATTTACAGTTTCTACAGTCAATTCATTAGAATCATTACCGTTTTCACAGCTAATAATCAAAAATAGGACTGCAGATGCAACAAGGCTTTTTCTTATCATTTTTGTTAATTTTTATTTTTTCAAAAATAATTTCCCAAAACGCATCAGCTATTAAGTAAATATTACGAAATCTTTAATATACTAAAGTCTCTTTTTACTATAAAAAAAAAGCCATGTAGCTCAAAACAAACAACATATCTTAACTTAATAATGACGAATCGGTAACGCTAAGAAAATATCCCTAAAACATTGTAATGGTAATTTTGAAAAGAAAAACTAAAAACATCAAAAAAACTATAACAATTAGTGTTATGAAAGCAAAACTACTAGTAATCACCATCATCTTATTTTCAGTTACTTCACTGAGTGCCCAACAAACAAAAGGAATTACCGGTCATAACAATTGGATGGACAATTGGACAAATTTCAAGCCTGCGACTACCGTTTATAAAGAAGCTAATCAGATTTTAACGGGCATTATAGACAAAGATCTAAAATTAACCAAAAACAATACATACAAACTAATAGGAACTGTTTATGTGACTAATAAAGCAGTTTTAACAATAGAACCCGGAACTGTCATTCGAGGAGACAAAGAATCCTGCGGTACGCTTATAATTACCAAAGGATGCAAACTCATTGCAGAAGGCACTGCTGCTGAACCTATTGTTTTCACATCAAACAATTCAAATTTAATGAGAAAGCCAGGTGATTGGGGAGGCATTATCTTATTAGGAGATGCTCCTATAAATAAAGTTGGCGGCGTTAACTTTTTGGATTTCAATCTAGATCCAGCTGTCAGTTATTATGGAGGACAAGACCCAAACAGTAATTCGGGTATATTAAAATATGTACGTATTGAATATTCAGGTCACAAAATCAATGCCCTTAAAGAACTTAACGGATTGTCATTGGGAGGTGTTGGAAGAGGTACTAAATTTGAATTCATCCAAATTAGTTTCTCAAATGATGACTCATTCGAATCGTATGGAGGTGATGTTAATTTCAGCAACTTGATTTCATACAGAGCAACCGATGACGACTTTGATTTCACTCAAGGTGTTCAATGCACAATTTCTAACAGTATTGCTATCCGTAATCCTTATTCTTCAGACATATCCGGTTCACGCTGTTTTGAAATTGACTCATACGATAAAATTGAAAATGCAGATGTAACCAAAAAATTAACCAAAATCACTGCCACAAATATGACACTGACAAATACTGAAGATAATAATCAAGGTTTGGTTCGGGAAGCGGTTTATGTTAAGGAAAAAAGTTATTTCAACATCAGCAACAGTATTATCGATGGCTTTAGCAGCTGTGTTTTACTCGAAAATAAAATTGGTACACTGCCGGCTAATTTAGCAAAAATCAACATTCAGGGAATACAGGTTAACCGATGCGGAGGGATCGTTTTAAGCGAAAGCTCAAGTTATAATCCAGAGCTAAATACCTGGTACAATAGCGAAACTTTTTCACTAGATATTACAAAATTATCGGATACAGAATTATTTATACAATCAGACATTAAAAATTCTCCCGATTTCAGAACTAAGAATACAAATCCGATAGTAAGTTTAAAATAATTGTTTTTTCACCTGTAAAAGAGCCTGAAATTGTTCAGGCTCTTTTTTTTATAAAAAATTCAGAACTACAACTCAAAACTTTCTTCTAAACATGTTATAAAATTAGAAATACAGCTTCAAAATAACAACCCAAAAACAGCTGATATACAAAATTTTAAATTAACTTTATAGAACATTTATTGCTAGTCCCTTATTATTTTTTGCATTATTTCAAATCGATCTCATTATTGCTTTTACCAAAAATGAATTCAGCCTACATTTTATTATCTTTTATTAATTTAATTTAGAAAAAATATGAGAAATTCAAAATCACTTAGCATTATTGTTTTACTAATCTTTTTCGCTTTCGGCAAAGGAAATGCGCAGACGTCCAAAATTGATGTTTCAAAAAGTAGTATCCACTGGATAGGAAAAAAAATAACTGGTGAACACGTAGGAAGCATCAAATTCAAGGACGGTTATCTTCTTTTTAAAGATAAAAAACTAGCCGGAGGAAGTTTTACAGCAGATATGAGTACCTTATCCAATGATGACCAGACAGGTTCTTCAAAACAAAAACTGGAAGGCCATTTAAAATCAGAAGATTTTTTTAGCACGGCAGCTTACACAACTTCGACATTAGTCTTTAAAAGTATTGCCGGTAAAGGAAATAATACTTACCTCGTGACTGCAGACTTAACAATCAAAGGAATCACAAACTCCATACAGTTTGATTTCGTCATAGCCGAAAAAAACAAAGCTACAGCAACTTTGAATATCAACCGAACCAAATATGACATTAAATACGGATCAGGAAGCTATTTTGACGATTTGGGAGACAAGACAATTTATGATGATTTTGAGTTAAACGTAGTCTTGGTTTACTAATTTCAACGATTTAACAAAAAACCAAAAAAAATATCTTTTTTTTTGATTCATAATTTTTGTCAGTCCAAATATGATTTTTATATTTGCATGCAACAAAACAAAAAAATGAACACAATAACAAATAATACTTGGTGGTGGAACAATTTACGTCAAACGTCGTGAAGTAAGCTCCTATAGTATTATTTAAACTATAAATATAAAAAGGCTTGTCATCACGACAGGCCTTTTTTTTATTCCAAAAAAAACAATTAAGTATCAACAACATATGAAAACCTATAAACTGCAGACTAACCATAAACAAATTCTGGCCGACACTATAACGCCAGTAAGTATCTATTTTAAAATCAGGGATAAATTTCCAAACAGCTTATTACTGGAAAGCAGCGATTATCACGGAAACGACAACAGTTTTTCCTATATCTGCTGTAATCCGATTGCTTCGATAAAAATTGAAAACGAAACCATTTTCAAAAGCTTTCCTGACGGAACTTCGGAAACCATTGCCATTGATACAAATACCAATATTCCTGAAGTTATTCAGCAGTTTTCAGGACAATTCCAGTCTGATAAAAATGATTTCAAATTCATCAATAACGGATTGTTCGGCTACATTTCGTATGACGCCGTTCGTTATTTTGAAAAAGTAACCATTGCCAAAAAAGAAAACAGCAACACCATTCCTGATGTGTATTATGCGGTCTACCAAAATATCATTGCCATCAACCACTTTAAAAACGAAGCATACATTTTCTGCCACAGCCTTGATGGAAAAAATAACATTTCGGAAATCGAACAGCTATTACAATCCCGAAACATTGCTTCCTATAAATTTTCAAGAGAAGGCGAAGGTTTTTCAAACCTGACCGACGATGAGTTCAAACAAAATGTGGCTTTGGCCAAAAAGCATTGTTTCCGTGGTGATGTGTTCCAATTGGTTTTATCCAGAAGGTTTTCCCAAGGTTTTAAAGGTGATGAATTCAATGTTTACAGAGCTTTAAGAAGCATCAACCCATCCCCTTACCTGTTCTTTTTTGATTATGGCGATTTCAAAATATTTGGTTCTTCGCCCGAAGCCCAAATCATCGTCAAAAACCGAAAAGCAGAAATCCACCCAATCGCAGGAACTTTCAGAAGAACCGGTGATGATGAAAAAGATGCTGATTTAGCAAAAAAATTATCAGAAGACAAAAAAGAAAACAGCGAACACGTAATGTTGGTGGATTTAGCCCGAAATGATTTAAGCCGTCACGGACACAATGTGAATGTAGAAAAATACAGAGAAGTTCAGTTTTTCTCCCACGTAATCCATTTGGTTTCCAAAGTAACAGGACATTTACACGAAAAAGCAACAACTATGCAAGTCGTAGCCGATACTTTTCCGGCTGGAACATTAAGCGGAGCACCAAAACACAGAGCAATGCAACTGATTGAAGATTACGAAAAAACAAACCGTAATTTTTATGGCGGTGCCATCGGATTTATGGATTTTGAAGGAAACTTTAATCACGCCATTATGATCCGAACTTTTCTTTCCAAAAATCACCAGCTGCATTGTCAAGCAGGTGCCGGAATTGTCGCCAGTTCAGACGAAGAAAGCGAAATGCAGGAAGTTTACAATAAATTGCTTGCCTTGAACAAAGCATTGGATTTGGCCGAAACAATATAATGTAAGGACAAGTCGCGACTTGTCTCTAAAATAAAAAACAATAAAATGAAAAAAATACTAGTCATAGACAATTACGATAGTTTCACTTACAATTTAGTACACTATCTTGAAGATTTAGATTGCGAAATAACCGTTTACAGAAACGACGAATTTGATATTGATGAAATAGCAGGTTTCGATAAAATCTTGCTTTCCCCTGGGCCTGGAATCCCTGATGAAGCGGGATTATTGAAAGCTGTAATTGCAAAGTACGCACCAACGAAAAGTATTTTCGGGGTTTGCCTTGGGCAACAAGCCATCGGAGAAGTTTTTGGAGGAACACTCTCCAACTTGGACAAAGTATATCACGGTGTCGCCACATTGGTAAAAAAATCGGTTAGTGACGAATTACTTTTTGAAGGATTAGAAAATGAATTCGAGGTGGGTCGTTACCATTCGTGGGTTGTGGATGCTAATTTACCGGATGTTTTGGAAGCTACTTCCTTTGACGAAAACGGTCAGGTAATGTCTTTACGCCACAAAACATACGATGTTCGCGGTGTACAGTTTCACCCCGAAAGCGTATTAACACCAAACGGGAAAAAGATTTTGGAAAATTGGTTAAATTCGTAGAGACGT
Organism: Flavobacterium sp. HJJ; assembly: GCF_015351475.1. GTDB lineage: Bacteria > Bacteroidota > Bacteroidia > Flavobacteriales > Flavobacteriaceae > Flavobacterium > Flavobacterium marginilacus. The sequence goes on along the minus strand of NZ_JADKPR010000015.1, from coordinate 30,464 downwards.
TGCACTGCAACGTCTATGCAACGTTATGATACAATATTTGTTATTATCTGTGTGTTAGACGTTGCAATGCAACGTCTCTACCGAAAAATTGCGATAAAAAAATGAAAACAACCAAAATCCATATTATTCTTTTTTGCCTTTCTATTTTTGTTCTTTTTTCCTGTAATCAAAAGAAAGAAGCAAAAATAGAATCCATAACTATTGACCAACCCAAAATGGTTTTGGATTTATTGGATTTGCAAAAGAATGACAAATTAGGAAAAGACACTTTGGTTACAGTCATTAACGATCCTGTTTATCATAAAACAAAAAAATATCAGGCTGTAAGCGCATCAGATATTGTAAAAAATGAAGTTGATTTATCTAAAATTAAAATCAAAAATACGATTATTGTTTTCGAATGCATCGATGGTTATAAACCCGAAATGCCTCTTGAATTATTTTTGAAAGCCAAACCATATTTAGCATTTAAAGATGTTGATGCGCCAAAAGATTCCAATTGGGAAAGAATCGTAAAAAACGGAAACGAAATGAATGCAGATCCGTTTTATTTGGTTTACACATCGGTTTCAGCGAATAATCAAGAATACAAATGGCCTTATAATGTGATAAAATTTCACTTGGAGCCAAAAAATAAAAACATCGTAGCCTTACAACCAAAAGATAATGAAACGACAATGAAAGGTTTTACATTATTTCAAAAACACTGTATTACCTGTCACGCCATCAACGGAATTGGAGGAGAAATGGGACCAGAGTTAAATTATCCAAAAAACGTAACCGAATATTGGAAAGAAAATGAATTGATCGATTATATTGTAAATCCGGCTTCTTTTAGACACAAAGTAAAAATGCCAACATTAGGAATTACAAAACAGCAATCTGAGGAAATTATTGATTATTTGAAATATATGTCAGAACGTAAAAAAAGTGATTAGTATTCAGTAGCAGTTTAAAAAACTTAGAATCTTAGTCACTTAGAACCTTAGCAACTTTAAAAAAATGAACATAACCATTTCCGAAACAAGGGACATAAATCTCGATGACATATTGGTCTTGTACAAAGCAAATGGCTGGAGCTCTGCAGAGAAACCAACACAGCTTTACAATGGTTTATTGAATTCCGAAACGCTGATTACAGCTTGGGAAGACAAAAAACTCATCGCACTTGGAAATGCTATTTCTGACAGGCATTTAACGGTTTATTATCCGCATTTATTAGTACTCCCGGAATATCAGGGAAAAGGAATCGGAAAAATGATAGTAGATAAAATGCAGGAGAAATATAGTCACTTTCACATGCAAATGTTAACCGCAGACGGGAAATCAGTTGATTTTTATAAAAAAAATGGTTTTGAACGTGCTGGAAACACAGAACCAATGTGGATTTATTCTGGAAACGAACACTGAAAAAGTTGGCAGTTTTCAGTAATTAGTAAGCAGTCTTAGATTAAAATAAAAAAACTAGCAACTCAGTTTCTCAGAAACTTAGCAACTTAAAAAAAATGAAAAATATATTAAACAGACTAATCAATCACGAAATACTATCCAAGGAAGAGGCCAAAAATGTATTGGTAAATATTTCCAGCGGAAGCTATAATCCAAGCCAGATCTCGGCTTTTTTAACGGTATATATGATGCGAAGCATTAGTATCGAAGAGCTGGCGGGATTTAGAGAAGCACTTTTGGAATTATGCATTCGAATGGATTTATCCAATTACAACACCATCGATTTATGTGGTACAGGAGGAGACGGAAAAGATACTTTCAACATTTCGACCCTAGCTTCTTTTATAGCTGCAGGAGCAGGAATTAAAGTTGCAAAACACGGTAATTACGGAGTTTCTTCGATTTCCGGTTCTAGTAACGTGATGGAAAAACTGGGCATTAAATTCAGTAATGACAATAATTTTATAGAAAAATGTATTGATCAGGCCGGAATTGCAATTTTGCACGCTCCTTTATTTCACCCAGCAATGAAAAACGTAGGGCCAATTCGAAAAGAATTAGGAGTAAAAACCTTTTTCAATATGCTGGGACCAATGGTAAATCCATCATTCCCACAGAATCAATTAGTTGGGGTTTTCAATCTTGAACTGGCAAGAATGTATGGTTATTTATATCAAAATACACCTGTCAATTTTACAATTTTACATTCCCTCGATGGTTATGATGAAGTATCTTTGACATGCCCAGCCAAAATTATTACAAGTACCAAAGAAGGTATGCTGAATCCTTCAGATTTTGGTGTTAGCCTTTTGCAACAAAGCGAAATTGAAGGAGGAAAAACCATCGATGAATCAGCAGAAATGTTTATGAATATCATTTCCGGAAAAGGAAACGAAGCCCAAAACAATGTCGTTTGTGCCAATGCCGGAATAGCAATTGCAACTGTTAACGGCTGTACACCTCTTGAAGGTTTTGAATTAGCCAAAGAAAGTTTACTTTCCGGAAAAGGATTAGTAGCTTTGAATAAATTACAGAATTTGAGTAAATAAAATACCCTTTTCTTTTAACTAAAAAATTATGAGTTATAAAAAGACAAAAGACACAATAGATGCTATTAAAGCTAAAATAGTAGATTTTGGCGAACTCACTATTGAACAAAAAAAGAAAATAAATTACAAATTCAGACTAGAATGGAATTTTAATTCCAATAGTATGGAGGGCAATACACTTACCATTGAAGAAACTCGTAGTGTAATGGTCGGAAACCTTACGGTTAATGACAAACCTCTAAAGGACGTTTTGGAAATGCAAGGTCACGACAAAGTAATTAGCGAAATTTTGCGTATTGGCAAAAGAGAATTAAGACTTTCTGAAAAAAGGATTTGTAAAATTCACAAAGCAATAATGTACGAAGATGATGAAACCAAAAAAGATAAAATTGGGAGATGGAAGCTAGAACCAAATATGATTTATAATCATAAAGGTGAAAGATATGATTTTGTTGCTCCCGAAGATGTACCTAGTAAAATTCACGCTCTTTTAAACAAAACCAATGCTTCCATTGATTTAATACATGCTAATAAAAAAAATGCACCACATCCAATTGATGTTGCGATGGAATTTCATTTGGAATATTTAGACATTCATCCATTTTATGATGGAAATGGAAGAACAGCTAGAATATTAACCAATCTGATACTTATTTCTTTAGGATATAATCCGTTTTGGATAAACGAAAAAGATCGCAAAATTTATTACAACTATATTAGCGATATCCAAGGATATGGCGGAAACAAAGAATTATTTTTTGAATATTGTGCAGGATTAGTTGAACGTTCAGAACAGCTGGTTCTAAATGCTATTCAAAACATTGATATTGAAGAAGAGGATGATTTACATAAAGAAATTAGTTTATTAAAACGACAGCTTGAAGGAGAAAAATTTACCAAATCGCCAAAAAATATTTATAATATATTTCAATTTATAAATAAAGATATTTGGGAACCATTATCAATTGTAATCAGCCAATTTGACGATTTGTTTAGTAAAAACGAAACTAAATATTTGGTAAATAATAAGAATGAAACATATCCTGTAAAGTCGATATTCTCAATGTTATCCCCGGTTGAAAAATCTACTAAACCTAAAGAAGTTCAAATATTTGGACATAATCTCTATGAAAAAGATGTTTCTAAAATAGAATGGAAACACACTAAAGATGGTTTAAAAAACTTAAAAAACACTAATCCTTATAAAATTAATTTTTCTATCTCTTTCGAAGCAAAAAATTATTCATTAAAACTTTTTATCAATTATTTGGAAATTTGGGCAAACAACTATGCCTACAATGAATTTCCTGACAAAGAAAGTATTGAAAAAATGAAAAAAGAATTAGGTAGAAAATTAATAGAAAATATTAAAAGTAATATTTAGAAATACGAAAGAATCAAAATGAACATACTAGACAGAATCATAGTTGACAAAAAAAGAGAAGTTGTTCTTAAGAAATCTATTATTCCAGTTTCACAATTGGAAGCATCAGTTTTCTTTGGTAAAAAAACAATTTCGCTAAGTCAAAACTTAAGAAACAGCAACTCTGGAATTATTGCCGAACACAAACGCCGTTCACCTTCAAAATCAATTATAAATCAAAACTTTACTGTTGAAGAAGTAGTAAAAGGATATGAAAGTGCTGGTGCCTGCGGAATTTCAGTTTTAACGGATGGTAAATATTTTGGCGGTTCTTTGGACGATTTACTTTTGGCGAGAGCTTCTGTAAATATTCCGCTGTTGCGAAAAGAATTCATTGTAGACGAATACCAAATATTGGAAGCCAAAGCACACGGAGCCGATTTGATTTTATTAATTGCAGCAGTTTTAACGCGTGACGAAATCAAATCATTATCAGAGTTTGCCAAAGGTTTAGGATTGGAAGTTTTATTGGAAGTTCACAATCAGGAAGAATTAGAAAAATCAATCATGCCAACTTTAGACATGATTGGAGTAAACAACAGAAACCTAAAAACTTTCGAAGTTAGCCTTGATTTCAGCAAACAATTGGCCCATCAGATTCCAAATGATTTCGTAAAAGTTTCCGAAAGTGGTATTTCATCCATTGAAGCCATCAATGAATTGAAACCTTATGGTTACAAAGGTTTCCTGATTGGAGAAAACTTTATGAAAACTGATAATGCCGGAAAAGCGGCAACGGAATTTATTGGACAGCTATAAGCAATAGGCTGTAAGCCGTAAGCTTTTAAAAATCATTAATTAGCATAAAGCCTAAAGCTTATTGCTTAAAGTATTAAACAAATGAAACTCAAAATCTGCGGAATGAAATACCCTGAAAATATACTCGAAGTAGGATCGCTCCTACCCGATTATATGGGCTTTATATTCTGGGAAAAATCAGCACGTTATTTTGATGGAATTCTACCTGAATTGCCAAAATCAATTAAAAAAACAGGTGTTTTTGTCAATGAAACGATTCCAATAATCTTAGAAAAGACTGAAAAATACAATTTACAAGCAATACAATTACACGGTCACGAATCGGCTGCATTTTGTTTAGAATTAAAAACTAAATTAGATGCTTCAATTGAAATCATCAAAGTCTTTTCGGCAGATGAGAATTTTGATTTTAGCGTTTTAGAACCGTTCGAAGCTGTTTGTGATTATTTCCTTTTCGATACCAAAGGAAAATTGCCTGGAGGAAACGGAACCACTTTCGACTGGAAAATATTACAGAAATATCCATCTACAAAACCATTCTTCCTTAGTGGTGGAATTGGAATAGAGGAATTGGATGCCGTAACCGAAATTTTGAAAACCAATTTACCCATTTATGCAATTGATATAAATAGTAAATTTGAAATTGAACCAGGATTAAAAAATATAGAATTATGTAGAGACGTTGCACTGCAACGTCTAAAGGTCATATCATAACGAAATCAAAATAATCAACAATACGTTCAGACGTTGCAATGCAGCGTCTCTACAGATAAAACAAAATAAAAAATGTCATACAACGTTAACGAAAAAGGATATTACGGAGAATTTGGAGGGGCCTACATTCCCGAAATGTTATATCCAAATGTAGAAGAATTACGTCAGAAATATTTAGAAATCACAGCCGAACCTGATTTTAAAGCAGAGTTTAATCAATTGCTGAAAGATTACGTAGGCCGTCCTAGCCCATTGTACTTTGCCAAAAGACTTTCCGAAAAATACAACACCAAAATCTATCTCAAAAGAGAAGACCTGAATCATACAGGTGCACACAAAGTAAACAACACCATCGGACAGATATTAGTTGCAAAACGTTTGGGCAAAAAACGCATCATTGCCGAAACAGGTGCAGGTCAGCATGGGGTTGCAACTGCAACAGTCTGCGCCTTGATGGGCATGGACTGCATCGTGTACATGGGCGAAATCGACATTGCACGTCAGGCACCAAACGTTGCCCGTATGAAAATGCTGGGTGCCGAAGTCCGTCCGGCACTTTCTGGATCACGAACGCTGAAAGATGCCACAAATGAAGCCATCCGCGACTGGATTAATAACCCCGTTGATACCCATTATATCATCGGATCTGCTATCGGCCCGCATCCTTATCCTGACATGGTAACTCGTTTCCAAAGCATCATTTCCGAAGAAATCAAATGGCAGTTAAAAGAGAAAGAAGGACGCGAAAACCCAGATTATGTTGTAGCATGTATCGGTGGCGGAAGCAACGCTGCTGGAACTTATTATCACTTTTTGCACGAGCCAGAAGTAGGAATCATTGCTGTCGAAGCTGCCGGAAAAGGCGTAAACAGCGGTCACAGCGCAGCAACCAGTAAACTAGGAAAAGTAGGCATTATTCACGGCTGTAAAACCCTGCTGATGCAGACTCCCGATGGTCAGATTACCGAACCGTACTCAATTTCTGCGGGACTTGATTACCCTGGAGTTGGACCTATGCATGCACATTTGGCACAATCCGGCCGTGGGGAATTCTTTTCGGTAACCGATGACGAAGCTATGAATGCAGGTTTACAGCTCACCAAATTAGAAGGAATTATTCCTGCAATTGAAAGTGCGCATGCTTTTGCTATTTTTGATCAGAAAAAATTCAAACCAACTGATGTTGTTGTAATAAGTCTTTCAGGACGCGGCGACAAAGATTTGGACAACTATATTGACTATTTCAAATTGTAATAGTTTGGGCGTTCCCCAAGGGTCGGGCTGTACGTTCCCGCTTCCCGATGAAAAATCGGGAGAGCTCCACTGCCATCCCTAACGCGCATTCGAGATAAGTATAAAATTTAAGTTTATTAACATTTTCAAAATAGATTCTATGCAAAAATTATTCGCTTACGGTACTTTACAAGATGTTGATGTACAACAAGACCTTTTTGGCCGCATTCTTGAGGGAACGCCAGAAACATTAGTAGGTTATGAACTAAATGAAATTCAAATCGAAGAGGAATTTGGAATAGTACACTACCCTATTATTAAAGAAACCAACGACTCAAATGATACCATCAGCGGTACCTTATACGAAGTAACACAGAGTGAACTCCGTCAGACAGATCTGTATGAAGGCCTGCATTACAAACGTGTAGAAGTGCATTTGCAATCGAATCAAAATGCTTGGGCATATAGTGCTGCTGTTTAAATATACGATTTTCGATATTGGATAGACGAGGTTGTATGTTCAGAATTAATGATTTAATTTTTAAAGCATAAATATAATATCGTATTTCGAACATCGTAAATCTTAAATTGTAAAATATTGTAAATCGTATATTAAAATGAAAGAACTAATGTTAAAGAGAACAAAGAAATTTGCAATTGATTGCTGGATTCTCTGTTCTAAGTTACCAAAATCAAGAGAATATAATGCTTACGTAAATCAGCTTATTAGATGTTCTAGTTCTGTTGGTGCTAATTATAGAGCTTCACAAAGAGCTAAATCAACAGCAGACTTCATCAATAAATTAAAAATCGTTGAAGAAGAAGCTGATGAAAGTCATTTTTTTCTTGAAATGCTTTTTGACATTACAGCTATAGAAAAAACACAAACAGAATTACAGCCAGAAATAGAATTACTAAAAAAAGAAGCTAACGAAATTGTTGCAATAATAGTTTCATCATTAAAAACAGCTCGAATAAATAATACAAAATAAAAAGTAGATATTCGATATACGATTTACGATTTTATATATCGTAAATCATGCATCAAACATCGTATATCCAAAATCGTAAATCGTATATAAAAATGAACAGAATTAGTCAAAAATTACAAGAAGATAAAAAGATACTTTCCATCTATTTTTCAGCTGGATACCCAAACTTAAACGATTCAGTACAGATTATTCAAGATTTGGAAAAAAGCGGTATCGACATGATCGAAATCGGGCTGCCGTTTAGCGATCCTTTAGCCGACGGCCCAACCATTCAGGCGAGTTCTACAACTGCTTTACAAAACGGAATGACAACACAAATCCTGTTTGAACAATTAAAAGACATCCGCAAAAGCGTAAACATTCCACTGGTAATTATGGGGTATTTCAACCCAATGCTGCAGTACGGAGTAGAGAATTTCTGTGCAAAATGTGCCGAAATAGGAATTGACGGCTTAATCATTCCGGACCTGCCGGTTGATGTATATGCTGATGAATATAAAGCTACTTTTGACAAATACGGTCTGCTGAATATATTCTTAATCACACCGCAGACTTCAGAAGAGCGTATCCATTTTATTGACAGTGTATCTGATGGATTTATTTATATGGTAAGTTCAGCAAGTGTTACGGGCTCGCAGTCTGGTTTTGGAAACACACAGGAAGCATACTTCAAACGCATTGGCGATATGAATTTGAAAAATCCTCAGATTGTTGGTTTTGGAATCAGCAATGCTGAAACTTTTAATCAGGCCACACAATATGCTAAAGGCGCGATTATCGGAAGTGCTTTTATCACGCATTTGAAAGAAAACGGAAGCAGAAAAATTGAAGAGTTTGTAAAAACGATTCGATAAAGCACATTACACTATTAAAAACGGCGTTTAAATTTTATTTAGACGCCGTTTTTTTGTTTCAATTTTTTTTGAATGATGGCAAAAAAGCAAAACGCTCCCTTTAGAACCCCGAAACGAAAATCCTTTTGTACTGTCTCGTCCTAAAAGACGAGAGGCACACAAGATTGCAATGAAAAGCGGGACGATGCTTACTGATAATGCCCCAATCATTCTGCTTCAAAAAATTAATAATTTAGTTCTGATTACAAACGAAAACTGCCTATATCCCTAAATTAAATTTTTCACCGCACAAATCTTTATTTGTGCAAATCACCTGTGTCAATTTCATAGATAAATAACTGACTGCAATAACAATACAAACTCCAACTATTGTTCTCAATAAAAGTAAAATCTAAAATTCGGAATTTATCTTAAAAAAGCACTGATTCCACACTTATAACCTTAATTCCCCTCTTTATGACTCAATACTTAGGGTTAATACTTTTTTTTTCTAAATCCATAAATCTATTTATCAACTTTGATTAGCAAAATAATATCAAATAAATTCATACAAGAATGCTGTTTCATTAGTTTCTAAAAAGATCTTAAAAACCAGCAAAAACCTCAAATACTAACTATGAAAAATTCAGTTAACTTCTTTCTAAACGGCAAACTGGTTACCATTGAAAACCCTTCGCCAGATTTACTTTTAATAGATTATCTGAGATCTCCTGAAGTGAGTCTTTCCGGTCCTAAAAAGCCATGCGGTCAGGGAGGCTGCGGTGGCTGTACTGTAATAGTGTCTGAGTGGGATGATAAAGAAAAAGCACCAAAGCATCTGGCTATAAACTCCTGCCTTAGACCTGTATGTGCGATAGGCGGGCTTTCTGTTACTACAATTGAAGGTACTGGAGCGGCGCGTAAACCTGATCCAAAATTTTTATTGCAAAAATCCAGCTCAACACGGGCAAATGTTCCTATTGATGAAGACGATTCTCCAGTATTGGATACTGCAATGAAAGAAGCAGGTCAAAAACTAATTGCTGTCCAGGAAAAAATCTCTCAGAGTCTTCACAATGGCGTCAATTCTGCAGAGATCAAAATTATAGACGAAGTTTCGGAATATCCTTCGGAACAGTCACATTTAGGTATGAATCCAGTAGCATACCAATTAGCTTTAAACAACGGAAGCCAATGCGGGTACTGCAGCGTAGGATTTGTAATGAATATGTCTGAATTTATAGTTAATAAACCAGACGCTACAAAAAAAGAAATTGAAGACGCATTTGATGGTAATTTATGCCGCTGTACTGGTTACCGCTCTATCCTTACCGGCATGAAAACCTTTGCCTCGGATTGGAGTGCTGCTGACGAAAAAAACAGAATGCCCTGTAAACTGGATCCTGTTACAAAAGCCCAGCTTCCTGCTAATGTTGAGATTCCTTTTCCTAATGCAGCACAGCAGCCGGCGTCAGGAGTTTCTACAGACCGCTGGCTGACTCCAAAATCATTGTCAGAGCTTGCAGATATCTTCAAAAACAAGAAAAATGTAAGACTCGTACATGCTAACACCTCGTATGGAATTTATAAAAACGAGTATTTGGATACTACTTTATATGCTAATATCCGATTTATACCAGAACTGAATACTGACTATGAATTAACAGATGACTATCTCAAAATAGCTGCCAGCATTACTTACAGTGAATTAATTGAAATTCTTTCTAAAGGCATTGATAAGCTAAAACAGATTAATAGAAAAACAGCTATATCTGATATATCTATTTTAGAATCATTAGACTATATGGCCCGCCGTACTGCTGGGCGTATTGTCCGTAATGCAGCAACAATCGGCGGTAACACAATGCTGGTGCTTAAGCACATTCCAATTCATACCGGAGAACCATTTCCGTCAGATCTCTTTACTGCTCTGTTTGCTGTAGAAACAAAAATCAGCTATTTGTTGTTGGATAAAAATGGCAGTTTCAAAGAACATACAAAAACTGCCGAAGCACTTGTTGAAGCAGTCATAAAAGATCCAAAATTAGCCGATGAAATTGTACTTGTTTCCTATACAATTCCATTGAAAGATACAAATGATGTCGTGCTTGCTCAAAAAGTAGCACTTCGAGAAGTGAATGCTCATAGTATCGTGAATTCAGCTATTAATTTTAGCATTAATGATGACTGCATGGTAAAATCAGCTATTCTGGCATTTGGCGGAATTGCACCTTATCCTTGGAGAGCCGCTGAAACTGAAAAGGCAATGAAGGATAAAAAACTGAGCTTAGCAGATGCTGAAAAACTTTCAAAAATACTAGCGAAAGAAGTTACTGCAGAACTTGATGCTCAGAAAAAAAGAATGGAAGAAGTTCCAAATGAAGATTTTACTTTGGAATACCGCAGACAATTAACTGTTTCTTTTTTCTACAAAGCTATCGTAAACGCCTTGGTTGTAAAAGGAGCTCCCGTACCTGAAAACCTGATTTCGACCGCTGAAGTAAAATGGGGCAGCTGGCCGGTAAGTGAGGGAATCCAGACTTACAAAACACAGGATTATAAAGCTCCGGTAGCACAGCCTTATATCAAAGTTACAGCAATGTACCAGACATCTGGACAGACCAATTACACTCATGAATTAGCTGTACCGCCTTTGACTTTAAACGGTGCATTTGTACAAAGTCAAAGTGCCTTAATGAATTACTCTTTTATAAATCCAGACAAAAAAAATACAATTACAATACCCGAATTGCGGGCAGTATTAAAAAATAAATTCCCAGCCTTTACTGATATTATTACAGCCGAAAATATAAAAAACGGTGGTAGAAATTATCAGGGCATGGGAAGCGACCAGCCGCTTTTTGCAGAACAATTAGTCAGCTATGTGGGTCAGTCTATTGCCATGATTCTTGCTCCAACTGAGCAGGAAGCGATTAAGATTGCAGCTTTCGTATCTACAGAATGTGTTCAGTATTCAAAACCTGGAAGCCCTTGGACGGATCAATGGAGTGAGCCAATTATAGACTTATTTGACGCTATTAAAAAAGGAAGCATTTTCCCTGATGCACCGGTTTCAGCATCTTTCGCTTCCCATATTTGGAAAATAACCCGTCCCGGAAGCCAATTTGACTGGGCCACAAATGATGATTCCATCGCACCTAAAGTTCTTTTTCGTGATCAAAAAATAAATACTCAGGAAGTCACTGTTGACAGCGTGCCTTGTAATGTAGTGAGCTCTTCTCAGCTTTGTGGCGGGCAGGCGCATTTTTATATGGAACCGCAGGCCTGTATTGTAACGCCTATGGATGAACATCGTATGAAAGTACAGCCATCTGTACAGAGTCCAGGAGGAATGCATGACACCGTTGCTTCAGCACTGGGAATGTATCATCATCAAATCGAAGTTGAAGTACCGCCGGTAGGTGGAGGTTTTGGAGGAAAAACGGAACAGACCCGTTTTATTGCCGGACCAACAGCAGTTGCAGCAAAGGCAACTAAAAGACCTGTCCGCCTTGCAGTTCCCCGCGATGAAGATACTGCAATGATAGGAAAACGTCATGCCTATTATGGTGAATATCAGATTGCCGTCGATGCTGGTCTGCATAACGAAAATAATAAAGGAATTATTCAAGGATTCCAATTAAAAATGTGGGGAGACGGCGGTGCTTTCTATGACTGTTCTTTTATCGTATCCAACTGTATTCAGCTGCGGACTGATAATGCTTACAAAATCAAAAACTTCGAAAGCCAGATCGATGTGTGCCGAACCAATACTGCTCCAAGTACAGCAATGCGTGCCTTTGGCGATGTACAGGGCAAAAATATTGTCGAAAATGCCATTGATGACGCAGCTGTCTCATTGGGCATGAGACCGGAAGATCTGCGTGAAAAGAATCTTTATGACCGTGGTGATGTTACTCCATTCGGGCAGGCACTTACGTATTGCTACATGAAACAGGTATGGGCATATGCCAAAAAGGTTTCCAATTTTGAAACTAAATATCAGGAAGTTCAAAAATTTAACAAGGAAAACAAATGGCATAAAAGAGGGATTTCAATGATACCTGTAAAATATGGCTCAGGCTACAATCTGCTTGCATTGGAACAATCTGCCGCTATTGTGGTTGTAAATCCAAGCGACGGAACTGTTGTCATCCATCAGGGAGGTGTTGAAATCGGACAAGGCTTAGTGACTCAAGCACAGCAGGTCGCCGCTTATGTTCTGGGAATACCGATGGAAATGATTTTTATTGACAATGTTAATACGAGCGTTACTCCAAATCCAACAAGTACAGGAGGTTCTACCGGAACACCTTATTCCTGCGAAGCTGTAAAACAAACCTGCGAAGAAATGCGCGCCCGGCTTATGGAATTTGGTTACCAAATGCTGAAAGAAAACGGTGAAGACTGGTGCAAAAGCAAGAACATTGATTTTTGGAACTATGGCGCAGGAGAAAATAAAGGCTGGGCCAAAAAAATCAAAATCAGTGAAGGAAATGAATTAATGATTTGGCAGCATCTTATCAACTTAGCAGCTTCACAAAGGGTAAATCTTATTGCTTCTTTTAATACTAAGATAAAAGGCGGTGAAGTTCAAATACCGGCCATGACATTCAAAACCGAAGCCGATCAGCCAAATATTCCAGGCGTAGACCGTGTTAAAGATGCCAAGCTTGGAGGCGGTGTTGATTCATTTGTCGGCTTCACTTATTCAGCGGCATGTTCCGTTACCGAAGTTGATATTCTTACTGGAGAAGTTAAAATTATTAGTTCTGACATTATTTATGATATGGGATGGAGTATGAATCCTGCCATCGATATAGGACAGGTTGAAGGAGCTTTTGTTCAGGGTATCGGATATCTTCTGACTGAAAAATTAGTATCAGAAACAGAAGGAGCAAATAAAGGAAGATTAAATTCAACAAACACTTGGCGTTACAAGATTCCAGCTGTTACTACTATCCCGTTAGAAATGAATACTTTCCTTTTTCCAAGAGGTGAAGAGTCAGTGCAAAGCATTCCTGAAGATCCTAATCAGATATTCTCGGCAAAAGAAGTTGGTGAACCTCCTCTAGTGCTTGCCAACAGCGTTTTCTTTGCCATAAAAGATGCTATCCGCGCCTCAAGAAAAGACCGTAAACTATCTCCTCTTTTCCGATTAGATGCTCCTGCAACCGTCCAGGAAGTACGCAGAGCTTGTGAAATCACTGAAAAAGATCTTGGAGAATAACATAACATTATATGACTATCCGTGACTAATACCAAATCGATAAAATTGGCCACAGATTATAAAGATTAACACAGATTTCTAAAAAATGCATGTAAAATCTGTGAGAATCTGTGTAATCAGTGGCAAAAAAACATTTAGTATGCTTTGCGGATAGTCATGTAACATTATATAGAAACAAACATTAACATATTAACCAAATTACCTACCAATGAAACAATTAAAACCTCTTATTATCGCAAGTTTTATTTTTCTTGCTTCGTGCCACAAAAAAGAAGAAACTCCAGTTATTGAAAAAAACACTGCTGCACTGACCGCACTAGAGAAACAGAACTATGAAGAAAATGGATTTCCTGATTTTGGCTATATGGTAAGCCCACAGGAATACAGAGATAAATATGCTGACCAGCCCATATTTCGCTTAAAAACAGACTTTCCAACAGAAATGCCTGAAGGGATGCCTAAATTTCTAGATATCGATTTCAAAAAAGAACCTCTAAAATATATTGAAGCGGTTCGTGATTATGGATTTGAAGGAAACACAGAAGACTGGAATCCTTACGAAAATAAAATCCGCGACTGGTATCATATTCCGTGGCTGCATCCAAGTGTTGAAGGCGAAGGAGCTTATCCGCCAAACGGAGGTACTGAAGGTTTTCATGGTCTTATTAAGGAAGCACCTCTGGGACCTCTACAATTAGGACCAGGACTTAAAGGAATTGACGGCGATTATTCTGTATATGCCATTACTTTAATTAATGATAAGGCAGCATATGCAATGGGTAAAATGTGGAAAGACCCTCAGCATCCTAATCTTAAAGTATTGGATAAACGTTATGATAACGGCGGATTTCCAACAGGAACTGTTTTCGTAAAATTATTGTTTACCGATGCACCAAAAGGAACAGATTTCGTAGATTATCTTGTAAATCCATTGACATGGAAAGCGTATATCACTGAAAATTTCTGGAAATCAAGCACAAGAGTTGTTTCTGATGTACACCTTTTACAAATGGATATTTCTGTTCGTGATCCAAGAGCAGACAGAAGTCCTACCAATCCTGAAGGAACCGGCTGGGTATTTGGAACCTTCTGTTACAACGGAAAACTGAATAAGAAAAACAAACTGATGAATCTTGTACCAGTTGGACTGACTTGGGGTAATGATCCTCAAAACAAAATCAACAAAACATCACCATATCCGCCAATTAAAACAGAAGTTAACAAAGACCTTAAAGAAACGGTTATTTTCGAAGGTCCAAACCTTCCGCCACAGCACCTTGGATGGAACGGAAGATTAGACGGTCCTGCAGATTTAAATACGGTTTCCTGCATGTCATGCCACAATGCGGCGCAATACCCAGCGGTTACTTCACTTGTTCCGCCAAATGCAGCACCAGATGGCGGGCAGGCTCCTCCAGTAGGCGGAGGCGGACATGAGTGGATGAAATGGTTCCAAAATATTGACTGCGGTACTTCTATGAATCAAACAGTATATTCTACGGATTTCTCTTTTCAGGTAGCCATTGCGTTGGAAAATTTCTTCACTGCTAAAGAAGCTGCAGAAAAAGGAAGTTTTGCTTCCCAGTACAAAGCTGTTCAGGTTCCTATCCGACGCGGTGATATAGCTCCTAACAAATAATTCACAGCAGGCATTATTAATTCATAGTCAGATACCGGTTCAAATCATCAAAGATTTGAATCGGTCTTACTATACACAGTACTATTAAAAATTTTAAAAAATATTAAATGGCTAATACAATTTCTGCATTAGATGAAAGTGGCTGCCCTGTTGACTGGTGGTTCGCTTATAAAGTTCCAAAATTGGGTAAAACCGCAGACGAACCTACTGCTACAGGTTATGAATACATTTATTATGATCCTAATATAAAAAAAGTTGTTCAGTCTCCTAACCTGCTTACAGACGGAAAAGGAGCACTGGATCTTACACTAAAAGCAGTCTTCGATAACCCATCACCAACTACCGGATGGATTCTTTACAATGACGAAATGCCTGCTGATGCCAATAGAACAGACAGCAGTACATTTGGTCATACCAAAGGTGTTCTTGCTTTTGATACTGATACAAAAACGGCTTTATGGCTGCTTCATTCCTGGCCAAAATACGCAGATGCCAAAGCGACATCAATGCCGACACCAGAATACGGGCAGACTTTTCTCTGTATTTCTTTAGATATTGAAACAGCTGGCAAAATTGCTGCTCAAATGGCAGACCATCAGGTGCCTCAGGTATATTTACCACAAATTCCAGAATCATTAGATAAAAATGATCCTCTTTATATCCTCAGTCAGCCCCTGAACCCTAATCCCGCAGGAGATTCAGATGTGTTGGCTTATCAATCCCGTGGAGGATTTGACTTCAAGGTTATTGCAAAAAATCAAAAATGGAATAAAGATTTCTGGAATGATTTAGTCGGTCCTGCGCTTGGAACAGATATTGATGTCGAAACCTGGATTAGAGGCAAAATTCCGCCGACATTAGACAGTGACGGTATTCACAAAACTTTCGATGTTAAATATATCGACCTAAGTCCGCTTGGTGTGCCCTGGAATTGGCCAGAAACTCACGATCATGCCAAATGGGCGGTTAGTGTTGACTCTGACTGGGTTTGTGTGGGCGATATCAACCGCATGGTTTCTCAGGAAAAACGCGGAGGGGGCACTATCGCATTTCAGGATAATACACTATGGGCTGCTTTATCAAAAACAGATCTTATAGTGGCGCCGCCTGGACATTCAAGAGTCGATGCGCAGAACTTAATCAAAGCGACACAGTGAACCAGCACTATTACCAAAACTAACTTAAATCAATTCAGTAAGATGAGCCAATACCTGCAGCCAAACAAAGAGAAACTACAAAATACAATTAAGCATATTGTGGTGCTTATGCTGGAAAACCGGTCTTTCGACAACTTATTGGGCTGGCTGTACAGTGACAAAAAACCGCCTCATAACCAGCAGTTTGAAGGACTGACAAAAGATTTATGGAATCCGCTTAATAATATAGATTCAGATGGTATTCCTTTCATTGAAAAAGTAATGGTCGAGAAAAACGGTCAGCCAAAAAAACGCAGAGGCGAATTTATTCCAAATCCTGTAGATTTTACTCTTCCAAATCCTGATCCGGGAGAAGGTTTTAAAGATACCAATCATCAATTGTTTTCAAAATACAATGTAGCACAGCAGTATGCACCGCCGGCGATTAATATGGGCTTTGTCCAAAATTATCAAAATGCAATGCTGTATGGCGCTTTTAGTTTTGGTGATGACCCTACCAATCCCCGTGATATAATGAAATGTTATACACCCGAACAGACTCCAGTATTGAGCCAGCTGGCAAAAAGTTTTGCTGTCTGCGATCATTATCACTGCTCTGTTCCGAGCCAGACAATTCCTAACCGTGATTTTGTACATGCTGCAACATCAACAGGACATGTCAATAACAATCCGACTGCTCAATGTGATGCAAAAACGATCTTTAACCAGATACAGGATGCTATCGACGGAGGCAGACAAGATCTTAGCTGGGGAATTTTTGGCAACAATGATTTTGCTAACTCTAAAGATGCTGACGGTGAATTTGGAGACAATCATTTTTCGCTCACACGGCTTATCATGACGCAGTTACATGATTCAAAATTCAACAGCAATTTTGGAACATTATCCGATTTTGAAACCAAATGCAAAGAGGGAAATCTGCCGAGTTATTCTTTTCTGGAACCCAACTATGGCGGAGAAGGACAAAACGATCAGCATCCGCCCACAGATATCCGTGCCGGCGAAAAATTGATTGCCGATCTATACAATATGATAAAATCGTCACCTGTTTTTGACAGTACACTCTTTATAATTACTTATGATGAGCATGGCGGTACTTATGATCACGTCCCTCCTCCTACCGGAGCCAAAAATCCTTATGAAGATGGACGAGCGGGTCAGGATGGATTTCTTTTCAACCGCTTTGGTGTGCGTGTCCCTTGTGTGGTCATTAATCCATACATCAAAAAAGGACTGATTGCAAGACCGGATGGGTATACACCATTTGATCATTCATCCATTATCAAAACGGTTCAAAATTGTTTTAACCTTGAAGGCTCACTTACCGAAAGAGACAAAGCAGCACCGGATTTTTCGTGTCTGCTAGATCTAGAAAATGCCCGCAAAGATGATATTCCGACAGTAAAACCATTAAAGTGGAATTTAAAAGCCGGGCAATTACATGTAAACGATCTGCACCATTTGATAGCAGATATTCTGGAAGATATGACCGGTAATCCAAAGCCTTCATCTAGTGAGATTTTAGAATATATTCAGCTAAACTATAAAGCTCTTTTCGGAAATAATTAATCATTCCCGAAAAGTTTAAATCACAGCTCATGACGCACGAGTTTTTGAAAATAATAGAGTCTTACAAAAAAGCCAGCCAAAAGAATATACGAACAGTTCTGGCTAAGATTGTTCATGTGGAAGGTTCCTCTTATCGAAAAGAAGGCACCCAGATGCTTATTGATGAATATGAAAACATAACAGGAGCATTAAGCGGAGGCTGTGTAGAACAGGAAGTTATACGACAATCTATCAGTGTTTTTTCATCGAATTGCCCGAAAGTTTTTAAATACGACGGACGTTTTCGATTGGGCTGTGAAGGAAGCATTTATATTTTAATAGAAATGTTCCAGCCTGACAATGAACTATTAAGTCTAATTGAACAGGCTATTGAGCAAAGACAGTCTTTTTCGTTGTCCTGCTCTTTTCTGGCTGATGAAATAAGCAGACCCAATTTTGGAACTTCTTTTGAGTTTAAAGACATAACGATTTATCATTCCAATTACGAAAAAGATTCCAATAATCTGGTTTTCAAACAGCAAATTCAGCCCCTAAACCGATTGTGTATTTTTGGAATAGAACACGATGCCGAAAAATTAAGTCAAATGGCGTCATTCTTGGGCTGGGAAGTTATCGTGATAGGTTCTGAATACAGTGCTGTAAATGGCAGTGATTTTCCATCTGCAAAATCGGTCTTTACGATGAAACCGGAAGATCTGGATCCAAATCTATTCTGTGAAAACACCGCAGTTGTGGTGATGAGTCATAATTTCTCGAAAGATTTACGCTTTTTACTTAACATAATTTCTTCAAAAGTTCGGTATATAGGTCTTCTTGGTCCTGTACATCGCAGAGAAAAATTACTGAACGCCATTCTTGATACTGATATACTAATTGATGATATGGTATTTGACAAAATTCACGGACCTGCCGGCTTGGCTATTGGAAGCCAAACTCCTGAAGAAATAGCCCTGTCCATAATGGCTGAGATTACCAGCACCTGGAGAACCCAAAAACAGGCAGAATTTGCTTGTTTTTCTGATGAAAAGGTTTAAAAATTAGAATATAGAGCAAAAAACGATAAAAGTTCTGTTGATTAGTTGTAAATATTAATATTTTTTTTTACACAAAAAAATAAAACAAATTTCTTACAAAAATAAAAAGGATTAATTTTGAAGTTTTGTATCGTCAATATACAACTTGTGATAATTACTAATAAAATTCACCTCAATAACAAACATAAAATAATCGATATGAAAAAAATATACATTTTAGGGTCACTAATTATTAGCCAAATAAATTTTTCCCAAGTCGTATCACCATCTAATATTATTTTACAGAAAGACAAAGTAATTGGTAACGCAGACTTTACTACGTTAGTAAAAATTGATACTAATTCGGATAATACAGCTGATTATACTACAGTAGTCAATTATCAAAGTACCTTTAATCAAAAGTTTGCTCCAACACTTACGGTTGGAACATCTGTAAATATTTGGTCAGAAAATGAAAATGGTATTAAATCAGCAGTTGTCAAACTACTGGTACAAGATGACGTTATACTTTTAAGCTCGTTGTTGAACAATACATTAACATCTCCCAAAGGCAAAGTACAAAAAGAAAAAAGTATAAATGATCAGATTAAGGAAGATAATCTTGCATTGAAAAATTCAACTATAAAAAATAAAGTTACAATGTTAAATGCAGTTTTTTCGTTACCTGTTATTCGTATTAATAGCTTCAGAAACGAAGATCCAGAAAAAGATGGTTACTCCAAAGCAGATTTTTTTACATCTCTGGGCGCATCATATGGAGTTAGTTTTGGAGAGCTAACAACTGTTCGAAATGAAAGTGGAACAGTCGTAGACGAAGAGTTCGCAAATACGTTTAGCATTTATGGAGGTCTTTTATTTTCGACAACTAATGGAGAAAACACTACAAGTGTTATCGCTCCACATCTAACAATTTCAAGTCTTAATATCGCTGCGGGTGTTGGATATGAATTTGGACAAATATTAGATCAGCAACGACGCCTTTTTTTTACATTTTCATATAATATCCCATTATTTAAATTAAAAAGAGGTAGTTATTACATTTTGAAAAGTTCTGGTCAAGTTAATGACACTCAAAACAAAAACCACGGTCTTGCAAAATAAACCTGAAAATATTATGAAAAAAAATCGTAGAATGATAAAAGGCTTTAATTCACCGAATCAAAATAATAACAAATACTTCTAAAAAAAATGGCTAAAAAAAGAAAGTGAATATTTTTTTATACTTTATCAATGATACTACATTTTTCTAAAATAGAATCTGAAAAATCAAATAATAAAATAAATTATGAAGCTAATAAAATTATAATTTTAGAATAAAAAATAAGCGATATAATTTATTAAATCATGCCCAACACAATAAGAACAACAGTCGAAAACAAAGACTTTCGAAAACTTGTCGTTTTACTTGATGAGTTTCTGGTAAAATTAGATGGCGAAGACCATTCTTTTTATGCCCAGTTTGACAAACTGGATAATATCAAAAATGTCGTGGTCTGCTATGAGGATAACGAAGCGGCTGGCTGTGGCGCTTTCAAAGAATTTGATGCTGATACTGTCGAAATAAAAAGGATGTTTGTCCATCCTGATTTTCGGGGTAAAGGAATTGCGAGTGCTGTTTTGAAAGAACTGGAACTTTGGGCAGGTGAAAATAATTACTCCAGCTGTGTTCTCGAAACTGGAGCAAACAATCCAAAAGCAATTGCTTTGTACCGCAGATCGGGTTACGAAATTATCCCCAATTACGGCCAATATGAAAATGTAGAAACCAGTGTTTGCCTAAAAAAGCTAATATAAAATGAAGAGCAGTAACCTTAGACAAAAGTCCAATGTTACTGCTCTATAAAAATATATAAACTCTTAAAAAACTACTAGCTGATCAGCTTAAATCCAACAAAAAACAGCATAACTGCAATCGCATTTCTTAACAATAAATCCGGCATTTTTCCGCTTAACATACTTCCAACATAAATTCCAGGAAGTGATCCCATCAATAATTGGCCAAGCAATGCCAAATCTAAATTACCCATTGAGGCATGTCCCAATCCTGCTACAAGAGTCAAAGGCACTGCATGAGCAATTTCGGTACCAACCAAACGAGGTGTTGGCAAAAGCGGGTATAAGAAAAACAATGTAACCGTTCCTAATGCTCCCGCACCAATAGAAGTCAGCGTTACAGTTGCTCCCAATAAGACACCAATTGCAATAGTCAATAAATTTTGTGTTCTGCTCTCGCTATGAAATTTATCTCCGGCATGTTTTTGAGATAAAACCAAAAGTTTCTTTTTGAACAAAATCGCTACCGAAGTAAAGACCAAAGCCCATCCCAAACTGTATTTTATAATATTATTTAAAGCTGTCGTATCAGCATGCAGACTGTGCAAAATCCATAATGTAATTAAGGCTGCAGGCACACTTCCAAGAGAAAGCCAGCCAGTAATAGTCCAATTGATATTCTTTTTTTTGTTATGAACCAAAACTCCTCCAGATTTAGTAATCGCAGCATATAATAAGTCAGTTCCAACCGCTGTAGACGGCGGTATGTTAAAATACAATAAAATAGGTGTCATCAAGGACCCTCCCCCTACTCCTGTCATACCCACAATAAAACCTACAACTAATCCGGCAATAATTAAACCTATCTGAAAATCCATAAAATTGAAATTTTTTTTTGGCAAAAATAGAAAAAACTCCAATACTATATGCATCACAGAGCTTCTCGATAACCTCTTCAATCATTCAAATTCATTGCTTTAGTATCAAAAAAGCATCATTTCCAAATTAGCATTATAGCATATAAAAGCAATTTGCTGCCAAAATCATTTAATATTCGACTAAAACCATAGAAATTAAATACATTTCGCGCATTTTTTTATAAATTTAATAATAATCCTATGGACTTACTAGATTATATAAAAAATTAATAAAATTATTTTAAAAATAAATATTTTTCTTACGAATTAGAACTGGTTTTCGGTAATAAGAAGTTCTGAAAGCGCAAAATGCAGCTTTAAAATTGAATTAAACCACTATAGAAAACATCAAAAGTATTACTGAGAAGAATTTTTCATAAATCTAAACACAAACTGCTTTTTTGTAACTTCGCCTTTTCAAACATCAAATATGAACATCAGACTAATAGCTATAGGCAAGACCGACAATAAATCATTGCAGACGTTAATTGATGATTATACCAAAAGACTGTCTTTCTACATCAAGTTTGATTTAGAGATTATTCCCGATATCAAAAACGTTAAAAATCTATCTGAAAGCCAGCAGAAAGAAAAAGAAGGTGAACTCATTTTATCCAAAATAACTCCGACAGATCAGCTTATTTTGCTTGACGAAAACGGAAAAACCTTTAACAGTGTAGCCTTTTCAGCCGAATTACAGAAAAAAATGAATTCTGGTATCAAAACACTGGTTTTTGTAATTGGCGGACCTTATGGTTTTTCGGATACGGTTTATGCAAAAGCAAATGGAAAAATATCGCTTTCGCTGATGACTTTCTCTCATCAGATGGTACGTTTATTTTTTATTGAACAATTGTACAGAGGCTTTACCATTTTGAGAAATGAGCCTTACCATCATCAGTAAAACTCATATTTGTCGCTTATTTATTCAAAATGGTAATACTGCATCAGCCTTGGATTCACATTATTTTTTGACTAATAAAAATACAAGTTTCATAATCAATATTTTACACCAAAAAGAGATTTAATTAAAAATATAAATCGTAAATTTATTATATTTTTATTAAATCTTAATAAAATTTAATAATTGTATTTTTTCAACCTTTTTTTAACCCTAAAAAATACATAATTATGAAATCTTTACTTGGTTTTACAGCAATTTTGCTATTGCTTTTTACTGGAATTTCTTGTTCCAGCAGTGACGACTCCCCAACTCCGACTCCGACTCCTGTTATTGTAACTTTCAATGCTGCACTAACTCCAGTATCTGGTACAGGCTCAATGGCATCAGGAAATGCTGAGCTTAAATTCAACCAGACAGCTAAGACATTTGAAATTACTGTAACTTTTACAGGAATAACACCTAAGCATGGCCATATCCACGCTGCAGACGGCGCTATAGTTTTTCCTTTCTCCGATGCAGTTGTTGCTGCCTCTCCAATAAAACTGACATTTGATATAAATGATGCCCAAATTGCAGAACTGATGGCCAATCATTACTATGTAAACCTGCATACTGATGCTTTTCCAACGGGTGAAATCAGCGGCACACTGATCAAAGCAGGAACTTCAGGCGGAGGTGGCGGCGGAGGATATTAATTCTAAAACTTTAAAAAAAAGTCTTTCTATTCAAAACAGAAAGACTTTTGTTATTTAAAACAATAAAGAAATCAAATTAATAAACACATTCTTCAGAAATTACATTTTTCAGCTCAATTGTCCTAATAAAAATTTTATTCTGAATATAACTCCCATAACTGCTGTTTTTATCAAAACAATATCTTATTTTCTGCAGCCCATCATTAAAATTATTGATGACGTTTTGCAATTCATTTTTAGAAACCAATTCATTGTTTACTTTTATCTTTCCATCTTTAGAGAAAAAAACTACTATGCCTTTTAATGGTTTCTCCATTTTATAATGTATCATCGTAAAAGGCAGAAAAGCTAAATTTTTACCAATAGAATCAGCATACGAATAATAGTTTTGGGCAGCTATATTTTTGTGGGCACCATCTCCGCTTTTTTTTGCCTGCAGTTTTATTACTTCAGGAATTACCAGTCGCAATGGCAGGCGTTTGTCAATATTCAAAATCCAATTTGTTGTACTAATGCTGTTATTTCTATTTACTTCGGCTAAAGTATCTCTATCCTTTACTCTGAAAAAAATGTAAATTGGAGACAAATCCACTACTTCTTTTACAATGGTCCGATCAGCCTTTGGAAGCAGAACATCTTCTTTATTGCCACAGGAAAAAAATAGCAGCGCAGCTATTGCTAATATATACTTCATCATTTTTAACTTAATTTACTATATAATCTTATACATTCCATTGCTTCTTTCACATCATGAACTCTCAATATCTTAGCTCCTTTTATCAAAGCAACTGTATTCAAAACAGTGGTGCCGTTCAAAGCCATTTCGGCATTTGTGTCTAGCTCTTTATAAATCATAGATTTTCTGGAAACCCCTGCTAACAAAGGCAGTTCAAGCATTTGAAACAATTCCATTTTTTTCATCACATCATAATTTTGTTCCAATGTTTTGGCAAAGCCAAAGCCAGGATCCACAATTAAATCATTAATTCCCAAAGCCCTTGCTGCTGCAATACGTTCCGAAAAATAAAACAGCATTTCCTTGATAATATCTTCATATTGAGTAAAAGTCTGCATCGTCTGCGGTGTTCCTTTCATGTGCATCATGATATACGGAACCTGAAATTCGGCAATGGTTTCGAGCATTTTGTCATCCAGCAATCCTGCCGAAATATCGTTGATAATTGCAGCGCCGTTCTCGATACATACCTTTGCTACTCCAGCACGAAAAGTATCTATAGACAATATAATTTCCGGAAAATGTTTCTGCAGCAGATTCACAACAGGGATTATTCTTAAAATTTCTTCTTCTTCCGAAACAAATTCTGCATTCGGCTTGCTCGAATAAGCACCGACATCAATAAATGAAGCGCCTTCACTGAGCATTTTATCAACTCGCTTCAGCAGTTCTTCTTCATTTTTATATTTTCCTCCATCAAAAAAAGAATTTGGAGTTATATTCAAAATACCCATCACTTTTGGAGCAGATAAATCGATAAGCCGGCCTTTACAGTTCATTCTTTATTAGTTTTTACAATTGGTAAGCAATTTCAAAAATCAATGACAATTTCAATCAAAAAATTTTCCGAAATCATTTCTCATTCTGCAGTCAAAAATCGTTAATCAGCAATCTTCAATCGAAATTTATTCTTATTTTTGAAGCAATTTTATACAAATATACACCAATAATGACGAAAACTTCACAAGAATATGATGGCGTAATCACTGTTTGCCGCACACTTTTTATCAATAAAATGAAAGATTACGGCAGTGCCTGGCGTATTTTGAGACTTCCTTCTCTAACTGATCAAATCTTCATCAAAGCACAAAGAATACGAAGTTTACAGGAAAATGAGATTCGAAAAATTGACGAGGATGAAAGCGGAGAATTCATAGGTATTATCAATTATTCGATTATGGCGTTAATTCAGCTGGAATTAGGAGTGGTCGATCAGCCTGATTTGGAAACCGAAAAAGCAACAAAATTATATGATGCCAAAGTAGCTTTGACCAAAGAATTAATGGAAAACAAAAACCACGATTATGGAGAAGCCTGGCGTGAAATGCGCGTAAGTTCACTTACAGATCTGATTCTGCAAAAACTGCTTCGCGTAAAACAAATCGAAGACAATAAAGGAAAAACAATAGTATCCGAAGGAATTGATGCTAATTATCAGGATATGATTAATTATTCGGTTTTTGCGTTGATTTTAATGAAAAAATAGATTAAAAATATCTCTGTACAATACCCCAAACTAAAACAAACTTAAAATGAAAAACATCATCACCCAATTCTCCCGGATTTTTGTCGGAGTATTGTTTATAATCTCAGGATTGATTAAACTAAATGACCCTGTTGGTTTCTCCTACAAACTGGCCGAATACTTTAGCGAACCGGTTTTCAATATGCCTGTTTTTGTGCCTTTTTCTTTGGCAATTGCTTTGTTTATTGTAATTCTGGAAGTAGTTTTAGGCGTAATGCTGCTAATTGGTTTCAAATCAAAACTGACGATTTGGCTTTTACTGCTTTTAATCATCAAATTTACTTTTCTTACCTTTTACTCAGCTTACTTTGATGTGGTCAAAGACTGTGGCTGTTTTGGCGATGCACTGCACCTTACACCTTGGCAGTCATTTACAAAAGACGTTGTTTTATTATTTTTTATATTGATTCTATACATTAATATGAAATTGATAAAGCCTCTATTTTCTGATAAAATCCAAAATAGCTTAGCAGTACTTTCGGTTTTACTCTGTGCATTCATGGGGTATTGGGTAATCAATCATTTGCCTTTAAAAGATTTTCGTCCATACAAAGTTGGAAATAACATCCAAAAAGGAATGGAAATTCCTGAAGGTGCGCCAAAATCAGTTGTTGAAATGATTTTTATCTACAAAGTAAATGGTGTTGACAAAGAATTCACAGAAAAAGATTTATCGAATATTCCAGCTGGAGCCACTTTTGTAGACCGAAAAGATAAAGTTATTACTGAAGGCTACGTTCCTCCTATCCACGATTTTGCAATGGAAAAAGACGGATCTGATTATAAAGAAGAACTGCTTCAGGAGCCAAAACTGCTAATGATAGTTGCTTATGATCTAGCCCTTGCCAATGCTGACGGTCTTGCCAAAATGGAGCTGATTAATAAAAATGCTTCCGCAAAAGGTTATAAAGTGATCGGTATGACTGCTTCATCTCCGGAAAAGATTGCAGAAATCAAAAAACAATACGGAATCACTTTCGATTTTTATTTCTGTGATGCCATTCCGCTGAAAACAATTGAAAGAGCTAATCCAAGTTTTGTAATTCTTGAAAAAGGAACTGTAAAACAAAAAGTACATTATAACGATACCGATGATTTAGTTTTCTAAATTTCATCTTTAACTATAAAAATCAGCCTTGCAGAAATATTATTTTCCTGCAGGGCTTTTTTTTAAAATGCCGTTATCAATTAAAATCAAGCACAGGAAAAAAATATTAACTATAACGATATTGTGACCTTTTTTGAGGTTTTTTATTTTAAAATTATAAAATCTGCTTACTTAATTTACAATTCTTTGGTTAACTTTGTAAAAACTTAATTTAAATGAAAAAAATTGCTCTTTTAATTATTTCTTTTGTAACATTCTCCTGTACTCAAGCCCAAAAAATTCAGAAAACAGAATTCTCTGAAAAAGCACTTTCTGAAACCTTATTAGATTCAAATGATAAACAGGTTAAATTTCAAGATATTTTAAAAAAACAAAAAGGAAAAACTACTGTAATAGAAGTTTGGGCTTCCTGGTGTGGTGATTGTGTAAAAGCAATGCCAAAATTAAAAGAACTTCAATCTGGTAATCCAAAAGTTTCGTATGTATTTATTTCTATGGACAAAACTGCTGAAAAGTGGAAACTGGGCATCGAAAAACATGAATTAAAAGGATTGCATTTTATGGCAAACGACGGAATGAAAGGTGCTTTTGGCACAGCAATAGACTTAGATTGGATTCCTAGATATATCATTATAGATAAAAAAGGAAAAATCGCTGTATACCGTGCTATAGAAACCGATTTTGCACAAATTGATGAAACACTAAAAAAACTGCAATAAAAAACTGCAGCATATATTAATTACACAAAACTATAAATACTACAAAAATGAGAAAGAAGATTGTTGCAGGAAACTGGAAAATGCATAAAAATGCTGCACAAACAAAAGAATTATTAAACGAGTTACTAACTCAAATTCCAGCTGAAACTGCTGCACAGGTAATTGTTGCTCCAACATTTATAAACTTGGCTTCAGCCGTAGAAAACTTAACACATTCAAATATAGCAGTTGCTGCACAAAATTTACACCAAGCAGAAAGCGGTGCTTTTACAGGTGAAATATCTGCTGATATGATTAAAAGCGTTGGTGTAAGCAACGTAATTTTAGGCCACTCAGAGCGCAGAGCTATTTTTAATGAAACTGATGCTATTATCGCTAGCAAAGTAAATACAGCATTGAAACATGATTTGACAGTAATTTTCTGTTTCGGTGAAGAATTAAAAGACCGTCAGTCTGGAAATCATTTCAACATTGTTGAAAACCAATTAAAAGACGGCTTATTCCACATTGAAGCAAAAGACTGGGAAAAAATCGTTTTGGCTTATGAGCCAGTTTGGGCTATTGGAACCGGAGAAACTGCTTCACCTGAGCAAGCACAGGAAATGCACGAATTCATCAGAGAAACTGTTCGTAAAGCTTTTGGAAGCGATATCGCCGAAGACTTAACGATCCTTTACGGAGGAAGCGTAAAACCAGATAATGCCAAAGAAATCTTCTCTAAACCAGACGTAGACGGAGGACTTATTGGCGGTGCTGCACTTAATGCAAAAGATTTTATTTCTATTGTAACATCAATCTAAAATCCTTAAATAATTTAACTTCTAAAAGTTCAATTATTCAAATACAAAAGGAGCTGTTCAATTCAATTTGAAACAGCTCCTTTTTTTATGTTCTATATATTTTTTTAAAATTTTAGAACATAAAACCAGCGGCAGGAATACCGCTGGCTTTTCAATAATCAAATAAACAACCTCTATTGTAACGATTTTAATTGATCTGCTGCATATTGATTGGCTGGATCAATTCCTAATGTTTTATTGAAAGTATCTTTTGCTTTTACTTTATCATTCGCAGCATAAATAACTCCCAAATTATTATAAGCTTCTATTAATTTAGATTTCATTCCTTTGGAACTCAACTCTTCAACGCTTTTCTTTTTAGCAGCAGCTATAAAATCTTCGTAGTTTTTTGCCACAAGAACATCGTTTTTAAGTAAGACCTGTATTCTGGCTTTAAAAAGATAAGCATCCTGAGTTGATGGTGAAGACTGAATAATGATATCCAAAGAAGCATCTGCCTTTTTCAGCAGATCGGTTTGCTGTGCAGTTAAATTCTCAGCATTATAATAAGACCAATAAACTGATGATGCAAAAAAGAAATTATCCATTAAATAGGATTTTGTTTCCGTGTTGCCAATCGCGATTTCATAAACAGATGCCGCATCAGCGTATAATTTTTTCTCATATAGTTTTTTGGCCTGATCGGGAAGTTCTGCTGCTACAGCCGGGCTCATTTCAAATGATTTTTTAAAATCTGAAATTCCATCGCTGATTAATGTATTATCAACTGGAACCTCATTCAATCCTTTACTTAATTTTGCAGCGCCAATATAAAAATAATCTCTGCCGATAACACGGTTTGAAGCATTTGAAACAAAAGACAATAAAGAACTTATAGCCGTATCAAAATTATTATTATAGTAAGCAGAATAGCCTAAATAACGATATATTCTTGGATTTACATTATCCAATTTACTCATTTCATTCGCTTCTTTTTCAAGTGATTTATAATCGGTTGCAAGAATTAAAAAATCAGCATGACGCATACGGGAATCCAAAGAGTAGTCCGTTAAAGACATATATTTTTCATAAAATGCCAAACCTTTTGAGATATGCTCTTCATATTTCCTAGCATCGTTTAACGCCCAAAGATATTGTGTCTCGGCAAGCTCGCGATAAACTGGACCGTAATTTGGATTCATAGCAATTACTTCATCAAAAGAGGTTAAAGCAATTGGAAAATTATGGGCATTTTTGATTAATGTACCCAATCCCATTTTTGCTCTCAGCAAAGTATTATCCAATCGAAAAGCCTCACGATAACATTCGTAAGCTTCATTTTGCTTTTTATCGATTTTATAAGCATCTCCCAAGGCTAATAAAACAGCAGTATTAGCAGGATCAATTTCTCTTGACTTACTTAAAATCTCAATCGCTTTTTTATAATCCGGATGATCAGAAAAAGTATAGGCTTTACCAATAAATACTTTTTCTTCTAAATCTCTTTTGCCGGTATTTTTAACTGCTAATGCAAAATACTTTTCAGCTTCGGCATTATCACCTTTATCCAATGCGATATTACCCAATCCAATATAATTGAAATTTCCTTTGGATGAATATGCAATTCCAGCATCAAAATGTTTTTTGGCCGTTTCCTGATCACCTATTAACAGATAAACATTCCCCAAAAGAAATTTTGCATAACCATCTGAGGGTTTAGCTGCCGTAAGGGTTTCTAAAATATTTTTTGCCTTTTCATATTGTTCTGCATCGATAGCCTCCTTTACTTGTTTTATATCCTGTGCATGCCCAAATACAACAAAAAACAGTAGTGCTGCGGTATAAATAAAAACTTTTTTCATAATAGATTTATTAATTTGATTATTAGAATAACACTGTTTAAAACTTTCCTAAAACAGTATTACAAAGATAAAAAAAATCAAAATAAAAACATCAATTTTAAAGAGTTAATTAACTGTAATTCAATGATTTATATTTTAAAAAACATGATAAAAATCATATTTTATATCATTCAAAAAAAGTATAATTTCTGCTAAAAAAGTTTTATTTCCACTTTCCTTTAATCAATAAAAAACTCAATCAATTCATTTACAAAATAATATTCCAGATTATACAGCAAAAAAGATATAAGAGTTGAAAAAGAAAATTATTTATTGGTCTCAAATAGAGTTTAAAACTATGCACTTTCAGTGGATCCCGCTTTAGC
>NZ_JADKPR010000014.1 GCF_015351475.1 Flavobacterium sp. HJJ | reverse complement strand
AATAAGCTGAAAAAAAGGTTTGTAATTGATTAAAAAAAATAAGGCTGTCCTATATACGAACAGCCTTATTTTTTTTACGATAAAGTATTTGAAAACTTTAAAAATTATACTTTTAGTAAATTTGTTTAACTCCTTTAGCACTGTCGAATACATAACTTACCAACCAGGCAATTTGACCTTGTTTAGCAAAAAATATTTTTTTACTTTGAATGTTAGGAATTACTTCTAATGAAGTTTCCAAAAGATTAAATGCTGCAATTAAATATTTTTGTTGGTATGTTTTTAATACTTTTTGCATTTCAGTATTACTTTCAGAATTACTTACAAATCTTTGATAGTTGTTTTCTGCAATAGTTCTAATAGATAAAATATCATCATATTTTATCTGAGTGAAATTTTCTTCTGCTTTAACTCCCGTTAATAGAGTGTAAAAAGCCCAAGCAGCTCCACCAGAGATGTAAACATTATTTTTTTCTTGTGATTCAGCTCTGCTTGTATACATTTTTTTGAAGCTCTCTCTGATAGTTGGCAAGTAATCAAAAAGGTTTTCGTTGAATTCGAAAACAGTTTTTTGTTTACATTTTTTATTGATGATTTCTGTTAAAGTAACAGTTCCTAAATCACATGATATTGGGAAAAATACAGAAGCACCATTGATGTCCTTTGCATATCCTCCTTTAGTATTACCTCCACCTATGTCAATAATTACTGAACTTAAGTAGTTTTTTGGTGGAATACATCCTCTTAAAAGCAATTTTGCTTCAAGTGAAGAAGAGATAATCTCAATTTTTTTATTAGTAAGAGTTTTGATTTTTACAACTAAATCATTCGTGTTATTTGCTAAACCAACTCCAGAAGATGCTACAATAAAGATGTTTTTGTCTTCAATTTTGTACTCGTTAAGCATTTTTTTGTAGTTGTTGTAAACTACATTACCCGCTTTTTCTATATCCTCTTGTAATAATGTACCGTCTATTCCGATACCAGTTGCAATACCAACGTTTTCAGTCCAGAACTCTTTTACGTCATAAGTATTTCTTTTGATGCTTTCTACATCAAGAACTGTCATTTTTATACCTTTACTTCCTATTTCTATTCCGCCATAGAGTTGTGCTTGTACAGAAACAGAAAGAACAAGGCAAACTATTAAATAGTAGATTTTTTCTTTCATATTTTAATTATTTTGGGGTTTCTTAGAAATGCAAATCTATATTAAAAATTGAATAATCCCTCTGTTTTATTTTTTTTTTTGAAAAAAATGTTTTTTGTAAAATTTTTCTAATTGTTTTCTAATTGTTTTTAAATTGTTTTGTTTTTTAACTGTTAACTTGTTGCTTAATTCAAAAAAAAATCTATTTTTGCCTAGATGAACAAAATTTTTTGCCCCAAAAAAAATTAATTATGATAAAAAAATACTTCGACAATTTTAAAGGTTTTCCAAAAGAGGTTTGGATTTTAACTTTGATAACATTTATTAACAGAGCAGGGACAATGGTTATTCCCTTCCTGTCAAAGTACATGAAAGAAAATTTAGAATTTACTTATAGTCAAATTGGCTGGGTAATGGTTTTCTTTGGAATAGGTTCTATAATAGGGACTTGGTTAAGCGGTAAGCTGTCAGACAAAATAGGCTTTTATAAAGTTATGGTGTTTAGTTTATTTGCTAGTGGAATAGTATTTATTTTGTTGCAGTATGCTACTACTTTTGAACAGCTTTGCGTTGGTATTTTGATTCTTACCACTATTGCAGATATGTTTAGACCTGCTATGCTGGTATGCTTGAAAACATTTACAGAGAAAGAGGATAGAGCCCGTGCCTATTCATTAACTCGTGCCGCTATTAATTTAGGTTTTCTTTTTGGTCCTGTATTGGGCGGACTGATAATTATGCAGATGGGTTATGAGTATATTTTTTATGTTGACGGGATAACTTGTATATTAGCAATTATTGTTTTTGTTCTTTTTGTTAAAGAGAAAAAATTGCCAATTAAAGTACAAAACGAAAGCAATGAAAAAGTTAAAATTTCAGTAATGAAAGACAGACCTTTCATGCTGCATTTGGTTATTTGTTTAATTACTGGTATTCTTTTCTTTCAGATCTTTACTACTTTGCCGTTATATCACAAAGAACGTTTCGATATGACGGAGTTTGACAGTGGGTTGCTTTTGAGTTTAAATGGATTGCTTATTTTGCTTTTTGAACTTCCTATAGTGAATTATGTAAGCAGAAATAAAATTAATAATCACAAAGTTATTTCTTTTGGTTTATTGTTAATGGCGACTAGTTTCTTATTGTTATTGCTTCCTTTTGAGGTAGTTTTGGTTCCAATGATGTTCTTTATGACTTGCGGTGTAATGCTTACTTTTCCGTTTGCTAATTCATTTGCAATGGACAGATCGCATATGCAGGAAGGAAAATATATGGCGGCTTTTACAATGAGTTATAGTTTTGCACATATTTTAAGTGCTAAAACGGGTATGGAAATCATTCAGAATTCAGGATATGAGTCCAATTGGGTTTTCATGACTTGTTTAGGAGTTGTAGGTACTTTACTTGTTTTTAGACTTTCTAAAATGGTCGAAAAAGAAGAATTGAAGGATTCTGCAATGGTAACTGTAGAAGTTAACGACAGAAAATAGTTAATTCAAATGGTACTCTTTTGAGTATTTGAATAGTATAAAATTACAATTAAAAGAACAGCAGTAACGATATTTTACTGCTGTTTTTTTATGGGACAAATTTTCTATTTTGATTAGATTGGTGTTTTGAAAAATTAAAATTGTTTCTTAATGCTGGTTTGACTGTTATATAAGGTTGTTGTATGGTCTTTATTGCAATCAAAAAGAGAAAGGAGGAGTTTTGGTTGGTTTAGTTTAAATAGTGCTGGTTTTATTCTAGAATAGAATCTTATGAGGTGTATTTGTTATGTGTTAGCTTCCTTTTTTAGAAATAAAGATGGGGAGTTTTTTTAAGTAGTAAACTGGGATGAATTGTATGTGTTACTGGTGATGCTGAGTTCAGTAAAGATTAATCATAAAAAAATCCCATCTTGATGAAACAAACAAGATGGGATTTTATATGTAAACGGAAATCTTAATTAGATTTTCGTTTGTTTAAATCAATAGGTTGTATTATCCTAAAGAAACTCTTTTGAAACCTGAGATTTCAACGTTGAATCCTTTTACATAATCACCTACTTTTTTACTGTCATCTTTGATGAAGTTTTGATCTAATAAAGCTTTCTCTTGATCTAAAGTTGTATTATCAGAAATGAAACGCTGAATTTTTCCTGGAATAATTTTATCCCAGATTTGTTCTGGTTTTCCTTCAGCTTTTAATTCAGCTTTAGCATCTTCTTCAGCTTGTTTGATAACTTCTTCAGTTAATTGAGAGAAAGAAATGTATTTAGGAACATTTTTTAAAGTTTTTCC
Organism: Flavobacterium sp. HJJ; assembly: GCF_015351475.1. Lineage (GTDB taxonomy): Bacteria > Bacteroidota > Bacteroidia > Flavobacteriales > Flavobacteriaceae > Flavobacterium > Flavobacterium marginilacus. The sequence continues at coordinate 129,116 of NZ_JADKPR010000014.1, read as the reverse complement.
TAAACGTTTTGCTTCTTCATTTTCTTTTTCGATTACTGCAATACGGGCAGCAAGTTCAGAAGCAACGAAAGATGGATCAAAATCTTTGTAAGATAATGTATCAGCTCCCATAGAAGCAACTTGCATAGAAATGTCTTTAGTTAAAACGTCACCATTAGCAATTGGTGCAGAAATTGCAGTTAATGCAGCAATTTTGTTAACGTGAACATAAGATCCAACGAAAGCGCCTTCTAAAATTTCAAAACCGCCGATTTCGATTTTTTCACCGATAACACCAGTTTGCTCAATTAATTTTTCAGCAACTGTAAGTCCGTTGAAATCTGAAGCTAAAAATTCCTCTTTTGAAGAAAAGTTAATAGCTCTTTCAACTAATTCTTTGGCTAAAGTTACGAAAGCTTCATTTTTACCTACGAAATCTGTTTCGCAGTTTAAAGTGATAATAGCTCCTTTGGTTTTGTCAGCATTAATGAAAGAAACAGCAGCTCCTTCAGAAGACTCACGGTCAGAACGGTTAGCAGCAACTTTTTGTCCTTTTTCTCTAAGGTTTTGTATAGCTTTATCGAAATCTCCATCAGCTTCAACTAAAGCTTTTTTACAGTCCATCATTCCGGCACCTGTAGTTTGTCTTAATTTATTTACGTCTGCAGCAGTAATTGTTGCCATAATATATTTGTGTTTTAATGTTAAAAGTAAAAATTCCAATCTTCAAATCCCAAATTCCAATGTTATCAGATGGTTAAAGATCTGATTTTGGAATTTGGAATTTAAAATTTGGAATTTAAAGTTTGATTTATTCTTCAGTTGCTGGAGCTTCTGGAGCTTCAACTGCTGGAGCTTCAGCTTCAGCGGCAACTTCAGCAGTATCAGTTTCTTTATCAGATGTTCTGTTTGCAAGACCATCGATAATTGAAGTAGTTACTAAAGATAAAATTTTATCAATTGATTTAGAAGCGTCATCATTTGCAGGAATCACGTAATCAACCTCTCTTGGGTCAGAATTCGTATCAACCATTGCAAAAACTGGAATGTTTAATTTTTGAGCTTCTTTTATTGCGATGTGTTCAGCTTTGATATCTACTACGAACAATGCAGCAGGAAGTCTAGACATATCTGCGATTGAACCTAAGTTTTTCTCTAATTTAGCACGAAGACGATCAACTTGCAAACGCTCTTTTTTAGATAGAGTGTTGAATGTGCCGTCTTTCTTCATTTTATCAATAGAAGACATTTTTTTAACAGCCTTTCTGATAGTTACGAAGTTAGTCAGCATCCCGCCAGGCCATCTTTCAGTGATGTATGGCATGTTTGCAGCTTTTGCTTTGTCAGCAACGATGTCTTTTGCTTGTTTTTTGGTAGCAACAAATAATATTTTTCTACCTGATGCAGCGATTTTTTTCAAAGCTTCATTAGCCTCTTCGATTTTTGCTGCAGTTTTATATAGATTGATAATGTGGATTCCATTACGCTCCATATAAATGTAAGGAGCCATGTTTGGATCCCATTTTCTAGTCATGTGTCCAAAATGAACACCTGCTTCTAGTAATTCTTTTACTTCTACTTTGTTTGACATTTTTTGTACTAGTTTACGTTCTGTTGAATTAGCAATGTTCCTTATTGGCTTTAAGCTTTAAGCTTTAGGCTCTAGGCTTCATTTAGATGCTAAACTAATTTCCAGCCTCGGCTGGACAACAACAACATTGTTTTAAATTTTTTAATACATTCTAGAGTGTCCTGCATAAATGATGCAAGACAGGCAATATTAACGTTTAGAGAATTGGAATCTCTTACGAGCTTTCTTCTGACCGAATTTCTTACGTTCAACCATTCTTGGGTCTCTAGTTAATAAACCTTCTGGTTTCAAGATTCCTCTGTTTTCAGCATTTACTTCACACATTACGCGTGCCAATGCCATTCTTACAGCTTCTGCCTGACCATTTGTACCACCTCCATAAACGTTTACTTTTACGTCAAAGTTACTTGCATTTTCTGTCATAGATAATGGTTGTAAAACTTTGTACTGTAATGTAGCAGTTGGGAAATAAGTTGCAAATTCTTTTTTGTTTACAGTGATTACTCCTGTTCCTTCTGAAACATAAACACGTGCAACAGCGGTTTTTCTTCTACCGATTTTGTGAATAACTCCCATTACTTAAGATCGTTTAGGTTAACAGTTCTAGGTTTTTGAGCTCCTTGTTTGTGCTCAGATCCTACAACAACATTTAAATTTCTAAAAAGTTCTGCTCCTAATTTGTTTTTAGGTAACATACCTTTTACAGCTTTCTCTACTAATAATGCAGGGTTTTTTGCTTGCAGTACTTTAGCAGTTAAACTTCTTTGTCCTCCAGGGTAACCAGTGTGACGGATGTATGTTTTCTCATCCAATTTGTTACCTGTAAGGTTGATTTTTTCTGAGTTGATAACAATTACGTTATCTCCACAGTCTACGTGTGGTGTGTAACTTGGCTTGTACTTGCCTCTTAAAATCATAGCGACTTTAGTAGCAAGACGTCCTAAGTTATGACCATCAGCGTCTACAACAATCCATTCTTTTGTAGAATTGGCCTTTGTTGCTGAAATTGTCTTGTAGCTTAATGCGTTCACAATAATATATTTTAATTAAACATTCCATTCCCAATAAAGGGAGCGCAAAAGTACAATTAATTATTTTAAAACCAAATAGCTTAATTGATTATTTTTTTGAGGATTTTATGCTGATAATCAAATATATATTTATTGAATGTTAAATTCGACTGCGTTTGTGTTTCATTCTTTTGCAATAATTTTGATTATTTTTTTTTTTGATGTTGCATTTTTTTTGTACTTTTCCGTTTTATCGAATAAATGACTACTTTTTTTTATGTTTTTTAGTAAAAACATAGTATCCTGTTGTTAAATACGAATAATGTTCATTTTAACACTATTAATTTAGTTTAAATACCACTACTTTACAATGAAAGCAAAAGCAACATTAAAACAAATTGCGAAAGAACTTAATGTTTCGGTGTCTACAGTGTCTAAGGCACTAAATGATAGTCCTGAGATTAGCGAACAAACGAAAGTCAGGATTAAAGAATATGCAAAACTAAAAAATTATAAGCCTAACGTTATTGGGCTGAATCTTAAAAATCGTAAGACTAAAACAATAGGGGTTATTATACCTAATATATTGAATTCCTTTTTTGCCAAGGTTTTCAGCGGTATTGAAAAGGTAGCAGATGAAAGAGGTTATAATGTTATTATGTGTATCTCTAATGAGTCGTTAGACAAAGAGGCACATACAATGGAAATGCTAAGTAACGGAACTATTGATGGTTTTGTACTGTCTATTTCAGAAGAAGCTCAAAAATTAAATGATTTCAGCCATTTTAATTCTATTATTAACGACGGTACGCCTATTGTTATGTTTGATAGAACAACAGACGAAGTAGAATGTGATAAAGTGATTGTTGATGATTTTGATTCTGGTCAGAATGCAACGCAGCGTTTAATTGATTTAGGCTGTAAAAACATTGCATTAATTTCTTCGTCTAATAATTTAAGTGTTGGTAAATTAAGAGCCGAGGGGTATTTAAAAGCTTTGAAAATGAATAATATAGAAATCAATGAAAATATTATTATTCGAACAGAATCAGAATCAGACCATGACTTAGCGGAAAAAATTGAAGAAATGTATTCTAATAATCTGATAGATGGTGTTTTTGCATTGGAAGAAAGTGATTCGGTTGCGGCTTTAAAAGTTGGAGTAAAGAAAGGATATAAAATTCCGAAAGACCTAAAAATTATTGGTTTTGCTGATGGAATTCTTGCTTCCAGACGTTTATCACCTAGTTTAACAACAGTCAGCCAGCATGGAATTGAGATTGGAGAAGAAGCAGTAAGATTATTAATTGACCGATTAGAATCTAAAGAAGAACACAAACCTTTTGAAACAGTTGTCATCAAAACAAAATTAAAGGAAAGAGAATCTACTACATAATAAAAGAGCCATTCGTATTGAATGGTTTTTTTATGCTGTTTTTTTAGAAACGGCTGTAGGTAATTCATGAATCAGTTTATAAATTGGGTTCTATTGTTTCTTCGCCTTTTATGGCCAATAACACTGTTTGTTTTGTAATCGCCGATGGGAATTATTATGCCATTGGATTACTAAGCAAAAAATAGCTTTGCTATAAAATTAAGTTTGCTATTACCGAATAAATTCTGAATAATTCATTATAAAGGTTTTAAAAGCTGATTCGAAAAAGACGGCAGTTTGTTCGAAGCTTATAAGAGGGACGCGGTAGTTCGCATCATGCGCACTGAAGACTATAATTTCTTCGAATACCTATTTTACTGGCGGAGTGTAAAAACAGCTTAAATGAAGAAAATTACGTTTGCAGGTTTGTAATTTTAAATTTCTATATTTGAGAAAAGAATAAAACGAGACAAATTCTTGTTAGTTTATTTAATTTTGGGTGTATATGTGAAGGCTTGTAGCCTATATAAACTAGTTGGCAGCTTTTTAAATCAATTACATGAAAAATATCATCTTAATATTTGTTTTACTGATTTCAATTTTTGTAAGCTCGCAGACAAAGAATGATTCTTACAAATCATTTTCTAACTCTACGAGAACTGCCCACATAATCAAATTCGAAAACGATAGTATTGTAACCATTCAAAATGTTATGAGCCATATGAGTGGCAGAATAGCTCTAAGCGGTATTTACCATAAAGTTCAAGACACAATTTATATTTCTATTCCAGAACTTGATCAAACAAAAATGTCCGAAGCTAACAAATTTGGTTTAGCTTATTTATCAGGAACAAAAATCAAGTTAATCGAAACAAAAACTGAATTATTGAATTTTGAAAATGATGCAGTTTATGTTAGAAGTAAAATCTATGGCTCAAATAGGGTTCGTCGAAAAACAATAACTTTTATAAACGGTAAAAAATATCTCGTAGATGGAGGATTAACTGATAGCTATGGCTTAATCAAAAGTGAATCAAAAAAAAATGCTAAGTTTATGAAAGCTGTTGAGGAAATGATTAAAATACCAGAAGATTACTCAATAAAAAAATATGGATTAATAGAAGGATATCAAAAATTCGGAGTATTGGCAATTAAAGGTGTTATAGATTACAGAAAGAAAAACAACCTATAAAACTAAAACTTGCTACAAAAGATTTGGGCAATTGACTTAATTTGAAAATGGTTTTGTATTTGGGATCTTTTGGCGAATCCAAAAATAAGATTTAATTTAATTGCTAATACATTGTTGTTGAGCATGTTACTAGAAGTGATACAAGCCAAAAAATACTATGATAAAATATGGAAGCATTTTGGATATTCCCACTTTACATAATCAGTCCTTTAATTGGTACAATATTAACTGTTAGCAGTATTTTCAAAATTAGAAATGGTAATACAAATAAAACACTTTATATAGGACTAGGTTTTCTTGCACTTCCATTGATTCATCTTGTACTAGTTTCTATATTTCATCTAAATTTGGAAAATAAAATCGTAGGTAACTACAATCTCGGAAAAGAAAAAGATATTCTCATTTTCTATGACAACGCGACTTTTACTCTATATAAATCTAAACAATACAATAATGTCGGTAAAGGAAAATGGAAAATTGAAGAAATCGATTCGCCAATACTAATTCTAGATTTTGACTCTATTAAAAAAAGTGAATTATGGCTACAAATTGAGCCGAATCAGAAAAAAAATGTATTGAAAACTATGCCTTGGGGAAATAATCTTTCAATAGAGTTTATCAAGAAATAATCACTGCGGGTAACAGGTAATACAACTGATTTGCCAACAGGCTTAATTTAAAAATGGTCTTGTATTTGGATGATTTGCTTCGTCAGTTCGCCCAAGTGGAAAATCCGAGGAATGGGCTTAATTTAGTACTAAACCCGCTTTAATAGCAACAAAAATTTCGGCTAGAAAATTGATAATCTCAATGCAGTAGAAATAAAAAGAGCAGAAATCGATACGGTTATTTACCTAACGATTTCTGCTCTTTTTATTTTTTTCTGATTACTTAAAACTGCTTTCTGCTTACTTTTTCTAGTGCGCTTCCAGCCAGTTTTTACCCAATCCAATTTCAACATCCAGTGGCACATCCATTTTAAAGGCGTTTTCCATTTCATGCTTAATCATCGGCTGGATTTTTTCGAGTTCTGAGTTGTGAACATCGAACACAAGCTCATCATGTACCTGCAGTAACATTTTTGATTTCCAGTTTTCAGAAACTAATTTTTTATGAATATTGATCATTGCAATTTTGATGATATCTGCGGCAGAACCCTGAATCGGTGCATTAACGGCATTTCGTTCGGCACCGCTTTTCACCATCATATTAGCAGAATTAATGTCTTTTAAATAACGTCTTCTTCCTAAAACCGTCTGCACATACCCATTTTCTCTTGCAAAATCCACCTGATTCGACATGTATGATTTCAGTTTTGGATAAGTAGCATAATAGGCATCAATCAGTTCGGCACTTTCTTTTCGCGAAAGCGAAGTCTGATTACTTAATCCAAAAGCAGAAACCCCATAGATAATTCCGAAATTCACGGTTTTGGCATTGCTTCTTTGTTCTTTGGTTACTTCTTCCAAAGGAACGCTGAATACTTTGGCGGCCGTACTTCGGTGAATGTCTTCGTTGTTTTGAAAAGCAGCAATCATGTTTTCTTCACCGGATAAAGCAGCAATGATGCGTAATTCTATCTGTGAGTAATCCGCAGAAACTAAAGTGTAATTTTCATCTCTGGCGATAAACGCTTTTCGGATCAATCGGCCTCTTTCGGTACGGATTGGAATGTTTTGTAAGTTTGGATTATTGGAACTCAAACGTCCTGTTGCAGCAACTGTCTGCATATAATCGGTGTGGACACGGCCTGTTTTTGAATCAACCTGATTAGGCAGTGCATCAATATAAGTGCTTTGCAGTTTCACCATTTGGCGCCATTCGAGAATATCGCGGACAATTTCGTTGTCATTTGCTAAGTACGATAAAACTTCTTCGCCAGTTGCGTATTGACCAGTTTTCGTTTTCTTTTGTTTGGCTCCGCCAATTTTTAATTTATCGAATAAAATGTCACCAAGCTGTTTTGGTGAAGCCAGATTGAATTTTTCGCCGGCGGTTTCATATATTTTTTGTTCCAAAGCATTGCTTTCGGTAGCTATGTCAATTGACATTGATTTTAAGAAAGGAACGTCAAGGTTGATTCCTTCCAGTTCCATTGCAGCCAAAACAGGTATTAACGGAATTTCGATTTCGTCAAATAGTTTTTTGGTCTCGGCTTTATCCAGAATCGGACTAAAATTCTGTTTTAATTGATAGGTGATGTCCGCATCTTCGGCAGCGTATTCTTTGATGTCTTCCAATGGTACTTCGCGCATTGTTTTTTGCCCTTTTCCTTTTTTACCAATTAAATCTTCAATCGATTTTGGCGAATATTTCAAATACGTTTCTGATAAAACATCCATGTTATGACGCATATCAGGATTGATCAGATAATGTGCAATCATCGTGTCGAATAACTTTCCTTTTATCTGAACACCATAATTCGAAAGAATCTTTAAATCGTATTTTACGTTCTGGCCAATTTTTTCGATGGCTTCGTTTTCGAAAAAAGGCTTGAATTTATCGGCCAAAGCCTGGGCTTCTTCTCTGTTTTCTGGAAACGGAACATAAAAAGCTTTTCCTTTTTCATAGGAGAATGACATCCCGACTAATTCGGCATTTAAGGCATCAATTCCTGTAGTTTCTGTATCGAAACATACGGAAGTCTGCTGAAGTAAATTTTGCAGAAGCAATTTTACAGCAAAATCGCCTTGAATAATCTGGTAAAAATGTTCGGTATTTTCAAGAGTTGCATAGAATGAACTGTGTTGTGCTTCACCAGTTTCTTCTTCAGAAAAACCGAATAAATCGAATTGTTCTTCGTTGGATTTTTTTGCCGGCGCTTTTTTGGCAGCTGGTGTTTCAGGACTTGTGCTTTCTTCTTCAACCGATGGATTGTATAATTTGTCAAACTGTGCTTTCATCTGGCGAAATTCCAGTTCCTGAAACAGCGCATCGGTTTTTTCAACATCGGGTTTGGATAATTCATACTCTGTTTCGTTGAAAGTTACAGGGCAGTCGAGTAGGATAGTCGCTAGTTTTTTAGACAATAATCCCAATTCGGCATTGGTTTCGATTTTTTCTTTTATCGCTCCTTTTAATTGATGCGTGTTGGCCAAAAGATTTTCCATGGAACCATATTCGGCTAAGAATTTTTTGGCTGTTTTTTCTCCAACACCCGGCAGGCCTGGAATATTATCGGCCGCGTCGCCCATCATTCCGAGAAAATCAATTACTTGTTCGGGACGCTCGATTTCAAATTTGGCCAATACTTCCGGAATTCCCCAAATTTCGATATCGTTACCCATTCTAGCAGGCTTGTACATGAAAATATTTTCGGAAACCAATTGTGCAAAATCCTTATCAGGAGTTACCATATACACTTGGTAGTTTTCTTTTTCAGCCTGTTTTGCTATGGTTCCTATTAAATCATCGGCTTCGAAACCAGGGACTTCTATAATAGGAATGTGCATTGCTTTTAATAATTCCTGAATGTAAGGAACTGCGATTTTGATAGCTTCGGGAGTTTCGTCACGGTTTGCCTTGTATTCCTGATACATTTCGTAGCGGTAAGTGCTTCCGCCTTTGTCAAAAGCTACGGCTAAATGATCTGGTTTTTCGCGTTTGATTACATCCATCAGGGCATTCATAAACCCCATAATGGCCGAAGTATCCATTCCTTTTGAATTGATTCTTGGGTTTTTGATAAAGGCGAAATAACCACGAAATATTAAGGCGTAAGCATCGAGAAGGTAAAGACGTTTTTGAGTTGACATATAAAAAATTTAGTCTGTAAAAATAGGGAATTGCCTTTTAAAAACGAATTTGTTGCTGAAAATTATAATTGGTTATGGTAATTGATTGTCGCAATAGCTGGTCTTATAAAAACAAAATATTGTCTTTTAGCCCCGATTACTATGAAAATCCTTTTGTAGCTACGGGTTTCAAACCCGTATCTACAAAAGATTGCAATGGAAAGCGGGAGGAATGTTTCTAAAAATGCCTAAAGTTCTGCTCCAAAAACAAATTAGGAAAAGCGAAATCCGTTAAGGGAAAGTTAAACTTTTTGAGAAAGATAAATCTTCATTTTGTCTTCATTTTGCGGTTATACATTTGAACTATAAATAAAAAATTAATAATTTAAATTTTAGAAATCATGAGAAATTTATTGATGTTATTAGTAGCAGTTTTAGGAACAAGTGCAATGGTTCAGGCATTCCCTGCAAAAGATGTAAAAGCAGCTTCGGCAAAGGAGATCACAACAAAAAAACACCACAAACACAACAAAGCTAAAAAAGAGCAAAAAATGGCAGCACCTGAAGCCTCAAGTTCTAATGCAAAAAAATAATTGATGTTTTTGTTTTGCCTGCATTGAGGATGGGAGCAAAAGAAAAGGGTTAATTGTTTTATCAAAGTCAGTAGAGTCATTTACTGGCTTTTTTGTATTTTAGATACATCAAATTTTTAAAAGAATATGGTTGTAAATTGTGCTTCGTTATGAAAATTCTAATTGTTGAAGATAATCCCGAGTTGGCTGTAGAGGTGAAAGAATATCTTTCGGGAAGTGGTTATATCTGTAAAGTTTCGAAGAATTGCGAAGAGGCTTTGGAAGAAATCAACAGCAACGATTATGATATTATGCTTTTGGATTTGGGTCTGCCAGACGGAAGCGGTTTTGATATTTTGAAAGAGATTCGGAAAACCGAGTCTAAAGCTGCGGTAATTATCATTACTGCCCAAGGCGAACTGGAAGACCGGATAAACGGATTACAGCTTGGTGCGGATGATTATTTGACAAAACCTTTTGCTTTGACCGAATTGGGTGCGCGTTTGTTTGCGATTATCCGCAGAATGCACGGGTACACGGTGAATCAGCTGGATGTTCATGGTTTTAGTCTGAAACTGCAGGATTACAAGGTAAGTTATGCCGAAATTCCAATTAATCTCACCAAAAAGGAATTTGATATTTTTCAGTATTTGGTTTTGAATAAAAATCGGGTTATAACCCGTCTGCAGTTGACTGAACATATTTGGGGAGATATTCTGGAGGTGAATTCGGATTCTAATTTTATTGATGTTCATGTTCGGAATCTTAGAAAAAAACTGGATAAGCACAGTAAAATTGAGTGGTTTGAAACGGTTAGAAATGTTGGTTATAGAATTAATGCCTAAATTGGCTTTAGGCTTAAGGATTTCTTACTAGAGTTTGTAAAAGGATAGATCTCGCAAAGACGCTAAGACGCAAAGAAATCTGATCCTAACTTTGCGACTTCGCGCCTTTGCGAGAAGAAATTAAGTTTAATTTAATGACATTGAGCAATAAGCTTTATGTAAAACTGAAACTCATAATTATTAAAGTATGAAAATCAAACATCAGCTGGCTATTTTTAATGCATTATCGCGTTTACTGCTGATATTGGTTTTGTGGCTGATGCTTCCTGTTTTGGTTGAAAAAGTGGTTTACAATCATATTAATAAAAGTCTGCTGGAGAAAAAGCAGAAATTCATTGACCATTTAGATAAGGAGGAAATAAATGATTTCATAGTTCGGAATGATACTTCTGAAACATACGCTAGTTTTTCGACTTTACACAGCGAGTTTCTTGTGCTTTCCAGAATGCCTTCCGCTGGTAAAATAAATCAGACGCTTTTTGTTACTGAACCAAGAATTATTGAAGAAGAAAGCAACGACTATAGAATTCTTCAGTATTATTTTAAGTATGAAAACGAAAATTATCTCTTAGAAATAGGGAACAGTTTGAGTGAAATTAATGACCTGACTTTCGTAATTAGGCTTTTCTTTATAATGGTTTTGATTGTTATTGTTGTGATTACTTTTGTGGCTGATACTTTTTATATCGAATATTTATTAAAGCCTTTTTATAAAATTATTGATACTAAAATCCGTCATGTTAACGAACCCGAGGCTTTTGATCACACTCCGATAAAAACACATTCTACAGATTTTCAGGAACTGGATACGGTTTTAAACCAAATGATGGATAGAATCAGTGAATTGTTTAAGAAAGAAAAACAGTTTATAGGCAATGTTTCCCATGAACTGCTGACTCCGATTGCATTATTGAAAAACAAATTTGAGAATCTGCTTCAAAACGAGTCTTTGAATGATGGTGCCGTGGACAAAATTGTGAGTTCATTAAGCACATTGGATTTGTTGAAAAAGATAATTGCTAATCTGCTGCTGATTTCAAAAATCGAAAACAATCAGTATGAAGCGAATGAAGTGATTGATTTTGATGCAATAATTACTGATTTGGTAAGCGATTTACAGGACAGAATTGATGATAAAGAATTGTCTTTTGATAAAAAACTACAGCATCATTTTAATTTTAAAGGAAATAGAACCTTAATGCATATTCTTTTTTATAATCTGATTGTAAATGCAATCAAATACAATAAGCCATTGGGTACAATTGAAATTGCTGATGGGTTTTTGGATGGAAAATATTTTATATCAATATCTGACTCAGGAATTGGAATGAATGAAAAACAGCAGCAGAATGTTTTTAAGCGATTTACCAGAGTGAGCACAGATCAGGAAGGGCAGGGTTTAGGGCTTGCAATTGTTGAAAGTATTGCTCAATTCCACCATATTGCGATTGAAATTTCATCTGAAATAAATGTTGGTACCACTTTTCTTTTATTCTTTGCAAAAGAGCCAAAATCTAATTAAATGTTAATTTTTTCAGACAGGTCAAAACTTCATCTAATCTTCATCTAGCATGCATAGCTTTGACCTATAATTAATAAACGAATTAACAATTTTAAAAATTTAAGATCATGAAAAAATTATTGATGGTATTGGCAGTAGCTTTAGGAACAACAGTTATGGTAAGTGCACAAACTGCACCAGCTCAAACTACTCCGGCTAAAGAAACAAAAGCGGTTAAAAAAGAAGCTAAAAAAGAAACCAAAAAAGCTCACAAAGCTGAAGCTGCTAAAACTACAGCTGCCGAAACTACAACTGCAAAAAAATAATTGTTTTTTCAGTCAGTGGTTTATTAGGTCATTGACTAAAAAAGCATTAAAAGTTGGTTTTAATAGACGGAAAGAGGGGGATAAAGAAATTTACTCCCTTTTTTTGCGTTAAAATTATGATAATATAAAACCTTAACGTTTTCATTAGTTGTTACTTTGTGTAAAATTTTTTAAAATAATGATTCTACGTTTATTTTTTTTCGGAGCTGTTCTTTTTATTATTGAGCTTTATGCATTCCAAGCTGTCAAAACTTTGATTAAGATGCGATGGATGCTGATTTCTTATCAAGTAATAAGTTTTCTTCTTTTTGCTTTTATCCTTTATTCTTTTACACAGTTTGACCGTTCGGTCGGGCAGACTAAGCAGACTATGTTTACCATGGGACTGCTGCTTTTGGTTTATGTTCCAAAAATTGTAACAATGATTATTCTTTTGGGCGAAGATGTGTTTCGTATAGCAGCAGGTGCAGTTAATTATTTTATCGATAATAACAACAAAGCTGATTTTTTGCCTTCGAGACGTAAATTTGTAAGCCAAATAGGTTTGGGCCTAGCAGCTATTCCTTTTCTGTCGCTGATTTATGGAATATTTGAAGGGAAATATAATTTTAAAGTCATAAAGCAAGCGGTGCATTTCCCTGATCTGCCAGATGCTTTTGATGGTTTTACAATAACTCAAATTTCTGATGTGCACAGCGGCAGTTTTGATAATCCTGAGAAAATCAGTTACGCAATTGATTTGGTTAATGAACAGAATTCGGATTTGATTTTGTTTACAGGAGATATCGTTAATACGCATGCCAAAGAAATGCATCCTTGGATTGAGACTTTCAACAGAATTAAGGAGCATAAATATGGCAAATTTTCGGTGCTTGGGAACCATGATTATGGAGAATACGTGACCTGGCCTTCGCAGAAAGCTAAAGATGAAAACTTTGAAGGAATCAAAAAATTGTATGGAGATATTGGTTTTCAGCTGTTATTGAATGAGCATACTTTTATTGAAAAAGACGGAGAAAAAATTGCATTGGTAGGAGTAGAAAACTGGGGCAAAAATTTTAAACAGGCAGGAGATTTAAAGAAAGCTTCGCAGCATTTAACCAAAGAGGATTTTAAAATTTTAATGAGCCATGACCCAAGCCACTGGAACGAAGTGGTGCAGCATGATGATAAGCATTTTCAGTTAACATTGTCCGGTCATACGCATGGAATGCAGTTTGGTATTGAAATTCCAGGTGTTTTCAAATGGAGTCTGGCACAATATGTGTATAAGCAATGGGCAGGATTATATGAAAACTTAGGGAGATACGTTTATGTAAACAGAGGTTTCGGTTTTCATGCATATCCTGGCAGAGTGGGGATTATGCCTGAGATTACAGTTATTCAACTAATAAAAGGAGAAAAATTAGCATAATTGGTTTAAAATGCTAAATTTGTAACCTAAATATCTCTTTTTGGAACTAATAGAAATTTAATATTTTGGTTTTATGTCAAAATTTGGAGAACTTATAAATGTACAAGTTCCTGTGTTGATAGATTTTTACACAGATTGGAACGAGCCGTCACTTTCGATGCATCCTGTTATAAAAGATGTAGCAGCTGCGCTTGGAGATAAAGTAAAAGTTATCATGATAGATGTAGATAAAAATCAAGAATTGGCCGAAGCACTGCGTATTAAAGGCTTGCCTACCTTGATGATATATAAAGAAGGAATGATGATCTGGAGACAATCCGGCGAGCTTGATGCCAATACTTTAATTGGAATTGTACAAGAACAATTGTAGATAATCCTTGTTTTTAATGGATTGTGTCAAATGTAAAACCTCTTTCTTTTAGGATTTGTAATGACCGAGGGAGTACATATTTCAGATTTTTATAAGCTTTTACACTGTCGTGGAAAATAATTATACTTCCCGAAACAGTATTTTTGAGTACGTTTTCAAGACATTTTTCTGGTGTTATGGTTTGGTCAAAATCGGCACTGAGAACATCCCACATGATTATTTTGTAACCCAGTCTTCGCAATTCTTTAGATTGTGATTTTTTTATTTTGCCATATGGCGGACGGAATAATCTGCTGTTTTCAGGATGCAGTTTGTCGATGAGATTTTGACATTCTGTGACATTTGTTAAATAATCATCTGCTTTTGTTTTCCAGCCATTAAAATGATTAAAAGTGTGATTTCCTATTGCATGACCTTCATTGATTACTTTTTGAAATAAACCTGGGCTGTTTTCTATATTCTTTCCAATGCAAAAAAATGTTGCTTTTGCCTGATGCTTTTTTAGTTCTTCCAAAACCCATTCAGTTACTTCATGAGTTGGCCCGTCGTCAAAAGTGAGGTAGATTTTATTCTCTGCATTGGGAATATCCCATGTAAAATTGGAGAATATTTTTTTTATAAACGTATTTGTCTTAATCCAATAGAATTTCATAATTCAATAGTACAATTAAATTCAATTTTAAGCAAAAAAAATGTAGTGCCTTTTTTAGTTGCACTACATTTTAATTGTTTTGATTTATATCAGATAATTATTCTTTTTTGCGTCCAAATCGGGCAAATATTTCAATATAAGTGTTAAATGTTTTTTTACTTGAATTGTAATATGCCTGATCTTTACTTTCCTGCATTACGGTCAACAAGCTTCTGTAACGCTCAATGTCGGTAATGATTTCAATACTTACATCAGATTGTTCTGAAGGAGCTAATTTGGCATAATAATTAAGGTTTTCGCGATATTTGTTTATCAATTTTTCTAATAAATCATGTGCTTTAGCCTTTTCGCCAACATCATAGTAACCTTTAGCAAATGGTTCAACTAAGGAGTAATATCCAAATTTTTCCAAAGGCATTTTTGTCATTGCTAACTCAATGATTTTTTTGGCTTTGTCAATTTTTCCTTCAGCGATCAGCTGTTTCATCAATCGGGCCAAATTCATTCGGTAAGTAAGACTTTCTCTGCGCGTTTCTGGATCATGATATATTTTGTCACTGTCGCTGTTCCCCCAATCCCACGCCATTACTTTGGCATACATGTTTTCAGTGTCAATTCGTCCCATATCCATTTGACCAGAATCTTCAGTGAATGCTGTTTTTATTGGAACTAATTTATAAACCATACCTTCTAATTGAAGATAATCTTTCATCCATAAATAATCTTCCGCATCAAATGCGCCTCCGCTAAAATAAACAGGTCTTTTCCAGTTGTTGTTGTTGATAAGGTCAAGCATCATCAGTCTGTTTTTGTAGATGGCACTTCCTTTTATATCAATATCAATATAAGGAACAATTGAATCGTATAATTTTGGATTGACAATTTTGTTCTTTATAATGTTGTCTTTATTAATAGGAATTCTGATTTTATTAGTCGGATAAAAATGTATGGTTTGTCCATTTTGCATTTCTACAGTAGATCTAGGGTCTTTTATGAATTTTATAAAAGCGGGTAAATCCCAGCGGCTTTCGGTTTTTTGAATATGTGCTACATAGTCAAGTTTATCTCCCACATATTCATTATGTGTAAATGAAATTGGCAGGGCATTGGATTGATATGCTTTTCTCTTCATTTGATCAATATACCAATCTGTCATAAATAAACTTGTATTTACAATTTTAATATCGGTACGGATGCCTTCTATTTCCTGAGCATACCAAAGAGGAAATGTGTCGTTATCTCCAATGGTAAATAAAATAGCATTTGGATCACATGATTCTAAATAGGCTTTTGCCATAGCGGTTGCTGTGTATTTCCCTGAACGGTCGTGATCATCCCAGTTTTGATAAGCCATTAATACTGGTGCTACCAATAATGAAGCTCCTATGAATACAGGACCTGCAATTTTTGGAGAAAGGTATTTTTGAAAACTTTCATATAATGAATATACGCCAAAACCTATCCAAATGGCAAATACGTAAAATGATCCTACTAAGGCATAGTCTCTTTCACGCGGTTCAAATGGTCTTTCGTTCAGGTATATTTTTAACGCAATTCCCATAAAAAGGAAAAGTGCTAATAAAACATAAAAGCTTTTTCTGTCTTTGCTCGCATGATGCATAATTCCAATTAACCCAAGTATAAATGGTAAAAAGAAATATACGTTTCTTCCTTTATTGTTTAAAGTATCTGTTGGTAAATTGTCTTGAGAAACTAAGTGTAAATTGTCTACAAATGGAATACCGCTTATCCAGTTTCCGTCAAGATAGTCATATCTGCCCTGTTCGTCGTTTTGTCTTCCAACAAAATTCCACATTAAATACCTCCAGTACATGTATCCAAATTGGTATTCGAACATAAAGCTGAAGTTGTCTGCGGTGGTTGGTTTTTCTATAATTAAATAGTCGCTATAATGTTTTAGAAAAGCAACATATCCTTCATTGTCAATTTGTTTTTGAGCATAAGCCTGTCTGAACTCAGATACCGTTTTTTCAGTTTCATTTTTTAATTGTGCAACTGCTTTGTTGTAATCTTCTTCACTTAATTTGCTTGGATCCAATCCATATTTTACAAGATCTTCATCATAATCATGGTTTGGATTTATTCTAAATGCCGGCGGATGTGTGAAGTTAATATAGTTTTCAATATGTTCTGTGCTCCACATTCTTGGAAGAATTGTTTTTTGGCTGTTGTCTGAATTTTGTTCGGCATTCTTGTAATTGTTTACAATAACATATTTGCCGGTTTTGTAATCTCTCTCGTAGTTAGGAGCTTTGTCTAAATATGGAGTTTCTGGGTCTAATCCTGTAAAAGCCTCGGTGTATTGAGGACCATAAAATAATGGGTTAACTCCGTATTGCTCTCTGTTGTAATATGCTAAAACTTCGGCAGCATCAGATGGTTTGTTTTCATTGATGACAGTTTCAGAATTGGCACGAATTGGCAACATCAGCCATGTTGAAAATCCTATAAGAATGAAAAGAATACAAAGAATAAGAGTGTTATAGTGTACTAATCCTTTACTGCGGGTATAATTCAATCCAAAATAGAAGAAAGCTATTAGAAGCAGTGTTACAAAAATAGTTCCTGAGTTAAAAGGCAGTCCCATTGAATTAACCATGAAGACTTCGGTTTTACCAAAGAAAGCCATTGTTAAAGGTAATAATAATTTGAAGATGAAAAGTAAAACAGAAACAACTACAATGTTGGCAATTATGAAATTTTTTACTGTTACTACTTTGTAGTTTTTAAAATAATATAAAAATCCAATAGCAGGAATAGTTAACAAGGCCATGAAGTGCACTCCAAATGATAATCCAACTACAAGTGAAATTAACAATAACCATTTATGACCTCTAGGAGTATCCATATCCTGTTCCCAGCGTAATCCCAGCCATAAAAGCAGAGAAATTAATAAACTGGCCATTGCATAAACTTCAGCTTCTACTGCATTAAACCAAAAACTGTCCGAAAAAGTATAAGCAAGCGAACCTACTAAAGAACTTCCAAGTATTACAATAGCATTACTGCTGTTTATTTCGGTATACTGACTTATAACTTTTTTCAAAATTATAGTTGATGACCAAAACATAAATAATATGGTGAAAGCACTTGAAAATACAGATGTCATGTTTACCATCAATGCAATATGTTCTTTGTCTAAAGCAAACATTGCAAAGAAAGCACCAATCATTTGGAACAAAGGTGCTCCTGGCGGATGCCCAACCTCTAGTTTTGCAGCAGTAGCAATATATTCTCCACAATCCCAAAAGCTCATGGTAGGCTCAACAGTAAGCGTATAAGTTATTAAAGCGATTGAAAAGGCAAACCAACCTGTAATGGTATTCCATTTGTTGAAATTGAATGATGTCATATACTTGTCTTCTGTTTTTTTTTACATGTTTTAAAAAGTGATACAAAGAAAATGTTTTTTTTTTTAAAGTGAAGTCGCATTATTATAATTTTATTGAAAATAATCATTTTGGTAAAGGCTTTGTAATTCAATGTTTTAATCAGATTTTGATTTTTAAATTGAAATTTGTTTCAATTTTTTTGAAGAAAAAGGCAAAAAAAGTTTGCACAACTAGGAATTTGTTCTAAATTTGCACTCGCTAAGCAGAAATGCTCGCAGAAAAGCTGGTCTATGGTGTAATGGTAACACAACTGTTTTTGGTGCAGTCTTTCTAGGTTCGAGTCCTAGTAGACCAACAAAAAAAGCCTCTCAATCGAGAGGCTTTTTTTATGAAATTATTTTAAACTGTACGCGTTTGAAAAGTAAAGCCTCTCTTTTTTTTGGAGAGGCTTTCTTTTTTAAAATTATACTCTAAAAGTTAATACTGGCTTTTGAGAGTGATTTACTAGATCTTCAGAAATGCTTCCAGTGAAGAAATGGTTTAATGCAGTTCTTCCATGTGTGCAGAAAGCAATTATGTCTCCATTGTTTTCATTAGAGTAATTTATGATTCCTTTTTCAATGTTGCTTTCGTTGTATGTTTCAAAAGTGTACTCTGGCATATCAAATTCAGCAACGAATTCATTTATGATTTTGCGTGCAGCCGAAGTGCTTTTGAAGCTGTTTGGAGTGCAGATCATTACAAGGTTTAATTTTGCTTCAAATATTTTAGCAAATTCAATAACCTTTTTGAAAGGTTTTTTGATTTCGTTAGAGAAATCTGAAGCGAAAATGATGTTTGCTGCTTTGAAGTTTTCTAGTTTGTTTTTGATTACTAAAACTGGAACTTCAGATTGTCTTACGACTTTTTCGGTATTTGAACCTACTAGGATTTCATTAAGACCGGTTGCTCCGTGAGATCCCATTACAATTAAGTCAAAATCGCTGTTTTGTTTAATGTAGTTGTTGATTCCTTTGTAAGCACCATCGAGTCTGACAACTTCGGTTACAGTGATTCCGTCTAGATATGGACGGTTTTTTATGCTTTTTAGAGTTTCTTCTGCTTTGCGTTTGAATAGCATAATTTCCGGGATGCTTGTTTCGCCGGATATGGCGTCATTCATGTGTGTAGGTAGTTCCAGCATGTGAATTAAGACAATTTCGCTGTTGTTTTTTTTTGCAATTTGTGCGCCAACTTCTATAGCTTCATCAGCATATTTTGAAAAATCAGTTGGGATAAGAATTTTTTTCATTGTAATTGGGGTTTGTTTAAGTATGAATTATTTGTTAATTGATAGATTAAAGATATATTATTTTTTAATAGTAATCAATTTTTTTGATTTAAAAAAAACACTATATTTGCACCGTTATTTAGTAAAGTTTAAATAATGAGGGGACTAACGTCCCCTCTTTTTATAAAGATATGACATTTAAAGAGAAAGTAAAGCGGGTATTAGAAGAGGTTCTTCTGGAAAAACCATCTATTTTTTTAATTGACTTGACTGTAACGGATAGTTTTAAAATTATTATTGGGATTGATGGGGATAATGGAGTGGTTTTGCAGGACTGTATTGATATAAGTCGTGCTGTTGAGGGTAACTTAGACAGAGAAGAACAGGATTTCTCATTAGAAGTCGCTTCGGTAGGAGTAGGTTCTCCTTTAAAATTAGTTAGGCAGTATAAAAAGAATATTGGCAGAACATTAATTGTTAAAACCAATCAAGAAAATATTGAGGCAGAATTAGTTGAAGCTAATGATCTTTTTATAATTTTGTCTTGGAAAGCTAGAGAAGCCAAAAAAGTGGGTAAGGGAAAAGAGACGGTTCAAAAGGAATTGCAGATACCTTATGCAGATATTAAAGAAGCAGTTGTTACAGTAACATTTTAATTTAAAGAATTCGCATGGAAAATTTAGCATTAATCGATTCATTTTCAGAGTTTAAAGATGATAAACTTATTGATCGTGTAACGCTTATGGCAATTTTGGAAGATGTATTTAGAAATGCATTGAAAAAAAAATACGGTTCAGATGATAATTTTGACATCATCATAAATCCTGACAAAGGAGATATGGAGATTTGGAGAAGAAGAGTAATCGTTGCTGACGAGGATTTGGATTTTGAAAATGAAGAAATTACATTAACTGAAGCTAGAAAAATCGAAGCCGATTTCGAAATTGGAGAGGAAGTTTCAGAAGAAGTTAAATTGATAGATTTAGGAAGAAGAGCGATATTGGCTTTAAGACAAAATTTAATATCAAAAATACACGAACACGATAATACGAATCTTTACAAGCAATTTAAGGATATTATTGGTGATATTTATACTGCAGAAGTGCATCATGTTCGTCCAAGAGTTGTAATTTTGGTGGATGATGACGGAAACGAAATCATTTTACCAAAAGAAAAACAAATTCCTTCTGATTTTTTCCGTAAAGGAGATAATGTTAGAGGTATAATTGAAAGTGTTGAACTAAAAGGAAACAAACCTCAGATTATTATGTCCAGAACTTCAGATAAGTTCTTGGAAAAATTATTTGAACAAGAAATCCCTGAAGTTTTTGATGGTTTAATTATGGTTAAAAATGTAGTGAGAATTCCTGGTGAAAAAGCAAAAGTAGCTGTAGATTCTTATGATGACCGTATCGATCCAGTTGGAGCTTGTGTTGGTATGAAAGGATCTCGTATTCACGGAATTGTTCGTGAATTAGGAAATGAAAATATTGATGTGATTAACTATACAAGCAATGTTCAATTGTATATTACCAGAGCGTTAAGTCCTGCGAAAGTTTCTTCTATCAAAATTAATGAAGAAGCTAAAAGAGCCGAAGTGTTTTTGAAATTAGAAGAAGTTTCTAAAGCAATTGGTAGAGGAGGTCATAACATTCGTTTGGCTGGACAGTTAACAGGTTATGAATTAGATGTAATTCGTGAAGGTGATGTTGCCGGAACTACAGCTGATGATGATGATGTTGAATTAACTGAGTTCTCAGATGAGATCGAAGAGTGGGTTATAGAAGAATTTGCAAAAATTGGTTTGGATACTGCTAAAAGTATTTTGAAACACGATGTTGAAGATTTAGTTAGAAGAACTGACCTAGAAGAGGAAACGATTTTAGATGTAATTAGAATATTAAATGAAGAATTTGATAGTTAACAGACTGTTAATTCCTCATATAAAATAAATTTCTATTTTTAATGTAAGGTAAAAATGGAACAACGAATAAGGTAAAAATAAAAAGATTTTATGTCTGAAGAGAGAATTATTAGAATAAACAAGGTTTTAAGGGAATTAAATATTTCGTTAGAAAGAGCTGTGGATTATCTTAAGGATAAGGGAATTGCTATTGAGGCAAATCCAAATGCTAAAATTTCTGACAATGAATTTAATATCCTACAAAGTCAGTTTGCAGGCGACAAGGGGAATAAAGAAGCTTCCAAGGAAGTAGGTGAAGAGAAAAGAAAAGAAAAAGAGGCATTGCGTATTGAGCGTGAAAAAGAAGTTGAAGATAAACGCAAACTAGAGGAAGAGCGTTTGAAACAACAAGAAGTTATTAAAGCCAGGGCTACATTGTCTGGGCCGGTTCAAGTTGGTAAAATTGATCTTAATCCTAAAAAAGCCGCTCCTGCTCCTGAACCTATTGTTGCTGAAAAAGTAATTACTCCTATAGATATAACTTCAAATGAAGCACCTGTTTCTAAAGAAGATGTGAAAAAAGTTACTGCTGAAACTGTAGAAATAAAACAGCCAGTAGTAGAAAAAATCATAAAAGAGATACCTAAGGTTCAAGAAAATGAGGCTGTTGAAAAACCTAAATTCAAGGAAGTTAAAAGTGCCGAAAAACAGCCTGAAGCTGTAGTAGAGAAAAAGGCAGTAAGCACTGCTAATGAAGCTCCAGTCGAAGAATCGATTACTACACAATACCAAAAACTTTCTGGTGCAACTCTAACCGGTCAAGTGATTGACTTGTCTCAGTTTAATAAACCGAAGAAGAAAAAAGAAGATCCAAAAATTACGCCTAACAAGCCTGGTACTCCTGGAGTTGCTGGTGCTAATAATGCGAATAAAAATAAACGCAAGAGAATTGCTCCTAAACCGGGAGCTCCTAAATCTCCTGCAACTCCAGGTGTTCCTGGAGCGCCAAATCCTAATAAGATTACTCCGAATACAGGTGGAGGCGGTTTTAATGCAAATAGAAGTGCAAGACCTGGATTTGTAAAAGGCAATAGACCTGCAATTGTTGCAAAAGTTGAGCCAACAGAAGAAGAAGTTAAAAATCAAATTCGCGAAACTTTAGAGAAACTTCAAGGTAAAGGAGGGAAGTCTAAAGCGGCAAAATATAGAAGAGATAAAAGAGATACGCATCGTCAAAAATCTGATGACGAGCAAAGAGCTTTGGACGAAGGAAGTAAAACGATTAAAGTTACTGAGTTTGTTACTGTAGGTGAAATTGCAATAATGATGGATGTGCCGATTACAAAAGTGATTGGAACTTGTATGTCTCTTGGAATCATGGTTACGATGAATCAGCGTCTGGATGCTGAAACATTGACAATTGTTGCTGATGAATTTGGTTATGACGTTGAATTCATAACAGTAGATATCGAAGAAGCTATTGAGGTAGTTGAAGATAAAGAGGAAGATTTAGTTACCAGAGCACCAATCGTTACTGTAATGGGACACGTTGATCACGGTAAAACATCTTTGCTGGATTACATTCGTAAAGAAAATGTTATTGCAGGTGAGTCAGGAGGTATTACACAGCACATTGGAGCTTACGGAGTAACATTGGATAACGGACAAAAAATTGCGTTCCTTGATACACCAGGTCACGAAGCGTTTACTGCGATGCGTGCCCGTGGGGCTCAGGTTACCGATATTGCTATTATTGTGGTAGCTGCGGATGATGATATTATGCCACAGACCAAAGAGGCTATTTCTCATGCTCAGGCGGCTGGTGTTCCGATTATATTTGCAATCAATAAAATCGATAAGCCAAATGCTAACGTTGAAAAAATTAAAGAACGTTTGGCAGGCATGAATTTACTTGTGGAAGATTGGGGTGGAAAAATTCAATCTCATGATATTTCTGCAAAAATTGGTACAGGTGTTAAAGAATTATTGGAAAAAGTATTGTTAGAAGCTGAAATTTTAGATCTGAAAGCAAATCCAAATAAAGCTGCGCAGGGTACAGTTGTTGAAGCTTTCTTAGATAAAGGAAAAGGGTATGTTTCTACAATTTTAGTACAGCATGGTACTCTTAAAATTGGTGATTATATGCTGGCAGGAAAGCATCATGGAAAAATTAAAGCGATGCACGATGAAAGAGGTAAAACTGTTACTATAGCAGGGCCTTCTACTCCTGTTTCGGTTTTAGGACTTGATGGAGCTCCTACAGCTGGTGATAAGTTCAATATTTTTGAAGATGAAAAAGAGGCAAAACAAATTGCGGCGAAACGTTCTCAATTAATGCGTGAACAATCAGTACGTACACAGCGTCACATTACATTAGACGAGATTGGACGTAGAATCGCATTAGGTCAGTTTAAAGAGTTGAACATTATTCTTAAAGGTGACGTGGATGGTTCTGTAGAAGCCTTGTCTGATTCGTTCTCTAAATTATCAACCGAAGAAATCCAGATCAATATTATTCATAAAGGTGTTGGAGCAATTACAGAATCTGACGTTATGTTAGCTTCTGCTTCTGATGCGATTATTATAGGATTTAACGTTCGTCCTGCTGGAAATGCTAGACAATTAGCTGATAAAGAAGAAATCGATATCCGTTATTATTCTATTATCTATGCTGCTATCGATGATTTGAAAGATGCGATGGAAGGAATGTTAGCTCCAGAAATGAAAGAGGAAGTTCTTGGTACTGCTGAAATCAGAGAATTGTTCAAAATTTCTAAAGTGGGTACAATTGCCGGCTGTATGGTTACGGATGGTAAAATTACCAGAAATGGTAAAATTAGAATTGTTAGAGACGGCGTAGTAGTTCATGAAGGTGAATTAATTGCACTGAAACGTTTCAAAGACGATGTAAAAGAAGTTACCAAAGGCTACGATTGCGGTATTCAGATAAAAGGTTATAATGACATCGAAGAAAGAGATGTTATTGAAGCTTACCACGAAGTGGCTATCAAAAAGAAATTGAAGTAATATTCACTTGTTATATAATTTAAAATCCCAATTCGTTGGGATTTTTTTTGTTTAGAATGTCGTTTTACTTAGGTGTTGATTGTTTAATTGAGAGCAGTAATATAAGGTGTTTTTTTATATGATTATTGCTCTTGCAAGTGAATTGTTACGCTGGGAGTAATTTTAAAGCTTCTTTGTTGTTATTGTTAAATGTTTTCACAATGATGCAAGGTATTCGCTTTTAAAGAATAAATATTACTTTGTCATTTTGCAAAACAGTTAAATTTGCACGTATCCCAAGGATTAAACAGATTAGGATGGGTTTTTTATAACTCCGTTAAGAATTTAATTGGAATCTGTGCAAAATCCATTCAATCCGAGTCATTTGTGTGCCATTTTTTTATACTTTGAGTGTGTTGAAATTAAAAGTTTTAAAAGCAAATGTCTTATCAATGATGGTTTGTGATTTATTGTATAAATGGTTTTTGTTATGAATAAAAGACGGATTAATGCCTAAAGAAATTAATGGCATTGTCACTCTCCTTGCAGATAAAAAGGAAATTGTAAAAGGAATGCGAACTTATTATACAGGTACGATAAATAATGTTGAAGCTATAGTAGTGTTTTTACGGTGGGGCAAAGTCGCTTCTAACTCACTTGATTGCAGAATTCGGAATAACTGAATTTTTATTTACAGGAGTTGCCAGTGCAGTAGAGCGGACTTAAATATCGGTGATATTGTTGTTGCGAATAGCCTTGTGCAGCATGATTTGGATGCCCGTCCTATAATCAAATAAATTGGAATCCCGTTCTTAGGTATAAGTGAACTCTTTCTTCCAAAAGAAGTTTTGGATAATTACAGTAGAAAGGATTGGTGAGTTAGTTAAATGGAAACCTGATTGATTTAGTTTCTTTAAAACAACAGAAAGATATTCATTGATAATTCAAAAAAAAGTAATGGTTGGATAAAATATAAGCGGGAATCAATTCTTTTTAGTAATCTTGAATAAGAAAATATTCTAGCTGTCTTTCCAGATGTTTTGTGTGTAGTATGGAAGGATCAGTTCTGGTTCAGGTATGTTTTGAATATAATATTCCTTTTGTGATTATCTGTACAATTTCTGATGATGCGAATGAGAATTCTGTAATAGATTTCAATGAGTTTATATCACAGGTTGCTTCTAAATTTAGTCTGTATATTATTAAAAAATTTATAAAACAGCTTAGATTTTAAATGTAGTTTAGTGTTTAAAAATTTATTTGCTAGGCTTTATTAAAAAAACGTTTTTATATCTTTTTTTAATATCAATAAGATTTCGTTCGGCTTCCATTCTAGTTCTGAAATTTCCAACCCAAACTTTATAATTTGGTGTATTGAAAATAATTGTTCCGTCGAGGTCTTTGAATTCTTGTTTAAATTCTGACAAAGTTTTTTTGGCAGTTTCACTTACACCGTTGAATATTTGAATTTTGTACCTGTCATTATAAGATAAATTAGGGTTTGATTTTCTTTTTTCTGTCAGTAATTGTTCGAATTTTGGATCCTGATTAAGTGTTAAATTCGAATTTTGAGCTCCTGTTTTTATTGTAGTTAAACAAAATAAAAGAGCTGATACTAATGGCTGTGCTAATCTTAAAAATCTCATAATCTGATTATTTATTTTACAAAAATAACATTTTAACAGGAAATTGAAATTACATTCCTTATTTAGATTTGATATAAATTATAATTAAGATTATTTTAAGGTTTTGAGAATAGTTCTTAAGTCGTATTTTTGTCGCAGTTTTTAAAATAAGGAGGGTTTCGTCTTCTAGTTTATTTGACAATAAGCGAACAATTTTTAGTAGATAATCAATATATTAATATGAAAAAGGTGGGTAACCATAATTCGAATTCAAGGAAATTATTTTTAAGCTTAGCATTAATGTTGAGTATTTCCGTAGCTTCGCTTGCACAAGATGCTGCTCCAGCAGCAGATGCTGCAGCTGCTGCGCCAGCTGCCAGTTCTGGAGGTGATGCGGCAAAAGGGAAAGAGCTTTTTAATACCAATTGTGCCGCATGTCATAAGTTAGATGCAAAATCTACAGGTCCTGCCTTGAGAGGTGTGTCTGCAAGGCATGATATGGCTTGGATTTATAAATGGGTTCACAATAGTTCTGATTTAATTAAATCAGGAGATAAAGTTGCAGTAAAACTTTTTGAAGATAATAATAAAGTTCCGATGACTCCTTTTCCTCAGTTATCTGAAGGAGATATTGATAATATTATAGCATATACTTCTGAACCTAAGGCTGAAGTTGCTGCGCCAGCTGGTGGTGTTCCTGGTGCTGTAAAAGACGCTTCGCAAGAGGCTGGTATTTCAAATAATGTTATTTTAGGTGCTTTGTCATTAGTAATGGCAATACTTATTGTGATGTTGGTTTTGGTAAACAAAGTTTTAAGAAAAGTTGCAGCTGCAAATGGTATTGAAGTTGCTGCAAAAGAACCTACTTTGCCTATTTGGAAGGCTTTTGTTAAAAATCAATTCTTAGTATTGGTTTCGGCTATTTTCTTACTGCTGGCTGGGGCTTATATGGTTTATGGTTTTTTAATGCAGGTTGGTGTGGATCAAAACTACGAACCAATTCAGCCAATTCACTACTCTCATAGAATACACGCAGGAGATAATGAAATCAACTGTAAATATTGCCACTCTGCTTCTAGAGTGAGTAAAACTGCTGGAATTCCTTCTTTAAATGTTTGTATGAATTGTCATAAAAGTATTAGTGAAGTTGCTGAAACTACTGCAACTCCAGAATACAGTAAGGCTTTCTATGACGAGCAGATTAAAAAATTATACAAAGCTGTTGGCTGGGACGCATCTAGTCAGTCTTATACTGGAAAGACCGAGCCTGTAAAATGGGTGCGTATTCATAACTTGCCTGATTTTGTTTATTTTAATCACTCGCAGCATGTTACTACAGCTGGAATTGAATGCCAGACTTGTCACGGTCCTGTTCAGGAATTTGAAATCATGAAACAGTTCTCTCCATTAACAATGGGATGGTGTATTAACTGCCACAGAAAAACTGATGTTAAAATGGAAGGTAATGAGTACTACAAAAAAATACACGAACAGCTTTCTAAAAAATATGGTGTTGATAAATTAACTGCTGCTCAGATGGGCGGGTTAGAATGCGGTAAATGCCACTACTAAAAAGTTTAAAGTTTCAGCTTTCAAGTTTAGTATAATTTGAAAGCTGAAGCAAATAAAGCTTGAAACTAAAAAGAAATTATTAAGATTAATATTTATATATAATATGTCATCAAACAAAAAATACTGGAAAAGTGTTGAAGAACTAGACGGAAATAGTTCTATTGTTGAGGCGCTTAGAAATAACGAATTTGTTGAAGAGATTCCTACTGATGAGTTTTTAGGAAATGAGTCGGCTTTGTCTTCTTCTTCAACTACACGTCGTGACTTTTTAAAGTACGTTGGTTTTAGTACAGCAGCGGCTTCTTTAGCTGCTTGTGAGGGTCCTGTGCATTTGTCAATTCCTTATGTGCTGCAGCCAGAACAAATTATTCCTGGAGTAGCAGATTATTATGCAACTTCGGTTTTTGATGGATTTGATTTCGCAAACCTTTTGGTTAAAACTCGTGAAGGGCGTCCAATTAAAATTGATAATAACACTATTGCTGGGGCTAAGTTTGCTGCTAATGCCAGAGTTCATGCTTCTATATTATCATTGTATGATAATATGCGTTTGAAAGAGCCTAAACTTGATGCTAAAAAAGCTTCTTGGTCTGCAGTTGATTCAAAAATAAAATCTAGTATTGTTGATGCTAAAGCAAAAGGAGGGCAAGTTGTATTTTTGACAAATACATTGGCAAGTCCGTCTACTGAAAAGTTGATTGCTGACTTTATCGCTAAGAATCCTAATGCTAAACATGTTATATATGACGCTGTTTCTTCTTCAGAAGCTTTAGATGCTTTTGAGGCTGTTTATGGAGAAAGAGCTTTAGTGGATTATGATTTTTCAAAAGCTTCATTAATCCTTTCTGTTGGTGCTGATTTCCTTGGAGATTGGCAAGGTGGGGGGTATGATTCAGGTTATGCTAAAGGCAGAATTCCATCTGGAGCAGTTGGAAAGAAAATAATATCTAAACACGTACAACTAGAATCTAATATGACGTTGTCTGGTGCAGCTGCTGATAAGCGTATTGCTATGTCTACGGCTAACCAAAAACAAGCATTAGTTCATATTTATAATATTATTACCGGATCATCTGTTGCTGCATCATTAGATGCTGCTTTCAAAGCGGATGTAACTAAAGCGGCTCAGCAATTGAAAGCGGCAGGTTCTAAAGGAGTTTTAGTATCTGGTATTCAAGATAAAAATGCTCAGTTATTAGTTCTTGCCATTAATCAAGTTTTGGCAAGTGAAGCTTTTAATACTTCGGGAACAAGACAAATCCGTAAAGGATCTAACGAAAAAGTCGCTCAATTAGTAAAAGACATGAATGCTGGAAGTGTTCATACTTTAATCATGAGCGGCGTTAATCCAGTTTATACTTTAGCTGACAGTAAATCATTTGCTGAAGGATTGAAAAAAGTAAAAACTTCAGTTGCATTATCTTTAAAAGAAGATGAAACTGCTTCATTGACAACAATTGCTGCTCCAGTGCCTCATTATTTGGAAGCTTGGGGGGATTTAGCATTGACAAAAGGAACTTATAGTTTGACACAGCCAACTATTCGTCCATTATTCGACACAAAACAATTTCAAGATATTTTATTATCTATAAACGGAATTCCTGGAACTTATTATGATTATCTGAAAGCATTTTCAGCTTCAATAATCGCTGGTTCTTCTTGGAATAAAGTTTTGCATGACGGTGTATTTGTAGGTGCTGTTCAAGTTTCTGCCGCAGGTACTGCTGATTACGCTGGTGCTGCAAGTGCTTTAGCGCAGTCAAAAGCTGCTGGTCTTGAATTAGTATTATATACAAAAACTGGAATGGGAGACGGGCAGCAGGCAAACAACCCTTGGCTGCAAGAGTTTCCAGATCCATTAACAAGAGTTTCTTGGGATAATTATGTTACTGTTTCAAATGCTGATGCTAAGAAATGGGGAATGACAAATGAAATCGTTGCTAACGGTGGATTGAATGGTAGTTATGCTAATTTGAGTGTTAATGGCGTAAAACTTGAAAAAGTTCCAGTAATTGTTCAGCCGGGTCAAGCTGTTGGAACTGTTGGTATGGCTTTAGGATATGGCCGTAAAGCTGCTTTGAAAGAAGAGATGCAGGTTGGTATTAATGCTTACGCTGTATATGGAGGATTCAATAATGTGCAGTCTGTTACTATTGAAAAAGCAAATGGAGAACATGAATTTGCTTGCGTTCAAGGTCAGAAAACATTAATGGGAAGAGGTGATATTATTAAAGAAACTACTCTTGAAATATTTAATACTAAAGATGCTGAAGTTTGGAATGAAAAACCAGTTGTATCTTTAGATCACAAAGAAGTTCCAACTACTTCAGTGGATTTGTGGGGTTCATTTGACCGTTCTACTGGACATCATTTTAATCTTTCTATCGATCTGAATGCTTGTACTGGTTGTGGTGCCTGTGTAATTGCTTGTCATGCTGAAAATAACGTACCAGTTGTTGGAAAAGATGAAGTAAGAAGAAGCAGGGATATGCATTGGTTGCGTATCGACAGATACTATTCTTCTGAGAGTACTTTTGAAGGTGATAACGAAAGAAAAGAGAATATCGCTGGATTATCAAGTTCATTGTCTACTTTCAATGAAATGGAAAAAGCAGGAGATAATCCACAAGTTTCTTTCCAGCCAGTAATGTGTCAGCACTGTAATCACGCTCCTTGTGAGACTGTTTGTCCAGTTGCTGCAACTTCTCACGGTCGTCAAGGTCAAAACCAAATGGCTTATAATAGATGTGTTGGTACTCGTTACTGTGCTAATAACTGTCCTTATAAAGTTCGTCGTTTTAACTGGTTCTTGTATAACAAAAACAGTGAATTCGATTATCATATGAATGATGATTTAGGACGAATGGTTTTAAATCCTGATGTAAATGTTCGTTCTCGTGGTGTAATGGAAAAATGTTCAATGTGTATTCAAATGACACAAGCAACAATTTTGAAAGCTAAAAATGAAGGAAGAGCAATTAAAGACGGAGAATTCCAAACTGCTTGTTCAAATGCTTGTTCTACTGGAGCAATGATATTTGGAGATGTAAATGATAAAGAGGCTGCTGTCACTAAATTGGCAGAAGATGATAGAAGCTATCATTTATTGGAGCATGTTGGTACTAAGCCAAATGTTGTTTACCACGTTAAAGTTAGAAATACCTAGTACAAAAATTATTAATTAAGAATCAAATAAAGGATTATGTCGTCTCACTACGAAGCAGCCATTAGAAAACCCTTAGTTATAGGTGATAAGTCTTATCACGATATAACTGTTGATGTAGCCGCACCTATTGAAGGTAAAGCAAATAAACAATGGTGGATTGTATTTTCAATCGCATTAATAGCCTTCCTTTGGGGATTAGGCTGCATTATATACACAGTGTCTACAGGTATTGGTACTTGGGGATTAAATAAAACAGTTGGCTGGGCTTGGGATATTACTAACTTCGTTTGGTGGGTTGGTATTGGTCACGCAGGAACACTTATTTCTGCAGTACTTTTGTTATTCCGTCAGCGTTGGAGAATGGCAATTAACCGTTCTGCAGAGGCAATGACCATTTTCTCTGTAATCCAGGCAGGTTTATTTCCAATTATTCACATGGGGCGTCCTTGGCTGGCATATTGGGTATTGCCAATTCCAAATCAATTTGGATCTCTTTGGGTGAATTTTAACTCGCCATTGCTTTGGGACGTATTTGCAATCTCAACTTATTTATCTGTTTCGTTAGTTTTCTGGTGGACTGGTTTATTGCCTGATTTCGCAATGCTCCGTGACAGAGCTGTTACACCTTTCAACAAAAGAGTATATTCTATCTTGAGTTTTGGATGGAGCGGTAGAGCAAAAGACTGGCAGCGTTTTGAAGAAGTTTCATTAGTTCTTGCTGGTTTGGCAACTCCTCTTGTACTTTCGGTGCATACTATTGTATCCATGGACTTTGCTACTTCTGTAATTCCAGGATGGCATACTACAATTTTCCCTCCATACTTTGTTGCTGGAGCAGTTTTCTCTGGATTTGCGATGGTAAATACCTTACTTATCATTATGAGAAAAGTTATTAATCTTGAAGCTTATATCACTATTCAGCATATCGAATTAATGAACATTGTAATTATGATTACAGGTTCTATCGTAGGTGTTGCTTATATAACTGAGTTATTCATTGCATGGTACTCTGGTGTGGAGTATGAACAATATGCTTTCTTGAACAGAGCAACAGGGCCTTATGCTTGGGCATATTGGGCTATGATGACATGTAATGTGTTCTCTCCACAATTTATGTGGTTTAAAAAATTAAGAACGAGTATTATGTTTTCTTTCATAATCTCAATTGTGGTAAACATTGGTATGTGGTTCGAAAGATTTGTAATTATCGTTACTTCATTACATAGAGATTATTTACCATCTTCATGGACTATGTTCTCTCCAACTTTTGTTGATATTGGTATTTTTATCGGAACAATAGGTTTCTTCTTTGTTTTATTCTTATTGTACGCAAGAACATTCCCTGTTATTGCACAAGCAGAGGTTAAAACTATATTGAAAGCTACAGGAGAAAATTACATTAAAGAAAGAGAAGCTAATAAACATTCACATCATGAGTAATAAAGTTATATACGCCATTTATAATGACGATGATATTTTGATGGATGCAGTAAAAAAGACACGTGCAGCCCACCACCATATCGAAGAAGTATTTACGCCATTTCCAGTTCACGGATTGGACAAAGCAATGGGGCTTGCTCCAACGCGTTTAGCAATTTGTGCTTTTATCTACGGATTGTGTGGTTTGTCTTTTGGAACTTTCTTGATGGACTTTGTTATGATTCAGGACTGGCCTCAAGATATTGGAGGTAAGCCAAGTTTCAGTTATATTGATAATATGCCGGCTTTTGTGCCTATTATGTTTGAAGAGACTGTATTTTTTGCAGCTCACTTAATGGTTATTACTTTTTATATGAGAAGTAGATTATGGCCATTTAAAGAAGCTGAAAATCCTGATGTAAGAACCACTGATGATCACTTCTTGATGGAAGTAGCAGTTAACGGAAATGAAGAAGATCTGGTTTCTTTTTTTGAAGGTACAGGTGCAGTAGAAGTTAAAGTAATTGAAAAGCATTAATTGTAGATATGAAAAGTTTATATAAAATAACGCTTGTATTGGGTTTAATGATATTGGTTTCATCTTGTTTTAATAAAGATAAACCGAACTATCAATATTTTCCAAATATGTATGAAGCTGTAAGTGCAGAAACTTATGCACCGGCTCCAGTTGATGTATTTAAAAACGGTAAAGAAGGCCAGCTTCCTGCTGTTGGTTCAATAAACAGAGGTTTTGAACCTTTCGAATATGAAAATACTCCAGAGGGATATGCTTTAGCGAAAGCTAATTTAAAATCTCCTTTAGATTCATTAGCTAGAAATTCTGATAAAGGAAAAGAGCTTTTTGAAATTTACTGCATTAGCTGTCATGGTGCTGCTGGTGACGGTAAAGGAAAATTGGTAGAAAGAGAAAAATTTCTTGGTGTTCCTAATTACAAAGACAGAGAGATTACTGAAGGAAGTATTTTCTTTGTTGAAACTTATGGTTTAAATGCTATGGGTTCACATGCTAATCAAATGAGTGCTCACGAACGCTGGTTAGTTGCTGACTATGTTCTTAAACTAAAAGCACAATAATAATTGTTGAACAAACTGATCGTAATAGATATGTATACATTTTCAAGTAAATTAAAAACTTTTTCTTTCGTCTTAATGGCCATTGGTTTTTTAGGAATTGGATATGGTTTTTTGAGTGCACCTAAAAATATTCAAGAAGTTGAAGCTCTTCTTGCAGCTGATTCACATGGAGGACATGGTTCTGAAAGTGCTCATGAAGCAGCTTCTTCTGAACATGCGTCTGCTGAGGCAAAACATGATGTTAAAGCTGATTCTGAACATAAAGAACATTTAGAGCATGTATTTCACCAATTAAGCAATAAACCTTGGTCTGCATTATATGTGGCTTGTATTTTCTTTATGTTGCTTTCTTTGGGAACTTTAGCTTTTTACGCTATTCAACAAGTTGCACAAGCTGGATGGTCTCCAGTTTTGTTTAGAGTAATGCAAGGGATAACTGCTTATTTGCCTGTAGGTTCAGTTATATTCTTTATTATACTTGTACTTTGTGGTCTTCACTTTAATCATTTGTTTATTTGGTTAGATCCTGAAGTTGTAAAGCATGATGAATTAATTCAGACTAAATCTGGTTTCTTGAATTTTCCTTTTTGGATTGTTAGAGCTGCAGTATTTTTGACTGGTTGGAACTTATACCGTTATTTTTCTAGAAAAAACTGTTTAGCTCAAGATGAGTCAAATGATAATAGTTTTTATAAAAAGAATTTTAATTATTCAGCTGGATTTTTAGTATTCTTTATTGTTACAGAATCTATTATGTCTTGGGACTGGATTATGTCTATTGATCCGCACTGGTTCAGTACTTTGTTTGGATGGTATGTGTTTGCAAGTTTCTTTGTAAGCGGTATTACTATGATCTGTATGGTAACTCTTTACTTGAAATCTAGAGGATATTTAGAGCATGTAAATACAAGCCATGTTCATGATTTAGCTAAGTTTATGTTTGGAATCAGCGTATTCTGGACTTACTTATGGTTCTCTCAGTTTATGCTGATCTGGTATGCTAATATCCCTGAAGAGATTACTTATTTTATAACAAGAATTCAAGTATATAACCTGCCTTTCTTTGGAGCTGTTGTTATGAATTTCTTGTTTCCGGTTTTAATTTTGATTAATACTGATTTCAAACGAATTACTTGGGTTTTGGTTATGGCTGGAATTGTAATATTGTTAGGTCACTATGTTGACTTCTTTAATATGATTATGCCTGGTACTGTTGGAGGCAGCTGGTTTATTGGTGTGCCAGAAATTGCATCAGTTTTATTCTTTCTTGGATTGTTTATTTTTGTTGTATTCTCGGCATTAACTAAAGCTCCTTTATTAGCAAAAAGAAATCCATTCATAGAAGAGAGTAAACATTTTCATTATTAATATTTAAAGAGATAAACAGATGACAAGTTTGTTGGTAATTATAGTTTTAGTTTTATTGGCTGTTGCTGTTTGGCAATTGACGAAGATATTCGATTTAACGCAAGTTGCTTCGACTTCTGACAATTCGCAAGTTGCAACCGATGATGATAATAATGTACAGGGATATTTGATGTTTGGATTTTTAGCCTTCATCTATATCTTTACAATATATGGAGTTTACACATGGGGTCATTTAGTACTTCATACTCCTGCTTCTGATCATGGTGCATTAATTGACCGCCTAATGAATATTACTTGGGTGTTAATTTTTACTGTTCAGGCAATTACTCAGGTTTTGTTGCATTACTTTGCTTTCAAATACAGAGGTAATAAAGATAAAAGAGCCTTATATTTTGCAGATAACAATAAATTAGAAGCAATTTGGAGTGTTATTCCAGCTGTTGTTTTAGCGGGATTAATCCTTTATGGTTTATATGCTTGGACTAACATTATGTTTGTTGATGAAGATGAAGACACTATTGTTATTGAGTTATATGCACAGCAATTTAAATGGACTGCAAGGTATGCTGGTGCTGATAATGTTTTAGGTAAAGCAAATGTTAGATTAATTGAAGGTGTTAATACTTTAGGTGTTGATTTGTCAGACCCTTATGCTCAGGATGATATTGTGGTTTCTGAACTGCATATTCCCAAAGGTAAAAAGATACATTTCAAAATGAGATCTCAGGATGTATTGCACTCTGCTTACTTCCCATATTTTAGAGCTCAGATGAACTGTGTTCCAGGAATGGTTACAGAATTTGCTTTTACTCCAATTTATACTACAGCTGAATACCAAGCTTTGCCTTATATGGTTGAAAAAGTTGCTAATATTAATGCAATCAGAGCGAAAAAAAGTATTGAATTAGTTGCAAAAGGAGAGCCTGGATTAGATCCATACACTTTTGAATATTTGTTATTATGTAACAAAATTTGCGGAGCTTCTCACTATAATATGCAAATGAAAGTTGTAGTTGATACTCCTGAAGATTATAAAAAATGGTTGAGTGAAAAAACAGCTCTAGTTGCTGAAGTAAAAGCTTCTAAAACTGAACCAGCTGCACCAGAAGCTTCTTCAGCGAAAGATTCAACTGTTGCAAAAGATACTGCAGCTGTTGCGAAAATAGCAATGAAATAATTATTATTAAGAAAATTTAAAGTATAAATATATGTCAGCAGAAGGTCACGATCACGGACACGATCACGAACACGAACACCACCATAAAGACACTTTCATTACTAAATATATTTTTAGTATTGATCACAAAATGATTGCTAAGCAATATTTGTTAACTGGTATCATAATGGGTGTTATCGGTGTAAGTATGTCTTTGCTTTTTAGAATGCAATTGGCTTGGCCAGAAGAGTCTTTTAAGATTTTTAATGTTTTGTTGGGTGATAAATTTGCGCCAAATGGTGTAATGGCTAATGATATTTATCTGGCCTTGGTTACTATACATGGTACCATTATGGTTTTCTTTGTATTGACCGCAGGTTTGAGCGGAACCTTTAGTAATTTACTTATTCCGCTTCAAATTGGAGCTCGAGATATGGCTTCAGGTTTTATGAATATGATATCGTATTGGTTATTCTTTTTATCAAGTGTAATCATGATCTGTTCTCTTTTTGTTGAAGCTGGACCAGCTTCTGCAGGATGGACAATTTATCCTCCTTTAAGTGCCTTGCCACAAGCGATTCCTGGTTCGGGATTAGGTATGACTTTATGGTTAGTTTCTATGGCAATTTTCATTGCTTCTTCTTTAATGGGATCTTTAAACTATGTTGTTACCGTTATTAATTTAAGAACAAAAGGAATGTCTATGACAAGATTGCCTCTTACTATCTGGGCTTTCTTTGTTACAGCAATTATCGGTATCGTTTCGTTCCCAGTATTATTATCAGCTGCTTTGTTGTTGATTTTTGATAGAAGTTTTGGTACTTCATTCTTCTTGTCAGATATTTATATAGCTGGTGAAGTTTTACATTATCAAGGTGGTTCTCCTGTACTTTTTGAACACTTGTTCTGGTTCTTAGGACACCCTGAGGTATATATTGTAATCTTGCCTGCATTAGGAATCACTTCTGAAATTATTGCTACAAACTCTCGTAAGCCAATCTTTGGTTACAGAGCGATGATTATGTCAATTATTGCAATTGCGTTTTTGTCAACAATCGTTTGGGGTCACCACATGTTTATCTCAGGTATGAATCCATTCTTGGGGTCTGTGTTTACATTTACAACATTATTGATTGCAATTCCATCTGCTGTAAAAGCATTTAATTATATTACTACACTTTGGAAAGGTAATCTTCAGATGAATCCAGCAATGTTGTTTTCAATTGGTTTGGTTTCGACTTTCATCACTGGAGGTTTAACAGGAATTATTCTTGGAGACAGTACTTTGGATATTAACGTTCATGATACTTATTTCGTTGTTGCTCACTTTCACTTGGTAATGGGGATATCTGCACTATACGGAATGTTTGCTGGGGTTTACCACTGGTATCCAAAAATGTTTGGAAGAATGTTAAACAAAAATTTAGGTTATGTTCACTTCTGGGTAACTGCAGTCTGTGCTTATGGAGTTTTCTTCCCAATGCACTTCATCGGATTAGCTGGTTTACCAAGACGTTATTATACAAATACTAACTTCCCATTATTTGATGATCTGCAAAATGTTAACGTATTGATTACAACTTTTGCCTTAATCGGTGGAGCTTTCCAATTAGTATTTTTGTATAACTTCTTCGTTAGTATTTTCTACGGTAAAAAAGCGGAGCAAAATCCATGGAAATCTAATACTTTGGAATGGACTACTCCAGTAGAACATATCCACGGTAACTGGCCTGGAGAAATTCCTCACGTACACCGTTGGCCTTATGATTACAGTAATCCTGGACATGAAGAGGATTTTGTTCCTCAGACAGTTCCAATGAAAGAGGGAGAAGTAGTTTTACATCACTAGAATTTCACAAAAATTATATAAATGCCTTTCATTATTGAGAGGCATTTTTTTATTGCAATGATTACTTTTTTTATCTTTATCGAATGAATGAGAATTTAGATCCTACGAATAATAATTTCAGTCCAGAAGAACTTGATATCGAGAAAAGATTAAGGCCATTATCCTTTGATGATTTTTCTGGTCAGGATCAGGTATTGGAAAATCTTAAAGTTTTTGTTGCAGCGGCTAATCAAAGGCACGAGGCTCTTGATCATACTCTTTTTCACGGGCCTCCAGGTTTGGGTAAGACAACTTTGGCAAATATTCTGGCAAATGAATTGAAAGTAGGAATTAAAATTACTTCGGGACCTGTTTTGGATAAACCGGGTGATTTGGCAGGACTGCTGACTAATCTTGAAGAGCGTGATGTTTTATTTATAGATGAAATTCACCGTTTGAGTCCAATAGTTGAAGAGTACCTGTATTCGGCTATGGAGGATTTTAAGATTGATATTATGATTGAATCGGGGCCAAATGCCAGAACTGTTCAGATTAATTTGAATCCATTTACACTTATTGGTGCAACAACTCGCTCTGGACTTTTGACTGCCCCTATGCGTGCCCGTTTTGGAATTTCTTCCCGTCTGCAATATTACACAACGGAACTTTTGACAACTATCGTTGAACGCAGTGCAATGATTTTTAAAATGCCGATTACTATGGAAGCGGCTATTGAAATTGCCGGCAGGAGCAGGGGGACGCCACGTATTGCTAACGCATTATTGAGACGTGTTAGGGATTTTGCCCAAATTAAAGGAAATGGTACTATAGATATTGAAATTGCCCGTTATGCCTTGAAAGCATTGAATGTAGATGCTCACGGTCTTGATGAAATGGATAATAAAATCCTGAATACTATTATCGATAAATTCAAAGGAGGTCCTGTGGGGTTAACTACGCTTGCCACTGCCGTATCTGAAAGCAGTGAAACGATCGAAGAAGTTTATGAACCTTTTTTGATTCAAGAAGGGTTTATTATGCGAACTCCTAGAGGAAGAGAAGTTACTGAAAAAGCCTATAAGCATTTGGGTAAAATTAAAACGAATATACAAGGCGGACTTTTTTAAAATTTTGTGCCAATTGCGATGAAGAAGAAATACAATTATCCTGAAAGACTTTCAATAGTTAATTTCTTTTTAGATGCTGAAGGTATTCGTAAAAATCCGATTCCTTTTCATAAAAAATATTTTGACAAATTAGGTGATACTTTTTCTGTTAGAATAGGCAGGAATAAACATCTGGTTCTGTCAAGGGATAATGAAATAGCCATTTACATATTACAGAAAAACCATAAAAATTATTATAAGTCCAATATTCAGACAGTATATCTGTCAAAATATCTTGGGAAAGGTCTTTTGACTTCCGATGGCGAATTTTGGCTGAAGCAAAGAAGATTAATTCAGCCAGCTTTTCATAAGCAGAAAATGAATGAACTGGTTGTCAATATGGAACAGATTATAGTCTCTGAATTAAATAATTTGCCTGAAGAAAAACCAGTCGATATATTTCCTGTAATGAGTCAGCTGGCATATACTGTTGTTGCAAAATCATTATTTCATCTTTCTGCTTCAAAAGAAAAATTAAATAGAATAAAATTTATTGTTGATGAAGTTCAAAAGTTCTTAATTAAAGAAGTAAGACTTCCGCATAAAGGATGGTGGTTTTATTTGAGCGGAGAAACAAAAAAGCACTTTCTATTATCATTAGAGAACAATAATATTATTAAAGAAATTATTGAGGAGAGAACAGCTTCAGATGTACAAACTAATGATTTGCTGAATATGCTTCTTGAAACACGATATGAAGATACTGGCGAAGGAATGTCAATTTCTCAATTAATAGACGAAATTAAAATCCTTTTTGTCGCTGGTTACGAAACAACTGCAAATGCCCTGACTTTTACGCTTTATCTTTTAGCAAAACATCCTGATGTGCAGCAAAAAGTTTGGGAAGAAATTATAGAAATTGAATCCTATGAAAGTGACACTGTTACTCAGCTGCAGAGGATGACTTATATTAATGCTGTTCTAAATGAATCCATGCGTCTGTATCCGCCAGCTTGGATTGTGGACAGGCAGAATGTTACTGATGATATTATTGGTTCTTATCATATAAAAAAAGGAACGCTTATTGGTATTTCATTATATGAACTGCACCGGAATCCAAAATATTGGAAGAATCCGGACGAGTTTAATCCCGAGCGTTTTTTAGGTGATGAAAAAAAACATTCCATGCAGTATTTTTATCCTTTCGGGGCTGGGCCTAGGATGTGTATAGGTACCGGTTTTGCCATTTATGAAATGTGTCTTACGCTTTTTAAAATTGTAAAAAAATATGAGACAAAACCAGTAAGCGGAGAAGTTCAGTTTAATCCGCTGGTTACTTTGAAACCTGTAGGTGTTGAAGTTTTATTTGCAAAAAGATGACAATCAATTCTAAAGAAATCTATTCTAAATTTATAAAAGCTGAAGCTAAGCGCCTTGGATTTTTGTCTTGCGGTATCTCGAAGGCAGGCTTTCTTGAGCAGGAAGCTCCCCGTTTAGAAAATTGGCTGAATAAAAATTATAATGGACAGATGTCCTATATGGCAAATCACTTTGATAAGCGTTTAGATCCAACTGTATTAGTAGATGATGCCAAAAGCGTGGTTTCCCTATTATTGAACTATTATCCTTCGGAAACCCAAAATCCTGATTCCTATAAGATTTCTAAATATGCGTATGGTCAGGATTATCATTTTGTCATCAGAGAAAAACTTAATGAATTTTTGTTTTCAATTCAGCAGCATATTGGTGAAGTGTCAGGCCGTGCTTTTGTGGATTCTGCACCGGTATTGGATAAGGCCTGGGCTGCCAAAAGCGGTTTGGGCTGGATTGGCAAGAACAGTAATTTGCTGACTCAAAAAACAGGGTCTTTTTATTTTATCGCCGAACTTATTATTGATCTTGATTTAGAATACGATCATGCCGTTACTGATCATTGTGGTTCGTGTACCGCATGTCTGGATGCATGTCCCACACAGGCAATTGTTGCTCCGTATGTTGTTGACGGCAGTAAATGTATTTCTTATTTTACAATTGAACTGAAAGATAATATTCCAATGGAAATGAAAGGAAAATTCGATGACTGGGCTTTTGGTTGTGACGTTTGTCAGGACGTCTGTCCCTGGAACCGTTTTTCTAAACCGCACAATGAGCCTTTGTTAAAAGCCAATCCTGAATTGCTTTCTATGTCCAAAAAAGATTGGATAGAAATTACCGAAGAAACCTTCAAAAAGGTTTTTAAAGATTCCCCTCTTAAAAGATCAAAATTTAAAGGCTTAAAGAGAAATATCCTTTTCCTTGAATAAATTACGAAACTGGCAGTTTTTACTTTTTAATGACTGGTTTTGGACCTAAAAAAACAAATAGATAATTAACATTTTGCATTCTATGACAGAATTTATTTTCAGTATTTTGTTAGTTCATTTAGATTTCAATTTTGGTTTCAAAGATTAAATTTTGATTTTTTTGGTTTTTGTATATCTTTTTTTTCTAAATTTAACTTTCTAAAATTTATCTATTATGACTGTAAATCAGATACTAAGAAAAAAAGGGTCGGAGGTATATTCTATTGTTTCGGACTTTACCGTATTCGAAGCATTACGGGTTATGGGAGAAAAAAACATAGGAGCGATACTTGTAATTGACAATGGAGTTTTAAAAGGGATTTTATCGGAAAGGGATTATGCGAGAAAAATTGTTTTAAAAGATAAGTCATCTAAAAAAACATCTGTAAGTGAAATCATGGAGAGTGATGTTGTAACCGTTAAGCCTTCAGATAATTTGGAATATTGCATGGGATTAATGAGCGGAAGAAGAATAAGACATCTGCCAGTGATTGAAAATGAAGTGATAATTGGACTTGTGTCTATCGGTGATGTTGTAAAAGCTATAATTGAAGTTCAAAAAGAAACAATTAAGCATCTGGATTCATATATTTCACAGTAACAGTGAGTTGAGATTTTTATTAAATAGCTGCATTTCAATGCAGCTATTTTTTTTAGTTATAAATTACATCAAAATAGTAAAAGATTGTGATAAAAGCTTCAGTTTTAAAGCTGGTGGCTTATCTTTGTTACTAGTAAAAAAAATAAAAAATGGACAATAATAGTAAAAGAACCGAAGCGTTATTGTATCACGCTAAACCGACTCCAGGGAAAATACAAGTAGTTCCAACCAAAAAATATGCAACACAAAGAGATTTGTCTTTGGCTTATTCTCCAGGAGTTGCAGAACCTTGTTTAGAAATTGCTAAAGACATAAATAATGTTTATAAATATACGGCAAAAGGAAATCTGGTAGCTGTAATCTCAAATGGAACAGCTGTTTTGGGGCTTGGTGATATTGGACCAGAAGCTTCAAAGCCCGTAATGGAAGGAAAAGGTCTTTTGTTCAAAATATTTTCGGATATTGATGTATTTGATATTGAGATTGGAACTAAGGATGTTGAAGAATTTATACAGACTGTAAAAAATATAGCACCAACATTTGGAGGCATAAATCTAGAAGATATTAAAGCACCAGAATCTTTTGAAATTGAGCGCAGATTAGTGGAAGAACTCAATATTCCTGTGATGCATGATGATCAGCATGGAACGGCTATTATATCTTCGGCAGCTTTGATTAACGCATTAGAATTGTCTGATAAAAAAGCTGAAGATGTAAAAATGGTTGTTTCCGGAGCAGGATCTGCAGCTATTGCATGTGCCGATTTGTATGTTTTATTGGGAGTAAAAAAAGAGAACATTTTAATGTACAACAGCAAAGGTCTTTTGACAAAAGATAACCCTAATCTGTCTGAATTGCAGCTTAAATATGCAATTGATGGTGCTTCTATTAGTCTTGAAGAAGCAGTAAAAGGATCGGATATTTTCTTAGGACTCTCAACAGCTAATGTAATGTCAGCTGAAATGTTATTGTCAATGGCAGCGAACCCAATCGTTTTTGCAATGGCAAATCCAAATCCTGAAATTGCCTATGATCTTGCTGTTGCTACACGTAAAGATGTAATTATGGCAACAGGACGTTCGGATCATCCTAATCAGGTTAATAATGTACTCGGGTTTCCATATATTTTCAGAGGAGCACTTGATGTTCGTGCTACAAAGATAAATGAGGCTATGAAAATGGCAGCTGTAAAATCTCTTGCAGCACTTGCTAAAGAGAATGTGCCTGAACAGGTAAATATAGCGTATGGTGCTACAAAACTGGTTTTTGGAAGGGAATATATTATCCCGAAGCCTTTTGATCCAAGATTAATATCTGAGGTTGCTCCTGCGGTTGCAAAGGCTGCTATGGAATCTGGGGTTGCATTGAATCCAATTACAGATTGGGATAAGTATAAAGAAGAATTATTGGAACGTCTTGGTAATGACAATAAAATGATTCGCCTGATTACCAATAGAGCAAAAACAGATCCTAAACGAATTGTCTTTGCCGAAGCTGAACAATTAGATGTTTTAAAAGCGGCTCAGATTGTTTATGAAGAAGGTATTGGTTTTCCTATTTTATTAGGGAATAAAGAAATTATATCTGAGTTAAAAGGCGAACTGGGTTTTGATGCTGATCTACAGATTATTGACCCAAAACTTAATGAGGAGGAAGAAAGAAGAACCAGATATGCAGCTGTACTATGGGAATCTAGAAAAAGGAATGGAATCTCGTTTTATGATGCTGAAAAGTTCATGAGAGAACGCAATTATTTTGCGGCCATGATGGTAAACACTGGTGAAGCAGATGCAATGGTTTCCGGGCATTCCAGAAGTTATCCCTCGGTTGTTAAGCCGCTGCTGCAGATTATAGGGAAGGCACCTAATGTTTCGTTAGTAGCGACAACTAATATTATGATGACAGCCAGAGGACCAATGTTTTTATCAGATACTGCAATAAACGTGAATCCAACGGCAGAAGAATTAGCAAAAATTGCTGTCATGACTGCTAACACTGCAAAAATGTTTGGTGTCGAGCCTGTCATAGCAATGGTGTCGTATTCAAATTTTGGTTCTTCAGGAAATCCAAGTGCTTCAAAAGTAAAAGAAGCTGTAGCCT
Organism: Flavobacterium sp. HJJ; assembly: GCF_015351475.1. Lineage (GTDB taxonomy): Bacteria > Bacteroidota > Bacteroidia > Flavobacteriales > Flavobacteriaceae > Flavobacterium > Flavobacterium marginilacus. Next base: position 85,645 of record NZ_JADKPR010000014.1, on the reverse strand, counting down.
ACCTGCATGAGCACCATCCTGAAATTATTGTAGATGGTGAGGTTCAGGCTGATTTTGCCTTAAACCCGGATATGTTATCTGCTAAATTTCCTTTTTCAAAATTGGCAGGCAAAAAAGTAAATACTTTGGTTTTTCCAAATCTTGAGTCAGCTAATATTACATATAAGTTAATGAAGGAACTGAATAAAGCGGGATCAATCGGGCCGATTATGATGGGAATGAAACATCCAGTGCATGTTTTCCAGTTAGGAGCAAGAGTAGAAGAAATGGTAAATATGGCTGCAATAGCAGTAATTGATGCTCAAGAAAAAAGCGCAAGATTGAAAGGATAATAATAGCAAAATACTTACGATTAAAATTTGAGGTTTTAAGAAAGAAATGACATCTGTTAGTTTACATCCGGAAATGAGTAATCTAATATCAGCAGTGCATTTATCTTTTAATCTCAAATTTTTATTATATTTGAATAGATAATTTATTTTATGATAGCACATTTGCAAGGAAAATTAGTAGAGAAAAACCCCACCGAAGTGGTAATTGAATGTGGCGGAGTTGGTTATCATGTAAATATATCCCTTCATACATATGCTTTATTGCCTAATACAGATTTTATTAAGCTGTTTACTTATCTGCAGATAAAGGAAGATGCACACACTTTGTTTGGTTTTGTTGAGAAGTCTGAAAGAGAAATTTTTAAAATGCTGATATCAGTTTCCGGAATTGGTGCAGGCATAGCACGAACAATGCTTTCGTCTCTGGAACCCAAGCAGATTATTAATGCAATTGCTTCTGGTGATGTTGCAGCAATTCAGAGAATAAAAGGGATTGGAGCCAAAACTGCCCAAAGAGCCATACTCGATTTAAAAGAAAAAGTGTTAAAATTGTATGATTTGGACGAAGTTTCAATGATGCAGAGCAATACTAACAAAGATGAAGCGTTATCTGCTCTAGAAGTTCTTGGTTTTGTTAGGAAGACTTCTGAAAAAGTTATTGAAAAAATCATTAAAGAAGATCCAGAGGCTACTGTGGAAACAATAATTAAAAAAGCTTTAAAAAATTTATAAGGTCATTTACCAAGCCTAATTGATATGCATAAAATATACATTTTTTTGCTGGTATTTTTTTGTGGCTTCGTGTCTCAGGCTCAAGTGCAGGATGCTGTTCAGGATACTATAAAAAAAGGATATGATGTTGGAGAGCTTCAATTAGCAAATCCTAAAAGCATATTGTCTGCCTATACCTATGATCCAGTTACTAATACTTATGTTTATACCAGTTCGGTAGATGATTTCAATATCAATTATCCTATTGTTTTAACTCCAGCAGAATATGAAAAACTGATGTTAAAAGAATCCATGAATCAGTATTTTGGAAAAAAACTGGATGCTATTGATGGAAATAAAAAAGGGAGCGATGCGGCAAAAAAAGATTTATTGCCTCGTTATTACATAAAATCAGGACTTTTTGAATCTATTTTTGGGAGTAATACTATCGACGTAAAACCTACCGGATCGATTGAAGTAGATTTAGGATTATTGTATACTAAACAAGATAATCCAGCATTCTCACCCAGAAACCGCACAAATACTTCATTCGATTTTAATCAGCGGATAAGTATGAGTCTGTTGGGTAAAGTTGGTACAAGACTTAATGTGAATGCTAATTTTGATACCCAATCCACATTTGCTTTTCAAAATTTATTAAAACTGGAATACACTCCGGCAGATGATGATATTGTCCGAAAAATTGAGGTTGGAAATGTCAGCATGCCTTTAAACAGTACTTTGATTCAGGGAGCTCAAAGTTTATTTGGGGTAAAAACCGAACTGCAGTTTGGTAAAACTACAGTTACAGGGGTTTTCTCTGAACAAAAATCGCAGGCCAAAAAAGTAACGGCCCAAGGTGGCGGAACCATTCAGGAATTTGAAATGTATGGTTTGGATTATGATAATGACAGGCATTTCTTCCTGTCGCAATATTTTAGAGACAAATACGATGCTTCGTTAAAAGATTATCCTTTCATTAAATCCAGAGTTCAGATTACCCGGATAGAAGTATGGGTAACCAATAAACAAAATAGGGTGAATACTACCAGCAATAATTTAAGAAATATTATTGCACTTCAGGATTTAGGAGAAGCTCAATTAACAGGTTTGCCTGATGGAAAGGTTGTAGTACTGGAAGATGGTGCTTCTGGAGGACCTCCAGCAGGAATGTTTCTTAAACCTGTGAATTCTCCTGCCGATAATGGAAACAATAATTACGATCCAGCTAGAATTAAGTCTGGGAATGGTTATCTGAATAGCAATATTAGAGAAATTGTAACCGCCAATGATGGTTTTTTGCTTCCTGGGAGCACTAAGGCCAGTGAGGGCCAGGATTATTCAAAGTTAGAAAACGCTCGAAAGTTATTGCCTAACGAATACACTTTTCATCCACAGCTAGGATATATCTCCTTGCAGCAAAGATTAGGAAATGACGAGATTCTGGCTGTAGCTTATCAATATTCGATTGGAGAAAATACATACCAGGTAGGGGAATTTGGGAATGACGGTGTCGAAGCAACAGTGGTTGGAGGAAGTCAGGGTTCTAATCAAACTGTTGTTTCTCAGACTTTAGTATTAAAAATGCTAAAAAGCAGTCTGCTAAATGTTGCAGATCCAGTTTGGAACCTGATGATGAAAAATATTTATCAGATTCAGGGAGCTTATCAGTTACAGCAAGAAGACTTTAGGCTAAATATATTATATAAAAACCCATCTGCGTTAAATTATATTACACCAGTTACAGGTCCTAAATTTCCGCCAAATCCCGATCCTGCCGTTACGGTTGATAATACTACTTTATTAAAAGTCTTAGAAGTAGACAAACTCAATTATAATAATGATCCCCAAGCAGGCGGTGACGGTTTTTTTGATTTTATTCCTGGGATGACCGTCGATACTCAAAACGGAAGATTGATTTTTACAACTAAAGAACCTTTTGGGGAATTACTGTTTTCTAAGTTGAAAACTAATGACTCTGCCGAAAATTATAATGATGTATCTACTTATAATGAGAATCAGAAAAAATATGTGAATCCTTATATGTACAGCGTTACACAAGCAAAGGCAATTCAATTTCCAGAGCTGAATAAATTTCTTTTGCGCGGTAAGTATAAAGCTGTAGGCAGTGACGGAATTCCAATAGGAGCTTTCAATGTTCCTATAGGTTCTGTGAGAGTTACAGCAGCGGGCAGGGTTTTGGTGGAAGGAGTAGATTATAGCGTTAATTATCAGTTAGGAAAAGTCCAGATTCTAGATCCTTCTCTTCAGGGATCTAGTACGCCAGTCGAAATTTCGTTAGAAAATAATTCGGTTTTTGGTCAGCAGACCAGAAGATTTTTTGGTGTGAATGTCGACCATCTAATTTCTGAAAACTTTATGGTTGGTGCCACTTTTTTGAATCTAAAAGAAAAACCATTTACCCAAAAATCCAGTTACGGACAAGAATCTGTCGATAATAGTATATTTGGACTGCATGGAAATTATTCTTCTCAGGTTCCATTTTTTACCCGTCTGGTTAATAAGCTTCCTAATATAGATACAGATGCTCCTTCATCTGTTACAGTAAGCGGTGAGTTTGCTTATTTGATGCCGAATGCATCTAAAGGGGATAAGTTTGAAGGAGAATCTACCATATATGTTGATGATTTTGAAAGTTCTCAGTCATCAATAGATCTGCGTTCTCCATATGCATGGGCTTTATCTTCTACACCGGCAAATAGCAGCAGAAGCACTTATAATTTTAATGGAAACTCAGAAGGGCTGGACTATGGTTTCAAAAGAGGAAAACTTTCATGGTATTCAATTGATCCTGTTTTTTACACTTCAAAACCGTCAGGAATAACCAATGATGATTTGTCTACCAATGCAACAAGGAGAGTTTATAGTGAAGAGTTATACCCGTTAACAGATATTGTTCAGGGGCAGTCACTTGTTGTGAGTACTTTCGATTTGAGTTTTTATCCAAAGGAACGAGGTCCTTACAATAATAATTTAAATGTTTCTGATACACCCAGAGAAAATTACGGAGGAATTATAAGATCTTTAAGTTCTACAAATTTTGAGCAAAGCAACGTGGAGTATATCCAGTTTTGGGTTATGGATCCTTATGTAGGAGCGGGGAAAACATCAAATACAAATTCAGGTAAAATTTATTTTAATTTGGGCGAAATCTCCGAAGATGTTTTGAAAGATGGTCGAAAAGTCTATGAAAATGGTCTTGGACCCGATCAGGTTTTGGTAAATCCACCGCCAGTTTGGGGTAATGCACCAGCGTCGCAATCATTGATTTATGCTTTTGATAATAATGAAAACAACCGTATCAATCAGGATATTGGTTTTGATGGACTTGCGTCAAAAGATGAAGCAAAAGTATATAACAATTATGCCTCTGATCCCGACCCGGCGGCAGATGATTACACATATTATCTCAATACTACAGGCAGTGTGCTTGATCGGTATAAAAATTATAATGGGGTCGAAAATAATTCAACGGTTAATATTAATTCCCCTAACAGAGGTTCTACAACAATTCCAGATGTTGAAGATGTGAATAGAGATAATACGATGAATACTATTAATGCGTATTATGAATACAGCATTGATATGAAACCAGATATGAAAGTGGGGCAGAATTATATTTCGGATGAACGAAATACGGTTGTAACCTTGCCAAACGGTACTACTACAGATGCAAGATGGATTCAGTTTAAAATCCCTATTTCTCAGCCACAGGATACTATTGGAAAAATTTCAGATTTTAGGTCAATTCGTTTCATGAGAATGTTCATGACCAATTTTACAGATCAGGTTACTTTGCGTTTCGGTGCTTTAGATTTAATGCGAGGAGAATGGAGACGTTATGCAAATTCATTAGATCCTAATGATATAAATGTTAATGATGATGCAACTGTTTTTGAAACGGCCTCGGTTAATATTGAAGAGAACTCCAATAAATGTCCTATCAATTATGTAAGTCCGCCTAGTGTTAAAAGAGAACAGCTGTATAACAATAATACGGTTGTCAATCAGGACGAACAGTCTTTGTCAATGCGGATTTCTGGAGGTGGTTTAGAACCTTTGGACGGGCGCGGTGCTTTCAAGAGTTTCAATATTGATATGCGTCAGTATAATAAACTCAAAATGTTTCTGCATGCAGAATCTTTGCCGTTTGAAACCGAGTTAAAAGACAATCAGATGGTTGCTTTCCTGCGTATTGGGGCCGATTATTCTAATGATTTTTATCAAATAGAAATTCCGTTAAAGGTAACAGTAGCTTCTTCTTCATCTGATAAAAACTGTCCGCCGACTAGTGCTGATTTAGTTTGGCCAACAGATAATGAGATCGATTTATCTTTGAAATTATTGACGGATTTAAAATTGAAGTCCTTAAAAATTGACAAAACGACTTTGCCTGCAGATGGAATTTATTATTCGGATGATGATCCAAATGTAAAAGACGGAGATGGGGACAGTAAACTGCGTTTGGGGATAAAAGGAAATCCAAATTTAGGTCTGATTCGAAATATTATGCTTGGGGTTAAAAGTAATGAACCCCATCAGGATATTAAAGGAGAAGTTTGGTTCAATGAACTCCGTTTGGCGGATATGGATAATAAAGGCGGGATAGCTGCTTTGTTAAATGTCGATACAAATTTTGCAGATTTAGCAACAGTTTCATTCACAGGAAATATGAAAAATTTTGGTTTCGGAACAATTGAGCAAGGACCAAATGAAAGAAGCAGAGAAGATATTCAGCAGTATAATGTAGTAACTAATATTAATTTAGGAAGGTTTCTGCCGAAAAAATGGGGTGTTAATCTGCCTTTTAATTATTCGGTAGGAGAAGAAATTATCACGCCGGAATATGACCCGTTTTATGAAGATATTAAATTAAAACAGGTTTTGGATGATGCCGATACTGACGCTGAAAGAAAAGCCAAACGGACTCAGGCAATAGATTATACCAAACGTAAAAGTATCAACTTAATTGGTGTGAGAAAAGATCGGAGCGCAGAGAAAAAACCAATGCCTTATGATGTAGAAAATTTCACTTTTTCACAGTATTACAACGAAGTTGAGCGTCATGATTTTGAAATAGAAAAAAATGTTGATCAGCAGTCCCGAACAACATTGGATTATGCTTTTGCATTTCAGCCAAAACCGGTAGAGCCTTTTCAAAAAACAAAGTTTATGAAAAAAAGCACCTATTGGAAGTTTTTGAGCGATCTTAATTTTAATTATCTGCCTTCCAGCGTTACTTTCAGTACCAATGTGATTAGACAGAGTAATGAACAGCAGTTTAGACAGGTTGAAGATATTGGTATTGGTTTTGAGCCATTGTTCAGAAGGAATTTTGGATTTAACTATCAATATGGATTTAATTTTAATCTGACTAAATCTTTAAAAATAAATTATACTGCAGCTTCCAGAAATTTAGTTAAAAACTATCTGGACGAATTTAATGAACCCATTGATAATGTAACTATCTGGGATGGTTATCTAGACACGGGAACTGCTAATTTTCATATGCAGCAGTTTATTTTGAACTATGAAATACCGCTGAATAAAATTCCTGTTTTAGGTTTTATAAAGGCTAATTATTCTTATACTGGAGATTACAGCTGGCAAAAATCTTCTGAAGCTTTAAATAATGTGTCTATTGGGGATGTATCTTACGATTTAGGGAATACGGTGCAAAATGCTAAATCGAGCACTCTTAATACAACTTTCAATATGGAAACTCTTTATAAATATATAGGGATTTCTAAAAGTGCTCCTAAAAGCCCCCCAAAAACTTTGGCACCGCCAAAACCAGGTGAAAAAATTGTCAAATCTGATCCTATAAAACAGATTAATCATAATCAGTTTATTGACGGTTTGAAGGGTGTGCTCACGAGTGTGAAAAATATTCAGTTGACTTTTACAGAAAATCAAGGAACAGTTTTGCCTGGATACACGCCAAGTGTTGGTTTTTTTGGATCGTCGAAACCAACTTTAGGTTTTGTTTTTGGAAGCCAGAGCGATGTTCGCTTTGAGGCGGCCAAGAATGGCTGGTTAACCAATTATCCAGAGTTTAATCAAAACTATGCTACTGTAAATAAACAAGAGTTTAAGGGTTCTGCCAATTTGGAAATAATCCCTGATCTTAAAATTGATCTGCTGGCAGACCGTTCATATTCTGAAAATTTTTCAGAACAATATGATGTAACAACAGATAATGGTTCCTTAAAATATAATTCTAGGTCTCCTTATAATTATGGAATATTCTCCATTTCAACGCTACTGATCGGAACTTCCTTTTCAACAAGTAATGAAGTTCGTTCTACAGCTTTTGATCAGTTTAGAAATAATAGGCTTACTGTGGCTAACAGGCTTGCTGTGGAAAGAGGAATAGATATTACAAATCCTGCTAATCTTGATTCGAAAGGTTTTCCGCTTGGTTTTTCAAGCTCGAGCCAAGCTGTTTTACTGCCTTCATTTTTGGCTGCTTATTCAGGAAGCAGTGCTGATAATGTTTCTTTTGATATTTTTAAAAGTTTTCCAGTCCCCAATTGGGCAATTACATACAATGGATTGATGCGGTATGAGTTTTTCAAAAAAACTTTTAAACGTTTCTCATTGAAGCAAAATTATAGGGCTTCCTATACCGTTAATTCTTTTAGATCTAATTTTAATTACACTAAGGATCCTAATGGATTAGATGACAGCGGTAATTATTACAGTCCGACTATTATGTCGAATGTTACTTTGGTAGAGCAGTTTAATCCTTTGGTGCGCATCGATTTTGAATTAAAAAATTCGTTTAAATTACTGACTCAGATAAATAGGGACAGAGCTTTGTCTATGAGTTTTGATAATAATTTATTAACGGAAGTGCATGGAGTTGAGTATGTTGTTGGGTTGGGATACAGAATTAAAGATGTAATTTTTTCTTCTAAATTGGCCGATAATCCAACAGGTATTATAAAAAGCGATATTAATATTAAGGCCGATTTGACTTATAGAGACAGCCAGACTATTGTACGTTATTTAGATTACGATAATAATCAGTTAGGAGGCGGACAAAATATATGGACATTGAATACTACGGCAGATTATTCTTTGAGTAAAAACCTAACTATAATCTTTTATTACAATCATTCGTTTTCTAAGCCGGTTATTTCGACTTCATTTCCTTTAACCAATATTAGTTCAGGATTTACATTCCGCTATAATTTTGGAAATTAATTTTTAAAAATCTAAACCATATTTGTACATAAGATTGTTACATTTGTGCAAAAAATAATTATTAATTATCAATTATCATTTTATGAGCATACCAGCAAATTTAAAGTACACTAAAGATCACGAATGGGTAAGTCTTGAAGGCGATGTTGCAACCGTGGGAATTACACATTTTGCGCAAAAAGAGTTAGGAGATATTGTATATGTTGAGGTAGAAACATTGGATCAGACTTTAGATAAAGATGAGGTTTTTGGTACAGTTGAGGCAGTAAAAACAGTATCTGATTTATTTCTTCCGTTATCAGGAGAAATTATTGCTTTCAATGATGCTTTAGAAAGTGCTCCGGAAAGCGTAAATTCAGATCCATATGGTGATGGATGGATGATTAAGGTAAAAATATCGAATGCTTCTGAAGTAGAACAATTACTTTCAAGTGAAGAATATAAAGAACTTATAGGTGCCTAAAAAATATATTCTGTTTTTAATTGCTTTATTTTGGGCAGGAGTAATTGCTTATTTTTGCTTAGTAAAATCTAGTGATCTTCCAGTTGTAAATATTCCAAATATTGATAAGTGTATTCATACTTTTTTTCATTTTGTATTTACATTCGTGTGGTTCCTGTTTTTTAGAAAGCAGTTAAAATTTAAATACGATTTAAAGCCTTTATTATTATCTTTATTACTGTCGGTGGTTTTTGGATTATTAATCGAGCTGTTGCAGGAATTGTTTACTTTGACAAGACATGCCGATGTTTTGGATGTTGCTGCTAATTTGACAGGAGCAGTATTGGCAGTTTTAGCAGTGCTGATTTGTAATAAATTGAATATTTTAAGTTCTATATTAAAAAATTAATTCCCACTTCGGTGGGTTTTTTTGCTTCTGTTGCGGCTTGTTTGAAGCCATTTCATCCGAATAACGTAATTTTGTCTTTTAATTTCTTAGATTGTGAAAATGGATATTAAGAATTATTTAGATTCTACCTATTTAAAAACAAATAGTCAGGCTGGATTAAGCGAAAGTGAAAATAAAGCTGTTGCTAAAGATTTTATTCAGGAAGCGATAGACGAGGGATTTAAACTGATAATGATTCGTCCTGATAGAGTTGCTTTGGCTAGAAAAATGATTGCTGATGCTGATTCAAAAGTTTTAATAGGAACGGTTATAGATTTTCCTGAAGGAACATCTTCTATTGATAAAAAGCTGGAGGAAGCATTTGAGTGTATTCAAAACGGTGCTGATGAGCTGGATTATGTTTGCAATTATGGCGCCTTTAAGGCTGGAAATACTGATTTGGTTAAAGATGAAGTTTTAAAAGGCACTCAGCTGGCACTCAATAATAACAAAATTGCAAAATGGATTATTGAAGTGGCAGCATTGAATAATGTTCAAATCGCAGCGATTACTGCATTAATAAAAAATGTGGTTATTGCTAATTTTAGTCCTGAATCATATGGTTCTGTTTTTGTAAAATCATCAACGGGTTTTTATAAAACTGAAAACAATCTGCCTAATGGTGCTACCATAGCTTCAATTACAATAATGCTTGAAAATGCTGGACCGCTTCCTGTAAAAGCGGCTGGCGGTGTAAGAACTTATAATGAAGCTGTTGAAATGGTAGGGCTTGGAGTGAAACGTATTGGCACATCGGGAGCAAAAGCTATTGCAAAAGGAGAAGAAACTTCTTCGGAATATTGATTTTACACAAAATAAAATGATTAAAAAAGTACTAACTCTTCTTTTAATTTTTTCTGCATTTGTAATAAATGCACAAACTCCGGATAATAAAAATTCTGAATCTTCGGATGAACGTTTTCCTGTTTTTTCAAATTGTAAAAATTTAGAAAATCAAGATTTGGAAAATTGTTTTTATAATGAAGTACAGCAGTTTGTATTTCAAAATTTCCAAGTGCCCGAAAAATTAAAGCAGAGCCAATATAAAGGAACTGTAAAAGTGCTTTTTGAAGTTAATTCTAAAGGTAAGTTCGAAGTGCTATTTGTAAATTCAAATAATGAAGAACTGATAGCCGAAACCAAAAGAGTTTTTGGAAGTTTACCTCAAATAGATCCGCCAACTTATAATGGAAATCCAACGTATTCGAAATTTAATATAAGTATTGCGATACCATTATTGTCTCCCGAAGAGATAGTGGCAGCTGCAAAAGCTAAAAAAGAAAACATCAATATTAATGCAGGTTTGACAGAATTAGACAGCATTGTTAACAAACGTTTTGATAATCCTCAATTTACAAGTCATTTAAGTATTCCTTTTTCTCATAGTTATTATGCTCAGTTTGATGAGGCAATGAATAAAGTTGGAAGTAATAATCATACTGCTTCGAAGCCTTATACTTATTCTGAAGTTGAGAAATATTATAATTTTCAAAAGGTCAATGCGGGTTTAATGAAGAATAAAACGAGCTGGTGGGGACGAAAAACATGGAATGAAAATTTAGCCGAAATTCAAGGAGAAGGGTATTGGTTTGCTGTAAATTTTTTATTTAATGTTCAAGGCGGAATTTCTAACCCTAGTAAAAGTGATTATACATATGTAAATACAAGAGCTCTTAATTTTAAAGCTGGTCTTGGATCCCGTTTTAATTTTACGACAACTTTTTATGAGAGCCAAGGACGTTTTGCCGATTATTATAATGATTATGCTAATTCAATAAAGCCGTCTGGCGGGAATCCTGCAATTGTTCCTGGAATAGGTATTGCCAAGCAATTCAAAACAGATTCTTATGATTTTCCTTTGGCAGATGCCAATATTACGTATAATGCCGCTAAGTTTTTGGATCTGCAGTTAGGATATGGTAAAAATTTTATTGGAGATGGATATCGTTCGCTGTTACTAAGCGACGGAAGCAGTCCATATCCTTTTTTTAAGATTAATGCCAATTTTTGGAAAGTTAAGTATACTGTAGATTATATCTGGCTGAAGGATGTTCGTCCTGATGTCACAGTAGATAAAACCTATGCAACAAAATATGCAGTAAATCATTATTTGAGCTGGAATGTTTCAAATAGACTGAACTTAGGTTTTTTTGAATCTGTTGTTTGGACTAATACAAACGGAAGAGGTTTTGATGCTAATTTTGTAAATCCGGTTGTTTTTTACCGCGCTGTTGAGTTTTCTTCTTCTTCCAAAAGCGGTAATGCTCTTTTGGGACTGACTTCTAAATATAAATGGAATAATCAGGTAAATCTTTATGCGCAGCTTCTTATTGATGAATTTTCTACAGGTGATATTTTTGCCGGAGAAGGAAGCTGGAAAAATAAATTGGGCTATCAGTTTGGAGCAAAATATTTCAAGGCTTTTAATGTTGATAATTTAACACTGCAGTTAGAGTTCAATCATGTGCGTCCTTATGTGTACTCACATAGTGAGCCAATTACAAATTATGCTCACAACAACCAGAGTTTGGGACATCAATGGGGAGGAAATTTTCAGGAATTGGTTTTGTTAGGTTATTATACTAAAGATAGGTTTTATGCTAATACTAAGCTTACTGTTGGCACGCGCGGTTTTGATTTTGATACTGCAGCTGATAAGTTCAACTACGGGCAAAACATTTACAAAGACTATGATTTGAATAGGCCTTATGATAAAGGTGTTAAAGTTGGGCAAGGAAATAAAACGAGTGTTTTTATTTCAGAAGTTCAAGTGGGTTATTTAGTAAATCCAGCCACTAACTTTAAATTTTTCGGAAACTTTTTATTTAGGAATTTTGATCCGACAGCTAATACTGCGACTGTTTTTAAAAATCAAACAACTTGGTTTACAGTTGGATTTAGATCAGATGTTTTTAATTGGTATTTTGATTATTAGTTTTATTGGATTATAAACAAAGAATTGAAACTCAGTAATTACTAATTGTGCCGTAAAAACCGACTAAAAAAATATCTGTTATTTCAAATGTATAATTCATAGACTGTTTTTGAATCTTACTTTGTATATTTGCAGCAGTTTTCAAAAAATACACCAATTTTATCTGCATTGAGTACAACATCAAACCCTATTTCGTTCAAGTCTATTTATGTTGATTTTAAGGCAATTACAAAAGCTGGATTAGCTATAAGTGTTGTTTTTTCTTCAATTGCAGGTTATGTTCTTGGATTTGATGACACTCATTCTTTTAGTTTCTTGATTTTGCTGAAACTGGCAATTGGAGGATATTGTATGGTTGGGGCTTCCAATGCTTATAATCAGGTTATAGAAAAAGATTTGGATGCTCTGATGGACCGTACCAAAAATCGTCCTGTTGCATCTGGAAGAATGTCTCCCCGTTTGGCATTGATTGTAGCAAGTTTCCTTACGCTTTTAGGAATAGCTTTACTGTATACGATAAATCCAAAATCGGCCATGTTTGGTGCAATTTCGATTTTTTTATATACCAGTATTTATACACCGCTGAAAACATTAACACCGCTTTCTGTTTTTGTTGGTGCTTTTCCTGGAGCAATACCTTTTATGTTAGGATGGGTTGCTGCTACAAATGAATTTGGGATAGAAGCAGGAACCTTGTTTTTGATTCAGTTTTTCTGGCAATTTCCTCATTTTTGGGCTATTGGCTGGTTTTTATATGAGGATTATGAAAAGGCAGGTTTCTTTATGCTGCCTACTGGCAAAAAAGATAAAGGAACTTCACTGCAGATTATTTTGTACAGCGTATGGCTGATAATCGCATCATTGCTGCCTGCGTTGGGATATACAGGGCGTTTGTTTATTTCGCCGATAGCTGCAGTTTTGGTGTTATTCCTTGGACTTTGGGTTCTTTTTTATGCAGTTCGTCTGTATCAGATAAAAACAGCAAAAGCTGCGAGAACATTAATGTTAGTTAGTGTTTCGTATATAACGTTATTACAATTAGTATATATAGTAGATAAATTTTTAAGATAATTATGGAAGTTACAATGACAGCCGAAGATTATAAGTCAAGAACGGCAAGATCGTACAAGCTGATTTTACTGTTCGCTATGGTGAGCATGACAATGATGTTTGCAGGTCTCACTAGTGCCTATGTGGTAAGTCAGTCAAGAGCAGACTGGCTGAAGGATTTTCAATTGCCATCTGGTTTTTATTTTAGTACTATAGCTATTATTGGATGTAGTGTTACATTTCATTTAGCTAAAAAAGCAATTCAAAAAGACAATCAAAAGAAGACTACCTCGTTGCTTTTGGCTACTTTGGCTTTGGGTATTGCATTTGTAGTACTGCAGTTTGTTGGTTTTGGACAGATAGTAGAAAACGGGTATTATTTTACAGGAAGTGCAAGTTCTATTACTACAACATTTTTATACATTGTAGTAATTGTTCATTTATTGCATCTCGCTGGAGGTATGATATCATTGCTGGTTATTATTTATAATCATTTTAAACAAAAATATAATTCAACTCAAACTCTTGGAATAGAACTAGGTGCGATGTACTGGCACTTTCTTGATTTCTTGTGGGTTTATTTATTTTTATTTTTATATTTCTTTAAATAAGAAAAAAACGTAAATTTGGGAACTTTTTAACGAATAACTTTTATGGGAGCGACAGTTACTACTGCAAATAATGAAAAAACTTGGGGAGGCGGAAATGAGCCAATGGGAGCAAGTTATGGTAAATTGATGATGTGGTTTTTTATCGTATCGGATGCCTTAACATTCTCTGGATTTTTAGCAGCTTACGGGTTTTCTAGATTTAAATTTATTGAAACTTGGCCTTTGGCCGATGAGGTGTTTACACACTTTCCATTTTTACACGGTGTATCTGCACCTATGTATTATGTGGCATTAATGACTTTTATTTTGATTTTCTCATCTGTAACAATGGTTTTAGCTGTTGATGCAGGACATCAGATGAAAAAGGATAAAGTAGCCCTTTATATGTTTTTAACAATCATTGGAGGTCTTATATTTGTTGGTTCTCAAGCTTGGGAATGGAAAAATTTTATTAAAGGAGAATATGGTGCTGTTGAAACTACAGGAGGAAGTCTGCTTCAGTTTGTTGATAAAGAAGGACACCGTATTGCTTTAGAAGATTTTGCCGCTAAACTACCTGTTGAAAGAGAACAGTTATCTAGAGCTAAAGCAAAATGGTTTATGGAAGAATCTTCTATTCCTAGTTATACAGTTGCTGAGGTTCAGGCTGGTTTTAAAGCACATCCTAAAGTTTTGGTTAGAATTGAAACTTTAAATAAAAACAAAGAAAAAATTGTTCTTTCAAGAGAAGATTCTCAAAAGCGTTTAGATCAGGCAAAATTAGTAATTGAAGGAGCTAATCTTACTCATAATGAATATGGAAGTAAGCTTTTTGCTGATTTCTTTTTCTTTATCACTGGTTTCCACGGATTCCACGTATTTTCAGGTATCGTAATCAATATTATTATTTTCTTTAATGTTCTTTTAGGAACTTATGAGAAAAGAGGAAGTTATGAAATGGTTGAAAAAGTGGGGTTATATTGGCACTTTGTTGATTTAGTTTGGGTATTCGTATTCACATTCTTCTATTTAGTTTAATTTTAGATTTATTATTATGTCACACGAACATGTTTCTAACACAAAAAGAATCTGGACTGTTTTTGGAATTCTTTCTTTGATCACAACTATTGAGGTTGGTTTTGGTATCATCCGGCCAGATGCTCTATATATGCACAATTTTTTAACAATGAGTTTATTGAACTGGTTGTTTATCATATTAACATTGGTTAAAGCTTACTATATTGTATGGGCTTTCATGCATATGGAAGGAGAGGAAAGATCATTAAGAAATGCAGTTGTTTATCCTTTAATTTTCTTAGTTTGTTATCTGCTTTTTATTTTATTGACTGAAGGAGATTATGTATTTGAGGTTTTTAAAAATTCTACAATTAAATGGAATTTTTAACTAGATATTAATTCAATATAAAAGGTGTCCATATTAGTGGATGCCTTTTTTTATTTTAATACAATAAATTTTATAATATCTAATGAAAAAAAATATTGTTCTTTTTGTGTTGTTTATATTACCTATCGTAGCATATCTTTTTTTTGCTTCGGGGGTTAATAGTTTTACAAAATTGCCAGTTATTACACCAAAGATTTCTGATTTTGGTAAATGGAAATCTCTTAATGGTGAAAAAGTAACTTTGAATGACAAAATCACAATTCTTGGTTTTTCGGGTACAGAAATTCTTAAAAACAGAGGTAATTATTTCAATTTAAATGAAAAGATTTACCAGCGTTATCATGATTTTAAAGATTTACAGTTTGTTGTCGTAGCTCCATTGGGAACAGAGGAAGAAGTTAAAAGTGTACTTAGTGCTTTGGGAACTTTTACAGATGTGAGTCAATGGCATTTTATTTTTACTACTCCTGAAGAGATTAAATTATATTACAGCGGACTGAAATTAAAAGGTAATTTAGATGCAGATTTAGGAACTTCTTATGTTTACATTGTAGATAAGGAAAGGAATTTAAGAGGAAGAAAAGAAAAGAAAGATTACAAAGAAGGATACAGTACGTTTCATCCGGCAGAATTAAGTAATGAAATGCTGGATGATTTTAAGATTATCCTTTATGAATATAGAGCAGCATTAAAAAAGAATCATAACGCAACAAAACAATTAGATGTTAAAAAATAAATCATACATAGGGATTTCTTTTATTATATTGGTTTTTGGGATATATGCTATTCCAAAAATTGTTGATAGAGTAGAAAAAAACAGTATTGTTCAAGGTGACCGTTTAGATAAAGTGGACGGTTCTAAAGAATCTGATCAAAAGTTGGTAAAGGTTGGACCAGCTCCAAAATTTGAACTAATAAATCAGGATAACGTAAAAATTTCTAATGATTTTTATAAAGGGAAAGTTTATGTTCTGGAATTTTTCTTCGCAACCTGCCCGTCAATCTGTCCAAAAATGAATGCCAATATGGTAACGCTGCAGAATACTTTTTTTGGAAACCCAAATTTTGGTATTGCTTCGATTACTATAGATCCAGAGCATGATACTCCAGCTGTTTTAAAAGAACACGGAGAATTGTTAGGAGCAAAATTGGCGAACTGGAATTTCCTGACTGGTGACAAACAGTATATTTATGATTTATCTAATAAAGGTTTTAATATTTATGTTGGTGAAAACAGCAAGGTGCAGGGAGGTTTTGAGCATTCTGGACTTTTTGCTCTGATAGATAAAAATGGTAATATAAGATGCAGGAAAGATGATTATGGAAATCCTATTTTATATTATGATGGTTTAGAAAAAAAGGGAGTTAGAGAAATTCAGCAGGACATTCAGATTTTGCTCAAAGAATAAATTAAAGAAGAGATTAGTATACAATGGAAAATAATACCGTAGAACAAAAATATAATAAATGGATTGTGCTGTTATCAATAGCTATTCCTGTTGTGGTTGCCGTTCTTTTTAAAGTGAAGTTAAAAGATTTTGGGTTTGATGTGGTGCCATTAACGTTTTTGCCTCCTATTTACGCAGCAATAAACGGAATAACTGCAATACTGCTGGTTTCGGCTGTTATTGCAATTAAAAGCGGAAACAGAAAGCGTCATGAGCTGTTAATGAAAATGGCTATTGGATGTTCCGTTGCTTTTTTAGCAATGTATGTAGCCTATCATATGACTGCGGAGTCTGTTAAATACGGCGGAGACGGAATATTGAAGTATGTATATTTCTTTATTTTAATAACGCATATATTTTTATCAGTTGTTATCATTCCATTAGTTTTGATAACTTATGTTCGTGCGTTAGCACATAAATTTGACAAACATAAAAAAATTGCAAAAATTACTTTTCCAATTTGGCTGTATGTTGCCGTGACTGGAGTAATTGTGTATCTAATGATTTCGCCGTATTATGTTTAAAATTATAAATTTCAAAACTCAAATTTCAAAATCCAAGATTAGAACTGTTCTTTTTGGAATCTGTTTTTTCTTTATTGGAGCGTCATCACATGCCCAATGCGCAATGTGCCGTGCGGCTTTGACTGGTGATGAAAACAAAACACAGGCGGCAGCTGTAAATGACGGAATCGTTTATCTTATGGTGATCCCATATGTACTTGTAGGTGGTCTTGGTTATTATATTTATCAAATGAAAAAAAAGAAACAGTGATTTTTGGCATTAATTATTTGCTTTGAATCGAATAGTATAAAATTAAATAAGGCTCAAAAAACTTTTTTTTGAGCCTTATTTTTTCTGAATACTTAATTTTTTGAACTGCTTTCCTATTTCAGTCCGTCAATTGAAACGTTTATTACACCATTTACTTTTATAAAAGCAATAATAGCTTGATTTGTCAGCTGTGTTTTCTCAAACTGAATGTCATCCATTTTTCCGTTAATGAAAACACCAGGCATAGGGGAATAATTTTTTAAGTAAACAGCCATGCTTTGTTTGGCTTCGTCTAGATTTTGTTTAATTGAATAACGGCAGCTTTCCTGCATCTTTTTTAATATGATTCCTTGAGCCAGCCAGTTAGCGGTTCTCATTAATCTGCTTTTGGTATCTAAAACATAATCTAATTTATCAAAATAGATTTCTTTGGCAGTGTCGTTATATTGAGGAATTCCATTTAGATAAACGGTTCCGTTTACAGCCCCTAAAAGATCCAAAGCAATAACAATTTTTCCGTCTTTATGCCAAATCGCAACATTTTGAACTTTTACTTTTTTGCTTCCTGAGCCAAATTCCTGTCCGACAAAATTTGCAGTCATTATTCTCGATGCTTCTTGATAAGTCGAAACGGCAGCTATGTTAGCTGTGATTTGTTCTGGAATTTTATCTACAGCTTTTAGTGTAATTTTGTTTTTTTCAAATTTTGATTCAGGTTTTTTGCCAATCAATGTCTCCATATTGCATTTCATGCCCATGTTAAGTAAAAATGAATCATTTTTAAGTTTAGCATTTGTTGAATATACTTCTAAAGGCACAATTCTAAGCCAGCTTTTATATTCTTGACTCATCTCAAAAGGTGTGCTTATTTTAGAAATTGCATCTAAAACATTTGGTTTGAAATCCATAGAATCTTCAATTGCTGTGTCTATGCTTTTTTCTATTTGTGATTTAAAAAGACTTACTGCCGGATTAATAAGGTAAGTTACCGGCATGTTTTTACCAAAAACGGTCATTGTTGGGCTTTCTACCCAGTCAAGAGATTTTAGACTTGTTTTGGAGCTAAGCTTCCAGTTGTTTAAGCTCACACTGCTCAACAATGTAATTACTCCGTTTAGATTAAATTCCTGATTTTTGTATAAATCAACTCCCATGGTTTTTGTCCCGATTCGGTATTTTACCCAAACTTTTAACGGTAAAACAGTTTTTATTTTTTCACCCTCTTTGCCATGGTCATTAACGATGGTTATTGGAGCCTGTTTCCAGACTTTTATTTCAATATTGTCATCTTCAATCTTGTTGTCTTCATAGATTAATCCGTTTAATAAAGTGTTTGTTTGGTTTTCAATATCCTTTAGCTTAATGCTGACCGGCAGATTGATAAACGAAGGAGTGCTTGTGTAAGTTAATGGTACAGCATCGTCTGGTTCAGGTTTTAAGGCTTCAATTTTTTGAGAGACAGAAGAACAGCTTATGTTTAAAGCTGATATTGCTGTGAAAATAATGAGGGCAGATAAATATTTTTGCATTTGTATGTTGTTTTTTACGGCAAATTTAATTAAACAAATATATTTTTTAAATGCAGCTGTAACATTTTTGTCGGAAATAAGTCTTATGTATTGAATTGATAAGCAGCATTTTTTTCTTATTGATTTTTTGGACTTAGTTATTATGTTTTAAAAGATAGGCAATCATGATTGAAATTAAAGACTTACATAAATCATACAAAATGGGACATACTGAACTGCATGTTCTAAAAGGAATTAATTTCAATATCAAAGAAGGTGAATTGGTTGCTATTATGGGTTCGTCAGGTTCCGGTAAATCTACGCTGCTGAATATTTTAGGAATTCTTGATGAAGCCGATTCCGGACTTTATACTTTGGATAATGTGCCTATTAAAAAATTAAACGAAACTGTTGCTTCAAAATACAGAAACCAATTCCTTGGTTTTGTTTTTCAATC
The DNA here is from genome assembly GCF_015351475.1 of Flavobacterium sp. HJJ. Taxonomy (GTDB): domain Bacteria; phylum Bacteroidota; class Bacteroidia; order Flavobacteriales; family Flavobacteriaceae; genus Flavobacterium; species Flavobacterium marginilacus. Next base: position 66,315 of record NZ_JADKPR010000014.1, on the reverse strand, counting down.
TTTCAACTTGATAAGTTATAAAAGTGCATTGGATAATGTAGCTCTGCCGTTGTATTATCAGGGGATAAAAAGGAAAGAACGCAATGAGATTGCAATGAAATATTTAGAAAAAGTAGGTTTGGCTTCGCATTCACACCATTTGCCAAGTGAACTTTCCGGAGGACAAAAACAGCGTGTTGCAATTGCCAGAGCTTTGGCTTCAAATCCAAAAGTATTATTGGCAGATGAGCCAACAGGGGCATTGGATACATTGACTTCTTATGAAGTGATGGAATTGATACAGGGAATTAATGACGAAGGAAAAACTATTTTGATAGTGACCCACGAGCCTGATATTGCTGCAATGTGCAAAAGAAATGTAGTCCTCAAAGATGGATTAATCATTGATGATAAAATGGTAGAACAAGTTAGAGCTTCTTCTTATGTTTAATATAGAGCGCTGGCAGGAAATATTTGAGGCTATCGCCAAGAATAAACTGAGAACTTTCCTCACTGGAGTTTCGGTTGCTTCGGGTATCTTTATTTTGGTGATTTTGCTGGGAGTTGGTAAAGGATTGCAAAATGGAATTGAAAAGCAATTTGAAAGAGATGCGGCTGGTGTAATTGAGGTTTGGTCCGGAACAACAACCAAAGCCTACAAGGGATTAAATCCTGGAAGAGAAATCCAATTTAGAAATAGCGATTTCGATCTTGCAGTTCAAAAATACGGGGACCAATTGGATAAAAATGGAGCTACTGCTACTGGCTGGGGAATTACCGTAAGTTATGGAAAGGAATCAGGAAATTATCAATACAGAGGTGTTAACACAGACGGTATGGAAATAGAAAATGTATCAGTTATAAAAGGCAGGTACATTAATGCAAATGATTTGAAAAACAATGTAAAAGCAGCTGTGATTGGACAAAAAGTCAAATTAGATCTGTTTAAAGAAAAAAATCCTATAGGAGAACAAATCACTGTGGCGAATATCAATTTTAAAGTTGTTGGAGTATTTACTGATCCTGGAGGGGAAAGAGAAGAAAGTAGAGTATTTGTACCTTTAACTACAGCACAGCAGGTTTTTGGATTAGGAGATAAAATAAGTTATATGGCTTATACTATGAAAAAGAAAGACACTTATGAGGAAGCTGTAGCCGAGTCCGAACAATTTAAAAATGATTATGGAAAATTATTGAGAAGTAAAAATGGTGCTGCTCCTGATGATGAAAGTGCTGTTGGAATTTTTAATTCTGTTAAAGAAGCCAAAAAGTTTTATGATTTAAATCTTTATATCCGATTGTTTTTTTGGTGGGTTGGAATATGTACGATCATTGCAGGTGTTGTTGGCGTAAGTAATATAATGATGATTATTGTAAAAGAACGAACCAAGGAAATTGGTATTCGAAAAGCACTTGGTGCTTCGCCAGTTTCAATTATTCTAATGATTTTGCATGAATCTATTTTTATTACTACTATTTCTGGATTTATTGGATTATTAACAGGATTAGCTCTTTTAGAATTGGTTGGTCCCCATGCGCAAAGCGAGTATTTTCAGAATCCGCAGGTCGATTTTACTGTTGCGACATCAACCTTAATTGTTTTGGTCGTTGCAGGGGCTTTAGCAGGATTTGTTCCAGCTTACAGAGCAGCAAAAATTAGACCTATTGTAGCACTTAGAGACGAATAATTATGTTTGACAGAGAAAATTGGAACGAAATTTTAGAAGCTTTAACTGCTAATACATTCCGAACGCTGCTTACAGCTTTTGGTGTGTTTTGGGGAATATTCATTTTGGTGATATTATTGGCTGCATCCAATGGTTTGGAGAACGGTGTCAAAAAAGGATTTGATGGTATTGCTACTAATACCATGTTTATGTGGACACAGACTACATCAAAACCATATAAGGGATTACCTAAAACCAGAAGATATGATTTTAAAAATAGTGATGTTGATGCTTTAAAACAAAAATTTCCTGATTTATTGTATGTTTCTCCCCGTAATCAGTTAGGTGATTTTAATGGAGTCAGTAATGTCGTTAGAGGGACTAAAACGGGAGCTTATACTATTTATGGAGATTATCCTGAACTAGTAAAGCAAGAGCAGATGGATATTGTAAAAGGACGTTTTGTAAATCAGCAGGATATTCTTTTGAAACGTAAAGTAACTATAATAGGGCAGGGTGTAATTAATGAATTGTATAAAAATGCCGAAGAAGTAATGGGGACTTACATTAAAATAAATGGAGTCAACTTTATGGTAGTTGGAGTATATAAGTCGAAAGGGCAGAATAATGGAAATGCTGAATCGGCCCAGAAAAATATTTTCATTCCTTTTACTACATTTCAGCAGGCTTTTAATTTTGGAGATAAAGTAGGCTGGATGGCGCTTACTGCAAATGATGATGCCTCAATTACCGAACTTAGACCAGGAATTCTGGCGTTTATGAGAGAGAGACATTCTATTCACCCTGACGATGAAAGAGCTGTAGGTAATTTTGATCTATTTGCCGAGTTTCAAAAAGTGCAGGATTTGTTTATGGTACTTAAATTCATTGCCTATTTTGTTGGCACTTTAGTACTATTATCAGGTATTATTGGAATTTCAAATATCATGCTGATTGTGGTGAAGGAACGCACCAAGGAAATAGGAATTAGAAGGGCATTAGGAGCAACTCCCGGTGCTATTCGATCCCAGATATTATTAGAAGCAATCTTTTTAACAATAATTGCAGGTATGTTTGGAATTGCAACAGCTACTGGTTTAATTGCTGTTTTGAACATGATTTTATCCTCAATGCCATCAGAAGGGATGATGTTTGTTAATCCTAGTGTAGATTTAGTGGTTGTTTTTATAGCCTTGTTAATATTAGTGGGTTCTGGATTGTTAGCAGGTCTTATTCCTGCCCAAACTGCCATAAATGTCAAGCCAGTAGAAGCATTACGAACAGAATAAAAGTCAATCAAAAAATAATAATCGAATAAAAAATTTATAAAATGAAAAAAGGAGTAACCATAACCATATTGATTCTAATTGCAATAGTTTTTTTCGGGGCACTGTATTATTTATATGCCAAAAATCAGGAATCTCCTATCGTTTTTGAAACAGATAAAGTAGAAGTAAAAACTATTGTAAAAAGCACGCTTGCAACTGGAAATATTGTTCCTGATGAAGAGGTATTGATCAAGCCAAATATTTCTGGAATTATTGATGCAGTATTTATTAAAGCAGGAGAGTCTGTTAAAGCAGGTGATATGATTGCCAAAATTAGAGTGGTTGCCAATGTTTCTAATTTGAGTAATTCTCAAAATCAGGTGAAAACGGCTCGAATTGAATTAGATAACCAGGAGAAACTGTATCACAGACAAAAAACATTATTTGATAAAGGAGTTATTTCTGCTAATGATTTTGATGCTGCACAATTGGCTTATAATCAGGCAAAGCAAAACTATAGTGCATCAATCCAAGGATTTGATATCGTAAAAACCGGAACAAGTTCGGGATTAGGAAATTATGCCAATACATTGATACGATCTACTGTAAACGGAATGGTGCTAGACGTTCCTGTTAAAGTTGGAAACCAGGTTATTGAAAGTAATAATTTTAATGAAGGAACTACTATAGCGAGCGTTGCCGATATTGGAAGAATGATATTTGTTGGTAAAGTAGATGAATCTGAAGTTGGAAAGATAAAATTAAATATGCCTATCGAAATTACAGTTGGAGCAATTGAAAATAAAAAGTTTACTGCTGTTTTGACCTACATTGCACCAAAAGGGAAAACCGAAAACGGAGCTATTCAATTTGAAATTAAAGCAACTTTAACCAATAAAGATGATACTTTTATTAGAGCTGGATTAAGTGCGAATGCATCAATTATCCTTGAAAAAGCAGATAAAGTACAGGCAGTAAAAGAATCATTAGTTCAATTTGATAAAAAAACTTTAAAGCCGTATGTTGAAGTTCAGGTAAGCGGACAAAAGTTCGAAAGAAAAGACGTAACACTTGGTGTAAGTGACGGAATCTATGTTGAAGTAAAAAGCGGTATTAAAGCTTCGGATAAAATCAAAGTTTGGAATCAGGGATTGCTAAAAACAGAAGAAGTAAAAAAGTAAAACTCTAAAATAGCTTTTGATATAAAAAATAAGTTAAATATGCGTGGTTTTCTTATTACGCTTTTATTCCAATTAAAAATGAAAAAAATAAATTGTATAAAAATTGCTTTGGTATTCCTGATTGGATTCTCCTCTCAGGCACAAACTAAAGTATGGACTTTAGAAGAGTGTGTGAGATATGCATTAGATAATAACATTACGATAAAAAATTCGGAATTAGATCTTGAAAATGCTGATATTAATAGAAAAGATGCGTTTGGTAATTATCTTCCATCAGTAAATGGAAATGCTTCTCATTCTTGGAATATTGGTCTGAATCAAGATGTTACAACCGGAGTTTTACGTAATCAGACTACTCAGTATTCATCAGTTGGGATAAGTGCAGGAATTGATATTTATAAAGGTTTACAAAATCTAAATACGTATCGAAGAGCAAAATTATCAGTTATTGCATCTAAATATCAATTATTAAAAATACAGGAAGATGTTTCGCTTAATGTAGCGAATGCCTTTCTTCAGATTTTATCTTTTAAAGAAGATTTAAAAGTTAAAAAAGAACAATTAGCTATTGATGAAAAACGTTTAAAACGTTCTGAAGAAATGGTAAATGCCGGAACAATCCCTAGAGGTGATTTGTTTGATTTAAAAGCTACTATAGCGACTGATAAACAAAATATTACGGTTTCTGAGAATAATTTGCTAATTTCAAAATTAAGTTTAGCACAGCTTTTACAATTAAAAGAATTTGCAGATTTTGATGTTGTGGATGATACAAATGTTAAGGATGAAAATAATATTATGTCTCAAAAACCAATTGATATTTATAATAAAGCAAAAGAAACAAGAACTGAATTAAAATTAGCACAAACTAATCTTGAAATAGCTGAAAAAAATGTTGCTATTGCTAAAGGAGCATATCAGCCAACTTTGAGTTCTTTTTATGGTTTTAATACAAGGGCTAGTTATAGTGATCAAATTAAATTTGATGCAAATAACAAACCATATACTGTTGGCCCGGATCCAATATTTAACCAGTTTAGTAATAATAAAGGTCACAACTTTGGGTTTCAATTAAGTGTGCCAATTTTTAATGGTTTCTCTGTTAGAAATAATGTAGAACGCAATAAAGTAAGTTTAGAAAAATCTAAAATAGATTTAGAACAGAAAAGTTTAGATTTGCAGCGTAATGTTTATACAGCATTTACAGATGCAAAAGGAGCTCTTAATACGTATGAGTCAGCTACAGTTGCTTTGGAGGCGAGACAACAGTCATATAACTATGCTAGAGAAAAGTATGATGTAGGATTAATGAATTCTTTTGATTTTACGCAGGCACAAACATTGTTGACAAATGCTCAAACAGATGTTATAAGAACAAAATACGAATACATGTTCAGAATAAAAATACTTGAATTCTATTTCGGAATTCCAATTGTCCCAATTACCAAAAAATAGTTTATTATGTCAAAAAAAACAATTTATATCATATTAGGAGCAGCAGTAGTAATTATTGGATTATTAATAGGGCTTTCAAAAGCAGGAGTTATTGGAAATAAAGATAAAGGGAAGGAAGTAGAAATTGCCAATGCAGAAACCGGTACAGTAGTAGAAACGGTGTCTGCAACGGGTAAGATCCAGCCTGAAATTGAGGTTAAAATTGCCTCTATGGTTTCTGGCGAAATTATTGATCTGCCTATAAAAGAAGGACAGGTTGTCAAAAAAGGTGATTTATTAGTTAAAATAAATCCCGATTTATATACGTCTGGATTGAACAGGAGTGTTGCAAATCTGTCAGGTTCGAAAGCAGGTTTGAGCCAGTCTGATGCATCATTTAATGAAGCTAAGGCAAATTACGAAAGAAATAAAACACTTTTTGAGAAAGGGATTATTTCCAAATCAGACTGGGACAAGGCAGTTTCTTCGTTTGAAGTTGCAAAAGCTAATAAACAATCAGCATATTATAATGTTCAAAGTGCTTCGGCAACTGTAAATGAAGCTAAAGATAATTTAGGAAGAACAGTGATTTACGCGCCTGCAGACGGAACAATATCGGTATTAAATGTAGAGCTTGGCGAAAGAGTTTTGGGAACACAGCAGATGGCCGGTACCGAACTTTTGAGAGTTGCTAACTTAAATAATATGGAAGTTGTGGTTGATGTTAATGAAAATGATATTGTGAAAATAAAAGTGGGCGATTTGGCTAATGTAGAAGTGGATGCTTATTTGAAAAAACAATTTAAAGGAGTTGTTACAAGCATTTCTAATTCTGCCAGTACGGCTTTAACAGCAGATCAGGTGACTAATTTTAAAGTAAAAGTTAGAATTCTGAAAGATTCGTATAAAGATTTAGTGGTAGGAAAACCTGCTTCTTATTCTCCATTTCGTCCAGGAATGACTGCGACAGTTGATATTATCACGACTACAAAAACAAATGTAGTTAAAGTTCCGATAAGTTCTGTTGTGGTAAAATCTGATACAACAGCAGTTAAAATAGGACAGGCAGACGGTCCTGAATCTGATGAAAAAAAGCCAGCTCCTAAAAGTGATAAAAAACTGGAATGTGTTTTTGTAAAAGTGGGTGATAAAGCCAAAATCAAAATCATAAAAACAGGAATCCAGGATGATACTAATATTGAAGTGTTGTCAGGGCTTAAAAAGGGAGATGTGGTAATTACTGGACCTTATACTACAGTTTCTAAAGAATTAAACTCTGGTGATAAAGTATTTGTTCAATCTGAAGAGGGTAAGAAAAAATAGTTTTAATTACGGGTTTTTTCCAAAAAGAATAAAACACTTCTTGAAGTATTCAGGAGGTGTTTCTTTTTTTATAAATATTTCAAAAATCGAAGTAAATTTGCAGGAAGCAATTTGCAATCTAAATTCAATAATTTAAAATCAGCAATCAAAGTGTCTTATATCCTCAATATTGAAACCGCTACCAAAAATTGTTCTGTTGCCTTGGCAAAAAACGGAGAAACCATATTGTGCAAAGAAATTGCCGAAGAAGGATATTCTCATGCAGAACGGTTACATGTTTTTATTGAAGAAATTATCAGTGAAGCTGGTATTCAATTTAAGGATTTGGCTGCAATTGCCGTGAGTCAGGGGCCTGGCTCTTATACAGGTTTGAGAATAGGAGTTTCCGCAGCTAAAGGTTTGTGCTATGCGTTGAATATTCCATTGATAGCGGTAGATACTCTGCAGGCATTGGCTTCTAAAGTTAAAATCTCAGAAGGATTAATTGTCCCAATGATTGATGCCCGCAGAATGGAAGTTTATAGTGCTGTTTTTTCAGCAGATTTGAATAAAAAAAGAGAAGTTTTGGCAGAAATTATTACTGAAAATTCTTTTGAAGATTTTACCGAGAAAGTATATTTTGTTGGAGATTGTAACGAGAAGTGCAAAGCCGTTTTAACAAAAGACAATTTCGTTTTTTTAGATGAAATTAAGTATCCATCGGCTAGTGAAATGAGCGCTTTGAGTTTTGATAAATACAAAATAAGCGACACTGTAGATGTCGCTTATTTTGAACCTTATTATTTGAAAGACTTTTTAATTGCCAGTCCTAAAAAAAGTTAGGATTCATTATTTGTTGTTGTTCGATAGTTCTGAAACATAAGGCTGGAAAGTAATACCTGCATTATCAAAGGCCAATTTACAGTCTTCTAAAGTCGTTGCAACAACACTACTGAAATCTTCGTTTTTAGCCCAAGGTCTTACAGCCAGTTGAATAGAACTATCTGTTAAGTTTTTAACTGATACTTCTGCGGCAGGTGAAGGCAATACTTTTGGATTGTCAGCCAAAGCTTTAGTTATAATGTCCTTTGCTTTTTTTAAGTCGGTTCCATAAGATATTGAAATGGTCAAATCGGCCCTTCTTGTTCCCTGCATCGAATAATTAGTAATGATTCCGTTTGACAAAGAGCCGTTTGGAACAAAAATGGTCTGGTTGTTTCCGGTTACCAATTTGGTAACAAAAATTTGTATTTCAAGTACAGTTGCCATAACTCCCTGAGCTTCGATAGTGTCTCCCACTTTGAAAGGTTTGAAGAGAATAATCAAGATTCCACCGGCAAAATTAGACAATGAGCCCTGCAGCGACATACCAATTGCAAACCCCATAGTTGCCAGAATGGTAACGAATGAAGTAGTTCCGATGCCCAGTTTATCGATGACGGTTACAAATAACAGTCCTCTTAAAACCCAAAGTAAAATGTCGGCCAGAAATTTGGATAATGTTGGATCCAAATTTCGTTTAATCATTAATTTTCTAACAAGTCTATTGATGATTCGAATTGCATAGAGTCCAATAAATAAAATAATAAGAGCAGAAATAACCTCAGGGGAATATTCTGCTATTTTTTTTATGAAAAAATCGGCGTAAGTGGAAATGTAATTTGGATCTAAGGTCATATTTTAATTCATGAAATTCTCTATGAAGAGAGTTGTATATTGAACTGCAAAAATACGATTTTATATTTTTTATAAAAGCTATTCGTGATCTTCTTCTTCCTTTTTTAATGGAGTTTCAAGAGTGTTTGGGTCAGAAGAAATTGTTTCTTCGTTGTGATTATCTAAGGTTTCAGTTTCTTTTGTTTTAGCATCGTTTATAATTGATTCTGCTTTTTCGATATATGGAGCTGCTGCCTCTTTTGCTTTGGCTAGAGCATCTTCTATAAAAGCTTCCGCTTTTTCTGCATGCGGCGCTGCAGTTTCTTTAATTTTGTTTACAGCATCTTCTATAAAGGCTTCTGCTTTTTCTGCATGCGGAGCAGTAGTTTCTTTGAATTTGTTTACTGCATCTTCTACGAAGGCTTCAGCTTTTTCTAAATGAGGTGCGGCGGTTTCTTTGATTTTAGTTACAGCTTCTTCTGCAAAAGCTTCTGCTTTTTCTGCATGCGGAGTAACTGTTTCCTTAATTTTTTCTACCGTTTCTTCTACAATAGCTTCTGCTTTTTCTACATAAGGCTGTGCATTTACTCTGGTTTCCTCAATAGCAGTTTCTGCATGATCAATTATTTCGTTTGCTGTTTCTTTGGCCGAGCCAAATAAATTTTTAAAGAATGATGATAGTCCCATGGTTTTTATTTAAAGTTAATGAGTCAAAAGTACCTTTTTTTATGATTCTTTGAATATATTTTAAAGTAAAACGCTGCAAATTAATATTTTTTTAAAATAAACTTGTTCGAACTGATTGAGAATTTAATTCTATTACCGGCAGTGTTCAGGCAGATATTTTTTGTGGTATAAAAAAAGCGTCTCATTTCTGAAACGCTTTTGAATGTTTTTTTGTCATTTAGACAGCTTCGACTTTGATTCCTTCATCATTCAGCATGCTCTTCAGCATATTTTCAATACCGCTTTTTAATGTAAAAGTAGAAGATGGACAGCCATTACAAGCTCCCTGCATAATTACTTTTACTGTTTTTGAATCACCATCATAGGAATCAAAAAGAATATTACCGCCATCGGCAGCAACTGCCGGTTTTACGTATTCTTCTAAGATATTGATGATTTTTTGAGAAGTTTCGTCAAGGGAATCAAATGATTCATCTTTGGCTTTTTCGTCTTTAACAATGTTTTGAATTAAATTTTCGTCAAGAACAGTTCCGCCGTTTTCAATAAATTGTTTGATGAAAGTTCTTAACTCCAGTGTGATATCCTGCCATTCATTAATATCATATTTTGTAACCGAAATATAATTTTCGTCAATAAATATTTCCTTTACATATGGAAATTTGAATAGCTCAGTTGCTAGTGGTGACGGCGCACTTTGATCTATATTTTTAAATTCAACTGCATTTTTTGTAATCATTTTATTGACTACAAATTTTAGCGCTGCCGGATTTGGAGTAGACTCGCCATAAACAGTAATTGCCTGTTTTTTTGGTTTGTTTTCATCAGCAGTAACTATGATTCCGCCTTTATTTACATAGGCTTCAATTTGTTCTGCAACCGCTTCTTTCACATCATCCCATTCTACAATGCTGAATCTTTCGACAGCAATAAAATTTCCTGATATGTATACAGTTTTTACAAACGGCAGATAAAAAAGCTGCTGTGCAAGAGGAGATGATTTGGCTTCGTCTATGTTCTTGAATTCGTAATTTTCATTTTGAGTGATGAAGTCTGGGAACTCAAATTTTATAATAGTCGGGTTTTGTGTTTCTTTTATCGTTATTTTAGTCATGATTCGTCGATTTTTTGCAAATTTACTAAAGTTATTTTCCACGATTAACTATATTTGATTTTTTAATGAATAAATTAACAAAAGTTTTTATTGACGAATTAATTTTATAAAATTCCTTCTAAATGTACACCAAAATCAAGTTAGTAATTGTTCTCTTTTTTATTAGTTTAAGTAGTTTTTCACAGGAAGGAATACCAATATATTCAGATTATTTGTCAGACAATTATTATTTGATTTTCCCGTCCATGGCCGGTGCGGCAAATTGCAGTAAACTGAGACTTACTGCAAGAAAGCAGTGGTTCGATCAGGAAAATGCTCCAGCACTCCAGACATTAAGTTATAATGGCAGAGTAGGAGAGCGGTCAGGAGTTGGTGCTATACTTTTTAATGACGTAAACGGATATCATTCTCAATTCGGTTTCAAAGCGACTTATGCGCATCATATATTGTTTTCGAGAGATGAAGTAGATTTGAATCAGTTATCTTTTGGGGTTAATGTTGGAGTTAATCAAAGCCAGCTGGATGAAACTGAATTTCAGAATTCTGGTGATTATGATCCAGCCCTTGGAAACATACAGCAGCATGCTTCCTATTTTAATTTAGATATTGGAGCATCTTATAATTTACTTGATTTTAGTTTGAATGCAGTTATTAAGAATGTTTTAGAAACACGCCAAAAACTTTATACCGAATATGAAAGCGACAATTTGAGAAAATTCGTCATTAGCGGCGGTTATATTTTTGGGAATCCTGATAAAGTTTTGTGGGAGCCTTCTTTGTTGTATCAGTATGTAGACAAAACAAAGGAAAGTGCATTGGATATGAATATTAAAGCGTATAAGAATTTAGAAATGGGACAATTGTGGGGAGGCTTGTCTTATAGAAAAAGTTTTGATGGCGCTGAATTTACTAATGGCAGAGGAACCAATAGTCAGAAATTGAATTATGTTAACCCTATTTTAGGTTTTAATTATAAAACCTTTATGTTTGCTTACTCTTACACCCATTTATTAGGCGAAATACAATATGGTAATTCTGGATTTCATCAGCTTACTTTAGGGTTTAACTTTTCATGCAGGCCTCAAAAGTACGATTGTAACTGTCCGGCAATTAATTAATTATAGTTTTAAAATGGTAATAAAATCTGTTAACGGTAAAACACCGAACATACCAGAAGATTGTTATGTGGCTGAAAATGCTACTATAGTAGGTGAGGTCATTTTTGGCGCAGAATGCAGTGTGTGGTTTAATGCCGTAATCCGTGGGGATGTTAATTTTATTACAATTGGTAATAAAGTTAATATACAAGATGGGGCAATTGTTCACTGCACTTATCAAAAGCATCCTACTATTATCGGTAATAATGTTTCTGTCGGGCATAATGCGATTGTTCATGGATGTACAATACATGACAATGTACTAGTTGGAATGGGAGCAATAATTATGGATAATTGTGTTGTAGGCAGTAATTCAATTGTGGCAGCCGGGGCCGTAATTACCCAAAATACCGTTATAGAGTCAGGTTCTATTTATGCTGGTGTGCCGGCTAAAAAAGTAAAGGATATTGACCAATCCAATTTTGCTGGAGAAATAGAACGCATATCCAATAATTATGTGATGTATTCGAGCTGGTTTAAAGAGTAAACAATTCGTCGAGTTAAATATTTATTTTTTCAAAGAAAGAAGCTTTATAACTTTCGCTGATAGGAATTCTTTTATCTGTTATCAGTACTTTGTTTTTTTGAATTGATTTTACATGTTTAATATTGATAATATACGAACGGTGAATCCTTGCAAAACCTTTAGAAGACAATAAATTTTCCAATTTTATTAAACTGATCAGCGTTAATGTGTATTTATTGTCGCTGGTGTAAATTTTCACATAATCTTTCAGTCCTTCGATAAATAAAATTTCAGAAAAATTAATTTTTACATTCTCATATTCAGCTCTGACAAACATAAAATCATGTTCAATTTCTGGTGCATTTGTTATTTGGTTTGGTGCCGAAAGGCTTTTTGGAGCAAAAATCTGCTGTGCACGCAATACTGCTTTTAAGAATCGGTTGAAAGGAATTGGTTTTACCAGATAATCTACAGCACCAAGATTAAAACCTTCGACTGCATAATTAGAATAAGCGGTTGTAAATATGATCAATGGTTTTTTTTCGATAGCATTGATAAAATCAATTCCAGAAAAATGAGGCATTTCTATATCTAAAAAAATTAAATCTACCTCTGATTGATTAATTATTGATATCGCATCTATCGCATTAGTAAATGTGGTTACCAGTTCGAGTGAATCTACTCTTCCAACAAATTCAACCAATAAATCTACTGCTAATGGCTCGTCGTCTATAATAACACATTTCATATTTCCTCCTGTTTTTATAATGTTGGTACAAATGTATTTGTTTATGGCTGAATCTGGTCTAATTGTAAAGTCAAATGGACGGTATATTTTGAATCTTTCGTTTTTAAATCCAGCTGATGTGTGTTTGGATAAAGCAGATTAAGCCTGTTTTTGATATTTGCCAAACCAATTCCTGAATTTTCAGGATCTTTTTTATTGTTCTCAATTTTATTTTCTATCCAAAAAGAAAATACATTTTCTTCAATAGTAATTACAATTTTCACATAAGCAGCTCCTTTATAATCGGTTCCGTATTTGAATGCATTTTCTATAAATGAAATCAATAGCATGGGTTCTATAAACTTATCTTTAGTGTTGCCATGAATGTTTATACTAATGTTTTCAATATTATTAAGCCTTAATTTTTGTAACTCAATATAGTTTTTAATATAATCGATTTCCTTTTCGAGCAAAACATATTTATTATCTGTTTCATACAGCATATACCGCATCATTTCGGATAAAGTTACGATAGCATCGGGAACCAGATCCGATTTTTTATGCGCTAATGAGTAAATGCTGTTTAATGAATTAAATAAAAAATGAGGATTTGTCTGGGTTCTCAAATAGTTTAATTCAGTTGCAGTTCTTTGGCTTTCAGCGATCAATGTATTTTGCTGGTCATTGTAAAACTCAGATAATGTTTTGATTATTGTACTTATTGCTATAATTAAAATATAAAAGACTGAAGGTACAATTTTAAAGAAAAAAGGCTGCTCCCGTCTGTGCATCCTATGATTAATATTCTCATATGGATAAGGAAATTTTTTGAGATTTATGCTATTCGGAGATCGAAATTCTCTAAATTCTCGAAAATCTGGTGTGAAAAATTGGTGTCTGATAAGCATGAAAGCGACAATCAGTACCAATATGATACAGATATAATAAACGTATTTTTTTTGTAAAAGAAAATTAGTTACAAGATATGTGTAATTAAGATAAAACAGGGCTATTCCAGTAAACCATTGAATGAAGAAATCGGTATTAATGTGACTAGGACTTTCATAAAACTGAATAAGTGAGGTACTGATAAAAAAACACCAAATGGCACTGTGTATCAGTATTTTATTGGAGCCGCTATTTTTTATTGACACGAAGTTCATCTACAATTTTATTTTTAATAAAATTAAATCATTTTTTGTAATGGTAGGGGAATTGTTAGAGTTCAATTTTTCTAGTACCAATTCTCCCACAGCTAAAGCTTCTTTTTCAGTTTCAAAACTTTTGGACTCACTAATTACAGGTATAATTGACTGTTTTATAATTATTTTACTATTATTGGTAATTTGGTAGCCCCAGCCGTTAACCGTTTTTATGGATTGAATTTCTAATCTCTGTTCTTTTCTGCAGAAAATAAACAGCAGCAGTCCAATTATAAAGATAATCAGACTAAAATTTAAAATATATGACAAATTCTTCTGGGATTTTTTCCAGAAGAATTTGTCGTTACAATTATTAATTATCATCGTCATTTTGCTCTTCTTTTGGTTTAAATTCCCATACATCGTCAAAATAAGAAGTTCCTGATTTTCCTAAGGCAATGAAGCCTCTTTGTCCATCTATTGTAATTCCTACAGCATCTGATCTTCCTGATCCTTCAAGTGCAGTTTTGGTTGTCCAAATATCAGTTTTAGGATTGTACTCCCAGATAGTATTGCCGCTTGATCCGCAGGCAATATAGCCTAATCCGTCTATAGTAAAGCTAGACGCATTGGCTCTTGTAATCGAATAAGTGTCGTGATCGCTCTCATCATCATCAAGATCTCTTTTTCTGGTCCATACATCTGTACTAGGATCGAATGCCCAAAAATCCACTTGATTGACACCGCTGTTTATTCCTGTTCCTAAATAGGCAATGTCATTAATTACAAATACAGTAGCATTTCTTCTTTTGTTGCCGCTAAATCCATTTACCTGTGTCCAGGTATTATCAGTGTCATTATATTGGAAGAAATCTTTTAAATAATTACCGTCATATCCAGTTCCAAAATAAGCTTTACCGCCCACTTGAAAACCTACAGCACTATATCGTGCTGTTCCTCCAAAATCTGCTTTTTGAGTCCAGGTATTTGTGTCTGGATTGTATTGGTAAAAATCTTTTAATTTATTAGTTCCATCATAACCAAGACCAATATATCCTTTTCCGTTTAATTCAAATCCGCTTGCAGAGCTTCTGGCAATACCTGTAAAATCTGCTTTTTGTTCCCAATAATCGCCAGTAGAATTGTAAGCCCATAAATCTTTTAGATATTCATCTCCTGTATAACCAGTCGTTACATAAGCAAAAGTGCCAATGACAAAGCTGGTTGCACTTGATCGGGCTGGACCGTCAAATGCTGATTTTTTTACCCAGTTTCCTAGTGTTTCTTCATCCTCATCATTACTGCATCCAATGAAAATTAAGCTGATAAGTAATGTGGTAATAAATATACCTTTTTTTAAATGTTTCATAATGTGCATGGTGTTTATTAAAGTTTGTATTTAATGCTTATAGAAAAAACGCCTCCGTTTTTTAAAGTCTGATTTATTTCAGCTGTTTTATTTTCATCCGAAAATTTAAATTCTTTGTTTGTCGAATACCCTCCTTTGAAATTAACAAACCAAGAAGTGTCTATGTTTCTTTCATATTGAAGTGTGGTTTCCATCTGTGAAAATCCGGCTATAGCCATACTTGTTTTATCATCTGAAGTTATGTGAGGATTGAGGTTGTAAACGCTTCCGCTAAAGTCATTTCTTAAACTAAACGAATCACGAATTGAACTAGAATAGGATAATGCTGTATTTGGAAAACCTAATTTTAATGAAATGTCCTTGTTGAATTGATGATTAAAAGCAAATGTTGGCAGTAGTTGAGGCTTCCCAAAAACAGTCATTCTTTTTATTCCCAAATCAATACTGCTGCTGTTGCTTATTGTCTGATTAATTTCGGCACCTCCCAAGATTGTTACATCGGTAATGCTGATACTATTCTGAAAGTTAACAGTAGGCTCGAAGCTTAAATTCAATTTTGTTTTTTTTGAAAATTGATGTGAAAATTCAAAAGCATTGCTAAAACTATTAAAATGAGTATTGCTGTAATTAGTGTTATAGTCTGCTAATAGATAGGTTTCTATTTCGTCAGTAATTGTTGTGCTCTTATATTTAAAAGTATTTGTCAATTTAGTTGCAGCGCTGATGTCTTTAAAAAACTGCATTCCAATTTCAGTTTGTTTTATTGAGCCATTATCTATTGGTTCAGTTTTGGTATTAAATTCAAGAATATATCCATTTTGCGCATAAGCACTAAACAGCGGAGTTAGAATTAGAATCGTAATAAAGTTGTGTATTCTCATTATTTAATTATTGGTTCAAAAGTAGCTGTGTTGTTAATTAATAAAAAAGAATATATATGCATGGCTTCATTTTATAGACAAACTGGCTATTATATGGGCTGAACCTCTATTTTGAGCAGATTTGCAGTATGTAGACTGATTTTTTGTTTTTATAGATAGTTTTTCGGGGCTGGTATATGTTATTAGGACTGCTGGAATGGGGGCTTATATATTTGCTCAAAAAATAGATATGTACAAGTTTTTGTTTTTAATTTTTTCGGCTTTGTTCATTGTTTCTTGTGACTCTGATGCAGATCAAGGCGATTTTGTTGTTGGAGCAGATTATTTAGCGATAAAGAATAAAGTGATTTCTATAGACACGCTTACTATAGATGTTTCTACTATTAAAATGGATTCTTTGGTTACTTCAAGTGAAAGCAGAATTTTAGTAGGGAATTATGATGATCCGCTTTTTGGAAAAATAAAGTCAGATAGTTATTTCCAGGTTTCGGCAAATTCTTTTAGTCTCATTAGTCAAAGTTCAGATACTGATGCTACGGGATATGTTTTCGATTCCATAGCAATGATCATGAGATATGACGATTACTATTATGCTGATACGACAAAGGTTCAGACGCTGAATATTCATCGGGTATTGAAGAATTTTAAGCCCAATGTTAATGATAATAGTTTTTATAACAGTTCCAGTCTCGCTTATAATGAGACTAGTTTAGGAACGATTACTTATCGTCCCAAGCCCATAGGCAAAGACAGTATCAATATAAAGCTGAGCAATGAATTTGGAACGGAACTTTTTAATAAGTTTAAGAATAATGAAATAGAAAACTCAACAGATTTTACAGAGTATTTAAAAGGATTTGTGTTAAAATCGACTTCTGCTTCATCTTCTAGTATAATTGGATTTAATATGTCCAGTGTACTTCGTCTGTATTATTCTAAAGGGAAAAAAGGAGAGACTGGAGATGATTATGTAATGGATTTTACAATATCTGATGCAGCTAAGCAGTTTAATGCTGTTTCATCTGATAGAACTGGAACCTTAATTCAGGATTTGCCTTTGTCCAAAATGAATTTGTCCAGTATATATACCGGCAACAGTGGATTCATTCAGTCGGGCACAGGAATAGCGTGCAGAATTGATTTTCCTAACATAAAACAATTAAAATATATCTCGGAGAAAGGAGCTATTGTTGATGCAAAACTAATGCTTAAGCCTGTTAAAAATTCGTATTCCGAAATGTTTCCGCTGCCTAAAACCCTTAGTATTTATGTGGTTGATAAATTAAATCGGACAAAATCAGTTCTTACAAATTCCAGTGGCGAAACTGTAGTCGCAACTCTGAATACTGATAATGATGAATTTGACGAGAACGTTGGCTATCAATTTTCTCTTGGTTCTTTTTTACAAAAAGAAATGCTAAAAGAGTCGGATTCTAAAAGCGGGCTGCTTTTTACTCTGCCAGCTTTATCTAAAGTTGTCGGAAGGGTTGCTCTGGGCGATCAGACCAACAAGGAGAGTAAAATTAAATTACAAATTTATTATATAACATATTAATGAAAAAAAGTGGATCGTTTCTAGTTTTAGCTTTTTTTGCTTCTTTTTGGTCTTATTCCCAAAGTATTGCAACATCTCCATATTCCCTTTTTGGATTAGGCAGTATGTATGAAAGTAATTTTGGATTAACTGCAGGATTGGGCACAGCGGGAATAGCCTTGCCTTCTGATGGTTTTATCAATAATAAAAATGCTGCATCTTTAATTAATCTTCCTGCCAATAACTTCTTTTTTGAAATCGGCGGTACTGGACTTCAATCGTCTTTTGAAAATAATCTCAAAAAAGAAAACAGAAATAATTCTCAGTTTTCACATTTTGCTTTTGCTTTTCCAATTACTAGTAAATCTGCTTTTAGCATAGCAATGATGCCGTATTCCAGTTCTTCTTTTAAGATTTCTGGATTAAAAATCCCGATAATTGACGGCAGCAGTGAGTATTATTATTTGGATGTATTGGGAACAGGAGGTCTGAATAATTTAGATTTAGCATATGCTTACAAATTGAGTAATAAATTATCATTCGGTTTTTCTGCTTCGGTTCTTTTTGGGAATACTACAGATAAAAGAAGTTATATCATTAATAATTCGGTTACAAATATTGATAACAAGATAAGTTATGGCGGTATTCGGCCTGCTTTAAGCTCGCAGTTCAAAATGAATCCATCATTGACTTTGGGATTAAATGTAAAATCACCAGCAAGAGTAAATGCTGCCAAAACTCAATCAGTTAGTGTTGTGAATGATTCTGGGACTTCAGATATTGAAACAGATCAGCTGTCAGATACGGATGATTTTTATTTGCCTTTGGATATTGGATTCGGAGTTAATAAATCATTCAAGAATAAATTTAATGTGGCTTTTGACTATGAAAAAAGTTTCTGGAGCGCAACGAATCAATCCGATATGTATGGTAATTTTTCCGATCAGGAAAAATTTTCATTGGGTTTTTCATATTTAAAAGCAAAAACATCCAGAAACTATTTTGACAGAATAAAGTTTGCTGCAGGGGCTCATTATGATACAGGTTATTTGGTTGTAAGTAATAATAAAATTGAAGATAAGAATTTTTCTATTGGCGCTTCTTTCCCATTGGATCATTTATCATCAGCTTTATTCATTTCCTATACTTATGGAAGTAAAGGGCAGATAACTAATTCACTGATACAGGAAAATTATCATAAATTGACACTGAACCTTAATTTAGACGGTATCTGGTTTGTTAGAAAAAAGCTGGATTAGTTTAGAAATCTTTTTTTTCAACTTTGTATTTGTTTTCTAGAATTTCGGTCAGAACTTTTGGGCTTGTGTTTGTGTAAAAAACAGGCTCACTTTTTTCCGTAGCTGAGAAACCAACTTTATCACTGAGGATTTTTTGGGTTTGTCTGGCAACAGCCTGCCCCGAATCAATGATGTGAATGTGTTCTGGAAGAATTTTTTTTATCTGAGGTATTAAATACGGATAATGACTGCAGCCTAATACGAGATAATCAATGTTTTCTTTAATCATTGGGGTAAGATAGGAATGAAGTAATTCTGTCATTTCTGGAGAATCGATTTTACCGTCTTCTATCAGTTGGACCAAACCATGGCCTATTTGTTCGATAATTTTAGTGTCCTGGTATTTCTCTGTTGTTTTATTAAAAAGTTCGCTGTTAAGGGTTCCTTTTGTGGCTAGTATTCCTATTGTCTGTGTTCTGGAGTTAGTTGCTGCAGGTTTTATGGCTGGTTCAATGCCAATAAACGGAACGCTGTATTTTGCTCTTAATTCCTGAATTGCATTTGTAGTGGCTGTATTGCACGCAACAACAATTAACTTACATCCCATTTCTATCAATAAATCAGTGTTTTTCATGCTTAATGCAATGATCTCATTTTTTGATTTTTGTCCGTAAGGAGCATTTTTGCTGTCTGCAAGATAAATGGTTTGTTCGTTAGGCAGTAATTCATGAATGGCTTTCCAGATAGATGTTCCTCCAATTCCTGAGTCAAAAACACCAATAGGGTTATTGTTTATCATGCTTTTAGATTTAAAAATAGAGCGTTATTTACAGCTGTTTTTTAGAAATTGTTTATTGATAATTGCTTACTGTCTAAAGTGAAATTCAGTAGAATAAATATACTGCATTTTAGACCATAAAAAAAACTGCTCACTCTAAAATAGTTTAGTGTGAGCAGTTTTTAAATCTTTTTTTAGATTAAAAACCTAAATCTTTTTTTACGTCAACAGTAATATTTGTTCCGTCTGCAAGTAAAAGATTAGTGCTGTCAAGTACATACTGGAATCCTTTTGCTTTACCAACTTTTTGGATAGAAGCTTTCACTTTTTCCATAATTGGTTTCATGATTTCACTTTCTTTATTTTGTAATTCTTTTTGAGCGTTGTCTCTAAAGTCAACTATTCTTTTTTGCATATCTTGAACTTCTTTTTGACGTTCTTGATTTACAGCCTCAGTAACTTTTGCAGATTCTTCTTCGTATTTTTTTAATTTTGCTTGGTATTCTTCAACCATTTTTTTGTAATCAGCATCATAAGTAGTACCTAACGTTTGTAATTGCTTTTGAGCATCTAATATAGCTGGCATTTTTCCCATAATTTCATTTACATCAACATGAGCCACTTTTGTTTGAGCTTTTGTAATTTGGGTAGCTCCTATAAATAGTATTGCAGCAATTAGTAAAGTTTTGAATTGTTTCATTGTTTTAAATTTAGTAATTAATTAGTATTTATTATTTCTTTTTTATTTTACTTCATTCGCTTTTTTAAGCGCTTCTTTCTCTTCTATTTCTTTTAATCTCTTTTCTTCGAGCGCCTTTCTGTTTGCTTCTCTTTCTTCTAGTATTTTTTTTCTTTTTTCTTCTAATGCTTTTTTGCGTTCTTCCTGCGCACTTGGTTTGACTTCTTCAGTTCCTGTTTTAGCTGTTTCTGTACTTACTGATGGATCTGTAGTTTTTGTATCTGTGTTTGATGGCGCAACAACTGTGCCATTTTTTTTGGCTTCTTTTTCAGCTAACAGTAATTTTCTTTTTTCTTCGTATTTTCTTTTAGCTTCTTCTTGTGCTGCTTTTTTATCGGTAACCAGTTTCTCTCGTGTAGCCTGTTTGTCTAATATCACTTTTTCTCTTGCAGCCAGTTCAGGGTTTTCATCTATAGCATCTTCTTTTTCTTCTTTGAGCTGTTCTTCTTTGAGCTGTTTTTTAGTTAATTGTTCTCTTTTTTCAGTTCTGTTTAATATTCGGATTACCTGATCACTAATGTCAAATCTTTTTGCTGCGAAAAGGATAGTTAGATGTGAAGATTTATCAAATATAAAGTCGTACTTTTTTGCCTCAGCAATATCTTGAACCGCAGTGAAGACTTGATCTTGTATGGGTTTTACTAAACCTGCTTTCTGGATTATCAAATCTCCGTTTGGACCAAATCTTTTTTGCTGGTAATCTAGTTTTTCGGTTTCAAGAAACTTTATTTCGGTTTCTCTTTCTTCTATCAATTCAGCCGTTAATAAAGGTTTTTCTGCTTTTAGAGCTTCATTAAGTTTATTAATTTCTAATTTTTTTGTTTCAATTTCCTGCTTCCATTTTTGAGCCTTTTGTTCTAATTGAGCTTTGGCTTCAATATAGTTTGGTACATTCTGTAATATGTATTCCATATCAATGTAGCCTACTTTATTTCCTCTGGTCTGCGCATTAATTGCTGTTGAAACAATTGCGGATAAAATTATAAATAAAAATTCTTTTCTCATAATTTTTAATTTTAGAAATTTTAAACCAAATTCACTTAAAATTGTTGTCCTATTATGAAATGCGTTTGCCATCCGCTTGGTTTTCCTCCTGGTACAACAGCGTCATATCCGTAACCAAAATCAATACCTAATAATCCAAATGCAGGCATAAATACTCTTAACCCAACTCCTGTTGAACGAGCCAAGTTAAATGGCTGATAATCAGATAAATTAGCATATGCCTGACCAGCTTCCGCAAAAGTTAAGGCATAGATTGAGGCACTTTGTTTTAAAGTAATCGGATAACGCAATTCCAATGAGAATTTGTTGTAAATGGTTGCTCCATAGGAATCTCCACTCGTGGTATTTGCAGGTGTCAAAGATCCATTTTCATACCCTCTTAATCCTATATTTTGTCTTCCGTCTATAGAACTTCCAGCCATACCGTCTCCTCCTAGGTAGTATCTTTCAAAAGGAATCATTCCTCGATCCTGATTATATGCTCCCAAAAATCCAAATTGAACTAAACTGCGTAATACTAATTTTTTATATAAAGAGGTGTACCAGTCACCTGTAAACTGTACTTTATAGTATTCAAGCCATTTGTATTTTTCCTGATCTACTTTTCCAGGATCAGCAACAGCATCTTGATAATTATCTACTTTATTTGCAACAGTTCCTGTGGAAGGCAGTTTGTCTAAGTAATCACCAGCAGAAACAACTTTGTCATTGTTGTCTACGTATGATGTTCCAGCATATTTATATTTATATTTCTCTTGTTGTCCTAATGTCGCATAATCGATTCCATTGAAAAGCGAATATGGAAGAGTGAATTCACCAGTTATTGAGAATTCCGAACCATAAGTTGGGAATATTGGATTGAGTCCTTTGCTGTTACGTGTTAATCCTATATTGTATGATAAATTCTTTGAACTTCCGTTTGCAAAGGTGAATAAGCCGTAATAGTAATTATGCAGATCGTATTGCTGGAACCTTACCGATTGAGATAGGGTAAAATAGTTATCTGGAACAGTCAGCCTTTTTGCCATACCTACGGATAATGACATAATGTTAATGTATTTTGATTTGTCAATTCTCTGTGTTTGATAGTTAGAGCTGTACTGCTGGCTAAAAGCAAATGAAGTACTAAATGAAACAGGTTTTTTTCCTCCAAACCAAGGTTCTGAAAAAGATAAACTATAAGTCTTGTAATACGAACTTGCCTGTAAACGCAATGCTACCTTTTGACCGTCTCCCATTGGAAGAGGGCGGTAAGCATCTTTATTAAACAGATTTTTTGCCGAAAAGTTATTGAATGATAACCCAAGAGTTCCTACGAAACCACCTCCGCCATATCCCCCTTGGAGTTCTATCTGGCTGGCTCCTTTTTCTACAACATTGTATTCAATATCTACAGTTCCAGCTCCAGAATCAACATTTTTGAATTTTGGTTCTATTTTTTCAGGGTCAAAAAAGCCTAATTGACCAATCTCTCTAATAGTTCTTACTAATTCTCCTTTGTTGTATTTGTCTCCAGGTACTGTTCTTAACTCACGATAAATAACTTCGTCGTTTGTCTTGTCATTCCCTACTACAGTAATTTTATTGAAATAGGCAATTGGTCCTTCGGTAATACGAATTTCAAAATCAATTTTATTATCTACTGTTTTAGTTTCTACCGCATTAATGTTTGAGAATAAATATCCATTGTTTTGGTATAAATTGGTTATATCATCACCATCTGGTTTAGATTTGTCAGCAATTCTTTCCTGCAATAGTACACCGTTATATACGTCTCCTGTATTAATACCAAGCATGCTTCTTAAGCCTTCGTCTGAATATACTGTATTACCAATGAACTTAATATTACCAAAATAGTATTTAAGTCCTTCTTCAACTTTTATTTTAATATAAATTGCATTTTTTTCTTCATTATATGCAACAGAGTCGCTTACAATACGGGCATCGCGATATCCAATTTTTTTATAGTTGTTGACTATTTTTTCCAAGTCTTCTTGGTATTTGTCCTCAATATATTTTGATCTCTTTAAAAAGTTGATGGAGTTTTTGACTTTTGTGTTCTTCATTGAACTTAAAAGTTTTTTTCTCGGGACTTCCTTGTTTCCTTCAAAATCAATCTTATATATTTTTATTTTGTCGCCAACATCTACTTTTACGAGCATGTTTACCTCGTTAGACTTTAAAGTGTCTTTAGATGTAGTTATATGAACTTTGGTATTGAAAAAACCATCTTTTTTGTATTTTTTCTCAATGTAATTTTTGGTAGTTGTAATTAAATTTTCAGTTACAATTTTACCATTTGTAAGACCATTATCCTTAATAAAAGTTTCGGTTTTGCTTTTGGATACTCCAACAAATTTTACCTGTTTTATTTTAGGCAGCTCTTTTATGTTTAAGTCAAGGAAAATGCTGTCATTTTCTATTCTGTTTACATAAAAAGATATCTCGTCAAAAAGACCAAGTTTTCCAAGTTTTTTTATGGAACTGCTGATTTGTTCACCAGGAATTGTAATTTCCTGTCCTTTCTCTAATCCGGCAAATGTCACAACGGTCTGTGGGTTGAAACTTATGTCTCCAACAACTTTTACATCTCCCAATATGTATTTTTTACCTTGGTCAAAAGGCACCCTGTCCTGTGCTTTAATTTGAGTGAAAGTTCCTAATATTATAAAGGTAAGGACTAGTTTTATGCTTTTATGTAACACTAAAAAATTATTTAATTTGTTCGCTTGTTTTTCCAAATCGACGTTCTCTTTTTTGATAACTAATGATAGCTCCATATAAATCTTCTTCCTTAAAATCAGGCCATAACACATCAGTAAAGTATAATTCTGAATAGGCTATCTGCCATAACATAAAGTTACTTATTCTATGTTCACCACCAGTCCTTATTAATAAATCTACATCAGGTAAATTATGCGTGTAAAGATGCTCATTAATAATTGAATCGTCAATAGTGTCTATTGAAATTATATTATTTTTAACTTTATTGCTTATTTCTTTTATTAGATGTGTTAATTCTTCTCTAGATCCATAGCTTAGAGCAAGGGTTAGTGTCATTTTTGTATTTCCTTTGGTCTGCTCAATGCAGTCGGATATTACTTTTTGAGCAGCAGCGGGCAGTTTGTCTATGTTACCAATAGCATTCATTCGAATGTTATTTTCCAGCATTGATTTGAGTTCTTTCTTTAATGATCGTACCAATACTTTCATTAAAGCTTCTACTTCATATTTTGGTCTGTTCCAATTTTCGGTTGAAAAAGTATATAACGTGAGGTATCTGACTCCTAAATTGGAGCACTCTTCTATGATTTTTGTTAAAGATTCTGAGCCGCTTTCGTGTCCAATTGTTCTCAAGAATCCCTGCTGTTTTGCCCAGCGGCCGTTTCCGTCCATGATAATGGCTACGTGTCCGGGAATATTGTCTGTATTTATTTCGTTTTTTAGCATCTTTTTTTAATCTGCACAGTAACATGGTTTTTCTCCAAAAGTATAAGTTAGTGTTATACCTGAGAAAACATACCAGTCATTATTATTTAAATTTCCAAATTTTGGTAAACCGCTGTCACTAGGATTACTGCCATCTATATTGTCTGTAAATGAATATCTTGCTCCAGTCTCCAGCCCGATAATAAAACTTCTTGATAAATTAGTTTTAACACCTAAGGTTATTGGAATGGCAATTGTACCCTTTGAACTGTTTTTTTTCGTTTTTCCTGATTCTATATATAGGTCATCATAAAATAAATAGCTTAGACCTGTATATACATAAGGAGTAAATTTTGGTCTTTCCTGATGCAAATTAAAATCAAAAAAATTAAATTCAATTCCAGCTGCTAATTCTTTTATGTTATTTGTAAAGCTGTATCCTCTGTTGTAACGGCCTGGTTCTTTTGAGTTACTGTCATCACCCGAAATTTGTGACTGTGTATACGAAAATCTATAAGCGTGCCTTGGGCTTCTGTTCCATTTATACAAAATGCCAAAAGCAGGTTCATTTGGGTCAATATAAGTTGTTGAACCTACATCTCCTATATAATTACTCCCTCCAAGAAAAATTCCTATTTCATGTATTTGAGCATGAATGGAATTAATCATGAAAAAGCATAGAAAAGAAATGAAAATTTTCCTCATATAATTAATAAATTGCCTGCAAATATAATAATAATCAATAGTATTCAACATTCATCCGATGAATACTGTCTTTTTTTAGACGAGATCTCTTTTTTAAAGTATGAATCTCGTAATTGTAACGATAAAATGATATATTCAGTATATGATTTTTTAATTTCTTCTATCTTCGCCCCAAAGGAGTTTTGTTCTTAGTGTTTTAAAGAATGTTTCTCCTGGAATCTCTACCATGTTTATTTCAAAATCAGTTTTTTTGATGCTCAGAACAGAATCATTTTTGACACTCATAATTCTAGAATCCAAAGAAACTAAGTATTGTTCTTCTCTTCCCGATACTTTTAATCTGATTTCAGTTGTATCTGGAACGACCAGTGGTCTTGCATTTAAATTATGTGGAGCAATTGGTGTAATTACCAGACTTTTTACATCGGGTGTCAAAATTGGACCGCCACAGCTTAGTGAGTAGCCGGTTGTTCCTGTTGGAGTGGCAATAATTAGCCCGTCCGCCCAGTATGAATTTAGAAACTCATCGTTTAGATATGTGTCTATAGTTATCATCGAAGTTGTGTCTTTTCTGCTTACTGATATTTCATTCAGTGCAAAATTAAGTCCTTCAATAGCTGTATTGTCTGGAGAATAGGATATGCTTAATAGGGTTCTTTTGGAAATTTTATACTTTTTATCAATAACAATCTGCATGAAAGCGGCAATGTTTTCCTTTTGTACCGTTGCCAAAAAACCTAATCTGCCGGCATTTATGCCTAATATTGGAATTCCGGAATTTCGTACCAGTGTTACAGCTCTTAACATCGTGCCGTCGCCTCCTATACTGATCAGCATGTCAAAACTGGAATCTAAAACATCATGAGAGGAAAAAGTTTTATACTCTTTTTCGATGATTTTTTTTTCATACAGCATGTTCAAGAAATCGGATTCAATAGCCATTTCTACATTATTATTGTTGAAAAATACAAAAATGTCTTTTATAATTGGTTCTGTGCTAACCAAATAGTATTGGCCATAGATAGCTACTTTCATTTTTTTGATTTTTTTGATTGTTATTGATTTGGGGGCTTTTATTCAATAACTACATATTCAGGTATTTGTCTAAATAATCCGAACGTTCTTTAAGGCTGTTAATGTAATTGTCTTCGTTATGCTCTGAAATGATATCGTAATTATATCTTCTGAAAGTCTGAATAATTTCGTTCAAAGAACCAACGCTGATTTTAAGAGTAATTTCGATAGTATTTACATCTGAATTAGAAATAAATAGTCCTAAAAGTTTACCATTGTTGCTTTCTACAATCTGTGTTATTTGACTCATCGAATAGTCTATGGTGCTTTTACTTACAATAATAATAGCACCAGGTTCTTTTAAAAAAGGGGCTTCATGAAAAAATTTGATAACATCTTTAATTTCATAATAGCCAATATATTTATTGTTTTCATCTAGTATAGGAACCAGATTAGCATGGTTTTTTGCAAAAACTTCCAAAACATCCAGCCAGATCATATTTGCTCTTGCAAAAAAATGTTCTAGAGTATATCTGTAATCAGTGATTTTTTTATCACTGTCAAAGGTTTCAACATCATCGGCCGCTATGCTTCCAATGAAAACTCCTTCTTCAATAACTGGAAAATGCGAAAAGGTTAAGCCGTCAAAAAAATCCTGAACCGCTCCAATAGTTTCTTGGGTGTCAATTGCTTTGTAGTCGTTCGTAATGTAATCTTTTAAATCAGTCATAAATTTTCGCTCAATAAACGATGCAAAATAATCAAAAATAAGCTAAATATGCTACCTTTTACTTTGTATTTTTGTGATTTCAAAATAATAATGCATTCGATTAATACTTTTTCTATGACAAAACTTAGCGTTAATATAAATAAAATTGCCACTTTGCGTAATGCCCGTGGTGGAAATGTTCCTGATTTACTTAAAGCAGCATCTGATATTCAGAAGTTTGGCGGTCAGGGCATAACAATTCATCCGCGTCCGGATGAACGTCACATACGTTATCAGGACGCACGGGATTTAAAATCTATTGTTACTACAGAATATAATATAGAAGGAAATCCGCAGCATAATTTTATCGATTTAGTTTTAGAATGTAAACCAGATCAAGTAACCTTGGTTCCAGATGCTATTGGAGCAATTACATCTTCTGCTGGATGGGATACCATAAAAAATCAATCGTATTTAGCTGAAGTTATCAAAGAATTTCAGAGAAACGGGATTAGAACTTCCATTTTTGTTGATCCAATTAGTGAAATGATCGAAGGAGCAAAAAAAACAGGAACCGACAGGATTGAATTATATACCGAAGCTTTTGCGCATCAATACAGTCTGGGTAATGAAAAAGGAATTGATCCTTATGTGAAATCGGCAATTTTGGCTAACGAATTAGGTTTAGGAATTAATGCTGGCCACGATTTAAGTTTGGATAATATTAAGTTTTTTAAGCAAAATATTCCGGGATTATTGGAAGTTTCAATTGGTCACGCTTTGATTGCCGAGGCGCTTTACCTTGGATTGGATAATGTGGTTAATATGTATCTGCAAAAGTTGAAATAGTTTTTAAAATTAGTTTTTTGATTCCGGAACGCAGAGTTTAATTCTGCAGTCTAAAATCTAAAATCTGCAATCTAAAATAAAAATGCTCTACTCTAAAATAGAAGGTTCAGGAAAGCCTTTACTTATAATTCACGGATTTTTAGGGATGTCCGATAATTGGAAAACGTTAGGAACTCAATTTGCTGCTGATGGTTTTCAGGTTCATTTATTAGATTTACGCAATCACGGGCGCAGTTTTCATTCGGACGAATTCAGTTATGAAATCATGGTTCAGGATGTTTATGCTTATTGCCAAGAAAATGCTCTCGAATCGATTGATGTGATTGGTCATTCTATGGGGGGGAAAACCGCAATGCTTCTGGCTACAGTTTACCCAGATTTAGTTGATAAATTAATAGTTGCCGATATTGGACCTAAATTTTATCCTCCGCATCATCAGGATATTTTGGCAGGATTGAATGCTGTAGATTTTTCTGTTAAGCCCAGCCGTAATGAAGTAGAAGAAATAATGAAAAATTACATTCCAGATTTTGGAACTCGTCAGTTTTTAATGAAAAGTTTATTTTGGCAGGAACCCGGACAGCTTGCTTTCCGGTTTAATTTAAAGGTTTTTAATGAAAAAATTGATGAAATAGGCAAAGCCTTAGCTTCTGATCAGGTTTTTGAAAAACCAGTGCTTTTTATCAGAGGAGGAAATTCCAATTATATACTTGACAGCGATTTTGATGGCATTCATAACCATTTCCCAGATTCAAAAATACTTACTATTCCAAACGCTGGGCATTGGCTGCATGCAGAAAATCCTAAAATGTTTTATGAATTTGTAAGTCTTTTTTTAAAATAATGAAGTAATATTTATTACATTTATAAAAATTTTAAAACATATAACTATGAATTTAATTTTGAGAATAATTATTACTGCAGGATTAGTTTTTGGAATTGCTCATTTCTTACCGGGTGTTCATGTAGCTGGCCCGTTTACTGCAATGGTGGTGGCAGTTGTTTTGGGGTTACTTAATATTTTTATTAAGCCTATCATGGTATTGTTGACTTTGCCTTTTACAATAGTAACTTTAGGATTGTTTTTATTGGTGGTAAATGCTTTGATTATTTTATTGTGTACAAAGATAGTAGGAGGATTTGTAGTAGACTCATTTTGGGTTGCTATGTTTTTTAGTATCATATTATCATTATCTCAATCTATTGCTTATTCTATTATTGGAAATGATAAAAAGTAGTTTTTTAGACTATCGTTTATACCGGAAGTTAAAAACAATGTATTTTATTCCGATTTTAATAGAATAAATAGTTTGAATCTTCATATAAAGATAAACTGCATTTGGTTTTTTTAAGATGTTAAATGCATTTTTTTATTAAAGAATATTCAGTAAAAAGAATTAATTTTAGGTGAAAAAATAGTCAGTATTTAATAATTTTATAATCAAAAATAGAAATCATGAAAACATTAATTATTGTATTAACCGCATTCTTTGCTATGGGAACTGCGGTATCGGCCCAAACAGCAGCAGCTCCAAAAAAAGAAGTTCAAAAAACGATGTTTACCTGTCCAATGCATCCTAAAGAAATGAGTGACAAAAAAGGAAAATGCAGTAAGTGCGGCATGGATTTAGTTGCCGCTAAAGAAACTGTACATAAAACAGCCGGAAAAGAAAAACAGACTGCAAAAAGTAAATATGTCTGCACAATGGACGGTTCAGCATCAGATAAGCCTGGGAAATGTCCAAAATGCGGAATGGCAATGACTGAGAAAAAGGAAGATAAAAAAAAGTAAAACATAAATTAGTAGTTTCCCAACAGCCTTAACATAAGGCTGTTTTTTGT
Organism: Flavobacterium sp. HJJ; assembly: GCF_015351475.1. Classification (GTDB taxonomy): domain Bacteria; phylum Bacteroidota; class Bacteroidia; order Flavobacteriales; family Flavobacteriaceae; genus Flavobacterium; species Flavobacterium marginilacus. The sequence continues at coordinate 36,446 of NZ_JADKPR010000014.1, read as the reverse complement.
TTGCAGCATAATTTGATTTTAAAGTTTGGCTTGACAGGCATAATAAATTTTGATGTGATAAATCAAAAGATATTCTTAATTTGTAGATTTGAAAAAAATAATAGTATGCTGGAACTTTCAGAAATCTGGGTATATCCTGTAAAATCGTTAGGCGGAATTCAACAGCAGGAATCAAATGTTACGGATCGTGGTTTAGAGCTGGACAGACGCTGGCTTTTAGTCGATGCGGATGGCCGTTTTTTATCGCAGCGTGAATATCCAGAATTGGCACTTTTTAAACCTGAAATAGCTGGGGATTCTCTAAGAATTACTCAAAGAGTTCTTTCGGAATCGATTGATGTGCTGCTTCGTCCCGTTTTCTCTAAAGAAGAAAAAATTGAAGTCACGGTTTGGGAAGATACTATCGAAGCATATGAAGTTAGTAACGATAGTTCTGATTGGTTTACAAAACTATTGGGTTTTCCGGTACGGTTGATGTATATGCCGGATGACAGCGAAAGAAAATTAGACCCAGATTACTCAATTACCGGCAATGAGATTACTTCTTTCTCGGATGCTTATCCTTTTTTGATTATCGGGCAGTCTTCGCTGGATGATTTGAATGGAAGACTGGAAACAAAAGTTCCGATGAATCGATTCAGACCCAATTTTGTTTTTACTAATGGAGAGGCTTTTGAAGAAGATAATTGGAGAGAATTTAAAATTGGCAATATTTCTTTTGTTGGAGTGAAGCCTTGTGACCGTTGCGTGATGACCACAGTTGATCAGGAAAAAGGCGTGGTTTCAGGAAAAGATCCTTTGAAAACATTAGCCCAATATAGAAATTTTGGAAACAAAGTATTGTTTGGACAAAATGTCATTGGATTGGGATTAGGAATTGTTTCGGTTGGTGATGAAGTGAAGGTTTTAAGTAAGAGCAAATAATAACGATAATAACAGCAAAGAGTGTAAAGTATTACGCAAGGTTCGCAAAGTTTTGCGGACTTTGCGTTTTTTTTTCTTTGCGGACCTTGCGGCTAAAACTCAAATCAATCTTTTTTATGCTGTTCGGTATAATTTTGATTTTTAAGAATGATATTATCTCCTGTGTTCATACCGTTTGATATTCCAATCATGAAAGTGGTAATAATCATCATGAATTTTCTTTTTAGCCAATGGGATGGCTGTTTGGATTTCTCCAAATGAGTTTTGTTATTAAGTTTATACATTTTGTAAATGATAAATGATTAGACATTTTTTATCATCGTTATGCATGGAATTGCATAAATGCTTAGAAAAGATTTCTACGCTATGTATAAATTAGAAAAGTGGTTGCAGGAATTAATGACTTTGCTTAAAAAAGTCATTTGCGCTTTAGCTGCGCTTATGTTTTGATAAAGTAAATTTTGTAATTTTTGAAGATTCCGAGTTTTAAGATTATGGATGTCATGAAATTCTAGATATGCTGAAATAATCGAAAATGCAATCTTTTCAGGGGAATGTTTCTGATGGAATACGTAGGATTTGGAATCCTTAGGATCAAATTCATTTCCAGTCTTAAAATACGAAACCTGATAATACTCAGCAGAATTTGATTTAGAATGTAAAATACCGTCATTCACCATCAAGCCAAAAGCCATAAAGAGTGAAAGGAGATATTTTAAATACTTTGTCAATTTATAAAGTTTGAATTATCTATTGCGATGCTAAATTACTATTTTTTTCGTGCAGTTAATATAGTATGTGTTTCTTCATTAGATTCTGGTCTTTTATATTTTACTTTAAATACTGTTAGATCTTCAAATGAATTGTCGAGGAGTTGTTTTTTTAACTGGTCTAATTCATAGAAATAGAAATAACTTCGGTCGCCACTACTACTAGTTTGAAAGTCTGATTTATCAGGGTTGCCTTCAACAAAACTGATGTATAAAAATCCATTGTTGTTCAGTAATTGAGTAGCGCCATGAATTAGTTTTTTGCCATCGCTATGTGATAAATAAGGCAAGCAAAAACCACAAATTATTCCGTCATATTTTGCTATTAGCTCGCTTATATGTCGAATATCCATTACACTGAAACTTGCAGCTGGATTGTTCTTTTTTGCAAGTTCAATCATGTTTGGCGCAATGTCAATTCCGTGTATGTTAAAGTCGGGTCGCTTGGATAAAAGATATTTTGTAATATTCCCAGGACCACAGCCAATTTCTAATATTTCAGCTTTCTCTTTGAGTATTGAATCACATATAAAGTCATAAGTCTTGTCATATAAATCTAAGTTCATAAACTTTTCTTCGTATAGTGAAGCAATTTTGTTCCAGGTTTCAAATGTTTCTTTATAGTTGTCCATTTAAGTGTATCGTTCTGTAATGTACTATGTTTTGTTAATAGGTTTGATTAAACTTCTCTTGTTCGTCGTGCTAATATATAAACAATTCTTAGCAAATTGTCAAAAGACACATTTATGAAATTGAAGTCATAAACAACAAAAATCTTTATAATTTCACCAAATCCCGCGTGAAGGATTGAAGTGAAAAGCCCACAGCCCAGTGAAGCGATAGCGAAACTGGGCGAGGACTTGTAGCGTAAAGCCTGACCCTTGTGGTCAAGCCCAAATTATTTTAACCAATTGTATTTGTGGTATAAACGGCTTAAAATCACAACAAATTCCTGTAAAATTCAAAATCTTAAAATACTTGTTTGGGTTGCAAAAGTTTTGTAATTTTGCGACCCAATTTTATAATGTAAATTAAAGAAGAAGATGGATATCAAAAGAGTAGCAATAGACGCTGTGAATGAAACGATTGTGATGACAGTTGTTCACATGGATTACAAAGGACAAGTAGCGAAAAGAATAAATGAAAAAATGCCTTTGGCGACTGTAAAAGGTTTTAGAAAAGGACAAGTACCAAAAGACCTTGTTGAAAAACAATACGGTAAAGCTATCAAGAAGGAAGAGGTTAAGAAAGTAGTGGATTTGGCTTTGGAGCGTTTTGTGCAATCTGAAAGATTGAACCTTTTGGGAACTCCTCTTGCTAAAGAAAACGAAAATTTGGATTGGGATGCAGAAGAATTGGTTTTCGAATACGAAATTGGTTTGGTTCCTTCTTTTGAATTGGATCTTGAAGCTAAAAATGATATCGTAAAATATGTTGTTACAGCCGATGATAAATTAATTGACGGTCAAGTAGCTCGTATCCAAAAACAATTTGGTAATGCAAATCCAGTTGAAAAAGTTACTGCTGATGCTGATGTTACCGGAACTTTTACAAATGCTGAAAACGGAATTGACAATAAAACCACTTTATCTTTAGATGTATTTAAAGACAAAGCGACTGCTGATTTATTCATCGGAAAAGAAGTTGGAGATGTAGTTACAGTAAACACAAAAGGTTTATTCCAAGACGATCACCAATTGATGGATTACCTGAAAGTTGGTCACGATAATGTACATGATTTAGCAATTGATGTTGATTTTACTATCTCTGCTATCAATGTTTCTGAGCCAGCTGAATTGAATCAGGAATTGTTCGACAAATTATTCGGAGAAGGAAATGTTGCTTCTTTGGAAGATTTGAAAGCAAAAATCAAAGAAGATGCTGAGTCTCAATTTGCACAGCAGGCAGACCAAAAATTATTGGCAGACGTTCAAAACTTTTTGGTTGAAAATACCAAATTTGACTTACCTTCTGAATTCTTAATCAAATGGCTGCAGACTGTTGGAGAAAAACAATTAACTCCAGAAGAAGCAATTGTAGAATACGCAAGATCTGAAAGAGGTTTACGTTTCCAATTGATCGAAGGAAAAGCAATGGCTGCAAGTAATATCCAGATTACTTTTGATGATTTGAAAGCGTTTACAACAAATGCAATCAAACAGCAAATGGCGCAGTTTGGACAAACAAACCCAACTGATGAAGAAGTTCAGGGAATTGTGGCTAGAGTTTTATCTAACCAAGAAGAAGTAAAAAGACTTTCTGATCAAGTGGTTGCGGCTAAATTATTGGATTTATTCAAAGAAAAAGCAAACCCAACTACTAAAGAAGTAACTTACGAAGAATTTATCGCCGCGTCTTACGGAGAATAAATTTTAGTCTGTAAAGTCGAAAGTCTGAAAGTCAAAAGGTTATTAAAATAGCTGCAGACTTACTATTTTTGCTTTTATTACTGATAATAAATTATTAAAAAGGTTTATATTTGAGCGTCAGAAATTATTTTTTGACGCTCTTTTGTTTGAATTAGCCTGAATTGTTTTCAGGAGCTATTCCAGCTATACGTTGCAAGTTTTATCATGTCTTCCTTTTTTTGTAAGGAAAAAAAAGAGCTTCCGCTGGTCGCTTTTTTTTACCAACAAAAAATAGTCAGCCATTTCAAAAACTTTTCACTGCTATCTGGGCTAAAAAAGTAGACATATTGACATTCCAGTAAATAAGGTATGGTCTTTGTATAGTTCTTTCAAACTTTTAAACTTTAAACCTTAAACTATTATATAATATGGACTACGGAAAAGAATTCAAAAAATTTGCGATTAAAGGTCAAGGAGTAAATGCAATGTACTATGATAAAATAGTATCGGCAATGAATCCAAAAGGCATGACTCCCTATATAATTGAAGAGCGTCAGCTGAATATTTCTCAATTGGATGTTTTTTCAAGACTGATGATGGACAGAATTATTTTCCTTGGCACAGGAATCGATGATCAGATTGCAAATATTGTTCAGGCACAATTATTATTTCTGGAAAGTGCAGATGCTTCAAAGGATATTCAGATTTATTTGAATTCACCTGGAGGAAGCGTTTATGCTGGTTTGGGGATTTATGATACCATGCAGTACATCAAACCAGATGTTGCTACTATCTGTACTGGAATGGCGGCTTCTATGGGAGCGGTTCTTTTGTGTGCGGGTGCAGCAGGAAAACGTTCGGCTCTGCCACACTCAAGAGTAATGATTCACCAGCCGTCAGGAGGAGCACAAGGTGTTGCTACAGATATGGAAATCAACTTACGTGAAATGCTGAAACTGAAAGATGAATTATACCACATCATTTCACAGCATTCAGGTCAAACTTTTGACAAAGTACACAAAGACAGTGAACGCGATTACTGGATGATCGCTGACGAAGCCAAAGAATACGGAATGATTGATGAGGTATTGAGAAGAGGATAAAAATATAGTCAAAAGTCAAAAGTCGAAAGTCAAAAGCAATGCTAAGACTTTCGACTTTAAGACTTTCGGCTTTAGACTATAAAGAATGGCAAAACAAGTATTACAATGTTCTTTCTGCGGAAGGAAAAAACCGGAAACCAATTTATTGATTGCTGGAATCGATGCACACATTTGTGATAAATGCATCGAACAAGCACATGGAATTGTTCTGGAAGAATTAAAAACAAACAGAGGTTCGAAACTCGTCGGTGATTTGATTTTAAAGAAACCAAAAGAAATTCGTGCTTTTCTGGATCAATACGTAATTGGGCAGGAGCAGACCAAAAAAGTAATGTCTGTTGCGGTTTATAATCACTACAAACGTTTGATGCAGCAGCAGTTGGACGATGAGGTAGAAATTGAAAAAAGCAATATCATTATGGTAGGGCAGACTGGTACAGGTAAAACTTTGGTTGCAAAAACCATTGCCAAAATGCTGGATGTACCTCTTGCCATTGTTGATGCAACGGTTCTTACCGAAGCTGGTTATGTTGGTGAAGATGTTGAGAGTATTTTGACACGTCTTTTACAGGCCGCCGATTATGATGTGACCAAAGCCGAAAGAGGAATTGTTTTCATTGACGAAATTGACAAAATTGCCCGTAAAAGCGACAATCCTTCCATCACCCGTGATGTTTCGGGAGAGGGAGTACAACAGGCTTTATTGAAATTATTGGAAGGAACAGTGGTGAACGTACCGCCAAAAGGTGGCCGTAAACATCCGGATCAAAAATTTGTTGAGGTAAATACGCAAAACATTTTGTTTATTGCCGGTGGTGCTTTTGATGGTGTTGAGCGTATTATTTCAAAACGTTTGAATCGTCAGGCAGTAGGTTATTCCACATCGAAAAATGTGGATAATATAGACAAGGATAATTTGTTGCAATATATTATTCCAAAAGACATCAAGGATTTTGGATTGATTCCTGAAATCATAGGACGTTTGCCTGTTTTGACACACATGGATCCTTTGGACAGGGAAACGTTGCGTGCCATTTTGACCCAACCAAAAAATGCTTTAATCAAGCAATATCAGAAACTGTTTTTGATGGACGAAGTGGATTTTACTATTACTGATGAAGCTTTGGATTTTATTGTTGAAAAAGCATTGGAGTACAAGTTAGGTGCCCGTGGACTGCGTTCATTATGTGAAGCAATCTTAACAGACGCTATGTATGAACTGCCAAGTTCTGATGATAAAAAATTAGAGATCGACATGGAATACGCCAAAGAAACATTGAATAAAAATTTATTAAAGCGTTTGGAGATTGCTTCTTAATTCAAGTTCAAACGGAATCAAAATAAAATTCAAAAGCATCTGTTTCTTAGCTTAAAAAAGTGTAGACATTAGTTTTAAGGCTGTGAAAATATTCTAATAAAAAATAATTGATACATTTGTACTTTGCTTGGAACTTTTTAAATAAGAATTAACAATGAGCACAACTGAAATAAAATTGTACGATATTTTCAGGAAAGACCTTAAGTTGTCTGATGAAAAGGCAAGAATTTTTGCTGAAATAGTGCAGGAAACGGTTGTCAATGAAGTAAAACACCAGCAAACAGAATTTAAAAGTCAAAATAAAGAAGATTTATTAAAACTTGAAATGCAGCTAACTGCAAAGATTGAACAATCCAAATACGATTTAGTAAAATGGTTTGTAGGGCTGTTTTTCGCTCTTGCAATGATGATTATTGGGTTGTATATCAAAAAATAAGTTAGAATTTTAAAACAAAAAAGCCCAAAAAATGAATGTTTTTTGGGCTTTTTTTATTCGGTAATGTGATCAAAAACAGCCTGTAAATAATGCCGGATAAAGTAAAACTAATCGTCGACTTCGTTGTCAATAGCTCTGAAACCGTCCATTTCTGAAGGAATTTCAGTTAGTGAGTCAATTTGAAATTATTTTTTCAAAAGTGTGTTTTTCTTTCCCTTTTAAATGGATGCTTAAATTGATTTAAATTTGCCTATAAATACTGCTGTTTAATTTATTTCAAATTTATATTTTTTTACATCTTCTTTATCGCAGGCAATCGGGATGCCTTGAGAATCCAGAATGAATGCTTCCTGAATATCGGTTTTATGAAGTGTGGAACCGCTGGCTATCAATTTACAGCCATTTTTGTATTTGATAAAAGGACTCTTGTTTCATGCTGAAATCCCCAGACATTTTATGGCTGTCAAAAGCTTCGCTAAAAAGTAGTCATGATTGTTTCTTTATTTTTCTTTCAAGTTTAGAAAAAAAATTTCTGTTCCTGATTCTCTAAACTGCAATTTTAGGCTTTTGTATTTATTCTACGATGAAATTTTTACAGCTTCAATGCTTAGAAATAGTAATCAAAATGATTTTCTTTTCAATATTATAGATTGTCTTCTGCCTGCGTTATACAGTAGCTTTTTTGTAGTTAAAAAAGAGTTTTGTTTTAGAATATTTGTTAAATTTATGGGAAAAATAATTTGTTATGATAACGGTTAAATGCAAAATAGATGCTTCAATAGATGAAGTATGGAAATTATGGACTACTCCAGAACACATTACAAAATGGAATTATGCCTCTGATGGCTGGCACACTCCTTATGCTGAAAATGATTTGCGGACTGGAGGGAAATTCAAGTCTACTATGGCTTCAAAAGACGGAACGATGAGTTTTGATTTTGAAGGCGAATATACAAAAATGGAAAATCATTCCTTGATAGAATATAAAATGGCTGACGGCCGAAAAGTTGATATTTATTTTGTTAGCCTGGAAGATGGAGTCGAAATTATTGAAAGTTTTGACCCCGAGAATATAAATTCAGAAGAAATGCAGCGGGAAGGATGGCAGACTATTTTGGATAATTTTAAAAAATATGCAGAGTGTCTTTAAAAATGATATTAGAAAAATAACAAACAATTAAAATTTAAAAAAAATTATGGCAGCAGTTAATCCGTATTTAATTTTTAATGGAAATTGCGAGGAAGCATTTCTATTTTATAAATCTGTTTTTGGTGGAGAATTTCCATATATCGGGAAATTTAGTGATATGCCTTCGGATGAGAATAGTCCAAAATTATCAGATGCAGATGCAAATAAAGTCATGCATGTGTGTCTGCCGATAGGTGATACTGTTTTGATGGGAAGCGACAGTAATGATGCCAGCGGTGATGTCGCTTTTGGGTCAAATTTTTCAGTTTCTATCAATACTGAAAGTACAGAGGAAGCCGACAGGATTTTCAACGGGCTTTCAGCAGGAGGAAATCCTTTTATGCCAATGAATAAAACCTTTTGGGGGGCTTATTTTGGAATGTTTGTTGATAAATTTGGTATTCACTGGATGGTTAATTTTGATGAAAATCCTGCTAAATAAAAGGCTTTAGATATGAAAGTGCTAAAATTTATAGGGATTGGAATAGTGGGAATTATTGCTTTTCTTTTGGTTGCAGCAATGGTCATACCGAAAGATTATACCATATCGGTTTCTACAACAATCAATAAACCGCAGGCAGTGGTTTTTGATTATGTGAAAATGATTAAAAATCAGGAAAAATACAGTGTCTGGGTAATGAAAGATCCAAATGTAAAAATCGAATATACAGGAATTGATGGAACTGTGGGGGCCAAATCCTCCTGGGTGAGTCTGGATGATAACGTAGGCGAAGGTTCTCAGCAGATTACAAAAATAACAGACAGCAGAATTGATGTTGCTTTACATTTTGAAAAACCTATGAAAGGTGATAATACAGCCGCTACAATTGTCGAAGCTGTTTCTGATGATCAAACCAAACTGACTAACGAATTTTACGGCCACGCTGATTATCCTCTTAATTTAATGTCTTTTGTCTTTAAAGGTTTTGTCAAAAAAGACCAAGAACAAAATTTGGCAAATGTGAAAAAGATTTTGGAAAGCCAGCCTTAATTAATTTTACCATTTAGAATTAAGAAATTTAGATTCTATGCCTGAACTTCTTAGTGATTTTATACAAAAAAGAAGACCGTTCAATGATGAATTTGAACGGTCTTCTTTTTTATGCAGGCTTTATTTTTGACTATTAAACCTAAGAAGTCAAGCTTAATAATCTTAATATCTTAATGGTAAAAAATGTTTAAACGGTAATTAAATGTTTAAACGATATTTACTTCATCATGCCCCCGCCGCTTTTTACTTTTTCAGTTTCAATATTGGTATTCTCATTCTGCATTTTCAGGTTTCCAAAATTATACGTCAATGATATACGGAATGTTCTGGAATCTTGTTTTTGTCTAAAGGAGGTATTCAAATTTTCGCCGGCAATCAATGCATTTACTTCATTTTGATTGAAAACATCAAAACAATGCAGGCCTATTTTTAAATTCTTATCCATGAAATCCCTGTTGAATGAAATGTCAAACTGCTGAATAGGTTTGGTTATTTTATAAATCTGCCAATTTCCCGGAGGAAGGTAGAAATACATCATGGAGTTCTTTATTTTCCAAGGAAGCATAATCTGCGACTGGAATGCATAATTAAAAATAGCTTTATTGGTATAAGGGAAGTCATAGCCTTTAATATCCGATTTGATATAGTTAAAGTTTACAAAAATGTAATTCATCTCGTCGATGTTACCCATTCGTTTTTTAAATTCTTCTTTCCCTTTGAAGATATAATCTAACGGAATCGGGAAATTGGCATAAGCGCTAAAGGTATTAAAATGATCAAACTGCTGATACGTTTGGTTGCTTACCGGTTTAGCTGCATCGGCATCGGCACTGAAAACAAATAGGTTGTTGTCTTTGGAAGCAGTGTAATTCATTCCCAGCTGTATAAACTGCATCGCTGTAATTTTGAACTCATAGTTGTTCAAATACGTTGGATCAAGGAAAAGGTTTCCTTGCGAAGTGTTATATTTATCAAAAGCATTACCGTTGTTTGGATCCAGATTATTGTAATTCGGCTGATTGATTTTTTTAGAATACGAAGCCGAAATATTTACATTGTCATTTACTTCATAAATAGCACTTGCATTTGGAAACAGATTGGTATTTTTGAATTTTATCGGTTCCGTCAGAGTATTTGTGATTCGTTCTACATGGTAATCTTCAAAACGCAGTCCAGCGGTAAAATTGAATTTTTTTATCTTTTTTCGGGCTTCGGCATAGAACGCCAGATTGTTTTCCGAGTAATCGAAATCAATCCTATTTGCTGCTGAATTGGTGTAATAATTCCCAAGGTCATTTACTTCCAGCACATTGAATTTACCGCCAGTATTGATTGAAAAATCCATTTTTTTGAATGGAATTGCAAAATCATATTTCAGGTAATAATTTTTTAAATCAAAATTAAGACCGCTGTTGGCAAATGAATCTGCATTGGAAATATGATCAATCGCATTCGATTCTGTAATTGGTTTTTTGTCAAATAAATTGCTGAAAGCGGTAATATCAAGCGTTCTTCCTAAAGTGTCAAGTTTGGTCTTGTACTGAAGACTGATTTCGTGATTATTGTTTTTGTTTTTTGTCGTTCCCTGATTGAAATAATCAATGCCATCGCCCATTGTTGTTGCATCATAAACGGATCTGTCATTGGCATAATTTCCGTTGTAATTGAATAATAAATTCGATTTTTCAGTCAGTTTGTAATTGGTGCCTAATCTAAAATACAAGTTTCTGTTTGTGTTTACGGTAAAGTTTTCCTGTTTTAGATACTGCATTGGATTAAAAGCGGTAAACTCCTGTAAGTTGCTGGTTTTCTGTTCGCTGTCAATGTAATTATAACCCAGCATTGTCTGCCAGCTCAAGTCTTTTTCTTTTCCGTTTAAAAGAATCTGCGGGCTTGGTTTTTGGTATTTATTAAAATTATAATTGATGTTAAAACTGGCATTAACACCTTTCATTCTTTTGGAGCTTGTAACGATATTAATTACAGAGCCGCTGGAATTAGCATCAAATGAAGCGCCTGGATTGTAGATTAATTCTACTTTTTCGATAGCGTTGGCTGGCAGTGTGTTTAGGTAATTTTGTAAATCATTACCGGATAATGTGCTTGGTGCGCCGTCGATATAAATAGTAACCGCTTTTCCGTTTAGAGAAATTCCGCCGGTAGGCGAAGTAATTACGCCAGGTAATTTTTTTACAGCTTCAAGGCTGCTCCCGCTGTTGAGCATGCCGTTATCTTTCACGCTGATTGTCGTTTTGTCCGAATCTACCTTGATGTATTTTTTTTGGGCAGTTACAGTCACTTCGTTAAGAGCATTGACTTTTTCCTTGATGGAATCTTTTTCGACTTTTGGAGAATTTTCTCCATTTGTCTTGGCTTCCTGCGCAAATATAATAGTTGTGCTAAGCAGCAATAAGGCTAATACTGTTGATTTCATTAATTGAATGATTTTTTGATTGATGATTGCATACAAGACCTTCAAAATCAAAAAATGTTACAAGAAGAGATAGAAATATTTAAGAAAAGTTTTGAGTATTGGATGGATTTGCTGTTTGCACGCATCGTTTGCCGCCACTTCCGCCACATACACGACTAGAAGAACAGGAGGAAACGATTAAAATAATTAGAAGAAAGAATAGTTTTTTCATTAGAAGTTAACAAAGTGCTGCATTTTTTTCAATTGCTCGAGATAGTCTCTTTTGTTGGATAAACGAGGAATTTTGTGCTGACCTCCCAGTTTATTGCATTCTTTGAGCCAATCATAAAATAAACGTTCTCTGGCGACATTAATCACCAGCGGATTCAGTGTCATATTGTTGTAGCGTTTGGCTTCGTAATCAGAGTTTAAAGACTGTAAAGTTTCGTCCAGAATTTTTTGAAAAGCGGTGATGTCTTTTGGTTCCTGTTTGAATTCAATCATCCATTCGTGAGCTCCTTTTTCCTTGTCTTTCATAAAAATAGGCGCAACCGTATAATCGACGACCTCGGTTTGGGTTATTTTGCAGGTTTTGGCAATAGCCTGATCAGTATTTTCAACCATTAATTCTTCACCAAAAACATTGATGTGATGTTTGGTGCGCCCAGTCACGCGAACGCGATACGGGTCCAAAGAAGTAAAACGTACAGTATCACCAATTAAATAGCGCCACAAACCGCCATTGGTAGTGATAACCATAGCATAGTTTTTGAACAATTCAACATCGGCCAGACGAATCGCTTTTTGGTCTGGTGTGCCAAAAGTGTCCATCGGGATAAATTCATAAAAAATCCCGTAGTCCAGCATTAACAGTAAATCGCTGGAGCCATTTATGTCCTGGATGGCAAAAAAGCCTTCGGAAGCATTGTATATTTCGTAGTATTTGAATTGGTTTTGTGGAAGAATTTTTTGGTACTGATCGCGATACGGGTCAAAACTTACGCCTCCGTGAAAGTACACTTCCAAGTTGGGCCAGACTTCCATTAGGTTTGTTTTTCCGGTTTCTTCCAATACTTTATTCATAAGCACCAGCATCCAGGAAGGAACACCTGCAAAACTCGTCACATTTTCATTTAGGGTTTCCTTGATGATAGCATTCATTTTGGTTTCCCATTCGCTCATTAAAGAAATTTTACTGCTCGGCGTACTGCTAAATTCGGCCCAGATAGGCATGTTTTCAATCAAGATGGCCGATAAATCGCCAAAAAAAGTATTCTTGTTTTCATAAATCTGGGAACTGCCACCAAGGCGCAGACTTTTGCCCACAAACATCTCCGATTCTTCATTGTTGTTCAAATACAAACACAGCAAATCTTTACTGCCTTTGTAATGACAGTCTTCGAGCGCTTCATTGCTTACCGGGATAAACTTGCTTTTGGCATTGGTAGTACCGCTGGATTTGGCAAACCATTTTACAGGAGTGTTCCAGAGCACATTTTGTTCCCCCTGACGGGTACGTTCTATAAATGGTTCCAAATCTTCGTAGGAAGAAATAGGAACTCTTTCGCTAAAGGTTTTGTATGATTTTATTGAGGAATACTCATATTGTCTGCCAAAAACCGTTTCTTCGGATGAGCGGATTAAATTCATTAGCAATTCTTCCTGAACCTCATTTGGATACTTCAGGAAAAGCTCAATTTGGTGAATTCTTTGTTTCAAGAACCAGGAAGCGATAGAATTTATAATGGATAAAGGCATGGAGATTTTAGATTTTAGATTAACGATTTTAGATCTCGGATTTTTTCCTAAATAGAAAAAGACAGAAATTTAAAATTTGAATATCGATTGACAAATGCTAACTTTGCTCTTGTACCAAAAATAGTGTTTTTTTGTAAAAAACAATTCGATTTTTATCAAATATTCAAAACTCAAGCGAATAGTCCAGCCATTTGCAATCATAAATCAACAATCTAAAATCCCAATGACATACCAAGGAGTACTTTCTAAAATGCAGACAGAATTCGGGAATCCCATCCAATATTATCTGGTTTTCGAAAACAGTTTTTTAAATATGAATCAGCTGTTAAACAAGGAGCTGGAAATTAATTTTGAAGGCTACCAATGTTTGAACTGCAATAAAAAGAAAAAAATATTCCGTCAGGGATTCTGTTACGACTGTTTTTATTCGAGTCCGGCAGTGGGCGACTGGATCATGAAACCCGAGCTGAGCACCGCCCATCTTGGCATTGCCGACCGTGATTTGGAATACGAACAAAAAGTGCAGTTACAGCCTCACATCGTTTATTTGGCCTTGTCCAGCGAAGTCAAAGTAGGGGTAACACGCAAAACGCAAATGCCTACACGATGGATCGATCAGGGTGCGACTCAGGCGATTTCAATCGTCGAAGTGCCCAACCGATATTTGGCAGGAATTACCGAGGTTTCCCTAAAAAATCATTATGCAGATAAAACCAATTGGCGCAAAATGCTTCAAAATGATGTCCTGCCTGTTGATTTAATTGCCGAGAAATTAAAGCTTGAAAATCTCATCCCTGCAGAAGTACAGGAATTTTATCATTTGGATAAAAATGACTTGTACGAAATGCATTTTCCGGTTTTGAATTATCCCAAAAAAATTGCTAGCCTAAGTCTGGAAAAAACACCTTATTTCACAGGAAAGCTGATAGGAATCAAAGGGCAGTACCTCATTTTTGAAGATGGAACCGTTTTCAATGTCCGAGGTTTTGAGGGGTATGTAGTTTCGATTAATGTATAAAAATTATTGTCGTTTTGGCGTGCCACCCACAAAGAAAAAGGGCTATTTACTTTGCGGTGATAGCCCTTTTTCTTTGTGGCTGTCGGGCTATTCATTGCAAGTCCTCGACAAGTTCCGCTGTCGCTACACTTGTCTGCGGGCTTTTCATTGCTATCCCTCACAGTTTAGCGGGATAAACAAGATTATTTGTAGGAATAAATTAATATATTTGAGGAGTAATGTGTGAAGTAAATTTTTATGAAATTATTCATTTTTGTTGGATATATATGAGAAAGTTTTGTGTATAAAAATATTGAAATTAAGCAGAAATAATATAAAAAGAATGAAAGTACATTTCCAAAATAAATTGAAAAATACAATTCTACTTCTAATTTTTCTGTCTTTTCACTGCATAAATGCTCAAATAACTCTGACCAATAACATTGGGACAACTCTTATTAGGACAGATATGTATTCTTGTCTAGAAGATGAAAATTGGGGTAGAGTATTTAAGTTGTCAGATTTTGGTATAGCTCCAAATGAACAATTTATTATTAGATCAGGGCAGATTGGAATTGCTAAATCCGATATTGGTGCCAAATTGTATTTTTCGGTTTACATATTTGATGAAAGATTTCCCGATATCTATAATTCTTATTTTGAAAAGCCAGTACTAGGAACTCGGGGAGTTTTATCTACTAAAACTATTGATGGTAATCCAGAAATTATGAAACTAGATTTTGATGAACCCATCATTGTTCCTGCAGGCGTTGAAAAAATATTAGTCATGGTCAATAAGAGACAAGATTATCCTAATTATACAAGATCAGAAGTATTTGTTGCTGGTACACAACTAGACAATGGAGATTCTTGGTATATAGGTTGTGATAAAAAGCATCTTTTGACTCCAACAACAGATTTAACTATTCCTGTACCCAATGCTAACTTTTATATAAATGTTACAGGTGAAGTTTTAAATACAAAAAGTTCTGGTTCAGTAACCCGAATCTCTCATAACGTATGTGATGATTTAGTGAAAACAGATATGTATGGTTGTTATGGATCAACTTATTATTGGGCTAGAGATTTTAACTTAAAAGATTTTGGAATATCGCCTAATGAAGAATTTGTAATTACTTCTGGGCAGGTTGGGGTTAATGGTACAGCATGGGGTGCCACTGCTACTTTTAATATTTATAAAATTGATAATAATTTTCCTGTCTCTTTTTCACAAACAGATTTAATTGGTAGTAGCCAAACCATAGATCTTCCTCCAGCCGAAGGCCGTGATAATTCTGAAATAATCCAAATAGATTTTAATACTCCAATTAAAATACCTGCAGGTGTTGAAAAAATACTAGTCGAAGTTCAGAAAGGTAGTAACCCTGTATTAGGTGGTGGTTCAACAGTTGCTTTTATAGCTGGTTCAAAACAAGATAATGGTATTTCTTGGTTTAAAGGGTGCAGTCGTTCACCTGATATTGGATATAATAAATATTTCTCTACTGCTGATGATGGAATATCAAATGCAAATTTCTATATCAACGTAACGGGAAATGTAAAAAATGTTTCCAATCATTTTGAAATGAATTTTTCAAATATCTGTTCTGAATTTTTAAAGGAATTCAGTATTGATGATAAGACAAGAATTGCTTCAATAGTATGGGATTTTGGAGATCCAGTTTCAGGAGTTGCCAATACATCTACAGATTTATCTCCGTTTCATGATTTTTCTGCAGATGGAACATATACAGTTACCGCTATTGTTACTGCAAAAGATGGAACAGTTGAAACTTTAACCGAAACAATCGATGCAAAAGAACCTCCAAAAGCTTATGGTATTAATAATATTTATGCATGTGAAAGTAGTTTTGGTACGGGCATTTCAACATCTTTTGATGTTTCAAGTGTTACTCAGCAGGTCTTAGGAGGACAAATTGATAAAGATGTTACTTTCATCGATGGGATGGGGAATAAATACAAATCGTTACCTAATCCATTCACTAATACCATTAAAGATAGGGAAACCATAACAGTAAGAGTTAGTCATAAAGATAACCTTTGCTGTTATTCTGAAATCACTTTTGATTTAATTGTAAATCCAATGCCAAACTTATCGGCTGTTTCTGATTTAATTGTCTGTGATAATGATACAGATGGTTTTGAGCAATTTAATTTAAAGTCATTAGAAACAATAATTGTAGGAGCTGCAACAGATATAAAAGTTGAATTTTATCATCAAAGCGGACAGAAAATACCAACTCCATTAAATGCAATTACAAATCAAATTGCCAAGGAAGAAATAATAAAAGTGAAAGTCATAAATACAAATACAAATTGCTACAATGAATCAACTTTTAAATTAATAGTGAGTCCATTGCCAACAGCAAATCCTTTGCAGGAACTTCTAGGATGTGATAACAATAATGATGGGATTTCAGAATATTTTGATACTTCAAATGTTGAATCGACTGTTTTAGGAAATCAAATCGGAATGAAAGTTTCTTATTTTAATGCTATTGGAAATGAATTACCAAGTCCCTTACCGAATCCCTACACAAACTCGACTAACAACAGGGAGATAATTACCGTTAGAGTAACAAATAGCTTAACTAATTGTTATGTGGAAACACCGTTAGTTTTAAAAACATCTTCACAACCCCAAATTAATAAACCGGCCAATAGATACGCATGTGACGAAGGTAATGGTTTTGCCAGTTTTGACTTGTCTAATATAGGAACTGAAATTATAGGGAATCAATTAGGTTTGAAAATAATGTATTTTGATAGTAATGGAAATAATTTATCAAGTCCTTTGCCGACTTTATTTAGAAATACACAATCAAAATTCCAAACTATAAAAGTAAAGGTAGAGAATGAAAAAAATAGTCTTTGTAATGCTGAGACAAGTTTCGATTTAATAGTGAATGAACTGCCAAGTATAAGGATAGAGAAAAGTTATATTTTATGCGATCTGGAGCCTTCATTACATGTAAACGTTGATAATAATTTAGATGTTTATAGTTGGAAATTTCAAGATGGCAGCATTGTTTCAAATACTTATGGAGCCGATTTGGGTAATTCTGGAAATTATATACTAACAGTCACTAAATTTCAAAATAATATTTCTTGCGAAAATAGTTTTGAACTTGAATTAATAAGGTCAGCCCTTCCAACTATTACGGAAGTAAAATATAAAGAGTTGTCAGAGAATAATTTTATTCAAATTGTTGCAGCGGGTGATGGTGATTTTGAATATTCTATAGATGGTAAAAATTATCAAGACAGTAATTATTTTTATAATATTCAAGGAGGAAACTATCTAGTGTTTGTAAGAGATAAAGGAGGTTGTGGTGAAGATTCTAAAGAAGTCACTATAGTTGATTATCCGAAGTTCTTTACTCCAAATGATGATGGATATAATGATTTTTGGCAAATAAAGGGTATAAAAAAATATCCGAGTTCTAAAACATATATATATGATAGATATGGGAAGTTATTACTAACATTATCTTTTAATGATTCAGGTTGGAATGGTTTTTATAATGGAAAAAAAATGCCGTCTGATGATTATTGGTTTAAGACCAGCCTTGATGATAAGACAGTTTTTTCGGGACATTTTACACTGAAACGATAAAAGTTAGCTTCCCTATCTAATTGAAAAACAATATGCTTATAAATAAGTAAACGAATAAAAACTGTATGCAAAATTATTTCAAATGATTTATATTTTTACAGATAATAATGAGCTTGCCTTTTTGCGTTCTAGAAATAACAGCTACGTTTAGGAAATAAAAATTGAATAAAAAATAAACACAAACATTATGGAAGATTCAAAAAACAAAACAGAAGACAAAACCCCAAAAGTAACTGGAATCGGCGGAATATTCTTTTTTTCAGACAATCCGGCTGAAACCAGAGAATGGTATGCTAAAAACTTAGGGCTTGATGTCAATGAATGGGGTTCCACTTTTGAATCCCGAAATATCAACAAACCCGATGAAGTGAATCAACTGCAGTGGAGTCCCTTTAAGAGTGGAAGTGAATATTTTTCTCCCTCCAAAAAGGAATTCATGATTAATTACAGGGTTCAGAATATCGAAGAACTTGTAAAAAATCTAAAAGCCAACGGCGTGACCATCCTCGATGAAATGGAAACCTTCGATTATGGAAAATTCATTCACATCATGGACTCCGAAGGAAATAAAATAGAACTTTGGGAACCTGTTGATGGAGTATTATAGAATAAGGAAAGAAAGACAATTACATAAAACAAATAGAACTTCACTAAGTTTTTAAATCCGTGCCAATCTGTTCAATCCGTGCAATCTGTGGCCAATTTTTTTCATAAAAGAGATTAATGGACAAGCATAAAAATCAAAAAAGCCGTCTCCAATTTTTGTATTGTGAGACGGCTTTTTAAGTTTAATTTTGAGGAGTTACTGGCTCTGCTGGTTTTTTCTTTTTGAATAAACCATTTAGTAAATCGCCGGCTTTCTTTTTAATATCTTCTTTTTGAGTATTGGTTTTAGTAGTGTCGGTATCCGTTTTTTGGTTTTTACTCAATAATTTTTCTAGTTCTGAAGTTCCTTTTTTCAGCAGTTTATCCGATTGCTGTTTGGCTAATTCTTTCGTCAGATTAGTCATCACCGTTTTCATATCGGTTGAGATTTTCGGATTACTGAAATTGCCAGTCATTAACGCTGTTATCGGAATATTCTCAAATTTCGCGGCATCGGCTGGAGACATTTTCGAAATAAAAGCATTGGCTTCTTTGCCTAAATATTTAGCAGGAACATTAAACTTGATGTTGTAATCCATATTTTGATCAAAACCATGGCTGCCGCCAACAGTCGCTTTTATATCCTGATATTTTATTTCAAATGGTTTGACATTTACTTTTCCATCTTTAAAAGTCAATGCAGCCTTGATGTCATTAAGATTTACTTTATTTAAATCAACAAATTTAACATTGGAAGTCAACGCTTTTAATACTGTCGAATTATTGGAATTTATAGTTGTTGAAAGCAATTGCCCGATCAAATCTCCTGAAATTGTTTTCAAATCCGGAGTCATTTCTGCAGCGTCCAGATTTCCGTTTAATTTGATAGCGGTGTTTATTTTTCCATTTACGATACCTGCAATTGGGGCTATTTTTTTCAGCATATCCAATTGGGTAAAACTCTGCTGGATATCAACTTGATTTAAATTTAAATCCATATCAAAAACCGGCGTTTTTCCTTTGGTCGAAACAGAACCATTGGCTCCAATTGTTCCTCCAAAAATGGATGTTTTTACATCTGTCAAGGAAACTTTTTCATCTTTAATGGTCATTTTACCCGAAACAGCTTTCAATGTCAGGTTGTCGTACAAAACCGTATTTGCTTTTGCGGTAAGCGTACAATTTAAGAAAGCCGGTATTTTTAAAGGCTCAGATTTAGCTGTTTTTTTTGCAGTTTCTTTTGCTTCTGTTGTTTCAGCATTAGCGGGAGCCGTGCTGGCAGTCATAAAATCACTTACGGCAAGCTGATTGGATGATAAATTGAAATTTCCTTTCAGCTCTTGTTTTCTGAACATGAAGCCATAAAAATTATCTAAAACTCCAGTTACACTAAGGTCGCTTTTCCCTGTTTTGGCATTAAATTGTTTCAGGTTAACCTGACTTGGGTTGAATTGTACCAAAGCATTGCTGATGGTCATGTTTTTGCCATTTCCGTCATCATAATTAAACCCTGTCAAGCCGATAGTTCCTGCATTATTGATGTTTTGGTATTGGCTTTTTTCAACTGAAGCCATGTCAAATTTGGTGGTTACATTGGCTTTAAGAATACCGGTAAGCGGTTTTTCAAGTTTTATAGGATAGGCTTTGGAAAGATTGGCTAAATTGATAGTTCCTTTCAAAGCAGCGTCAACAAGTGCATTGGTACTGATATTTTTTATATTGGCTTTGGCATCAAAAACGTCTTGATCGATTCTAAAAGAAAGTTTGTCCAGATTAACATAAGTGTCATTCATGATACCGGTTTCATTTACGATTTTGGTATCAATTACAATGCTTTGCACTGATTTTGGCAGGTTCGGATATTGAAATGATCCATTATTGGAAGCAATGGCAATATTGAATTTTGGAATAGTAGTGTCCGTAAGTGTGCCTTTTGCAAAACCATTAACCGTAAAATCTCCTGTAGTTTTTACGCCTTCCAAGCTGGAAGAATAAGCAGCAGGAATCAGTCCTAAGAAGTTTTTGAAAGAAGAAGTTGGTGTTTTGAATTTCAGGTCATATACTTGTCCTGCTTCGGCCATTTGTATAAAACCGTCAAATTCTAATGGCAGCTGATTGATTAAGGCTTTATTCTCTTTGAAAGTATATTTGCTTTTCTCTAAATCAATACCAAGAACGGCATCCAGTGACAGTGCAACGTTTTTCATGTAATTGATTTTGCCCATGTCAAATGATACTTTGGCAGTCGATTTGGTGTCTAAATCCAGCTTTGAACCGCTAAAATCTCCTGTTCCTTCATGGTTTAAACTGTCAATAATCATTCTCATCTGCGATCCTTCATCAAAATATTGAAACTTGAAATTCTCAATTTGATATTTCTGAATTTTCAATGACATTGGATCACTTTTGGTATCTTCTTTTGGTTTGTTATCCTTTAGAGCAATATCAAAATTTCCAATTCCGTCTTTGTTGAATATAATATTGATAAAACCATTTTTAGATGTTATTCCTTCGATTTCCATGGCTTCTTCCTTTCCCTTAAATAATTCTTTGATAGACATTTTTAAGTTCAATTCTCCCAATGAAACCAATGTGTCTCCTTCAAATGGAGTTTTGTTGATAATTAACAGCTTGTCTAAAACAACTGTAGCTTTGGGGAAATTTTTGAATAAACTCAAATCAGCATCTGCGAAAGAAACCTTGGCATCTACTTTTTCGTTGATAGCCTCAGTAATTTTGGCTTTTATTTGGTCTTTAAAGAAATATGGAATTGCAAATAGGGAAATTGTCAGCAGAAGCAATACAATTCCAGCGATTTTTAGGATTTTCTTTAGCATATAAGTTTAGTAATTTGGGTTATTGTTTACAAAAATAAGTTTTTAAGAGATTAGGATTTATAAAAAATTCATAAAAAATCCGTTTAAGTATTTCTCAAACGGATTTATGAAAATGGATTACCAAATAGTTTTTATGTCATATTTTGGCATGAATTCATCTTTTGTTATGAATGTTAGTTTCCCAGAAATAGATTGAGCAATCATTATTCTATCGAAAGGATCTCTGTGAATGAATTCTAAAGTGGACAATACAATAAGGCTTTCTATAGAGATGGGCAGGATTTCAATTCCGTTTTTGTTTATTGTTTTTAGAAAATTTACAAAACCGTCTTCAAAATTAATTTTATTGATACTGATTTTTATTGATAATTCCCAAATGACAGCAATGCTGATGAATATTTTATTCTTAGGATTTTCAATTGCTGTTTTTGCTTTCTCTGATAATTTTTCATCTGCTTCAAAATACCAAAGCAGTGTATGCGTGTCAAGCAGCAAATTCATTTATATGTAATCTTTAAAATCTTCCAAAGGATCGTCAAAACCATCAAGAATTTTAATTTTTCCTTTCATAGATCCATAAACAGGCTGTTTCTTTTCTTTTTTTTCTGGTATTTTGGCTAATAATTGATCAATAAAAATATTTACTTCCTCTTGTAAAGAAAAAGGTAATTGGTCAATTTTTACATGTAAATTATTAATTTTCATGATGTTTAATTTATAGTCAAATTTACATTTTTTATTTTAAGATGTCAAATTCTATTGAATGTTTATCTCAAAAGGCATTCTGGCCTGGATACCTTTTTGAAGCTGTACTTTTTTAACCTGCTGCAAAAGGAAATAATTTTCTTCGCCTATTTCTTCTTTAATTAAAGCTTCTTTTGATTTGGCAAAAGGAATGTTTGCAAATACATCGGCAAAATCTTTTTCGTATTCAGGAAAATTCTGAGTTGAATAGTCTTTTATCTTGGCCAATGAAGCAGCTTCTTTTATAGCGTCATTTAAATTCCCGATTTTATCAACTAAACCAATTCTTTTCGCTTCAATACCAGTCCAGACACGGCCTTGTGCAATAGAATCTACTTGGGCAAAAGTCATTTTTCTGCCTTCGGCAACATGGGTTACAAAAGTTTTGTATACGCGCTCGATTCCTTCTAAAGTCACTTTTTTGTATTTCTCGTTTAAAGGAACAAACGGACTATAATTTGAATTTTCATTTGTTGTTACCTGTTCCGTATTAATTCCAATCTTGTTTGACAATTGGCTGAAATTTGGTAAAACTCCAAAGACTCCGATAGAACCTGTTATTGTGTTTTTTTCGGCAAAAATAGTATTGGCATTGCATGAAATATAGTATCCGCCAGAGGCAGCATAATTACCCATAGAAACCACAACGGGTTTTACTTTTTTGGTCAATTCGATTTCTCTCCAGATTAAATCCGATGTCAGAGCGCTTCCTCCTGGGCTGTCCACACGAAGCACAACCGCTTTTATGTCCTTGTTTTTTCTGGCTTCCTGAAAGGAACGACGCATAGAACCCTCGCCAATTACGTCAACATCACCTTCACCGCCTTGAATTTCGCCTTGAGCGTAGATAACAGCTATTTGATTATCTGTATCTGAAAGGATTGATGTAGTTGCTGTTTTTTGAGCATAATCAGTAATGGAAACTTTGTTATAATCTTCATCTTTTGCCACTTTTAGAGCATTTTTGATAGCCTGATGATATACATCTTCGTAAGCAACAATATCAATAAGTTTATTGGCTTTGGCCATTTCCGGAGTTCTTGCCAATAAGCCGGTAGCAATTTCGTTTAACCTAGCCGTTGAAATATGACGGCTTGCTGAAATATCTTCGAGAACTGAACTCCATACAGAATTTAGCAAAGCAGTAGTCTGCTCTCTATTGGCATCACTCATTTTATTTTCAAGGAAAGGTTCGACAGCACTTTTGTATTTTCCGTGACGGATAACTTCCATTTTTACTCCTGTTTTTTCCTGTAAATCTTTGAAGAACATTATTTCGGTAGATAATCCTTTGAAATCAAGATCGCCGGCCGGATTTAAATATACTGTATTGGCAACAGAGTTCAGATAGTAATCTCTTTGTGAATAATCATTGGCATAGGCCATAACAAATTTTCCGGATTTTTTGAAGTCATTAAGCGCTTCTCTCAATTCTTTGCTTTGCGCTAATCCTAAAGAAGAATTTTGGTTTAAAATAGATATTCCTTTGATGTCGCTGTCTGTTTTTGCTGCACCAATGGCATTGATAATATCACTAAGACCGATTTTTTTCTTTTCTGAAAAGACATCCATCCATGGGTCTTTGTATTTACCCGCATAATCATTGGATATATCTTCTAAGTTTAATTCGATAACCGAATTGCTTTTGACTTCAACTCCTTCAGCTTCGCCTCCAAAAAGAGCGCCAATGAGTAGTATGCCAAAGAAAAAAAGCATGAAAAAAACAAAAATACCAATGATGGTAGCCATTACATTTCCTAAAAATCTCATAAATTCTATTTTATTGATATGTATTTAAATGCGCTGATTTGTTACAGCTGTGAATGAAAATAAATTGAAACACTGCGGGCAAATATACTGCTATTCTAAAATTCTTTTAGTTAATTTGTGCTTAATATGGAACTACAGCATCAAGTCATTTTATCTTTGGGGAGTAATCAGGGCAATCGGTTAAAAAATATCGAATTGTGTCTGGAGTTAATTCATCACGAAGTTGGAACTATTATTAAAGTGTCCAATTTGTATGAAACTCCTTCTTGGGGATTTGAAAGTGAGGCATTCTATAATTGTGCTTTAGTTATGCATACTTTTAAAAAAGCGGAACAGATTCTGGAGGAAGTTTTGGCCGTTGAAAAACAGCTAGGCCGAATCCGAAGTGAAAACGCGGGATATCAATCCAGAAATATTGATATTGACCTGATTGCTTTTGATTCTGAAATAATTGATTCCGAACATCTGCAGATTCCCCATCCTTTGATGCAGAACCGAAAATTTGTTTTACTTCCTTTTCAGGATTTAAAGCTAGACTGGGTTCATCCTGTTTTGAAAAAAACAATTCCCGAATTAATTGAAATAACTCCAGATGACAGCGTTTGCGAGATAGTTCAGGAACTGATAAATCCTTTGAATTCCATTCGGTTAAATCAGTATAATTACATTGCCATTGAAGGAAATATTGGTGCAGGGAAATCAACATTGGCACTAAAAATGGCTCAGGATTTTAATGCTAAAACAGTTTTGGAGCGTTTTGCAGACAATCCTTTTTTGCCCAAATTCTATGAAGATCAAAGCCGGTATGCTTTTTCGTTAGAAATGTCTTTTTTAGCAGACAGGTATCAGCAGTTATCCGATGATTTATCGCAGTTTGATTTGTTTAAAGATTTTATTATTGCCGATTATCATATTTTTAAATCCTTGTTGTTTTCCAAAATTACTTTGGAAGCTGATGAATTTCGATTGTACCGTACGCTGTTTGACATCATTTACAAAGAAATGCCAAAACCGGATCTATACATTTACCTGTATCAAAATACTGATCGCTTACTGCAAAATATAAAAAACCGCGGCAGAAGTTATGAGCAGGATATCACTGCCGAATATCTAGACAAAATAAACAAAGGCTACTTAGAATACATCAAGACCCAGACAGATTTGAATGTTTTGGTTGTTGATGTTTCCGACCGTGATTTTGTAGGCAGTCAGGAAGATTATATTTATATTCTGAATGAAATTCAGAAGAAAAGTAATCTGTGATTATCTCTTCAGAGAAAAATGACCTTTTACTTCCGGACTGTTTTTATCTAACTTTAGTACATACCAATAATCAGAAGCTGGCAACAGATTTTTGTTAAATGTACCATCCCAAGTGTAGTTGTAACTATTAAGAAATGTAATTAATTTTCCGTAGCGGTCAAAAACAGTTACTTCGCCTAAAGGATAATTTATCAGGCCTTTTACTTCCCAAACATCATTATAGCCATCATTATTTGGTGTGAAAAATTTAGGAATGATAATTACTATAAATGTTTTCTGATCACTGCTGCATAATTTAACTTCACGGACATATGCTGTCTGCAGTCCGCTTGGTGCATTCGTGAATACATTAGAGCTTTGATAATTAATGCCGTCTATTGAGTATTCAAAATAATCTTCGGTTTTTACCAGTTCAATTGTAACGGTTGCTTCGTCGACTTTTATATTTTTTATTTCAGGTTTATTATTTTCCGAAACAGTAATTGTTTTTTTGTTGGAACAGTTTTCTGGAGCAAGACTGGTTACAGTTACTGTGTAAATTCCTTTATCAACAACAGGTATCATTTGTGTTGTGGCGGCTGTTGACCAAAGATAAGTCATGTTGGGAATACCAGCGTCTAAAGTAATAGTTTGTGAAACACATTTTGTGAGAGTTTGATCATTCACAGGAGGAAGAGGATAAATAATTAAATCAACAGGAGTTTTTGTTTTGTTGATACATCCATTGTTAACAGCTTCCGCATAATAGGTCGTATTGTTAGTGATATTTGAAGTTATATAAGTTGATCCAGATCCTACAATAGCTCCGCCATTTTGTGAATACCAATTTATAGTTCCTTCGGAAGGAGTGGCTTTTAATGTGAATGATCCAGAGCCACAGTTGTGTGCTGGCGTGTTAGTGCCTGTAATGGTTGGTGTGTTAATTATTTTTGCTTCAACAGCTGTTCTGGTAGTTGTACAGCCAGTAGTGGCAGTTTCTGCATAAAAAAATGTTGTTGCAGTTAAATTGGGTGTTGCAAAAGTTGAACCACTGCCTATGTAATTTCCTCCAACTGAAGCATCATACCAATTAATGATTCCTGCAGTAGCTGTAGCTTGAAGTGTAACTGTTCCTGTATCACATCTTGATCCAGCGGTGGTGCCTGTTATAGCTGCAATTGTCAGCGAAGTACTGGCTGAAAGTACTAAAACAGGATCGTTAGGCATACCTCCATATTCTACAATATAGCCATAAGGATAATAGTTACCAGGCGGATCACCTTTTTCAGGAAGATCATTCCAAGTTCCTGGCCTTCCTACAGCAGGAGATGTTATATGGGCATAATCTTCATTGTTATTATTATCATTAGGTTCGTTTGGTGAATTCCAATTTGCATAATTTGGTGTACTGCCGTTACCTTTACCATTCCAAAAAACAGTTCCTGCTTCAGGTCCGGTAACCCATTTCCATTCCCCTTCTTTTTCGGCATCGCTTCCACCAATCCAGCCTGTTCCTGGGGCTTGAGCTCCTGCCAATTGTGCTTCGTCAGCAGCTGTCAATGTTGCTAAATATCCTTGTAAACCATAATAGGTTTTTGTTGTAGCATCGTCTTTTGCTTTTGTCCAATTTATTCCTAGAGAAGCAACGTATTCGTAGTAATGACCATTTCGGGGCAGATAACTTAGCTGTCCTGTGCCAATACTAATGGAGAAATTTCGATTACCAGATGGTGTTAGAGATGAATTGAAAAATTCTACTTCTTCAATAGCGGCTGCAAAGTCTTCATACGGTATTATATTGCCTGTTGGGCTATATAGTTTTAGTTTTCCTTCGGATGCGTTAAAAGTGCCAATTATTGAAAGATTTGAAGAGATAGAGGTATTGCTTAACTGAAGAAGGTCTTGACCATTTACATAACCAGAAGATATCTGAATATATACAGCCTCCGTACCAATATCTGATGGATCGTGGTTTATGACTACATTTTTTGCAATTTTTAAATAAGTTTGGGGACAATATGTCTGATCTCCATCTGCTGTAATTGAAGGAGGAATAATATTGGTTGCTATATTTGCAGAGGTTAAAGAAAATTGTGTTTGATTTTCTTCTGCTGTTAATATAATTTTATTGACTATATTATATCTGCTTTTTTTTAGAGTAATTGACGATCTCGTGGTTTCTTTTTTCGGAAGATGACTAATAGGATTTGCAAAACTCAAATTATAAACAAAAAGCACAAAAAATATTGCTGTATTTAAGAGATAATTAATTTTCATTTTATAAAAATAAGCTTTTATATTAAAATGCAAAACTTTGTATAAAAGATTATTAGATAAAATAATGTCTAGTTGTGAAATTAACTTTTAGAAGTTAAATTGTTTGAATAAATCCCATACTACAATACCGGCACTTACTGAAATATTTAATGAATGTTTCGTTCCCAATTGCGGAATTTCAATGCATCCGTCGCACAAAGCTACAGCTTCCTGTGCTACGCCATAGACTTCGTTTCCAAATACTAAAGCATACTTCTGATTTTTGTCGACTTTGAAGTCCTGCAGAAAGACTGAGCTTTCTACTTGTTCAATGGCGAGAGTTATGATATTTTGTTTTTTTAGGTCTGCAATAACTTCCAGCACATTCTCATTATGTTCCCAAACAACTGTTTCTGTAGCACCAAGAGCAGTTTTGTGAATTTCTTTATTTGGAGGTGTTGCGGTGATACCGCATAAGATTATTTTTTCAATCAAAAAAGCATCGGCTGTCCTGAAAACAGATCCTATATTATGCAGACTACGGATGTCGTCCAAAACCAAAATCAATGGTGTTTTTTCTGATTTCTTAAAATCTTCAACAGATTTTCTTTCCAGTTCGCTGTTTTCAAGTTTTCTCATGTAAATAGTGTTTATAAAAAAGGCTTCCCAAAATCAGGAAGCCTTTCTTTTATTTGATAAAAAAAGTAATATTAGCTTTTTGTTGCAGCTGGTGCTGCATCTGGTAAAACAGTTCCTTTTATAGTAAGTACTTTTGTTGGCTGCCCTTCAGCATTTGAAGTTACAGTTACAGTTTTTGTAAATGCACCTACTCTGTCAGTCGCATATCTTACTCCAATAACTCCTTTAGCTCCAGGAGCGATTGGTTCTTTTGGTGTTGTAGGTACTGTACATCCGCAAGATCCTTGAGTGTTTGTGATAATTAATGGTTTGTTGCCATTGTTAGTGAAAACAAACTGACGGTTTGGCTCAGCATTGTGGGCGATAGTTCCGTAATCAATCGTTTCGCTTTCAAAAACCATTCCTGCACCTTCTACTTTTGGTAAAGCGACAGTAGTTGTTTTTGCTTTTTTAACCTTCTTTGAGGTCTCTTGTGCGTTAGAAAACGTTGTTCCTAAAACGGTTAGCATAGCTAATAGAAATATTTTTTTCATAATATCATTGAAATTGGTTCGCAAATTTATACAAATTAACAAAAATGAATTGTAAATTTTTCTTAAAACTAATTTAATTTTTTTCGTCTTAGTTTTTTGTGGTTTAAAATTATAAATTCGCTGAGTTTTTTATTCATTCAAATACAACAATTTTGGCAGCAAAAGATAAAATAGTCAAAGAGACTCCATTAATGAAGCAGTACAACGAAATCAAAAGGAAATATCCTGATGCGTGCCTGCTGTTTAGGGTTGGGGATTTTTATGAAACTTTTGGAGAGGATGCTGTTCGGGCTTCTAAGATTTTAGGAATCACATTGACAAAAAGAGGCGCTGGTTCTGAAACAGAGACTGCACTTGCCGGTTTTCCGCATCATTCGATTAATACTTATCTGCCTAAATTAGTAAAAGCAGGACTTCGAGTGGCTATCTGCGATCAGCTGGAAGATCCCAAAATGACCAAAACTATCGTTAAACGCGGTGTTACAGAGCTTGTTACGCCTGGAGTTTCAATGAATGATGAGGTTTTGCATTCGAAAACAAATAATTTTCTTGCTGCGGTTTATTTTGCTAATAAAATAATTGGGCTTTCTTTTCTGGATGTTTCTACCGGAGAGTTTCTTACTGCACAGGGTAATGCTGAATACATTGATAAACTACTGCAGAATTTCAATCCGAGTGAGGTTTTAGTTCCAAAAAATAATAAAAGTGAATTTCGTGAGATTTTCGGAGAAGACTTTCATAATTTTTATTTAGAAGATTGGATTTTCAAAGAAGATTATGCGGTTGAAACGCTGACCAAACATTTTCAGACGGTTTCTTTAAAAGGTTTTGGTGTTGAGGAATTAAAAGAGGGAATCATCGCATCGGGGGCGATTCTTTATTATTTGTCCGAAACACAGCATAACAGAGTACAGCATATTACTGCGATTCACAGGATTGCCGAAGATGCTTATGTCTGGATGGACCGATTTACGATCCGCAACCTCGAATTGTATCATAGTTACAATCCAAATGCTGTTACACTGCTGGATGTAATTGATAAAACGCTTTCGCCAATGGGAGGACGTTTGTTGAAACGCTGGCTGGCATTGCCTCTGAAAGACAGTAATAAAATAAAAAGCCGTCATCAGGTGGTTTCATATTTAAATGAAAACCAAGATGTTTTAAAGAATATTCAACATCAGATAAAGCAGATTTCTGATCTGGAACGTTTGATTTCCAAAATTGCAACAGGAAAAGTTTCGCCCCGAGAAGTGGTTTATCTGAAAGAATCGCTGGATGCAATTATTCCGATAAAAACTTTAGCATTATCAAGTCCGCAGGAAGCAGTAAAAGTTATCGGTGACAGTCTGCACAGCTGTGATCTGCTTCGCGAAAAAATACAGACAACTCTAAATCAGGATGCGCCTGTTGCGATTGCTAAAGGAAATGCTATTGCCAAAGGAATTAATGCCGAATTGGATGAGCTTCGTGAAATATCAACTTCCGGGAAACAGTTTTTGGAAGGAATCGAAAAGAGAGAGTCAGAACGAACTGGGATTTCTTCGTTGAAAATATCATTCAATAACGTATTTGGTTATTATATTGAAGTCCGAAATACACATAAAGATAAAGTTCCTGAAGAATGGATCAGAAAGCAGACACTGGTAAGTGCAGAACGATATATTACTGAGGAACTGAAAGAATATGAAACAAAAATTCTGGGAGCGGAGGAAAGAATTCAAAAGATAGAAAGTGATTTGTTTGAACAATTGGTGAGCTGGATAGCAACATACATCAAGCCGGTTCAGATGAATGCTAATTTGGTAGCGCAATTGGATTGTTTGTGTTGTTTTACGCAACTGGCAATCGAAAATAAATATGTTTGTCCGGAAATAGACGAAACTTTCGAATTGGATATTAAAGAGGGAAGGCATCCTGTAATTGAGAAGCAATTGCCTGTCGGGGTTCCGTATATCACGAATGATGTTTATTTAGACAGAGAAACACAGCAATTGATTATGATTACCGGACCAAATATGTCGGGTAAGTCGGCAATATTGCGTCAAACGGCTTTGATTGTGTTGCTGGCGCAAATGGGGAGTTTTGTGCCTGCTGAAAGTGTGAGGATGGGAATTGTCGATAAAATATTCACAAGAGTAGGTGCTTCGGATAATATTTCGATGGGAGAATCTACTTTTATGGTGGAGATGAATGAAACGGCTTCTATTTTGAATAATATATCTGATCGAAGTCTGGTGCTTTTGGATGAGATTGGAAGAGGAACGAGTACTTATGACGGAATTTCAATCGCTTGGGCAATTGCTGAGTTTTTGCATGAGCATCCATCGAAGGCTAAAACATTGTTTGCGACACATTATCACGAATTGAATGAAATGAGCGAAACAATGCCTCGAATTCAGAATTACAATGTTTCTGTGAAAGAACTGAAGGATACAGTGCTTTTTATCCGAAAACTGGTAAAAGGAGGAAGTGCGCATAGTTTTGGTATCCATGTGGCAAAAATGGCCGGAATGCCTCAGCTAGTGATTTCAAGAGCGCAAAAAATGCTGAAGAAACTGGAAAAAAACCATTCGAGCGATGTTTTGAACGGCATAAAATCGGAGAAGGAAGAAATGCAGATGAGCTTCTTTAATCTGGATGATCCATTGCTTGAGGAAATTAAGGAAGAGATCGTTAACTTAGATATAAACGCCATAACTCCTGTAGAAGCATTGATGAAACTCAATGAAATTAAAAGAATGCTGTCGAGAAAATAATTTTTTGCAGGTTTAAAGTTATCGTTGTCAGAATGTTAATTTTTATCTTTAATTTTTTTGAAAAAAAGGTTTGTGTAATTGAATAAAAGTTCTAAATTTGCAACCGCAATACTAACCAAGTGTTGCGGTTCTTTTTAAGAATGAAATGCGAAAATAGCTCAGTTGGTAGAGCGCGACCTTGCCAAGGTCGAGGTCGCGGGTTCGAGCCCCGTTTTTCGCTCATCGTGTTATGCTCGGATGGTGAAATTGGTAGACACGCTGGACTTAAAATCCAGTGAACAGCAATGTTCGTGCGGGTTCAAGTCCCGCTCTGAGTACAAGAAAGCTTCAAACTATGTTTGGAGCTTTTTTTATGTGCAAAATTCATTGTGAATCATTTAGTTTGAAAGTCAGGAATTTGAATTTTTTGTAATTTAAATCTGCAATCTGAATTCTTAAATCTTAAATCTGAAATTAAATGGGGGCTTTTGTTATTAGTAAGAGATTTGATGATCAGTATAAGTTTGTGTTTACTTCTAAAAAAGGGAAGGTGATTTTTACAAGCATGAAGTATGAGCTTAAATTTGAATGTGAAGAAGCGATTGAATATTTTAAAAGTAATATTGGCTTAGCGTCTTTCGAAAAGCACAGATCGGCTGGCGGGAAATATTTTTTCAGGCTCTTTTTAGATGATGCACCTTTTGCTTTAAGCAGAAAATATACAACTGAATTAAGGGTTCAGAAGGGGATTGATGAAATTATGAAACATGCCTCAGTTTCTGAGATATTGGATTTTTCAGATAATGATCTGATTTTTTTGGATTGACTTCTTATGAAAAAAGCCGTTTCAAAATTATTGAAACGGCTTTTTTTATGTATGATTGAAAAAAATATTAATATCTTCCTCTGTCTCCACCTCCACGGTTATCACCACCGCGGTTGTTTCCGTAACCACCGCGAGAATCACGGTTGTTGTTGAAACTTCTTCTTTCACCTTCTGGTTTTGGCTCAGATTTGTTAACAACGATTGCACGTCCTTGAACAGTTGCTCCGTTCAATTCGTCAATTGCTTTTTGAGCTTCCGCATCATTTGGCATCTCAACAAAACCAAAGCCTTTACTTCTTCCAGTAAATTTATCAGTGATGATTTTAACTGAATCAACTGCTCCGTATGCCTCGAAAGACTCTTTTAAATCTGCTTCCTCAATACTGAATGGAAGGCTTCCAACAAAAATATTCATATGTACTTATTTATAATAATTGAAACAAATGTACTCTATTTTTTTTCTAATCAACTATGAATTAGCTTATTTATTGGATAATTTGTGAAAACATTCTGTTTTCTTGTCTAGTTTGCTTTTTAATTTAACATTCCAAAACTTTTTTTCACAATATATTAATTTCAAAATCAGCTTAAATAGGGTTTGTTATTATATATGTGTTTTATGGTTTTCTTTTTTTAATGTTTGACAATGTTAATTTTTTATAGGCAAAAAATTAAAAAGAGGCAGTGTTCTTTGTTAAATTGGTTTCCGTTGTAACAGGGACTTTATAAAAAACTCCTTTTTGAAAATTCACATTCGGTTTGGCAGAAGGATTTGTGGATTCGTTTTTAGCATTAAAATTAAATTCGCCGGTAACCGTATGATTTACGGCATCCCATTCTGTAATTGTAATTTGTCCGTTACCTATATTTTTGCCGGTTGAAAAAACCGTTGTGACGCCGTCTGTTTTTTCTGTCAATGCTGCTTTGCTGGCAGTATCTGTTCCAAGCGGATACGTTTTAACTGCATTGCCAGCTGTTTTTAATAGTAAAGCGTCATTTTTTTGATAAGCTATGATTGTTAATGATCCATCAGATGATTGAGTGATATTAAATAAACCGGCTCTCCAGATTATATTGTCTTTTAGTCCTTGAACCGCGGGGTTGTTGAATTTTACCTGATCTTCACAGGATGCTAAAATAAACAGGAGTATTGTAATCAAAAAAAATCTGCGCATATATTTCAATTTTTATGTTAAAAATAGAGGGTTTTTTGAATTCATGAAGTTGTTTTCTCTTTTCAAAAATAAAATAAAAATATAACTAATTAAACTGTTGCTTATTAAAAGAATAAACTTTTTAGATTGTTTCAATAAAAGATGTATCTTTGCACCCTTAATTAATCGAGGTCGAGTACCTCAAAATTTAATCATACGATTATGTCAGTAAAAATTAGATTACAAAGACACGGTAAAAAACAAAAACCTTTTTACTGGGTTGTAGCAGCTGATGCTCGCTCAAAAAGAGATGGTAGATACCTAGAGAAAATAGGTACTTACAATCCAAACACAAATCCTGCAACTATCGAGTTAAACTTGGATAGTGCTGTAAAATGGCTGCACAATGGTGCTCAGCCTACTGATACAGCAAAAGCTATTCTTTCTTACAAAGGAGCTTTATTGAAACACCACCTTGATGGAGGTATTCGTAAAGGTGCTTTGACTCAAGAACAAGCTGATGCAAAATTAGCAGCTTGGTTAGAAGCTAAAGCTGGAAAAGTTGATGCTAAAAAAGATGGTTTATCAAAAGCGCAGGCTGATGCTAAAGCAAAAGCTTTGAAAGCAGAACAAGCTGTAAATGCAAAACGTATTGCTGATGCTGCTCAAGCAGAAGCTGATGCTATTGCTGCTGCAACTCCTGCTGTTGAAGAAGAAGTTGTTGCTGAAGCTGAAGAAGCTCCTGCTGCAGAAGAAAATAACGAATCAGAAGCATAATTTAGTAGGCGAAAATGCGTAAAGAAGATTGTTTCTATTTGGGCAAAATCGCCAAAAAATTCAGTTTCAAAGGTGAAGTCTTAGCTTATTTAGATACAGACGAACCTGAGTTATACGAAAACTTGGAATCAGTGTTTGTTGAATGTAACAAACACTTGATTCCTTTTTTTATTGAAAACTGTTCACTTCACAAAAACGATTTTCTTCGTATCCGTTTTGAAGATGTAAACACTGAAGAAGCTGCAGATGGTCTTTTAGGCAGTGATCTTTACCTTCCTCTTAAAATGCTGCCCAAACTTACGGGTAATAAATTCTACTTTCATGAAGTAATTGGTTTTGAAGTAGAAGATAAACGTCTTGGTTATGTTGGTGAAATTCAGTCTATCAACGATACTACAGCGCAGCCTCTTTTTGAAGTTCTTAAAGGAGATGCCGAAATCTTAATTCCAATGATTGATCATTTCTTGGTTAAAATTGACAGAGAAAACAAAAAAGTCATTATGGATTTGCCTGAAGGATTAATTGAAATGTATTTGTAGAAAATTAAATCGGTAATTTACTTCGTCAATTCGCTTTGCTCGTGTGTTTAATCGGTTAATCTAAAAAATCTGCAATTAAGGAATCACCAAACTAAAATCTCTATGCCAAAATTTGAATTCAAACAATTTTCTGTTGAACAGGATAGATGTGCTATGAAAATTGGAACTGACGGCGTTTTACTAGGTGCTTGGACTCCTATTGTTAATAATCCTTTCAGTGTTTTAGATATTGGAGCTGGAACTGGAATAATTGCTTTGATGCTTGCGCAAAGAAGTGCGGCGGAACAAATTGATGCTTTAGAGATTGACGAAGAGGCTTACGAACAAGCTGCGGATAATTTTGAAAACTCTCCTTGGAACGATCGCTTGTTTTGTTTTCACGCTGGTCTGGATGAATTTGTTGAAGAGCCGGAAGATGAATACGATCTAATTGTTTCCAATCCTCCTTTTTATAGTGAAGATTATAAATCAAGTGACGATCAAAGAGATTTAGCGCGCTTTCAGGACGCTATGCCTTTTGAAGAATTAATAGAAGCAGCTGCTTTACTGCTTTCCGAAAACGGAATATTTACAGTTATCATTCCTTTTAAAGAAGAAGAGAAATTTATAGCTCTTGCAAAAGAATATGAATTATTTCCCTTGAAAATCACTCGCGTTAAAGGAACTCCAAACAGTCAAACCAAACGCAGTTTATTGGCTTTTAGCCGAAATGAAATTATCAAATTTTCTGTAGATGAATTAATCATTGAAACTGCACGGCATATTTACACTCCAGATTATATCGAACTGACAAAGGACTTTTATTTGAAAATGTAGTTTTTAATATTTTCTTCTTTCTTCTCAAAATAAAACAGCAATTGTTTGGCTTTGCCAATTGTACTTCTGACTCTCAGGATAATCTTCATTTTTTTTTTTCTTAATCGAAAACAGGATATTGCTTTTGGAGCGAGGGGAACTTGGTTTTTAAAAGACTGGCTGTATTTACTCCATGAATTTGATATGACTTGGGGAAAAGACGGTACGCAGGATTTTGGACAGATGACTATGACTAAATTTACTATTGTTCCAACGTTTGTGTCAACTGCGGTAAAAGATGTTTGGGCGAAACCTCATTTCAGATTGGTATATAGGTAGCACATTATAATAAATTTGCAGCTGATAATCTTTATTCTCTTTATCTCTCGTAAAGCGGAACTAAGAGCCGGGAACAGTATTTAAGTGCAAAAGTTGAATGGTGGATTTGGTAAAAAAATAAAAACTCCAGTAATTTGAGATTTAAAATCACACTTTACCGGAGTTTTTGTTTGTACTGATTTGTGAACTATTCTTTTACTTTGATATGCAGAAAGTGTTTTCTGAATCTACATCTCCATCTGGAAAATTTTTAGCATGAAAGGTTCTTCTAACGGTAAAACAATCACCGTCAATACTGATAATCGTCATTACGATTTTATCTCCAACTTCCATTTGTGATGGTACAAGTTTTTTAGTACAGGTAACTTCATATTCACAGTCGCTTAACCACTTTACGCTCCAAACTAACTGAAGCACTCCGTTGTCATAACTTTCTTGAGTTGCGCCTTTTATCACAAATGTTTTTTTAGGATAATCCGGGTTATACGCTTTGATGTTTTTAAGTTTACTGCAGTCCAGTGTTTGAGAGAATCCTATTGATCCTGCAAATAATAATAAAATAAGTGTTAGTTGTTTTTTCATAATTTTAATTTAGGCTGATTTGGGGTAAAACAGTTGATTGTTATTTGTTAATTTGTATCGCAATATTACAAAATAGTATTGCTCCATCCAATATTTAATTTAGCCTTTTGAGTCATAACTGTAAAAATTTATTCGTGGCTATTTTTGATTTTCTTTGTCTTAAGTTCATTCAATTGTTTTTTTCTGACAAAATTTCAAATAAAATT
>NZ_JADKPR010000013.1 GCF_015351475.1 Flavobacterium sp. HJJ | reverse complement strand
TATATGCTGTTGAGGCAGCACGCTGAATAGCTTTTTGATCTTCTTCAGAAAGGGCATTCCAAGAATCCTTATTCATAGTCACAAGATAGAGATGTCCTAACCATAAATTTTTAGAAGCCAGCAGGTAAGGAGCATGTTCGTAAACTTTAAGGTCGTATCCACTGTCTATATTTACCATAATGCCATCCAAAGTTTTTTCTCCCAGTGCTTTGTAAATTTCCTGACCCCAATGCATTGTGATTGGAGTAGCGCCAAAATTGCTTAAAAAATCCTGATGCCAAAAACTCGCAGTACGCCATTTTTTTTCTTTTATCTCGGTCAGGCTTTGTAAATAATCCCTGCTAAAGAAACCAACCGGATATCCGGTAGCAAGAAATATGGGTACAATATTGTTATGATCTAATTCTGCTGAAAATTCAGGTATTTCTGCATATATATTTCGGAAGAATGAAACTTGTTTTTTTCCGGAAGGCCCAACTGGAAAGCTTTTAAAAATCTGATGCAGAGGTAATTGTTCGGCGGTATATTCAGGTACAACGGTTGCAATATCTACAGTTAAGCCTTTGCTTACAGTTCCTAAAGCGTCATATGCAATGGCAAGTTCTCCATTCCAGTGAGCTTCTATTTTCAATCGTCCGTTGGATTCTTTTTCAATAGCTGGAAAAAATACTTCGTTAAGAAACTTAGTACGCATTCCGTCTAATGGCTGATGATCAGAATATTTCAGGATTTTTTGGGCTGACATATTATTTGATACAAAAAGCAATGATATCATTAATACTAAAAAATTATTTACCTTACCTGAAAAGAAAAGGGATAAATTAATTGAACGCGACAAATGAAGTTTTTTTATAGAAGCAGGTATCATATTATTTCAATGTTTTTAACTTAATTAATGAGTTCTGAAAATTCAGTTTTTTTATTTAAAATAGTTTAATGATTTTAAAAGATAAATTTCTTTATGTTTTCTACATAACTGCGATTGACATGAATAAAATCTTTGTTTAGTAAAAAACATCATATCCTCTGGGAAGTTTATTGATTTCTTTAATAGAATGAACGTTTATCATCGCAGATCGATGAATCCGTATGAAAATATCCGGATTGAACTTTTTAACCAACTGACTGATGCCGAAATTACTAATGTAAGTATGATCACCTTTATGCAGTCTGGAGTAATCGTCCCATGCTTCGATTCGCTGTATGTTTTCAGTTGTTATAGTAACGTATTTTTTACCGGATTGTACTATAATCCGTTCGGGATATTTTGCCTGGCCGAGCATATTTTTTTTAAACAAAGACACTATATGATCTGCATTTTCAATACTAAGACGTTTCTGTGCGTGTTGGAAACGATGACGGGTGTAGGTTTTCAATAAATAATCCAGAGCATGAACTTCAAAAGCTTTTAATGCATACTGATCATAAGCGGTAGAGAAAATAATTTGTGGCAATTTTTTTAAATATGCCAGTACTTCAAAACCATTCATGTTCGGCATCTGAACATCGATAAAAAACAATTCAGGCTTGAATTCGTTAATTATCTTTACTGCATTTTCTACAATGGACTGCAGAATATGTGGTGGCACAGGTTCGTTCAGAAGCATTTCATCAACAATAATTTCTACAAGTAAGCGTTCTTCAAAACGTGGTATTCCAAGTAATAGCTTACAGAAATGATCGATACCACCCCAATTCAGAAAATCTTTAATGTCATAAGGCTGGTTTGTTGTGACTAGATATATCCAAAGCGTTAGATGATATGAAATTACAAAGCAAAAAAAAGCGATGCCAAAAAAGGCAATTTCTTTGATTTGAACTGGAGGCTGCAGATTTTTGATTTTCACATTTACAAAGTTACAGATACTCCATTGACAATCGTACAAAATTCAGTTGAATTGACATATAAGGCGTTGAGTGACATAAGATTTCTTCTGGTATGTGTATTTGGTGGTTCATCGGTTTATGTTCTATAAATCAGTATTCTATAGAAATATTTACCAGCAGACAGGATTCTACAACTGTTAAAATGGCTTCTGTTCAGGCAGATGGGGCGTTTGTTTTGGAATTCCCAAACCAGAATTTTATTAGTTAATTTTTCGTGCAGATGGTTTAAAGTTTATCATTCGGATGATCTGGAATTCAATCAGGACATCACCTTTGCCATAAATAGAATTAATTTCTGATGCTACAGAACTTAAGGCTGTAACTAACCCCTGCGAAACCTAATGATTGATGTAAGAAGCTACAAAACAGTACTGAATGTTCAAAGCAGTTTAAGTTTAACAGATCTCAACGACTTTGATTTGTTATGGAAAGTTCCCAACTTACTCATCGACAATCAGGACAACGTTATTGTAGAAGGTAAAAGCAGAGTTACTATTTATATCGATGCAAGGCAATTACTATTGAGTGGTGCTGACTTAGTTAATTATCTAAAAAGTCTGCAGTCTGCAGATATTGATTGTCTTTCATCGATAGAGATTATTACTCAGCCTTCTTCTAAATATGATGCAGCCAGTAACGCCGGTACTATTAATTTGAGATTAAAGAAAAGCAAGGGTTATGGTACTAATGGTACTCTGGATACAGTACAGGTTATGCTCAAAGTACTTACGCAAAATCAAATACTTCGCTGAGCCTGAATAACAAAGGAAGTAAAAAAAATTTATATGGCAATTACAGTAATTTGTTAAGTAAAAATCGTTGTTTTATTAATTTGTACCGTGTTTAGTCTGATTTTATATATGATTCACACTCAAAAAATGTTAGTGGCAATCAGATTCAAAATCTAAGGGCCGGACTTGATTATTTTATAGCAAAGAATAAAATGTTCGCAATAGTTGTAAACTGTATTTTTATCGATTATAATATCAATACTGTTACGCGTACTCTAATATCTTTTTTTTAATCTGCTGTTTAATTACCTTCCTATCTACCCAGAATTTTCCCTGTAACAAATTGTTCAAAAAAGGAATCCCTGTAGATATTTCCTATCGGAATTTCGTTTACACCAATGTAAATCGTATTGTTGTCAACAGAATCAATGTGGTTGATATTGATAACATACGATTTACTGACTCTTGCAAATATCTTTTGAGGAAGCTTCTCGTGTATGGTTTTAATATTCATGGCCGTGATTATTTTCTGATTCATTGTATGTAAAACAACATAATCTTTCAAACCCTCAATGTACAGAATCTGACTAAAAAACAGTTTGATTATTTTGCGGTCTGCTTTCACAAAGAAGTAATCATCTCCAATACTTTCGATCTTATTTTCGACAAGATCAGCCTTAAATAATTTAGAATAAGCAACAGCTTTTGCAACGCTTTTTTGAAAACGTTCCGGGCGTATTGGTTTTATCAGATAATCAATTGCATCAACTTCATAACTGTCTAAAGCAAATTCTGAAAATGCAGTCGAAAAGATCACAAGTGTTTCTTTGGGAATCGTTTTTGCAAATTCAATTCCGTTTGTACCGGGCATTTGTATGTCTAAAAAAATTAAGTCGACCTCATTATCCTCCATAAATTCAGATGCAGCAGCGGCACTATTAAAAGACCCCAATAAAATTAAAATCTTGTTTGGTTCTATCAGCATTTCTATTGCTTCGCGCGCCAGAGGTTCATCATCAACAATAATACAGTTCATATTTATAAATTTATGGTTAATGTTACGCTAAAAAGAGCATCAGATTCTTCAATATTTAATTCATGTCTTTCAGGATAAAGCAGTTTTAATCTTTTTTTTACATTAGTAAGACCAAGTCCGCCTGTTGTATTTACAGCTTTTATTAAAGGTTTAGAGTTAACGCATTTAAATAAAAGTATATTATTTTCAAAGCTAAAAGACAAATGAACAAAGGTTGTGCTTCCGGCGTCATTATTATGTTTTACGGCATTTTCTACAAAAGTAATAAATAATAAGGGAGACAGCTGCAGACCGTTCAATTCGCCATTTTTAGTAATTGTAAAAGTAAAATCATCACGGCGTATTTTTTCAAGATTTAAAAAATCTTCCAGAAAATGAATTTCAGCCGTAAGCAGAACCTTTTCCCTTGAACTGTCATATAACTGATATCGCAGTAAATCACTCAACCCCATCAAAACAACCGAAGCTTTTTCAGGATCTTTTTTGGTTAATACGTTGGCATTATTCAGCATATTAAAAAGAAAGTGAGGATTAATCTGGTTTTTTAATTGTTCTAATTCGGCACTTGTTTTTGATTTTTCTAATTCTACAATCATTTTATTGTCAGAAATCCATTGATCAAACAAGCGTACGGCAGCTGATGCAGCAATTAACACAACAATCATAAAAGTAAAAAACAGAATTGACATTTCGCCCAAATTAGAATTGACATTGTTGGTTTGTTCAAAATGATAAGGCTGTAAAATATCAAATAAAAAAAGCATTACAAGATATATTATGGCAATAAAAACAACTGAAATGATAAGGTAGGCAGAAAATTTTCTTTTAAACAAATACTTCGGCACGAGCCAATAAACATTGCTGTAGAACAAAGCAATCATCATCAAAATGACTGCTCCTTTAAATATAAAAGAAGCAAAAGGAGTATAGGATATTTGTCTGAAATAAGCAGATAATATCATAAATAAAATAAGGGCAACATGCCAGTAAATCTTGTTTTTTTGGTTTGAAAAAAAAGCATTGCTAATTGCAGTAATCTTTTCAGGTGCTTTAGGTTGTTGTACCATAATTTTTTTAATAATATATAAAATTACCTTTTTTACGAATACCGAATTTCTTTTTATACAAAACTGCTGTTTTTTTATACGAAAACAACTTCAGAAAAACTATCCTTCAAGGCCCTAGCAGATTTTGGTATAATAAATAACGGCTTTGGTATAAAATCAAAAAAGACCCTATAGCAAATTGATAGTTTTGGCTCAGATTTAAAAGAGTTATTCGCCAGTCTGGACTTCTTTAAATTACAATAAATCAATATTAAATACCACTATCATTATGATTCATAAGAGTATTGCAATCTCTTTTTTATTTGCTTTTTCTTTCGGATTTTGCCAAAATAAAACGGTGGATGAATACATTCATTTCGGATTTGAAAATAATCTTGGACTACAACAGCAGAATTTAAATCTGAAACAGTCTTTCGATAATTTAAAAATTGCCAAAGGAATGTTTTATCCTACTCTAAAATTCCAAAGTGATTATACCTATGCTTCAGGCGGAAGAAATATAGTTCTGCCTCTTGGAGATTTGTTAAATCCAGTTTACAATTCCCTAAACCAGCTGAATGGCAGTACTAATTTTCAAAACGTACAAAATCAGGAATTTAATCTAAGTGCCAATGATTATTATGACACAAAATTAAATGTAATGCTGTCATTGGTTGATGCAGAAATGATCCTGAATAAAAAGATCAAAAAAGAAGCTATAAACCAAAAAGAAGCAGAAGCAGCGGTTTATAAAAGAGGTTTGGTCAGGGATATAAAAATTGCCTACTACAATATTGTAATGATAAAAAATCAGATTGAAATTTTTAATAATGCCGATAAATTACTGCAGGACAATTATAAAGTTACCCAATCAAGATTTAAAAACGGAAAGGTTTTACAAGGTAATGTTCTTAGAATTCAGTCTGATATTAACGACAATACCGCTAAAAAGACCGAAGCCCAAAACAGACTGAAAACGGCTTTAGCTTATTTTAATTTTATTATTAATGATGATTTAACAAAAGAAGTAAAAATAGATACCACGGGATTTAAACAGCCTCTGATTTCTATTTCAGAATCTGAATCTAAATTTAAAAGTAATGAAAGAGAAGAAATTTCAGCGCTAAAAAGTTCGCTGGAACAGTCCAATCTAATGGTAAAGAGCAAACAAGCCGCTTATCTGCCTGTAGTTAATACTTTCCTGAACGCAGGTTTTCAAAGTACTTACTTATTATTTAATACCGATACCCGCTATTTATTTGGTGGTGTGACCCTAAAATGGAACATTTTCTCGGGTTTTCAGAACCAAAACAAAATTAATATTGCCAAAAGAGATGTATCGATTTTGGATGCAAAAATTGCAGAAACTGCCAAACAATTAGAATATCAGCAAAAAAAGGCTGAAAATGACTTAAACAGTGCCGAAGCTCAATTGCAAAGCAGTGCAGAAAATATCGTTTTCCTGGAAGAATATTACAGAGAAACAAAATCAAGATACGATCAGGGAATGGTATTGCTTGTTGCAATGAATGATGCCTTTACGCAGCTTATTGATGGCTGGCTAAATTATGAATCAGCCAATACAGCAGTGCTGATCAAAAAAGCAGAAGTAGAACGTACAACAGCTTCTTACGTATTAAACCCATAAAAAAGTATGAAAACACAAAAATTTATTCTGCTGATCATAATGTCAACCTTATTTTCATGCGCAAAAAAGCAGGCAGAAAGTAACCTATCTGATGTAATTGCTGTTAAAACACAAAAAATAAGGTATGAAAGTTATGCACCGCCAATTGTATCAGGTGGTATTATAACTTCTGATAAAGAAACCAGGCTGTCTTTTAAAATTGGTGGTATTATCGATAAGTTATATGTCGATGAAGGACAACTGGTATCAAAAGGACAATTGTTAGGGATCTTAAATCAAACAGAAATTTCGGCACAGCTTCAGCAGGCAAAAAATGATTTGGATAAAGCACAGAGAAATCATAAGCGGATTGAAAATCTTCATAAAGACAATGCAGCAACAGCCGAAGAATTTGAGAATTCGGTCACAAGTTTAAACTCAGCCCAACAGCTTTATGATATCGCAAGATTTAATAAACAATATGCTTCCATTTATGCCAATCAATCTGGAAATGTTATTAAAAAAGAAATGAACGAAGGTGAAATGGCCAGTCCGGGAAGTCCTGTTTTTACCATTAATGCTTCAAGCAACAATAATTGGATTATAATAATTGGATTATCAGACAAAGACTGGGTCAGGGTAAAAAAAGGAGACAAAGCGATAATTACAACGGATGCGTATGGCGATAAAAAATTTACTGCGGTTGTCTCTGAAATTGGTGCCGCCGCAGACCCTCAAACCGGAACATTTTTGGTAAAGCTAAAAATCGATCCGCGGCACTATAAGTTTGCAAATGGTTTAGCGGCAAAAATAGCAATCTATCCTTCTCAAAAAGAGATGTTTTATTTTATTCCCGTTTCGGCAATGGTTCAAGCTAATGAATTGTCCGGAGTAGTATATTCTGTAAATCGGGATCAGAAATCAGTACAAAAACATATTGTAAAAATTGCTTTTATAGAAACCAACAGAATCGCAATACGTTCGGGGCTGGAAAATGTAAAAAGTGTTATAACAGACGGAGCTTCTTATCTGTCATCTGATTCAAAAATTAAATTATAATTGATATGAAGATAGTCG
This sequence comes from Flavobacterium sp. HJJ, assembly GCF_015351475.1. GTDB lineage: Bacteria > Bacteroidota > Bacteroidia > Flavobacteriales > Flavobacteriaceae > Flavobacterium > Flavobacterium marginilacus. The sequence continues at coordinate 126,923 of NZ_JADKPR010000013.1, read as the reverse complement.
ATTTTTCGGTTAAAAACTACCAGTTTACCATCGTTATATTTTTGCTGGCGATTGCTCTGGGACTTAATTCTTTTTTTTCAATGCCACGCGGTGAAGATCCTATTATTCATTCTCCGAACTATTCTGTCGTAGCTGTTTATCCAAGTGCAAGTGCCGAAGACTTAGAAAAACTGGTAGTAAAACCTATCGAAGATAAATTAAATGAAATTAATGATATAGACAAAATCAGGACTGACATTACTGACGGGGTTGTGGCTATAAAAGCCGAATTTGATTATGGTGTAAATGTCGATGAAAAATACAATGAGGTAATACGCGAAGTCAATAATCTTAGAGGGGTTTTGCCACAGGATTTAAAAAGCCTTGAGGTAGAAAAGTTCGACCCATCAGATGTAAATACCTACCAAATTGCTCTGGTCAGCAATAGCGCCAGTTATAAAGATTTATACGATGAGGCAGACAAACTGAGAAGCAAAATAGAGAAAGTATCATCCGTTAAAAAAGTTGAAATCCACGCTTGTCCGAATCAGATTGTAAAAATAGACCTCGATGTACAAAAAACATCCAGAAACAATATAGCAACAGATGGTATTATCGACGCAGTGAAAGGCGAAGCTTTAAACATCCCGGGAGGAAGCATTGATGCCGCAGATAAAAAATTCAATGTTAAAACCAGCGGGGATTATAAAAGTATTGATGAAATTAAAAATACTATCATCAAGGCTTCAGGAGAAAGAATAGTGTTCCTGAAAGATGTTGCCAACGTCACAATGGGTTATGAAGACGAAAAATATATTGGACGTTACAACGGAAAACGCTGTTTGTTTGTTGCAGTAAGCGAAAAGGAAAATACAAACATTATTGCAGATCATGAACTGATTTTGCCCATTATTGAAAATTATAAAAAACACCTTCCAGGTAACATAAAGCTTGAGACAGGTTTTGTCCAGGCCGATGATGTAAAAGAAAGACTCAATCATTTTTTCAGGGATTTTGGAATCGCAATTATATTAGTGCTTTTTACCTTAACACCATTGGGATTACGAGCGTCTTCTATTGTTATGATTTCTATTCCGCTTTCAATAGCTATTGGACTATTTATTCTTGATGCTTTGGGATATTCAATCAATCAATTAACGATTGTGGGGCTTGTGGTTGCGCTGGGACTTTTGGTAGATGACAGCATTGTAGTGATTGAAAACATCGAGCGTTATTTGCGTGAGGGATATTCTCCATATAAAGCGGCAATAGATGCTACGCATCAAATTGGTTATGCTATTTTAGGATGCACAGCTATATTAATTATATCTTTTCTGCCGATTGTGTTTTTACCCGGGACATCAGGTGACTTTATCAGGAGTTTGCCAATGGCGGTCATTTCAACGGTTCTCGCATCACTCTTCGTTTCGTTGACGATTGTTCCTTTTCTTGCCAGTCTTATATTAAAAAAACACGAGCATGAGGACGGAAATATAGTATTAAGAAAACTGCAGTCTGGGATTAATAAAGTATATAAACCCGTTTTGAATTTAGCTTTGGCAAAACCTTATGTTACAATTGCTGTTGCGGTATTATTGTTTATAATGAGTATCATGCTGGTTCCTGCTGTTGGGTTTAGTTTATTTCCAAAATCAGAGAAACCAATGTTTCTGATAAACATTGAAACACCTTTGGGAACCAATCTTTATAAAACAAATTCCATTGCGTCCTATGTTGAAAAAGTGGTTTTAAAAGATGAAAAAATAAAAGCCGTTTACACGAATGTTGGAAAAGGAAATCCGAAAATTTATTACAATGTAAGCCAGCATAAAGATGCCGCCAATTTTGCCCAGCTTTTTATAAGGGTAGAGGAGATGGACATAAATCAATTACAGTCTCTTGTCGCTAAGTTTCGAAAATTGTTTAATAATTATCCCGATGCCAAAATCGAAGTTAAAGAATTTGAACAGGGGCCTTCTGTTGAAGCACCAATCGCCATAAGAATCTTTGGTGATGATTTAAGCATAATTCGGCTTTTGGCTGGAAAAGTAGAAAAAGAAATTAAAAATACTGCTGGTACTTTATATACCAATAATCTTTTAGACAATTATAAAACAGACATGCGAATGGCAATCAATACTGATAAAGCGGCACTTTTTGGTGTACAGTCAAGCCAGATCGATCAAACGGTGCGCATGGGAATTAACGGTGTTGATATTGCAGACTATAAAGATGAAAAAGGTGATAATTACAAAATCATAGTTTCGGTTCCAAGAGGGCAGCATCCTACGGCAGCGATTTTGTCCGGTCTCTATGTGCATTCTAAAAATGGAGCAGAAATCCCGATACAGCAAGTAAGCTCGCTTCAATACGAAACATCGGTTCCTTTGATAAAACATTATGATAAAAACCGATATGCATTAGTAACCGGAGATGTAAAAAAAGGATATAATACACAGCAGGTTACCCAAAAAGTATTAGAAAAAATCAAGAAAATAAATTTTCCACCAGGCTATTCCTATTACGTTGCTGGAGAAATCGAGAGCAGCAAAGAAAGTTTTGGAGGACTTGGTACTATTCTCCTGATAACCTTTTTTCTTTTTATTGCTGTTTTATTATTAGAATTTGGAGATTTTAAAAGCTGTCTGATCGTTTTGTCGGTTATACCACTTGGAATGGTTGGAGCTGTTTTTATTCTTTACATGACAGGAAATACACTCTCGTTTATGGCCTGCATCGGAATTATTGCTTTGGCCGGAATTGAGGTCAAAAACTCCATACTGCTCGTCGATTACACCAATAAACTTCGGGAAGAAGGGATGGAAATAAATCAAGCCATTGCGCAGGCAGGAGAAACACGTTTTTTACCCATTATCCTGACATCATTAACTGCTATTTTAGGATTGCTTCCTTTGGTACTGGAACGGTCACCGTTTTATTCTCCGTTGGCCTGGGTTATTATAGGAGGCCTTACCAGTTCTACTATTCTGACCCGGCTTGTTACTCCGGTTGTATATCAATTAATCGCACCAAATATAGCACCAAAACCTGAAGCGTAATTTTAAACATGAAACAGAATTTACCTGAATTTAAATTTTAAACTATGAGATTAACTATTTTATTACTTATAATTCCTTTATTTTCTATGACAGCACAGATTGAAGCTGATTCTGTTAGAAAAAAGGCGGTAAAAGCTGTTACGACACGTTTTCCATCCACCAGGTTTTTGGATTTTCAATATGAACAATTTTCACCTGGTGATTATGATGCTGATTTATATGGAAAACTATTTGAAAAAGGAACCCTTAAAAGTCAGAAAAGATTTAAGGCAGCTTTAAACGCACCAATTATCAGAAAACAAAAATGGACTTTTAGCGGGTCTTTACGCTATAAATCCGAGTCTTTGGAATTTGAAAATTACGAAAATTTTTCAACTATTGGCACTCCGATAATTCACACCGACAATGAAAATTTTCATTTTTATTCCACAGGACTGAATTTTACATACTATTCTAAATTATTTGGGAAAACCTTCGTTTACAATGCCAGTGTTATTGCCGAAGGATCAAATGGCGGTTTTGAAAGAATTAATGGGGTTTTGATAGGAAGTTTTGTACTCAAAAAAACAGAACAAACTACATTAACTTTAGGAATGCTTTTACAGACAAACAACACATCCATTTTTCCTGTATTACCGACTTTTACTTTCGAACATAGGTTTTCCAATTCGAAGTGGTCACTGGATATTGTGTTGCCAAAATATGTATATATGCGAAGGCCATTATTAGATAAAGGGCGTATTTCGTTGGGTGTAGCTTTTGATAATGAATCCTTTTTTGTGTATCCTCATCAGTCAGGACTTAAGGAAGTATATCAATTTAACAGAAATGAAATTAAATCTGGTTTTATATATGAATATATGCTAAGCAAAAACTTTATCACAACTCTAAAAGGCGGATTGAATAGTACGTTGCAAGGAAACTTGAGAGAACGAGGGGCTACCAATGAGATCATGATTGTTAAACAAGATATGAATGGTTATTTTAATATTGGTATTTCATTTAATCCCTTTCAAAGCAAATAATTTTTCTATATAAGCTAAAGTTTGAATGTATATAAGCTATTTTATGGTTTCAATTTAGACCAATAATCTTGGTGAAATAAAAAAATCTTTATCTTCTAAAGAAAAATTTAATTGACCAGAAATTAGATGATATATTATCAGAAATGATTTGTAAATTTTATTTGGCTCAAAAATGAATCAGAATATGATTTGGCAATGCTGAAAATTGTTGCAAAAACAGATGACAGCCATGGGATTTTCAAAACAATCAACACGATAAACTTTTTTAGTCAATCTTTCTTCCCTGCTGAATTAAAGATTATTGATGAAAAAGCAATAATAAGTAGTATTCCAAACGATTCATTAGCAAAAGTCAATGATTTAAAAGTTTCTTTGTATCTCAATCTTGTCAGGTGATGCTATAGCAGTCTTTAGATTGAAAAGTGATATATTCTATAGCAATGGGATTGGCTTGTCATTGCCTTCTGGAGAGCGTATAATTAATTACTGCGGCACTGATAAGCAGTGACTGATCAGTTGATATACACCAGTTCTTCCTATGTTTTTTATTAAAAAATTGAGAAATAAAATCCCCGTATGAACTAAACCAAGCAGTTGTTTCCTCTTTTTTTTAAATTGGATCTGCTGCAATGTACCAGCCTTTGGAAACCTCTCGAGTGAAGCCGTTTTTTACCAGTAGCTGTCGATGTTTTGCATTTGGTATGCTATCGGTGTGGATCCCTACTAAGTCATTTTCCTGTAAATCTTTCTTTTGGTGTGGCCTTTTTTAGTTATTGTTTTAGACCTTGTCATAATTTCACTTTGCAATTTATATCTGGAAACCCGTGATAATATCAGTATATGCTAATGTACTGCAATTAGTAAACATAAAAGTTATAAAATTAGTAAGCCTAAATCATGAAGAAATATATATAGAGGCAGTAATATTAAAACAAATAGAAAAAATTTTGAATTTTGACAAACTGAAATTCTAATTGCGTCCACTTAAAAAGATTCTGAAAAAATGGAAATTTAGTTCGTTTTAATCAAGAGCAATCTTAGAGATAGAAGCTTTAGAAATAGTTTATCTATAAAATTGCAGTAAGATTCAATATGGAATGATTTTCAAGCTGGATCAGTTTCAAAAATATCTTATGATTTACTGTCCGATTTATTAGTTTGTAAATATTAATAGTAAGAATAGTAAATGTGTTATTGAAATTTTTGAAGTTAATTCTTGCTGTGTTTTGGCAGAACAAAACAAAAACACACGCCTTTTTGATTGTTTTCTCTATTCTGCAGGAAAATAGTACCTCCCATTCGGTCTACTATTGCTTTGATTGTTGCCAGACCAATGCCAGAGTTTTTACTAGAATTTGAATTTAGAGTTTCAAACAGTCCAAAGACTTTTTCCCGGTATTCCTGTGGTATACCAGGTCCATCGTCTTCATATATAAAAGAAAAGCTGGTTTCATTTTCTTTGAACGTGAGCCAGACATTGCATTCTTTTTTATCGGTATGTTTTATTGTATTGGATAATAGATTTTGAATAATCTGGACAAAACCTATTTTAGAATGGTTTATAATGACATCACAATCAATGTAGTTTACACGGATAGGAGTATGCAATACACCATTGTTCAGTATATATTGAACTACAGTTTCTACGTTAAAATCTTCAAAATAAACGTCATCATTGGCAACCTTCGTATATTCTAAAATGCCATTGATTAAGAAGTCCATGTACTCATTGCGTGAATAGATTAAATCAATCCATTCTTCGAGTTCAGTATTTTTGATGAGTGTTTTGTAATCTTCTTTTATGAAAGTTAACAGGGAGTTTACCCCGCTGATTGGAACTTTTAAATCATGAGTGAGGCGATGGGCAAATTGATTGAGCTGTATGTTTTTTTTAATAATTTCATTGTTTAACTCTTCCAGTAATCTGTTTTTTTTTCGGAGTTCAAGCTGCGATATTACTTGATTTCCCAGTGCTCTTAAGGATTCTTTTTGCCCTTCAGTAAGACCTTCTCTAGGTTTTGTATCAATGACACAGAGGGTTCCTAAAGCATAACCGTCCTTAGTGTTTAAAGGAGCACCAGCATAAAATATTACATGAGGCCCGTCAGTTGTTAATGGGTTATCAAAAAACCTTTCATCTTTAGTAGCATCCGGAATAATAAATAATTCATCAGGTGTATTGATCGCATGGGCACAAAAAGAAAAATCCCTGGGTGTTTGGGTTGCATCTAAGCCATGGTGCGATTTAAACCATTGCCGGTTGCCATCTACTAAACTCACTAGTGCGATAGGAGTGCCACAGATTTCAGCAGCTATTTTCGTCAGGGCGTCATACTCTGCTTCTTCCAGTGTATCCAGTATTTTATATTCCTGCAAGGATTTTGAACGGAAGTGTTCATTATCGGGAGTTTCGGGTTTATGCATACAAGGTTATTAGCTTTATCTGTTGAAAGTCAGTTTAATGTGTTAGCGAAATATTATTTCAAAATATGAAATTACTAAATTTTTGATTTATATTTAAAAAAAAATATAATTTAATTATTACAGTACTGGTAACAATTTGAATCGGTTTTTTGCTATAGATCTGCCGTTGGGATAAATGCCGGCTATGCAATGTTTACTTGTTTTGATTAAAATGAAACGTTTTATTCTTAACTATACTTTAGTTTATAAAATAATCAGCTCCTAAATTAAAAACCATTGAAACCCTGCCTGAAGAAGAAAGCAGGCTAAACTTGAAAAAGCGTAAAATCGAAAGAGGAATCTGTTAAAAGGTATTTTAGGCTGCGCATCGAATTACACTTTCCTTAAGCTCGACATTTATGAATCTGCCAGACAGGGCTTTTCAGTGACTGAATGCTTTATATGTTTTATAAATCAGGTATTTATACGTGCTTTTTTTACTATTTAAATTGTAATTTTAAAAGAGATTTTAAATTTAATGATTTCATAGTTGTTTTAAATGCATCTTTTTCATTTTAAAACAGTAATATTTTAAATACTTTATCTGCATTAATAATGATCCTTAAAAAAGTAAAATTTATGAAAAATGTCAGTTTCTCCTTTGAAAATGCTTGTAAGATCAGTAATTCATTAATAATAATATTTACCGCAATTTTTTCGCTAAATTCTTGCAGTAAAGATCCTTCCGAAGTTCCTGTAGATCCAGGGCAGGTTACTATTGATAATTTAAAAGCTTCCTCAGCATTTAGCTGGAAGAATACAAAAGAGGCTAAAGTAACCATTCGAACAAAAGATAATCAAGGAAATGCTGTTCCAGATGTTAAAGTAAGTGTCTGGACCAATTTTCAGGAAGAAAATGGTAAAGAAATTATTAATGGTATAACCAATCAGCAGGGAGAATTTGTAGTAGACTATACTTTTGAAGATGATATGGCAGATGTTGTTTTAAAAACCAATTTTGTCGGTTTTGTCCCAGAAACAAAAGTACCTATAGAAAATGGCGCGGTAAATTTTACTTTTGGGGGTACAAAAAATACACAAAAAAGTCAAAAATTTAGCGAGAACCCCTTTTATTCAAAAATAGAAAAAGCCCTTTACAGCAAACGGAATGCTAATGTCAAAATTAATTATATAGGTACATATAATAATAATGGGGTGCCAACTAATTTATTGGCTAAATCTGATATAATAAGCAAAGATTTTCTAACAGATGTAAACAATGCATTACCAGAAAACATGCCTGTTCCTACATTTCATCCGGAATATCTTTTAGGAAATAACCAGCATAATCTAGTTATTTTAGATAAAGCCGAGGTATGGATTACTTTTGTTTCTGAAGGGGCTGGATATAAAAATGTATTGGCATACTATACTTATGACCGAGATTTTCCGCCTAAAACACCAGCAGATGTCAAAGAATGTTTTGTGATTTTTCCAAATGCCTCATTTGCGGGTTCAGGAGGAGGATTGTATTCGGGGGATAAAGTTTCTTTAGGCGTTTTCGAAAAAAATACCGTAATAGGCTGGATGTTAATGCGTAATGGCTGGGATGATAAAACGAGACAATCAACAGAAGGATTGGGCTTGCTGTATTCTAACTTGGAGTTAAATCCAGAGCCGGATATCAAAAACCGCCAGCATACTGTTATGCTTTATGATGAAAAAAGAAGTGTGTTCTTAATTAGCTTTGAAGATCTAATTCGCCCAGCTGGAGACAATGACTTTAATGATGCTGTTTTCTATGCTACCGCAAATCCAATAAAAAATGTTGAAATACTGGATGTTCAAAAAATAAATCCTGAACGTATAGATACAGATAAAGACGGCATAATTGATAGTTCAGATGACTATCCAAATGATCCGAAATTAGCTTTTAATAACTTTTACCCTAGCAGCAGTATATTTGGAACACTTGCTTTCGAAGATTTATGGCCATCAAAAGGAGATTACGATTTTAATGATTTGGTTATTGATTATAATTTTAATAGAATTACAAATGCGCAAAATAAGGTAGTCAGCTTGAAAGGAAAATTCACGGTAAGAGCTATTGGAGCTAGTTTTCAAAATGGTTTCGGTTTTTCAATTCCTGGAGTAACTCCATCACAGATTTTATCTGTAACAGGGACAAAATATACTGAAGGATACATAAAAACAAGCGGTAACGGAACAGAAGCTGGTCAAAAAAATGCTACCATAATTGTTTTTGACAATGCATGGAAACATGGCTCTGGCAACACTAACCCTAACGAGCCATTTGTTCCCTCAGAGACAATAGAAGTCAATATAGATTTGGTTAACCCTATTGATGCAGCTGTCTTCGGAATGGCACCTTTCAACCCATTCATTATAGTAAATAAAGAAAGAGGAAAAGAGGTTCATCTGCCAAATTACGCACCAACTGATTTAGCAGACAAATCCTATTTTGGAACTTCTGCTGATAACTCTGTGTCTGCAGTAGGAAAATATTACAAAACAAAAGATAACTTACCTTGGGCTCTTAATTTTCCAAGCCGTTTTGAATATCCAATTGAAAAAGCAAAAATCGATGTATCCCACTTAAAATTTATAAATTGGGTTTTAAGCAATGGCGTAGACTATAAAAATTGGTATAAAAACGAATCTGGATATAGAAACAGTTCCAATATTTATAATAAATAATATGGTTAGATGCATAATAGTAATGTTTTGCATCTTACAAAATACTCCTGTAGCCTGGAACTAGGCAATAATTGTTTAGAATATTAATTTGTTCCCCGACTAATAAATTATGGAAGAACCGAATTTTACTTATATTTCACAACTTTCCGGAGGAGATAAAGTTTTTGAAGAAAAAATATTTAAGGTCTTAAAAATGGAATTTCCAGGCGAGAGGGAGACATATTTGAATAATATTATCAGTAATAACTTTGATTTGGCGGCACATAACGTACATAAAATTAAACATAAAATCAGTCTTTTAGGGCTTGTCCAAAGTTATGAATTGGCATCTGAGCATGAAATAAATTTAGGCGAAGGGAATGCTGGACTACATGATAATTTTAATGAGGTATTAAAAATCTTGACACATTTTTTTGATAAAATATAAAGAATGAAAGAAGTCTATTAAGCAAAAAAAATCCCGTCAAACGTCTGTTGAACTAAACCTTCGGTAGCACTTACCGAGATTTAGTACCTTACGAATATAATTAAAATTCAAATATTATGGCTACAAAAAAAAGAAACCGGAAGATTTAATCTTAAATCAAGCTCGGCGTGAAGTTCCGGGATTTATTGAACTTCTAGATCGTTTTGAGCGGACAGTTTCAGTCTTGGGCAGAAGTCAGAGTACATTTAATAACTATTCGCGTCATGTGGCGTCGATTTCACTCTATTTTGGCAAAATCCCTACCGAGCTTGATCCCGAGCAAGTGCAGGACTACTTGTTTTACCAACAAAAAAAGTCCAAAACCCCTTCGCAGACGTATTTCAAACACTGTGTTTATGGATTACGTTTTCTGTTGAAATCAGAAGGGTTTTTCATATGAATACCTTCGTTTACCTTCAATAAAGCACGAAAAAAAACTGCCTGTTGTTTTAAGTAAGGAAGAAGTCTGGGCAATGCTGCAAAAGGCCAAACTGCTAAAACATAAAATTCTCATCGGACTGCTTTATGGTTGTGGGCTTCGGGATGGATATCATGACGCTCAAAGATCTTTTGGGACACCAAAACATCGAAACCACGATGGAATATCTGCAGATTGCCCAACTCGAAAGCCAGCGTATTTTTAGTCCACTCGATACTCTTTTTGCCAAATGCAGCCACTCTTTGAAGTAGCGGATGTACTGCGAAAAATAGGCTTAAAAATCGAAAACTATGGATTGAATACTTGGCAGTTGCGCACATTATCAGTCATCAAAAAATGCAGGACAGCAGAATTAGGCGGTCATATTGATGCTTGTGATTGCTGTGGCAAAATCACTATAAGTTACAATAGTTGCCGCAATCGGCATTGCCCCAAGTGCCAAGGAAATAAGCGTGAAGATTGGATTCAGGCCAGAAGTACGGAACTTTTGCCCGTACCCTACTTCCATGTCGTGTTTACACTGCCTGAGAGCATCAATCCGTTGGCGATACATCAGCCTAAAATAGTGTACGACACTTTGTTTGAAGCTACTTGGGAAACGCTTCAATATTTTGGCAAAGCCAAAGCAGTGCAAATGGGGATGATTGCGGTTTTGCACACTTGGGGACAGCAATTAAGCCTGCATCCGCACCTGCATTGCATCGTTCCCGGTGGTGGAGTTGACAAAAATAGGCAATGGAAAAACAGCCCAAGCGATGGCAAATTTTTGTTTGCGGTCAAAGCATTGTCAAAGGTTTTTAGGGCTAAATATTGTCAAAAACTCAAAGCCAAAAACCCTATTGGTTATGAGCAGATCCGGCAGGAATTATGGCTAAAACCTTGGGTGGTGTTTGCTAAACGTCCCTTTGGAAGTTCAAAATCTGTAGTGGAATATCTAGGCAGATACACGCACAAAATTGCCATTAGCAACCATCGGATAAAAAACATTGATGCCCAAAACGTGACTTTTGATTACAAAGACTATCGGCGAGACGGCTTGGTATCTTGGCAGTAGCCAAAATTCCAGTTCCTGTCAAAACTAATTTTACGGGTAAGGGAAGTTATGCTCAAAAGTGACGGAAAACACGAAAAAAAACCAAGCGAAATCATCCCCAAAAAAAGAGGCGCATTTATCTATTGAAAACCCCTATATTTTTAAACTTACACACTTTTTAGAATAGTTTCGAAAAATTACAAATCTCTTTTACGATAACTCCATAGTTGCGGAATCACAGCGGTTCCGTTCAACACGAGTTTCATTGTTCGTGCTACGCACGCAACGAAACTCTAGCTGTTAGTGTAGCTCTTTTATTTCTTGATGTTACTTTTCAAATTTTGCTTTTTCAATAATTCTATTAGCAATTTTATATTTATATCTAGATAATAAATAATACAACTTAGGATTATGAATTATTTTTCTGAGCGTGTCAATCAAATTACTTGTTTCAGTACTTAATTTACCTTTTTGAAGTGTTTTATAAATCTTATTATTTTTTTCTATTTCAATTGATGCAATACCACAATCAACACATTGATAATTAATGTTTTTAATTTTGTCTATTTGATTCTTAATATTTTCAAATTTTTTTCCCTCTTATTTCTTTCTCTCCACTTCCATTAAATAATTTTACTTCTAATATTCCGTCATTCCAAATAACGACAGAAAACCGTTCTGCCCAACCATCATTATAACTCATTTCAAACCTTTCAAAATCGCTTTTATGTTTTGCACAACTAACTATTAAAAATAGGCTTAAAAATATCAAAATGTTTTTCTTCACATATTATTTTAAGTTTGATTTCTCCTAATTTCGAGTTAAGTTACAGTTAACTGTTAACTAGTAGATCACGAAATAGAAATACATAAAACAATAATTATTTCATTGCAAGTAATTTTGTTTCTTCAGGAGTATAATAATCAACTATTGAATAAGAATCTATATTTGCTATTTTCATCTCATCGAGAATATCAACCAAATTTGCATAATTAGATTTTTTGCTAGGTTTAATAATTACTATTACACCATTATTAGGCTTTCCTATACTTGCAGAATATTCACGCACTTTTTTGTTGATATAAAACAGTTCTTTACGTATTCCATTTTTTCCATATTGAAGTTCCTTTGGGCTTTGAATTGGTAACTCCAATAAACCAAAATAGGTTATAATTTTATTATTATCATCCAATAAAATTGTATAGAAACGATTTGCTTTAAAACATCCAATTGGTCCACATGAAATATCGCAACTATTAGGCAAAGTTAAATCCATAATTTTTGGCTTAGATAATTCACCGACAAGCATAAAAAATATAATCAGCAGAAAAGAAACACTGACCATGGCTGTTAAATCTACTCTTGTACTTAATTTTTTACTCCTAATTTTTCTGTTGATTTCCATAATCTGATGTTTTTTAGAATGAGTAAATTATTCAAATTTCCTTAGTTTAAATTTAATACTTTTTTTTTTGTTAATTAATTCAGATAACGATAACAAATTAAAATTAAGGAATAAAAAAACTCCCAAATTCTTAGATTTTAAGAATTGGGAGTTTATATTTTTAACTGTAAAAATTTATCTCAAACTAGCTCCAAGCTCAGTTTCAAAATTTTTCTGCAGTTTATTCATAATTTTATCAATCTGAGCATCTTCAAGTGTTTTGGTAGTATCTTGAATGGTAAAACTCAATGCATATGATTTTTTGCCTTCAGGTAAATTCTGGCCTTCGTATACATCAAATAAATTAATATTTTTCAATAACGATTTTTCAGTTTGTCTGGCAATTGTATAAATTGTGTCATAAGTTACTTCTTGATCTACCAAGAGAGCCAAATCTCTGCGTACTTCAGGATACTTTGGTATTTCAGTATATTTAATTTTGCTGGACATGGCTTTCAAAACATTTGCCCAATTAAAATCAGCATATAAAACTTGCTGTTTTATTCCAAAATGTTTTAAAACTGATTTCTTTACAACTCCAAATTCAACTAAAGACAAACTTCCTTGCCCAAAAGCAATTCCTTCAGAAAACACATCTGAAGAAACAGCCGTACTTTTTGCATTAGCAATTCCTAATCTCGAAAGTATGGCTTCAACATATCCTTTAAACAAAAAGAAATCAGACGGTTTTTGAGCATTTGTCCAACTTTCTTGGTTTCTGTTTCCTGTCTGAAACAATGTCAGATGCTTAATTTCCTCGTATCCGGCAAGGAATTTATGATATGTTTTTCCAAACTCAAATAATTTTAAATCTGAATTCTTACGATTAATATTGTAGGATATAGCTTCCAAACCAGAGAATAACATCGACTGGCGCATTGTTGCCAAATCACTGCTCAACGGATTTAACATCGTTACATTATAATCCTCTTTTAAAGTCTCTGAAAGCTGCACATAGGAAGCTGTGGTCAAGGAATTGGCCATCATTTCATTAAATCCTTGAGAATTCAATTGACCCGCAACAGTATTTTGTACTTTATAATCCTCATTTCTTGGCGAATTAGAAACTGTAGCGTTTAATTTTTTAGAGAATACAATGTTATTATATCCATAAACTCTCAGAATTTCCTCGATTACATCAATTTCTCTCTGCACATCAACACGATAAGCAGGAATTGTTAATCCCAAACCAGCATCGGAAACACTATTGACTTTAATTTCCAAAGAAGCCAAAATCTGCTTGATAGTATCTTTTGGCAATTCCTGACCTATAATTCTGGAAACATTCTGGAAATTCAAAAACACAGGAAAATCTTCAATTTTCTTTTGATAAATATCTACAATATCAGATGTGATTTCTCCTCCAGCAACTTCTTGTATCAATAAAGCAGCTCTTTTTAAAGCATATTCAGTAATTGTAGGATCAATTCCTCTTTCAAATCTAAAAGAAGCATCAGTATTCAATTGATGTCTTTTGGCCGATTTACGAATACTTACTGGATTAAAATAAGCACTTTCCAAGAAAATAGAAGTCGTTACCTCCGTAACACCCGATTTTTTTCCTCCAAAAACACCAGCAATACACAAAGGCCCTTTTTCGTCACAAATCATTAAATCTTCTTCGTGTAAAGTTCTTTCAATATCATCCAATGTAACGAACTTAGTTCCGGCTGGAAGTGTCTGCACCAAAATCTTTCCATTAATCTTAGCCGCATCAAAAGCGTGCAGAGGCTGTCCTAAATCATGCAATACATAATTGGTTACGTCTACAATATTATTTTTTGGATTAATTCCAATTGCTTTCAGTCTGTTTTTAAGCCATTCTGGAGATTCTTTTACAGTAAGTCCTGAAATAGTAACACCGCAATATCTTGGCGCAAGCTGAATATCTTTTACATCAACATCTATTTTCAAAGTTCTTTTATCCACTCTAAAATTACTAACAGCCGGAGTAATCAATTCAACATTAATTCCTGTCTGAATTAAACCAGCTCTCAAATCACGTGCTGTACCTAAATGACTCATAGCATCAGCACGGTTTGGCGTTAAGCCAATTTCAAAAACTTCATCATTTTCTATTTTAAAAACAGTAGAAGCTAATGTTCCTGCAGGAATTGATTCATCTAATACCATAATTCCGTCATGACCTTCACCTAAACCTAATTCATCTTCGGCACAAATCATCCCATGGCTTTCCTGTCCTCGAATTTTTCCTTTTTTTATAGTAAATGGATTTCCTTCTTTATCATACAAAACGGTTCCAATGGTCGCTACCGGCACTTTTTGTCCAGCGCTGACATTACTAGCACCGCACACAATCTGTAATGGAATACCGTCTCCAAGATCAACAGTAGTAATTTTTAAACGATCGGCATCTGGGTGCGGTACACAAGTTAATACATACCCAACAACAATACCTTCTAATCCTCCTTTAACGGATTGGTATTTCTCAACAATTTCGACTTCAAGCCCCAAATCAGTAAGTAATGCTGATGTTTCCTCGGATTTCCAATCTATTTTAATGAACTGTTTTAACCAGTTATAAGATATTTTCATTTGTAGCTGTTTATTATTTTTATCGGTCAAATGTAATTCGCAAAATCGTCATTGGCACTTGGAACCAATTTAAGTCATGCACATTTCATTCTACGGTTTTTTCAAGAATGCAAATATAATCAATGTTTCTTGAGGGTCAAAGTCAGTAAGCCTCAAAAATTAATTCAAATTCAATAAAATTTAAGACTTTCTAAATTAACTCTTCAATGTGTTTTTTGATATTCTCTGCAATTTTTTTCGTAGGTAAGTCATTATCATCATAACCAAAAGGCTCTTCAATTTCTTCCGAAATTATTTCGATACTTGCCAATACATAAAAAATAAAAGAAACCACAGGAATCACATAATATCCCAATGTAAATGCATAAGCGTAAGGCAGGGTCAAAACAAACAGAAAAATAAATTTCTTGATAAATGTACTGTAAGAATAGGGGATTGGGGTGTTTTTTATTCTCTCGCAAGCACCGCAAATATCAGTAAACGACTGAATTTCGCTGTTCAGAATAATCAATTGATCACCTGAAATTTTGTGGGTAACATACAAATCGTTTATTTTTTGGAAAAGCATTTTAGCGATTTGATTGGGTCTGTGTTTGTGGTGATCAAGAGCCAGATCTACATGTTCAAACAATTGCATACTCGTTTCTTCGTCTTTCAAATGCTTGTTCAGCATCGAAGCATAACTTGGAATCAGTTTCCTGAAATAAACCAAATCCTTTTCATCTTTCAGAATCACGGAAAGTTTTATCGCTAAATTTCGACTGTTATTGACTAAAGCTCCCCATAATTTTCGGCCTTCCCACCAGCGGTCATAAGCCGAATTGACACGATAAGCTAATAATAAGGAAATCACAAATCCTAAACTGGTGTGTATTACAAAAAGGTTTTTTACATGGCTGGTTTCATCAAGTTTGAAATATTCAATCTCCAAATAAACAACTGCGCCACAATAGCCTGCAATTAAAAATAGTATTGGCAATAACTCCCTAAAGGAATCTGATCTATGAAAACGAAAAATATAAGCGAACCAAACTTTGGGATTATAGGATATCATTCTGACTTTTTATGCCAAAAATAATTAAAAATTAAGATTTCCTGCTAATTCACGCAATGTTATTTCAGATAATTTTGCCTGAAACTGGGCACTGCTCAAACGTATTCTGGAATTAATAAAATTTAATTGTGCAGCCCTAAACTCAACAGAAGTAATAGTTCCTATTCGGAATTTTTCGGCAGTTATTTCAATATTCTGCTTTGCAATGGCAGTATTGCTTTCTTCCAAATCGATTAAATCCAGATTAGTCAAATACACTTGATATGCGACAGCCAAATTACTTCTCAATTGAATCAGCTGCTGATCTATTGCCAGTTTTGAATTGTCAATCTGCATTTTAGCAATTTTTTCATTTCGGTTTTGGGCATCGCCGTCAAATAGATTTAAAGAAGCAGAAAAACCATAATTCAAACCATGTGCAGAAGACTGAGAGGTAAAACCAAGACTCGAATGCGAATCACTGAAATTGTAACCCGTATTTAATTTAATAGTAGGGTAGCGGTCTCCTTTGATTTGTTTTAATTCTAATTCGGCTACTTTTTTATTGATTATCTGCATCTCCAATTCAGGATTTTGCTTTTCAGCCAATGCCATTAAATCGGCCAGCTGTAATTTTCTGTCTACATTAATTTTATTTGAAACTATAAAATCTGTTTTCAGATCCCGAGCCAAAATCTGATTCAAAAGAGTTTTTGCATTAGCATAAGCCTGTTTTTCTTTTACCAGATTTCCAAGGTCTGTATTTAAATCGACCTGCGCATTTAAAACATCAAGTTTAGAATTTTTTCCAATAGTGTATCGGTTTTTGGTAAATTCAAGTCTTTTTTGAGAAATAACAATAGTTGAATCCAAATCGGATAATTTCTGCTGTTCCTGAATCAAATCATAATACACAGAATTTACACTGCTGATTTTGTTGACAATAGTCCACTTTAACTGTGCATCACTGAGGTTTTGCAATTCTTTTAACTGATCATATCTGGCAAACATCCGCATTCCGTCAAAAATCGTCCAATTCAAGGAAACACCATAATTCAAACTATTATTCTTAGCATTATCCAGCGAGGTAGTAGTACCGTCCTGACGGGTTTGAGAAGAATTTTTAACACTGTTATCGTCCACAACAGAAGCTGTCGCACTAGGCAGCATCCCGGCGTTTCCAATAGCGACATTGGTTTCATTAATTTTCAGATTGTTTTTAGCAATTTTAATTTCAAAATTATTTTCTAAAGCTATTTTTATCGCATCTTCAAGAGTCAGTACTTGCTGCGCACTCGTTTTTGCAATGCAAAACAAAAATAAAACCAGACTTTTTACTATATTTTTAGTTTTCATATTTTCAATCATTTGTCGTCAATTCTTTTCAGAACAATTCACAACTTTAACTTTCGTTCAAAATTTAAGATCTACGATTTGCTTTCTCTTTCATATTCTTCGATATGATCAAATTCTGGGTAATGTTTTCTGGCCTTGGACCACATCAGATAAATTGCAGGAATTACAAAAAGAGTCAATACCAAAGAGAAAATGGTTCCACCCACAATGACAACTCCCATTCCAATTCTGCTAGTAGAAGCAGCTCCTAATGACATTGCAATTGGTAATGCTCCTAAAGCAATAGCTAAGCTAGTCATTAAAATGGGACGCAGACGTGCTTCCGAAGCTTCTAAAATGGCTTCTAATTTTGGTTTTCCCTGTTCTCGTAACTGATTAGCAAACTCGACTATCAAAATTCCATTTTTGGTTACCAGTCCAATAAGCATTACCGTTCCAATCTGACTGAAAATATTCCAAGTCTGATTGAACAGCCAAAGAGAAAATAAAGCTCCTGCAACCGCCATTGGTACAGTCAAAATAATAATGAACGGATCTATAAAACTTTCAAATTGTGCTGCAAGAATCAAGAAAATCAATAATAATGCAAGTCCAAAAGCGAAAGAAGTATTCGAACTGCTCTCAACAAAGTCACGTGATTCTCCGCCTAAATCTGTGGTAAATGAATCGTCAAGCACTTTGTCTTTAATTTCGTTCATCACATCAATTCCGTCACTTATACTTTTTCCTGGAGCCAAACCAGCTGAAACCGTTGCCGACATGTACCTATTATTATGATACAGCTGCGGAGGATTGCTCTGTTCTTCAATAGTAACGACATTGTCCATCTGAATCAGTTCGCCTTTGTTATTTTTTACAAACATTGACGTTAAATCCAATGGTTTTGAACGGTCTTTTTGATCAAATTGTCCTATGACTTGGTATTGTTTTCCGTTTTTAATAAAATAACCAAAGCGCTGACCGCTTAACGAAAGCTGCAGTGTCTGAGCAATATCCATAATAGAAATCCCAAGACTTTCTGCTTTTGCACGGTCAATACTTACATTTATTTCAGGCTTATTAAATTTTAAATTTACATCGGTAACAGAAAACACATCACTTTTGCCAACTTCGTCCATAAACAATGGAATTTTTTGGCGAAGTTTCTCAAAATTTGGAGCTTGAATAATATACTGAATAGGCAAGCCGCCACGTCTGTTTACCGCAATTGTAGCCTGCTGAAGGACTGAGGTTTTTGCATTGGGATATTTTTTTGTCCATTTTGACAGTTCATCAGCAATATCTTTTTGAGATTTTTTTCTTTCGTCAGGTCCTGATAATGAAAGCCTCACAAAACCGCTATTCGTTGCAGAAGCACCAAATCCAGGAGCGGTTATGACCAAACTTACTTTTTTCTCCGGAATCGAATCATCAACTAATTTTGATATTTCCTGCATGAAGCGATCCGTATATTCATAAGAAGAACCTTCAGGAGTCGTCATACGCATTGTTACCGAACTGCGATCATCATAAGGTGCGGTTTCTTTTGGAAGAATGGTAAAAAACAAATAAATCAGCCCAAAACAAACAATCAGAATTGGGAAACTAATCCATTTTTTATTCATGAAACTTTTTAAAGATTCAGCATAACCACTGTTTAGCTTTTCAAAAAACGGCTCCGTTTTAATATAAAATTTTGATTTTTTCTGTTCACCGCCTTTCATCAGATAGGCATTCAGCATTGGTGTTAAAGTCAAAGACACAAAAGCCGAAATTAATACCGCCGCTCCAATTACCACACCAAACTCCCGAAAGAGACGGCCGACAAAACCTTCTAAAAAGATTACAGGTAAAAATACCGCTGCTAAAGTCACCGAAATCGAAATTACAGCATAAAAAATTTCATTTGAGCCTTTGATAGCGGCTTCAATTGGCGACATTCCTTCTTCGACTTTTTTGAAAATATTTTCGGTAACAACGATACCATCATCAACAACCAAACCAGTTGCCAGAACAATAGCCAAAAGCGTTAATACATTTATCGAAAATCCAAAAAGCCACATAATGAAAAAAGTAGCAATTAACGAAACTGGAATATCTATTAAAGGCCTGAATGCAATTGCCCAGTCTCTAAAAAATAAATAAATAATAATGATTACTAAAAGAATTGAAATACCTAAAGTTTCTGCCACTTCAAGTACCGACTTTTTTACGAAAATAGTATTATCCAAAGCAATATTAAGTTTGATATCTTTGGGTAAATCCTTTTTTAAAGCAGCATATTTTTTGTAAAACTCTTTGGAAATATCCAAATAATTGGCACCTGGCATAGGAACAATTGCTAAACCAATTAACGGCAGACCCGATTGAGTAAGCTGTGTCTCAATGTTTTCTGGTCCTAATGAAGCATTTCCAACATCACTGAAACGAACAATTTTATCACCATCGGTACGAATAATGATATTGTTAAATTCCTCGGGTTTTGATAAATTACCAATTGTTTTTACAGTAAGCTCAGTATTATTTCCTGTCAATTTCCCAGAAGGCAATTCAACATTTTGGGCATTCAAAGCAGCTCGGACTTCGGCAACTGTACAGCCGTAAGATGCTAATTTTGAAGGATCAATCCATAAACGCATCGCATAACGTTTTTGCCCCCAAATTTGAACACCGCTCACTCCTGGAATCGTTTCTAAACGCTGTGAAATAACATTTTCGGCATAATCACTTAGTTCTAATGAACTTCTGGTATCACTTTGAACCGTCATCGAAATAATAGATTCACTATCTGCATCAGCCTTTGACACTACTGGCGGGGCATCTATGTCTTGAGGCAGACTCCTGACAGCTTGTGAAACTTTGTCACGAACGTCATTTGCAGCACTTTCAAGATCTTTATCCAAATTAAACTCGATTGTAATATTACTGCTTCCCTGATTACTTGAAGAAGTTATATTCCGAATTCCGTCAATAGCATTTACTGCTTTTTCAAGAGGCTCAGTAATTTGAGATTCTATGATATCAGAATTAGCTCCGGTATAGTTTGTCCTAATGGAAACTTGTGCCGGATCAATTGATGGAAATTCACGAACACCCAAAAAGCTGTACCCGATAAAACCGAATAATATAATAAGAAGATTTAGTACTATAGTTAAAACTGGTCTTCTTATACTTGTAGTTGATAAACTCATCTCTTTTTAATTATAAATTATGAGTTATGAATTATGATTTATGAATTAAAGTAATGATTGAAAAACTTATAATTCATAACTCATAACTTATAACTTACTTTACTGTAACTTTTATTGGAGCATCATTTTTAAGAGACATAACTCCGCTGGTAATTAAAGTATCCCCAGCCTTCAAACCTGAAAGAATTAAAATAGAGGCATCAGTCCTAGTAGTTGCTTCAACCATTACTTCTTTGGCTTTGCCCATGTCAGAGATAAAGACTTTTTTACCTTCCTGAACTGGAACAATCGCTTCCGAAGGGACGACAATAGCATCTTTAATAATAGCTAACGGTAATTTTATATCAGCAAAAGTTCCTGGGAAAAGACCGCCGTCTATATTATCTGCAATGGCACGAACTTGTAAGGTGCGCGTAGCTACTTCAACTTCTGGTTCTATTGCGTATATTTTTGCAGTATATTTTTTTGCAGATCCTGAAACACTAAAATCTATAGTAGATCCTGATTTTATTTGGGAAGCATATTTTTCTGGAATAGAAAATGTAATTTTCAATTTTCCAGTATTTACCAATTTTGCGACTAAAATTGCTGGAGTAATATAAGTTCCCGGCGAAATAGAACGTAATCCTATTTTTCCTGAAAACGGAGCCTTAACAGCCGTTTTTGAAATTTGAGCTCTTATTAACTGCGTTTGGGCTTGAGCTGATTTATAATCGGCTCTTGAAATATCATACTCTTCTTGACTGATGGCTTCTTTTTCGAGAAGTAATTTAGCTCTTCTGGCATTTTCAGCAGCTAAGCCTTCTTTGGTTACCGCTTGTTGCAGCTGTGCTTTTAATTCAATATCATTTACTTTAAATAAAACCTGTCCTTTATTTACGACAGAACCCTCATTGAAGTAAATGGCTTCTACAATTCCTGAAACTTCACTATGAATTTCGACCTGTTCATTAGCCTCAATAGAGCCTGATAAAGATAAATTATTATCAAAAGTAGCCGTTTTTACTACTTGCCCGATTACTATTATTGGAGAATCTTTACCGTTTTTATTTTTAGGTTCTTCATTTTTACTTTTATTTGAGATAATCCTATATGCTATAAAACTGCCAAATAGGATAATTAATAAGGCGTAAACAAGGTTTTTAATTTTCATTTTATAATTTTAAAAGTAATTTAATATATCTTTAGCAAAGGCAAAACAAATTTAGGCTTTAGAATTGTTAAAAGTGGAATTGTTAATTATTATTTAACGTTTGTACATACAAGTATTAAAATTTAGCCAAAAAGTTCCATCAAAAGAATTAGACTAAAGAAATATGATAAGGTTTAATTGAGTTTTAAAAACCATTAAACACTTCGAAATCAACCATCTGACTATCTAATAAACAACTTTTTTTTATTTCAAAAAAAATGCTCTCAACTTAGCCGATAGAAATATTCTGCACATTCTATTCTATATTGGGTCACAGATAAAACAAATTGAACAGATTAACACAGATTTATAAAAAACTTTGTTTGTTTACTTTCTATTGGTGTCTCAGTAACTTAGTATCTCAGAAACTTAACAACTTAACTAATGTAATTCCAAATATTCTTCTTTTTGGTCAATTCAATAAAAACAGCTTTCAAGATAGCGTTTTCAGGTTTTTGCAAAGGAGCGTCATCCTTAAGGATTTTTATTGCATAGTTTCGTGCCAAAAGCAAAATCTCTTTGTCTTTCACAATATCAGCAATTTGAAGATTAAGTACACCACTTTGCTGAGTTCCCATCAAATCACCAGGACCGCGGAGTTTGAGATCCACTTCGGCAATTTCAAAACCGTCATTAGTATTAACCATTGTTTCCATACGAGTTTTACTGTCGCTGGATAATTTGAACGATGTCATCAAAATGCAATAACTCTGATCGGCACCACGACCGACACGCCCGCGCAGCTGATGCAATTGCGATAATCCGAAACGTTCGGCACTCTCAATAATCATCACGCTTGCATTCGGTACATTTACACCGACTTCTATAACCGTTGTAGCAACCATAATATTGGTTTTTCCTTCAGAAAAGCGTTTCATTTCTTCGTCTTTGTCGGCAGCTTTCATTTTTCCGTGAAGAATCGAGACAGAATACTGAGGCAGCGGAAAATCACGAGCAATACTTTCATAACCATCCATCAAATCCTTATAATCCATTTTTTCGGACTCTTGAATCAGCGGATAAACGATGTATATTTGACGTCCTTTGGCAATTTCATCCCGAATAAATTTCCAGACTTTCAATCGATTAGAATCAAAACGATGTACGGTCTGAATAGGTTTTCTACCTGGAGGCAGTTCGTCTATAACTGAAATATCCAAATCACCATATAAACTCATCGCCAGAGTTCGCGGAATAGGGGTGGCTGTCATTACCAAAATATGAGGCGGTATTGTATTTTTCTTCCACAGCTTGGATCGCTGTTCTACACCAAAACGATGTTGTTCGTCAATTACTGCCAAACCCAAATTTTGGAATTTTACTTTGTCTTCCAATAAGGCGTGCGTGCCGATAAGTATCTGCAAAGTTCCGTTTTCTAGTTCTTCGTGGATAATACGTCTTGCTGCAATTTTGGTAGAACCAGTAAGTATCTTTATATTAATATTTAACGATTTTGCTAATTCAGACAAACCTATAAAATGCTGATTGGCCAATATCTCAGTCGGTGCCATCAAGCAGGCCTGAAAACTGTTATCCATTGCCAGCAGCATACTCATAAAGGCAACAATAGTTTTTCCAGAACCCACATCTCCCTGCAGCAATCGGTTCATTTGAGCATTGCTGCCCATGTCGGTACGGATTTCTTTTATTACCCTTTTTTGTGCGTTTGTCAATTCGAAAGGAAGATGATTTTGATAAAATTCATTAAAAAATTCACCCACTTTCGAAAAAGGATGCCCTTTTATTTTATGCTTCTGAATTAGATTCTTCGTTATCAGCTGCAGCTGAATAAAGAACAGTTCCTCAAATTTTAAACGGAATTGAGCTTTCGCCAAAATCGCATCACTTTTTGGAAAATGGATGTTGAATAAAGCCGCATTTTTAGGAATCAGATTTAATTCATTTGTCAGATAAGAGGGCAAAGTTTCGCTGAACAAAGCCTGAGTTTCCATAAACAGCTGCTGCATCATTTTATTCACCACCCGATTTGTAATGCCTCGGTTCGCCAGTGTTTCAGTCGATGGATAAACGGGCTGCATCGCCGAACGGAGACATTTTTGGTGTTCGCTTAATAGTTCAATTTCGGGATGAGCCATGCTGTAATTACTGCCGTATTGGGAGCATTTTCCAAAAATAACACAGACTTCATTGAGCTTTAAACTTTCTTTAATCCATTTCTGCCCCTGAAACCAATTGAGCTCCATTTGCCCTGTATCATCCACGAATGTGGCAACCAATCGCTTTTGGTTTTTACCAAATTCAACTGTTTTAATATTAATGATTTTACCAATAATCTGCACTTCAGCAATATTATTCTGCAGTTCATTAATCTTATAATAACGAGTTCGGTCAATATAACGATTCGGAAAAAAATTGACCAAATCACCATATTTGAAAATTCCCAATTCCTTACGCAGAAGCGCGCCACGAGTGGGACCAACGCCTTTGAGGTATTCTATGGGAGTTTCTAGGAGATTATTGGACATTTGATTTTAGATTGCAGATTTTAGATTTTTAGAAAATAGAGTAAAGAATATAGAAAATAGATTTTCCGAATTTGAATTTCATGTTTTTAGGTCTATTTTCTTTATTCTATTTTCTTTTCTCTTTTTAAGAAAGCGAAGATAGTTTTTTGTTGGGAAATTTGGAAATGGGTTTGTTTAGGAAATTGTACTATAAAATTATAGCTTTGAAAAAAATAATAAAATGACAACCCATCTCGCACTCCTTCGTGGCATCAACGTATCAGGCCATAACCTGATAAAAATGGACGCTCTGAAAACAGCTTTGGAAAACATTGGTTTTCAAAATGTACAGACTTATATTCAATCCGGAAATGTTTTTGTGGATACCGATGAAGAAAACGGAGCAGCTGTCGGTTTCAAAATCAAGCAGGAAATTTTCAAAACTTTTGGACATGAAGTACCTGTAGTAGTGATTAGTAAAACAGATTTAGAAAACTGTTTTAAAAACAATCGTTTCCTGACAGAAAAAGAGGCAGATATAAAAAAACTCTATGTCGCTTTTGTTTCCATTGCTCTGCGAAACGACCATATAAATGACTTAAAGATGAGTCAGGTAAAACCGGATGAAGCGCACATAGATGAAAGCAGAATCTACATTAAATACGCCGTAGGTGCTGGAAAAACCAGATTCGACCAAAAATACATCGAAAAAAAACTAAATGTAACCGCTACAATAAGAAATTGGAATACTGTCACACAATTGCTTAAACTGTATGAGGAAAGATAAATTTATCTTTAAAAAAAAAATTGCAATCGAACGCAACTATTTATAAAAAAGTAAATCTATTAAGTAACGCAAAAAACCAAAAAAATGAAACAGTTTATAATCGCAGTTACTTTGTTTTTCTTTTTTACTTCATGTTCAAAAGATAATGATGAAAACACAAATACAGCTGATAGTTATCTTGGTAAATGGACATTGATAAAAATGTCTGGTACTGTGTTTAATTCCGAAACTACCGGAAATGCAATGGAATACCAAGAATTCTATGTATTTAGCGATAACGGTACATTTACCAAAATTAGAAATAGAAATACTGTTCAGACAACGGCAGCAGGAACATATATTGTTAAAAATATTCAAGAAGGAACGTATTTAGAATTAACATATTCAGCTTCCAGCGAAATTATCGGAAGCTGTTATGGCAATTTAAAAGAAGAACTTCATTTTTCTGATAAAAATACTCTGTCAAGTACATGGAGAATATGCGATGGCCCTGGATTAGATTATCAAAAGATTATAATATACTAATTAATACTTATATCAGCATTTTGTTTATAATTTGAACATTTGGTTAATTTTCAATTATGAAACACTCGAAAAGAGAACTCTAAAGTTTATTGACTTTATTGTTCTCTTTTTTTCATTTCTTTTTCTAATAAATTCTATTTTGATTTGAGATATTTAAACCAAATCACAATACCAAAATCCGTAATCAAAAGCGTCCGATGCTGAAGTATCACAAGCAGTATCGGAGGAATCTTCTTCTTTTGACTTTTCATATTTGCGGTAAACTACTTCGCCAACTTCAAATTCGATCGGTTTACTGAAAATTGGTCCATCAAAAGTAAAAGTATGAAATTCCCCGTTTTCACCGCAAACATCAACATTTTCGGGTAAATCATTGATAAAATCCTGATCAATTACACGGCCTACAAAACTTTTGTCCAAAAATCGTTCGTTAACACAAACCACAATCGTTTTGAATCCCAATGCAATAAATTCCTGAATTAAATCTGAAGTTGGAATTTTCCAAAGCGGGAACACACCTTCAAAACCTATTTCAGCTAATTTATCTTCTCTGTATTTACGCAGATCTTCCAGAAAAATATCTCCAAAAATAGAGTGAGTAACACCTTGTTCTTTCAATTTAGAAAGAGTTGTCTCCATTACTGCTTCGTATACTTCCATCGTTGGCATTTCTGGAATCTGCATAATTACGAGCGGTAATCCAATGCTCTCGGCTTGTAATTTCAGTAATTCAACCCGAACGCCATGCATCGAAATACGCTGAAACTGCTGATTGACACTGGTTAATAAACAACTGATTTCGTATTGATCATTTTGCAGTGTTTTGTATAATGCTAAAGCAGAATCTTTTCCGCTGCTCCAATTAAATAGGGCTTTCTTTTTCAATGTTCTTGTATTGGTTTATTTCGGAAGTAAACTTACAACTTATGTCCGATTTGTTTCTTAAACCTTTGTAACTTTGGATAACTTAAGCATCAAATTTATTTTAATGAAATACCTTTTCCTGTTTTTATCTGCATTTACATTCGCACAGCAAACCAAATCGGTAGATTTTAAAACCGCTGATGGCAGCATTTCCATTAATCCAGACAGTAAAAGTATTTCTGGTACTATAACCTATACTTTTGAAGTATTAAAGCCTATTGATACCATCAAAATTGATGCGCAGAACATGACTTTTTCGGGAGTAGAACTGAATCATCATAGCATTACATTTACAACTAACGGAAAAGAACTGCTCTTGATTTACCCGTTCCAAAAAGGCAAAAATTTCGTTCAGTTTTCATACGATGCAAAACCAAAGCAAACGATGTATTTTACAGGTTCCGAAGCAACAGATAATTTACAGATTTGGACGCAGGGACAAGGAAAATATACCAGTCATTGGTTTCCGAGCTTTGATGATGTCAATGAAAAAGTAATTTTTAATATGGAAATTGCTTTTGATTCAAAATATCAAGTTGTGTCGAATGGTATTTTAAAAAGCATCCAAACAGCTAATAATAGTACACATTGGAAATACCAAATGCAAAAACCAATGAGTTCTTATTTACTAATGCTAGCCATTGGTAAATATGAAAAAAACACACTGAAAGCAAAATCTGGAGTTCCATTAGAATTGTATCTTGATCCAAAAGACATAAGCAGACAAGAACCAACCTACCGCTATTCCAAAGAAATATTTGACTTTCTGGAAAACGAAATAGGAGTGAAGTATCCTTGGAAAATCTATCGACAAATTCCAGTTTCAGAGTTTCTGTATGCTGGCATGGAAAATACGAGTTCAACATTATTTGCAACCCGATACGTAGTAGACAGTATTGGTTTTGAAGACCGAAGTTATACTAATGTCAATGCACATGAACTCGCACATCAATGGTTTGGTGATTTAGTTACTGCCAAAAGCGGAAAAGATCATTGGCTTCAGGAAGGATTTGCAACCTATTATGCTTTATTGGCAGAACGATCAATCTATGGAGATGATTATTTTTATTCCAAGTTATATGAGTCATCACTACAATTAAAACAAGCCTCCAAAACCGATACCATTCCGGTGCTGAATCCTAAAGCGAGTTCGTTGTCTTTTTACCAAAAGGGAGCTTGGGCACTGCATGTTTTACGCGAAGCAATAGGCGAGAAAGCTTTTAAAAAAGCAGTAAAGAATTATATTCTGAAATATTCCTGTCAAAACGTGACAACTCAAGATTTCTTTAATGAAATCAAAAAAGTATCAAACTATGATTTGATAAATTTTAGCAAAGTATGGCTGGAATCATCTGATTTCAACAGTACCATTGCTAATGAGTTATTAGCTAAAAATAACGCGATGAAAATTGTGCTGGAAGTAAACAAACTTAGAAGCAAACCCATCATAGAAAAGTATGATTTCTTCGAAAAAACATTGAAATCTGATGTATATCATAGTGTGAAAGAAGCAATTGTCGGGCAGCTTTTCAAAGAGAAGTTTGAAGATAAAAAACAGCTGCTGCGATTGGCGCTGCAAACCCAAAACGTACAGAT
The DNA here is from genome assembly GCF_015351475.1 of Flavobacterium sp. HJJ. Taxonomy (GTDB): domain Bacteria; phylum Bacteroidota; class Bacteroidia; order Flavobacteriales; family Flavobacteriaceae; genus Flavobacterium; species Flavobacterium marginilacus. The sequence goes on along the minus strand of NZ_JADKPR010000013.1, from coordinate 98,752 downwards.
AAGACAGGCAGTGGCAAGTACACTTCAAAAAATACCAGAAGAGTTCAGAACTGATTATGAAACATTGCTTGATGATAAATCGTACCAGACTCAAGAATTGGCACTGTTTAATTTATGGAATAATTTTCCTGACAAAAGAGTCGAATATTTATCAAAAACAAAAGACTGGATAGGATTTAACGATTTTAATTTAAGGATTCTATGGCTGTCTTTGGCTGTTTCTACTCCAGAATATGATGCCAATAAAGAAACCTGTATTCAAGAATTAGTAAATTATTCTTCAACTAAATATGAAGCCACAACCAGACAAAATGCTTTAGAATACTTATTGAATTTCAAAATTATTAATGAAGAAATTTTAAAAAATTTAGTGAATGCCACCACGCATCATATGTGGCAATTTTCTAAATTTGGAAGAGACAATATTCGATTATTATTAAAAAACACTGAAATCAGAGGTGCTTTTCAGACCCTCTTGCCTGATTTAAATGAAAAAGAACAATTCCAATTGAATAGATTACTCAAAGAATAGCAAATGAAAATAAAAAGAGCTAAGTCTCTAAGACCAAAATCTTAGCAACTTAGCTTCTCAGAATCTTATAAATTCAAAAACTACCACATCTGGCTCACTTCTTTTTTAATATACCCCAAAGCGGCATTACTAGGAGTCTGTTTGTCCAGTAAATCATTTAATAGTGCTTCTCTCAATTGATCCGCATTAGTAACAGCTTCACTCAAAGCTCCTTTTCGAATCATCTGAATAGTAGCATTTTTTGCAGTTGTTATAATCGTCCAGCATTCATCTGTCATATAGATCTGCTGTGCCAGATTGTGTTCAAATTCTTGGTCAATCTGTGCTATAATAAAATTGGCGTAATCAGTTTTATCAGCAGAAATTGGCGAAATTCTAATCAATAAATTAGAAAGACTGATGCGTTCCAGAAACAAAGTCATACGCTCATATGCCTGCAAACGCAGTGGCATGGAGTTTTTCTGACCTTCTTTCATTAATAAATAACGGCGCCTTCCTTCCTCGTTTTTTGTATGTAAATTAAAAAAGTAATAGGCAACCGCCCCAGTGATAATGGCAGGCAGGGTATAGCTAAGCAATTCGATCATTTTTGATAAATCCATTTTGTTTTCGTTTTAAAAAGAGCAAAAATAATCTTTTTGAAACTAAATCAAAGGCAAATTTTCGCAATAATAAAAAGCGGAATAGTATTTTTGCAAGTTCAAAAACTAGAATAAAAAAATATAAAAAATCAATGGAAACCTACATTATCGTATTACTTTGCTTAGCAGCTTTTTTTGCGGGATTTATTGATGCCATTGTAGGCGGAGGCGGGCTTATACAAACACCTGCAGGTCTAATTCTTCTGCCTAATCTGCCGGTATCAACAATAATAGGAACCTTAAAAATACCAGCTTTCAGCGGAACTTCATTTGCAGCTTACCAGTATTTAAAAAAAGTTACTCTCGATAAAAAGATTTTGATAATCATGATGCTTTTGGCATTTCCGGCAGCGTTTTTGGGATCAACAGTCTTAACTTATGTGAGTAATGATTTTATGAAGCCGCTATTACTTGCAGTCTTATCATTATTAGCTATTTACACCTATGCCAAGAAAAATTTTGGACAGTATCAGGTCAGAAATATTTCGGCAAAGACTCAAATTCTTAATGCAGTAGGAATCAGTTTCATAGTTGGATTTTATGACGGTTTTATAGGTCCCGGCACGGGAAGCTTTCTTGTTGTTGCTTTCATCGCCATAATGGGATTTGACTTTCTGCACGCTTCTGCCAATGCCAAAATGGTCAATCTGGCAACCAATTTTGGTTCTATCTGCTTATTTTTTCTCAAAGGAAAAATTATTTGGGCAATTGCCTTGCCCATGGCAGCCAGCAATGCGATAGGTGGGTGGCTGGGTGCCAAACTAGCCATTAACAGAGGAAATAAATTTATCCGAATCTTCTTTTTGGCAGTTGTAATCGGTACACTTATACGCTTTGCCTACGATGTCTTTTTCAAATAATCAAAGATTACCTTTTTGGGGGTTAAGTTAAGGCTTTTTTTAGTGCGATGTCTTTCCATAATGTGCTTTTCTATGGCAGTTTGGACAAAGTGCGATTGTGTTTTCAACAGTATCTTCTCCATCTTCAGCTAATGGTTTAATGTGATGTACTTCTAAATATGGTAAATTGTCAGAGTCTTTTAAAAACGGAGCGTTTTTATTGCATTTTTCGCAAACTCCTTTTGCTCTTTCTAAAACTTCTACAATTACATATTGATTTCGATTAAATACTGTTTGTGTTACAACTGTTTTTGTTGGTTTCGGATTAGATTTAGCTAATATTTCTTGTCTTTTCTTTTTTGATACTTCATTAGCTTTTTTAACTTTTTCTTGAAATTCAGTTTCAATTTCATAAGCCGATTTTAAAGGAATAAAGTGTTTTTCTATTCCAAAAAAATCTGAAAGTAAAATTTTGTTTTTAGCAATATGGTCTTTGTGTGCAGTTACTATTTTATTTTCGAAAATCCTGTCAGTTGCATTTTTAAAACTTTCCCAAATTTCAGCTCTGTTTATTAAAATTTGTATATTATTATAGTCCTCTGTTTCTAACCAAAAAAGAGGTTCTGAAAAATTCTTCGTTGATTTAACAATTCTACTTTGTGAGTTTGGAATATCTGTAAATTGTTTGTCCAAGAGCAACCAAATTACGCCTACTTTCGTATAAGCAATAAAGAAAATACCACCTGTCAATAATGAAATACTGTAATCGTTTGTCCCAAAAAGTGATTTTTCCGGATGAGATGTGTTAATAAATGATTTTTCAAAAAAGTCAATAAGATCAGTTTGAAAAGGCTTAATTTTCCTTTTTTTGTCTGTCCAAATTAATATTTCTTTTTTCCAATCGAAATCTGTCATTTTTTGTTTTTTTTTTCAGGCTGACCGCCAACTTATTTATTAGCACAGTCTACCTTTGAAAATTTATATTTCACTTTTGCAAAATCGATAGGTTCATCTTTTGCAAAATAAGAACGTCCTAGATATGTTTCGATTTTTCCACTGCCTAGAATCAGTACACTTCCGTGCTTTAAGAATGCCATCGGATTTTTGAATGTTACTTTTTCATTTGTTCCCTGAATAAACGAATAATCGGCAAACAATGTATCACCACGGAATTCTCCGATTATTTTACCAATTTTGTCTGGCATATTCTCGATTTTCATTACCATGTCACCATTTATCTTTCCATTCTTCAGTGTATTGACTGTCAAATTAATTGTATCGTTTTCATACAATGATTTATAGCAAGCTGTGCTTATTATTTTTTCAGCATGTGCTTTGGACGCTTCAGCTTCTTTTGGGTTTTTATCATTTTTACAGCTTTGGAATCCAATACAAGTTAACAGCAAAAAAAACAAACCTAGATTTTTCATAGTAATAAACTTTTTAGTTAATAATTACGGCAATAGCCATTGCTAATATAGTAATAAATAGCCTGATTAATACTAATTAATATCTTATATTTAGCTAATAATTGTCTCTACAAAATACCACCATTAGAACTTTATAAAAAACGATATGTTCAAAAATAAAACAGTTGAAACTGAAAATAGCGTTGCCGATTTTTTAGCTTCCATAAGTAATGTAAAGAGATAGGAAGACTGCGGACTAATTATTGATTTATTGGTCTCAAATAGAGTTTAAAACTATGCGCTTTCAGTGCATCCCGCTTTAGCTTCTAAAAAAGTTTTTGCCACAGATTCACAGATTTTAAAATCATTTTTTATCTATGAATCTGTGGCAAAATTTTATCAATTTTCGCAATCCAACCTTGTAGACTTTCAGTCTGTAGTGGTTTATTAAACAGACAATCTGGTTTTGCTCCCAAAATGTGGGGAACTGGCATTGTTGGATTTGGTATTTACAATTATAAATATGAAAGCGGTTATGAGGGAAATGCACCGCTTGCAGGACTTGCTTCAAGAAAAAATGCTATTACAATTTATCTCGCTTCTGATTTTGAAGAGAAAGGAATACTGCTTTCGCAATTTGGAAAATATAAAACCAGTAAAGCATGTTTGTACATTCAAAAATTAGATGATATTGATATTATGATATTGGGTGAATTAGTGCAAAAATCAATTTCACGCATTAAGGAATTATACCCGAATTGATATTTTTTGTTTCTTCAATATTAATTTTTCTCAATTAAAGTTAAATCCTCCGGATCTGCAGTATCCCGCGTGAGGGACGGAAGCAGGTTACCGAAGTAACGCGGACTGCCCGACCGCAATAGAGAAAGGGGCGAATAAAGACATTCATAAATCAGCCCCTTTCTCTATTGTGGTCACGCCCAAATGATTTTAAACCGCAGATTGCTGATTTTGGTCAGCAGAATTATGTTAAGGCTCGTTTATTCATTCATAAATCCTTATTTTTGCATCAAACAGTAGTTATTTCATGCAAAAATATATAGAACAGCTTAACGAAGCTCAGCGCGAACCTGTATTGCAAAAAGATGGTCCTATGATTATTATTGCGGGTGCAGGCTCCGGAAAAACTCGTGTACTCACCATTAGAATTGCTTATTTGATGCATCAGGGTATTGACCCTTTCAATATTTTGTCCCTTACTTTTACCAATAAGGCGGCGAGGGAAATGAAAAAACGTATCTCGGATATTGTGGGAACCAGCGAAGCCAAAAATCTTTGGATGGGAACGTTTCACTCTGTTTTTGCGCGAATCCTGCGTTCCGAAGCGGAGCATTTAGGTTATCCGTCAAACTTTACAATTTATGATTCACAGGATTCTCTGCGTGCTATTTCGGGTATTATTAAAGAGTTGCAGCTGGATCGTGATGTATACAAACCAAAACAGGTTTTGGGCAGGATTTCAAACTTTAAAAACAGCTTGATTACCGTAAAAGCCTATTACAATGACCCCGATTTACAGGAAGCGGATGCGATGAGCAAAAAACCTAGAATGGGCGAAATTTATCAGCATTATGTAGATCGCTGTTTCAAATCGGGCGCAATGGATTTTGATGATCTGTTATTAAAAACCAATGAACTGCTGACTCGTTTTCCAGAAGTTTTGGCTAAGTACCAGAACCGTTTTCGCTACTTATTGGTGGATGAGTACCAGGATACCAACCATTCACAATATTTGATTGTGCGTGCTTTGTCTGATAAATTTCAGAATATTTGTGTAGTAGGGGATGATGCGCAGAGTATTTATGCTTTTCGCGGAGCAAATATCAATAACATTTTGAACTTCCAGAAAGATTATGAGGGTGTAAAAACTTTTAGGCTGGAACAAAATTACCGTTCGACCAGAAATATCGTGGAAGCAGCCAATACTATTATCGATAAGAACAAAGTTAAACTGGATAAAGTGGTTTGGACCGCCAATGATTTTGGTCCAAAAATCAAAGTACACCGAAGTATTACCGATAATGAAGAGGGACGTTTTGTTGCTGCTACCATTTGGGAACAAAAAATGAATCATCAGCTCAACAATGGTGCTTTTGCAATTCTATACCGTACTAATGCGCAGTCCAAAGCTATGGAAGATGCATTACGAAAAAGAGATATTCCATATCGTATTTACGGAGGTTTGTCTTTTTATCAAAGAAAAGAAGTTAAAGATGCGCTGTGTTATTTAAGATTAGTCCTTAACCCGAAAGATGAGGAAGCTTTAATCCGTGTAATCAACTATCCGGCCAGAGGAATCGGGAATACAACTATTGAGAAACTGACAATTGCTGCCAATCATTATAAGCGTTCAATTTTTGAAGTAATGCAGAACATTGAACGGATTGATTTAAAACTGAATTCAGGAACCAAACAGAAGCTTTTGGATTTTGTTACAATGATTCAGAGTTTTCAGGTGATTAATGAAAATCAGGATGCTTTTTATGTTGTAGAACATGTTGCGAAAAAAACAGGATTAATTCAGGAATTAAAAAAAGACGCTACTCCTGAAGGAATGGCCCGAATTGAAAATATCGAACAATTGCTGAATGGTGTTAAAGATTTCATCGAAGGCCAAAAAGAAGTTGACGGGGCTGTCGGCTCATTATCTGAATTCATGGAAGATGTAGCTCTTGCAACCGATTTAGATAAAGACACCAGCGATGAAGACCGTGTGGCTTTGATGACGATTCACTTGGCCAAAGGTCTTGAATTTCCACATGTATTTGTAGTGGGAATGGAGGAAGATTTGTTCCCTAGCGCCATGAGTATGAGTACCCGAAGCGAACTGGAAGAAGAACGCCGATTGTTTTATGTAGCTTTGACCCGTGCGGAGCATCAGGCGTACTTAACTTATTCGCAATCGCGTTACCGCTGGGGAAAATTAACTGATAGCGAGCCTTCTCGCTTTATTGAAGAAATAGACCCGCAATATTTGGAATATCTTACGCCGGCAGAAAGCAATTACCGTTTTAAACCAATGATTGACAGCGATATTTTTGGAGATGTGGATAAATCCAAATTGCGTCTTGCAAAACCAATAGGAAGTACACCGCCAAAACACATTACTGATAATCAGCCTAAACCAGATGCTAATATCCGAAAACTGAAACCAGTTTCTGGAAACAGCCCTGCGAATGGAAGTGCCAATTTATTTGACAATACTTTGGTTCCTGGAAATGTTGTAATGCACGAACGCTTTGGGAAAGGTCAGGTAATCAACCTGGAAGGTGTTGGTGCTGATAAAAAAGCAGAAATTAAATTTGAAGTAGGAGGATTAAAGAAATTATTGCTGCGTTTTGCAAAATTGGAGATCATTGGATAAAAATATTATTTCAGTTTTCATTCCGAACAGATTTAAACAGTTAAACTTTTAAGCTATTAAACTTTTTTTAAGTTCTAAACCAAAAATGACATGGCACAAATAATAAAAATATATCCCGATAAACCAAATGAAGCAGCTATTGCCAAAGTGGTAAAAGTACTTCAGGATGGAGGATTAGTGATTTATCCAACCGATACCGTTTACGGTTTAGGCTGTGATATCACTAATTCCCGCGCCCTTGAAAAAATAGCAAAAATAAAAGGAGTGAAACTGGAAAAAGCAAATTTCTCGTTCATCTGCCACGATTTAAGCAATTTGTCTGATTATGTAAAGCAAATAGATACCTCAACTTTTAAAATTCTTAAAAGAGCATTACCCGGCCCATACACTTTTATCCTTCCGGGAAATAATAACCTGCCAAAAGAATTTAAAAAGAAAACCACAGTCGGTATCCGTATTCCCGATAATTCCATTGCCTTAGAAATTGTACGCCAATTAGGAAATCCAATTGTTTCAACGTCTATTAGAGATGAAGATGAAGTAATTGAATACACCACAGATCCAGAACTTATTTTTGAAAAATGGCAGAATTTGGTTGATATGGTTATTGATGGAGGTTATGGAGATAATATCGGCTCAACTATAATTGATTTATCAGGCGATGAACCAATCGTTGTGAGAGAAGGAAAAGGCGATATTGATATTATATAACTTTTATTTAAAATCAGGAATCAAATTATATTGAACCAAAAAATTAAAACATAAAAAAAACGCTTCGAAAATCTCGAAGCGTTTTTTTTTATGAATTATAACTACCTTATTTTTGAACTGGTGCTGCTCCTGGCTGTTTTTTCATTTCTTTTTCAACCATATCATAGAACTGGTCTATTTTTGGCATAACGTAGATACGTGTTCTTCTGTTTTTAGATTTATTTTCAGGAGAATCATTTGGAACCAAAGGAACGTATGAACTTCTGCCTGCTGCAATTAATTGAGCTGGATTAACCTTTAAATCATTAGATAAAATACGGATAATAGCAGTAGAACGTTTTACACTCAAATCCCAGTTATCAATTAAACAGGCATTTCCTTTAAGTACATCAGTATCAGTGTGGCCTTCAACCATACATTCAAAATCAGGTTTGTCGTTTACAACTTTTGCAACTTTAGTCAAAACTCCTTTTGCTTTGTCGCTTACTTCATAACTACCGCTTTTAAAAAGCATTTTATCAGAGATAGAGATGAAAACCACTCCTTTGTCAACATTGATTTCAATGTCCTGATCATCCAGTCCTACTACAGATTTTAAGCTGGTAACAACTGCAAGCGTAACACTGTCTTTTTTAGTCAAAGCGTCCTGCATTCTGCTGATTTTCAAATCTTTTTCTTTGATAGATTCTAATGCTTTTTCAATATTTTCAGCACCTTTAGTTGACAGAATCGTCATGTCTTTTGAAGTAGAAATCAAATGCTGATTCGTTTCTTTTAATCCATCTACAGTCGCTTTAAGACCTGCTTTTTCTTCTAAACAAGAATTTAATTTTACAGTACAAGAATTTAATAAATCTTGTGTTTCCTTGTTTTTAGCTTCCAGAGCTGCGTATTCTTTTTTAGACACACAAGATGTAAGGAGTGCTAAAGCGGATAGTGTAATCATTATTTTTTTCATAGATCTCATGTTTAATTAAACGTGTTTTACAAAGTTAGTTTTTAAAAGTTAATTTTAAATATAAATTATTGTTAAATTAGGTCAGCAAAAATCGTGCCACCCTTAACATAATATCCATAAACGACGCTTTCCGTTTTAAAGTATATTTCAGTCTGATTTTTTTCTCTTTTTTTATAATTTTTAAAAAACAGCCTGTAAAAAGAAAAATGTGCTCGTATAACTGCCCAGCAATGAATAAATTGACTTGAAAATACAAATTTAACTCCAGCCACACCGTCTAAAAGCATTCTGATAAAAATTACTTGAAAGAGTTGTTTTTGAGGAAGATTTTTTGTTAACATCAACAGCGAATTTCTAAAATTCAAGAACGTTTTCTGCGGATTTGCCTGTTTCAAAGTAGCTCCTCCAACATGGTAAACTACTGCCCCTGAATTGTATTTAATATCGTACCCTCTATTAACAGCCCTCCAGCATAAATCAATTTCTTCCTGATGCGCAAAAAAATCTTCGTCAAAACCTTTTAACTCTTTATAAACTGAACTTCTGATAAAAAAACAGGCTCCAGATGCCCAAAATATATCTGTCTTATCATTGTACTGCCCATTATCCTTTTCCAAAGTATCAAAAATACGTCCTCTGCAGAACGGATAACCAAACTTATCAATAAAACCGCCGCCTGCACCCGCATATTCAAAATAATCTTTCTTTTTGAAATCTAATATTTTTGGCTGAATAATTGCCGTTTTGGGTTCTGCTTCAAAAGTCTCTAATATCGGCTGCAGCCAATTCTCAGTCACTTCTATATCCGAATTTACCAAAGCATAAATTTCTGCATCAATATGTCCCAAAGCTTCATTATAGCCGCCTGCAAAACCCTTATTGGTTTTATTCTGTACAATTTTTACAGAAGGATAATTATTTTTTACAAATGCTACCGATTCATCTGTTGAGGCATTATCTGCAACATAAACAGCTGCTTCAGGCGAATATTGAATTACGGAAGGTAAAAATTGTTCTAATAATTTCACACCATTCCAATTGAGTATAACTACGGCTATTTTCATTTAGACTTCTTAGATTCTTAGACTTTTAGACTTTTAGATTGTTAAATTGTTAGATTATTGCGCTATCGATTTTAGACTCTAACAATCTATAAAGTCTAAGAATCCAATAATCTAAACTTCCAAATCCTTATAATTTGGCAGTTCTTTCAAAAACTCATATTTCTCATTTTCGAAATCCATCAGACAAAAATAATGATTTAGTCCATTGGTCACCATCAAAAATTGGGCTTCCATGGTCATATTATATCTTGCAATCTGATCAAAAACCGCCTGAGATATTTTTACTTCGGGAGCTTTGCATTCGATCAATATAAAAATTGTTCCGTTTGGATTAAAAACAACGACATCATAACGCTTTCGCAAACCGTTGACCATTAAAACTTTTTCAACATTAATAAGCGATTTTGGATATTTTTTTTGTTCCAATAAAAAGCGGACTACATGCTGGCGAACCCATTCTTCGGGCGTGAGAATGATGAATTTTTTCCTAATTTCGTCGAAAATAGACACTTTATTTTCGCTATTTTTGAAACGAAAAACATAAGAAGGAAAATTGAGTTTTTGCATGAGGCAAAAGTATAATTTTTTGAAAATAGAAAAAAGAGAAAAGATGATAGACGCGATAAAAGAACATAGAAAAGCAAAAAATGGAGATAGATTTTTTAAAATCAGAAATCAAAAATCGTTAATCAAAAATCATAAATCTCTATGGACGAAGTTGTAAAGATTGTAAACGACATAAAAGCAGGAAACATCAAACCCATTTATTTTTTGATGGGAGAAGAGCCCTATTATATTGATAAATTATCTGAATATATTGAAACAAATGTTTTAGCTGAAGAAGAAAAAGGATTTAATCAAACCGTTTTATACGGAAGAGATGTAAGCATAGACGATGTGGTTTCTACTGCCAAACGTTATCCAATGATGGCCGACCGTCAGGTAGTAATTATTAAAGAAGCTCAGGAATTATCAAGAACTATCGATAAAATTGAAAGTTATGCTGAAAATCCTATGCCTTCAACAGTTTTGGTGTTTTGCTACAAATACAAAACGCTGGATAAACGAAAAAAAGTTACCAAACTTTTAGCAAAAAACGGAATCGTTTATGAAAGTAAAAAACTGTATGAAAATCAAGTAGGGGATTGGATTAAACGTGTTTTGGCAGGAAAAAAATACAGCATTGAGCCCAAAGCTTCTGCCATGCTGGTAGAGTTTTTGGGAACCGATTTAAGTAAAATCAATAACGAACTTGAAAAACTGCAGATTATACTGCCCGCAGGAAGTACAATTACTGCCAAGGATATAGAAGAAAATATAGGATTCAGCAAAGACTATAATGTGTTTGAACTGCGAAAAGCAATCGGTGAGCGCGACCAGCTGAAAGCCTATAAAATTGCTGAGAATTTTGCCCAAAACCCAAAAGATAATCCACTGGTTATGACAACCGGCTTAGTCTTTGGTTTTTTTATCCAGTTATTAAAATACCATGGGTTAAAAGATAAAAACCCTAAAAATGTAGCTTCCGTATTAGGAGTCAATCCATTTTTTCTAAAAGATTATGATGTGGCAGTCAAAAATTACCCAATGAAGAAAGTGAGCCAGATTGTTGCTTCCCTAAGAGATATTGATGTTAAAAGTAAAGGAGTAGGAGTCAACAGTTTATCTCAGGCCGATTTGTTAAAAGAAATGCTTTATAAAATTTTTAATTAGTATTAAAATACCGATATTTACTTTCATTAAAAACAAATACCACTACAATTATGGGAATGAATAAAAACAGTATTTTAGGATGGGCTACGCTCATAATGATACTCATGGGATTATTACTGATAGGATTAGGAATATTTCGATATAATGATGTTGCAGGCTGGGGATTTGCAGCTGTAGGAGTAGGTTTTCTAGCAAATGCATGGGTTTTTAGTGCCTTGAAAGGGCGAGTATAAATATTTTTCTAAACTTCTTATAAATAACGACTGTTGCTTTTTTTCGGCAATGGTCGTTTTTTTATTCAATAATTTCAACTTTTTCAAAACTTGTAATAACCCCATTTTTTTTTATTAACAAAAAATTAACTTCTTAATATTTGGGTTAAACAGCCTTAACCTAATGGTCATCATTTCAATAATATCAATTAACCTCTTCACGATTTTAACAGTATAGTTTTGTCAAAAACAAAAAAAACAAAAACTATGAAATTTAATTATCTAAAAAGAGCAGGAGTACTGTCTGCATTAAGCTTAGCTGTCTTAGGCTGTCAAAATGATAATAACGACAATGCAAAACCAGTAAATTCGACGATTGATTTTAACAACACTTCTTCTGTTCCAGCTTTAGTTGTAGCAAAAGAAGGTTTTGAAAACTTGAAAATCACATCAATGATCAGCAGTTCGGATGTATTGCCTGGATCTCCTAGTTTTGTTTACGGAGCACAGCCTGACGGTGCCGGTTTTATGAAAGACCCTAACAGTGATGGCTATATGATGATTACCAATCACGAAATTCTGCAGTCAGTTTCAAGAGTGTATTTCGATAAAACATTAAAAGCTGTCAAAGGAGAATACATTGTTGACGGAATTGGAGGCATGACCAGATTATGTTCTGCAACATTAGCTACGCCAGCAATCAACGGATTTGGACCAATGTTTTTAACAGCTGGAGAAAGCAGTGAAGAGAGTATGGTTCACGGTATTGATCCACTTGGTTTATCAAGTGAAAAAAGCAGAAAAGACAGAGTTTTACCAGCTTTAGGAAAAGCGAATATGGAAAATGCCGTTCCGCTTACAAAAGAAGCTTATGAAGGAAAAACAGTTATTTTGATCGGTGAAGATCAGTCTTATGCAACTTCTCACGCTAGTGCGGGTCAGGTAATTATGTATGTAAGCAATACTGTTGGAGATTTGACTAATGGCAAATTATATGCCTTGAAAAGAAATGACGGAAATCAGGTAGAAACTTCAATGACTATTGGAAACTCTTTTGACGTGTCATTTGTTGAAATTCCAAATGCTAAAAACATCACTGGAGCAGAAATCAATACAACTGTAAATAATTTAGGAGCTATCCGTTTTTCAAGAGTAGAAGATGTTGATTACAGAAAAGGATCTGCAAAAAACAATCGTGAAATCTATTTTACAGCAACAGGGCAATCTCCTGATAAAGCCAATCCTGTAAGTGGATACACGATGTGGGGAAGAGTTTACAAATTAGTATTAAATGATACTAATCCATTAGCCGGTAAATTGGAATTGATTGTTGAAGGAGATTCAACTCCAGGTACAGGAATTATCAATCCGGATAACCTTTGTGTAACTGAAAATTATGTTTACATCCAAGAAGATGGGGATTCTTATTATACTGCTGCAAAACACGATTCTTATATCTGGCAGTATAACATTGCTGCAAAAACCAACAAACCTTGGCTGACAATGAATCATAAACGTGACGATGTGGCTTGGAATACGACTTATAATCCAATAAATGACTTAAGATTAGGAAGCTGGGAATACGGAGCTATGCAGGATATCTCAGATGTTATTGGAGTTCCAAATACATTTCTTGTGAATATTCATCCTCATACTTGGCAAAAAGAAGCTTTCAAATATGCCGATGGAAGTAAGGTGAATACCAATATGGAAGGCGGACAAACCGTAATTATAAGAAATGTTCAAAAATAATTTTTTGAAATGGATACATAAAGAACAGCCCTTTTTACAGGGTTGTTTTTTGTTTTATTTACCTAAAAAGAGATTACTTAAAATGAATTTTACTAATAAAATAATAATTGCCCTGAATCTAGCGCTAGTAATACTATTATCTGGATGTGAAAAAAAATATAGCGAGATAACAATTCAACAGGAATTAATCTCAGATATTGAAAAATTAAATCAAAAAGTGATCGAACTTGAAAAAACAATAGAAGAAAGCAATGACGAAAAAAAAATTCAGAAAGCTTTTAATTCCACACGATTATCCTACAAAAAGATTGAATGGGCAGTTGAATATTTTACTCCCGATCCGGCACGATTCATAAATGGCCCCGCTTTGGATGAGTTGGAAGTTGCCGAAAATACTTTTATTCCGCCAAATGGTTTCCAAGTGATGGAAGAAATTATGTTTCCGAATTACGATATTAAAAACAAAGAAGAATTAGTTAGAACAACCAAAATATTGAGCGGTAACCTGAAACAAATAAAAGAACATTTGAGTGTTATTACGATTTCAAACGCACACATTCTGGACGCTTCAAAAATGGAGCTTAACAGAATTCTTGCTTTGGGAATAACAGGATTCGATTCGCCAATAGCTTTTCAATCCATACCAGAAGCAAAAAACAGTTTGGGTTCAATAGGAAATTTAATTTCGAAAATGGATTTTAAAAGTTCTGAATCCGTTCAATGTCAAAAGGAAATTAAAGCTTTAATTAACCAAGCAGCAAATTATTGTGATTCTAATACTGATTTTAAAACATTTGACAGAACTCATTTTATTAAAAGCTTTTTAAACCCAATCAGCAAAAAGCTGGTCGCTTTTCAAAAAATAAATAAAATAGAAAAGACAAGCAGAAATACTGTTGTAAATCCATATTCAGCGACTATTTTCGAAAAAGATGCTTTTGATGTGAATGCTTTTATTCCTTCAAAAGAATATCAATACTCTAAAGAAAAAGCCGAATTAGGCAAAAAATTATTTTATGAAACTTCCTTTTCTAATAATAAAACCCGAAGCTGTTCCTCTTGTCATATTCCAGAAAAAGCATTTACCGATGGATTGAAAACAAACCAATCCTTAAAAGGCGGCAACTTGAGCAGAAATACACCTACGCTGACTTATGCTTCACTGCAGAATGCACAGTTTTGGGATATGCGCCAGCTCGATTTGGAAAAACAAAGTCTTGATGTAATTACTAATAAAGATGAAATGCATGGAAATGTTGCCAATGCAATTCAGATTTTAAATAAAGACAAGGAATACCAAAAGCTATTCAAGAAAGCATTTCCAGATTCAAAGAAAATAGAAGAATGGCAGGTACAAAATTCATTGGCCAGCTACATCCGTTCCTTAAACGCATTCGACAGTCGATTTGACGAGTATATGAGGGGAGATTCAAATGATTTTACGGCCGAAGAAAAACTTGGATTTAACATTTTTGCAGGAAAAGCAAAATGTGCAACCTGTCATTTTATCCCTTTGTTTAATGGCACTGTACCTCCGAGTTATCAAAAAACAGAACAGGAAGTAATAGGAACACCTTCAGATAAAAACGGAAAAAAAATCAGTCCGGATTTGGGAAGATATCTGCAATACGAAATGCCTCAATTAAAAAACGCCTTCAAAACCCCATCACTGCGAAATGTCGGTATAACCGCACCGTATATGCATAATGGTGTGTTTTCCACCCTGGAAGAAGTTATTGATTTTTACAATAAAGGCGGAGGAGCTGGATTAGGAATTTCGGTTAAAAATCAAACATTGCCTTCTGATAAATTAGAGTTAACACCAAAAGAAGCAAAAGCATTGGTTTCGTTTATGAAAACCTTGACAGATAAACACTAAAAGAGTTAATATGCTAAACTGTTTTTTTTGATTCAACATTCGAGAGAAACAAAAGAAATAAGCTGACCCACAGTATGTGTTTTCCTGCTTTATAAACTTTATGACTTTGGACTTTAGACTTTTTATTATCTCTCCAATAATGTTATATTTGTATTCTTTAAAAATTAAATCATAATACTATGTCAGACGATAAGAAGGTAATTTTCTCAATGCAGAAATTGAGTAAAACCTATCAGGGTGCAGATAAACCAGTACTTAAGAATATTTATCTAAGTTTCTTTTACGGAGCTAAAATTGGTATTTTGGGTCTAAATGGTTCAGGTAAATCATCTCTTTTAAAAATTATTGCAGGAGTTGATAAAAACTATCAGGGAGATGTTGTTTTTCAGCCGGGTTACACTGTTGGTTATCTAGAGCAGGAACCAATTCTTGATGATTCGAAAACCGTAATCGAAATCGTTCGTGAAGGTGCTGCCGAAACAATGGCTGTTCTTGAAGAATACAACCAAATCAACGATTTATTTGGTCTTGAAGAAAACTATTCAGATCCTGATAAAATGGACAAATTGATGGATCGTCAGGCTGCACTTCAGGATAAAATTGATGCTCTTGGGGCTTGGGAAATCGACACCAAATTAGAAATCGCAATGGACGCTCTGCGCACGCCGGACGGTGACACGCCAATCAAAAACCTTTCAGGAGGAGAGCGCCGCCGTGTGGCTTTATGTCGTTTGTTACTGCAGCAGCCAGATGTATTACTTTTGGATGAGCCTACCAACCACTTGGATGCCGAATCTGTACTTTGGTTAGAACAGCACTTGGCGCAATATGCCGGAACTGTAATTGCCGTGACGCACGACCGTTATTTCCTGGATAATGTGGCTGGCTGGATTCTGGAACTGGATAGAGGAGAAGGTATCCCATGGAAAGGAAATTATTCTTCCTGGCTGGATCAAAAATCAAACCGTTTAGCACAGGAAGAAAAAGTAGCTTCAAAACGCAGAAAAACGTTGGAGCGTGAGCTGGACTGGGTTCGTCAAGGTGCAAAAGGACGTCAGACAAAACAAAAAGCACGTTTGCAGAACTACGATAAACTTTTGAACGAAGATCAAAAACAATTGGATGAAAAATTAGAAATTTACATTCCAAATGGTCCAAGATTGGGAACAAATGTTATTGAAGCAAAAAGTGTTGCCAAAGCTTTTGGTGATAAATTATTGTACGACAACTTGAACTTCACTTTGCCACAGGCTGGAATTGTTGGGATTATCGGGCCAAATGGTGCTGGTAAGTCTACCATTTTCAAAATGATTATGGGAGAGCAAAAAACTGACAGCGGTGAATTTTCTGTGGGTGAAACCGTAAAAATTGCTTACGTAGATCAGTCGCATTCAAACATTGACCCAAATAAATCCATCTGGGAAAACTTTGCCGACGGTCAGGAATTGATCATGATGGGCGGAAAACAAGTAAATTCAAGAGCATATTTGTCCCGTTTCAACTTTGGAGGAGGTGAGCAGAATAAGAAAGTATCTATGCTTTCCGGTGGTGAGCGTAACCGTCTGCACTTAGCAATGACTTTGAAAGAAGAAGGAAACGTATTATTGCTGGATGAGCCAACGAATGACTTGGACGTAAACACGCTTCGTGCATTAGAGGAAGGTCTGGAGAATTTCGCAGGTTGTGCCGTTGTAATTTCGCACGACAGATGGTTTCTTGACAGAATCTGTACACACATTTTAGCTTTCGAAGGTGACTCTGAAGTATATTTCTTCGAAGGAAGTTTCACTGAATATGAAGAAAACAAAAAGAAACGTTTAGGCGGTGATTTAACTCCAAAACGTTTAAAATATAGAAAGTTAATTAGATAATAATTGATTACAAAAATAAGGAGCCTCAGATTCTATAATAATTTGAGGCTTTTTTTATGTATCGGTTTGAAAAATATCACAAAACAAAAAAAGGATGCTCACAGAAAGGCATCCTCTTTTCTTTTTAGACAAAAAAAACTAATCATTTCATTTTATTAGATTGGAACCTATAAAACACAGTTTTCGTTTAAACCAATAATTACCAACTCGAAAACAACTATGAATATGCGGTTTCTTATGAACGTTCTCTAATAAAATTTAACTTTTAAGATTAGTCAAATTTACGACAGTAATCCTGCTTAAGAGATGACATTTATCATGTAATTAAATTATTCTAAAAAATTTTTTTTCAGTTCCATCGTTGGTATCATACAGCTTTCTTTTTTTCCATACCATTCGTATCTGTTTTTGGCAATATAGTCATAAAACAGATTTCTGATTCCTGTCGGGATAATTCTGAAAACAGTTCCAAAATGCCAAAAACCTCCAAGACTTCGGGCGATCTCAATTGCTGCCGAGGATTTATAGTAATATGCTTTTCCAGGTTCATACAAAACTATACTGTCAATATTTACTGGATTTACACCAATGTGTTTTAGAATCTGCTGACCCAATTCGGATTGTAAAGCGACGAATCTAAATACATCTTTCTGGTCGTGCTTTATAACAAACTGCACCGCCGAATTGCAAAGATTACAAACTCCGTCAAAAAGAATTATTTTTTTATCAGTAGGAAGATTTTGCATTTCCATTGTTTTTCATTTGATATGAACCGATAGTGACTGAAACTTTTATATAAAACTGAGTTCTGATTTACTTTTTCCCAGCTTCTACAAACTCCAATTCTTCTAAACTTACTTTCGAAGTAAACAGCCCGTAATTCACAACTGCTTTGTTTTTTTCAATTTTATCAATGCTTCCTATAGATTTTCCGTCCAGCATCCGCACTCGGTCACCGACTTTTAGAATAGGTTTTGGTTTTTCGATCACCGGTTTGAGTTTCTTTTCCTTTTTCTCAATTCGGATTTCTTCAACCTTGATTTCAACTTCCTTGATGATTTCTTTTTTCTTGGCAATAATGGCTTTCGTTTCTTTTGGAGTCGCTTTTTTGCGTTTTGAATTTTCAATTTCAACTATTTTCAAAAATTCTCCAATCAGGTCTTTTTTGTTTTTATTGTTGAAATATTTCTCGGCAATATCTTCTATTTTCTGGCCAATGTAAATCGTCTTTTGATTGCTGTCATACAATTCCTGATAGCTTTCTAGTTTTTGCTTGATTTTGACATTTATATTCTCCATTTTTTTGCTTTCTTCCCGCGCTCTGGTTTCTTCTTCTTTCAAATTTGTCGAAGTTTTTTCCAGTTTCGAGCGTTCTTTTTGGAGATTAGCAATGGTTTTATCAAAACGTACTTTACCAATTTCAATCTTCTTTTTGGCTCGGTTGATTAAGCCAAAAGGAATTCCGTTTTTAAGTGCTACTTCAAACGTAAAAGAGCTTCCTGCCTGACCCAAAACCAGTTTATACATTGGTTCCAATGATTTTTCGTCAAAAAGCATATTCGCATTAGTAGCATATGGCAGTTCATTTGCCAAAATCTTAAGATTCGAATAATGCGTAGTAATCAATCCAAAAGCTTCACGATGATAGAATTCTTCCAAGAAAATCTCAGCCAAAGCACCTCCCAATTCCGGATCCGAGCCCGTACCGAATTCATCAATGAGGAACATGGTTCTTTTATTACACTTCTTCAGGAAGTAGTTCATGTTCTTTAAGCGGTAACTATACGTACTTAAATGATTTTCAATCGATTGATTATCTCCGATATCTGTAAGTATTCTATCAAAGAGGAAAGTTTCGCTGCGTTCATGTACCGGAATAAGCATACCCGACTGAAGCATCAGTTGCAATAAACCAACGGTTTTCATCGAAATGGTTTTACCGCCGGCATTTGGTCCTGAAATTACAATAATCCGGTTTTCCTGACTTAATTCTATTGTCTGCGGATGCGTAACTTCCTTTTTCTGTTTGTTGTTTAAATACAAAATCGGGTGGAAAGCTTCTCTAAAATACAGACGGCGTTCGTCTGTAATTGCCGGTAAAATTCCGTTGATTTTGTTCGCATATTTTGCCTTGGCGGCAATAACATCAATATCGCTGAGAAAATCCTGATACTGAATCAATAAAGGCAAAAACGGACGGACAGCATTCGTCAGCTGTTTTAAAATCTTTGTGATTTCCTCTTTTTCCTCATATTCCAAATTTGCAAGTTCACGGGAATATTTCAATGTATTTTCGGGTTCAATATAAGCAATGCTTCCGGTCTTGGAACTTCCAAGGATAGAACCTTTCACTTTTCGGCGGTACATGGCCAAAACGGCCAAAACACGGCGGTTTTGTACAAAACTTTCTTTTATATCGTCCAAATAACCCAAACCATTGTACTGCGTCAAAGCTGAACCAAAGCTCTGATTCACTTTCCCGCGAACGAGATTCATTTCACGGCGGATTTCCAAAAGCCGGGGAGAGGCATTGTCTTTTATTTCACCATATTTATCGGCTACGGCATCTACCAGCGTAATGATTTCTTTAGTTAATTGGATACCTGAGCTTTTGGCGCAAAGATTTGGATAATAATCATTGAATTTATTTAAAAATGCCAAAAGCACATTGGTAGTTTCAGATATAGTGGCAATTTTTCTGAAACTGCCCACTTCAAGAAAACTGTCTTCGATTGCCAAAAACTTGATTTCATGTGTTATGGCATCAAAACCATGGTTAGGAATCGCATTATTATTTTGAAAAGAAGAAACATACTCTGATGTCTGCATCAATGCACTCATCAAAGATTCTTTTTCTCTAAAAGGATTTATTTCCAAGGCTTTCTGCTTTCCTATATCGGTATTACAAATTTCGGATATTGTTTCAAGAACCGTTGGGAATTGTAAGTCCTGTAATGTTTTTTCGGTAATGGAGATCATTTATAAATTTGGTTTCAAAAAGTTCAAAGTTACAAAGTTTAAGAGCCAAAGTAATTTGAAAGTATTAATTTTTTATATTTGTTAGATGAAAAAAGATGAAATAATCAACACTTTACAATTGGATAAACAATTCCTAAAAGAAAATTATGGCGTTGTTTCAATTGGTTTATTTGGTTCCTACGCAAAGGGGGTAGAAAAACCAGACAGTGATGTTGATTTTTTAGTTGAATTCAAAAATCCTTCTTATAGTTTGCTGATGGGACTATATTCTTATTTAGAAAATAGGCTTAATTCTAAAATCGAAATAGTTCGGAAAGGACCACATGTGTCTGAGCGTTTTCTTAAAAACATCAAAAAAGACTTGATTTATGTATGATGATGTTTATCAGTATTCTTTAGAAACTATTTTGGAACATATTACAGTTTGCAACAAACGATTTACTCAAATTACTCAGCCAAACGATTTTATTTCATCCGAATATGGCAAAATATTATTAGACGCCATAGTTACAAGGCTTCAAGCTATTGGAGAAAATATAAAAAGTAATTCCCAAAAAAATAATTTACTGCAAAAGAATTATCCTGACATTGAATGGAATAAAATCATCCGTTTTAGAGATTTTATTTCACATCATTATGAGATGCTAGATTATGAAATTGTTTACGAAATTGGAAAGAATTATTTGCCACAACTAGAATTGGCAATAAAAACTGAATTAGGCAAATTTAAATAATTATGCAAATCAATTTAAATCCTTGCTGGCAGACTATTTTAGCAGATGAAATAGAAAAACCTTATTTCGTAAAATTGATGGAAGATGTAAATGAAGAATATCAAAACTTCATTTGTTTTCCTCCAAAAGAACTGATTTTTTCGGCTTTTAATAATTGTTCATTTGAAGATATTAAAGTTGTTATCATCGGGCAGGATCCGTATCACGGGGATGGAGAAGCCAATGGTTTGGCTTTTTCGGTGAATGATTCGGTTAAAATTCCACCTTCACTCCGCAATATTTTTAGGGAAATCAATACCGATCTGGATTCTATTTTTATACCAAGTTCAGGAAATTTGGAATCATGGGCAAAACAAGGCGTTTTGTTGCTTAATGCATCTTTGACTGTTAGAAGAGATAATCCAAACAGCCACAAACACCTTAAATGGAATCTTTTTACTGATGCAGTTATCCAAAAAATATCAGACGAAAAGGAGAATGTGGTTTTTATGCTTTGGGGGAGTTTTGCACAAAAAAAAGGAGCAAAGATTGACAGAAGTAAACATTTGGTTTTAGAATCAGGGCATCCTTCGCCAATGAGCGCCAATCAGGGAAAATGGTTTGGCAATAAACATTTTAGCAAAGCAAATTTATATTTGGAAGAAAATAGCATGAAGAAAATTGATTGGTTGTGATTTTTTAAACTTCCTATGCAGAAGATTCTGTTTCATTTAGTTAACCTTTTAATTCACTCACGCAAAGGCGCGAAGACGCAAAGAAATCAGATTTAAACTTTGCGTCTTCGCGTCACTGCGAGAATTATATTTGGGAAACTATAGCAAGAAAATCCTAATTCAATCACATTAGAATTACTCCAATGTCAAAGCCCCTAATATTTCTTCGGACAAGAAAGGACCTCCAGGATATTTGGCCGTATAATCGAGGTTCAGCCATACTTGACCATGTTCGTCAATGTGATAATTAAGCTGTTTATTTTTGCTCTCCTCGACGAACAAAACATTCTTAATTAAAAAATTGGCTTTCTCAAGATCACTTTTGCTTCCAATTAAAATTTCGGGATAGATATGTCCTTTGGTATGAATGAGTCTGGGAGTTCCTCCAATAGAGCGGACGCAGGCCGCCATCAAAATAGAATGATCGTCACAGTCTCCCGAAAAATAAAGCAGTGATTCGTGTGCTGTGGCGATATAATCTCCGTTTTTAGGATCGTTAACATAGTTCCAACGGCTGTTAATTTCCTTAAAAACAGCAAAGCACTGAATTAAATTCCTGTAATCCGAATATCCTCGAATGCCTTTAAAATGCTTGGTTGTAGCCATTATGGCAAAATTCCTAACTTTTGGATTTTTATATTCGATTGCCATTAAAATCTCAGATTTATTAGGGAACGGCAGTAATTTGGCAATGATAATATCCTGAGGAAAAGGATCGTTATTCATTGTGTAGAGCATTGTATTATAGTCTTCAAAAACAGAATTGAAACTAAAATTTCCAAACATGCTTCCATAAACAAGAACTAACAAATACAGCGCAAAACAAACGATAATTATAGTTCGTAAAGCATATAGCGCAAAGTAAATAACTCCCAAAACAAGAATAAAAAGAAGCACTCTGTCCAAACCAAAATACCATTGCGGATCGATTAGATTTTGGTGAAGCACTATAAATAAAGGAATCGTAATGAGTGTGCTCAATAAAAAGATAACAAAACGATCCCAAGGCTTTTTCAACTGAAACTTGGATTTTACGAGATGAAAATTCGTTTTGTTAATTTGTACCATAACACCCAAAAGCAGGGAATTGTTTTTTTAAGCCACTAAGATACTAAGTTTCTAAGTTTCTAAGATGCTAATTTTTTTAAGTTTCAAAGTTTTTTTTAAATCTCTTAGCGACTTAGAATCTTAGAAACTTAGCAGCTTTTTACACATTGATGTCCTTAAAATCATTAGAAATGGCATAGCGGATCATATTGGTAAATGCCTCATTATCCAATTTTGGTATTTCAAGAATAGAATTCAGCAAAGTGGTATCGTATTCGTTTGGATTGGTAATAAAATAAGGTTTTAAATGCTTGCCGATACTTTCGTAATACAGTTTCTCGATAGTGTTTTTGTATTTGAAATCAAGCGGATTCTTGATTAAGGTAAAATTGGTATAACCCACTTCTTTCATAATCAGCTGAAGTCCTTTTACGATATTGAAACTTTTGTCATTTACAATATTCAACTGTTCAATATCGTCACGTTCGAAGGTGTTTACGATCACTTTAGAAACATAATCGACCGGAATAATATTTAGGCCCGTTTCCTCATTGATGATGAAACGAACATTTTCCTGTTCTCCTTTTCGCTGGGAGGTAAAGTGGAAAAATTTGGCCAAAAGATAAAAAACCATATATTTCGGAATGAAATAAGGGCTTTCGGTTCCCAGCATTTTCCCTCCGATTACGCTAGGGCGCAGAATTTGAAAAGGTAATCCCAAAGCTTTACATTCCTGTGCAATGAAATTCTCCGAATGAAATTTGGCATTTTCATAGGCGTTGCGGTGTTTTGGTTTGAAACCAAGATTATGAAAATCATTACCTATCAATCCAGCTCGTATTCCTGATGAAAACGCCGTCCCGATGTAAATAAATTTCTTAATGAATGGATGAAAAGTGTTGAAAAGTACCTGAGTGATTTTGGCATTTTCATCAAAAATTTTGCCTTTTAGTTTTTCATCCGTGGAAAGATTTACATAACCTGCCGAATGGATAAAGTAAGCGCCTTTTATTTTTTCGGAAAAAGTATCCTGAAGGTTGGCTAAATCTGAATCTATGATTTCGATGTATTTATGCAGTTCTTTCAATCCGCTTTTACGCAAAATTTCGGGAGTGTAATCACTGGTCAAAAGTTCATTGACACGCTCGACTGCACTGACTTTTCCTTTGTTTCTGGCAATTATAAAAAGTTTTCCGCTGTTATTATTTTTGATAAAAAGCTCCAGAAGGTCATACATAATGTGCGATCCCAAAACTCCAGTTGCTCCCGTAAGAATTATTTTCATTGGTTTATTTTTCAAAACACAAATATAGTTTTAAAAAAGAATGAGAGAGCTAAAAAAATCTGCTAAATCTGTGTGAAAAATTGACGCCCAGATTTAGCAGATTTTCGCAGATGGTAATAAAGTTATTTTAGTAAATCGTCACTATGTTTTTTAGACAGGCAAGGTTCAGCAAAATCTAATAAACCTAATTCCGAATATTCATTTAAAAATTGCTTTACCGCTGAATAATCGCAGGCTTTCTTTATTTCAGCAACAAAATACTTTTCATTCAAAACTTCAGAAACACAATCCATTTCATTAAGTTTTTCTCTAATGATTACGTTGTCAAAATTGTCTTTTAAAATGACAATCTGAATTATGGAGTTTCCAGAAGCGGCGATTGTTTCTTTATAAACAATACTTCCTTCTTTTTCATCAAATTTTGCATAGAAAATGTCATCTGTTGCAATAAGCGGTCCAAAAAACGGAATGTTGTCTAATTTGTATATTCCTTTTTCGGCATCAATTATATCCGACCACATAGTTTCAGTTATTTCTTCATCTAAAATAGCACTGTGGAATCGAAATAAGATTTTTTGTTGATTTTCTGTCATAGTTTAATTTTCTGCCAATTTATTCAAAGTATATTCAATTAATTCGTCGACAGCTTTGTACGGATCACTGCTGAAAGTACCATTGGCACGATTAGCAATAATAGCATTTAATGATAAAGCCTGATGTCCTAAAAGAGCCGAAAGCCCATAAATAGCGGAAGTTTCCATTTCAAGATTAGTGATTCGGTTTCCTTCAAAAAGGAAATTATCCATTTTGGAATTCAGATCATAATCTTGAATGCCCAAACGCAAAATTCTTCCCTGAGGTCCATAGAAACCTCCCGCAGTAGCCGTGATTCCTTTATGAATTCTGTCGCTTTCTATTTTTTTCTCCAAGATGGAAGAGCCAGCAACAACAATAGGCCTTCCTTTTCTCAAATCCCAATTGGTATGAGCAATAAAAGCGTCTTCGATTTCAATATTAGAAATGGAATCAGCCAAATAGGAGCGGAGCATATTGTCAAGTCCCAATCCAAATTTTGACATCACAAAACTGTCCACGGGAATATCGGCGTGCAAAGAGCCCGAAGTTCCTATTCGGATAATGTTTAATGAAGTTAGATTTTCTTTTGGTATTCGGGTTTCCAAATCAATATTGACAAGTGCATCGAGTTCGTTAACCACAATATCAATATTATCCGGACCAATTCCTGTTGACATTACCGTTATGCGTTTGCCTTTATAAATTCCGGTTTCAGTTTTGAATTCTCGTTTTTGAGTAGAAAACTCAACCGAATCAAAATGTTTGGTGATTTTTGATACCCTATCCTGATCGCCTACAAAAATGATATCGTGGGCAATATTTTCAGGTTTCAGGTTAAGATGATACACACTCCCGTCAGGATTGAGTATTAATTCGGATTGCTGTATAGCCATTTTTATTTTTTTATTTCACAGAGATTCGCAAAGAATTCACAGAGAGACTCACAAAGTTTTTAATTTTAAAAGAATTTTGAATTTCAATTCGAAGATAAATCTGAAATCTAAATTCTAAAATCTGCATTCTAAAATCTTATCCTCCCACACGTTTTACCTTGAATCCTTTTTCTTTTAAAATGTTCATTATTTTATCACGATAATCGCCTTGAATAATAATGGAATCGTCTTTGAAAGTACCGCCAACACTCAGTTTTGTTTTGATTTCTTTGGCAAGAATTTTAAAATCCTCATCAGATCCTTCGTAGCCTTCAATTATGGTGGTTGCCTTTCCTTTTCTTTTTTCAAATTTGCAGATCATAGGTTCTTTCTGAACATATAATTGGTGCGGTTCTTTTTCGATTGCTTCTTCTGGAGCCATTTCATGGTCTGGAAAAAGATTTTTTAATTGGTCTTGTAAATCCATTTTTTTTCAAATTATAAAAAACAGAATCCAAATCCCAAAAGTGAAGCTTTGGAATTTGGATTTTAAAATTTGTTATTTATTTTTTTATTAAACCTAAATCAACGAGGCGTTCATATAAATAATCGCCTGCGGTAATATCTTCAAATTTCTTAGGATTTTCAGCATCGATGCAGTTTTCAAGGCAGTTTAATTTCATATCACTTACCGGATGCATAAAAAACGGAATAGAATAACGTGAAGTACCCCATAATTCTCTTGGCGGATTTACCACTTGATGAATCGTAGATTTCAGCTTATTATTGGTGTGTCTGGATAACATGTCTCCAACATTAATCACCAGTTCGTCCGGTTCTGCAACAGCATCAATCCAATCGCCATTATGGTTTTGAACCTGCAATCCTTTGCCCTGAGCCCCCATCAACAAAGTAATTAAGTTGATGTCACCATGTGCAGCCGCACGAATAGCATTCTCAGGTTCAGTTGTAATAGGAGGGTAGTGAATAGGTCTTAGGATTGAATTTCCGTCTTTGGCAAATTCGTCAAAATAGAATTCATCCAATCCAAGATGCAATGCCAAAGCTCTCAATACATAAACACCCGTTTTTTCAAGCATTTTGTAGGCTTCTTTCCCCACTTCATTAAAACGGGGCAATTCTTTTACCTCAACATTTTCAGGATATTCTGAAGCGTATTTTGAATCTTTATCAACATACTGTCCAAAATGCCAAAATTCTTTCAAATCCCCTTCTTTACGGCCTTTGGCGTGTTCTTTTCCAAAAGAAACATAACCTCTTTGTCCGCCGATTCCAGGAATTTCATAGCTGTGTTTTGTTTCTAACGGCAGTGAAAAGAAATTTCGAATTTCGCCATACAATTCATCAACTAATTGATCGTTTAAAAAATGCCCTTTGAGTGCTACGAAGCCTATATCTTCGAATGCACTTCCGATTTCATTTACAAATTTTTGTTTACGTTTCGGGTCGTCCGAAAGGAAATCACGCAAGTCAACACTAGGAATGTTTTGCATATTATGAATGTATTTAATACTTTAGAAGCCTAAAACTTCGTAACCACAAATATAGAGAATAAAATAATTAACTCTTTTTAAAAATTATTCAAAATTACAACAAATACAACATTTCGCTTTCATACTGTTATATTTATCTATATTTGAAATACGTAATAAACACCCCTAAAAAATGAACTTTGACCCAAAAAATCTCTCGAACGAAACATTATTAAATCTCTACAAAAGAATTCTGAAACCAAGGCTGGTAGAAGAAAAAATGTTAATCCTTATCCGTCAGGGAAAAGTATCCAAATGGTTTTCCGGAATTGGACAGGAAGCAATTGCTGCAGGAGTGACTGCAGTTTTGGATACTGACGAATACATTCTGCCGATGCACCGCAACTTAGGCGTATTTACAGGAAGAGATATTCCGTTACAGCGTCTTTTTTCGCAATGGCAGGGCAAAGCCAATGGTTTTACCAAAGGAAGAGACCGCAGTTTTCACTTTGGGACACAAGATTATAAAATCATTGGAATGATTTCGCATCTTGGACCGCAGCTGGGTGTAGCCGATGGAATAGCATTAGCCAATAAATTAAAGAAAAACGGAAAAATAACAGCCGTTTTTACTGGTGAAGGCGCAACGAGCGAGGGCGATTTTCACGAAGCCTTGAATATTGCTGCAGTTTGGGATTTACCAGTTTTGTTCATAATTGAAAATAACGGTTATGGTTTATCAACACCAACGAATGAGCAATACCGCTGCGAAAACCTTGCCGACAAAGGAATAGGTTACGGAATTGAAAGCCACATCGTGGACGGAAACAATATTTTGGAGATTTTTAATCTTTTGACTGAATTAAAAGCTTCGATGATTGAAAGACCAAGACCAATTTTGCTCGAATTCAAAACGTTCCGAATGCGCGGTCATGAAGAGGCGAGCGGCACCAAATATGTCCCGCAGGAATTAATGAATTCTTGGGCTTCCAAAGACCCTGTAGACAACTACAGAAGCTTTTTGTACCAAAATCATATCTTAACCGCAGAATATGATGCCGAAGTCCAGCAGGAAATAAAAAAAGACATTGATCAAAGCTGGGCTTTAGCCAATGAAGAACCTGAAATTGAGCCAACTCTTGAAGGAGAATTAAATGATGTTTACAAACCGTATGGCTACGAAGACTTTCCTGTAAATACTGAAACAGAAAACATCCGTTTTATAGATGCCATTTCAGCAGGTTTGAAACAATCAATGGAAAGGCATGAAAAATCCGTTATTATGGGCCAGGACATTGCCGAATACGGCGGAGCTTTCAAAATCACAGATGGTTTTGTGGAGCAGTTTGGTAAAGAACGCATTCGCAATACACCTATTTGTGAAAGCGCTGTCGTTTCTACCGCCATGGGATTATCCATTAACGGCTACAAAGCAATTGTCGAAATGCAGTTTGCCGATTTTGTTTCCACAGGATTTAACCCAATTGTGAATCTATTAGCCAAATCACACTACCGCTGGTTAGAAAAAGCGGATGTAGTCGTTCGAATGCCTTGTGGCGGCGGAACGCAGGCTGGTCCTTTCCATTCTCAGACCAATGAAGCCTGGTTTACCAAAACTCCAGGTCTAAAAGTAGTTTATCCTGCTTTTCCGCTTGACGCAAAAGGTTTGCTGAATGCTTCAATAAACGATCCAAATCCTGTACTTTTCTTCGAACATAAACAATTATATAGAAGTTTATCACAAGATGTACCGACCGATTATTACACTATTCCACTGGGGAAAGCTGCTTTGCTGAGAGAAGGAAACGATGTTACAATTATATCTTTTGGCGCAGCGGTGCATTGGGCTTTGGAAACTTTAGATAATAACCCTGAAATGCAAGCAGATCTTTTGGATTTAAGAACTTTACAGCCTTTAGATACTGAAACGATTTTTGCTTCGGTAAAAAAAACAGGAAAAGTTATTATTTATCAGGAAGATTCAATGTTTGGAGGTGTTGCCAGCGATATTTCAGCGTTGATTATGGAAAACTGTTTTGAATATCTTGATGCGCCTGTAAAACGTGTGGCGAGTCTGGATTCTCCAATCCCGTTCACCAAAGCGCTGGAAGATCAATATTTGCCGAAAGGCCGATTCGAAAAGGAATTAAAGGCTCTTTTGAAATATTAATAACATTTTTTTTTTGAACCATTAAGAGATTAAGTTTCATTAAGAAAACACTCGAAATTGAAATATAGAAACCTTAATTTTTCTTAATATCTTAATGGTTAAAATTAAATTACTGCATCAGCTTGCTAATAGCAATATCAGCAGCTGTGCAACTAGAATTCGGCTGATGGTTACCAAAGGATATACCGTTGCATATGATTGATTAGGAATATCCGAATCTAAATATTTGGTACTAAAAGCCAATGCGGCAGGATCCGTATAAGAACCGCTCATAATACCAACCATTTGATAAAAATTAAGCTTAAATACGAATCGACTGACTAAAACCAAGACAGTCAAAGGTATAAACGTAATATAGCATCCATAGTAAATCCACATCCAGCCGTCATTTGAAACAAAATTATCATAGAAACCGTGTCCAGCTTTAATACCAACTGCAGCAAAGAACATACATATTCCGAAATCCTTCATAAAATGAATGGCTCCATTATTAATGTACGAATGAATTACTCCAACACCGCCATATCTGCTGATAAACAAAGCCGCCAGAAGCGGTCCCGCAGCCAATCCTAATTTCAGCGGAACCGGTAATGACGGAATCATTATTGGAATTGAACCAATAACAACCCCAAAAATCAAACCGCCGAAAAGAGAAAGAAAATCAGGTTCTAAAAGTATTTTTTTTGAGTTTCCAATGATTTTTTCAGCTTCTTCAATAGCTTCTTTATTTCCAACAATCAATAAAGTATCACCATAAAAAAGCTCTAATGTGGGCTGTGCCAGAATTTCCAGACCCGAACGGACTACACGGGTAACTTTTAATCCAAACTGATTGTATAAATCCAATTGCGCCAGTGTTTTATGTGTGGCAGTTTTTTTAGTAACACTTAGAACTTTGGCTGTAACATCATTTTCAGATTCAATAAATAAATCCGTGGATACTTTTCCAACAATATCAATAAACTTATTTATGTTTTTTTGTTTGGCAACCACCATTAGAACGTCTTTTTCTTTTAGAACCGAGTCCAATGAAGGCGAAAACACCACTTTTGTACCGCTTTGCTTTTGTCTGGAAATAATAACACCGTCAAGAGCAAACTCTCTGAATACCTGACGGATAGTTTTCCCTATCACTTCGGGCTGAGTAACTCTGCATTTTTGGCGCACAATTTTATTTTCTGAATCTTTATTCTTTTTGTTTAGAAGCACAACTTCATTTGACAAATCAATTTTCAAGAAGTTTTTGGCCAAAATTATAATCAGAATTATTCCAAAAACACCTATGGGATATGTAATAGCATAAGCAATAGCTGGATCTGAAAAATGATCCGCAGGAAGATTCAATTGTTTTTGGATTTCAATAAGAGTTGACTTTGCAGCACCAAGCCCTGGAGTATTTGTCACTGAACCGGACATTAAACCAACAGCATTTTCAATTTTTACATTAGCAGCCAAATATAGCAGCCAAGTAATAATTCCTCCTAAAAATACGGTTCCGACTCCCAATGCATTGAAAATTAAACCTTCTTTTTTGAAAGAAGAAAAGAATGTAGGGCCAACCTGAATTCCGATGCCATAGACAAACAGAATTAAACCAAATTCTCTCACAAACTGTATCAATTCTGGTTCCATGCTAAATCCCAAATGCCCCAAAAACAATCCCACAAACATTACAGCGGAAACTCCCAGCGAAACTTTGCCAATTTTTATT
Organism: Flavobacterium sp. HJJ; assembly: GCF_015351475.1. GTDB lineage: Bacteria > Bacteroidota > Bacteroidia > Flavobacteriales > Flavobacteriaceae > Flavobacterium > Flavobacterium marginilacus. The sequence continues at coordinate 68,206 of NZ_JADKPR010000013.1, read as the reverse complement.
TTACCAGCAAAAAAACCAATACTTATAGCCATAAACAATACTATTAATGACTGTGTCATTTCCGGCGTATCTGTCGGAGTAAACAAAACGTTAAACCATTCAAACATAATTGTAGCTTTTTTAATGAAAATATAACGTAAATGAATTATTTTTTTTGGTAATTTTATATGACAAAAATCAGGTTTAATTTTTATTTCTTTCCTATAAAACCAAAATACATCTTCAATAAAAAAGATAATCATATCTCTTTGTAAAACAGCGCTAAAATCGAAAACGTTTGCGCATATTTTTCTTCAAAACATGATAAAAATCAGGTTTTTTAGTCACTAACTGGAGTAATTTTGATAAAGAAAATAACGCATAAAACTATAATAAAATACACACATTATGAAGAACATTAAAATCATTCAGGAATTACATAACTTGGGAATTACAGGCTACCATGAAGTAGTATACAATCCATCTTATGAAGAATTATATCAGGCAGAAATTTCACACAAAAGAAAAGGATATGAAAAAGGAGCTTTAACAGATACAGGTGCCGTTGCTGTAAAAACAGGTGTTTTTACAGGCCGTTCACCAAAAGACAGATATATCGTTAAAGATGCCGTTTCAAAAGACACTATCTACTGGGATGATAAAGTGAATTTCCCTACAACACAATCAGTTTATGATGATTTGAAAGGATTAGTATTGAAACAGCTTTCTACTTCTCCAAAATTATATGTAGTAGATGCTTTCTGCGGAACAAATGCAGACACAAGACTTAAAGTCCGTTTCGTAATGGAAGTTGCCTGGCAAGCTCACTTTGTTACTAATATGTTTATCAGACCTTCAAATTATGAATTGGAAAACTTTGGAAAACCTGATTTCATTGTAATGAACGGTTCAAAAACAGTGAATCCAAACTGGAGAGAACAAGGATTGAACTCAGAAAACTTCGTAGTATTCAATCTTACTGAAAGAATACAGCTTATTGGAGGTACTTGGTATGGAGGCGAAATGAAAAAAGGAATGTTCGCGATGATGAACTACTACTTGCCTTTGAAAGGAATGGCTTCAATGCACTGTTCTGCTAACGTAGGCGAAAAAGGAGATGTTGCTGTATTCTTCGGACTTTCAGGAACAGGAAAAACAACACTTTCTGCAGATCCAAAAAGATACTTAATTGGTGATGACGAACACGGATGGGATAACAACGGAGTATTTAACTATGAAGGAGGCTGTTATGCTAAAGTAATTGATTTATCAGAAGAAAATGAACCAGATATTTGGAGAGCTATTAAAAGAGATGCATTATTAGAAAATGTTATCGTCGATGAGTATGGAGAAATTGATTATTATGACCATTCAATCACCGAAAACTCAAGAGTATCTTACCCAATTTATCATATTAATAAAATTGTATTACCGTCAAAAGCTGGACACGCTAAGAAAATCATCTATCTTTCTGCTGATGCATTTGGAGTACTGCCTCCAGTATCTATACTTGATGATGATCAGGCACAATACCACTTTTTATGCGGATATACATCCAAATTAGCAGGAACTGAAAGAGGAATTACTACTCCAGAGCCATCTTTCTCTCCAGCATTTGGTGAAGCTTTCTTAACATTACACCCAACAATGTATTCTAAAACATTAATTGGAAAAATGAGAGAGCACGGAGCAAAAGCATATTTAGTTAATACAGGTTGGAATGGAACAGGGAAAAGAATTTCTCTTAAAAACACAAGAGCAATTATTGATGCAATTATTAACAGTGAGATCGATACCGCAGAAACAGCCACTGTTCCATTTTTAAACCTAACAATTCCAACAGCATTAACAAATGTAAGCGAAGGAATTTTAGACCCAAGAGACACTTATAGAGATATTGAGGAATGGGAAACTAAAGCAAAAGACTTATCTGCACGTTATATCAAAAATTTTGAGCAGTACACTGATACCGAAGAAGGAAAACGCTTAGTCGCAGCCGGACCTTCTTTGGAACCAGTATTAAGCTAACCGTTTAGTAGTAATTATTTTAAAGTTGATTTTGAAACACCTGTTTGGTATTGTCTGATAAGCAATTCCAAATAGGTGTTTCTGTTTCTCAGTAATTAAATATCTTCCGTGTTTTTTAATTTAACAAATACTTGACGAAACGTTAAAATAAAAATTGGATTATTATTAATTTATACCCTATCTTTGCAAAAGAAACAAAGAGTTATCTAATTTTATAAAGTTATGTTATCAATTCAATTACATCATCATCATTCTCATAATTGCTCTCAAGCGATGTGTTAATGGTATGCGTGTAAATCACAATAATCTAAACCCGTTTGAGTACATCAAGCGGGTTTTTTATTACCCTTTCTTTGTACTCAGGCATTAACTCAAAACAACAAACTAAAAAAAACTAAAATGAGTACACTTAAAATTGCAATTCAAAAATCGGGACGTTTAAACGAAGAAAGCATCCAAATCCTAAAAGACTGCGGTATTTCAATAGACAACGGAAACGACCAGTTAAAAGCCGAAGCAACTAACTTCCCCTTAGAAGTTTTATTTCTTAGAAATTCTGACATCCCGCAATACTTAATTGACGGTGTTGTTGATGCAGCTATCGTGGGAGATAATCTTTTGGTAGAAAAAGGAAAAGGGATTGAAGTAGCCCAAAAATTAGGTTTTTCAAAATGCAGAGTCTCTGTTGCAGTTCCCAAAACCTTCGAATACAATTCTATAAAAGATTTAGACGGACTAAGAATCGCTACATCTTACCCTAATACAGTTGTTGACTATTTTGCTTCCTTTGGAATGACGGTTGATATTCACCAAATTTCAGGGTCAGTTGAAATTGCACCAAATATTGGCCTTGCCGATGCTATTGTAGATATCGTTTCAAGCGGAAGCACTTTATTCAAAAACAACTTGAAAGAAGTTGAAGTTATCCTGAAAAGTGAAGCGGTTTTGGCAGTTTCTCCAAAAATAAACCCAGAAAACCAAAAGTTAATCGACACTCTGAAATTCCGAATCGAATCGGTTTTGAGAGCCAGAAAATCGAGGTATATTTTGATGAATGTTCCAAACGACAAAATTGATGAAGTTGGAAAGATTCTTCCAGTGTTACGAAGCTTAACTGTTCTGCCTTTGGCGCAGGAAGGATGGAGCAGCGTACACTCGGTAATTGACAAAGATACTTTCTGGGAAGTAATCGACAAATTGAAGGATGCCGGTGCCGAAGGAATTTTAGTTTGTCCTATTGAAAAAATGGTACTTTAAGTTTCGCGCTTTAGGCTGTAAGCAATACGCTTTAAGCCTCAAAACATATCGTAAATTAACTTATAGTATACCGCTTAAAGCTTAAAGCATAAAAAAATGAATAAAATATACAATCCAAAACCAGAAACCTGGTCCTCAATTTTAGAAAGACCAACTAAAACAGTTGACGATATAGAAGCAACGGTGAAAGGAATTTTCAAAGAAGTGCAGTCAAAAGGAGATTTTGCAGTAGCAAAATACACTTCACTTTTTGACGGAGCTTCAGTTCCTGAACTGGAAGTTTCACAAACCGAAATAGCCACGGCAATCGCAACTATTTCAAAAGAATTAAAAGAAGCCATCCAATTGGCAAAATCAAATATTGAAAAATTCCACTTAGCCCAAAAAACAAATCGCATTGAAGTTGAAACCATCGAAGGCGTAAACTGCTGGCAGGAAAAAAGACCTATTCAAAAAATCGGTTTGTATATTCCGGGCGGAACCGCTCCTTTGTTTTCGACTGTGCTAATGCTGGCAGTTCCAGCAAATCTTGCAGGATGCAGCGAAATCGTACTATGTTCGCCTCCTGACAAAAATGGTAATATTAACCCTGCCATTTTATATGCCGCTTATTTATGCGGTGTGACCAAAATTCTGAAAGTAGGAGGGATTCAGGCTATTGCCGGAATGACTTTTGGAACTGATACAATCCCAAAAGTGTATAAAATATTCGGACCGGGAAATCAGTTTGTAACTGTTGCTAAGCAATTGTCCACTCAATTTGGTGTTGCAATTGATATGCCGGCGGGACCATCAGAATTGTTGATTGTTGCCGATGATAATGCCGTTCCTGCATTCGTTGCATCCGACTTACTTTCTCAAGCCGAACACGGAACAGACAGTCAGGTGATTTTAGTTTCCACTTCAAAACAATTGATCGATGAGGTAGAAAAAGAAATCCAATCACAAATGGATGTTTTACCTCGAAAAGCTATCGCAGAAAAAGCTATCGCCAATTCCAAATTGATTTTTGTTGAAAATGATGCCATCGCTTTAGAATTAATCAATGAATACGGACCTGAACATTTTATCATTTGTACCAAAGACGAAGCTTTCTATGTAGATAATATTGCCAATGCCGGTTCAGTTTTCATCGGAAACTACACTCCGGAAAGTGCAGGAGATTATGCTTCGGGAACTAATCATACGCTACCAACAAATGGTTATGCCAAAAATTACAGCGGTGTAAACCTTGATAGTTTTACCAAATCGATGACTTTCCAAAAAATATCCGAAAAAGGTATTCAAAACATTGGAAAAGCGATTGAAATAATGGCTGAAGCCGAGGGATTACAGGCGCATAAGAATGCAGTTACCTTGAGATTGAAGAATTTAAAATAGAGACAAGAAACAAGAGCAAAGACAAAGATTAAAAGAATTGCAGAACTGAACACAAAGTCTTTCTTCTTGCATCTTTTTTCTTTTCTCAAAAAAAATAAAAAATGACTTTCGATATAAACACTATAGTACGTGAAAACGTCAAGAAATTAAAGCCTTATTCTTCGGCTCGTGATGAGTTTGAAGATTTCGATACAGCTGATATGATTTTTTTGGATGCCAATGAAAATCCATATCAAAACGGCGTAAACCGCTATCCAGACCCACAGCAAGGCAATGTAAAAGTGGTTTTGGGAAAAATGAAGAATGTAAACCCAAAACAAATTCTGCTAGGAAACGGAAGCGATGAGGTTTTGGACTTATTATTCAGAGCTTTCTGTGAGCCAAAAGTTGACAACGTAATTTCGTTACCTCCAACTTACGGTATGTACGGTGTATTGGCCAACATCAATGCCGTTGAAAACAGAGAAGTATTGCTTTCGAATGATTTTCAGCCACAAGTGGAGAAAATTTTAGAAGCAGTTGATACTAATTCTAAAATCATCTTTTTGTGTTCGCCAAATAATCCTACTGGGAATTCTTTTTCAGAGGAAAGTGTTAGAACATTATTGGAAAGTTTCAATGGATTTGTCGTTATTGACGAAGCTTATATTGATTTTTCAGATAAAGAAGGCTGGTTGAAAAAATTAGATCAATATCCAAATTTAATTATTACACAGACTTTATCTAAAGCTTATGGTCTGGCAGGAATCCGTTTAGGAGTTTGCTATGCTTCTACAGAAGTAATTTCGGTTTTAAACAAAATCAAACCGCCTTATAATGTAAACGAATTGACACAGCTTCGTGCTTTGGAACGTTTAAGTGATGAAGTGAAAATTGCAAGTGAAATAACCTCAATTATAGCACAAAGAACCGAATTACTTTCAGTTTTAAACAAAGTATCTTTCGTGGATAAAATCTATCCGACAGAGGCTAATTTTATCCTAATAAAAGTGGATGATGCCAACAAACGTTACGATGAGTTAATTGCCAAAGGAATTGTGATTCGCAATAGAACGACTCAGCCACTGTGTGAAAATACCTTGCGTTTGACTATTGGAACTGAAGAAGAAAATAAAAAATTAATTGAAGCATTACAAAATTAATCAACTAAGACCTAACAGGTTTTAGAAACCTGTTAGGTCTAGAATAAAATAACTTATGAAGAAAGTACTTTTTATAGATCGTGATGGAACGATTGTATTGGAACCGGAAGGATATCAATTAGACAGTTTAGAAAAACTGGAATTTTACCCAAAAGCATTTCAGTATTTGGCAAAAATCGCCAAAGAAATGGATTACGAACTGGTTATGGTGACCAATCAGGATGGTTTGGGAACTGATAGTTTTCCGGAAGATACTTTTTGGCCAACACAAAATTTCATTTTGAGAGCTTTTGAAAACGAAGGAGTCCTTTTTGATGATATTTTTATAGATCGTTCTTTTCCTGAAGACAATGCACCAACACGTAAACCAAGAACGGGAATGTTGAAAAAATACATTGATAATCCTGAATACGATTTGGCTAACTCATTTGTTTTAGGCGATCGCATTACCGATGTGGAATTGGCTAAAAACCTAGGCGCAAAAGCTATTTTCTTAAAATCGGAAGATGATTTGGGAATCGCTGAAATCTCAAGCAAAAAAGAAGAATTAGACGAAATCATTGTCTTGCATTCTACCGATTGGAAAGTGATTTACGAGTTTTTAAAACTAGAAGCGCGTTCGGCGTCGATTTCAAGAAAAACAAACGAGACAGATATTTACATCAACCTGAACTTGGACGGAACAGGAAAAAGCAAAATCGAAACGGGAATTGCCTTTTTTGACCACATGCTTGACCAAATTGCACGCCACGGACAAATGGACTTGGAGATTTTGGTAAAAGGCGACCTTGAAGTTGATGAACACCATACGATCGAAGACACGGCAATTGCTTTGGGAGAAGTTTTTGCGAAAGCTTTAGGAAACAAATTAGGAATTGAACGTTATGGCTTCTGTTTACCAATGGACGACTGCTTATCTCAAGTAGCAATTGATTTTGGTGGTAGAAACTGGCTAGTTTGGGAAACCGAATTCAAACGCGAAATGGTAGGTAAAATGCCAACGGAAATGTTCTATCATTTCTTTAAATCTTTTTCTGACGGAGCCAAAGCCAATATCAACATCAAAGCAGAGGGTACGAACGAACATCACAAAATCGAAGCTATTTTTAAAGCTTTTGCGAAAGCGATAAAAGTAGCCGTAAAACGTGATACCGAGAAAATGATTTTGCCTTCAACAAAAGGAATGCTTTAATATTACCAATTATGGATGCTCAAAAATTTGCTTCAGAATGGATTGAATCCTGGAATTCTCACGATTTGGATGATATTTTAAATCATTATTCAGAGGATATCGAAATTACTACTCCAATGATAAAATTGGCTGGAGGAATTGAAAGCGGTTCTCTTGTTGGAAAAGCCTTGGTTAAAGATTATTGGAATAAGGCTTTAACTAAATTTCCTGATTTACATTTTGAGCTGATTGAAGTTACATCTGGCGTCAATTCAGTCGCTTTATATTACAAATCTATTATGGGAAAAATGGCAATTGAAGTTATGTTTTTCAATGATAAAGGATTGGTAAATAAAATGATAGCGCATTATACTAATTAAGAAAAATGAAAATAGTAATCATAAATTACGGAGCAGGAAATATCCAAAGCATTATGTTTGCCATCGAGAGATTGGGATTCAAAGCCGTTTTGAGTAATGATCCTGAGGAAATAAAAAAGGCAGACAAAGTGATTTTCCCTGGAGTGGGAGAGGCGAGTTATGCTATGATGATGCTCAAAAAAAGTGGATTAGACACTTTGATTCCGACACTACAACAACCCGTTTTGGGAATTTGTTTAGGAATGCAGTTGATGTGTAACCGTTCTGAAGAAGGAAACACAGAAGGTTTGGGAATCTTTGATGTAGATGTTATTAAATTTTCGCCAAAAGTAAAAGTGCCTCAAATGGGTTGGAATATCATTTACAACCTAAAATCGGATTTATTCAAAGATGTGGCCGAAAAGGAATATATGTATTTGGTTCATAGTTTTTATGCGCCTATTTGCAAAGAAACCATTGCAACCACTGATTATGACGTTGAGTATTCTTCGGCTCTGGAAAATAACAATTTCTACGGAACGCAATTTCACCCTGAAAAAAGCGGTGATGTTGGCGAGCAAATCCTTGGAAATTTTCTGAAGCTATAAAAGGTAATGACAATTTCAAAAATCAATTTCAATAGCAATCTGAAATCAAAAATCGTTAATCTACAATCAAAAATTAAATGAGAATAATACCCGCAATAGACATCATCGAAGGAAAATGTGTTCGCTTATCCAAAGGCGATTACAATACCAAAATCATATATAACGAAAATCCGCTGGAAGTAGCAAAATCATTCGAAGCGCACGGAATAGAATATTTGCATTTGGTAGATTTGGATGGGGCAAAATCAAGCAAGATTGTCAATTATAAAATATTGGAACAAATCGCCACGCAAACCAAATTGAAAATTGATTTTGGCGGAGGTTTAAAAGCCGATTCTGATCTGAAAATCGCTTTTGAAAGTGGTGCGAACCAAATCACAGGCGGAAGTATTGCCGTAAAAAACAGACCAATTTTCGAAAAATGGATTGCAGAATATGGTTCGGACAAAATCATTCTAGGAGCCGATGCCACTAATGAAAAAGTAGCGGTTTCCGGTTGGCTGGAAGATTCAAACGAAGATTTGGTTCCGTTTATACAAAATTATCAGTTAAAAGGGATTCAATACGTAATTTGTACCGATATTGCCAAAGACGGGATGCTCGAAGGACCAAGTTTTGATTTGTATGCCAAAATTTTAGATCAGGCGAAAGGTGTAAAATTAATCGCCTCTGGTGGAATTTCTACTTTTGATGAATTACCTAAACTGGCCGAATTGGGTTGTGAAGGAACCATCATCGGAAAAGCCATTTACGAAGGCAGAATTTCGTTGAAACAATTGGAAAATTATATCATATCGTAGAGACGTTGCAGTGCTACGTCTAACCCAATCAAAATAAAAACACCGAATAGTTTAGACGTTGCAGTGCAACGTCTCTACCGTAACAATAATAAAAATGTTAACAAAAAGAATAATACCCTGTCTGGACATTAAAAACGGAAGAACCGTAAAAGGCGTTAATTTCGTAGATTTGCGGGATGCAGGTGATCCTGTGGAATTGGCAAAAATCTATTCGGATGAAGGAGCTGACGAATTGGTTTTTCTGGATATTTCGGCAACAGAAGAAAGAAGAAGAACTCTAGTTGATTTGGTTCGGAAAGTGGCGGCAACAATTAACATCCCGTTTACTGTAGGCGGCGGAATTTCAGCAGTGAGTGACGTTGAAGTTTTGCTTCAGAATGGAGCTGACAAGGTTTCTATCAATTCATCGGCGGTGAAAAACCCACAGTTGATTAATGATTTGGCACAAAAATTCGGAAGCCAATGTGTAGTAGTTGCAATTGATGCTAAGCAAATTGAAGGTGAATGGATTGTACATTTGGTAGGAGGAAAAGTTCCGACGGAAATAAAATTGTTTGACTGGGCAAAAGAAGTAGAACAAAGAGGGGCGGGAGAAATCCTTTTCACTTCGATGGATCACGACGGAACCAAAAACGGCTTTGCCAATGAAGCTTTGGCAAAATTATCGCAATTGGTAAATATTCCAATAATCGCTTCTGGAGGTGCTGGAAATATGCAGCATTTCACAGATACCTTTATCAATGGAAAAGCAGACGCAGCATTGGCAGCGAGTGTATTTCATTTCAAAGAAATTGAAATCAAAACCCTGAAAAAAGAATTAAAAAACAATAATATAGAAGTTAGAATATAGTTTTATCTTTAAGACTTTAGACCAAAAATATGAACATAGATATCAAAAGCGCACACGGATTAATTCCGGCAATTATTCAGGATTCGGAAACAAAAAATGTTTTGATGCTGGGGTATATGAATGAAGAATCACTTCAAAAAACAATTGAAACTCAAAAAGTAACTTTCTTCAGCCGTTCCAAACAAAGACTTTGGACAAAAGGTGAGGAAAGCGGTAACTTCTTGGAACTTGTAGATATTAAAAATGATTGTGACGGCGATACGCTTTTGATTCAGGCAAAACCAGTGGGACCAACTTGCCACACGGGAGCTGACACCTGCTGGCAAGAGCCTAATGCGCAGGAATATGGATTCATTTCACATTTGGAAAATACAATCAAAACCAGAAGAGAAAATGCTGATTCTGAAAAAAGTTATGTGGCTTCTTTATTTGAAAAAGGAATTAACAAAATTGCACAGAAAGTAGGTGAGGAAGCAGTCGAAGTAGTTATTGAGGCAAAAGATGATAATGATGATCTGTTCTTAAGCGAAAGTGCTGATTTACTTTTTCACTACCTTATTTTGCTACAGGCAAAAGGATATCAATTGAATGATGTTGTGAATGTTTTGAAAGGGCGTCAGAAGTAAGTTTTAGACCACGAATTACGGGGATGAAACAGATTTTTTTAATCTATCCCTATACTAAGTACCAATTTAACCGCAAGGTTCGCGAAGGAAAATCGCAAAGTCCGCAAAGTGTTGCGTTCATAGCTTTTCTTTGTGAACCTTGCGGTTATTTTTTTAGTTTTTAAAGAGAAAGAAAATCGATGAAATTGGTATAATTCGTAGCCTATACAATTTCTTTTTTATTTATGAAAAACTCAAAAAAAGTATGTAATTTTGATACAAAATTTATAAATCCATGAAGAAACACCTAAAAACGTTATTAATTGTATTCTTAATTTCCAGTGGAATTCAGGCACAGGGACTTCTTAGTAAATCCGAGACCCATTTTAGCCGACAGGATTCTCTTAGGGGCAGTATTACTAAAGAAAGATCGTGGTGGGATCTAAAACATTATGACCTTACAATAAAAGTAAATCCAGCAGACAGCACAATTACAGGGTCTAATACCATTCAGTATAAAGTTTTGCAGCCATATAAAACAATGCAGATAGACCTGCAGGAGCCTATGAAAATCACGAAGGTTACCCAAGACGGAGGGGCTTTGAAATACAAACGAGATGGAAATGTATTTTATATTTCATTGGTTTCAGCCCAAAATAAAGGAGAACTAAAAGAAATAACGATATTTTATCAAGGGAAACCAAAAATAGCAGTAAATCCGCCTTGGGATGGGGGTATTACCTGGAAAAAAGATAAAAACGGAAATAATTTTATTGCGTCTTCCTGCCAAGGATTAGGCGCTAGTGTCTGGTGGCCGAACAAAGACCACATGTATGATGAAGCAGAAGGAATAAAAATCAGCGTGAACGTTCCTGGAAATTTAACTGATGTTTCCAATGGCCGTCTTCAAAATGTAAAAACATTAAAAGACGGAACTAAAACCTATACCTGGGCTGTAAAAAATCCAATTAACAACTATGGTGTAAATATCAATATCGGTGATTACGTTACTTTTTCAGAAAAATACAAAGGAGAAAAAGGAGATCTGGACTGTACTTATTATGTTTTGAAAGATAATCTGGCCAAAGCCAAAGAACAATTCAAAGATGTTTCTAGAATGCTGAAAGCTTTTGAACACTGGTTTGGACCGTATCCTTTTTATGAAGACAGCTACAAACTGGTTGAAACTCCTTATTTAGGTATGGAGCACCAAAGCTGTGTTACCTACGGAAACGGATACCAAAACGGTTATCTCGGACGCGATTTGAGCGGAACAGGCTGGGGATTAAAATTTGATTTTATCATTGTTCATGAATCCGGACATGAATGGTTTGCCAATAACATTACCTACAAAGATATCGCCGATATGTGGATCCATGAGAGTTTCACTAATTATTCCGAAAGTCTTTTTCTGGAATATTACTATGGAAAAGAAGCAGGCCTTGAATATGTCCGCGGTACCCGAAAAAACATTCAAAATGATATCCCGATCATTGGTCATTATGATGTAAACAGTGAGGGTTCCGGCGATATGTACTACAAAGGCGGTAATATGCTCAATATACTGCGCCAGCTGGTTAATGATGATGCAAAATGGAGAAATATCCTGAGAGGCCTGAACAGTACTTTTTACCATCAAACGGTAACGACCAAACAGATTGAAGATTACCTAAGCCAGCAGTCCGGCTTGGATTTAAATCCATTTTTTAACCAATATCTGCGAGATGTTCGAATTCCGACATTAGAATATACTGTTCAGGACAATACCTTGAAATACCGCTGGACAAATATTGTTGCCGGTTTTGAAATGCCTGTAAAAGTTTCTCTTAATGGAAAAGAAATCACTTTAAAACCAAAAGCAGACTGGAGTGAATTTAACAATGATTCTAAAATTGAAAAAGTCGAGGTAAATAAAGATTTTTATGTGCTCTCTAAAAATGTGAATTAAATCATTTTACATTCTTCAAAAAACAAAAATACCAGCGGATTGCTGGTATTTTATTTTTTATAAACTTATAGCTATTCAATTTCTTTCAAAATTGCAGCAGAAGTCAGTCTTTAAGTAAGAACCTATTAAAATAATTATAGTAAATGTTTGGAAACATATTCAAAACTTGTTTTAATCGAATCAGCTGGGTTTGGAGAATAATTGGTTTCCTGCTCTACAAAAAAGTGCTGCATTCCTGAGAGTTTAGCTTCAGTAAAAATGGTTTTGAAGTTGATACTTCCTTCTCCAATTTCGGTATTCCATTCTGCTTTGGACTTATCCATATCTTTTACATGCCACATTGTAAATCGGCCGGGATTAGCTTTAAACATCTGCAAAGGATCATTTCCTGAACGGACCGCCCAATATATATCCAATTCAAAATCAACTAACTTTTTATCCGTTTCCTGCAGTAAAATATCATAACCTGTTTGATTTCCAAACTTTTTAAATTCAAAATCATGATTGTGATAAGCTAATTTTAGTCCGGATTGTTTACATAAAACGGCTGCTTCATTTACTTTTTGCGCAATTCGTTTAAAACCATCTAGATCACTTCTTAATTTTTCATCTAAATAAGGAACGGTTATGTATTCACTTCCTAATTGATTAGCGCATTCAATAGAAGCTTTCAGAAAATCAGCGTTATTGTCTTTTATAAAAGAATTAAAATCATAATGTCCGCTAGGTGCTTTTAGACCATTATCGGCAAGTATTTTTTTGAAATCTTTCGCTGAAGTGCCAAAAAAACCTTTATCACTGGAGTAGCCATAGGTTTCCACTTCTTTATAACCTGACTTAGCCACATGTTCTAAAACTCCTTTCACATCGTTAGAAAATGCTGCCCTCAAAGTATACAATTGAATACCGATATTTTTTTGTTTTGAAGTAAAGGCAAGGGAAGGAGCAATTGCCAATGCGCCTAATGCCAAACCACTGTTAATTATAAAATCTCTTCTCTTTATCATTTTTTACTTTATTAAATTAAATATCACAAATTGCTATTGCTTTTTTCAAAGAGGCAATTTTATCTTCTTGTTTTGGGATAAACTCTTGCCCCACAAATCCCGTAAAACCAGTTTGAGCAATAGCTTTCATGATGGCGCTGTAATTAAGCTCTTGGGTTTCATCAATTTCATTGCGTCCCGGAACTCCTCCTGTGTGGTAATGAGCAATGTGCTGATGGTTTTCCTGTATGGTCCGAATGACATCTCCTTCATCTATCTGCATATGGTAAATATCATAAAGCAGTTTGAAATTTTTAGAATTGATTCGTTTCACCAATTCGACACCCCAATAGGTTTTGTCGCATTGATAATCTTTATGGTTAATTTTACTATTTAGTAATTCCATAACCAAGGTAACCTGATACTTTTCAGCCAATGGTATTAATTTTTGCAGTCCAAGCACGCAATTATTCCAGCCTTCTTCATCTGTTTTCCCTCTTCTGTTTCCACTAAAACAAATCAGATTTATGTAGCCTGCTTCGGCAACGAACGGAATCATTTCCGTATAATTTTTAATCAGCTGTTCATGAAATTTTGGATCATTAAAACCATCCACAAGATTTAATTCGGCACCATTACACATTGTAGAAGTAAGATTGTGTTTTTTCAATATTGGCCAATCTTGCGGGCCTACTAAATCAATTCCTGTGATTCCAATCTTTTTTGCTTCCACACAAAGCGTTTCTATATCAAAATCTTTAAAGCACCAGCGGGCTACAGAATGGTTAATTTTTCCTTTCAGCATATTCGGATTTGATTTAAGTTCTTCTTTAGTTTCAGCCAAAGCTAATAAATCTGCTGGAACTCCTAATGTCAAAGTTCCGGCAAGAATACCTTTTATAGCAGTTCTTCTATCTGTCGCACTCATAATCGTTATTTTTAAATTGCTTAAATTTCATCAGCCAATTTATTTTTATCTTGAAATAAAAGAGCAAAAATCAAAAATACAGCAAAAGCGATTCCCGCAGGAATTATCCAAACCATCTGCCAATCGACCGCTCCTTCAGCTGTTTTATAATTATCCGTAATCCAGCCTGCAACTGCAAACCCAATTAACATTCCAATGCCATAAGTAGCTAACGTAATCAGCCCTTGAGCGGCACTTTTATATTTTTCGCCTGCTTTTGAATTAGTATAAATCTGCCCTGAAACAAAGAAAAAATCATAGCATATTCCGTGCAGAGCAATTCCTATTATGAGCATAAAACTCAAATCACTGCCATTGCCATAAGCAAATAAAATATAACGGACTGCCCAAGCAAGCATTCCCACCAAAATTGTTTTTTTAAATCCAAAACGGGCAAAAAACACAGGAATTAATAATAAAAAAAGTGCTTCGGATATTTGACCAACAGCCATTTTTCCTGTCGGATTTTCAACTCCGGCAGCAGTCAGAAAAGGATGTGCATTCTGATAATAAAAAGCTAATGGGATACAAATTAAAATTGATGAAATAAAAAATATAAAGAAATTTTTATCCTTCAAAAGTTTTAAAGCATCAAGACCAATAATATCTCCTATTTTAATATTCCCTTCATTAACTTTTGGAGGCGTTTTTGGCAGATTAAAACTTAATAAGCCTAAAACCAAAGCAGCAGTTCCTGCTAAAAGAAATGTGTTTTTTAGCAATCCATTTGAAACAGCTTCTGCAGCATCCCAATGAAACAGGAAACTAATGGATAATCCTGCCAAAATCCAGCCTATCGTACCCCAGACTCTAATATTTGCAAATTCCTTCTCCGCATCTTTCATCTGATTGAATGCCACTGAATTTACCAAAGCTAATGTCGGCATATACAAAATCATATAACTCAATACATAAATATAAAACATACCTATGTCTGCAGATTGGTACATTTGATACATTAAAAATGCACCTGCTAAATGCAAAATACCCAAAATTTTCTCAGCATTAAAATAACGGTCTGCAATCAAACCAATAATGAAAGGCGCGATGATGGCTCCCCACGATTGGGTAGAAAAAATAGCCGCCGTTTCTGAACCAGATGCCTTTAAATTGTTTCCTAAAAATGTACCAAGAGTGACAAACCAAGCCCCCCAGATAAAAAATTCGAGAAACATCATTACAGATAATTTAATGCGGATAGTTGTATTCATAAAGTGGGTTGATTTATAAAAAATGTTTCGAATCTATTATTTACAGCCTGTTGTAGTTTCCATTGTATTCCATTCCTTAATAATAATGTTGCGGTACCATACATTATTACCATGATCCTGCAAAGCAATTTTTCCTTTTTTGAAAGTTCCAAAACCTGGCCAGCTGGCAAATTTGCTTCCTGCAACCAATACTTTAAAATTATCATCCCAAAGTGTCGTCTCAATAACAATAACTCCGTTTAAAACAAAAGTCAGTTTACCGTTTTTGCAGACAACTTCAGCTGTATTCCATTCTCCAACAGGTTTTACTGGTTCTGATTTGCTTTGAATTAAATCATACAGATCTCCTGCTCGGTGCTTAGTAATTTTACCATCAGGATGACCGTCATTGTCCAAAACCTGCATTTCTAAACCCGTCTCATAAGTGTTTTTATATTTCTGTGCATTTTCATTTACATAAAATATAATACCGCTATTCGCTTTAGGAGCAACTTTCCAGTCCAATTTTAAATGAAAATTTTCATATTCGGCATCAGTTACTAAATCTCCTCCCTGACCATTTTTTGCAGCTTCTGGATCAAAATGCAAAACACCGTCTTCAACCTTCCATCCGCCGCTAACAGAAGTTTTGCCATAAGTATGCCAGCCTGTTGTCGTTTTTCCGTCAAAAATGGGTTTAAATCCTTTTTGCGCCTGAAGGTTTTGGAATAAAGTGAATACTAATACTGCTGTAATAATCTTTTTCATGGTTATAATCTTTAATTTTAATATTTTTTAAAAACTTAGGTTTTTCCAGCCTTCTCTATAATTGCGTTTTACAAATTGATTTACATCATCAACATTGGTTACTTTCTTAGCATTGTTATCCCAAAGCATTTTAACTGAACGTCCTGGATATACATCTTCTCCCAAATATTCTTTGTGCAGATCATAACCTCTTACTGCAAGATTTGCCATTAATAAGGCTTCTGTTAATGGACCCGCAATTTCAAAAGGAGAACTGAGCTCTTTCTTACCATATCCAGCAATACAGCCCTCTATCCACTGTTTTTGATGCCCATTGGCTCCATCTTTTACACGAGGGTATTTTTGAGCAATTTTTAAGTTTTCATTACGGCTTAAAGGCAATAATCTTGGATTTTCACTATAAGTATCACAAATCATTTTTCCCTTTGTTCCAATGAATAATGTGCCATTGCCGCCATCTCCAAAGATTTCGTTTGCACCTAATTCTTCAGGGCGATCCGGCTGAATACCGCCGTCCATCCAGTGCAATTTAATATCGCCTTTTGTTTTATTAGTTTTTGGAAACGTTAATGTTACATGACTCGAAGGCGGACAGCTTTCTGGAAAATATCCTCTCCTGAACTCATCAACATAAACTGAACCAACACTGCACTGCACATCTTTTGCATATTTTAGATTCAATACAGAAAATGGTGCTTCCATCAAATGACAGCCCATATCACCCAACGCACCAGTTCCATAATCCCACCAGCCGCGCCAGTTGAATGGTACTAACTTATTTACATAATTTTTATAAGGAGCGGTTCCCAGCCATAAATCCCAGTCTAATTCTTTAGGTATTTCGGTTTTAGATGTTGGCCAGGGAACTCCTTGGGGCCATACAGGCCTGTCTGTCCATGCATAAACAGTATGTACATCGCCGATTAAATCAGCATCATACCATTCTTTTAGAATTCGTGTGCCATCATTCGAAGATCCCTGATTTCCCATCTGCGTAACTACTTTATAACGAGTAGCAGCCTGAGTCATCATATGAGCTTCGTAAATATCATGCGCCATTGGCTTTTGCACATACACGTGCTTGCCTAACTGCATAGCCGAAAAAGCTTGAATAGCATGATTATGATCTGGAGTAGAAACTGAAACTGCATCAAAATTTTTATGTTCTTTATCCAGCATTTCCCGCCAGTCTTTATAAAATTTAGCATTCGGAAAAGCTTTTACACTATCAGCAGCTCTTCTTGTATCGACATCACACAAATAAGCAATATTAGCGATACCGCTTCTTTCAAAAGAAGAAATATCTGATTTGCCTTTTCCGCCAACACCAATACTGGCAATTACTAATTTATCACTGGGAGCTACAAAACCCCTTCCCATAACGTGTCTGGGAATAATCATTAATCCTGCTGTTGCCAGTACACCTTTTTTAAGAAAATCTCTGCGAAGAGCAGATTCTGGCTCTTTTTTTTGATTAAAATCTTGATCCATAAATAGATTTTACAATTTTATTTGTTCAATGACAGAATGTATTTTGCAATTTTTTTTGCATCCTCTTTCTTTAATGTGCCATGTGAAGCCATAGGTACAGCCCCCCAGACTCCAGAACCTCCTTTGATAATCTTATCTGATAAATAGCTGATACTTTTGTCATTCATTGGGTATTTTTTGGCGATATCCAAATAAGAAGGACCAATTACCTTTTTGTCTATTTTATGACAAGTTGCACAATCTAACTTTTTAATTATTAGCTCTCCTTCAGAAGGCTGGACTTCTTCAGTATCACTATATCCCGTTGGAATTGATTCGTATTTAGAGAAAGAGCTCAAAGCGCCCAGCATTAGTATTGCTGCTAAAATTTTAATTTTCATTATTTACTGTTTATGTTTTTTAAAGACCTAAATTTTTTCTGTTAAGCTGTGTATTTGTTTCTACCGAGGCAAAATCATCAAAAGCTTTATCGGTAACTTTAATGATATGCTTTTTTATAAATTCGGCTCCCTCTCGGGCTCCGTCTTCCTGATTTTTTAAACAGCATTCCCATTCCATAACTGCCCAGCCTTTATAATCATATTGTGCTAATTTGCTGAAAATGGTTTTAAAATCAATCTGACCATCGCCAGGCGAGCGATAACGGCCTGCGCGGTTTACCCAGCTTTGATAACCGCCAAAAGTGCCTTGTTTTCCTGTTGGATTAAATTCGGCATCTTTAACATGGAAAGCTTTGATCCGTTCATGATAAAAATCGATGTACTGAATATAATCTAACTGCTGCAGCACAAAATGTGAAGGATCATAAAGCAGGCAGGCACGCTGATGATTGTTTACCGCTTTGAGAAACATTTCGTAAGTTTCGCCATCAAATAAATCTTCTCCCGGATGGATTTCATAGCAGACATCTACACCGTTTTTATCAAATTTATTAAGGATAGGTAACCAGCGATTTGCTAATTCTTTGAATCCCTCTTCAATTAAACCTGGGGGACGCTGTGGCCAAGGATGAAAATACTGCCACAATAACGAACCACTGAAAGTAGCGTGTGCATTAAGTCCTAAATTTTGTGAAGCTTTTGCAGCATAATGTAATTGCCGAACTGCCCATTCTTGTCTTGCTTTTGGATTTCCGCGCAAAGCCTGCGGTGCAAATCCATCAAAAAAATCATCATACGCAGGATGAACAGCAACCAGCTGACCTTGTAAATGAGTAGAGAGTTCAGATATTTTTAAGCCGTATGAACCAACAATTCCAGTTAGCTCATCAGCATAAGTCTTGCTTTCAGCAGCTTTTTGCAGATCAATAAATCGAGAATCCAGAGTTGGAATCTGTATTCCTTTAAAACCCAGATTGGCAGCCCATTGGCAAATTCCCTCCAAAGAATTAAAGGGGGCTTCATCAGATATAAATTGTGCTAAAAAAACCGCAGGTCCTTGTATTGTGGTCATTTGTGATACTTTAAAATTTAAATTCAGTCCATTTTTGAGATGATTTACCCGAAGCAATTACATTTTCTATAAAAGCCATTCCTCTAACACCATCTTCTACCGTTGGAAAATCAAGCATATTTGCTGTTGGTTCTTTACCTTCTAATTTTGACTGCAAAGTCAGAGCAAAATTTTTGTATAAATTAGCAAAAGCCTCCAGATATCCTTCGGGATGTCCGCTTGGGATTCTAGAATTAAAAGCTGCTATTGGAGCTAAATACCCGTTTCCAGTGCGATACAATTGAGCAGGAGCATCCAGCCATTTTACAACTAAAGTATTTGGTTCCATCTGATGCCATTCTAATCCTCCTTTTTCGCCATAGACTTTAATTTTTAAGCTGTTTTCTTCACCGGCAGCAATTTGGCTGGCTACCAGAATTCCGTTGGCACCATTATCAAATTTAAGCAGTACATTTCCATCATCATCGAGTCTTCTATTATCAACAACAGTATTAATGTCCGCACAGATTTGTGTGATTCTTAATCCTGAAATATATTCTGCCAAATGTGCAGCGTGAGTTCCAATATCTCCCATACAGCCGCTGATTCCGCTTTTGGAAGGATCAGTTCTCCAAGCGGCCTGTTTGTTGCCGCCATTTTCAAAGTCAGTACTCAGCCAGCCCTGCGGATATTCAACCATTATTTTCCGAATATTTCCAAAATGATTTTCAGCAACCATATTCTTTGCCTGTTTTACCATCGGATAACCGGCATAAGTATGTGTTAAACACAAATAAAGCCCAGTTTCATTAACTTTTTGTTCCAATAATCTGGCTTCCGCCAAAGTCAAAGTCATCGGCTTGTCCAATACCACATGAAAACCATTTTCTAATGCTAACATAGCAGGAGCAAAGTGGGCATGATTTGGAGTAACTATCGAAACAAAATCCATTCTCTCATTTTGAGGTAATTTTGCCTCTGTCTCAATCATTTTGGCATAGGATTCGTAACATTTATCCGGAGATAAACCTAATTCTTTACCAGACTCAAGGGATACATCAGGATTAGAACTAAAAGCACCACAATGCAGTTCGATTAATCCATCCATGTTTGCCGAAATTCGGTGAACTGCTCCAATAAAAGCATTTTTGCCACCGCCGATCATTCCCATTTTTAATTTTCTCATAATTGAATAATCCTTGTATCTAGATATTTTTTTTCTTTAATTCTTTTACAGCGTAATCAACAGCTCTAGCAGTTAAGGCCATATAGGTCAGTGAAGGATTTTGGCAGGCACTTGATGGCATGCAGGAACCATCAGTTACAAATACATTGCTCACTTCATGCATCTGGTTCCATTTGTTCAATACTGATTCTTTTGGATCGTTCCCCATACGGGCTGTCCCCATTTCATGAATTGTCATTCCCGGATAACAGCCATTATCATACGCTTTTACATTCTTGACACCAGCCGCTTCCAGCATTTCGGCCGCGTCATACATCATATCCTCACGCATTTTGGCTTCATTTTCCTTGTATTCACAGTCAATTGCCAATACAGGCTGTCCCCATTTGTCTTTTTTAGAATGATCGATGTACACTTTATTTTCGAAATAAGGAAGCATTTCTCCAAAACCGCCAAGTCCCATTGTCCATGATTCTGCCGGTCGTGATAAAATTTCTTTGAAATCTCCTCCAAAATCTAATTCGGCAACTTCTTTATGCCAGTTTCCTCTGCTTGCTGCACCCTGATATCCAAATCCTCGTAAATAATCTCTCTTGTCATCTTTAAAATTCTGATACCTTGGAATATAAATACCGTTGGCTCTTCGTCCATAAGTATATTTGTCCTCGAAACCTTCAACAGTTCCTTCGGCACCGCATCTAAAATGATGATCCATTAAATTGTGCCCAAGCTGTCCGCTGCCATTACCCAAACCATTCGGATGTGCTTCTGAAGTTGAATTTAATAAAACAAAAGTGGAACCTAGCGTTGATCCGTTTACAAAAACAATTTTGGCATAAAATTCCATGCTTTCATTTGTCTGTGCATCAATAACCATAACACCTTTGGCTTTCTTTGTTTCTTTATCATAAATTATATGATTGACAATCGAGTAGGGGCGGACGGTTAATTTTTTAGTAGCCATGGCTGCCGGCAGAGTTGAGGATTGCGTACTGAAATAAGCTCCAAAAGGACATCCTCTGCTGCATAAATTTCTATATTGACAGCTGCCTCTTCCTAAATGCGGTACAGTCAGATTTGCTGTACGGCCAATAGTCATTATTCTGGATTTGTTATAATGCTTTTCGATGCGTTCTTTCACTGATTTTTCAACACAGTTCATATCCATTGGGGGTAAAAATTGTCCATCAGGTAGTAAAGGCCAGCTTTCAGTCTGACCGCTGATACCTGCAAATTTTTCAACATAATCATACCAGGGTGCAATATCTTTATAACGGATTGGCCAGTCATTTCCGTGGCCGTCTTTAAGATTATCTTCAAAATTATGATCACTGAAACGATAACTCTGGCGTCCCCACATCAAGGATTTTCCACCAACATGGAAGCCTCTGTACCAGTCAAAACGTTTATCTTCGGTATACGGGCATTCTAAGTCATTCACCCACCATTTTTCGTTTGCCTGCTGGTATGGATAATCTCTGGTCTGTACAGGATGCGTCCTCTTTTGCTCTTCGGTTAATTTGCCGCAATAAGCTATTTCCCAAGGAGCTTTCATCGCCGAATCATAATCTTTTATATGCTCAATGTTTTCTCCACGCTCCAGCAATAGTACTTTTAATCCTTTTTCGGTTAATTCCTTGGCTGCCCATCCGCCGCTTATTCCAGATCCTATGACAATTGCGTCATAGGTATTTTGCTTTTTAAAATCGGTATTGATATTCACTTGTCTCTTTTTATCAATTAATAAAAATAATTAAAACGGTCAGACACTTATGTTGCCCATGCTTTCTGTCCAGGAATGTAATCTGCATTTCCATCATATTTACCTGGAATTGGCAGATATTCTCTAGCCATTGTACAGCCAATCTCTGAAGAAAAATAACCTAATATTGTCAAATCTCTGGCAATCAAAAAGAAAGAAGGCTCGTGATTATTATCAATTGACTGCTGTTTTAATTCATTCATAAGCTGTTTTTTTTCTTCGTCATTCAGGCTTAAAAATTCTTTATTAAATTTAGTCTTAGACAGAACTAACATCTCATCAAAACCTTTTTTAAAAACAGCCTGCAGATTTGCCGGGTAACAATCTTTTATAATTAATGGAATCAATGTGCCAACACCCGCAGCTTTTGCGCCTGGGGATTTTGCAGTAGAGGGCAAAATGATTTCCGAAAATTCAGCTAGAATTTCCTCATCAGATACAGAATAAAGATGGGAGCTGTTTTCAGGTAAAACAGTAAAACTTTCAAATAATACCCCGATAGTTGTAGCAGAAACTGCTCCTCCCATTAAAAATGCTATTTTTTTTAGAGCTTCACGTCTTTCCATTTATTTTTATTTAAAATATTACACTTTATTTACAAATAATGCAATTATCAATTAACTACAATAATAGGCAAAAAACAGATATATTAATCTTTTTAATGTTAATTAATAACAAAAATAATGTTTCACATTTAATAAACGCTTTAGTGTTATTTAAAAAAACAAATAGCAATCTGTAATGAGTTGAAAAAAAAATGCAAAGTTTTGACAATCTATTTCAACTAAAAATAGAATAAAAGAAATTATTAATGAATAAAATTCTTGTTAAATATTTAAATTTAAGCCAAGAAATGTGCAATCGGATATAAAAAAGAAAATATGACTGTCCGCAAATAATGCCATGTATTTTTTCGCCGCTGATTACACCGATTCTCACAGATTTCTTTACTATTTTTTAAAAAATTCTGCGTAACCTTTTTAATCTGTTGCTAATTCGAACAGTTTAGTATTAGTTAAGGATAATCATAAAAAAATAAAGAAGTTAATTTCCCTGATCAAACAGCTGCACCTGGCTTTTTAATCTTTCAATCAATAAGTTCATCATTCTTTTGTTGAGACTAGAGGAATTTTGAATATAAAGTGCATACTCATCAGTTGTAAATAGGGCAATAACCATTCCTTTCAAAGCATTTCGGAATTTGATGTCTTTTTGAATGGCGTTTTCGATGACAGCCAATTTACTTTCAACCGATTTTGCGTAAAAATCCCTTTTGTATTTACTGATATAATTTAGAAAAGAAGCAATAAACAAATCGTTCTGCAATTTTAAAATCGGTCTAATAACCTCATTTTGAAACAGCTCTTCCGAAGACGACTCAATATTTGATTCTCCCAATGATTCTCCGCGAAGTTCCTTGATTAATTTATCTCTCTGATCCATCTTTTTTTCTTTAAAAATATAAAAATTACTGTTAGCAATGTCTTATTTTAGCATTATTAAATAAAAATTTATGCGATTTCATACTAGAAAATGGGTAAAACCTGAAGACTTAAACCCAAATGGCTCTTTATTTGGAGGTAAATTATTAGCTTGGCTGGACGAAGAACTGGCTCTATATTCTATTATACAATTAGAAAACCCCAGAATTGTTACAAAACACATGTCGGAAATCAATTTTAGAAGCTCTGCTAGACAAGGTGATATCGTTGAAATCGGGATCGATGTGGTAAAATTTGGCCATACTTCGTTAGTGTTAAAATGCGAAGCACGAAATATGATGACCAGAGAAACCATTATTACCATTGACGAAACCGTTATGGTAAACTTAGGAGAAGACGGAAAACCCAAAGCACATGGAAAAACCGAAATTGAATTTGTAAAAGACAGATTAGGTTTTTAAGAAGATTCTAAGACACTAAGATTCTAAGTACCAAAGACACTTGGAATCTTGGAATCTTAGACACTTAGAATCTTAGACACTTAAAAAACTTAGCTGCTCGGAATCTTAGAATCATCAGAAGACATTGAAAAAATTTCCAGACCAAAATAAGGAACAGAAGCAATAATGTGGTCAAATATATCGGCCATGATATACTCGTAATTCTCAAAACGCTTGTCTTTTGAAAAAGTATAAACTTCAAGAGGAACACCGTAAGGAGTAGACTGCAGCTGTCGGCAGACCATCGTCATATCACGATTTAAGCCCGGATACTGCTGCAGATACTGAATTATATATTTTCGGAACAATCCCAAATTAGTTAGATTTCTGCCATTTATGGCCAAGCTTTTATCGATCTTATTGCCAAGATTATAATTATCAATTTCTGTTTTTCGGGTATCAATATAAGCACGCAGGAGACTGATTTTCTTCAAATCGTTAAGCTCATTATCCTCCAGAAACCGGATGCTGCTTGTTTTTATTATTATATGTCTTTTAATCCTTCTTCCGTTAGAATTTAGCATTCCGCGCCAGTTCTGGAAAGAATCCGAACTCAGGCTGTACGTTGGAATAGTGGTTGTAGTATTGTCAAAATTTCGGACTTTTACCGTGGCCAGATTAATTTCTATCACATCGCCGTCAGCGCCATAACGATCCATCGTAATCCAGTCGCCAATGCGCACCATATCGTTTATAGCTACCTGAACACTCGCAACAAAACCCAAAATAGTATCTCTGAAAATTAAGATAATTACTGCCGAAACAGCTCCCAGGATAGTCAGCATTTCCTTTTGGTCAATATCAAACAATTTTGAAATGATCAATGTGATTCCCAGCATCCACAGTATAATCATAATAACCTGAATGAAACTATCGATGGGTTTGTCACTATATCTCGGAATTAATTTTAAATAATCACGAAGTGAATTAAAAATGGTACGGATAATCCATAAAATCAGCAAAACGATGTAAGTGGCAACAGCCTTGCCGAAAATATCTTCCCAATATTCGAACTTATCCAAAATCACCGGAACCGATTTGAATACAAAAAACAGCGGAACCAAATACGAGATGTATTTTGCAGTTTTATTACTTACCAGCAAATCGTCAAACCTGCTTTTGGTTCTTTGGGCAACAACTGCCATAAGGGTCACCAGTATAAAACGGGAAATCACGTACAAGGCATAAGCCAAAAAACAGAGCAAAATGGTATTGAGTACCAAACTCGTATAAGTCGACAAAGACCTGCCCATGCCCCAATGTCTGAAAATAGGGTAGAGAAAACTAAAAATAAAATGTACCAGTTTATCCATTTTGATACTTATTAAATGAAATTAACCGCAAAGCTGATAAAGAATTAGATTTAACCCAAGAGATACACTGTGGTACATCTTCATAATTTAGACAACATGTTTTAGCCACGGCATTCGCATTAAAAAAAGATAAACACTAATTTCACCAATTAGCACTAATTCTTATCAAAATTGAAACCAAATTTTACAAATTTTATAGTTTCGAATATTTTGTGTAATTGAAAGCAACCTTAATTCGTTCAAATTAGTGTAATTAGTGTCAGAAACTTTTAAAAGTGAATGCCGTGGTTTTAGGCGTTATTAAACTGCTTTCAAATATTTTTTCTCCATGTAAAAAGTCCCGAACGGCAGCAAAGAAGCCACCAGAATAAATCCGAAATCTTTGACATTCCAATTTTGTGAATTCTTCAGCAAGAAAGCTAAAATAACATAACCAATAAATAATACACCGTGACTCATCCCGATAGGGTACAATAATGTTTTATAAAGTTCGATATTTGATGGTTTGATAAAGAGCATATTCGAAAATAAAACCAAATAGGAAATTCCTTCTAAAATAGCGGTAATCTTAAAAATCTTAAGCATTTGTATTTGTTTTTTTTGAATTAAAAGGCAAAATTAGTCAATATCAATGATTATCGGTGTATACATTAGAAAACTAAATTACTTTTGTTATTCTTAAACATTTATAATGAGCAATGAGCAAGCGCGATTTAAAAAAATACCTGAACGATCTCAACAAAGAACAGCTGGAAGAGCAGATTATTGAATTGTATGAAAAATTCAGTCCAGTAAAAGTTTATTATGATTTTGTATTCAACCCAAAAGAAGACAGACTATTACAGGAATGCAAACTCAAAATTTCTCATGAGTATTTTCCGCTGCAGACAAAAGGCAAAAGAAAAAAGCCAAAAATGAGACGGTCAGTAGCTCAAAAATACATCAAACATTTTCTAACATTGGGCGTAGATCCGTTTGTCATTGCCGATGTAATGCTTTACAACATCGAAATTGCACAGACATTTGCTTCAGAAAACATCATAAAACAGGAATTATTTTACAAAAGCATGTTTAATTCATTTGAACAAGCCATAAAATTCATTATTTCAAATGGAATTATAACCGAATTTAATTCACGGCTGACTGGTATTTATGAAGAAGTTTTACACCAAAAATGGCACAATCTCCCTGATTTCAAAGCAGGTATTGCTGTTTTGGAAGAATAAAATGCTGTTTAAAAAATCATTTTAATTTAATTCCAAGGATATTTTTTTAAAAAACATGGCTTAATAACTGTTTTTTAGGCGTATTTTTGCAAAAATCCAAAAATACACAATGCACCAAGAGAATTTAGAAATTGAAATTGAATCGAGAAAAGAACTTTACGCTTATCAGCAGGGAGATATTGATGCCATCTTTGACCGTATAGATAATGCTCCGGCACAGCATCATTTGCTGTATCAATTGCCTACAGGCGGTGGAAAAACTGTAATTTTTTCTGAAATTGTCCGCCGTTATCTGTCTCAGCACGACAAAAAAGTTGTGGTATTAACACACCGTATCGAGCTGTGCAAGCAAACATCAAAAATGCTAAAAGGCTTTGAGGTAAAAAATAAAATCATCAACAGTAAAGTAAAGGAACTTCCGGACCAAAACGATTATTCCTGTTTTGTTGCGATGGTAGAAACCTTGAAAAACCGTATCAATGACGAAAAACTGCATTTGGATAACATCGGTTTGGTTATTATCGATGAGGCGCATTATAATTCTTTCCGAAAATTATTAAAATCATTCAAAAATGCATTTATCCTTGGAGTAACGGCAACTCCATTGAGTTCCAATATAAAACTGCCAATGCACCAAAGCTATGATGAACTGATCGTGGGAGATACCATCAGCTCGTTAATCGACAACGGTTTCTTGGCAAGAGCAATAACTTACAGCTATGACGTTGGGTTAACATCGCTAAAAGTAGGTATCAACGGAGATTACACCGTAAAATCCTCAGACGATTTATATACAAACATGGCCATGCAGGAAAAATTACTGCATGCTTACACCGAAAAATCATTGGGCAAAAAGACCCTGATTTTCAATAACGGAATCAACACCTCCTTATATGTTTATGAAACGTTCAGGGAAGCAGGCTACGGCATCCGCCACCTGGACAACACCAGCAGTAACGAGGAGCGAAAAGAAATCCTTCATTGGTTCAAGCATACACCGGATGCAATTTTAACCTCTGTCGGAATCCTTACAACCGGTTTTGACGAACCGACTGTTGAAACCATCATTTTGAACAGAGCTACCAAATCATTAACGCTTTATTTCCAGATGATTGGTCGTGGTTCCCGAAAATTACCTGGAAAAGATGAATTTACCGTGATTGATTTAGGAAATAACGCCGCCCGTTTCGGTCTATGGAGCGATCCTGTAAACTGGCAGCATATCTTTAAATCACCTGAATTTTACTTAGAAAATTTAAGAGACGACAGCGAAATCGAACTGCATTTCAAATATGCAATGCCTCCTGAATTGCGGGCCAAATTCAGCAAAACTGCCGATGTAACTTTTGATGTAGATGAAGAACACAAACTCGCTATAGCTCAGAACTTAAGATCAAAAGTAGTTCTGGATAAATCGATAGATCAGCACGCAGCAATGTGTGTCGATAATACCGAAGAACTGCAGGAAGCCAAAGCGCTTTCAAAAGAATTGGAGGCAGATATTGAAGACCGCGTAAAACGTTTCTCAAAATGTCTCAGCCAATGCAGTAAAAATTACAGAGAATGGCTGTTAGATGATTACAAGCAGAAACTTCTGTTGCTGATAGGTAAAAAATACCGTGAAAAGGTAATGAACGAACTGGATTAATATAGTATCAGATATAAGCAATAAAACCAAACGTCAACGCTCCCCTTTCTTTTGGAGAGGGGCTGAAGGTGAGGTCTAAAAAGAAAAAGCATGTCAAAACAATTCTCAGATTTAGGAATTTCAGCAGGAATACTAAAAGCAATTACCGAAATGGGAATTGTAACCCCAACCGAAATTCAGCAGAAAACCATTCCGCTATTGATATCAGACACAGCAGATATCGTGGGACTTGCGAAAACAGGAACGGGGAAAACCGCAGCTTTTGGACTGCCTTTACTGCAGTTAATTGATACAAATACTGCTGCTGTACAGGCAGTAATTCTGGTTCCAACCAGAGAATTAGGACATCAGATTTTTGATAATCTTGAAAGTTTTGCCAAATATCTTCCAGAAATTTCCATAGCTGCTGTTTGTGGTGGTATTCCAATAAAACCGCAGATTGAGCGGTTAAAATCGCCTGCACATATTGTTGTAGCAACACCTGGCCGTTTAATCGATTTATTGCAGCGCAAAGCTATCAGCTTAAAGGAAACAAAATTCCTGGTTCTCGATGAAGCCGATGAAATGATATCGATTCTTAAAGAAGCTTTGGACGAAATCATTGCCGAATTTCCTAAAAAATACAGAACATTTTTGTTTTCGGCAACAATGCCTGGAACCATTAAGCAGTTAATCCAGAATTATTTAAACAAAAATGTGATTCAGGTTAGTGCCAGCATGGAAACTGTAGGCAATCAAGGGATCGACCATAATTATATCGTGGTAGAACCTATAGAGAAATTGGATGTTTTAATGCATTTTCTGAATTCGAAAGAAGGGGAGAGAGGTATTATTTTTTGCAAAACCAAAGCAGCTGTCAATAAACTGGCAAAAAACTTAGCCATAAACAGATTTTCATCAGGAGCATTGCACGGAAGTCTGTCGCAGGGAATCCGTGACCGAATCATGGAGCAGTTTCGCGAAGGACATATCAATATTCTGGTGGCTACCGATCTGGCTGCGCGGGGAATTGACGTGGCAGCAATCTCTTATGTTGTCAATTATCATTTGCCAGACGTTTATGAAGTGTATGTTCACCGCAGCGGAAGAACGGCTAGGGCAGGAGCCAAAGGGCTTTCTTTGACCGTTTTACAGCCCGAAGAAGAAACTGAAATTGCTGATTTTGAAAGAGAATTGGGAATCCAGTTTTCTAAATACAAAAAACCATCAGTTGCTAGTATTGAAGAGAATAATACCCTGTTATGGGCAAAACAAATTTTCAAAACCAAACCCAATCACGACGTGGATGCTGAATTAAAAACAAAAATAAAAACTATTTTTCATCACCTAACCAAAGACGAACTGATAGAAAAATTACTAGCCAATTATCTGCTGCAGAATAAAACTGAAATAGCGGAAAAGCCTGTTAAAAAATTCAAAAACTAAATTTACTCCTAGATATATATTGTACTTTTATAAATAGTAACAATTAGCGTCAGTAATAATCTAGTTAGGTTTTTACTAACACATAGTTAATTGAGTCCCAACAAGCCTCCCTCTCCGCTGGAGAGGGACTGGGGGCGAGGTTTCTAATCACTAATAAAAGTCAATATGCAAATAGTAATCATAGGCGGAGGTTTCGCCGGAATCAATTTAGCCAAAGAACTTACCAACCAAAAAGGTATCGAGGTAACTCTTGTAGATAAAAACAATTATAATTTCTTTCCGCCGCTCATTTATCAAGTAGCAACAGCCTTTCTAGAGCCTTCAAGCATCAGTTATCCTTTCCGAAAATTCTTTGCAGGCAAAAAAAATCTGCAGTTTCGTTTGGGCGAATTGGAAAAAGTAATTCCAGCAGAGAACAAAATCATCCTCAATAACGGCGAATTAAATTACGATTACCTGGTTTTTGCAACGGGAGCCGAAACGAGTTATTTTGGAATGGAAAATGTCAAAAAAAATGCCATTCCAATGAAAACACTCAATGATGCTATCGAAATGCGCAATACATTATTGAAAAATCTGGAAAAAGCAGCCATTTGCAAGGACATTCATAAGCGAAGAAAACTTTTGACGATAGTTGTTGCTGGTGGAGGTCCTACTGGAGTGGAAGTATCGGGAATGTTTGCCGAAATGCGAAAAAACATATTGCTAAAAGAATATCCTGAACTGCAAACATCTGCCAGTAATATTTATTTGGTCGATGGAGGAGATGCCTTACTGTCGCCAATGAGTGAAGAATCCCAAAAAGACACCTTGGATGCAGTAACCAAACTCGGAGTGGTCGTAAAACTAAATACCCGAGTAGTAGATTATAAAGATGATACCGTATTCTTTGCTGATGGAAAAACCATTCAGACCAAAAATTTAATCTGGGCAGCAGGAGTTTCAGCCAAAGAATTTGAAGGAATTCCGGCAGAAAGTTACGGACGCGGCAAGCGCATGGCAACCGATGCCTTCAACAAGGTCAACGGAACCGAAAACATCTATGCCATCGGCGATACCTGCATACAGCTGAGTGACGCCGATTTTCCCGGCGGTCATCCACAGGTGGCGCAGGTAGCAATCCAGCAGGGTGTAAACTTAGCCGAAAATTTCAAACTAATGCTTCAAAACAAAGCCTTAAAACCATTCAAATACAATGACAAAGGTTCTATGGCAATCATTGGAAAAAACAAAGCGGTTGTCGATTTGCCCAAACCCAAAATGCATTTCAAAGGTTTTTTTGCCTGGATGATATGGTTATTTGTCCACCTGATGTCCTTGATAACCTACCGCAACCGAATCAATACTTTCTACCATTGGATGATTGCTTATTTCTCCAAAGATCAATCGTTGAGAATGATTATCAGACCTGAGAAGAGAGTAAAAGAGGAGGTGTAGCTTACGAAAAAATCATATTGTGAATAATCTAGATTATAAAATGACACAATTGAAAAATCGATTCAAAATGAAATTTATAGCAAAACTTATATTTTTATTTATAACTATTTATCTATTTATACCCTATTGTATTGGTTTAATGGAAAAAATTCAGAAACCAGCTTTTAAAAATCTTCCAATGAAAGATTATATTTTAATCGGAATAATTTTGATGATTATGATTAGCCTAAATATAAAGTGGTTTTATTTTGATAAAAAAAGAAAATAACGTGTATCTATTTAGTTTTCATTAAGATATAATTTCTGATAAAAAAACTATACATTTGAAAAAACAAACCTTCGTATAACATTTCGATTTGGGTTAATTTACGATGGGTTGTTTCTTGTATAAACTAGTTACAGGAGAGTTTACAGCCAATTCGTGCCGAATTAACGCTTTCATTTTCAATAGAAATCAAAGCAGAAACGTAAAAAACAGAACGCAGACAGAACGCCGAATTTGAAAAATTGGAATCTGCCAAACTTACGCCGAAAAGCAGAAACGTGAAAATAGGAATTGATAAACTGAGGAGTGAAAAACTTAATCTGCCAAACTAACGCTGACATTTGAAACGTAATCTTGAAAGCCAAAAATTAATCTCTGCTCCTTATTTCCCAACAATTGGAATTTATCAAACATAACTTCCGAACTAAAACGTAAAACCGAAGCTTAAAAAATTGGAATAGAAAATGCTAAAGAGAAAAATCGTGCTAAAGAAAAACCCTCCTGTAACAGCTACTACAACGGATTTGGGCAATCGGCTTAATGGAATAATGGTTTTGTATCTGAATGATTTGGCAAATCCGAAAAATGGTCTTAATTTAATCCCAAACCCGCTGTAGTAGCAACACGTTAGCGGTCAGCAGTGTTGGAACGTAGAAAAAACATAATTAAAAAAAAATATTTTTACACAGAAAAATTGTATTAATTTTAACTTGAAACGTAGATTTAATTAACAATTTTTAAGCCAAATTAATATATGTTTGCCTAAACAATCAAATATATATTATGAAAAAAAAATACTTAATAATTGTAATGTTATTTTCTGTTTGTGCTGTTAATGCACAAAATGGCAACTCTACAAATGAGAAAAAAAATGAAGTAAAATTAAATGTGTTACTACCTCTAACTGGCACACTTGAAGGAACTTATGAAAGAAATTTAAATAAAAAGTCTTCATTAGGTGTTTCAGTTTTTACTGTCTTCGATAACGATAAATCAGAAGAAGATTTAAATTACTCTATCTCACCATATTATAGAAGATATTTTGGAAAGAAATTTGCTTCTGGTTTTTTTGCCGAAGGTTTTGGTATGTTAAGCTCAATTGACGGAAAAAAAATATATGATACAAATGATAATTCAAAATTTACTGAAGGTTCTGATGTAATTGATTTTTCCCTTGGTTTAGGTTTAGGAAGTAAATGGGTTACTAAAAGTGGATTTATATTTGAGGTTAACGCTGGTTGGGGAAAACTATTATTTAATGCTGAAAAGACTGACCACACGCAAGTTGTGAGATTAGGTTTTAATTTGGGTTATAGATTTTAAAAATAATTAAACTTGGAAAAGACAATTGGAATAAATTGGAATGGACATACATAAAACATAAACTGCCGAACCGCTAACACTTGCTACAAGAGATTTGGGCATTTGGCTTAATTTGAAAATGGTCTTGTACTTGGGATGTTTAGGCAAATCCGAAAATAAGGCTTAATTTAACCACAAACCTCTTGTAGCAAGGGAACGTTGTAAGCAATTTAAAGACAAAATGAGTGAACAAGAAATATTACTTCTAGATAAATGGTTGGAATCTGTATATCATCTCAAAAGAATGGAAGAATTTTGGAAAGAATTAGATGGTGATATAAGTAAAAGAAAAAATAATTCACAACATTTCAAATATGAATTCAATGCATTTATAAATTCAATTAGAAGTGTAACTTTTGTTATGCAAAAATGTTTTAAAAATAAACATATTCATTTTGAAGAATGGTATTTAGAAATTCAAAATTTCCTTAAAGAAAGTGAGTTTTCTAAATCTGTAAATACCATAAGAACTTTAAATCAAAAAGAAGGGAATTTTCATCCTGATTTAATTGAAGTAAGGAATATTAATAATTATTTTAATACTGAAACGACTTTCACTCCAATTCCTCCTAAACAAAACAAATTGTTTGAAAGATTGAAATTATCAGAATTAGAAAAAAACAAACTATCAGAAAGGAATATTTCTAATTTTCAGATTGTAAGTATACCCAGTGCATTTAAGATAGAAATGACTTTTGAGATAGATAATGAAAGGGATTACGAACAGCAAATGGAGGAAAATCGTGAAATTGCTATTAAAGAATGTATAAAGCAAGAGCATCAAAAAAAAATGGAAATAACAGAAGAGGAATTAAAAAACACAACTTATTTAAAATTTAAACTTAAGGTTCTAGATAGAGTTTATGAATGGTCTGAATTCAAAAAAGAGTGTTATGATTTGGTAGAATATCTGAAAGCTAAAAGTAAAGAAGGAATTGAAAAATTCAAATAAACTGCTTACAACAGCTAGTAAGCAATAGTCGGGAATTAGGCTTAATTTAAAAATAGTTTTGTACTTGGAAAATAGTGATTAACCTAAAGATTACGCTTACTTAACCCCGCCCATCGCCTACTAGCCAAACGTTACAGGAGAGTTTACAGCCAATTCGTGCCGAATTAACGCTTTCATTTTCAATAGAAATCAAAGCAGAAACGTAAAAAACAGAACGCAGACAGAACGCCGAATTTGAAAAATTGGAATCTGCCAAACTTACGCCGAAAAGCAGAAACGTGAAAATAGGAATTGATAAACTGAGGAGTGAAAAACTTAATCTGCCAAACTAACGCTGACATTTGAAACGTAATCTTGAAAGCCAAAAATTAATCTCTGCTCCTTATTTCCCAACAATTGGAATTTATCAAACATAACTTCCGAACTAAAACGTAAAACCGAAGCTTAAAAAATTGGAATAGAAAATGCTAAAGAGAAAAATCGTGCTAAAGAAAAACCCTCCTGTAACAGCTACTACAACGGATTTGGGCAATCGGCTTAATGGAATAATGGTTTTGTATCTGAATGATTTGGCAAATCCGAAAAATGGTCTTAATTTAATCCCAAACCCGCTGTAGTAGCAACACGTTAGCCGTAATGATAAAAAAAACAAAATGCTTAAAACAAGAAATATTTTTATAGATACGCAAGTTTTTGTTTCGAATAACTTTTTTCAAAATAAAAATTTACAGCGTTTGGCTGAATTTGGAAATTCAGAAACTGTCAATATATATTTGACTGAAATAACAAAAAATGAAATTCAAAGTAACATTAAAGAAAATTTATTAAATGCTCAACAAGAGATTAATAATTTCAAAAAAACTATTTCTAATAAAGGTAAGATTTTAAAAAATTTACAAAATTTCAAACCATATATCGATTTACCAAAATTAGAAATTAATTTAAATTTTGATGAACTTTCGATTGAATTAGAAAATTTTATAATAGAGGGAAAAGTTAAGTTTATAGCATTCGAACTTGCTAATATAACTGATGTTGTAAATAATTACTTTAATCAAAAACCTCCTTTTAGTTTAGGGAAAAAGAAATATGAATTTCCAGATGCAATTGTATTATCGGCTATTGAAAATTGGTGTAAAAAAGAAAATGAGCAAATTTATTTAATAAGTGATGACCCAGATTTTAAAAGTTATGTTTCAAGCGAGATTATTACAATTCCAAACATAAAAATAATGCTTGATAAGATTAATAAGCAATACCAAACTGATGAAACCTTATGGATTACTGAAATATTCGATATTAATAGCAAAAATATAATTGAGAAAATTAATGACGCATTTATTGAAAAAATATCGGATGAAATCGGATTTGAAATTGAAATATCTGATGTTAAAATAGAAGAAACAATTCTTTATGATGCATTGTTAGTTGAAGAAAATTCATCTTCAGGAGAATATATTTTTCAATTAGATTATGATATAACGTTTACAGCACAAGTTACATATGATGATTACACATTTAGTAGTTATGACAAAGAAGATGATAAATATTATTTCATTCAAAAAGCAACAAGAGAGATTGAAATGCAAAGTACACAAACAGCAGAAATATCATTAGAAACATATTTTGAAGATGGAGAAAAACCTGAAGACGCAGATGTTTCGATAAATTGTACTTATACAAGTATTCCGACTGAATCTGACATTGCTGATGAAGCAGAAAACGAAATGTTTACTTTATAAAATCACTACGGCTAACACTTGCTACAAGAGATTTGGGCAATTGGCTTAATTTGAAAATGGTCTTGTATTTGGGAAGTTTAGGCAAATCCGAAAATAATGCTTAATTTAACCCCAAACCTATTGTAGCAAGGGAACGTTACCTGCTATGCTGGACAACAAACGACACAAGAA
This sequence comes from Flavobacterium sp. HJJ, assembly GCF_015351475.1. Lineage (GTDB taxonomy): Bacteria > Bacteroidota > Bacteroidia > Flavobacteriales > Flavobacteriaceae > Flavobacterium > Flavobacterium marginilacus. Next base: position 32,815 of record NZ_JADKPR010000013.1, on the reverse strand, counting down.
CGACAATCAACAAATAATAACAACACAAATAGCAAAAAGTATGAAAAAAATAATTTTACCATTTCTGCTACTATTAGCAACGACAAGCTATTCTCAGACTGAAATTATCGGAGTAATTGCTGGTGGAGAGTATGTAAAGAATATACTCAAACAGTTTGAAGTTACATCAAACCAATTAATGAGCAACGCTAATAATACTGGCAATGCCTTAATTGCAAAGACAGCCAACGAGCTTGATGTGACAGCAAAAAATCTAAATCTTCTATTGGAAAAAGACCTTGATAAGACGTTTAGTAAATTGAGCAGCGAAAATCAAAAACTTCTTAATCAAATTGAATCATTTAGGCTTACAGCAGAAAAAATGACTAATTCAACCTTTGAACTTAAAGATGCAATGGTCATAGATGTCAAAAAAATTGTAGGAGACATTGCACCTTGGGCAAAGAGTAGTTTTTTTGTTCAACGGGTTGACGGCATCACTCAACTTAAACAAGAGCAAGCAGACTATCGAATGAAAGTAATGGGTATTGGCTTTGGTTTCAATTCAGACAAATATGAATCAAGAATAAAAACACTAAAAATAAACGGGGACATAATAACTAATTTTTCTGAAAACAAATTGTCTGCAAGTGAAAGCGAAATTGTTATATCCTATTCGACAATTAATAACAAAACCATAAATGGGAAAAATTCTCAGATTAAAGTTATCGCCACGATTGAAACAAAAACCAAAAAAGGGTTAATATTCAAAAATTGGGTAGTGAAAGACTTTAATTTACCCATTACAATAACAATACTACCAAGACAGATATGTTCAGTCCATTTGAGCTACACGTCACCAAAATTAGACTGGGTAACGATAGTTCCATTTTCTCAATACAATTATACAACACCAAATCATCATCAAGAAAAAAAACCAATTATACACTACACCTATGAGCAACCTCATAGACTTCCTGACAACCAAAGATTTATTACCAAAGTGGCAAATAGTCAGAGTGCATCTGGACAAGGATGTCCTTGGACAAACTTCAATTCGCTTGATATTCTAGAAAATGGGAAACTATTAAAAGCAAAATTTGAAGCGTGGGGCTATCCTTGTACATATTACTATGGTGCGACAATTCAAGAATTTAAAGAAGTGGGTAGTGAAGACATTACAATACCTGATATTTGTATTGAATACGAGAAAAATATAATTATTGAATTACCGAAGGACACTAAATTTTGGCGTATTCAAGCACAAACAGCAGACTTTAAAACTATCGACATCATAGGACAAAATAATTACGGAAATTTAATTCGTTTTGACAATGTTATAACAGTTGGAGACAAAATGAGAGTAATTTATAAAGTTAATCTACCTTACTAATTGAAAGAAGCACAGCAGGTAACATCGGTTTGGCAAAATGGCGGGTTCGGTGCTAAATTGAACATTCGGATTTCTAATCAACATTTGTGCTAAATTGAAACTTTGTGCTTTTAAATCCGCCACTTCGCCAAGCCGCAATCCGTTACCAGCAAGCACCAAAAAAATCATAGAAAATGCAACAAAATCAAGACATATTTATAAGCCACTCGGGAAAAGATAAACAAATAGTTGATGATTTTATAGACTTAATATTAGTAGGTGGATTAAGCGTACCGATTAATCGAATTTTTTCTTCAAGTAGTGATGGAACTAAAATAAAATCAGGAACAGATTGGAGAGACTCAATTTTAAGTGCTTTGCAGAATGCTAAAATTAATTTTCTCTTTATATCTCCTAACTATAAAGAGAGTGAAGTCTGTATGAATGAAATGGGAGCTGGATGGGTCACATCTGCCAAAGTAATTCCTCTTATAATAGAACCAATAAATTATAAGACAGTTGGAGTAATCCAAGAACCAATCCAAATTGAAAAATTGTTAGACGAAAAAAGTTTAGACAGAATTAAAGATTTACTGCAAGAAACTCTTGAAATACCAAACAGCTTAATAAAGAGTGATAGATGGACAGCCAAAAAAAAAGAATTTGTTTTGAAAACAAAGGCTTTTTTAAAAGCTAATCCTTTTAAAAAGCCTTTAGATAGGGCAGAATTTGATGACTTAATCGAAGAGAAAAATGAATTGGAAACTACGTTAACAAAGTTAATCGAAGAGAAAAATGAGTTAGAAAGTTTTATCGAAGATTTAAAAAAAGCTAAAGATAAAAGCGATGTAAAAGAAATTGTAAAAAAGTATGCAAACACAAGTGAATACGAAGAGTTTGAAGATTTAACACAAAAAGTGTGTGATGCACTTTCTGACTTCCATCCAATCATAATAGGAATCATTTTCAAAACTTTTTCAAATAAAGATATTACTATTAAAGCTTTAGCATATAGTGAAGAAGTAGACGAGGCATTAGCTAACGATTATATAAATGAAGAATTAGAAGCTGTTTTTAGTAAAACTCAAAAGATGCAGAAAATTGAAATATTACTCAATAAACTCGAATTATTCATATCAAAAGATTTATCTTCTGAATTCTACGAACAATATGAAGATGATTATGATGCACCTTTATCCATTTCAAATAAAATATTTTGGAAAGATGTTTTAGACTTAAATTTATATTTCAGTTAGATTAAGAATATAAGCCAGCTGGTAATCGAGTAGACGGCTCCGCCCCAAACGGAACGGAGTACACCTCATACACCACTGAACATATAGATTACGTACTCGACGGTTCGCAAATCATCACCCTTTAGCTCTTTACACCTTTTGGGCTATACATAATTTACTTTAAGATTAGGCTAAGTAAACTTTCCTAATCGAATTTCTAGGGGATTTGCGTTCAGTCCTTCCTTGTTTGTGAGACCTGTGCGGTATCTATTCGCAACTCGTTGCCACAGGTTCGGGGTTTCAATCCGCCCACAAGGGACTTGCACCCTCTGGAAAAATACACGCTGTAGGATTTGTTTTCTAATCCAAAATTTGTATTTTCGAATTTTTATCAAACACTACAGCGTGTGTCCTGCTTATGCAGGGCACACACCGCTACTACAACGGATTTGGGCAATAAGCTTAATGGAAAAATGGTTTTGTATTTGGAGTGATTTGGCAAATCCGAAAATAATTACTTTATTTAGCCCGACCATCTCCTACTAGCAAAACGTTAGGTGGTATTCCCCCTAGACTCCCGCCCTGACCCCGTAAGCTAACGGCGGAAAAGCGGAAAAATGAAAGGAATTAATAAGAAAAAAAGTTTTGCAAACATTTGATTTATTGAATATTAATAAAACGTTAGTTAGAATTTTGACAGAAAAAAACAAACAAATAAATGAATTTTGAATTATCAAATACAGAAAGAGAATATTTAGGACTTGATAAAGTAAAACCAAATTGGGAAAAAGTAATATTAAAAGGCGATACTTACCGTCAACCGAGTATTTTATATTTTGAGGATAATACAATAAAGAAACATCTAATTTCTACCCAAAATCAATATGTAGAATTCCAATATGATGAACTAACAAAGAATAGAGAAATCATATTGCCAAAAACAAGTAAAGGAAAAGAACAAAAATTAACTGCATCAGTTCTATCATCAAAAACACCTATTGGAGTATATTTTTCATTAACCTCTTTTGGATATTTATTAATTGGAAATCATACTACAAAAACAACTTTTTACTCTAGCAATTGGGAAGACAAAACGCAAAAAGAAGAAAATAAATTTAGTTTTTGGGTTGAAGATTTCATAAAAAACTCTGATGAAAATCATTTGCAAGAAATCAGCAAGTTTAAAAATGCTAAAAAGAAAAACGTAAAATATAAATCAGGTGATTTTTTTGCATACAAAATTGACAGAAAAAATTATGGATTTGGACGAATTTTACTTGACATCAATAAATTAAGAAAAAGTAACTTATTAGAGAAAAATCACGGTCTAAATTTATTAATGGGAATGCCTGTTTTGGTAAAATTATACCCCTACATATCGTTAGAAAAGAACATTGACATAAAATTATTAGAAAATCTAAAGGCTTTGCCTTCAGATTTTATGATGGACAACCATTTACATTACGGAGAATATGAAATAATTGGTCATAAAAAACTAGAAGAAAAAGAATTCGAATATCCAATATCTTATGGCAGAAGCATAAGATTTGGCGATACAAATGTTTTTTTACAATGGGGTTTAATTAATAGAGAACTTCCTATAGCTAAATTCAATAAATACATAAGCGGTGAAAATATATTTTTACCAGAAAATAGTACTTCAAGATTTATGCACAATCCTTACGGTTATTATTCTTGTGGATTTAGCACAAGTTATTGGAAAGTTGATATAGTTGAAACAATAAAAAATAATAATATTTTTGACTTTAATCGAGAACCATATTACAAAACTGAATTTGATTTAAGAAATCCAAAAAATGACATGTTGAGAAAAGAAATTATGGCTGAATTTGGATTAGATTCAAGTTTAACTTACGAAGAAAATTGCAAAATAACTGATACAGAGGAAACTGTAAAAATATTAGAAAAAGTAAAATAAATAAAAAAACGCCACCTAATCGAGTAGACGGCTCCGCTCCTAAAGGGACGGAGTACACCTCATAAACCACTGAACATATAGATTACGTACTCGACAGTTCGCAAATCATCACCCTTTAGCTCTTCGCACCTTTGGAGCTATCCATATAAAGTGAACAATGAAAATCATAAAAAGTAAATTATTTCGAACTAGAAAATGTGAATTTGGAGATTTTGAATTAGTACCTGAAAAAGGATGGAAATTATCCCAAAAATTTATCGACTTTGAATCAGGGTTATTAATCGTAAGTGTGATTGACGAAGATAAAAACAATTGGAAAGACCTTGGACGTATAAGAAGCATACCATCAAAACAATTTGTAGTTGACTTAAAGAAATTAGAAATTCTTAAGCCAATGAGTTGGAAAAAATATTTTAGTTACGAAAAGGTTATTTTTGTTTCAGACGATAAAAAATTTAGACTTATAACCCAAAGAATACACGAACCTGAAAATAATACAGATTCTATTTATGAAGAACTCGAGTATCTAGAAATAGGACATAGAAGTACTTCAACAGGAATTGCTTTTAGACAAGAAAAAAGAGAAAACTTACTCGAAAGTATGTATCGCGAAATTAAAGAAAGAGATGAGCAGAAAAGAATTTTAGATGCGAAACCTACATTAGAGAAATTCTATGAACAAGAGTTGAAGAAATTGAACGACAATGATGTAATAATTGGTTATTTTGACGAAAACAATACATACAAATTAGCTTTTGAGAACAACGTATTTAATCTTTTTGTTGGCGGAAAACTTCCTAATCAATATGGTGCTTGGTCTTCACACATATTCAATCTATGTAAAACATATCATAGTATGGACTCATTTTGGGACGACTTTTTGAAAAATGAAAAATGGTTTTTAAAGTACAGACATCATCAAAGTATCTCAGAAAAACCACTTATTCTGGCGAAATATATCATTTCTTTTTTTAATAATTTGCGTAAAGACCATAGCTTTACTTATGCAGAATACAACAAAATAAATGAGTGGGAAAATAGCGTTTGGAGTAATGAATATAAAAGAACAGAGTTAAAACAATATTGTTACAATTGCTACAAAGAAGTAAGTTATTACGGACGATATCCTAAGTATATTTGCAGAGAATGTGCTACGAAAGATAAATTAGATAAGAATGGAAATTTAGTTGACGACACTAAAAATGAATATGAATGTATTATTGACGGCAAAGAATATTTTGCACAAGAAGCGAGGTTTGGAGGAACTGTAATTCAGAGGAAAGAATAACTACGACACCAGAACGCTCCAAACCATTTTAGCGCACCAAAATAATGAAAGAATATTTTATCTTACAATTCAAAATGATAAACAGGCAATTAACCGAATGGGGAATTGAACCAGTAATTGGATATGTTGTTGGTCTTTTTGCATGTATTGGTATTTCGTTGAAATTATTTGAAAAAACTCAATTTGCTGAATATATCTATATTGTATTGGCTTTAAGTTTAGTACTAAAATTGAACGAAATAAACAGAAACAATTTCTTGAAACTTTGTTATTCTAAAACAGAGTATATTAAAATAAGAATAATCGAAAACATAATTGTTTCAATAGTATTTATAGCCTTTTTGTTATTTCAAGAAAAATATTTGAGCTCGATTTTGCTTTTTATTTCGACTTGTCTTTTTTCTCTAATAGATTTAAAAAACAAATCAAGCTTTACATTACCAACTCCTTTTTATAAGTATCCGTTTGAGTTTATAGTAGGATTTAGGTCAAATTATTTCATCTATTTCTTTGCTTATTTTTTGACATTTATGTCAATTAGTGTTAATAATTTTAATTTGGGTATTTTTTCATTAATTCTGACTTTACTTTCTTGTCTTAATTATTATACAAATTCAGAAAATGAATTTTATGTTTGGATATTTTCTTTGACTCCAAAAGAATTTATAAGGTATAAATTAAAAAACATCATCCAATATTCAACCATTTTATGCTTACCAATAATTATAAGTTTATCTCTATTTTTCTATACAAAAATTGATATAATATTAGGTTTTCAATTTTTAGGATATTTATTTATTTTCACAACTATGTTAGCAAAATATTCCGTTTTTCCTGAAAAATTAAATATTAGATTTGGAATTATATTTGCTTTAACATTGTGGCTTCCTCCATTATTATTGCTAATTATTCCTTATTTATACATTCAAACAACGAAAAAATTAAAAGAAATATTACAATGATCAGCATTGAAAACTTGTCAAAATCATACGGTTCTAAAGTAGTCTTGAAAAACATTAACATAAACTTTGAAAAAGGAAAAGTTTATGGAATTGTTGGCGAAAATGGGGCAGGAAAAACTACATTGTTCAAATGCATTGCCGGATTAGAAAAACATAACGGAGTAATCAATTGTGAATATGGAAAACCTAAAGATTTTCTGGGCTATTTACAAACAGAACCTTATTTCTTTTCAAAAATAACAGGTAATGAGTATATTCAATTATTAAGCAATGCTAGAAATGTAACAAATACCGATTTAAATGAAAAAAATATTTTTGATTTACCATTGAATGAATATGTAGTAAAATACTCGACGGGAATGAGAAAAAAACTTGCATTTACAGCAATATTATTGCAGGAAAATAAATTATTCATTTTAGACGAGCCTTTTAATGGTGTTGATATTCATAGTAATATATTAATTACCGAAATAATTCAAAAATTGAAAGAAATGGGGAAATCAATTATAATTTCTTCTCATATTTTTTCGACACTAAACGACACTTGCGATGAAATATTTTTATTGAAAAATGGGGAAATTATTAAGAGCGTTTTAAAAGATGAATTTAGCAATTTAGAAAGTGAAATGAAAGCATTTACAATTGGAAATAAAATAGAAAAATTAAACTTAAAATAAAAAACGGCTGGTAAAAGACTTGGCAATATTGCTAATTTTGTGGTAAATTCACGTTTAAGTTTTGCAATAAGTTTTATCTTTAACAGAAAACAATCAGTTCCGAAGCTCACAACCTAGGCTAAGCACTGGAACGTTCTATAAAATATTTTATACAAAAAACATCAATTGATTCTATCGGCTATATATATTAAAAATGAAAGTACAGCAGCATTAGTAATTTATGTAATTGTATTTTTAATTATCTTTTTCTTTACAGTAAAATGGATAATCTATAACAAAAAAAAGGCAGAAGAAGATGGTGAATATTATTTCAATTTCTTTACTGACTATAGACTGTATGGCATTTTATTTATTCTGTTAATTGGATTATACACTGTAATAACAGAACTAATAAAGCGATTCTTAGCAACCTAAATTTTTACTCCCCATCAGGCTTGTCAATTCCAATTCGGGCGCTCATTGGCACCGTCCAATCACTTGGTTTGCCTGGGTTTTTAAAAATATAATGAGGAACTGTAGGTTTTATTTTTTTAGCAAGATCCAAACCTGCATTTTTAATATTCTGTACGATACATCGAGCCACTTCATTGGCACCAAAACTATTAAAATGGGTATTATCAGCCAAAGCACTTATTTGTCCGAGAAAGGTGTTCTCTGGATAATGAACGAAGGCCTTTTTTGAAAGTTCATTACCCCAGCTTTGGTATAAAGAAGTTGTCATTTTAGTAACATCTATCAAAGGAACCTGCATCTCTTGAGCCACTTTTCGCATTGCATCTGGAAACTCACCGTGAGTAGGCTTTAATGTCCCATTTGGATTAAAAATACGTCTTTGTATTGGAGTTACCAATATTGGAGAACCTCCTTTATTTCTGGTTTTTACAATAATATCTTTTAATAAAGCGGTATACACTCCCGAAGCTGCTTTTCCGTCTCCAGTTGCTTTTTCGTCATTGTGGCCAAACTCAATAAAAAGATAATCACCTGGTTCCATTAAGTAGAAAATTTTTTCTAACCGATATGTGGATTCAAAAGACCTGAGCGTCAAGCCTGAATAAGCATAATTAGCAATCACGACATCTGTCGTCAGGTAATTTTGAAAAAACTGCGGCCAGGATGCCCACGGCTCCAGATCATGTTCCATAACAGTAGAATCTCCGGCCATATAAATTGTTGTAATTTTGGAAACTGGGGTAACTTTGATGCTTTGAACAATGGATGTCCCCAAAAACTCCAAAGTCAATTTCTCATCCCAGTTCAGTCCTTTAATTTCAGCAGGTTTAAGAGTAATGGTATTGTTTATATCAAATTTCGCAGTTCGGACATTGACCATAAAACGCATTGTTTTAGTTTCATTAGCAGCGGTTTTAATTTCCCGCAGCATCAGTCTTCTGGACTCGGCCTTCACAGTTGTAATACCGCTGTTACTGCCACCCAAAACAACCTCCACACTATAATTACCTTCTGGCAGTTTCATTGAAAAATAGAACGGACTCTTAGCCGATATTGATTTTTCGTCAAACACCACATTTTTATCAGTTTGTAAATCAAATCCGTATCCAGCAGCTTTAGTATAAGCAACAGTTTTATTTATGACTGTACCAGTTTTTTTATCAGTATTTGCACCAAAATTAAATTCTTTAATAGGGGCGTTTTCTTGGGCATTAGCAATGAAAAAGTGGGTTATGCATAGAAATAAAAAAATGCTTTTAAAGTGTTTCATAATGTGTGTTTCTTAAAAAATTATTCGATATAAACTGATTGCTAATGTACAATGATTGCTGTTATTTTTATGAAATTTGATAGTCCTTTTTTCGAAGTTCTGAAAAAATATTAATAGGATTTTAATGCCCAATCACAATCTCATCATCACCAGTATTCACAATGGTTTCTTTAATTCTTCTTTTGCCAATATTTAAAACAATAAAAGCAAGAATCGTGGTGCAGGTCATAATTGCAACCATCGGAACCATAGAATCTTTTACAAAAATCCCAACTGCAAACGATGACAAAGCACCAATTCCTAATTGAGTCGCACCCATCAATGCTGAAGCACTTCCAGTATTTTTGGCAAAAGGAGCGAGGGTCAATCCTGCAGTATTGGGATTAGAAATCCCCAAACAGGCCAAAAATAGAAACAGCAGTGTCATTGTTCCATACAATCCCAGATCATCATTTATTGCCAAAATCAAAAAGATAACACTGATCGTTATTTGGACGGTCAAAGCTCCAAAAATCATCTGCTCACTAGAAAATCTTCGCAGTAATATGGAATTCAATTGGCTGGAACCAATAAAACTAACCGACATAAAAGCAAAAATCCATCCGTAAACCGTGGCATCAACTTTTAAAATATCCATAAACAAAATTGGAGAAGCGGCAACATAAGTGAACAATCCAGAGAATGCAATAGATCCCGTCAATGCATATGTATAAAACTGTGGCACTTTGATGATTGATACAAAATTAGCAATGATTGGTTTGGGTTTCAGCGAAATATCTGGATCTGGTTTATGGCTGTCCGGCAGACCCAATTGTGATGCAATCAGTACAAAAGTTCCTAGGAACATTAAGATATAAAAAATTGGATGCCAGCCATAATAAGTGGTTACATAACTTCCAATGGTTGGTGCCAGCATTGGCGAAAGCCCAAGAACCAGCATTAATTTAGACAAAACATTTGGTATTTCCTTTACTGGAAACAAATCCCGAACCATGGCAACCGCTGCAACTGTAGCCGCACAGCTCCCAACAGCCTGAATAAAGCGAAGCCCGATAAACACATGAATATCAGCCACCACAGCACAGCCCAAAGAAGCCAGAATATACACCAACAGTCCTATAAACAAAGGTTTTTTTCGGCCAAAACGATCCAATAACGGTCCATAAAGCAGCTGTCCAAATGAAATTCCGATAAAATAACTGGAAAGTGATTCTGAAACCAAAGTTACCGAAGTGTGAAGATCTTTGGCAATGCCCGAAAAACTAGGCAAATACATATCAATCGAAAATGGCCCAAGAGCCGTCATAGAACCCAAAATCAGTATCAGCTGAATATATTTTCCTTTTGTCATAATCTTTTTTGTCTTTTGCAAAGATAGTATTTTGAAATCTCTTATGTAATAATTGTACTTTGCTTTGAACTGTAATATTCAGCGTATCTTTAGTATCTTTAACTTTAAAATTTAAACAGATCAGATTCAATCTTTTAACTCAAAAAATGAAAAATAAACTAAAAGGTGTTTGTTTCGGAGAAATTCTTTTTGATGTTTTTCCGCACCAGAAAAAAATTGGCGGAGCACCGCTGAATGCTGCCTCAAGACTAAGCTCTTTGGGCGAAGATATTGCTGTAATCAGCGGAATTGGAAACGATGAAGATGGAAAAACATTGCTTAATTATCTCAAAAATGCCGGCATTAATACTGAAGCAATACAGGTAAAAAACAATTATCCCACAGGATTGGTCGATGTAATTTTAAATGACAAAGGAAATGCTTCTTACAATATCAATTATCCGTCTTCCTGGGACAAAATTGAATTAACAGCTGAGAATATACTCATGGTCAAAAATGCGGATTTCTTTGTCTACGGAAGTTTATCCTCGAGAGATTCCGTTTCTGAAAATACACTAAAACAGCTTTTAAACGCTGCTAAATATAAAATTTTTGATGTCAATTTAAGAGCGCCATATTATAACATAAAAACTATAATAAATTTAGCACTTGAATCTGATTTACTGAAACTTAATGATGATGAATTAAATGAAATCTGCGCAGCTTTAAATTCAGATAAAAATTCTTTGGAACAGAATATTAAATTTATTGCTGAAAAAACCAATACAAAAACTGTTTGCGTGACTTTGGGAGCTCATGGAGCAATTTTATATTTTGAAAATAAATTTTACCGTAATCATGGATTCAAAGTAAATGTTGTCGATACTGTTGGTTCAGGAGATTCATTTTTGGCTTCATTAATTTTTAAACTGCTTAATGAAAATAATCCGCAGCATGCTGTAGATTTTGCATGTGCTGTTGGATCTATTGCTGCACAAAGCGAAGGAGCTAATCCTGTAATAACACTGTCTGAAATAAATGATTTTTTACACAAAAACACCAAACAGTAAGGTTAACAGCCATTTCTAGCCAAAATCACCAGCATATATTTTTGAACTATAATTTATATTATGTAAAATAGAATTTTTATAAACCCATGCCTTTATACTTTGACCTACATCAAATTCTAATTTAGATTCAAAAACAAACTGTAATTATAATCCTTATAAAACTCTGCCTCTTTCCCGAACAATACTAATGAGAGTTCAAAAAAAAACATCGCCATTGCTAGCGATGATTATAAAACTTTCTTAAAATTTATTTTAGAAATTACTTCACATTAAATCCAATATTCCATGTATCCCAGCTCAATACCACGTCATTTGAATTAATCGTATACACTAATTTTTCAACGCTTGAATTTGCTGTTTTTGGTTTCACTTTTACACGAAGCTGATCTTTCTTTTCATCATATTTATAAGCTCCCCATTGTTTAGCTTCTTTATTAAAAATGATTGTACATTCTTTTTCATTTGGAATTACAAAAAAGGAATATTTTCCAGCTGGAAGTTTTGCCCCTTCAATAGTAATATCTTTATCTGTTTCAAATGTTGTAGCATCATTTGCACCAGCACGCCAGACAGCATCAAATGGTACTAATTCTCCCCATATTTTTCTTGCTCTCACAGATGGACTTCCATAATTGATGGTAATTGTGGCTTCTTTTATTTTTCCGGTTACAGTTTCTGCCGGACTTTTAGGCTTTTCTTGTGCGTTTGCAAATGCTGCAGTAAATAACGCAATTAATACAACAAATTGATTTTTTAAGGCTTTCATAATACTTTTTTAATGATTTTAATTTAAAATTAAATAATTGCAGCCAATACCATACTATCGCATAGTATTTTGTGATAAATTTAACAATTCTGAAATTTAAACACTTAACAATTTTATATCTTCGTTTTGAAGCCATTTTTTATTATTTTTACAAGCCTTACTTTTAGAACGAAACTATGAATACAATTGCAGAAAATATAGCTGATTTTTTAAAGGAATACCCTCCTTTTGACAACTTGACTTTTCAGGAATTATCAGTAATAGCAACAAATATTCGTGTTTTAAATCTGGAAAAAAATGAAACTTTATTCCAGATAAATGACAAACTGCACGATTGTTTCTATGTTGTAGCCTCAGGCACAATTCATCTGTCTGTTATTGCAGATGCCGAAGAAACACTTCTAAATAAATGTCACGTTGGAGATGTTTTTGGATTGAGACCTTTTTTTGCCAAGAACAATTATATGATGACTTCAAAATCTCGTGAAGAAAGTATCATATACGCTATTCCTATTGCTGCATTTAGACCTTTTGTTGCAAATAATCCAGATGTGCTGAACTTCCTTTTGGAAAGTTTTGCCAACAATACCTGGAATCCTAAAGAAAAAGAAAACTTAAGAGGTAAACTGGCCAGTGATAATGTATTTTATATAGATCAAAAGTCGGAAATGCAGTATTTTCAGTCGCTGACTTACAACAGATCGCCGCTTATAGCTTCAATTCATGATATCGCTAAAGATGTTGCGCTCTTAATGACTGCAAACCTGTCAACAAGCGTTATTATTTGTGACAGCAGCTTACCTATCGGAATTGTTACTCATACCGACATGTGTTCTAAAATTGCTACAGGACAATTTCCGCTGACGGTGACTATGAGAGCAATTATGTCCTCTCCAGTAGTAACTGTTGTTGAAAATATCTCACTCGCTGAAGCACAGCTTGTGATGTTAAAAAACAATGTAACGCATTTATGTGTTACTTTGGACGGAACCGATAAATCAGCAGTAAAAGGCATGATTTCAGAACATGATTTAATTATTGCGCAAGCCAATAATCCTGGTGTTTTAATCAAAGAAATCAAGCGTGCTTCAAATCCTAAGGATTTAAAACAAATTAGAGAGCGACTGACTGAACTAATTCAAAATTCAATTCACAAGAACATTCCTCTTTCCAACATAAACAATATTGCGAGCGAAATAAATTTAGCCATTTTAAAAAGGGCAGTCGAATTATCTATCCTAGAATTAGGCTCTCCGCTGGCACGATTTGTATGGCTAAGCATAGGAAGCCAAGGAAGAAAAGAACAATTATTACTTACAGACCAAGACAGTATATTAATATTTGAAGATGTCACTCCAGACAGATACAGAGACGTTAGGGATTACTTTTTGAAATTAAGTAAAAAAACAACTGCTGTACTCGAAAAAGTAGGCTACGAATTGTGTCCAAACGGCCATATGGCAAGCAATATGCTTTGGTGTAAATCATTAACAGACTGGACTAAACAATATGACAGCTGGATGAATACTCCAGGTGAGAACAGCAACGATCTGAGCAGTATTTTCTTTGATTTAGAACTGATTTTTGGTGAGAAAAAGATATTCGAAGCGATAGAAAATGTAATCGATAAAAATCAGGAACATAACTCCTTATTTTTTGACTTTCTGGGGAATGATGCCTTAAGAAAAAATTCGCCTCTTACTTTTTTCAAGAAATTTGCTCTAGAAGAAGACGAACCTCACAAAGACAAGTTCGACATAAAAACAAAAGCTTTAATGCCTTTGATTGATGGTGCAAGATTGTTTGCATTGCATTTTAATATCAAAGGACTAAACAATACTTATCTTCGTTTTAAACAATTAGCAATCATTGACCCCGAAAACTCCGATATTTATCTCAATTGCGCAGAAGCATTTTTAGTTCTGTCAAAATTCAGAGTTGATGAAGGCCTAAAAAATGAAAATTCAGGTCAATATATCAATATTAGCGAACTAACGAAACTAGAAAAAGAAAAATTAAAGAATGCTTTAGCCCCAATGAAAGAACTCGAAGAATTAATTAAAAGTAATTTCAAACTAACGCAATTTTCATAAAAGATGCTTGACTGGCTAAAAAATATAAATAAAGAATACCCTGAATTTTGGAAAACTTATCTCGAAAAGTTTAACCAAAAATCAAAGCGGTATGTCGTATTTACTACTGAAACTTCAGGTTTAAACCCCGAAAAAGATGTGATTCTGTCTATTGGATCATTTGCTATAATTAATAACAGAATCCACATTGGCGACAGCTTTGAATCTATTTTACTTCAATACAAATTTTTTCATGATAACGGACTTTCAAATGAATTTATTCTTGAAAGTAAAATGAAAAAATTAAGCGAACCTGAAGCGATTCATGCTTTTATTGACTACATCGGAAATGCTGTTTTAATAGGCCATCATGTTGATTTTGATGTTGACATGATTAACAGTGCATTGATTCGTTCAGGCTGTGGCCGATTAAAGAACGAAGCCTTAGATATCGATGTCATGTATCGAAAATTAATTGACATCAATGACAAACAGTTTTCATTAGATGAATTGTCAGAAATTTTTAAACTGCCAAAAAACTATCGCAATTCACCTTCGGAAGATGCCTATACTATTGCTTTATTGTTTTTGAAATTGAAGAAAAGATTAGGTATTAAATAATATCCAATAAACCCTACAGCGAAATTATCTTTTTGAAACGGCCATGATGCGTTATAGAAACCGGCCGTTTTGTTTCTGCAGTTATATCCATAAAATAAGGAATTCCATTAGCCTTTTTTACATTTTCCAATGTTTCCAAAGATTTTATTCTGTCAAAATCGGCAGTATCAGAAACTGCAATAGAATAAATGCTGTTTTCTGTAATTTCTGTTTGGGTATAAAAAACAAAATCCTCAATAACAACCTTTCCTGAATTCTGATTTTCATAAAAACACTGCAATAACGACGGAAAATAGCCTCTAATCCCCGTACAGCGGTTATAAATTTTATATGCAGCTTCTTTTCTGCTCCATAAATTCCAAACCATTAATTCTGGATTGGAATCATTATGAATCATAATCTGCTCTTCCAAAGAAAATACTTTTTCCAAAAAACCTTTTCTTTTCCAATTACTTTCCTTCCGGGCTAAGTCCAGATCTATTATGTCATTCCCAATCATTCTTTTAACAGCTCCATTTCAATAATACCGATAGCTTCTTTTACATTCACCATTTGTTTCATCGATTCGTTATCAATTATGATATCAAATTTTTCTTCAATATCCAAAATGACATCAACCAGATTAGCCGAATTTATTTTTAAATCATTTATAAAATCTGTTTCTTCAGAAAGAGATTCAAAAGCTTCTTGATCTTGAACATAAGGCTTTATTATATTTTTCAACTTTTCTAATGTTTCTTCTCTATCCATAAATTTACTTTTTTATAACATTAAATTTTTAATATCAAGACTACTAAGATATATATTTTTTAAAAACAACGCATCCATTAACATCTCCGAAACCAAAACTAGCCTTTAAAATAACATTCAAATCGATTTCAACCAGTTTTAAAGGAACTTTCGAAGCATCAATAACTGTTTCAATTTCAGGATGCAAGTCTTCACAATTCCGATTTGGAAAAACAAATCCTTGATACAATTGCAAAACAGCGGCAACACTTTCAATACTTCCGGCTGCTGACAAACAATGTCCTACAGTTGATTTCAATGAATTTATATAAGGAAAATCAATTCCTTTTCTGTTTAATGCCGTACTCCAATTTAAAATCTCCAGACTGTCTTTGGCTGTTGCAGTAAGGTGACCGTTCACAGCATCAACCTCTTGCCCAGTAATTCCTGCACTTAACATCGCACTTTGAATACATCTTTGAACAGCAGCAGGATTTGGCGCAGTTAATGTCCCTAAACCTCTTTGCCCTCCAGAATTGAGTGCTCCGCCTAACACTTCAGCATATATTCTCGCGCCGCGTTTTAAAGCAGTTTCCATATCTTCCAAAATCAATGCCCCCGCACCGCTTGCCGGAACAAATCCCGAAGCACTTGCAGACATGGGTCTTGAACCTGTTTCCGGAGAATTATTATGTTTATACGTACATACCCGCATGGCGTCAAATCCTCCCCAAATGTAGGGTCCAGAATCACTTGTACTTCCTGCCAAAATCCGTTTTGCCTGTCCTGACTGTATACGTTCATATCCCAAAATAATACTTTCGGTTCCTGTTGTACAAGCAGAAGAATTAGTAGTAACAATGTTTCCTAAACCTAATTTTCCAGCTAAATAAGCACTGACGCCACTATTCATAGTTTGAATTACAGAAGTACTTCCTAGATTTCTAACTTTAAAATCATCAATTTTATAAATACTTTCTCTGAATTTATCAATTCCGGAGGTTCCTGATCCAAAAATTGTTCCGCTGTCCCAATCGGGTTCGTCAAGCCTTTCTATTGATAAACCAGCATCTTTCCAAGCATCAATTCCAGCGATAACCCCATATAAAATACCAGAAGAATTAAAATTCTTAAGCTCCAGTTCTGTAAAATACTGTAATGCTAATTCTGTAGAAACGTCCGGCATTCCAGCAATCTGACAAGAAAATTTCAATCTCTCTAATTCTTCAAAATGTTTTATTCCCGAAATTCCATTTTTTACTGCATACTGAAACGCATCAAGACCAACTCCATTTGGAGCAGCCACCCCCATACCTGTTATGACAACGCGTTTTTTCATTTAAATCAACATATCAATTACAATATCTGTAAAATTTTATACTATCCTTAACTAATACCAAACAAATCAAATTAGCCACAGATTAAAAAGATTTACACAGACTTTTAAAAAAAAACAGTAATGAAAATAGTATTATTTGCGGACAGTCATAAAATTTTAAATAAGAATTACCCAATGACTGATTAGTCATTTTTTTATTTTATTCCTGCTGAATTATCATACCGGCTATTTCACCACTGCAGACTATGTCGCCTTTTACATTCTTCATACTGACTTTACATTTTAATTTTCCAAATCTGAAATAGATTTTTTCTGAAATGACAGTTACTTTTTCATTAGGAAAAACTGGCTTTATAAAATCAATATTAACTGATGTTAAACCAATTGACGATATTTTACTCGTGTTTTTATTTAACAAAAATATCCCCAGGCAAACAACCCCTATCTGCGCCATAACCTCAGTTAAAATCACTCCTGGTGTGATCGGCTTACCTTTAAAATGACCTTTGTAAAAATCAAGATTTTCATCAAAAGTAAATTCACCCTCTACTCCATTTTCATCAATTCTTATGATTTCATCTACAAAAAGAAAAGGTTTGGAATACGGTAACTTGGAGATTATATCTTTTTTTTCCATTAATTTCATCCTAAAAAATCAAAAATCAAAACTCTTTTATGATTCTAAAACTGCAGCAACACTCTTTGAGCCGAAAATCCGGGTCCAAAACTCAACATCAACCCTTTAGAGCCTTTTTCAGGTTTTTTATCCATGAAGCGCTCTAAAACATACAATACAGTCGCACTTGACATGTTTCCATACAGCTTTAAAACTTCTTTGGTATCATCAATGTTTTTTCCATGACCAGAAAACAGCTGTTCAACAATCTGTATAATTTTTTTTCCTCCCGGATGAAAAATTAAATGATCAATTGCTTCGATTTTTAAATTATTTTTATGCAAAAACGGATGCACAATAGCATCAAAATGAGAAGCAATTGTTTCTGGAACTTCAATATCTAAAATCATCTGAAGCCCAGAATTAGTAAGCTTAAATCCCATCATATCTATTTTATCATAAAAATGATACATCTCCTCGTCCAAAATTTCAACTCCTTCATCCTCTTCAGCCGAAGAAAGCAGTACACAGGCCGCACCATCTCCAAAAATAGCAGCACTTACAATATTTGCCATTGAAAAATCATTCAATTGAAATGTTGCTGTTGGGCTTTCAACTGCAATAACCGCTGCTTTCTTACCAGGATTCGCTTTGAGAAAATTCTTTGCATAAATAATTCCAGAAATACCTGCGGCACAACCCATTTCGGTAACCGGCAGACGCACAATATCCTGCCGTAATTTCAAACTATTAATCAAATAAGCATCTAATGACGGAATCATGATTCCTGTACAGCTCACAGTTATAATAAAATCCAGTTCTTCGGGCTGCCATTTTGCTTTTTTCAAAGCTTTATCCAAAACTTTTTCCCCTAAATCAATTACTTCCCTGATATAAACATCATTTTTTTCTTCAAAAGAAGTTTTTTCAAAAACCGCAGTCGGATCCATTATAGAATATCGTTTATCTACTTCGGCTCCCTCAAAAATCTTCTTCACTTTTCGAATAAAACGCTCCTCCTGCCCATCTAACCAAACATCTAAAAATGGAAGAATTTCTTCAGTAGTCCTCGAAAACTTCGGTAACTGTTTGGTAACACATTTTATTTTGACACTCATTATTTCTTTTAATATTATAACCGAATTAAAACATTCTATTTTTCAACTATCCACTGATATCTAAACGCCCATTTCCACTGAATACTGTATTTTTTAAATTTCAAATTTTCTGAAAACGCAATCAGCTCATCCTTTTTAAATCCTCGTAAAATAGAAGTCAAACCATCTTTTCGAGGCATTTCACTCAGATTAAACACAAAACAAATCAGCTGAAACAATCGATACGCCATAGAACTTCTATGCAGATCATTAATAACAAAACCTAACTTGGAATTTGCATAAAAAGAAATCAGTAATTTAACAATTTCACTATTTTTAAAATGATGTAATGTTAAGGTACACAGCAATATATCACACTTTATTTCTTTGAAAAATTCATCTAAAACATCTAATTTTTTATACGAGATATTTGAATAATTTCGAGACAGATCAGCTGCATAATTTACAGTAAACTCATTCGCATCAATACCAATTAGTTTTAAATTCAGATTGTTTTCAAAACCAAAATCTGCCAATTTCCGAAGCATGTCACCATTACCGCAGCCAACATCCATAATAGTAATCAAATCTGAGTCAGATGTCTTTTCAAGCAATCTTACAACCCCTTTCAAAGTCAGTGAATTTCCTCCCAAAAGCTGATTTATCTGGGCAATTTTATCCAATGCCACTTTCAAGACATCACCTTTCAAATTAAAATCATCCATTATTTCAGGATCATCTGTTCTATATCTGGTTTTTACAAACATGAGACATTTTATTAATTCAGAATTACAATTTGAAAACCATATCTTACTAATCATTCATAGTTACTAACTGACCATGTGTCCGTTTTATTATAATTGGCAATAACTTTGGGAATTTAATCATTATTTTCATCAAAAAAACACTCGCCTTATGTTTTTGAAGAATAAATGCTAAAAAACGCCCCATCCTTAATCTATTTTTAAAATTAGAATTCCATTCGCACAAATAACTATTTTCTAATTTTTCTCTGGATTTTATTTCATTATTACACCTTTTTTCTATCAATTCAGAAAGAATTTTAGCACTATGAATCGCCATCGCCATACCATTTCCGCACAAAGGATGAATCAAGCCCGCAGTATCTCCAATCATCAGTATATGACTCTCTATCAGTTTTTTTTTATCAAATGATACTTGACTGATTGTTAGCGGAGTTTCGAAAAGCATTTTACTTGTTTCAAAAATCTCTTTTAAATGCGGATTTTTCACAACTATTTGACTTTGAAAATCTTCTATATTTTTATATTTTTTAAAAGAAGCATAACTGGCTAAATAACAAATATTCACAACATTATTTTCTACTTTTGAAACTCCGCAATACCCTCCTTCAAAATTGTGCAGACCGACTAAATCATCTGGAAACCCAACCGAATAATGAGCTTTTACGGCCAGCCAATCGGATTTTTTGCCAACAAATTCACGCTTCAATTTTTGATCAATATTGGATCGTTTTCCATAAGCACCAATTACGATTCCTGAAACAAATTTTCTGTTATTCGAAGTATAAACAGTAAAAACATCATTCTCAAAAACAATAGCATCTACATTATCCTGAATAATTTCACAGCCGTTCTGAACTGCTTTTTGATACAGAAAAGCATCCAAAGCATAACGGCTGACACCAAATCCGCCAAGAGGCAGATCACAATGAATCATTTTACCATCAGCAGTTGAAAATTCTAATTTTGAAATCTGTGTAGGATTTAATTCGGATATATCCAGAGAAAGCCAATCTAAATAAGGTACGATTTCATTGGAGATATACTCTCCGCAGACTTTATGCTTTGGATATTCATTTTTTTCAATCAAAATAACTTTCAGCCCAATTTTAGACAAATGAATCGCAGCTGTAAGCCCTGCCAATCCTCCTCCAACAATTGTTATTCCTTTGGATACATCCATATATAAGACGATTTATAAAATCATAATGATAAAGTATTGTGAAAATACACAAATCTGATCATAAATAAAGAATAAATCATCTCATTTAAGCAGAAATTAAAACTGTAGAAAATTAAAATTTTGGAACTTGCTTTTTGAATTTTCAAATCCTATATTTGCTTTCGAATAAAGAAAAGCATGGAACAATTTGTAGTATCGGCCCGTAAATACCGTCCTCAGACATTTAAAGATGTAGTGGGGCAAAAAGCGATTACCAATACGCTGCTCAATGCCATAGAAAGCAATCACTTAGCTTCTGCCCTTTTATTCACAGGACCTCGTGGTGTTGGAAAAACAACTTGTGCCCGTATTTTGGCTCGAAAAATAAATCAGCCAGGATATGATGATCCGAATGAAGATTTTGCATTTAATGTGTTCGAACTCGATGCCGCTTCAAACAATTCTGTTGATGATATTCGTAATTTGATCGATCAGGTTCGTATCCCGCCACAAACCGGACAATACAAAGTATATATCATTGACGAGGTGCACATGTTATCTTCTGCGGCTTTTAATGCTTTCCTGAAAACATTGGAAGAACCGCCAAAACATGCCATTTTTATATTGGCTACCACTGAAAAACACAAGATTATCCCAACGATATTATCCCGCTGCCAAATATTTGATTTCAAAAGAATTACCGTAAAAGACGCCAAGGAACATCTTGCCGATGTAGCTTCGAGTCAAGGTGTAGCTTTTGAAGATGATGCACTGCATATTATTGCACAAAAGGCAGATGGTGCGATGCGTGATGCTTTGTCCATTTTTGACCGAGTAGTTTCTTTTTGCGGAAACAATTTAACCCGTCAGGCCGTAACCGAGAATTTAAATGTTTTAGATTACGAAACCTACGTTACAATTACCGATTTACTTCTGGAAAATAAAATTCCAGATTTATTAATAGCTTTTAATGATATTCTTGCCAAAGGCTTTGACGCACATCATTTTGTTTCTGGATTAGCCACTCATTTTAGAGATTTATTGGTAAGCAAAACTCCTTCTACTCTTATTTTGCTGGAAGTTGGTGAGCAGGCACAGAAAATGTACGGAATTCAGGCTCAAAAATGCAGTCAGGACTTTTTGTTAAAAGGAATCGATATTGCAAATGACTGCGATTTAAAATACAAAGCCAGTCAAAATCAGCGATTACTTGTCGAACTTTGTTTGATGCAGCTTGCCTCTATCACTTATGATGGAGAAAAAAAAAAGTTGAGCAATTTATAATTCCGCCTGCTTATTTTAGAAAAACTGCAGATTATTCGATAGCAGAAATTTCAAATAACAAAAATCAGATTCCAGCTGTTCAAGAAAGTGCAAAAACAGTTTCAAATACTGAAATTGCCAAACCTGTTACTTCAACAGAAGAAAAACCTAAGACTTCAAATCCTGCTGCTGCAGCTCCTTCAAATAACGAAGCGAAATTTTCAGCTTTGTCCCTTTCCAGTATCCGAGCCAAAAAAGCTTTAGAAGAAAACTTAAAAGGATTTGTAAAGGAAGACAACACCATACTTCCTACGGAGTCATTTACTGAAACAGAAATGCTTCTGCAATGGACAAAATATGCCGAACGACTTGGAAGCAAAGGCTATAAAATTATGGAATCGTTATTACTTATTAACGACCCAAAATTAAACGGCACAAAAATCACCTTTGAACTACCCAATGAAGGATCTAAATTAGATTTTGAAAAAGAAATGATTGGTCTTTTAGGGCATTTGCGGGGACATTTACACAATCACGACATAACTATCGAAGTAAATGTAAATGAAAGCATAGAGATAAAAAGAAGCTTTACTGATCAGGACCGCTACAACCGTCTTTTGGAAATAAACCCGAATATCGAATTATTACGGACTACTTTTGGCCTGGATTTAGATGCCTAAAAAAACATATGTATTTCTTACACAAATGAAAATTTAATACCATAAAATGTTATTTTTGT
The DNA here is from genome assembly GCF_015351475.1 of Flavobacterium sp. HJJ. Taxonomy (GTDB): domain Bacteria; phylum Bacteroidota; class Bacteroidia; order Flavobacteriales; family Flavobacteriaceae; genus Flavobacterium; species Flavobacterium marginilacus. Next base: position 10,072 of record NZ_JADKPR010000013.1, on the reverse strand, counting down.
AGTAGCATGTAACGCACTATAACGTTATATTAGACTTTTCTAACTATTAAAAAAACTAAAAAATGGAAAACAAATTAGCTAATCCTGCGCCTTTAGGGCTTTTGGGTTTCGGAATGACCACAATTTTATTAAACATTCACAATTTGGGATTTTTCCCAGTAAGTGCCGTAATTATTTCAATGGGAATTTTTTATGGCGGTCTAGCCCAAATAATTGCAGGAATACTATCATACAAAAACGGTAAAACCTTTGCCGGTACCGCTTTCACCTCTTACGGTTTCTTTTGGCTCACTCTAGTTGGCATTTGGCTTTTTCCAAATACAGGATTTGAAATGGCAGGCACAACTCCTGCTCCTTTTTTTGGCTGTTATCTAACGCTTTGGGGGATTTTCACCGCTTTTATGTGGTGGGGAACTTGGGGTGGCAGTAAAGTACAGCAATTTGTGTTCTTATCTTTGACCATTTTGTTTTTTGTTTTAGCCATAGAAAAAATCACCGGTAATGAATCCTTAGCTCCAATCGCTGGAGGAATTGGTGTAATCTGCGGAAGCAGTGCTTTTTACTTAGCTGTTGCTGAACTTTTGGAAGAAGTTAAAAACAAAAGAGTTTTACCTTATTAATTTCAATCTTTTTACATACAAAAGGCTCGAAACTAAAATATGTTTCGAGCCTTTTGTGTTTTATACAGATCAAATTTAAGAACCAAAAGTTTTGTTTATATCCAAATTCCAATCCAGTTCATTACTGTACCACAACTGCCCTTGAGAAACCGTCAGAGGACAATCAAAATTATTAGTGTACAACGCTCCTGTTCCTAAACCCTGAGGCATCGGATTATTAAGTGTAAATGTCCATTGCGCGATTGCATTCAACCCAATATTACTTTCCAAAGCCGATGTAATCCACCAGCCGATATTGTGTTTTTCAGCTAATAAAATCCATTCTTGCGTACCACGAAAACCACCCACAAAACTAGGCTTTAAAATGATGTATTGAGGTTTGATTTTTAGCAGTAAATCTTCTTTTTCGGCTAACGTAAAAACGCCGATCAATTCTTCATCCAAAGCAATAGGAAAAGGAGTAGATTTACACAGCTCTGACATACTGTCAGTGTTGTTTTTTTTAATCGGCTGTTCAATACTATGCAATTTAAAACCAGACAATTGATTCAATTTAAATAAAGCTTCATTTGAATCAAAAGCACCGTTTGCATCGACTCTTATTTCGATTTGTTCCATTGTGAAATGCTCCCGAATATACCGCAATAACTGCAGTTCTTTATCAAAATCTATGGCTCCAATTTTGAGTTTTATACAACGAAAACCATCTGCTAATTTTTCCTCAATCTGCTGCTTCATAAAAGCCTCTTCTCCCATCCAAACCAAGCCGTTTATTTCGATTGATTTTGTACCGTTTGTAAAGTCTGAAGGAAATAGTAAAAAAGGATTTTGACTTTCCAAAGACAGAAACGCCATTTCGATTCCAAACTGTATTGATGGAAATTCTAACAATGCTTCCCAAAGCTTATCTTTCCCAAGTTGAATATTATTGCAAACCCATCGTAATTTTTCTTCATAATCGGGACGGTCGTCAATACTCAAACCTCTTAGGATGCCGCACTCGCCTATTCCTTTTTTGCCGTTTTCTTCCAAAACGATAAACCAGGTTTCTTTTTCGTTTAACACACCGCGGGAAGTACCTGATGGGCGTTTGAAGTTTAGGATGTATTTGTGGTAGAATGCGATCATAATCTAGATTTTTGTAATTGTAAACAAATTAGTTCCAATTTTGGGATTTATTAAATCATCATAAATACAAAAGGTATCAAATCAATTCTTTATAGCTATTGACTCTCAATATTTTCAAATCCAATTTCTCCTGCTATATGTAAAATCTCATAGGTGTCTTTAAGATCCATTTTATCTTTTCTATTTGTTGGTAAAATCGAATTGAAAATTTCAACAATATCCTTTTCATATCTTATATAAGAATCTTTTGAAGATTCAAATATTTCTGGAGTCCAAGAAATTATTAATTCATAAATTGGAATTTTCCACATAGAATCATCTTTAATCCCAAATTCAATATAAAAATCCTTTATACTAAGTGGAATAATATCTTTTAATCGTTTTTCAATATTTTCAATTTTACTTGGATGAATCATTTGGAATCTTGATACTTGAATCATTCTTTCGCTTAAAATCAATGGAAAACCAGAAATATATTCGATTTCAGTTATCATTACATTTTTATAATCTCTTTTTGAATAGACATTTAATGCGTTATTAATGTATTCTGGAATTTCTTTTTTATACTCTTCTCCGGGTAAAAGTTCGATTAAATCATTCTTGATTAATTTATTTTTAACGCTTCCACTTTCAAAACTATCCCAATCCATTGGCATACTGTACATTCCAATAAAAGGCTCAAACATTACTGTTGTTATTGCGATAATACTTTTATTTTCTTTTTCTTCAATAATCTGTATTTTCAATTCTAAATCAATGATTAAATCATATATCAGTTTTATATCTTCATTAAAACATTCCCAAAATACAATTTGGCCTTTTATATTGTTATCATGGATTTTATCCATCATTTTTATAGTTTGAGTAATTTCATGAGTTCCAAAAAATTGCATAGAAATATCTTTTTTTGGACATACAAAATGAAAATAATCCCAACTTCTCGCTCTTCTACTATTTTGTGATATAAATTTATCTGGCATTATAAAGTTAAATTCAAAGTCATTAACAATTTTTGAATTGATTTTAGAATATGAAGTCCAATAAGTTATTTCATTCGACCATGAAGAATTTGTTGACTGAATTTTTATTGGGCTTATAATAAACGAAATCCATTCGTTATCTCTAATCTCATATTCAAATTTTGACAATTTTGATTTTAATTTATTTAAAAAATCATTAATATCAGTATTTGAGGATTGTAATTTTATAAAAGTTAAAATATTGGTAGGTTCAATTTTTCTCAAAACTGAGATCCATGAAGGTAATAATTCAATTAAATTACCTGATATTTTTGATTTTAATTCAGTATCCTTATATAAAAAATTTGAAAAATTATGAAATGGAATTATTTTATAGTTTGGCATTAAAACTGGAAGAATTTCACATTCAATATATGATTCATCTAAGCGTTGAATTTTTCTATAGAAATTTTTAACTTCATCCAATATTAACTGTTTTGACGATAAATCAAATTTATTTTCTATTGATATGTGAATTGACGGTTTTTCTTTTTCTAATTTGGAAGGTTTTTGAAGAATTTGATTTACAGGATTACACCAATAACATTCATCAGATTCTTCTTCATATACAATTAAAAACACAGGAAAAAAACTTGTTAGCCATGCTCTTAAAATATTTGAATCAATAGAAACACTATAATTTCCATTTTTTAACTCCTTTACATATTCACTATCTTTTTTTGTAGATTTAACTTGACATCTTAAATGATAATTTGTACGTGAGTTATCAATGAAGATATTACAATCAATATCTTCTCCAAAATCACTTTTAATTATATCTGCCGTCCATTTATATTTTCGCAAAATTAATTGTACAGTTGTTTCACCAATATCTCCCAGACTTTGTGAATCAGTTTGAATAGGTCTACTGTTTTTCATTTTACATTTTTTTTTAAATTACAAAGACTAACATCCACTATTCTCTAATCAACTTCAAAACTCTCTCAAAATCCTCATTCTTAATTCCGGCTTTTTGGAAAGCCTTAAAATCGTCTTCGGTTTTTTGAATCCAGCTCAAGCTGTCAGTTACGTTTTGACTTTGGTATTTCTTGTAGATTTTTTTAGCTTCTTTGTAATTATCGTTCAGCAGGTATGCGTGAGCAAGATTCAATTGAACCAATAATTCAGTATTGTCCAGTTTTTCGCCATCCAGCAGGTATTTTAATGCTTTTCCGTATTGTTTGGTCATCAGGTAACTATTTCCGATAGCGCTATAATCTAAAACCATTCCTTTACTATCATCGATAATTATACTTAATTTCGCAATTGCATCACCGTATTTGCCCTTTTTTATCAAAAGCGAGGCTTCTTTACGCAGATCAGAATAAACAGCGCTGGAAGTGCTTTTTTCGCCAAAACAGGAATCCCCTGCATCTTTAAAAACTTTGGAGCGTTCTACTGCCAATAATTTTTGAAACTCCTGATATCTATACTTGGATTGGATTTTATCTAAAACACATACACAAAAGTTATCCGAATTGGTCATTTTTTGAGCCATATTGGAGGTTTTGCATTGGTCGATAATCATTTTTCGATTATCTACGCTCCATCCACGGCTTAATTTTTTATCGACCCAAGGCACAACTTCCAAAACGATTTTTTGCTTCATAATCCAATTTTTACTTTCGAAACCAAACCATAAAGCAGATGAAGTATCACTTAGACAGCTTGATTTATCAATCGAAAGTCTTTTGGCATCTTTGCTTACGGGTTCATCCTGAACTAAGCATGACTCTAGTGTTTTCCCAGAATCTTTGTAATCTGCAGCCAATTTATCGGTAGAAAAAATAGCGTAAGTACATTTATCGTCTCCTGATATTTTAGACAGCACAAAAACAGCACCCGCTGACCCCTGACTGATTCCTGTTGGATCGGGAATTGATTTTAGCACCGAAACCAAACTGCTGGCCAGCTGCTGATTTTCGTCCAAAAGTGTTATTCTATAGACAATTTCGGTGGTTCCCAAAGGCAAATCCTCGGTTTTAATAACGATTCGGTCTCTTGCTGAAACGTTGATTTCCTTGGTTGTGGATCGGTCTTTATCCCAATAACCGTCTTGTTGCGCAAATATATTTACTCCAGAAAGAAATGTTATGAATAAAAGAAGTTTTTTGGTCATTATAAAAAATGATTGAAAGATTTAAAATTGAACAATTTCAAAATGCTCTTGAAATCTGAAATGCCCTAGCCCAGATGGAAACGGCATCCTGTTGTCCCGGGATTCGGGACAACAGATATAGTGGACAGCTGGAAATAGCTCTAAATTACAATTCAATGAAATCGCCTATTTCAAGAAGCATCAAGTCTTTTCCTTTGTCAAAAAACTTTTTGATAGCTTCTTCGTGATTGATTTCGATATAGCCAAAGGTATCATAATGAATACCTAGGATCTTATCGCAGTCTACAAAATCGGAGGCGATTATGGCATCATCAACATCCATAGTGAAATTGTCGCCGATAGGAAAAATTGCTAAATCAAGTTTAGTCCGCATTGGGATAAGTTTCATGTCCATAGTTAAGGCTGTATCGCCTGCAATATAGATGTTTTTGTGCTCGCCTTCGATTACAAAACCGCCAGGATTTCCACCGTTACTTCCATCAGGAAATGAACTGGAATGAATTGCGCTGACATATTTTACTTTTCCGAAATCGAAATTCCAGCTTCCGCCATGATTCATTGGGTGTGATTGAAATCCTTTTTTACCGTAATATCCTGCGATTTCAGCATTGGAAATAATTACGGCATTGGTTCTTTTGGCAATAGCTTCGACGTCGAGTATATGATCGCCGTGTGCATGAGTCAACAGAATAAAATCGGCCTCCAGGGTATTAATATCAATATGTGAAGCTTTTGGATTTGCCGAAATATAAGGGTCAACGATAATTTTCCTGCCACTTACTTCAATTCCCAAAGAGGCGTGACCGTAGAATGTTATTTTCATTTTTTTTAGCTTATGATTGTTAGACTAACGAGTGCTTTTTTTGAAATTGTAATTGATTTTTGACATTGTCTCTTATCTTCCTCCTAAGAAAACATTCACAATGATGTCCGAAATCAGCGAAATCATTGATAAAGACAATAATATAGAAAGTAAAAAGGTACTCAAAGCTACTTTTTTCAATTCTGGATCAAGCAGTTTTGGGTCTTGATTTTTAGAAACTGTGATTAAATGCTTTGTCAGCGGAATATATGCCAATAAAAACAAGTATTGATCAAAACGGAAATTACTCAGAACAGCAAAAGCAATTACCGAAACCATAGCGGTAATGATTAAGAAATAATGGTATTTTTTAGCTTTTTCAGAACCAATTTTCACCACGACTGTGTTTTTTCCTGATTTAGCATCCGATGCCTGATCACGCATATTGTTCAGATTCAAAACTGCTACGCTCAACAATCCGACAGCGATTGCAGGCAAAATTAAAATGGCGTCTAATTGTTTTGAATACAAAAAATTAACTCCAAGCGTACTTACCAAACCAAAGAAAACAAAGACAAATATATCTCCATAGCCACGATATCCGTAAGCAGAACTTCCGACAGTATAACGAATTGCAGAAGCTATAGCCAAAATTCCTAATACCAAGTAAAACAAAGAATACACAAGATTACTCTCTCCAAAAGCTAAGTAAATCAAGAATATGGCCGAAAATAATGTAAGCACTGAAGTAATCACCAAAGCTTTTTTCATTGCCTGCGGAGTGATTACACCGCTTTGAATAGCACGTTTTGGCCCTACTCTGTCTTCATTGTCGGTCCCTTTTACACCGTCACCGTAGTCATTAGCAAAATTGGAAAGCACCTGCAGCCCCAAAGTTGTTAATAATGCAAACGCAAATATTTTCCAGTTGAAAACTTCACTTGGAGTCAGTATCTCATTAGTTGGGTTTGCCTGTGCATACATACTTCCCACTATAATTCCGGATACGGATAATGGTAATGTTCTTAATCTTGCTGCTTCAATCCAGTGTTTCATTTTTGTTGTTTAAATGTTAAGAGTTTTAAAAATTTAAAACCATTTTCTAACTTCTATTTTCTAACTTCTTCTTTTTACATCCAATTACTGTCGGAAGTTTCCATTTCGTAAAGCCAAAGATTGACGTATTGTTTTATTGCCGTAAAATTACCCAAATGAAAACTAATATTTCCACCTGCGGTATGCAAAGTTAAGGATCCTATATTGATATTTTTGTGCCAAAACAACTGTGAAGTTGTAATCGCCTGAATTTTATGAGGTAAAATAATTTTATTGGTAATATCCCATGCACCGCTCTGATGGATTATAAAGTCATCATTGATATAAAGCCGGTTGTTTCTGAATATAAAAAACTGAATAATCCCAACAAAAATAACATATAGCATAACAAAATAATCAATATTCGGCAATTCCTCTATTATCAAATCTCTAACAAAATAGTAACCTAACAACGGTAATCCGATCGTCAGAAAAACAGAAAAACCAAGCTTTCTAAAATTAGGCTTTAGCATCACTCCTTTTTCAGGGATTTTTTTAAATAATAATTTCAGAATTTCGTCTTTCTCTAATTTATTACAGCCTGGAATTTCAATATGCTGTTTGTGGTCTTCTTTTTCCCCTCCCGTGGCCTGTTTTATTTTCAGATGTAAAATATCCATTTTCTTTTGAAAAAAATTCTGAGTAACACTTGTAATCTGCACTTTTTCAGGCTTTATGATCGTTATTTTAGTATTTAACAGCCCATAAGAAAGTAACAACGAACCTTTTTGTCTTGCAATTTTATAATCAAAAAAAGTAAAAATGGTTTTAACTAAATTAATAACGATAACTGTCAAAAAGAAAAGAATAAATAAAATCAAAAATACTGCAGCAATTTGATTGGCATCAACATAATCCTCTATATTTTCATCATGTAAAATATCTCTTCCTGTAATTTGCTTGATGTGATCAAAAAGCGAAATAAAAAATGCCAACAATATAAAAAAGCTTTTTACATAATTAGACGTAATTCCGATTTTCAGCAAACTCAAAAAACTGATTTTCATAAAAGGAATTTCTGCATCAGCTATTTTTTCTGCAAAAAATTCATCAGAATCTATATGAGCGTTTGCATTAACTGTGCTTTTTTTATCATTTTCTAATAAACGAGCCTTTAAGTCTAAAGCTAATGCATGTGAAATGGCTTTTATATTTCCTTCCTTTTTATTGGAACCAGCGGTATCAACTGCCAATTCAAAAACACCAGCCAATCTTTGGATCAAGGATTGGTTAATATTTACCTGCTGAATTTTAAAAAGCTGAATAGCTGTTTTAGTTTTATTAAAAACACCTTCGGTAATAATAAATTCGTCACTATCCTGATCGATATAAAAAGTAAAATTTAAATATTTTAAATAGGAAATGATTCCAATAATGATAAAAATAGCCAAAGTACCTCCAAACAAATAGCCTTTGTTAATTTCATTGAATTTAAAAATCCAAATGACCAAAATCGGCCATAAAGCCTTGGCGTATTCCTGAAGGGAATAGAAAAATAGTACCAAAATCCCCACAATGGACTGTCGTTGCGGCTGATTAAAATCGGCACTCATTATAATTGTTTTTGAATTTTACCCATCAACAGCTGTTTGATGTTCTCGGCCTGTTCTTTTGCAATTCCAGGTATCATTATATCACTTGAACTGCCTCCTGCAGTAAAGATTTCGACTTTAGCCAAACCAAAAAAACGAGAAATCAAGCCTTCATGTAAAGATACATGCTGCACTCTGTTATAAGGAATTACAAGAGTATTAGTAGCAATTATTCCGTGTCTGAATAATACATCGTGATTTCTAAAAGCAAAACCTTTTTTCTTAAAACTCAATCTCGAAAAGAAAATCACGATAACCAATAAAACCATGTAAAGAATACATAATTCAAGAATAAATGGAGTTAATTCATTATCAAAAAACAATAAAATCCCTCCTCCTATTCCAACAATCAAGAAGAATGTGGCAAGCGATATTAAAATCACTTTCCAATAATCAGGATGTAAAACCGAGAATTCAACTTCCTCATATTTTGGCAATTGGGTCGTATCTATTGTTTCGTTTGTGAAATTTTCCATTTTATAATTATTTCAAATTTCAGGTTTTAAGTTTAAGATTTAACTTAAAACCTGAAACCATTTAAAACTTAGCAGTTTAGAATCTCAGTAACTTAGAAGCTTTATTTACGGCAGCCATTTTTTTTCAAAATTTGGTTTACGCTTTTCAAGAAACGCGTTTCTTCCTTCTTTGGCTTCTTCCGTCATATATGCAAGTCTCGTCGCTTCACCAGCAAAAACTTGTTGCCCTACCATACCATCATCAGTAAGATTCATAGCAAATTTCAGCATTTTAATCGATGTTGGCGATTTAGCCAATACCTCCTGGGCCCACTGATAAGCAGTTTCTTCCAATTCATCGTGAGGAATAACGGCATTGACCATACCCATTTCAAAAGCCTCTTGAGCAGAATAATTGCGACCCAAGAAGAAAATTTCACGGGCTTTTTTCTGTCCAACCATTTTGGCAAGATAAGCAGATCCATATCCCCCGTCAAAACTTGTAACATCAGCATCTGTCTGTTTAAAAACAGCATGCTCTTTACTCGCCAAAGTCATATCACAAACCACATGTAAACTATGACCTCCGCCAACTGCCCAACCAGGAACGACCGCAATAACCACTTTCGGCATAAAACGAATCAATCGCTGAACTTCAAGAATATTCAAACGATGCTGCCCGTCATCTCCCACATAACCTTGGTGTCCACGGGCATTTTGATCCCCACCGCTGCAAAACGAGTACACTCCATCCTTAGTCGAAGGTCCTTCAGCAGAAAGCAAAACCACTCCTATCGAAGTATCCTCTTGTGCATCATAAAAAGCTTGATATAATTCAGATGTCGTTTTTGGTCTAAAAGCGTTGCGTACATTAGGTCTGTTAAATGCAATTCGCGCAACACCATTGCATTTTTTATAAGTTATATCTTCAAATTCTCTGGCGGTTATCCAATCCATTCTGTATATATTTTAATTATTTAGTGTAAAAATAAGGCATTTTTTTTCAATTTTAAAGCAAAAACACGCTCAACTCCTCGTTATTAAACTAAATTTTTATATGCATTCATCATTTGAAATACTAAAAACAATATTTGAGCGAGAATCTTTTAATGCCAAAATAAAAGCATTTAGAAGTCAGTTTAGAGGAGTTAAGAAAGATAGATTTCTTCCTCTTCAGATTATTATTACAATTTCGGCAGAAATCAAAGAAAAAAGAACCTTCATCCAAATTTCAGATAATGG
>NZ_JADKPR010000012.1 GCF_015351475.1 Flavobacterium sp. HJJ | reverse complement strand
AATCAATTCCCGTTTTAAAAATAAAATCCGCCTTGAAATTTTCTTGGCGGATTTTTTTTATGGCATGACTCTAAAATTATTCTGTTGATATCATCACACTACTATCATCTGGTTTGAAGCTCAATTAAACCCTATTTTCAGATTTACCAAATCATTTTAAATACAAAATCAACTTTTTTTAAGCAAACTTCCAAATCCGTTGTTGCAACTATTGACAGCAATGTTTTTAATTACTATTATCATTAATTTGAAACCATTTTTTCCATATTCCATTTATCTTTTTATAAAGAGCTAAGTTTGGATAATTAATTTCACCACAACATAAATTGGCAAAATAAAGAAAAACGGTATCATCATTTTTAATAAATATAGGATTGGATATAATCACTACCTGATTTTTATTATCTCTTTTTAGATATTGCAATATTTCCGATTGTTTGATAATTTCTCGATTATTAAAATCTTCTTCTTTCCATTCAGCATCATATTGTTCTCTCATTTTTTGAGCTAAATATTTTATATCACTGTTAGTTAACATAAAACTTTCACCATTACTATTAAAATTACTTACGTATGGTTTTTCAAGTAGTGGCTTTAATAGATATTCTACCTTTGATGAATCAATTTTAGAAACAATAAAGACTTTTCCATCTTTAATTGTTTCTATCCGAAGTACATCACTTAGGATTTCACGCTTAATCATTTCATAATTAAGAATTTGCGCATTAAAGGGTAAAGTAAATAATAGCATTATTAATAGTCTCATATTATCTTGACATTGATTATAATTATATTATTACTATCAAATAATTGTTACTCGCTAATATACACAAAAAAACCGCCTTGCTTAGTTAAAACAAGACGGTCTATTTTATTTTTTAAAGTTTAAGATTATTCATGATGAACTACTTTTTTCTTAATCATCTTTAAGAAAACAGGCAAAGTGGATATCAATATAATTCCGATAACTATTTTTTCAATGTGCTCTTTTAAGTCAATCCCCATCTCCAAAAACATTCCGTAAAGATAATGTCCTGAGAAAATCAAAACGAATGACCATAAAACCGAACTCAATACATTAAAAAACATAAACTTCTTTTTGTCCATCGAACCGATACCCGCCACGATTGGAGCAAAAGTTCTTACAATAGGCAGGAAACGTGCATATATAATAGCTTTCCCTCCGTGCTTTTCGAAAAACTCCTTAGCCTGAAGTAAATATTTTTTCTTAAACAAAAGCGTGTCTTCTCTGTTGTATAAATAATACCCGCTCTTAGCACCAAACCAATACCCCACCATGTTCCCAAAAATGCCCGAAAGCGCCACCAGCGATGAAAGGATCAAAAGATTTACAAAATCGCTTTCGATATAAATCACATTCTGAACCAGATCACGGCTATAGATTCCGGCAAGAAAAAGCAGACTGTCACCAGGGAGAAAAAAACCGGCAAAAAGACCAGTTTCGGCAAAAACAATGAATAAAACAATGTACAAACCCAGTTGAATGCCACCAATTGTAAATGTTATATAAAATTCAGGATTTACTAATTGGGTCCATTCAAAATTATTCATAAATTTTTGTTTTTGTTTAAGCGGTGAAAGTAATAATAATTTAGGTGAACCACAATACTATAACTTATTTTAAAGTTTTATTAACGAATAAAAAACAAAAAAAACACCAGAATAAGACTCTTATTTTGGTGCTTTTTATATTTTAGAAAAGCAACATATTTAGTTACATAAAAACTTTTATACAGCAGGAAAATTGCTTAAATCCTTATTTCAGTCTTTCGTACTGACAGCAGGAATGCAGATTATCATAATCTTCCTTAGTAGATTTAACCGAATCGGTATCGTGGCCTACTTTGGCAACTGCTTTTTTAACATCCATCAAAGAACATTTTTCTTCATTGATTATCAAGTTCAGCTGATGTGTCCCCACATCCCATGAAGCCGATTTTACTCCCGGAACCGAATAAGCAGCCTTTTGTATTCTTTTTTGGCATTGCTCGCAGTTACCATTTACTTCGGTTGTGTATTTGGCATTTTTGTTTTTCTTTTCTTGACCTTGAGCCGAAAATACGAATACAGTCATTAGTAAAACTAAAAACACATTTTTTATCATATTGTTATTACTGTTTTTTTGAATATTTGCTTTCATTTTATTTAATATTAAAAATTGTTAAAACTCCACTCCAGCCCTTCCCGAAGGCGAGGAGTCAAGACTTGAAGACTAAATTATTATTGTTTTTTTAATTTAAATTTTGACATTGACATTGAAATTGTCAATTGGTTTTTGACATTGCCATTGACACTTATCTTATTTTAAATCGTAAACCCGCGTAATACATCTGTCCAAATACCGGCGCATACACAATGCTGGCATCAAAATAAGGACCAAAAGGATTCTGCGAATCTACAATTGCAGGGTTTTGAGTGTAATTACCGACATTCTCTCCTCCTGCATATACTTCAAAATTAGGAGAAAAAACTCTGGTAATTTGAGCATTCATCAGAGAATAAGCTGGTGAATGTTCCGGAAGCTGATAAGCCACAGGATTTGAAGCTGTATAAGGCAATTGCTGTTCTCCAATCCAATTGTAGGTAAAATCAAATTTCCATTGCTGTCCTTTATCCTTTCTGATTGTTTCATATCCTAAATTCCCAAAGAAACGATGAGCTGCCTGCTGAGGCCTTTGATATTCTCCGGACAGATAATCGGTTTTGATGTCATAATATTTGTAAGCTGAACGCAGTTCCAGACGTTTTGCCAATTCATAATTAAATTCCAGCTGAAAACTGTTGGCAAAAGAAGCACCGTCCAGATTATGAAAAATCACCTGCTGCGGACTCTGCATAACATCAGCTACTACCTGATTCTGAAAATTGGTTCTGTAAAAGTCTGCAGTAATATCGCCGTTTCGGTTAAACAATTTGAAACCCTGCATAAAACTTAATCCATAGTTCCAGGCAATTTCCGGATCTAAACCGTATAATTTACCACCGGCATTTATGATATCAAAAGTTCTGGAACTGGCAAACAAAGTCTGATTTTCGGCAAAAATATTAGCCGAACGTTTTCCTCTCCCTGCCGAAACTCTCAAGACTCCTTTCTCCCACGGATTGTATTTGACATGTACTCTTGGTGTTGCAAAAACTCCCAGACGATTCCCATAATCAGCACGGCCTCCAAGAATGAAACTAAAATTATCCTGATTATCATAAGTATATTCAAAAAAAGCCCCGACGGTATTATCTATTCTGCTGTAATCTGAAGTATTGTAAAACTCACTATAACTGTCGTAAGTAAAATTCAAGCCTGCAGCAAACTTGTTTTTTTCATTATTGATAATCGAATTAAAAATCAGATTTGAATAAAAGCTGTTCTGCCTGATATTGTAGTTTCTCAGCCCAAAATACGAATTTTGATCATAACTGGAAAAAGCATTTTGAAAACCAAAACTCTGAAAAGGCATATCCTTAAAAACATAGCCTATTTTGGTAGAAACATCAATCTTTTGAGTATCGATTTCAGAACCCCAGGAATTAGTTGTCCCTTTATCCGTATCGGGATTGAAACTGATTTGCCCCATTTGCTTCGTATCGTTCATATACTGAAGATTAATGAAACTCACCCAGCCCGTTTCAGGATTATAATATTGGTAACGATTGAGCAGATTAAACTGTTTCTGCAGCGGATTATCAAGAAAACCGTCATCGTTATTATCCATTTTGGAATTTCGCATATTGCCGTGAAGCAGTAAACTTGTCGCCCATTTATCGGAAAGTTTGTGATTGAAATCGGCATTTAGTTCAAAACGAGAATCGGTAGAACCGTAAAGATTCAGTAAAAATGGTACTTCCGACATTGGTTTTATCAATTCGGTATTGATTTGTCCCGAAATGCTTTCGTATCCATTCACTACACTTCCAGCGCCTTTTGTAATTTGAATACTTTCTATCCACGGCCCTGGTGTAAACGAGAGACCATAAACCTGAGAAGCGCCGCGCACAGACGGAATATTTTCCTGTGTCATCATCAGGTAAGGACTTGTCAGCCCCAGCATTTTGATTTGTTTAGTTCCTGTCAGCGCGTCCGAAAAGCTAACATCAATGGAAGGATTGGTTTCAAAGCTTTCGGCCAGATTACAACAGGCCGCTTTGAGGAGTTCTTTTTTGGTAACTAATGCTGTATTACCAGTTAAGGTGTATGATTTCTGCAGACTCTTGCGTTTGGACTGCACTTTAATTTCACGCAAAGTATCTTGCGAATAAGAATTAAAAGCAGTAATCAAGAGCAGAAAAATTAATATTCTGTATGTTTTCATGATTAAGATTATAATGTTAATACTGCCAAATCCAAAAACAAGGATTCAGCTCCAATTAAACATTACAACTTATCGTAAAGGAGGTATTGGCTGTACAGCTTGAAAAGCGGCGGTGCATTGGCATCGCAGTAATAAGTAAGAGCAGTATTATTTTTGAAATTATCTGCAGCGGTAAAAACAAACGAATGTGTTTCAGGAATTACAAAAGCATAATCAAACTGGAAAGAAAATGACTTTACAACTCCATTATCTGCTTTTTTCTGAAAGACGATTTTTTTGTCTTTACAGCATTTGTCTTTTTTGTCAGCTATTTTTTCACCACAGCAGCCTTTTTCACTTTTTAATGACGGCAAAGGTGAATTCAAAGAAACAGCAGAGATTTTCCCTCCGCAATAATGCACATTGAAAGCCAGTCCTGCATTGGAAACCAATAATAGAACAGCCAAAAATATACTTATGTGCTTCTTAAATTTCATACTGCAAAATTAGGATTAATAAGGCTTATAAAAATCAAATTTCTGTTAATTTTTTTAAAGAAAACCAAATCTACAATTCATACTCCTGCCCCATCATAGGAATAACACAATCAAAACCATATTTTTCCTGAATTTTCTTTCTAAGTTCATCGGCCGGTTCATTTTCTCCGTGAACCAAAAAAACTTTTTTAGGTTTCTGTTCCAAATCTGAAAGCCAATTAATTAAATCCTTTTGATCACCGTGAGCCGACAGGGTTTCGATTTCTACCACTTTGGCTTTAACCTCATAATATTTTCCGCGTATTTTTATATCTGCTGCACCTTCGAGCATTTGTCTGCCCCGAGTACCTTCACCCTGATATCCAATAATAACTACTGTAGTTTCAGCCAGTCCAACATACCGTTCTAAATAACTCAGAACTCTTCCTCCAGTAACCATACCGCTTGCAGCGATTACTACTTTTGGCTGTTTATTATAAATGACTTCTATTGTTTCTTTATAATCCGAAATCATGCTAAACATTTTACACATCGAGGTAAACTCTTCCTGATGCAGACGATGCCATTTTTTATTATTGGCAAAAAGCTCCAGCATGCCAATTCCCATCGGTGTATCCAAAATATAAGGAATATCAGGAATTCTTTTTTCTTCCTTCAGCTGCCATAGCAGATACATCACACTTTGAGCGCGTTCAACTGCAAAACTAGGCACTATTACTGTCCCTCCCTTTTGAATTGTATTGTTAATGTACATCTCTAACGCAGTTTTTGGATCGGTATCTGGATGAATACGATTTCCATAAGTACTTTCAAGGAAAACATAATCACCTTTTTTAGGTTTTACTGGTGAAAACATAAGCAAATCATTATCCCTTCCAATATCACCCGAAAAAACAACAGCTTTGTTTTCGAGTCTAAGCTCTATACTGCATGCTCCAAGAATATGACCCGCATTAGTAAAAACAGCTTCAATCTCAGCATCTAATGCAACACTTTCATTCGGACTAATCACCTTGAAATGTGGAAAAACTTTTTCTGCCTGGGCAACTGTATACAAAGGCTCTGCAATTTCATGTTTCGAATATCTCCCCTCGTTAGCCATCTTTGCTTCTTCTTCCTGAATTTTGGCACTGTCCAAAAGTATCAGTTTGGTGATATCTTTCGTTGGACTTGTACAATATATTTTACCGTCAAAACCTTGGTTAACCAATCGTGGCAGCCAGCCACAATGATCCAGATGACCAGTAAGCAAAACAAAATCTATAGTCGAAGGCAAAATTGGCAATGGTTCCCAATTGAGCTCCCTCAAAGATTTTAATCCTTGAAACTGCCCGCAGTCTATCAAAATACGAACACCATTACTTTCTACCAAAGTTTTGGACCCTGTAACTGTTCCTACTCCGCCAATACAAGTGATTTTCATGTTATTATTCTTTAAGTTACTAAGAATGCTAAGTTTCTAAAAATCATTGCCCACTTTATAGGCGGCACAACTCAGAAGCTTCTTTCAATACATTTCTTATTCGATTAGGACTCAAACCTATTTTTTCTAAATCTGCACGATTATTAATAATTTCTTTGACCAAAATAATACCCAAAATCAATAGTTTATCTTTTTCCAAAAGAGTCAAAGTTGTTAAACAAGTTATGGGATATAAATGATGACTGTCTATTTTTGTCTTCAGATTATTGGCCAATGGATAATCCCAGCTCAGTAAATTGATTCCCGAACATTGCGCAAAACTAACAGCATCAGAAGTAAAGCGATTATTAGTTACGATAAAACATTTAGAGATACTGTCTTTTTTAGAAAATATTTCGTGTTTTTTATCCTTTAAGTCATTGAATCGGGAAAAAATATACATCGGCACTTTCACATCAGTAGCAGCATCCTGCCCAACATGAAATTTGCACTCAATCATAGAAATCACATTATCCTTTTTAATCAGAACATCAATTTCATGGGAAACGCATTTGCCCTGCAAAATAAGACCAACTTTTGTCTCGCAGCCTTCAGCAGTAAAAAGACGAGCGATAAATTTTTCAAAAAAGAAACCTGCCGGACCCAGTGATCGGATAGATTCTCTCAAATTATATCGGGCGGCATGTGATTTAGAAACTTTTTTAAGAAGACTAAAAGCCATTTTATAAATGTATTTAGTCGAAATTCCTTCATACACTTCTCTTTCAATTATCTGCAAAACTTCGTCAACTATATCAGGGGATGCTCCAGATTTCAGCAGAGAATCTTTCAATTTTAAACGATTAAAATCAACAACAGCTTTCGAATGCTTTACAATTTTCATCTTTCCTGAATTTAAAAGATAAGTTTATCAAATTCATACTAAAGATACAAAATAACAACTAGTATTTATTAAGTTTCTGAAAATAAAACGCTGGAATAAAAACAATTACAAACAAAGGCTGAATCAAAAAACGACGGACATAAAAGAGTATTAAATTCTCTTCATTTTTAAAGAAAAAGACAATGGAAAAAAAAGCGATTATTAGAATCACGAAAAGCAAAGCATACAAAACAGCAGCAAATAAAATCATTTCTCTATCCTTGAAAAGCAAATAAAGAATACCCAGTGATAATACAGTGTTTAAAGAAAAACGAAGCAATAATCCCAAAAAAAGCAATCCAGAATTAAACTCTGGCAGCGGTAATTTTAAATAATCACCATTAAAATAAACCAAGAAAGGGTCATAAAATAACTGCTGTTCAAAAGCTCTTACAAGCATTAACAAAGACACTAATACAACTGTAAAAAAAATATGTTTTTTATTTTGAAGTACTTTATTTAGCATATTTCGAGAATTTATTCACCCAAATAATCCATAAAATAAAAACCGTTCCATAAATTATCGCCGGAAATAAAACATTGTGTAACAAATGCTTTTCTTCTGGAAAATAATACATCAAAACTATCAGCAGGGCAATACGTAAAACATTGAGAATATAAATCAATAAAGTTCCGCCGAAAATAAAAAGCATCGTATTCTTTAGACTTCCCGAGAAGGCGACAATAAAAGAAATAAATAAAATAATTACACTTATACCGTTACAGCCTTCCACTATTGTGACAATGTATTGATTTTGAAAATATATTCTAACAAAAGGTTCATTAATAATACTTTCTGCCTGAATGCGCATGAAAAACCAAGAAACCGCTTTTTCTGAATTTTGGGCAACTGCCTGAGTTATTGTATCTACAGCATTAGTATCGAAGCTATTCAAAAAAGACTGATAGAGAAACGTCAGTACAATATAGCAGCCAAAAAAAGCGGCTAAAAAAATTAAAAAAGGTTTATACTGTTGGAAATATTTTTTCAAAATTATTTTTTGTCAAATTTATGCAATTAAAGAATCAGCTTTAAATACTTTTGTATAAAAATAATAAAACATGACTTTTCAAGAACTACAGCCAAAAGTAACCGAAATAACATTAAATACAACTCTTAGCAGAGACGAAAAACTCTTGTCTATATGCCGGCTTTTGAGCGAATCCATTTCTTACTACAACTGGGTAGGCTTTTATTTTGCTAATCATGAGACCAAAACACTTCACCTTGGTCCGTATGTGGGAGCTGAAACCGATCATACTGTTATTCCATTCGGAAAAGGCATATGCGGACAAGTTGCGGTTTCCAATAATAATTTTGTCGTTCCAGATGTAAGCGCACAGGACAATTATATTGCGTGCAGTTTTACAGTAAAGTCAGAAATCGTAGTACCTCTTTTTGTGAACGGCGAAAACATTGGCCAAATTGATATTGACAGCCATGTAATCGATCCGTTTACAGAAGAAGATGAACGCTTTTTGGAATTTGTGAATCAGGAAATTGCAAAGTTGTTTTAAGATTACGCGCTCAAAGCATAATAAAAAGAAAGGCTGGTTAGTTTAATCAGCCTTTCTTTTTTATAAAAATAATTGTAATTTTATATTTACAAAACAGAATTATAATTTTACAAAAATCTTTATTCAGATAAAAAACATTAACCAAACCAAAAAATGAGACTAATTTTATTTTCTATATTATTCCTTTTTGTGCCAAAATTATCTTTTTCACAAATTTCTCCAAATGACAAAGCCATTTTATTGGATTCGCTCTTCACTGAAACAAGCAATCAAGATTATGTCTATATCCGAATAATCAAAGATTACAATACAAGAAAAAAAATCTACGAAATCAATGATTATTATAAATCAGGGAAAACATTTATGAAAGGAACATCAACAACAAATGAGCACCTTACAAAAGAAGGGCAATGTGTTTTTTTTTATGAAAACGGAAATAAAAAATCAGTTTTAAATTTTGTTAATAACCATCCAAATGGCAAAGAATACAGATGGTATGAAAATGGAAATTACAAACTAGAAGGAGAATACATTTCAGACAATACAGATAAAAAGGAAAACAATAAATATAAAATTAATCAATTTTGGAATGCAGACGGAGTACAAAAAGTAATAGACGGAAATGGCGTCTATGAGGAAAGTGATGAGAAATTTTTTGGAACTGGGAGCATTAAAGACGGATTCAAAGATGGCATTTGGTCTGGCTGGATAATTAACCCAAAAATAAAATACACAGAAAGTTATAAAGATGGCCAATTTATTTCGGGAAAAACGGTGGATGAAAATAATATAGAAACTGTTTACACAATTTTAGAAAAAAAACCTGAACCCAAAAAAGGAATTATGAATTTCTACAAATACATAGGCCAAAATTATACAATGCCATACAATGCCAGATCTTTGTCTTTGTCAGGTAAAATTTACGTCAGATTTACAGTCGGCAAAGACGGTAAAATAATACAGCCAAAGCTAATCAAAGATATTGGTTACGGAACTGGTGACGAAGCATTACGTGTTTTAACAAATTGTGAAAATTGGAATCCAGGAGAACAAAAAGGACAAAAAGTAAATTGTCTTTACACTTTACCTATTACAATCCAAAACGCACATTAAAATAATTCACAATTCATAATTCACAATTCATAATTATTACTTACTTTTGCACCCGTCTTACAATAGCTGTATGACATACATAATAATCATTTAAATAATATTAAAATGTACTTAACTAAAGAAGTTAAAGAAGAAATCTTCGCTAAACACGGAGGAAAAGCAGAAAACACTGGATCTGCTGAAGGTCAAATCGCGTTATTCACTTACAGAATTACTCACCTTACTGAGCACTTGAAAAAAAATCGTCACGATTTTAACACTGAGCGTTCATTGGTACTATTAGTAGGTAAAAGAAGAGCTTTGTTAGATTACTTGAAGAAAACAGAGATCAACAGATATCGTGAAATTATCAAAGTATTGGGTATTAGAAAATAATCAATATAATAAAGAGGTGCGAAAGTGCCTCTTTTTGTTTTTACAAAAAAAGGCAGCTGGCTCAAGCCAATAGCCGAAATACGAGAAGTTTTACACTTCTGATTAATCCCTTCTGACTTTTGTCTTTTGGCAGTTTCTTTTAAAAAAGTTTGGTTTTTCATTGGGTTTTAGGCATTAACTACGCAACAACTACAACTAACAACACAACTAAAACCCATTGTATAATCAATAAGAAAAAATTTATGATTCCACAATTATTTGTAGAAAAAATCGATTTAGGTGATGGCAGAAGCATCACAATCGAGACAGGACGTTTAGCAAAACAAGCAGATGGTTCTGTAGTAGTAAGGATGGGCGACACGATGATACTTGCAACAGCAGTTTCAGCCCGCACCAGCAACCCAGGCGTTGATTTTTTACCATTAACGGTAGATTACCGCGAAAAATTCGCCGCAGCCGGCCGTTTCCCTGGAGGTTTCTTCAAAAGAGAAGCCCGTCCAAGCGACAGCGAAGTATTAACAATGAGATTAGTAGACCGTGTACTGCGTCCGCTTTTCCCAGACGACTACCATGCTGAAACACAGGTTATGATTCAATTAATGTCTCATGACGAAGAAGTAATGCCGGATGCATTGGCTGGTTTAGCCGCTTCTGCAGCATTAGCAGTTTCAGACATTCCATTTTACAACCTGATTTCTGAAGTTCGTGTTGCACGTATCGACGGAAAATTAGTTATCAATCCAAGCAGAGAAGATTTAGAAAAATCTGATATCGATATGATGATCGGAGCTTCTATGGATTCTGTAGCTATGGTTGAAGGCGAGATGAAAGAAATTTCAGAAGCTGAAATGGTAGAAGCAATTAAATTTGCTCACGAAGCTATCAAAGTTCAAATTCAGGCTCAATATCGTTTACAAGAAGCTTTTGGTAAAAAAGAAACTCGTACTTACGAAGGTGAAAAAGAAAACGAAGATATTTACAAAAAAGTAAAAACAGCAGCTTACGATAAAATTTATGCTATCGCAAAAGTTGGATCGGCTAAACACGAAAGAAGTGCAGCATTTGCTGAAGTAAAAGAAGAAGTTAAAGCTTTGTTTACTGAAGAAGAATTAGCTGCTGATGGAGATTTAGTTTCTAAATATTTCTACAAAACCAACAAAGAAGCGGTTCGTAACGTAGTATTAGAATTAGGCATTCGCTTAGACGGAAGAAAAACAACCGATATCAGACCAATCTGGTGTGAAACGGATTATTTACCAAGAGTTCACGGTTCCTCTTTATTTACACGTGGAGAAACTCAAGCTTTGGCTACAGTAACTTTGGGAACTTCCAGAGAAGCAAACCAAATCGATTCTCCATCTGAACAAGGTGAAGAGAAATTCTACTTACACTATAACTTCCCTCCTTTTTCTACTGGTGAAGCAAAACCATTAAGAGGAACTTCAAGAAGAGAAGTAGGTCACGGTAACTTAGCCCAAAGAGCTTTGAAAAACATGATTCCTGCTGATTGTCCTTATACTATCCGTGTTGTTTCTGAAGTATTGGAATCTAACGGTTCTTCTTCTATGGCAACAGTTTGTGCTGGAACAATGGCACTTTTAGATGCTGGCGTTCAAATGGTAAAACCAGTTTCTGGAATTGCTATGGGATTGATTACTGACGGCGAGAAGTTTGCTGTATTGTCTGATATTTTAGGTGACGAAGATCACTTAGGAGATATGGACTTTAAAGTAACTGGAACTGCTGACGGTATTACCGCTTGTCAAATGGACATCAAAATTGATGGATTACGTTATGACATTATGGAGCAGGCATTAGCACAAGCACGTGACGGCCGTATGCATATTTTAGGAAAAATCACTGAAACAATTGCTGCACCAAGACCTGACGTAAAAGCACATGCTCCAAAAATCATCACAAGAACTATTCCTGGAAACTTTATTGGTGCATTGATTGGACCTGGCGGAAAAGTAATTCAGGAATTACAAAAAGCTACTGGAACTACAATCGTTATAAATGAAGTAGACGAACAGGGTGTGATCGAAATCCTTGGAACTGACCC
The DNA here is from genome assembly GCF_015351475.1 of Flavobacterium sp. HJJ. GTDB lineage: Bacteria > Bacteroidota > Bacteroidia > Flavobacteriales > Flavobacteriaceae > Flavobacterium > Flavobacterium marginilacus. Next base: position 130,884 of record NZ_JADKPR010000012.1, on the reverse strand, counting down.
TGCTGGAATTGAAGCAGTATTAGCAAAAATTGCTTCTATCACTTTCAAACCGCAAATGGGTGAAGCATACGAAGTGAAAGTAATCAAAATGCTGGATTTTGGTGCCGTTGTAGAATATACTGCAGCTCCAGGAAACGAAGTTTTACTACACGTATCTGAGTTAGCTTGGGAACGCACTGAAAATGTTGCTGACGTTGTAAAAATGGGAGATGTATTCCAAGTGAAATACTTAGGAGTAGATCCAAAAACCAAAAAAGAAAAAGTGTCTAAAAAAGCACTTGTTCCAAGACCTCCGCGTGAGGAGAAAAAAGAGTAATCCGATCTTAGTTTACTAAAGGTTTATTTATAGAAAAAACCCCGTTTTGCAATTGCAAAACGGGGTTTTTCATGTTTAATTAATTTCCATATTTCTCCGTATTTTAATTCCCTCAAATTAAAAACTTCTAAGTATAATTTTTGAAAACACAGATTAAAAGCACTCCTATTTAAAGCATTATCATTTTCAACTAATTAACATATTCATATATTATAAATAAGCAAAACTAATTTTATCTGAAATATCCTAAATTTAATCATTAGACACCTTTTTTCTTACAATATTAAAAATATTTCCTAAGTTTTTAACAGAATAAATCAACAACATCGTAAAAAATAATAAATTATTTACACATAATTCAAAGAAAAAAAATATCTTTAACCCAAATTTATTAACATTTAACCCCTAAACAAAAAAACTATGTGCGATTCTACAAAAGAGCTTTCGTTTACCCCTTACCCAACTGTCCAAACGACCAAAATCAATACCGAAGTATTCACTTTCCTACAGCCAGATCAAGTTGACTATCCTGTAGCTCCATTGGTATCAGCAAAATTCTACACACCAAAAGACGGACCATTAACACTAAAAGTGAGAGCTACATTGTACATGAACTCCGAAATCCCTGATGCTCCTTTTGTAGAGCCTCCAGTAGAAAAAGACGGCGTTTTGACGATAAATTACGATTATAATTTCTCAATGGAGACTCCAGAAACCTGCGATGTATGGTACGTAGAACTTGATTACACCTCTCCTACTGTTGGTGAAATAACAACTGTTATGTCCTATATGGTAAATTTAGATCCTGAGACTTCTAGAGGTACTGTAACAGATGTAGGAAGATAGATTTCTTTTAACATTTGCAAACTATAATCTTCACATCGTTTACTTAATATAGGAAATCATTAAGTAAACGATGTCTTCTTAACTAAAGTATCTAACAAAAAAAGAATAATGCCATCGAATAACCACTTTTTACTTTTAATGTTTATTTACTTTCCTTTAATGTTGTTTGCACAACAATCAAATAAACAATTAAACGAAATGTTAAAGAAAAAAGAAATTGAATTCTCAAAAGAACTCAATTTTAATAAGGCATCATATTTTTTTTTAAAAAAAAATTGGGACTCAAGTTTAGTATATTCTATGAAACAATTAAACTCTAGTAAGAAAAAAGAATTAGCAGATTACTGTCATTTTTTTAGAGGTTACAGCTTCATTGAAAAAAAATTATTTAAAGAAGCAATAAACGAATTAAATTTTGTTAACAAAAAATTTATATTTTATACTTTAGTCAACAAAAATAAAGGAGACGCTTCTATAGAATTAAAAGAATTCGAAAAGGCTATTCAATATTTTAAAGAAATAGAAAAAATTCCAATCAGTAATAATCAAGACTATAAAAAAAGTATAATTTATCAAAATCTAGGTATTTGTTATTTACATCTCAGTCAATTCATAAAAGCAGAAATATACTTCTTTAAGAGTCTGCAATTGCAAGAAAAAGAAAAAGACGAGGTATCACTTATTAGCTTATATATGGATATTGCCAATTTATATTATTTGCAATACAAAGACCGACAAGCAATTCCTTATTTCCAAAAAGCTTATATTTTATCTAAAAAAATAAATGATTACGGAAGAAAAAAAAATGCTTCATTAAACATGGCAGTTGTTGAAGAAAATAGAGGTAACTACAAACAAGCCTTAATTTACAGAAAAGAATCTGAGCAATGGAAAGATTCTCTCAACAACCAAAACAAAGTCTGGGCACTCGCAGACTACGAAAAAAAATATGCGGTTGCGCAAAAACAAAAACAAATCTCAGTACTCAAAGTAGAGAACAAACTAAAAGAAACCCAGCGAAAAACTATGTTTGTTTCAACATTGGGTTTATTGTTAATTCTCGTAGGCGGTGTATATATGTATGCACAAAAGGTAAAAAACGCCAAAATTATTCTCATCCAGAAAGAAAAACTGGACAAACTCAACGCTACCAAAGATCAGTTGTTCTCTATTGTAAGCCATGATTTACGGTCATCTGTGAATGCCTTAAAAACAAGCAACACCAAACTGACTGCATCATTGGAGACCAAAAACTACAATGAACTTGATCATCTCCTGCATCAAAACAGTGCAATAGCTAACGGTGCCTACAGCCTGCTCGACAACCTGCTTCATTGGGCATTACTGCAGACCAAGCAACTGTATTTCCATAAAGATTCGGTTCACCTTCACTCTATTGTGCAGCAGATAGAATACAATTATAAACCATTGCTCATTGACAAAAGCATCATTTTTGACAATACAGTTTCAAAAAATAATTTTATCTTCGTGGATCTTGATTCATTAAAAATTATTTTGCGTAACTTGCTCGATAATGCTATTAAATTTTCTCCAGAAAATGGTAAAATCAGTTTTTATACGTCTGAAACAAAAAGTGGTTTCTGCCAGCTAATAATCGAAGATAATGGTTTAGGAATGACTCAAAACACTATAAACGAGCTGCTTCAAGACAATGATTTACTGGCAAAGAAAAGCAATTCGGAGATTATAGGAACTGGACTAGGAATGCAGCTGTGCAAACAGATGATTAAGAAAAATGAAGGAACACTTGCTATAGAAAGCGAACTTGGTAAAGGAACCAAAATGATTTTAACGTTCCCAAAAACAGTGTAAAATGGATACTATTAATGTACTTATCATAGAAGACACTCCTGAGCAAAGCGAAGCGCTGAGCAAAGTTTTACAGGCCAATAAGTATAACATTGTGGGCGTTGCCCAGAATTACACAGACGCATTGACATTATTCTATCAAAACAGTGTGGATATAATAGTGATAGATGTATTCCTTGACGGAAAACCTGACGGTATTACTTTTGCCGAAACCATCAACATTGTGCCAAATGCATCTAAACCGTTTGTTTTTTTGACCAGCTCACAAGACCGCCAGATTTTTGAAAGAGCCAAGCTCACCAAGCCTTTCAGTTTCCTGATGAAACCTTTCAACGAACTGGAAATTCTCTACGCACTGGAAATGGCTGTCGAAAAATTTTATGAGCAGACGAATGTATTTCTGAGTGAAGACCAGGACACCGTAATCAGCAGTGATTATTTGTTCATTAAAAAGAAAAATTCCCTTAAAAAAGTTTCTCTAAACGACATTATTTACATCGAAGTCGAAGATCGCTACTGCAACATCATTACTGAAAAAGAAAAATTTGTTATACTCATTTCGTTAACCAAAATAAGCGAACTGCTTGATAAAAACCAATTCATCAGAACGCATAGAAACTACATCGTAAACTCCGATACTATAGAAGAAATAGTCCTTGCCGATAATCTTGTTGTTCTCAAAGGAAACCGCAAAATCAATCTTAGCGACAACTATAAAGATTTTATCAAAAAAATAAAAATTCTGTCATAATATTTCTCCTGCATCATCCGTTACAATAGTAAACAAGACAAAAAATCTTCTCCCAAAACGAGAAGATTTTTTTATCTGCAAAACTGTTAACTATGGAAACAAAAATCTATGCATGCATAAAAACATTTCATGACATCAAAATCCAACCTTATGACATCAGCTCAGTAAAACAGTATCATTAATCCTATATTTACTTAACTAAAACATAAAAATCATGAGCCACGAACTAAATACCCACATAAACATGCGATTAAAAACTATCATAAATAAAATAAATCCCTGGATAGGATTTTTAGTATCATTATGTATCATAATACCGAGTTTGTATAATATCCTTGATGCTCCTTTGACTATAACTGGTGATCATTTTATCTTTGCTTTCGGTCTGCTGTTTTTTGTTATATTCTTAAAAGAAATATTTGACAGAATTGTCAATTTAGAAGGAATGGAGTAAATTCACCTCAGTATTTAACACCCTTATTAGTTTTTTTTGAATCAAAAACATTTGACTTTTTTAGACACATGATTCCTGATCTTCACTGAATAGCTGTTTTCTTTAAAGAAAAGAAAAAGCAAAAGATAAGTTTAGGCAGACAGAATAATCCATTATAAATGAACACATTCGAGTTTGAAGTATAAAAGAAATCCTCAATAATATTTAAATCATCAAGTTAGTCATTTTTTTGGCATAGTACGATTTATACAAAAAAAATTACAAACAATTCCCTGTTTCATTTTATTGAGACAGGGAATTCATTTTTTTAAAAAACACTTCACCCTTAAGAGCTTTAAAAAACATAAAGGCTCCTAATATCATTTAATCTTGGAATATGATTTTTTATCACAAATACTATTTTTAACACGAATAAATCCTTATATTTCAAAAATAAAAACTAACCTATGACTTTTTTTATTTTTATTTTATTCATCTGCATTGTTATTCTGTTCAATAATTTTTTCAATCTAAAAAAAAGCAATGATTATCTAGAATCTTTACTTGAATCCTTTCAAGAAGACAACGGCAGACTTCGAAAAGAAATAGCTGAAATCAAAAAAACTATTGAAGATAAAACATTCCTTACTGAGAATAGCCAATCGATAATAGAAGAAATAAAATTTCAGGAAATCGAATCTATTTCCGAATCAATACAAGAAGTAATAGTAGAAAATGAGACTATACCTTCTCCTGTTCCTGAGACTAATATGCCAACAGAAGAAAGTCTCGACACCAATATCCCTATTATATCAAACGAAATTGAAGAAAAAATTGATAAAGCATTTTTCGCTTATGAAAGCAAGACTACTCCTAAATTAGAAAACCAATCTCCAATAGAAGAAAAAATACATGAAGAAAGTGCATTTTCAAAATTCTTAAAAAATGCTGAAAAACAATTTGCAGACAATTGGACTGGAATTTTGGGAACCGCAATTATGGTTTTGGGAATTGGCTATTTAAGCATTTATACCGCTTTAAAAGTCGCTCCTTTATTTCGCATATTAATTATCTGGCTGTATGCTTCTTTATTGGCAGGTTCTTACTATATTTTGAATAAAAAAGAGAAATGGGTAAAAACTGGATTGTGGCTTCGAAGCGCTGGTGCCAGTTTATTTTTATTTGGAACTTTTGGTGCTTCACAAATACCGCCGCTTACGTTTATTACCAATACAGCTACAGGGTACTCCTTGATTGCTTTAGGAATTGCAGTTAATTTATACATTGGCTATATCATAAAAAAACAGACTTTTTTATCTCTTCATGTAATTTTGAGTATTCTAATATTATGTGTTATCCCCGAAAAACTTTTAATAACATTAATCTTAGCTTCTATAACATGTACTATTGGAATTATACTTTCGTACAAAGAAAAATGGGAATATCACTTACTTATTGTGATTACAGCCTTTATTATTTTTGATATTTGGTTTAATGCACAAGGCACAAAATTAACCGCTGCAGAAAATATTTTTGCTATACTCGGAATCATTACTGTTGCCGGAAGCTGCATGTTTATGCAATACCGCAGCGTTTATGAAAACAGCCGTTTTGACAAACCAGCTTTTATAACTCATTTAATCAATTGGATGTTGTTTGCAGCTGGATTGATACTACATTCAACAGGAAGTAAATTTAAAACTTTCATATTGTTCTTCGGCGCTGTAATATGCTTAATAATTGCATTGCGTGCCCGCAAAAAGAAAGTGTATTGGCTTTATCATTTAGACGGAATGGTATCGTTTGTACTTTTGACACTCAGCGTTATTATGCTGAACGATTGGAAAGTTGGCATTGACATCATTGCCTGCATTTTATATACACTAATACTTGTCTGCCTATTTGTAGTGTATAAAGAAAAGGAGGTCCTGCTTCACAGAATTTTCCTAACCATCAATCATTTGTTTGGAGCGGGTTTGATTATTTTTTGCATTCTGCTTATTAATGAAGCTTTGGATATTACAAAAATCACAAATGCTTTTACGGCTACAATTATGTTATCGCTAATTGCACTCTCAATCCCAGTTCTATCTTCGGTAAAAAAAGAATTCACAGAAATTGAGCCTTTTTATGGAGAAAACAGCTTGAGTTTGAACGGCATTCTTTCAATAGTATTTTCAGTATTTGTAATTTTAAAAGCCAATGCTGTTTTAGCAGACAATTCATTCTATTATATCGTAATTGGGATTGCAGTAATCTGGACTTTCCTAAAGAAAAAATTTGAAACACCTACTTTCGATATTGGACGATTTGCGTTTTATGCTTTGGCATTGTTTATCGGTTTATTCATTATATATACTCAAGAAAAATCATATACCGACTGGACTTTTACATTATGTTTCTTATCCATAGTTTTATTCAACTGGTTTGTTAAATATTTTTACAAAAATGAGTTCATCATTAGATTCTTCGGAATTTCAGGCATCAATGCTCTTTTATTACTTTTGAGTTACAAATATTTACAAAGCCATTCTGTAATTCAAATCTTCAGCCTGTTTGGAATTGCAGTGCTGAATCACGAATTCTTATGGATAAATTTCAAAAAAAACAGTTTAACATCAGACAATCAAAGAGTTTTATACCTGTTTTATTATTTGTTTTCAGTAATTGGAAGTTTAATGCTTCTATATCGTTCTGGCAATTTAACAAACGTCGAAATTGGATTGACTTCTCTTGGAATTGCTTTTATCGAAATCTATGTTTTATTTGCGAAAAAAATCAGGAACAAATCAAAAGAAACCGACTATGACTGGGCTAATTATAATTTATTAAATTTAGAATTACTGCTTTTCACTATTGTTTTATTTGGTTTTTCATGCATTCAGATGGAATATGTATCGATCTACTTTATAGGTTTTGCAATTCTGTCATTCCTTGCTTTTCAAAAATTTAAAGAGTTCAAACGCTATTCCAATTATTCTTTTCTTTTATTAATTGGAAGTATTCTGCTAACACTCTTTACTGCAATTGACAACATTGACATAAAAGAAAAAATTATCATTTATTCTACACAAACGGCAAGCATTTTATTATCAATTGTGTATTCCTATCTGCAGTTAAAAAGTAAAAGTGAAGAAGGAAAACGTTTTATTTCCATTTTACCTTACATCCAAAATTTATGGATTATCACATTACTGTTTATACAAATAGAAATTGATTATTTACCAGTGCTGTTCATGATCTTATCATTACTTAATTTCTATCTGATTATCAGTAAAAAAATTCAAACCCATATTTATTTTGTGCTGCTAATTGCATCGCTTTCTATTTTGGTTTCAGTATCCTATAGTGTTAATAAATTGAACACTTTCGATTTTACAGATTGGTTTTTACAGCTTTCAAGTGTCACTTTAGGATTGGCATTAGCAATACTTTTAAACAAAAAAGAACCTATTAGCCAATCAAAAATCAATTATCAGATTGTACTAAATGTTTGGCTTTCTATCATCATGTTTACTCAATTGGAACACAAATGGCTGCCGGTATATTGGAGTACTGTAGCTATTTTAAATCTTTATTTCTATCATAAAAAAATAAGTCAGGAAAAGAATATCAGTATCGTTTACTATTTAATGGCCAATTTACATTTAGGCTTTTTGAGTTTCAACTTTTATCAATCTAAATTTTTAGCAGTTTATCTGTTGATATTTGTACTTTTAGGAGTTTACATTTATTTAGCTTCCAAATGGATGGAAACGTTCAAACTCAAAAATAGTCTACTGATTTACCCGGCAACTTTGAGCATTGGATGCTTTTTATATTTGTCTTTTGATAAAGGAATCCTAACTTTTTTCTGGATTTTGGAAGCATTAGGTTTATTAATCTTAGGAATTATTCTAAAAGAAAAATACTTCCGATACGTTTCCTTATCGTTAGTCGGAATTTGCCTTATCCGACTGATGTTCTTCGACTTATCTAATTCAAATTTCTTAATTCGGGCTATCGTACTTGTAGGGGTCGGAATTGTATTATTGGTAATGAACAGCCTATTTAAAAAATATAAAGAGCGATTTGATTAAAAAAAATAAACTTTTTGTAACTTTTATGAAACTCCGTACGTATAACAACTTGTACACTTAAAAAATTGAGGAGACGAAAACATGAGACAACTTAAAATCACCAAGCAGGTAACCAATCGTGAAACCGCTTCATTAGACAAATATTTACAAGAAATTGGAAAAGTTGACCTTATTACTGCAGACGAAGAGGTAGAATTAGCTCAAAGAATTAAAGCCGGGGATCAAAGAGCCCTTGAGAAATTAACAAAAGCCAATTTACGTTTCGTTGTTTCGGTAGCCAAACAATACCAAAACCAAGGATTAACACTTCCCGATTTAATCAATGAAGGAAATTTAGGATTGATAAAAGCAGCACAGCGTTTTGATGAAACTCGTGGTTTCAAATTCATTTCTTATGCTGTATGGTGGATTCGTCAGTCTATTCTTCAAGCTTTGGCAGAACAATCCCGTATCGTTCGTTTACCTTTAAATAAAATTGGTTCTATCAATAAAATCAACAAAATGTACGCATTATTAGAGCAGTCTAATGAGCGTCCGCCATCTGCTGAAGAAATTGCAAAAGAACTTGACATGACTGTAAATGATGTAAAAGAGTCTATGAAAAACTCTGGCCGTCACTTATCTATGGATGCACCGCTAGTAGAAGGAGAAGATTCAAACCTTTATGATGTACTGCGTTCCGGCGAATCTCCAAATCCTGACAGAGAATTAATTCACGAATCATTGCGTACTGAAATTGAGCGTTCACTAGAAACATTAACTCCAAGAGAAGCTGATGTAGTGCGTTTATACTTTGGTCTTGGTGATCAGCACCCAATGACTCTTGAAGAAATCGGAGAAACTTTTGACCTGACTCGTGAGCGTGTCCGTCAGATTAAAGAAAAAGCAATCCGCAGATTGAAACATACTTCCAGAAGTAAAATCCTTAAAACCTATTTAGGTTAATCTAAAATATCCCCAATTAAAATTTTTAAACTGACTAATTTTTAAATCTTTTAATACAACGTGAACAACAGTCTGATTAACTGTTCGTTTTTTGATTGATGATTGAAACTCCGGCTGATTACCGGAGTTTTATTTTTTATATTAACTTTGCAAAAAAAACAGACAACTCAAATATAAAGAAGCACTGCAGTGCTTCTCAACGTAAAAACTACACAATGAAGAACACAATTATTGCCCCTTCAGTACTAGCAGCAGATTTTGCCAATTTACAGCGTGATATCGAAATGATTAACAACAGTCAGGCCGACTGGTTTCACATTGACATCATGGATGGCGTTTTTGTTCCAAATATTTCTTTTGGAATGCCTGTTCTAGAAGCTATCACAAGGCACACCAAAAAAACGGTAGATGTGCATTTGATGATTGTGAATCCAGATCAATATATTAAAACATTTAAAGATTTAGGTGCTGATATTTTAACCGTGCATTATGAAGCGTGTACACATTTACACAGAACGCTTCAAGCCATCAAAGCCCAAGGAATGAAAGCTGGTGTAGCCCTAAACCCGCATACTAATGTCGATTTATTAGAAGATATAATCAATGATATTGATATGGTCTGCATCATGAGTGTAAACCCAGGTTTTGGAGGACAGTCATTCATTGAAAACACTTATACGAAAGTAAAAAAACTAAAAGACCTGATTACAAGAAAAGGAGCATCAACCCTTATAGAAATTGACGGTGGGGTTACCAACAAAAATGCACTGCAGTTAACCGAAGCTGGAGCTGACGTACTTGTTGCAGGAAGTTTTGTATTTGGAGCCGAAGATCCAATCCAGACAGTAGCGGATTTAAAAGGATTACTAGCCGTTTAATAAAACCAAAAGTCCCAATAAGCAAACAACAGCTTCATTGGGACTTTCTTCTTTAGTAAACACTTAATTTTTAATTATACTGATTAATTAAATATTTTATCAAATCAGTTGTCGTTATTATTCCGACCAGTATATGATCCTCACATACGGGCAGGGCATGAAATTCTTTTTTTGCCAATATCTCAGCAGCTTCTTTAATAGTAGTTTCTGGTGTAATTGTCACTAGTTTTTTGGCCATTACCTGTTCTACCGTAAACATATTATAAACGGTAGTATCTACAATCTCTTCGTCATCATCAACTGCATCTGCAAAAGAAATACGAAGCAAATCAGTATAACTCAATATTCCGATTATTGTAACACCATTCACCACGGGAATATGTCTAATTTTATAATGCTTAAAAAGAGATTCAGCCTTTGTCAAATCATCCTTAATCGTAAGCTTAATTAGATCTTTGGTCATAATTGTAGACACTGGAACATGCTGTCTCATAACATTCTCTTTTTAAATTATACACAAATTTAAAAATGAAAATTGGCTAAAAATATGATGATTATCAGGTGTCATTCAAAACTTTTTCGATAGATTACTATTCATTAGCTTAACATCCTAATAATAACTTAATGCCTTTTTTTATTTAAAACCTCATCACGAAATAATTCATTTAGAATTACGAAAAAAACAATTGTAATTAATACACTTATTTTTTAAATTTGAAAACAAGTGCAATCAATATTTAGTAATCCTAAATCTATCAATGACAGAGAAAATGATTCATTAATACTCCTTCTTTTTTGTCGCCTCAACACTGCCCTATCATTATTAACTAACCATACTGCAATGCAAAAATATTTTATTCCTAGCCGTCTTCTATTAGCAACTATTTTCCTGATGGTCAATTCAATAATTTACGCACAATTTAACATTACAAAACTGCAGACTGAATATCAGCTAACACCGTTGGGAATTGATGTACAGAAACCAGTTTTCAGCTGGCAGATGAAAGCAGATTCAAACCTGAGATCGTTATCGCAAAAGAGTTACCAGATAAAAGTCACAGACGAAAACGGTAAAACAGTTTGGAATTCGAACAAAACCGAAAGCAGTATTTCAGTAGGAATTCTCTACAAGGGTGAAGATCTAAAAGCTGCAACACGTTATAATTGGATTGTGACTGTTTGGAATCAGGATGGCAAAGAATCGGCTGCCTCATCTTGGTTTGAAACTGGACTGACAAATCCTGATTCGAAATTATCCGCATGGGATGGAGCAAAGTGGATTGGCGGTACTGATAAAGATATGGTACTGTATTCTCATTATCTTACTGTTTTCCAATTTAGTTATAATGTTCAGCTCGATCAAAAGTCAAAATCAGACAGTGCCAGTTTTATTTTTGGAGCAAATGACGAACGTCTTATGGACAGAAACATGAACATACTGGATGTTGAAAACAAAAAAGATTCTTCTTATATAAAAATAGAATTGAATATTAAAGATGTCAACAGCAAGCAAAACGGCAGAGCAAAATTAAATGTTTATCGTGTGGGTTATACAAAAAATGATCATGCTGCTGTCCCTTTTAAAACATTTGAAATACCATTGAGCATCATTAATCAAAACAATAAATACAATAAACATGAGATTTTTGCAACATCCGTTTTTGGAGTAATTAATTTTTACGTAGATGGAAATGATGCTGCCCATAATATCACTGCCGACAGTTATGGTCATACTAGTGTAAACATAAATCCGATGGGACGCGGTGCCGATTATATTGCTTATCCAACAGCAGGTGATATTGGTTTTTCTTTAAAAAAAGGACAAAAGGCCAATTTTTCGAACGTTAAAATTATGAATTTCAGAGCACCTTCGAATACGCTGTTTAATGAAAATCTTTCTGAAGAATTATATAACGGAATTTTTTCATCGGTAAATAACAAAACATTTTCTGTTGTAAACGGAGAATATGTCATTGATGCTGCTTCAAAAGATGCGCTGATTATTGCAAATCCAACCCAAAACTCATCTCCAATACTTCGGACTGAATTTAAAACAGAAGGCAAGAAAATTAAAAAAGCCAGACTGTATGCCGCTGCCCGGGGTATATACGAATTATACCTCAACGGGGATCGGATTGGGAAAGAATATTTTAGTCCGGGATTAACACAGTACAATAAAACACAGCTTTACCAGACTTATGATGTAACGGCTATGGTTTTAGAGAATGGAGCCAATGCATTTGGAGCCATTTTAAGCGAAGGATGGTGGAGCGGTAATATTACTTTTACTGGTGAAAACTGGAACTTTTTTGGTGACCGCCAATCGCTTTTAGCCAAATTAATTATTACTTATAATGATGGAAGCGAGCAGATAATAACAACAAATCCAGACACGTGGAAATACTGCAGTGATGGTCCTGTACGATACGGCAGTTTTTTTCAGGGCGAAGTGTATGATGCTGGCAAAGAATCTGCGATTACAGATTGGTCTAAAGCTAACTTTAATGATTCTAAATGGACCAATACACAAATCATAGAATTGGAAACAACATCCAATCCAAATCTTGATTTTTCAGCATTAAAATTAAAAGGAATGCCGGGTGTAACTGCCACTATTACAAAAGTATTAAAACCTGTCAGCGCAGAGGAAGTACGTCCCGGCGTATTTGTATATGACATGGGGCAGAATATGGTAGGTTTTCCTAAAGTTGAATTGGAGAATACCGCCAAAGGCGACACTATAATGATGCGTTATGCCGAAGTAAAATATCCTCACACCGAAGAATACGGTACTAATAAAAACATGATTATGCTCGAAAATATGAGAGCTGCCATGGTTCGTGACATTTATTACTGCAAAGGCAGCAATGACATCATTCAGCCACGGTTTACTTTTCATGGCTTTCGGTTTTTAGAAATTACCGGCATAAAAAAGGCACTTCCGTTAGATAAAATCACAGGATTAGTGCTAAGTTCCATTGATTCAATTACTGCTGATTATCAAACATCAAGTCCATTGGTTAATAAACTATGGAAAAACATAGAATGGTCTACCCGCTCTAATTTTTTATACATTCCCACAGATACTCCTGCGCGCAATGAACGCATGGGATGGAGCGGTGATATAAGCGTTTTTTCTAAAACGGCAACCTACCTTGCCAATGCAGGACCTTTTTTAAAAAGACATATGCTTGCCATGCGGGATTTACAGGAAAAAGACGGAAGATTTACAGACACAGCTCCTGTAACAGATGCTTTTGGCGGTATTCTATGGGGAAGTGCCGGAATTATAGTGGCTTGGGAGTCGTATCTGCAATATGGAGATGTCTCACTGCTTGCAGAACATTATGATGCCATGAAGCGCTATACAGATTTTCTAAAAACACACGTCAACCCAGCAACCGGTATACAATCTGAGTCTCTCCTTGGCGACTGGCTGAGTCCTGAAGGCTACAAAAATGACGATACTATTTTGTGGGATGCTTACTATGCCTACGACCTTGAAATCATGCAAAAAACTGCCAAACTGCTTGGGAAAACTGATGATGCACTAGTTTTTGAGAAAGAATATTCGGCTCGTAAAGATCATTTTAATAAAACTCATATTGATGCTATAACTGGCAAAACAATACATTCTGGCCACCGCTTTCCTTGGGGGTATAAAGTATCCGAAGATCAGCTTCCAAAAAAAGGGAATTTTAGTGACACGCAAGCCTCTTATGCAATTCCGCTGTCTTTTAATTTATTTGACAAAAACACCCAAGATAAAGCCACAAATAATCTTGTAGCTGCGCTGGAACGCAAAAACAAGGACGAGTTAGGCATAATGCGTCCTGAATATTCGCTAATGACTGGTTTTATTGGAACAGCTGCTATTAGCGATGCTCTTTCAAAAAACGGCAAGGATAAAGAAGCCTACCAATTATTACAGCAAACCTCCTACCCTTCTTGGTTATACTCAGTAGAAAATGGAGCTACAACTATATGGGAACGGCTGAATTCATATACAAAAGAGAATGGTTTTGGCGGGAATAACAATATGAACTCCTTTAACCACTATTCCTTCGGTTCGGTTGGTGCATGGATGATAAACAACTCTATAGGCATCGCACGTGATGAGCCGGGTTTTAAAAAATTTATTCTGCAGCCTACACCTGACCCAGCCGGTAAAATAACTTTTGCAAAAGGGCATTATGATTCTATGTATGGAAAAATCACAAGCGAATGGAAAATTACCGAAGGACAGACAATTTATACGATGGAAATCCCGGCAAATACAACTGCATCACTATTTTTAAAAGCATCCAGCATAAACAAAGTAACCGAGAGCGGTAAAAAAATCAAACAGCAAAAAGGCATAACCTACATTGGTCAAAAAGGAGACAGATTAGAGTTTACATTACAATCCGGCATTTATCAATTTACAGTAGAAAACCAATAATCAAAAAAACTTAACTATATAACAGCTAATAATTCCATTGCTTATTTTCTTTTCAGATATAATTTTTAAAATATCTCATGCCTGCTCAATGTATTTAAAGTCATAGGGGTTGTAAACAATTAACTGATAATTCAGTACATTTATATCTAAATTAGGCATCCTGTAACCACTGCAAGGGTGTAAACATCATCTCATAAAATGACAGAACTTCTTAAACAAAATTTGGCAGCGCATATTTCACTTTCAGCTTCTGAAATGGAGGAATTCTGCAATTTGTTTGAACATAAAACGATTAAGAAAAAAAGTTTTTTGCTGCGGGAGGGCGAAGTCTGCAGGTTTGAAGGTTTTGTTACCAAAGGGCTTTTTCGAGTATACCATATTGATAAAAACGGTTTTGAACAAGTACTTTATTTTGCCATAGAAAATTGGTGGATTACTGATATTGACAGTTTTACCAATGAAAAACCATCACAGCTTTTTATAGAAGCTATTGAAGATAGTGAAGTCCTTTTAATTTCTAAAGAAAATAAAGAATATGCTTATGCTAATCTGCCTAAAATAGAAAAGCTGTTTCGGGTAATGACTCAAAAAACCCATGTTGCCCTGCAGCGCAGAATGATTGATAATCTAAGTAAAACAGCGGAATCCCGTTACATCGAATTTGCAGAAAAGTATCCTCAGCTTATTCAGCGTCTTTCCAATATTCAAATCGCTGCTTATTTGGGTATTACAAATGTTTTTTTGAGTAATATTCGAAAGAAAATTGCTGTCAGAAAATAAGAATTCCTTTTAATTATTTAAACTAGTTTAATGTTTTGAGACAGCATACCGTCTCATCTTTGCAGTGTTAATTCAAAACAGCGCAAAAATGAAAAACACTATCTCAACAGTATTTATAACAATTTTAATTTTATTTAATATGGAAACACAAGCACAAAGTTTCAAAACTATCGAAACTAAAGATTTAAAACTTCAAGTTTACAATGCATCAGAAAACAGTTTTGGCGTAGCATCAATAATTGTATCCGGAAAAACAGATGCGGTTTTGATCGATGCACAATTTACTTTGGCGGATGCCGAAAAAATAGCACAGAAAATTAAAGCAAGCGGCAAAAAACTAACCACAATTTTTGTTTCTCACGGCGATCCTGATTTTTATTTCGGACTGGAAGTATTCAAAAAATATTTCCCTGAAGTTACCGCTTATGCATCTCCTGCAACAATTGAACATATAAAAGCGACTGCTCAAAAAAAACTAGAAGTATGGGGCGAAAGATTAGGTAAAAACATTACGTCAAACGTTGTTTTACCACAAGTTTTAAAAGGAAATACTATTGAGTTAGAAGGTCAAAAATTAGAACTAATTGGTTTGGAAGAATTCCCGAACAAAACGTTTATATGGATTCCTTCAATCAAAGCAGCTGTTGGCGGAATTAATGTTTTTGGAACAACTTTTCATCTTTGGATGGCCGATGCACAAACTCCAGAAGCGCGTAAAAACTGGATTTCTGTTTTAGACAAAATCACAGCTTTGAATCCTGAAATTGTAATTCCTGCTCACGCCAATTCAAGTTCTCCATTTGATATAACTGCTGTAAATCATACCAAAAGTTATATCCAATTCTATGAAGAAGCTTTGAAAACCAATAAAACATCAGAAGCTTTAATTACAGCTTTGAAAGCAAAATATCCAGCTCTTACTTTTGAAACTGCCCTACAGATTGGCGCAAAAGTAAACACAGGAGAAATGAAATGGTAAAACTAATCATTTACAGCCTGATGCTGCTTTTTGTATTATCAGGCTGTTCTTTAAATAAAAAAGCAATGACAAATCTTGAAATCATAAAAAGCACTTATGAAGGAAAAACTTCAGAAGAAAACGGTAAAAATCTAGCTCAATATGCTGCTGAAAATATCTCTTGGACAGAAGCCAAAGGTTTTCCATATGGAGGAACTTATATTGGACTAGAAGAAATAACCAAAAATGTTTTCAGCCGGTTAGGCAGCGAATGGATTGATTACAAATTTACCCCTGAAGATTATGTTACCAGCAATGATAAAGTTGTCGCTTACGGAACTTACACCGGAACTTATAAAATCACAGGTAAATCATTCACGGCCAGAGTAGCTCACGTTTGGAAATTAAAAGAAAGCAAAATTATTAGTTTTGAGCAGTTTGTGGACAGTCAGCCTGTAAACGATGCTATTAAATAAAAATCAATTACAATATAAAAAAACAGAACCAGCAAAACTATTTTTGCTGGTTCTGTTTTTAAAAAATTAAACCATTTTTATCCTGGTAAATACTTGTTAACGCTTCGTCTTTTCTTAAAGCTTATGATTAACCACTTCAAATCCTGTTGGTCTAATGATTGAAAACTCATTCGCTCTTATTTTTATTTTAAAAGTTCTTTCTTGACCTGGTTCCAATTTGTCAATAACAACTTTTTCGTTCCCACAAACAATTACATAATTCCTTAAAGTATAACTTGGGATTGTATTTTTTCCTAAAAGAGTAATATTTGCAGTGCCGTTTTTTATCTCAACTGATTTAATAATAACAGGAGAACTTTCCTTTTTCAATGCGTAATATGAAGGTTTTGGATTTCCAAAAATATCACAAACACCATGTACTCTTAAAGGATAAGCATATGTAAAATCTTCTCCCATGTGGGTGCGGTAATCATTGAGACAAAAATAAATGGCACCGGCAACATAATCTTTTGAACCGTAAATTTCTAATTGTTCGGCCATTTCTTTTATCCGTCTCGGGTCACCTCCTTTGTGAGCAGGCTCACATAATCCCCACTCTGAAATAGTTATCGGTTTGTTATTATACTCTCCTGAAATACGATCTAATTCACCTCCAATAACATCAATACTTTGACCAAACCATGTACTGTAATATTCGTTAAACATTAGCATATCAAACTCTCCTGAAGCATCAGGAACATAGTCTTTTTGGATAGGTTTTCCCTTGTGTAATTTATTAGAAACAAAATTAACCAGCCTTGAAGCATCTATTTTTTTAGCTTCGTTATAGAGTGTTCTTAATCTATTTACATTCTCTGGATTATGACTTTCTAATTCATTACCTATTCCCCAACTTATTATAGAAGGATGGTTATAATGATTCTCAGTCATTTCAATTAAATGTTTTCTTCCTAATGCAAGCAGTGTATCATTAAGCATTGTAGCGCCGCCCCAATAAGGAATTTCTTCCTGAACCAAAATTCCATTTCTGTCACACCAATCAAAAACAGCTTCATCCTGCTGCCAATGAAAACGGGTAAAAATACAGTTGGCATTCTTCATCAATTTGAGATTTTTTTCAAAATCAGCAGTCGTTTCAGCCATGCCGCGCTCCATATTAGAACCCGGCATCCATTCTACTCCCATCAAACGAATAGGTTCTCCATTTAAAACATATCGATTTTTTTCAATTTTAATACTTCTGAAACCAAATACCGTTGTGTATTCATCTTTTAAATTTCCATCTATAAATAACTGTAAAGTTAGTTTGTACAAATTTGGGGCATCAAAATGCCAAGAATTTATTTTATCAAAATTTAATACCGTCTTAAAATCATCATTTTCCAATTTACCTTTTAGCTCAGAATTGAAAATAATTTTATTTGTAGCTTGATTTTCTTCGGTTATTTTAACCATTAATTTCAGCTTCGAAAAATCTATTTTACTATTTTCAATAAAACTAACATCAATGTCCGCAACACCTTTGCTCCCATTAGGTGTTCCAACAATTTTTATATTTTTTACAGCTTGAGGTTCGGTAATGACCAAAGATACACTTCTATAAATTCCTCCATCATTAGCCCAATCGTAACTTTTTAGAAAAGGAATAGTATTACGTGAAAAATCATTATTTACAATAACAATAAGTGTGTTATTCCCTTTTTTAATAAAAGACGAAATATCTATAAAAAAGCGATTATAACCAGAGCCTATATGTTCACCTGCTTTTTTACCATTAATATATATGACAGCATCATGGTAAACGGCATCAAACTGAATACGAACCGTTTTTTGTAAATCGCTTTCAGAAACTTCAAAATCACGTTCATACCAACAATTTCCTGTATATTTTTCCAATCCTTTTTCAACATTCCACACATGAGGCACACTAACTATTCTGGATGTATTTTTAGGCAATCCATTTGTCTCCCAATGATTTGATTTTCCTATTGACAAAGAATCAACGGAAAAGTTCCAACTACCATTTAATGAGATTGTTTTTCGGACTGCTTGTTTCTCTCCTTTGTAAAAAGAAGTCAAAAACATCGTACAAATTAACAACAGAATTAAACCAAATGTCTTTTTCATTTTAAAAATTTTATTTTTAATACTAACAAATTAACTCCCCAAAAACTATGTATCACCTACCTCATATTAAAATAATTTCAAAAGATCACAACATCATAATTGGTACTAAACACAATCTATATTTAAATTTAGTTTAGTACCAATTGTTTTTAATAAATACTCTTCGCGTCTTCCTTGCCTTTCTCCTTCTGCTCTGTTAAAACTGATTTTAAGATTTCAGGATTCTTTATTACTTCCGGATTAAAGGATTCGCTGTTCATGTATTTTAAGATTGAAATCAGCAGCTGTTTTGCAGCCGGGCGTTTCTCTAAATCGGCTGCCAGATCAAAAGAGGCAATTACTAATTTTCCAGATCCTATACTTCCTTCAAAAAGTGATGCCAACTTACGGTTATTAGCAAAATTGTCTACCATTTCTACAATAGGATTTCCTCCAACAACAGTGTCCATAATAAGCGTTGTCGAATTTACATTCAAATCCCACCATTGCCAGTCGGTATTCATATCGGTCGGGAAATTAGCCAAAGCTTTGTGCGAAGGATCGCAAAGCACGCCCATAGTTCCTGCCTGTTTAGGAAAATGTACCGGACTCCAAAATACAGGAACAAATTTCCCTTCTATTCCCTTAATTTTTTTCCAATCAGGATTTAGCAGTACTTTTTTACCCGCCTTCAGAAGTTTGTAGGCTTCATCAAGATTTCTGGTGTAAGCTACTTTTCCGTAATCTACAGCCTGTTGCTGCGGATACACCCAGATATTCCATTGGTTTTTATAATTTGTCCCTTTCAGATTTACAGTAACTGTTAATTTTGCCGCTTTCGTTATTTTCTGAAGGCTCTCATTTATATCTAATATTTTATGATTGTAACCAATAGAAACTGCATATTTTGTGCTGCCGGAAGCGACTACAGTATTGCCGTCGTTAATGCTCCATTCTACTTCCTGATCTTTCAAAACTGCATCCGAATAATTACTGATATCCAAAGAAGCAGTAAAAGATTCATCGTTTGTATACGTTGCTTTAGCAAAACGCAGCAATGGTACTACCGGAGCCGAGAACTGCCTGAACTCCTCTGGTGAAATTAATCCCTTACTGTCCCAAAAAGCATCCAAAAGTCCAACCAATGCTGTTCCCTGTCCTGGAAAATCATGCAGATCCAATAATTGAAAACCGCTGATTCCCGCTGTTTTTAAGGCTCTTTCGATTTCTTCTTTGTACAGAATCACTGCCAATTTTCCCGACGCTTTTGTATAATCAGCAGCTTTGTTTATTAAACCTTTACGTTCTAAATCTTCTTTAACCGATTTAAAATTGATGGGTTCCAAAACTCCTGTGTATTTAGAAATTTCATCAATTTTAGGATAAACCGCATACTGACCGATTTCATGCGTCACCAAAGGAACTGTCATTCCTTCAACAGAAGCAGCATAATCTTTGTTGAACGTTGGGGATTCACTGTTAAAAACACCTTGCCCGCGAACCCATCCTTTCTTTGTCCATTGTGTAATAAAAAAATCATCTTCGAGTTCCGGCCAGTCGCCATGCCCTTTTTCGAAAGTAAATGAAGTTGTGGTATAAAGATGTCTGTCATCTTTGGCTTTTAAACTGTTCATCAATTTGGTCAAAACAGTCATGTCGCCCTGCAGTTCATTACCCATCGACCACATACAGAATGACGGATGATTTCCATATTCATCAATCATACGCTGTGCTTCGGCGTATAGAAAGTCTGTTGTTTTTTGATCCTGACCGATTTTAAGACTCCAGACCGGCAATTCTACCTGAAGGTAAAAACCCATTTCGTCAGCAACCTCAAATGCTGCCTGCGGCGGACACCAAGAGTGAAAACGCAGGTGATTCAATCCCCAGTTTCTCGCAGTGCCAAAAACTTTTCTCCAGCCTTCTTTATCCATTGGCGGATGCCCTGTAAGCGGAAAAATATCACATTCTAATGTTCCTCTCAAAAATACCGGCTGTTCATTAATCGACAGTACTGAACCTTTTCTCGAAAAACTTCGCATTCCAAAATCAACAGAAAAATTCGATTGATTTTTTCCTGCTTTCAATTCGGCTTTTAATTCATATAACTCAGGTGAAAATTCACTCCAGAGCTTTATGTCTTTACCCATATTATAATCGGCCTCCACAGCTGATTCTCCAGTTTTTATCTGGATTTCTCTTTGAAGTGTTTCCGCTGAAATGGTAGTCTTTTTATTTACAACTGTAATACTCAGAATTCCTTTTGTATTTTTTGCGTTGTTGTTAAGAACCACTTTCACCTTAGCAATTCCTGTACTGATTTCCGGTTTTACCTGAAGATTTGCAATTCGGACCGCATCAAAAGCTTCGATTTCCATTCTGCCAATGATTCCGTTCCAGATAATCTGCGTTTCATTGGTATAAGAATGCGCCATATTATCAACACTGATATCAAACTGTTTTCGGTTGTCCACACGAATCGTTATACGATGCGTTTTTCCGGCAGTAAGATATTTTGTGAGGTCAAAATAATGAGGGGCAATCAAGCTGTTTTGCTCTCCTGCTACTTCTTGTCCGTCAATCCAGACATTGGTTTTCCATATAACGCGTTCCAGTTTTAGAATAAATTCTTTCCCTTTCCAATTATTTGGCACCGAGATTTCGCGCGTGTACCAGGCCGCTCCCAGATAACTATTTTTTCGAGTTAGATGACTCATCTGTAGTTTCTCTAAACTTGGTTTTAGTTTATTGGGAACTCCAAGGCCCGCATCATCAGTAGTCCCCGGCAATTTCATCAATTGCTTAAAACTCATGTTCTGCCAGCCGTTTTTCAGTCCGCTGTCTGTACTGTCGAGCTGCACTGTCCATTCACCGGAAATGTCCATAACTGTTTTCTCTCTCGAATCCCATGAAGAGAGAAACAGCAGACAAAGAAGAGCTGTTATGATAGGTTTGATTTTCATTTTATTAAATTTTATAATTATGATATCGGAAACAAAACCTTTCTATTTACGAAAAGTCTGTTTATTGATATCTAATTGTTTCACTTTCTGATAATATTTTTCAGATTCCTTTTCATTTCCTAATCCGCTGTGACCTAAAGCCATTACATAATAGCAATGCACCTGATTTCTAACATTCAGATCATCATCCCAAATGGCAAGATCCGGAAGCGATACTGCGAAATAATCGATTCTTGATTTTTCAAACAGATATTTTTCGCCATGTGCCAGCAGTTTATTGAAACGGCTTCTGGCTTTGTCTTCATCACCTAATTCGCGCCAAGCCAGTCCTTGATAAAAAATCTTATCCGGCTGCTGATCGTTATAGAAAAAGGCCTGAACCGGTTCTGATGATCCCAAAGTTGCTTCAACAAAATTTGCTGCTGCATTTTCTAAATCACCAAGTCCTTTGTATGCTAATCCTTTATAATAAAAAACCTCATTTTCTTCAGCATTTTTCAATTTTCCTTCGCCTAAATCATGCGGATAAACTTCGGTTTCTTTCAGCAATTGTATGGCATCTGCAAAACGGTTTTCTGCAATTGCTATTTTAGCTAATTCTACCCTGCATAAAGTATATTGTCCAGTAACTTTTCCTTCTCCGCCTTCCCAAGGGTGGAATTTTCGCTGTGAAATCAATACTTTTGCAACAGCATATTTCCCTGTCTGATTGTAAAGTGTAATGCGTTCGATGCACAAATCATCACGTTCTTCAACCAAATTTGGATATTGGTTTAAAACTTCTAAACGGAATTCAGGAGTTTTCCCAATCTTCTTGTACAGCTGATCTAATTCCATAAAAATTCTTGAATCGGCTGTATCCAATGCAAATGCTTTTTCCAGCATTTCCTGAGCCTTCACTTTATCATTTGTTTTGTTGAAATAAGCCAATGCAAGGTTTCTTAACAAGGTAGGGAATTTTTCGTCTATACTGTATGACAGTTCCCAGCATTTTACAGCATCCTCATATTGACGGAACGCATACCAGAAATTCCCTAAATAATAAGGCGCTTTTGTGTCTTTAGGATTTAACAGAATTGCGTCCTGCAGCATATTTACTTCTTCAATACGGTTAGGAAAACACTTTTCAGGTGACTGTAAAGCTCCTTTTTTGTACCATTCTATAGCTTCGTCTTTATCTCCAGCCATTGAAGCAAAATAACCCAAAGCATAATACACGATTGGATAAACTTCTTCGGTATCATTAATCGATTCCTGCAATAATTTAGAAGCTTCGTCATATAATCCTGCTCCGGCAAAATCCAATGCATATTCGATATAACCGTGTGACCACTGACGCATAATGATATTCATTTCGACCAATACCGATTGGTCTTTTGTCAGAAGATATTTCTCAAAACGGCATCCCATATTGAAACGGTCGATTTTGATAGATTCTTCAATCCATGCCAAAGCTTCCTGATTTCTATTTAATTTTCTCAAAATAGAAGTTTTCAATTGACGTGCTTTGTGATTGTGCCAGTTGCGGATCAATGACGACTCCACTCTTTCAAGTGCTTCAGACCATTCACCTTTTATACTGTCAATTTGTGCCAATGCATAAAAACCGGCATCCTGCCACGCTGCATTCCAGGTCGATTTGAAAAGAGAATTATAAGCCTCATCGAATTTTCCTTGTAATTTCAAACAATAACCCAAATTGTAAAGTGGTTCACCGTCAATCGGATTTGGATTGCGTTCTGTTAAAACGTCAACTGCGGTTCTGAAATACGTTTCGGCTTTTTCAAACTGACCTCTCCTTAGCATCAAAAGGCCGACAGCATTATTACATCTCACATCTCTTGAATCTCTGCTTAAAGCTTCAAAATAATAATCCAGCGGATTGTAAGTCGCGTGTCTGTATTGTTCCAAATGCAGTCCTGTCAGGTACAATTGTTCCATTGAAGCAATATCTTTCGGATCTAAAGCCGCTTTTGCAGGGTCAGGAACTGGTTTAATCTCAGCCTTTTCTTCCTGATACTGAACCAGAATTTTACCATTCGAAGTATAAACCGTAAAAATCAAATCCTCAGATGCTGTTTCTCCAATCGAAACTCGTTTTTTATACGGATTTACAGGCGAAATCGTAATTTCATCCTCAAACAATACCGTGTTTTTCTTGTCTTTTAATTCAATTTTTAAGTTTTCATAAAGACCAGTTGTGTACAAAATCAGATCCGCTTCGTTTCCTTCAACTTCGATGTTTATGATTGCATCTTTAGTTGCATTTTTTACATAACCCACTTCGGCATACGGCATGAAATACTGCACCCACGACTTTTCTTCGTACGCCTGAAGCCAAGAAAAATCAGGCTGATTATCTGTGAAAACTCCTGTCATTAATTCGATATACGGACCGTCTTTATCAGTTAAATTTCTGTCCCAAGCCAAACCAAAATCTCCGTTCCCCCATGTCCATTGTTTTTTTCCCGGAGACACATGATGATTAGCCACATGCAGTAATCCAGCCTGTACATCATCTTCATAACCGCCCACAAAATTATATTTGGACCGCACTGCCATATACGAGGTTGGAACCGGAATGTTTTTATATTTCGAAATATCTACTCCCGCCGAATAATCCTGCTTGTAATATTCTCCAGTTGCAATCGGGAATTTAGAAACGTCTCTTTTTCCGTGGTCAAATACTGCATTCACATCAGGTGGAAAAACCGATTTATAACCGTCATTCACAACTACAGCAGGATTCGCCCACCAAAGGAATGTCTGCGGAAACGCAGTACGATTGTAGATTTTTACTTTAATTTCGATGTAAGCTTTGTCAGGATGCAGCGTGAATCCCTGCATTCCTTTGGTCCTGAACATTCTCTCTACTTCATTGCACCAAATTGTTTTACTTCCATCTTCATTTTCCTCAATATTATAATCCGTAGGCAAAAAAGTGCTCGGACGATGGTGCTGTGGCCAGTTGAACTCAATTCCACCCGAAATCCAAGGCCCTGTAAGTCCAACAAGAGCTGGCTTTATAACCTGATTATAGTATACAAAATGACGCTGTTTTACTTTGTCATACGCCATGTGAACGCGCCCGCCCAACTCTGGCAGAATCATTATTTTGATGTATTTATTTTCTAAAAATACCGCATTATACGACTTATCAACCTTTTCATCAGATAATTTTTCGACCACAGTATAAGGATAAACAGCTCCTGAACTTCCCTGATACACACGTTTTTCAAGAAAAATAGGATTCTTTTCTTCTTCTCCAATCTGATACGTTGGGAGTAGAATATTTTCTTCCCAAACGCGTACCACACCATCTTCATTAACAGTAGACTGAATCAGATAAGCTGTTATTTTTTCGTCCTGAACCATTTCATTTATTGATTGTTCTGCATGCAGATTGTCTGCAATTGTATTTTCCATTTTATTATATGCTATTATTTTGTCAATTCATTTTCTATTTCCTCTAAAGACTTTCCTTTGGTTTCCGGCAGCGAAATGCGGAGGAAAACAAATCCCAACAGGCAGATTACACCGTATAGCCAGAATGTCCCGTAAGATCCAAGACTGCTGTTTAGTATCGGAAAAGTATAAGTAAGTACGAAACAGGCTGTCCAAAGAGCAAAAGTCGAAACCGCCATAGCCATTGCCCGGATTTTTGTCGGGAATATTTCAGATAAAACGACCCAGGTAATGGGTGCCAATGTCATTGCGTAGCAGGAAATTGCAGCTATAACAAGCCCTAAAACTGCAAGCCCAGTTATTTCAAAATAATAGCAGGCGCCTAGTGCCGCGTAGATGAAAAACAATCCAATTGAACCCATGAGCATCAGCGTTCTTCTTCCCCATCTGTCTACAAAATACATTCCAACGAATGTGAAAATTACGTTGGTTACACCCGTAATTACGATATTGAACAAGATATCCGAAACGCCATAGCCGGCTGCTGAAAATATTTCCTGAGCATAATTAAAAATTACGTTGATACCGCACCACTGCTGAAAAACCGCAATCACAATTCCTAATAACAGAATCTTTGGCATTTTACCTTCAAAAAGCATTTTATAATTAGCTTCTTCTTTAACGTCTCCGGCACTTGATTTCAATTCTTCAATTTGTTCTTTTGCAAAAGCAAGCCCGCCAATTTTGGTAAAAACAGATGCCGCTTTATCATATTTTCGCTGACTCGCAAGCCATCTTGGACTTTCGGGTATGATTAATATCAAAGCAAAAAAGGCTACTGATGGAATGGCTCCTGCCCAAAACATGTATCTCCAGCCCCACTGACCGTTCCAGGAATTCAAAATATCCTGACCTTCTACAATTGGATCAGCGATTAACCAGTTTACAATCTGCGCTGCCAATATTCCTATCACAACAGTCAATTGGTTTATTGAAACAAATTTCCCTCTGGATTCACTCGGAGCAATTTCGGCGATATACATGGGCGAAAGATTCGAAGCAATTCCGATACCGATACCGCCAACAACTCTCCAGATAATAAACCATTCAATCGTATCGATCATTCCGGTGCCAGCAGCTGCGAGCGTAAAGAATATTGAAGCGACTATCATCAATGGTTTTCTTCCGTATTTATCAGACAAACTCCCCGAAATCATTACACCTAGCAGACAGCCTAAAATGGCACTTCCCATAACCAAGCCTTGCATCGAAGGTGAATTGGCAATATTAAAAAAGACTTCATAAAAAGGCTTTGCGCCCCCAATCACCACCCAATCATACCCAAACAGCAGTCCGCCCATAGCCGAAACCAAAGCGATGAAAAGCAGATAGGAAGAATTATACTTTCTCATATATTTTAATTTTTTAAATAATTTAACATTGCAAATATCGTTACATGCCTCAAGTTCAAAAATGTAATATTTATGTAAAACATGTATAAAACATAGATTTTCAGATCAAATTTATTATTCTAAAAACAAAAAAACGTTTTTTTTATTGCTGCTGTATTTATTCGAGTTAAAATTTAATGAATTCGCAGTTAACAACAGATAAAATATCTGACTAAAAAAAATCAGCAATACCGAATTAGTCATTTTCAAGTAACTTTACAATAGAATATGTATATTACCATGGTTTTATATCAAATGGTATTATTTCATAAATTTGGTTTTTAATAACCCTTAGAGCCTGTTTAAGTTTTATTTATTGGCTCTCTTATGACGATTTTTGGCTACAACTTCGTTAAATTTTTATACAATAGCTCTGCTATTTTATAAAAATTTGCCTAGTTTCACTCAAAAATCATCTAATAATAAATCTCAAAAATAAAATTTAAACAGGCTCTTAAATTTTTCTTTTTAAAATTAATAATAACCGCATCATGGATCAGATAGCAGATGGATTTAAAGGTGAAAGAGCAATCGTTGTCCCGTACAGCGTACGGCATTTTCAATCTGAAAACGAACTGACAAAAAGAGCTTTTATTACCCACATTGGCTATTATCCCAATGCCAAATATCATTTTAGAAAACGGTCAAAAGGAGCGCTTGAAAATATTCTTATTTATTGTGAAAGCGGAAAAGGGTTTATAACTTTTGAAAACGAAAAATATTCGCTTA
This sequence comes from Flavobacterium sp. HJJ, assembly GCF_015351475.1. Taxonomy (GTDB): domain Bacteria; phylum Bacteroidota; class Bacteroidia; order Flavobacteriales; family Flavobacteriaceae; genus Flavobacterium; species Flavobacterium marginilacus. The sequence goes on along the minus strand of NZ_JADKPR010000012.1, from coordinate 103,497 downwards.
CAAAAGAACAGGCTTTTATTATTCCGGCACATAAAGCTCACAGTTATGAAGCTGAAATATCTAAGCCCTGGAGCATTTACTGGCTTCATTTTAAAGGAACTTCAAACTCATTACACGCTGCTGTTTCTGGAAAAATCCTCAACTTAAACGACAGCCGTTCAGCAGACAGATTACACTTATTCGAAGAAATTTACCAGAATCTGGAAATGGGTTTCAGTCCTGACAATCTCGAATATTCCAGCATCTGCCTTCAGCATTTTCTTGCCAGCATAAAATATACGGATCAGTTTTTAAAAATTAAAACTGCCGACACAGAAGTTTTAGATGTAATACAAATGAGTATTATTTACATGAAAAATAACCTGACCAACAAAATAACGCTTCATGATATCGCTCAATATGTTGGTTATTCGAGTTCCTATTTTGGGGCCTTGTTTTTAGAAAAAACATCATTTACCCCTATGGACTATTACAATCAGTTAAAAGTTCAGAAATCCTGTTCGCTATTGCAGTTCAGCAATTTGAAAATAAAAGAAATAGCCTATCAATTGGGCTATTACGACCCATTTCACTTTTCAAAATCGTTCAGGCTGGTAATGGAAATATCACCACGGGAATACCGACTTCGATACAAAAGTCAAGTGTAATTGAGCTTTTTAAATCCTAAACACCTTTCTTAATTCCGGGAATTAATCTAATAACTGCACCAAATGCACAACTGCTTAAAAACTATAATCGGTATTGCTACTAGCAGTTTTACAGCAGAATCTACAGCACAATTTCTTAAGACTAATGTTAGCGGATGAAAAGATAAACAGCAAAACTGCTGCATGACAATTTCGCTAAGAGCCTGTTTAAATTTATAATTTTATTTGAAAACGAAAATATTTAACCGAATTCAAAACCAAACAAAAAGCCTGAGAATTTACATTCTCAGGCTTTTTGTATTCCCAGTGATCGCGGAGGGGTTCGAACCCCCAACCCTCAGAGCCGAAATCTGATATTCTATCCAGTTGAACTACGCGATCAATATATATTTCAGTTTCTAAATTATAAAATCTGAAATCATTTTATTAAGTCAATAATTTCTTTACGATTGAAGAAATAATTTTTCCCTCAGCGGTTCCGCCTAATTGAGCAGCAGCCAGTCCCATTACTTTTCCCATTGAAGCTATTCCAGAAGCTCCTGTTTCAGCAATGATTTTTGCAATTACCACTTCAACTTCAGCTTCGCTTAATTGAGCAGGAAGAAATTTTTCGATTACAGCAACTTGAGCTAATTCGGGCTCAGCTAAATCAGGACGGTTTTGCTCAGTAAATATTCTAGCGCTTTCTTTGCGTGTTTTAACTAATCTTTGAAGTAATTTAATCTCATCATCTGCCGAGATTTCTTCTTTTGACCCTGAAGCAGTCTGCGCTAATAAAAGTTCAGATTTTATAGCTCTTAATGCTTCTAATGCAACAGTATCTTTGGCTCTCATGGCGGTTTTAATTTCGTCCATGATTTGAACTGATAAACTCATATAGTTTTTAAATTTTAGATTCTTAATTTTAGATTCTTAATTTTAGATTCTTGATTTTATAAATCAAAAATCATTTATTTTTTTGAAATGAAAAAGGATTTTCAATCACAAAATCTGCAATCTCAAAATCTGCAATCTCAAATCACCTTATACAGCTGGATAAGGCCCGACAAATTTAGAAAATTTTACTGGCAATAACAACAACTAGTTTGATGGATTACAATCAAAAAAAACAGCCCGAAAATTGAAAATGAATTTTCGGGCTGTTTCAGAAAAAATGGCATTTTTAATCTACATTGTCATGCAGATATGAGTTATTGGAACGCAGCTGTAAATCATTATTACTGTCTGTTCCTACTGATATTCTTGAAGTTGAATTATTTATCTGTGAACTATTAAGATCAATGCCAAATCTTTTATAAGCAGGCTCTCTTTCTAATTCATCAACTCTTGAAACATTATCATGAAATTTATAATTAAAATCTTTTAATTTTCTTCTTCTCTCTTCAGCTCTGAACCTTAGCGTTTCTTCGATTGTCATATCAACCGGAGAATTTTTTTCTAAAACAGGCACTGTCTCAGCAATAGGTTCTGCAACTTTCTTAATTGTAATATTCATTTCCGCAGGAATTGTTTCCTCTACAATTTTAGCAGCAGGTTTTGATTCCATTAAATCATTCTCTGCTTCCATGAATTCTTCCAGCGAGTATTTAATAACACCGTTATCTGATAATTCTGTTACAGGGACAAACTGAACCGGATCTACAACTTTAATATTGCGTGTTTCATTTGTGAGTTCAAATAAGAAAGTATTAGAATCTTCCTGAACCGGCTGCGGTTTGCTAAGCGGCAGATCAAATGTGAATGCAGCCTGATCCTGTTTTTCCTCAAAATAAACCGGAGCAGATTTCACTTCTCTAACAGATTCAATTACTGGGTTTGTAACAATAAAATCAATTTCTTTTATAGGAGAAACTATCTCGAATGTTACATCCAGATTTCTAATAAATTCGGTCATGCCAATTAATTCATCTTCATTGACAGAAGCTATTACAGGTGCTGGAACAGCAATTTCATCTTCTTCTTCCAAATCAAAAACGACTCTCTCTTCAACTGGAGGAACCATCGTCTGATTATTTAAACTAAATCCTGCTACGGTCTTAGCTGATAAATCAAAAACACCTCTTTGTTCTTCTCCAAGCGTATGAATTATTTTTTTAGGCTCAACATTAACAATATCGTTTTGCTGTTCAACATTAAAACCTGTAGCTATAATAGTTACCGCAATTGCATCCCCAAGCGATTCGTCCTCACCAACACCCATGATGATATTAGCATTTGAACCTGCTTCATACTGAATATGCTCATTGATTTCAGCGATTTCATCGATAGTAATTTCATTGGTTCCAGAAACGATAAGCAACAATACATTTTTGGCACCGGTAATTTTATTATCATTTAAAAGCGGTGAATCTAAAGCAGCGATAATACCTTCTTTAGCTCTGTTTTCACCAGATGAAACAGAAGATCCCATGATGGCAGTTCCGCTGTTATACAGTACGGTTTTTGCATCACGTAAATCGATATTTTGTGTATAGTGATGTGTAATTACTTCTGCAATACCTCTTGAGGCTGTCGCCAAAACTTCATCAGCTTTTGAAAACCCGGCTTTGAAACCAAGATTCCCGTATACTTCTCTTAATTTATTATTATTGATAACAATTAATGAATCAACCTGCTTGCGCAATTTTTCGATACCGATAAGCGCCTGCTCCTGACGTACTTTCCCTTCAAACAAGAAAGGCAGTGTCACGATTCCTACTGTTAATATATCTCTTTCTTTGGCCAGCTGAGCAATAACCGGAGCAGCACCTGTTCCTGTTCCGCCGCCCATACCAGCTGTTATAAACACCATCTTAGTATTTACATCCAATACTTTTTCAATATCAGAAATACTTTCTATGGCCGACTGATGTCCTATATCTGGATTTGCACCAGCTCCTAAACCTTCTGTTAAATTTGCTCCTAACTGAATTTTATTTGGCACACCGCTATTCTCTAGTGCCTGTGAATCTGTATTGCAGACGATAAAATCAACGCCTTTAATACCTTGTCTAAACATATGGTTAATGGCATTACTGCCGCCTCCACCTACTCCAATTACTTTGATTACATTTGACTGATTTTTTGGTAAATCAAATGAAATACTTCCAAATTCTGTATTGCTTGGGATCATATGAGGTTTTAATTTTTTATTAACTTTATCACTAACTACTCTAGGCTTGGGGCAAAAAGGAATTCTGATAATTTTATTTATTCTATTCTTTTTATTCTTTAATTTACTTACTCTGCGTTATCTAAAAACTCTTTAATCTTATCCACATATTTATCAAAAAACGATCTTCTAATTTTATTTTCTGTTGATTCCTCTCTTACAGGTTCTGTTTGAAGTACTTTTTCAGGCTGTACATACACCTCTTCTTTTATTTCTGGTTTTTCTTCAACAATAGGCTCTCTATAATAGGTTATTTTTTCAGGAGCTGCAGCTACCTGCATTTTAACTGCGCTCTGTGTTTTATTATCAATACTATTCATTACCAGTCCAACAGCAGTTGCATATAACGGACTTGAAATTTCCTCATCTGAATTACCAGCTAAATGCTCATTTGGATATCCAATTCTTGTATCCATTCCGGTAATGTACTCAACCAACTGCTTGATATGTTTTAATTGTGCTCCTCCTCCTGTAAGGACAATTCCGGCAATTAATTTTTTACGCGGATCTTCATGTCCATAAGCTCTTACTTCGGTAAAAACCTGCTCAATTATCTCAACAACTCTTGCATTTATTATTTTCGAAAGATTCTTTAACGAAATCTCTTTAGGCTCTCTTCCTCTTAATCCTGGAATAGAAACAATTTCATTGTCTTTATTTTCTCCCGGCCAGGCCGAACCAAATTTCACTTTCAACAACTCGGCTTGCTTTTCTATAATCGAACAGCCTTCTTTGATATCATCTGTAATCACATTTCCTCCGAAAGGGATAACTGCTGTATGACGAATAATTCCGTCCTTGAAAATTGCCAGATCAGTCGTTCCACCTCCAATGTCAATAAGAGCAACTCCAGCCTCTTTTTCTTCCTGACTCAAAACAGCATCCGAAGATGCTAACGGCTCTAATGTCAGCCCCGACAATTCAATACCTGAACTCTGAATACATCTGCCGACATTTCTAATAGAAGATGCCTGCCCTACTACAACATGAAAACTGCTTTCCAGTCTTCCTCCATACATTCCAATCGGTTCTTTAATATCTGACTGCCCGTCAATTTTAAATTCCTGCGGCAATACATGAATAATTTCTTCTCCTGGCAGCATAGCGAGTTTATGCACCTGATTGATCAATAAATCAATATCATTTCCTCCTATTACTTCTTCAGGATTACTTCTGCTGATGTAATCACTATGCTGAATACTTCTTATATGCTGTCCCGCAATACCTACTACAACATCTTTTATTTTATAGCCTGAATTATTTTCAGCCTCAAGAATCGCTTGCTGAATCGACTGGATTGTCTGAGTGATGTTATTTACAACACCTCTTGCAACACCTAAACTTTTAGATTTACCAACACCTAAAATTTCAAGTTTTCCATACTCGTTCTTTTTGCCTATCATGGCAACTATTTTTGTTGTCCCAATGTCTAGACCTACTGCAATATTCTCTTTTTCCATTTTCTATTATTTTGTGCAAACTACCTGTTCCGTAAACCGGAGATCTATTTTTTTATATTTATACAAAGAACTGTCCAAACTTACTTTTTGAAAAAAAGCTTTGTAATTTTGAAATTTTCGTTCTACATTTATCAAACCGCCAAAATCAATTTGATAATTATAATTTCTATTGAGCATTAATAAGCTACCATTAGGCATAATTTGTATCCCAATGATGTTTTTTCTCAAAAACGCATCATCATAAATTATCTTAAATAATTTAAATAAATCTTTGTTATTTTTCTTGTTTATCTCCCCAGAAACAAGTGGAACCCGAGCTGTAAAATTTGCCGACAATGGCATGGTATTTCCCTCACTGTCAATATAAAAGGAACCCTCATCATTAAAGACCCTGGCAATAGGGGTCTTTTGTTTTACAACTGCTTTTAGAACACCATCGATACTTACATAAACATCTGCTTTCTCGATCATTTTCTGAGCATTTAATACCTGCTCCAATTTATTCAAATCTAGCCTATCTTTTCTTATAGTTTTAGCATCCGGATTATTTTCTATCAACAATTTATTAACCGTTTCGCTTTTTAAAAAAAGAGAGTTATCGCCTACAAAAATAACTTCGGTTTTAATCAATTTTCTTTTGGAATTTCTTTTTGACGTAAATGAAAAAAGAAAAATGACCAACGAAAACATTAGTAATAATCTTATATTATTCCAATTAAAAACTTTCATATAATGCTTTTTTAATTGACGGAACCATCTCACCTAAATCACCCGCTCCGATTGTTACAATTACAGCGGCATCATTAGCTAAAATTTCAGAAATGAGATCTTCTTTACTCACTATTTTCTTATGCTCATTTGTCATTTTATCCATAAGCCATTGTGAAGTTATTCCTTCCATCGGCAGTTCACGTGCAGGATAAATCTCCATCAGAAATACTTCGTCAAAAGCAGACAGACTTTTAGCAAAATTATCTGCAAAATCCCTTGTTCTGCTAAATAAATGCGGCTGAAAAACTGCCAGTACTTTTTTACCCGGATACAATTCCCTAACAGCCTGATGAACAGCATTTATTTCGGTAGGATGATGTGCATAATCATCAATATAAACTAAATTATCGCTTTTAATCTGGTATGAAAAACGTCTTCTTATTCCTTTAAATGAATCCAAAGCCCTAGCAACAGCGTCGGTCGGGGTGCCGTAGGTTACTGCCATGGCCAATGCCATTAAAGCATTCATTAAATTGTGTTTACCCGGCAGTCCGAAACGCAGATCTTTAATCAAACCGTTTGGCGTTTTCACATCAAAAACATAACTGCTGTTTTCTATTCTCACATTCAGAGCCTGAAAAACTGCTTCTTGATTAACTGCGCAGACGATACCGTCAATTGGCAGTTCATTAGTTATAAAAAGATTCTTCTTGTCTTTAATTTTATCAGCAAATTCCACAAACGAAGCTTCGATTGCATCACTTGTTCCATAAATATCTAAATGATCTGCATCCATTGAAGTCACACATGCAATATTCGGATGCAGATGCAGGAAGGAACGGTCAAATTCATCAGCTTCGACTACCGTGACTGTTTTACCGTTTCCAATTAAATTAGAATCATAATTCTCAACTATTCCGCCTATAAAAGCTGTAACATCTGCACCGCTTTCATATAAAATATGCCCCAAAATACTTGAGGTAGTTGTTTTGCCGTGTGTTCCCGCTACCGCAAAGCAAAAAGTATCTTTGGTAATAATTCCTAAAACTTCGGCTCTTTTTTTCAATTCATACCCTCGCTCCATGAAAAAATTCCACTCAGAATGTGTAAATGGTACCGCCGGCGTAATTATCACCAATGTATTTTCAACGTAATAATTACTTGGAATCAAACTGATATCATCTTCAAAATGAATATCAATACCACTTTCAATCAATTCACTGGTAAGGATTGAAGGTGTTTTATCATAGCCTGAAACATGCTTCCCAATAGCTTTAAAATAACGGGCTAAAGCACTCATTCCAATGCCTCCGATTCCTATGAAATAGACGTTATGTATTTGATTTAAATTCATATTTTAAGTCTTAATGTCTTAAAGTCAAAAGTTTCTAAAGTCTTTAACTAAAACTTTTTAAAATCTTTAACTTTATATTTATCTATGTTTTAAAAATTATACTTTATCTAAAATTGATCTATAAATGATTCCAAAATCAGATACAATCCAAAAATAACTAATCCAAATCCACTTATTAAACAAGCTTTATAACTTTTTTCTTTTTTTCTTTTGTAAAAAACATAACAAACAAATAAAACACCTAATAGAACAAATATTATTCCTCGAATAAAATAATCAAAATCCATTTTTTATTTTATCAATTTCACTATCTCATCCACGATTTGCACTGTTGCATTTGGTCTGGCCAGCAGCTTAATATTCTGGCTTAACTGCTCTTGCTTTCCTGGATCTTTAATCAAAGATTCAAAAACCAGACTGAAGTCGTCATCCAGTTGCGATTCTTTGAGTAAAATTGCTCCTTTTTTATCTACAATTGCCTGAGCATTTTTAGTCTGATGATCTTCGGCTACATTAGGAGACGGAATAAAAATTACTGGTTTTCCCACTATGCACAGCTCCGAAACCGAAGACGCGCCAGCTCTGGAAATCACAACATCTGAAGCCGCATAAACCAAATCCATTCTCTCAATAAAAGCCATTACCTGAACATTGTACTGATTGTATTTTTTATAATCTTCCAAATAAAATTTCCCGCACTGCCAGATAACCTGAACATTTAACGAAAGTAATTTATCCAGCTGCTTTTCGATTAACTGGTTGATTCTTCTGGCTCCAAGACTTCCGCCCAGGATCAATAATGTTTTTTTATTTCTGTCTAATTTAAAATGCGCAATAGCTTCCTCTCTTTTAGACTCTATATCCAATAAATCCTGACGAACGGGATTCCCTGTTAACGTTATTTTATCCTGAGGGAAAAATCTTTCCAAATGCTCGTATGCAACACAAATACTGTTTGCCTTTTTACTCAGCAGCTTATTAGTGATTCCAGGATAGGAATTTTGTTCCTGAATAACTGTTGGAATATTCATACTGTTAGCCATTTTCAATAATGGCCCACTGGCAAAACCTCCTGTTCCAATAACCACATCAGGTTTGAACTGCTTGATGATTTTTCTCGATTTCCATAAACTGTCAATAAACTTCAATGGCAGCATTGCATTCTGAAAGGTTATTTTCCTCTGTAAACCAGCTATCCAAAGCCCTTTAATTTCATAACCCGCCTGAGGTACTTTCTGCATCTCCATTTTGTCTTTGGCACCAACAAACAAAATCTCAGCATCCGGAAAACGGGATTTCAATTCATTTGCGATTGCAATGGCTGGATAAATATGACCTCCGGTACCGCCTCCGCTTAAGATAAATTTATGCTTTGTCATTTTGAAAATTTCTAAGTTGCGTCTTTTAATACTAAATTGTAACGGACTGCATTATTACATTACACACTAATAAAACCAATTATTTCAGCACTGCATTCATTGGATTATTTGAATTATCCGTAATCGAATAATTACCTGTATCAAAATTATCATTACCATTTTTTAAATCTGCTTCCGCGAGATCTGCTTCCATTTCTCGGTCTATAAGCTTTTGAAGAATCTCTTCTCTTTTTTCTTTATCTAATTTTTCCTGAGCAATTTCTTCTTCTTTTTTGGTCACACTTAAAATAATTCCAAGCCCAAAACAAGTCATCCAGATAGAACTTCCTCCGCTGCTTATCAGAGGCAGGGTCTGCCCCGTAACCGGCAATAATTCAACGGCAACTGCCATATTAATCATGGCCTGAAAAATCATTGGAAAACCTAATCCAATTACCACTAATTTCCCAAAAAGAGTGTTCGCTTTATGAGAAGCAACGACAAATCTAAATAGCAAAAGCAGGTACAAAACCAAAACCCCTAAACCACCTACTAATCCGTATTCTTCAACGATAATGGCATAAATAAAATCGGAAGAAGATTGAGGCAGGAAGTTTTTCTGAACACTTTTACCAGGCCCTAAACCATATATCTGACCGGAAGCTATAGCAATTTTGGCCTTTTCTATTTGATAATCGTCCTCATCTGGCTTATTGGTGGTAAAATCTTCATATCTGCTTTCCCAAGTGCTGACTCTATTAAAAAATTTGGCCTCAGGAAAATTTTTACCGATTATAATAAAGAGTGTCAAAAACACTACTCCTAAACCTATGATATAAGATATATATTTTATTGGGTATTTTCCAATAAATACAAGCATAACAACCATAGAAAAAATCAGAGCCGTAGTAGAAAAATTACCTGGAAGAATAAACATTAATGTTATAAAAACAGGGATCCAAAGCTCAATAAATGAAGTTTTGAATGTAATTGGTTCTTCTCTGCTTTTAGACAAATAACGAGCTACGAAAACAAACAAAATAATAGCAGCCAAAGTAGATGTCTGAAAAGAAAGTCCCACGAACGGAATCTGAATCCACCTACTGGCATTTGCACCAGCAATTACTGTTCCTTTAATTAAAGTATAAGCTAATAAAACCCAAACTATAGGCAATCCTACTTTCGAAATTCCTCTAAAATAATGATATGGTACATTGTGTACCCAAAAAATGATTGCAAAACCAAAGCAGATATGCAAAAAATGTTTTACCAGATAACCCAAAGTATTTCCAGTACCATGACCTAAATAAGCCAAATTACTACTGGCGCTAAAAACAGGCATAAAAGAAAACAGGGCTAATAAGGCCACAAATGACCAAATCCCTTTATCTCCTTTTAACTTGCTAATTAGCTCTTTCATTTTTTTTGTTTAATGTTTTCATTGTTTAAAGTTTAAAATTTTGCGACATTAAACTTTAAACCTTAAACTATTTTATAAATTTTTAACCGCTTGCTTAAATTGTTTCCCTCTATCTTCATAGCTTTCAAACAAATCAAAACTTGCGCATGCCGGTGACAATAAAACAGTATCGCCTTTTTCGGATAAACGCTGTGCCATTTTTACAGCTTCGTTCATATTGTCTACTTCTACCATAATATCGACCACACTGCCGAACGCATCAATAATTTTTTTATTATCGATTCCTAAACAAATAATAGCTTTTACTTTCTCACGTACAAGTGACATTAATTCATGATAGTCATTCCCTTTATCAACACCCCCAACAATCCAGACAGTCGGCGAATTCATGCTTTCCAAAGCAAAAAATACAGAGTTCACATTGGTAGCTTTAGAATCATTTATATACTGAACATTCTGAATTTTGAGTACTTTCTCTAAACGATGCTCAACACCTTGGAAATCGGACATGCTTTCACGAATAGTACTTTTTCTAATTTTCAAAATATTGGCAACTGAACTTGCTGCCATGGCATTTTTCAAATTATGTTTTCCTTCTAATGAAATATGTTCTGTATCCATTGTAAACTCTTCTGTATTGATTTTAACTTCCATTGTGTTATTTTTTATAAACGCTCCTTCGCTATATTCATCGGTTAACGAAAAAGGAATTAATTTAGCTCTTACTGTATTATTCTTTAACCATTCTAAAATGGCCTCATCATTTGCATCATAAATAAGGAAATCTTCCTCGGTCTGATTCATTGTAATTCTGAACTTTGAATCAATATAATTTTGATATTTGTAATCGTAGCGATCCAAATGATCCGGACTTATATTTGTTATTACTGCAACATGCGGTTTAAAATTCACAATGCCGTCCAGCTGAAAACTGCTTAACTCAATAACATAGTAATCATAATTATTATCTGCCACCTGCCAGGCAAAACTTTTACCAACATTTCCGGCTAATCCTACATTCAGCCCTGCTGATTTTAACACATGATGTGTTAACATTGTAGTTGTAGTTTTACCGTTGCTTCCAGTAATTCCAATAGTTACTGCGTTTGTAAAAGCGGCCGCAAATTCAATCTCAGAAATTATAGAAACACCTTTACTCTTTAATTGCTTTACAATGGGTGATTTATCTGGAATACCCGGACTCTTCATCACAACATCAGCATTCAGAATCAATTCCTCAGTATGCTTTTCTTCTTCCCAGGCTATTTCATTAATAACCAGTACTTCTTTATAACTGTCTTTTATTTTTCCAAAATCAGAAACAAAAACATCATAACCCTGTTTCTTACCAAGGATAGCAGTACCTACACCGCTTTCTCCTCCTCCTAATATTACCAGCCTCATATATTATCTCAGTTTCAGTGTGACAATAGACAGAATGGCCAGCATAATTGCAACTACCCAAAACCGTGTGACTATCTTACTTTCATGATAACCTTTCTTTTGATAGTGATGATGAAGAGGTGCCATCAAAAAGATTCTGCGTCCTTCGCCAAAACGTTTTTTGGTGTATTTGAAATAGCTCACCTGCAGCACAACCGAAAAATTTTCGACCAAAAAGATTCCGCAGAATAAAGGAATAAGCATTTCCTTGCGGACAGCAATTGCCAGTACCGCAATAATACCTCCAATGGTTAGACTTCCCGTATCCCCCATGAAAACCGAAGCCGGATAGGAATTGTACCAAAGAAAACCAATTAATGCTCCAAGGAAGGAAGCTATAAATACCGTCATCTCTCCAGAGTTTGGTATATACATTATATTCAGATAATTAGAAAAAATAATATTTCCCGAAACAAACGTAAAAATCATAAGAGCAAAAACGGACACTGCAGAAGTTCCCGCTGCCAAACCATCGATACCGTCTGTTAAATTAGCTCCATTTGAAACTGCAGTAATAATAAAAACCACTACTGGTATAAAGATTAACCAAGCCCATTTTTCGTAGCCCTCGCCTGTCCAAGCTAATACCTCGGCATAATCAAACTCGTTATTTTTGAAGAAAGGGATAGTTGTAGCTGTAGATTTCTCTTCAACAGGAGCCTGCTTAATTACATTTTCGGTTGTAATTGCTTTAAAAACATCACTTTTTCCTGTATCGGTTCTGACAGTAACTGCTGGGCTAAAATAAAGCACAGAACCAACAATTATTCCTAAACCTACCTGACCAAAGACTTTAAAAATACCTTTAAGACCTTGTTTATCTTTCTTGAATATTTTAATATAATCATCAATAAAACCAATAACTCCCATCCACAAGGTGGTAACTATTAATAAAACAATATAGATATTATGCAGTTTTGCAAAAAGCATAACAGGAACAAGAGTTGCAAAAATGATAATGATACCTCCCATGGTAGGCGTACCCGCTTTTTCATTTTGACCTGCCAATCCAAGTTCACGTACTGTTTCACCAACCTGCTGTCTGCTTAAAAAACTAATTATTCGCTTCCCATAAATAGTAGACAACAACAATGATAACAATAAAGCTAAAGAAGATCTAAAAGTGATGTATTGAAAAACCCCTGCTCCAGGAACATCCATTACTTTGTCTAAATATTGAAATAAATAGTATAGCATATTGTTTTTATTTTAATAGTTGATTTAAAATTTCTTTTACATTTTTCATGTCATCAAAATCATGACGTACCCCTTTGATCTCCTGATAAGTTTCGTGCCCTTTACCAGCAATCAATATAATATCGTTTGGCTGTGCTAATTGACAAGCCGTTTTGATAGCTTGCAGTCTATCTGTAATTGACAGCACTTTCTTGAAATTTTGAGCCTGGATCCCTTTTTCCATTTCATGGATAATTGTTTCCGGTTCTTCATTTCTTGGATTATCTGAAGTCAAGATTACTTTATCACTCAATTCCGTTGCAATATTGGCCATAACCGGACGTTTTGCAGTATCCCTATTCCCTCCGCAGCCCACAACAGTTATTAATTGCTCGTTTTTAGTACGTACCTCATTAATGGTATTTAAAACATTTTCGAGAGCATCCGGCGTGTGTGCATAATCGACAATAGCCGTAATATTTGCATTAGAAACTATATATTGAAATCTTCCTGAAACGCTTTCCAATTCTGACATCAATCGAAGCACTTCAAAACTGTCCAAGCCCAGCTCGACAGCAGTTCCGTAAATTGCCAAAAGATTATATGCATTAAAATTTCCAATCAGTTTTACCCAGACTTCGTTGCCGTTTATTTTCAAAAGCAGACCAGACAATTGATTCTCCAGAATTTGTGCTTTGTAATCAGCATATGTTTTTAAAGCGTATGTTAATTTTCGGGCAGTAGTGTTTTGAAGCATTACCGGACCATTTTTGTCATCACTATTAGTCAATGCAAAAGCAGAACTAGGCAAATGATCAAAAAAAGATTTCTTTACATCTCTATATTCGGCAAACGTTGGATGATAATCCAGATGATCATGGGACAGATTTGTAAATATCCCTCCTCTAAAATGCAATCCTTCAGTACGTTTTTGATGAATTCCATGCGAACTTACTTCCATAAAACAATACTCAACACCAGCCTCAATCATCTCATTAAGAAAATAATTGATCGTAATAGAATCTGGCGTTGTATGCGTGGCTTTGTGCTCTGTTTCATCAACCAAAATCTTTACTGTAGACAGTAATCCTACCTTAAAGCCTGCTTTTTTAAATAATTGATACAGCAGTGAAGCAATAGTAGTTTTACCATTTGTCCCTGTAATACCAATTAGCTGCAGCTTTTGCGAAGGGTCACCATAAAAATTAGCCGCCATAAAAGCCAAGGCTGTATTCGTATCTTTTACGCAGACATAGGTTATTCCATTTATCAGATTTTCTGGAAGCGTATCGCAGATAATTGCCACCGCGCCTAGACCGATTGCTTTTTCAATAAAATCATGCCCGTCAGAAATAGTACCTCGAATCGCCACAAAAACATCATCTGCCTCAATTTTTCTTGAATCGAAATGCAGCTGATTAATAGCAATTTCTGTAGAACCCGTTACAGATTCTATCGCCACTTTATATAATATGTCTTTTAATATGCTCATGATAATTCCAATAGAATTGATGAATTTTTTACAATATTCTGACCAGCCTGGAGCGATTGTTTTTTAACTTTTCCAACTCCAATAGCCTTTACCTTTAACCCTAAATTCTCCAATAAAGCAACTGCATCCATACCTGACATCCCTTTTACATTTGGAATTACATTATGCTTTTTTTGCACCTTTGTATAGTAAGCATTGTAACTGCTTTCCTGTATAGGATTTGGACGATCCAATTTTTTAATAACATTCGTTGAAGGCGTATCAGTAAATATTTTTTGAGCTATCCTTTTAAATACAGGCCCGGCAACATCGGCACCATAATAATTATTGTTTGATGTATTAGGCTTATGAACCACTACAATACAAGAATATTTAGGATTATCCGCTGGAAAATAACCCACAAATGACGAAGCATAATGCTTATCTAATCCTCCATTTTGAGCATAATTCATTTGTGCTGTACCTGTTTTACCAGCCATCGAAAAATCCTTAGAATATAATTTAGATCCAGTACCTTTTTTTACCACATTTTCAAGAACAGCCTGAACTTTTTTTAATGTTTCATCAGAACAGATCTTCGGATTCATTACTTCAGTATTGTATTTTTTTATGGTTTTGTCCCATGCTTTTATCTCTGTTACCAGCATTGGTTTTACCATCACGCCATTATTTGCAACCGCATTATAAAATGTCAATGTCTGCAATGGCGTAACCGAAACGCCATATCCAAATGCCATCCACGGAAGCGAAATATTAGACCAGTTTTTATCGCCTGGCTGCGGTATAAAAGGAACTCCTTCACCTCTAAAAGCTAATCCTAATTTTTTATTCAGCCCAAATGAATTAACGTGATTCACAAATCTTGTCGGGTTGTTTTTATAATTATTATATACTGCCTGAACCATAACTGTATTTGAAGAAAGCTCAAAACCTCTGGCCAATGATACTTTACCATAGCCTCCTTCATGAGAATCTCTCACTTTGCGGCCAGAATAGATAATTATACCTCGATGACTATCATAAACAGTACTGGTATCTGCTACTTTGTCTTCTAATATTGCAATTAAATCAACCAACTTAAAAGTAGAACCAGGTTCATGAGACTCCGCATAAGCATAATTTGTTGTCTCATAATAAGTCCCGTCATTTGCTCTACCCAAATTTGAAATCGCTTTTACCTGACCCGTTTTAGTTTCCATAACTACAACACAGCCGTGATCTGCTTCATATTCTTCCAGTTGTTTCAATAATGCATGATGCGCTATATCCTGAATGTAAACATCTATAGTCGAGATAACATCGTAACCGTCCTGAGGTTCTACTTCATTTACATCTCGAATTGGTTTCCATTGCCCTTTTGCAATTTTCTGTTTTAATATTTTGCCGTCCTTACCGTTAAGGAATTCACGATAAGCCCACTCTATGCCTTTACCATCTGAATAGCCAGTTAATTTTCTTTCATACCCAATGGTACGTTCTGCTATTTGTCCAATTGGATGTTCGCGAACTGTTTTTTGTTCAATTATGACACCTCCCTTATAAGCTCCCAAATTAAAAAGAGGAAATCCTTTTATCTTCATATATTGAGTAAAACTCAACCCTTTGGCTACCAAATAATATCTATTTTTATGAACTCGGGCTTTCCTTAATTCATTTTGGATTGTACTGCTTGATTTTCTTAGCATCATTCCCAATGAATCCGAAAGCAATTTTACATTTTTTTCAAAAGCTTCTGTTTTTGGTGCAACTGCATCAAAACGAATTGTATAACTCGGAATTGAAGTAGCCAAAAGACTTCCATCTGCAGAATAGATATTTCCTTTATTGGCAGGAATAACAAAATTCTTCACTGTTCTTTCTTTAGCCAGCTCCCTGTAATGATCGCCATCCACCCATTGAATATTAGTCAGCTTAACAGCAATAGCCATTGCCATCAAAAAGATGAAAAAGGCAACCAGATAGGTTCTATAGGATATATATTTATCTTCTACTGCCATAACTTCTCTAAGAAATTTTTCTCTTCAGGTTCTTTAACTTCAATTTTTACAGGAGGAACGGTTGATGGAAAAATTTGTCTTTCTTCCATTTTAGCCGAAACCGTAGATTCCATTTTAAGCTTCATCAGCTCCGAACGTCTGTCTACAAATTCAGAGCGCAGTTCTTTCACTCTATTTGTCAATTCAACAATCTTGAACACTTTTTGCTCATAACGCTGTGTATTTGCAATCATTATTATAGCAAGTAAAATCACAAATACAATAAAACGCCAGTTTTTGACAGCGTTATCATCAATTAGATATTGTGCTTTTAATATGTTATAAATTCCACCCTTCATTAGTAAATTATGAATTATGAGTTATGAATTATGAGTTACAAACTCTAGAATTCACATCCTCTTTAAACTTTTTAAATCATTTTAAACAATTAAACTTTCTCACCCTTTTTTCTCTGCAATTCTCAGTTTTGCGCTTCGTGCTCTATTATTCAATTTTATTTCTTCGTTATCTGGAACTATCAATTTTCCTATCGTATTAAATGGAACAGAAAAATTACCATAAAAATCACGTTCAGGTTCTCCTTCGAACATTCCATTTTTTATGAATCTTTTTACTAATCTATCTTCTAATGAATGATAGGAAATCACGCTTAATCTTCCTCCCGGTTTCAAAATCTCTAGAGACTGTTCTAAAAATTCTTTCAAGACATCCATTTCCTGATTTACTTCAATCCGGATTGCCTGATAGATTTGTGCCAAAATTTTATTTCTAAGTCTTTCAGGCAGATATTTCGCCAAAACCTCTTTCAATTCTTCAGTTGTTTTGATCGGACGGTGCTCTCTAGCCTCTACAATTGTTCTTGCCAAAGCTGGTGCGTTCTTCAACTCACCATAATCCAAGAATACTCTTCGCAAATTGGCATCATCATATTCATTGACCACCCGATACGCATTCAAGTCATTCTTTTGACTCATTCTCATATCCAGTCCAGCATCAAAGCGGGTCGAAAAACCTCTTTCGGCCACATCAAACTGATGAGAAGAAACGCCTAAATCTCCCAAAATTCCATCTACTTCTTTCACGCCATGAAAACGCAAAAACCTTTTTATAAATCTGAAATTCTCATTTATCAATGTAAATCTTTCGTCAGGCAAAGCATTTGCCAAAGCATCCTCATCCTGATCAAAAGCAAACAATTTTCCATCAGGCCCCAGCCTTCTTAATATCTCTTTTGAATGACCGCCGCCGCCAAAAGTCACATCTACATAAATCCCGTCAGGTTTTATACCCAAACCATCCACTGTAGGATGAAGCAATACTGGATTATGATATTCCATTGTCATCGTCATTTAAATTACCCATTACTTCTTCGGCCAAATCAGCAAAATCAACATCTGCTCCATCGATTGATTTTTCATACAAATCTTTATCCCAAATCTCCACAATATTAACTGCAGAAGAAAAAACTACATCTTTATCAATGCTGGCAAAAGTCACTAAGTCTTTAGGAACCAATAATCTGCCAAGCGCATCAATTTCCACCACCTTCACTCCTGCTGTAAAACGGCGTATAAAGTCATTGTTCTTTTTTACAAAACGATTAAGTTTGTTGATTTTTTTCATCATCAAATCCCACTCTTCCATAGGATACAATTCCAGACAGGGCTGAAAAACGGAACGCTTCAAAACAAAACCGTTTTGAAGCGAGGAAGCCAATTGCTTTTTTAGGGGAGCAGGTAATAAAGCCCGTCCTTTAGCATCAACTTTACACTCATATGTCCCTATAATTGTGTCCAAGTGAATTGTATTGATTTGTATTAAGCAAAAATATATAAAATTTTACCACAATTTACCACATTATACCACTTTGTTAATAAGTTTAACCACTTTCGACCAGAAACACTTAGTTTATAGACAATCAGAACATTAGCTGATTTAACTATAATTTGTAAGAAAGCCTATTAATTATTAAAAATCTCTTATTTTTGATTAGAGAAGCATATTCTTAAAAGCTTAAAAAAAACATTTCATATCCGTTAAAAAAGCAAGAAAAAGACACTCAAAAGACATCCCTTACTCATCTAAGAATAAAAGGTTAAAAAATAGCTTCCAAAATTCTTTTTAATTTTTTAAACCCTATATTTGTGAAAAATTGAAATTGTTATTTTAAAACATGGAAAAATATTACAAAAAAGAAGGCAAATACGGATATTACGAAGCGGGCGAAGGAATTCCAATTGTCATCTTACATGGTTTAATGGGAGGACTTAGTAATTTTGATGCTGTTGCAAATTATTTTTCTAACAAAGGATACAGAATTATCATTCCCGATTTACCTATATACACTCAGAACATATTAAAAACAAACGTAAAAAGTTTTGCTGTCTATGTAAAAAACTTTATTACATACAAAAAATTAGACAGAGTAATTCTTTTAGGAAATTCACTTGGAGGGCATATTGCTTTATACCATACCAAAATGTTTCCTGAAAAAGTATCCGGACTTGTAATCACAGGAAGTTCAGGGCTTTACGAAAGCGCAATGGGTGACAGTTATCCAAAAAGAGGTGATTATGAATACATTAAGAAAAAAGCCGAAGATGTATTTTATGATCCAAAAATAGCTACTCCAGAACTTATCGATGAAGTATATGCTACGGTAAATGACCGTATAAAACTGATTAAGACCCTGACTATTGCCAAAAGTGCCATCCGTCATAATATGGCTAAAGATTTACCCAAAATGCATGTGCAGACCTGTATTATATGGGGGGAAAATGACCAAGTGACACCGCCAGATGTAGCCGAAGAATTCCATAAATTATTACCAAATTCAACATTGTACTGGATTGACAAATGCGGACACGCAGCCATGATGGAACAGCCAGAGGAATTCAATGCACATCTTGAAGATTGGCTTACACATACCCATTTAGCCGAACACTAACAGAATTTTATATTCCGAAAATGAAAATCAATACTGCCGAATTCATAATAAGCAACTCAGATGCAAGTAAATGTCCTAAGGATTTTTTACCTGAATATGCTTTTATTGGCCGTTCCAATGTTGGAAAATCCTCATTGATCAACATGCTGACCAATAACAAAAATTTGGCCAAAACTTCAGGGAAACCAGGCAAGACACAGCTTATCAATCATTTTTTGATTAACAGCAGCTGGTTTCTAGTTGATTTACCAGGTTACGGCTATGCCAAAGTTTCCAAGAAAACCAAATCAATTTTTCAGGAGTTCATTACCGATTATTTTGAGACAAGACAACAATTAGTCTGCGCTTTTGTGTTAATTGATATTCGTCACGAAGCACAAAAAATAGATATTGAATTCATGTCGTACATGGGTGAAAGCGAAATTCCGTTCTGCATTATTTTTACCAAAGCCGACAAAATCAGCAAAACCAAAATTGACTCTCATGTTGCCGCCTACAAAAAACAGATGTTTGCTAACAACTGGGCAGAAATGCCACCCTATTTCGTAACTTCATCAACAGAAGCAACCGGAAAAGAAGAACTTCTAAATTACATAGACGAAGTTAACCAAGAAGTTTTTAAGAATAATTCAGGGTTTTAAATCTTCCTTTTTAAATACAAAATATCCCAAAACTGATTTTTTTTCTGTTTTGGGATATTTTTTGTGCTACAAAAAACTATTGCTTCAACTCTAATTTCTCCGCAAAATAATCACAAAAACCAGCATTGTATCCGACATTTTTCCGTCATTTATTTGCTCATTTAAAAATAATACACCTTACACATCATGTTATTTATGTGTTAATAAAGTATTGAATCTTTGTTATAACATTATTCTCAATTACTATTAGAAAAAAATTTTCCATAGTACTGAAGAAAATATTATTACTAGGATTAATTTCAAAAATAAAATCTCCTGACTTAGAATTTTTAAAAAAATATTTTTGCAATTTAATTACTGAATCCCCTAATTTGAATTTATGGCCTTTTATTTCCACAGTTTCATTTGAAGATAAAATCATTAAATTATCTAATTCATAATCACATTCTATGCTGCTTTTAAGAAATTGAATATACAAACCTTTATCCTTAAAATTTTTATATAAATCAGGTAATGTTAGCGATTCATAATTAAAATTTCTATTAAAAAGTGCATTCACAGCTTTTTTATTACCTCTGGTATTATAAATATCCAAAAGCGATATTCCATTTATTTTTATCCCTACATATTCATTATAAGTTAAATAATTACTGTTTTGAGATGCACAACTTAATGAGAACAGAAATAGAAAGTTTATTAATATGATTTTTGAGATTTTTTCCATTTTTAATTTTAGTAAATTGTATTCTAATGAATCGATACTAAATAAACAAAAAATCCCAAAACAATTACTACATTGCTTTGGGATTTTTTGTTTATTTTAAAAACTATTGCTTCAACTCTAATTTCTCTGCAAAATAATCACAAAAGTCAAGCATTGTATCCGACATCTTTTCATCATTTGTGGCTCTTCTGAAAGTTTCAGCCATAGACATCAGTGTCTGGTGAAAGAAAATTTTCATTTCATCAACAGGCATGTCTTTTGTCCACAAATCGATACGCATGCTTTCTTTGGCTTTGCTGTCCCAAACATTCAGCATAATGGCTTTCGATTCTGAGAGATTTACTCCGCCGTCTTCTGCTGTCCAAAAAAGTTTTTCCGGAACACGGTTTTCGTCTAATTCGACTAAAAATTTAATTTCTGAGGTATTTTTATCTGACATTATTTCTTGGGTTTGTATTTTGATTGTTCAAAAATTTCTTTGGCACTGGCTTTTAACAACTGGTCTGCCGAAACATTATTATTCTCCATATACGAGCGAACTATCTGCCAGCCTATCCAGGCACCAACTCTTCCGGGAGAATCATTATCAATTTCTAAATAAAATTTTGAAAATGGAGATGGGTCAATAAAACGTGATATCAGCTTTTGGTCACCGCTGTAAAGCATTTCCCTCTCAATAAAATAGCGCCAGATATAATTTTCATTTTCCTGGCACCAGACAAGCTGCTCTGGAGTGTATCCCATTTTTTCAGCATCTGTATATTCCGGAAGCAGAATATCCTTCAGATAAAGTTCCTTACCAAAATAAATCATCTGTGCTAACAGATTTTTCTCTGTCGGAGGAACTATTTTCCTAAGCGAAAAACTAGTCACTACGTCCGGCATCATTTGTCTTTCTTCAAAATTTTGCTTTAGATATTTTGGAAAAGTGTAGAATTTATGCTCTTTTCCTAAATATAGTTCCAATGAAATTATGATTAATGAATCGGCATAAATGGCTTTATTATTATAATCCATATCCGAAATTAAAGTAATTACTTTTGGCGTTTTAGTCTTTGGAAAATAATATTTCATATGCTGTACCAAAGCTTCAATACTGCTTTGAATCCCTTCAGACGCTGGATATTTTTTTTCAACTTCAGCATATACTTCTTTCCAGATTGGAGCAGTCATTTTATTGGTCCAGACAGTATCATTAATCTGAGGCGAAAAAAAATAAGGATATTTCTTTTTTAATTTAGGCAAATCTTTTGGAGAGGTTTCAAAAAACTCTTTATCAAAACGCTCAACCTTAATAGTTTCAACAGGTGTTTCTTCGATGGCCTTTTCAATTTTGCTTTTTTGATCACAAGATAACAAAAGCAGGCTGCAGACTATCGTTAAGAGAAATAATTTCATACTTATTTTATTTATTTATCAGTTTTCTGATGTATTTAGAGAATAATTCACAAATCTTCATGAGGTTTTTCAACCTAAACCAAACATCCTCTATTCAATTCTATTATTTTATTAAATTTGTTACCATAAGGAAGTCCAAAAAAAGATGGTAACGCTTTTTTTTTTGCAAATATACATTCCTCCTTTTTAAAACTTAAACTATTATGACTAAAAAAAGAACCCTTCAGATCGAAAAAGTAAATACACATATTGTCGAATGGCTAAAAAGCTATGCTGAAAATTCAAAAGTTAATGGATTTGTTATAGGAATTTCCGGTGGTGTAGATTCAGCTGTAACCTCAACACTCTGCGCTCAGACCGGACTGAAAGTATTATGCGTTGAAATGCCAATCCATCAGGCACCAAGCCATGTTTCAAGAGCCAGAGAACATATTTCACAATTAAAAAACAGATTCCCAAATGTGACCAGCGCTGCTGCAGATTTAACTTCAGTTTTTGAAACATTCAAAAAAGAGGTTCCAACTGTTAGTAATGAAGCTGTTGTAAATTTATCTCTTGCTAATACACGTGCCCGTTTACGCATGACCACTTTGTACTATTTTGCCGGTATCCATGGATTACTGGTAGCTGGAACAGGAAACAAAGTAGAAGATTTTGGCGTGGGCTTTTACACTAAATACGGGGACGGCGGAGTTGATTTGAGTCCGATAGCCGATTTAGTAAAATCCGAAGTATATCAATTAGGTGCTTATTTAAAAATTCCGGACTCAATATTATCTGCTTCTCCTACAGACGGATTATTTGGCGACGACCGAACAGATGAAGATCAATTGGGCGCAAGTTACGATGAATTGGAATGGGCAATGGACGCAAATGATTCAGAAACTGACCCTGAAACTTTCACTGAACGTCAGAAAACAGTTTACGAAATTTATAAAAAACTTAACAAAAATAACCAGCATAAAATGAATCCAATACCTGTTTGTATAATAAATTGTTAAAAAAAAAATAATTTGTCCGAAAAATTAGACTTATGTAAAATATTTTTTTAATTTTATATCTTCAAAAACAATCCTAAAACTAAATACCATGATTAAAGTTTGTTTAGCAGATAACTATCCTGTAGTACATTTTGGAATAAAATCGTACTTCAAAGACCATTCTGAAATTTCAATCGTTGCAAACGTTGGAAATTTCGCTATGGTAAAAGACATCCTTCTTAGCAAAGAAATTGATGTCCTAGTGTTGGACCTGGAACTTGAAGGCCTTTCAAGTATTTTCGAAATCAAATCGGTTTTGAAAAATTTTCCAAAAACAAAAATTATTTTTTACAGCGGTCTTTCGGAACAGATTTACGCTCCAAATGCTATTAAAGCAGGGGTTTCTGGATTTGTCCACAAAACCGAAAAACTGGAAACTTTGGGTCAGTCGATCATCAAAGTGAACCAAGGTAAAATCATCATGAATGAAGCAGTCATGAAAAACATTGCTTTAATTGCAAAACAAAGCAAAAGCGAACGTTTGTACAGAAAACTTTCCAATCGTGAAGTTGAAGTACTGCGTTATTTGAGCGATGGAAAGAAAAACCATGAAATCGCTGAAATCTTATCGCTTAACGAAAAAACAATCAGTACTTACAAACTACGATTGCTGACTAAATTAAACGTTACAAATCTAGTAGATTTAGTAAACAAAGCTAAAACTTTAGAAATCGTTTAACTGTAGCGCGACATTACTCTTCCTAATTTTTTTGAAAACGAATTAATTAGCTTGTAGTAATCCATCGCCATTGACATTGACTCTGTATTATCTGAACCTGGTTCATTTGATACAGAGTTTTTTAATTCATCTATAATTTTATCTACCAGATACCAGCGCATCGTCAGAATAGTTTCCGACACATACTGTCCAATGGTTTCGTTTTTAGTTTTTGGAATAATATTCTGTCCTACCCAGTTATGCAGCACGAGTCTTTCATCTTCCATTAAAATATCAGTCACTTCCTGAGCAAAATCAGAATTTAACTGCATCAGATATTTTTCAAATTCCAGATTTTCATTCTGCAGAAAATATTGAATTAAATCATTAAAAATATCACGGAATAAAGGATTGGCAAGTTCCACCTCATCTTCCTGCAGACTCAGATAAATCCTTTGATAGACCTTATATTCTTTCATCTCGGTTACAGTTTCAATTTCACCGGATTCATTTGTTCTTAAAAAGACATCTTCAAATTCTTCTGTTTTATTCCCATACAATAAAAGAATCTCAATTAT
Source organism: Flavobacterium sp. HJJ (assembly GCF_015351475.1). Lineage (GTDB taxonomy): Bacteria > Bacteroidota > Bacteroidia > Flavobacteriales > Flavobacteriaceae > Flavobacterium > Flavobacterium marginilacus. The sequence continues at coordinate 79,302 of NZ_JADKPR010000012.1, read as the reverse complement.
TTTGCGCTCCAGACGATAGAGCACATCCACTTTGGCAGTCTGGACAGGATTTTCATTTTTTACAACCTCAAAAGCTTTTTGTTCCTGCTTTACTTTTTTCCCAACTTCGGCAACATCTTTCTGCACAAGCTGCGCCAAAGTGCTTGTCAGAACCTGTTCCGAAATATCCATTATTCTGGAACATTCCTGAATGTAAATTTCACGCTGAATTCTATCCGGAATCTTTGAAATACTCGTCACCATATCCCGAATCAGGTCAGCTTTCTTAACGGGATCATTCTTAGCTTCATCCATTAAAATCGAAGCCTTGAACTGGATAAAATCCTTTGCATTAGCATCTAAGTAAGCAACCAAATCATCATGGGGCGTTTTTTTAGCAAAACTATCAGGATCGTCTCCGTCTGGAAAAGTACAGACTTTTACATTCATTCCCTCTTCAAGAATCAAATCGATTCCTCGGATAGAAGCACGAAGTCCAGCAGCATCACCGTCAAACAGAACGGTAATGTTTCTTGTCAGCCTGTTAACTAACCGTATTTGATCTGGCGTAAGTGCAGTTCCCGACGAAGCCACAACATTTTCGATACCCGCTTGATTGAATTGAATAACATCTGTATAACCTTCGACCAAAAAACAATTATTCAGCTTAGCAATTGCTTGTTTTGCTTGATAAATACCATAAAGCACTTTACTTTTATGGTAAATCTCGCTCTCAGGCGAGTTTAAATATTTGGCAGCTTTTTTATCATTCGTCAAGATTCGGCCGCCAAAACCAAGTACTCTTCCCGACATACTTTGGATAGGAAACATCACTCTGCTCTTGAAACGGTCAAAAGGGCGATCTTCACGGGCAATAGTTAATCCCGTACTTTCTAAAAACTCTAATTTATATCCTTTTCCTAATGCTTCTTTAGTAAATGCATCCCAAGTTTCGGGAGAATATCCAAGTGCAAATTTCTTTATAGTTTCGGCTGTAAAACCTCTTTCTTTAAAATACGAAAGACCAATTGCCTTTCCTTCTTCGGAATGCAGCAGTGTATTATGAAAATAATCTTTTGCAAATTCAGAAACGAGATACATACTTTCACGAACATCTGTATTTGCTTTTTCTGCTTCAGTCTGTTCTGTTTCCTCAATCTCGATATTGTATTTTTTTGCCAAATAACGAATGGCTTCCGGATAAGTAAAATGCGAATGTTCCATCAGGAAAGCAACAGAATTCCCTCCTTTTCCAGAACTAAAATCCTTCCAGATTCCTTTGGCCGGCGACACCATAAACGATGGGGAACGCTCATCCGAAAACGGGCTGAGTCCTTTAAAATTACTTCCTGCTCTTTTTAACTGTACAAAATCGCCGATAACCTCCTCTACCCGAGCGGTTTCAAAAACAGTATCTATAGTTGCTTGTGATATCAATTTATTCTCAGGTTGCTAAGTTTCTAAGTCGCTAAGTTACTAAGTTTTTTAAAATAGTAACCCCTTCAAAGTTTGAAACTCTGAAAGGGTTCTTAGAGCCTGTTTAAGCTTTATTTATTGGCTCTCTTATGATGATTTTTGGTTACAACTTCGTTAAATTTTCATACAATAGCTCTGCTATTTTATAAAAATTTGCCTTGTTTCACTCAAAAATCCTCTAATAATAAATCTCAAAAATAAAATTTAAACAGGCTCTTAAAAAAACTAACTAATATAATTTAATTAAAATCGAAACGAAGTCCTAGTGAAATATTATTTTGATCAACAGTGTTGTTTTCAAATAAAGGCTGTAAATCGTATTTTAGATAGACACTAGTTGATTTATATCCTACATAGGTACTCAAACCATAATTGAAATCGTTTACATTAAAATTGCCTTTTGTTTTTTGCTCTACATCATTCCCGACAGCATCATCAAAATAAAGAATCTGTTTGGATTTCACTCTAAATCCGGCATAACCACCTATACCAATTCTCGCACTTTTATGAGTTCTAAAATAACTGGCATCATCGCGAACTTCTTTTTTAGTGAAATCAAATTCTAAATGTAAAGGCACCATTACATAGACATTTCTAAATCTTGATTCTTCTAAATGTACCGTACTTGCTACTAAATTAGTCTGCGCACCATTTTTTTCAAAATAACGATCATCTGTTGCTCGAAGATTGTTATACATCAGTGACATTCCGTATTTAAAATGCAAGAGATTATCTTCTTTCAAAATTCTGGTATTACCTGTTATCCCCCATTCATAAAAATGCGATTTGAAATATTTAAAATCGGAGTTGGCAACCTGTTTATCGGTTACTAAATTATTTGCTCCAAAAGCAAAAACAAATTGAGTCGTAGTTCTTTTGGACTGCCTATTTTCTACATCCTTTTGTCCATGATATACTTTCATAGATGTAAGATTAACTATTGTTTTATCCTCATCAGTACAATCGTTATAATCACCAATTGTAAACCTTGCACCTTCACTTTTGTTGATCTTTTCTGTTTCAACTTTTCCATCAACTTTATCCTGGACTAATTGGTTTAATTTTTTTTCTTCGACAGAAACACTCTTTTCGATATTACCAGCGTGAATTTCAGCTTTTTTCAATTTAAGATTTTCCCCTTTTTCTTTAGAAATCATTCCCTTTGCAACTTCATTATCTATCGAATCAATTTCTGTTTTTAAAGCATTTTTTTCATAATCTGATATTTTTTTAATTTGATCTCCAATTGCTTTTGCTCTTGTTTCAAATGAAATTGTTTTGTGTAATCTTCCTTTATTCGAACCTGTTTCTGGAACAGTATCATCGACCACTTCAAGAGTTACATCTTTAAACCAAATCTGACCAGTTCCATCTAATAAAACACCATAAGAAATTGATGTTGCTTCCTTTGGTACAAATAAAACAATTTCATACTTCTTCCAATCTGTTGATCCTTTTATAGGTCTTTTTTCCATGTTATCGAAAGCAAGTACACGAGCACTATAATAATCAACCCGCATCCAAAGTCCAGCCCAGGATTTTACATCATCACTTTTTACATAACCAGACATTTTTACCGTTTTTCCTGCATATAAATCAGTTTTGGTGTATTTTCCAAGAGTCCCAAAACCATTAACTTTGCTTTGAACTGATTTAATTGTAAAAATATTTTGATCACTGGACTCAGGGCTTTTTTCAAGATTCATCTCATATTTTGGTGACTCAGGCTGCCAATAAGCCCAGTCCAAAACATGTTTATAACTGCCTTTGTCCTGAGCACTTAATTTAGCTGCCGTAGCAACTATCAATACTATTGTAAACAACATAATTTTCTGCATGATTTTCGTTTTTTGATTGATGATTGATGATTTTTATTTATTTTTCGTAATTCCTATTAACTAAAACAGTTTTTACTGCATTTAATTTTTTATTAAATCTGTCCAAAGCTGATTCTCTATAAGATTGATTTAATTCAGTTTCAGCATTCAGCAATAGATCATTTGGATTTACAGAAATAGCTTTTCTGGTTTCAATAGTTTCGTTAGTAACTTTTGCTTCAAATTTAGTATTGCTGACTTCTGCTAATAATTTTTCAGCTGAAATGTATTTATTTTTGGCAGTCGGCTGGTAATTCTTGTCTTCAGAAGAATTAACTATAGCACTATCTTCTTTTAAATTATTGATAACTGGAAATTCTTCTTTATTTTCAAATTGAATTAGCTGTTTTTTAGGAGCATTATTAGAAACCACAACTGTTTGTCTCTTTGGTGTTCTTTTTTGAATTTGCTCATGCAAAACGCTTTTGCTGATTATTTTCTGTCCCTCTAAATGATTTACATCTGTTTTTTGTTCAAGGACAATTGGCAAATCCTTATTTGTTTTTATACTTTCAAAACGATTAAAATAAATTGTACTAACCAATAAAAACCCTAAAATGCCTGCAGCTGCATAAAGCCATCTAAAATTGCGTTTTGGTTTCTCATCTGCAGCATCAAGCATTGCTTCTAATTTGTCCCAAGCCATTTCTGAAGGTTTTATTTCCCGAGAATTTAATTGCTCCTTGAATTGCTTTTCAATTTTATTCGGTTCCATAACAATAATTTTTTAACTTATTAATCTGTTCCTGCAGCACCTTTCTCGCATGTGATAACTGTGACTTTGACGTCCCTTCATTTATCCCTAACAAAGCTGCAATTTCCTGATGCTTATACCCCTCAATAACATATAAATTGAAAACCATTTTATAACCATCGGGCAAACTGTCTATTAAACTCTGAATATCTTCTATAGAAAAATAACTTTCTATATTATTAAAACTTTCTTCAGAAAAAATTTCATCTTCAACAAAACTTACTTTTTTTTGAACCCTAATAAATGAAATACACTCATTAATCATTGTCCTTCTAATCCAGCCTTCGAAACTTCCTTTATGTTCAAATTTTTCTAAGCTGACAAATACTTTCATGAAAGCGGTAATCATTACATCTTCGGCTGAGTGCAGGTCTTTTATATACTGCCGGCAGACACTTAACATCTTTGGCGAATACTTAGAATAGATCCATTGCTGTGCCTGCCGGTCATTTTTGACAGCCAATGCAATTGCTTTGTTTTCTTCCTGATGTAAATTAATTACTTTCAAAATCGTTTAAAAAAGTGTTTCTATAAGTATAGACGAGAATCTGCAAAAAATGGTTGCATGGGTTTTAAAAAAAAAATGTAATTTTAAAAATCAATGGCAATATCAATATCAAAACTCAACAGCAATCACTTTTGAAATTGCCATTGATTTTTGAAACTGAGATTGATATTGAAAACTATTTCTTTCTTTCGATAACGTAGTTAACCATTAGAATAAGCGCCGCTTTATAGTCGGATTCGGGGTAATCGTTCAGCAGTTGTAGTGCTTCCTGCTGAAATTGAACCATTTTGTTTTCGGCATAAGCCAAACCATGATTGTCTTTTACAAAAGCAATCACTTCCTTGACTCTTTTTTTATTCTTATTATGGTTTTTTATAGAGTTGATGAGCCAGCTCTTTTCTTTTGGAGTACAGTTATTAAGAACATGAATAAGAGGTAAAGTCATTTTCTGTTCTTTGATATCTATCCCTGTTGGTTTCCCAATAGCTTCTTCTGAATAATCGAATAAGTCGTCTTTTATCTGAAATGCCATTCCAATAAGCTCGCCAAATTTCCTCATATTCTCCACCTGAACTTCATCTTCTACAACAGAACGGGCGCCAAGAGCACAGCAGGCAGCAATAAGAGTTGCTGTCTTTTTTCGGATTATTTCGTAATAAACATCTTCGGTAATATCAAGTCTTCGGGCTTTTTCAATCTGAAGCAGCTCGCCTTCACTCATTTCCCGAACAGCTACCGAAATAATTTTCAACAAATCGAAATCGCCATAATCTATCGAAAGCAACAACCCTTTGGACAGCAGATAATCACCAACCAATACAGCAATTTTATTTTTCCAAAGTGCATTAATGGAGAAAAAACCTCTGCGGCGGTTACTGTCATCGACCACATCATCATGAACTAATGTTGCGGTATGAATCAGCTCTATCACACAGGCTCCTCTGTAAGTTCTCTCGTTTACAGTTCCTTTTGAAACCATTTTTGCCATCAAGAAAACAAACATAGGTCTCATTTGTTTTCCTTTTCTATTGACAATATAATAAGTAATACGATTTAAAAGTGCCACTTTGGAGGTCATCGATTCGTAGAACTTTTTCTCAAAAAGTTCCATTTCGTTAACTATAGGCTGTTTTATTTGTGTGGTAATATTCATTTAGATTCCAAATATACTATTTTAAAATAAAAACATTAAAAAAAATTAAAACCAAAAAGGACCAAAAAGAGTCTTATATTCTTTTCAATCCTTTTTTTAATGTTTCCTTATTGTATTTTCTAAGCTTCTTTATTAGCTAATTGTCCGCAGGCCGCATCAATATCTTTACCTCTGCTCCTTCTTACTTTTACAACTACCCCAATAAATTCCAGCGCTTTTATATAAGCATTTATCGTTTCTTCGGAAGCCTGCTGAAATTCCCCATCATCAATTGGATTGTATTCAATCAGATTTACTTTGCAGGGAACATATTTGCAGAACTTTACCAAGGCATCAATTGAAGCTTTATCATCATTGATTCCCTTCCAGACAACATATTCATATGATATTTTGCTTTTTGTTTTTCGGTACCAATATTCTAATGCTTCACGCAGATCTGCTAAAGGAAAATTTTGGCTGAAAGGCATTATTCTGGATCGGATACTATCAATGGCTGAATGAAGAGAAACGGCCAGTTTGAATTTCACTTCATCATCTGCCATTTTTTTTATCATTTTAGGAATACCAGATGTGGATACCATAATCCTCTTTGGCGACATTCCTAATCCTTCTGGCGAAGTAATCATTTCAATCGCCTTCAAAACATTATTATAGTTCATAAGCGGTTCGCCCATACCCATAAAAACAATATTGGACAACGGATGATTATAATACAGTCTGCTTTCTTTATCTATCGCAATAATCTGGTCATAAATTTCAGCCGGTTCTAAATTACGCATGCGTTTTAATCTTGCAGTAGCACAAAAATTACAGTCCAGACTGCATCCCACCTGACTCGAAACACAAGCCGTTGTTCTGGTTTGGGTGGGAATCAATACACTTTCCACAACCAATCCATCATGGAGGCGAACAGCATTTTTAACAGTACCATCTTCGCTGCGCTGCATTGTATCAACTTTGATATGATTAATTACAAAGTTATTCTCCAGCATAGAACGTGTCTGCTTGGAGACATTGCTCATGTCCTCAAAACTATGCGCGCCTTTGCTCCACAGCCATTCATATACCTGATTGCCTCGGAATGCTTTGTCTCCATTGGATGTAAAAAAATCTCTCAGCTGATCTTTGGATAGTGCCCGTATGTCTTTTTTCTCAATTTGCATGGTGCAAATTTAATGACAATTTGTGGAACTGCAGTTTTGATAACAAAATTTTAAATACTGCTCATTTGAAACATTTCTTCCGTATGTACAAGCAGATTAATCTTTTTCATGAATTCCTCAAAAAAACAACTCTATTCATTAAAAATGTTAAAAAAACACAATTGCTTTTTGACTTAGAAATATTTGACAGAAATGAAATACATTTTTAAATAAAAACAAAAATTTTTTTAATATTTTTAAAAAAACATAAAACCATATAAAAGAGAAAGTTGTCTTTTATTTTAAAAATACTTAAATACCTTAAACTCCCACATATACAACACATTAGACAATTAAAGTATAAAATTAAAAAAACAAAAAAACTAAAGAAAACGATATAATTAATCCTTCGCCCTTTTCGTTAAGAAAAATACAATTTTTATAGTTTGATTAACATGATTTTTGTCATATTACTACTTTCGTTTCCATTATACATTTGTACCAACAAAGGACAAAAAGAGATTATAATACGAATCTCTTTTATTAGCAGAAATTTTATTACAATTATTTTAAAAAGAAGACCATGAAATTAACACTTAAAACGATTATTGCAACAACAGCATTTTTTGCAATAGTCTTATCAGCAAATGCTCAAAAAAGCTACACTTTGGACGTAAAAACAAACTTTTCAGTACTTGGAACATCAACACTTCATGATTGGGAAATGAAATCAGCTTCAAGAACAGGAACAGCGAATCTTACGGTAACCGATTCTAAATTAACAGACATTAACAGCATCGATATAACACTTCCTGCTGAAACTGTAAAAAGCGAGAAAAAAAGTATGGACAAAGTAGCTTACGAAACTTTAAAAACAGACAAATTCAAAAACATCAAATATGTTTTAAAGTCTGCTGAAAAAATAAATGAAACCACTTGGAACCTTACTGGAACCTACACTATTGCCGGAGTAAGCAAAGTACTAAAAACACAAGTAAAAACAACAGTTACAAATGGTGTTGTAAGCATCCAGGGATCTAACAAAATAACATTTACCGAATTTGGCATGAAATCTCCAACTGCCATGTTTGGAGCAATAAAAACAGGAGAAGACTTAACAATAAAATTCAACTTAAATTTTAATTAAATACCATAATCATGAGAAAAATTTATCTCTTAGCAGCAGGTCTACTAACTATGGCTGCTGCAAACGCTCAAGTTTCATTTGGAAACATGCAAAACCAAATTTCAAGAAGCAAAGATGGAATCAACGTTTTTGATGTACAAAAAAATGATGCAGAATTCAAAGGGCTAAGTGTCGATTTAGGAGGTGCATTCAATATGGATTTCCAAGCAATAAATTCCTTCAATGACCAGCCTGAAACCTTTGCTGCCCCTGCAAAAATTATTGGTTACCGATTAATGAATACTGAAAACAACTTTGTTCTTCCCGCTGCTGATATGACAATTGCCGCTCAATTATATGATGGTGTAAGAGTAAATCTAGATATTTATTTAGCTTCAAGACACCACAATGATACTTATGCAAGAGGCGGTTATTTACAAATTGACAAGCTGGACTTCATCAAAAAAGACTTCTTGGCTGATGTAATGCAATATGCAACAATTAAAATCGGACAAATGGAGAATAACTTTGGTGATGCACACTTTAGAAGTTCTGACAACGGTAGTACACTCAGAAATGCATTTGTTGGAAATAACATTATGAATCCTTTTACTACAGAGATGGGTATTGAAGTATATTACAACCGAAACGGATTCGTAAGCATGCTGGGTGCTACAAATGGAAATTTAAATCAAGGTACGCAAGAAGTAATGTATCCTGCTCTTTCTCCAGCAACTCCAGATGCAAATACAGCAGTAAGCCCAACAATCTTGGCAAAATTTGGTTATGACAAAAAATTAAACAAAGATTTGAGAGTGAGACTTACAGGTTCTTTATACCATAATTCAAACTTGGGTAACTCAAATTTATACTCATCTTCTAGATCTGGATTTGGTTTTTGGGGAGTATTAAACAATAATGCCTATACCAATTCTAATAATCCTAATACTGTTGCTAATCCAATTGCTGTTCCTACTAGTTATAATTCAACTTCTACACCAGAGGCAACTTTCAACCCTAACTTCAAAAACTGGGCTACTTCATACATGATTAACCCATTTGTAAAATATCAGGGTCTTGAATTCTTTGGAACTATAGAATTAGCTTCAGGAGGTGATAAAGCAGGTGATGATACAAAACGTACTGCTAACCAATATGCTGGAGAGCTTATCTACAGATTTGGGAAAACAGAACAATTCTATATCGCTGGAAAATACAATACTGTGTCTGGAAAATTGTCTAATGCTGATGCAAAAAAAGTTACTGTAGACAAAATTGAATCAAGCATTGGCTGGTTCATGACAAAAAACATTGTAGCAAAATTAGATTATGTTAATCAAAACTATAGAGATTACACACAATTTATTGGAAATGTACCTACTGGAAATGTTAATAATTTTTATGGAGGTAAATTCAGCGGTCTGGTATTTGAAGCAGCAATTTCTTTCTAAAACATGAACAGAATATCAATTATAGCTATGGGTTTAGTTCTTCTTATTTCATTAGGAAGTGCTAAACCCATTTCTTCAATAATTGATTCCAATATTATTATCATTGACAGATTAGAAATAGAAATATCAGGAAATTCAACAATTGGCCAATACAACTGCTCCAATTCGCTTTCGTACAGAGATACCATTTATTTGAACTCAAACACAAAAAACAGTCTGAAATCCGAAATTTCAATGAATGACTTTGAATGCGGTAACAGAATTATGAACAAAGACGTAAAGACCACAGTAAAAGCAGTCAAATATCCCAAAAGCACTGTTACCATTACCAACATAAAAACATTTGGCACCAATTATAAATGCAGCTTGAATTTTCGCATAACAGACAAAACTCTTTCTTATCAAAACATGATTCTAAAAAACAACAAAGAATCTCTTGAAGGAAATATAGCAGTAAAATTTTCAGACATTGCTCTGGAACCGCCAACAAAAATGGGCGGTATCATAAAAGTAAAAGATGATTTTGTAATTCACTTCAGTCTTTACAAATCATAATATAATTCACCCTTTCATTTACCCCTTTTCAAATCCCTAAAAACAATGGTTTTTATTGGGATTTTTTTGTTATAATTACGAAATCTACGAATTGATTAATAGATCTCTCTTTTTGAATTCTATTAATTTAGGCGAAGAGCCATTCGAACCCAGTTTAGGATCGTTTATGACTAAAGATATTATTGCTAAATTAGCCTACACAAATCAAAACTATTCTGACTTCTCCCAATACAGCGGCGGCAGTATAAATGACTTATACGGCGGTAATTTCAACGGAGTTATGTTCGAAGCGGCTATCACTTTTTAATATGATAAAAAAAACAATAATAACAATTATGGGTTTAGCAATCTTCCTTTTATTAGGGGGTGCTAAGCCTATTTCTTTATTTAATGCAGACCCAAATGTCATAATAATTGACCAGATAAAAATAGAAATTCTAGGAAACTCAACGGTAGGTAAATACCAATGCAGCTGTCCGCATCCTTTCAGAGATACTATTTTTTTAAATTCAGCTACAAAAAACAGTTTGAGGTCTGAAATCTCCACGGATAATTTTGACTGCGGTAACAGAATCATGAATAAAGATCTTAAGACCACAATCAAAGTAACTAAATTTCCAAAAAGCACTGTTACCATTAGTAATATAAAACCATCCGGAGGCAATTATAAATGCAGCATGAATTTTCGCATTACGGATAAAACACTTTCGTATCAAAACCTCAGCTTAACAAATACTAAAGAATCTCTTGAGGGAACAGTAGCTGTAAAATTCACAGATTTACAGCTAGAACCGCCGACAAAAATGGGCGGTATTATAAAAGTAAAAAATGAATTTGTAATTCATTTTGTTTTATATAAATTATAAATTCTTTTGATTAAACAGCTAAGAATCCTAAAGGCATCAGTCCAATTGTTTTTTTTATTTATAGCATCTATATAAATTTTCTCAGATATTGCATTTAAGTTTCTAATTCCAATTCTTCATCAAAATCAAATGCTCCTCCTCTTTTATAAATCTTAAATGAATACCTTTGCAGCGAATTTTAATAACGTGTAAAATGCATTTCATTTCCCAAGATTTAGAAGATTACATTGAACAGCATTCAGAAAAAGAGCCTGCTTTATTAGCTGCTTTAAACAAAGAAACTTATCAAAAAATATTATTGCCACGAATGCTTAGCGGTCATTTTCAAGGCAGGGTTTTGAGTATGCTGGCAAAATTAATCCGGCCTGTGAATATTCTTGAAATTGGAACTTACACAGGGTATTCCGCATTATGTCTGTGCGAAGGCATGCAGCAAAACGGTCAATTACATACAATTGATATCAAGGAAGAATTAGTCGATTTTCAGCGAAAGCATTTTGACAAATCACCTTGGGGAAAACAAATTACACAGCATCTTGGCGAAGCCATTAATATTATACCTACACTGGAAATAAAATTTGATCTGGTATTTATCGATGCCGACAAAGAAAATTACCTCAATTATTTTGAAATGATTTTGCCAAAAATGAACAAAGGAGGTGTTATTTTATCGGACAATGTTTTATGGAGCGGTAAAGTTTTGGAACCAATACATCCAAATGACATCAGTACCAAAATACTAACTGAATACAATCAATTACTTAAAAACGACCCAAGAGTAGAAACTGTCTTATTGCCCATCCGTGATGGACTGACAGTAAGCAGGGTGCTTTAATAACTGAATATTTAATTTAAAAAAGGGTGCGAAAAATAAATTCCGAACCCTTTTTTGTATTATCAAAAGCTTCAGACAAAGCTTTTAACTTGAATATCATCTGAAAACATCAATCTTCTTTTCTGCTTCAAAAAATAACAATCGAATATAGATTAAAGTAACGAATGACGAGTCATTGCTGCTGGCTGTTCAACACCCATCAAAGCCAATACAGTTGGGGCAATATCACCCAAAACTCCATCATTGATAGTTTTAATGTCTTTATCTACTAAAATAATCGGCACTGGATTTGTAGTGTGAGCCGTATTTGGAGAACCGTCAGGATTAATCATCGTTTCGCAGTTTCCATGGTCTGCAATTATGATCGTTGTATAATCATTGGCAAGAGCCGCTTCGACAACTTCTTTCACACAGGCATCAACAGCTTCACAAGCTTGGATAGCGGCACTCATAATCCCTGTATGTCCTACCATGTCGCCATTGGCAAAGTTTAAACATACAAAATCAACCTCTCCTTTGTTCAATTCAGGAACCAAAGCATCTTTTAATTCATAAGCGCTCATTTCCGGCTGTAAATCATAAGTAGCAACTTTTGGAGAGTTTCTCAAAATTCTGCTTTCGCCTTCAAACGGAACTTCTCTACCTCCGGAAAAAAAGAATGTCACGTGAGGATATTTTTCTGTTTCGGCAATACGGATTTGTTTTTTGTTGGCTTTTTCCAAAACTTCACCCAATGTTTCAGTGATATTATCTTTATTATAAACCACTTTTACATTTTCATAAGTTTCATCATAATTAGTAAGCGTTACATAGTACAGCTGCAGTTTGTGCATGTTTTGCTCATGAAAATCTTTTTGCGAAAGCGCTTCAGTCAATTCACGTCCTCTATCAGTTCTGAAGTTGAAGAAAATAACAACATCATCTTTTTCAATAGCTGCAATCGGACTGTTATTATTATCTACAATTGCCACAGGCGCAATAAATTCATCAGTTACATCTGCTTGGTAACTTGCGTTAATAGCTGCAACTGGATCTAAAGCTTTGGCTCCTGTTCCGTTTACAACTAAATCGTAAGCAAGTTTCACACGCTCCCAGCGTTTATCACGGTCCATTGCATAATAACGGCCAATAACAGAAGCTATTTTTACAGGAGTATTTTTGATATAATTTTGTAAATCCTGAATGTAGTCTTTTCCAGATTTTGGATCAACATCACGTCCGTCAGTAAATGCATGAATGAAAACATTGTCCAATCCGTATTCTTGAGAAGCGTCAATTAATCCGCGTAAGTGTGAAGTATGTGAGTGAACACCTCCATCTGAAACTAATCCTAAAAAGTGTACTTTTTTATTGTTTTCTTTTGCATAAGTGAATGCATCAATTAACACTTGTTCCTTAGCTAGAGTTTTATTGGCAACTGCCAGATTAATTTTGGCTAAATCCTGATACACAATTCTTCCAGCTCCAAGGTTCATATGCCCTACTTCACTGTTTCCCATCTGCCCTTCAGGTAAACCAACATTCAATCCGTCAGTTCGAAGCTGTGCACTTGGATATTTTGTATAAAGACTATTTATAAACGGAACATTTGCATTATCAATTGCAGAAACTTTCGGGTCAGGAGACTTTCCCCAACCGTCTAAAATCATTAAAATTACTTTCTTGTTCATGGTATGAAATTTTTTGCAAAGATAAGCCTTTCGCAAAAAATAGAAGTTAGTCAAAACCACTATTATACATAAAAAAGTGAAGTGCAACAAATACTTAAAATTGTGTTGCAAAAAGCTGTTTTTTCTAAAAAAACTGCAAAAAAAATCTTCAAAAAAGCAAGCGTTTGAACTGCATTTTTAAGGATAATTTTATCTTATAAAAGACGAGGCTGGCTATGTTTCTACAATATACTTTTGACCTCGTTATAATCGATGAAATATTTCACGCTTACTAAATCAATGCTGCAGTTTTGGGTAAAAAATGATTAAAATTTATTTTTTATAACATTGTAGTCAATGTAATAACGCATACTGATGGAGATGATATTCGTCACATTACTATTAAAAACACTTGAAAAGTTGTTCGAGATGCTTTTTTCAACCTGATCGGTTTCTTCTAAAGCGTAATTGCGGTAAAGTATAATCATCTGACTGCCTGGCGCAAACCACCAAGAGTAAGAAAGATCTAAATTCCAGGAATTGAAGTTTCTGTTTTTATTTAAATTGTAGCTAGAATTTGGAGTTAGGCTTCCGTCATCCTGCAAAGTAAAGAATTCATGATTATCGGCATAAGACCAATAATACCGGACATCGAGATTTAATGCCATTCTGTTAGTCATAGCAAATTTGCCAGTGAGTATGTTTGAAAGAATCTCTCTGTTTCGTTCTGCAAATACGATACCGTTATTATCATATCCTACCCTTCCTCTGTCATTTTTTTTGTTAGTGTATTCTAAAGCATATTCTAATGAAAACTGATTACTAAACCGATATTTTGGATTGATATAAACACCATATGTCTGCCTGTTTTCTTCGTCATATTTTACAAACGGAACAGTTGCATCAATTGTAAATGCATGGTTTTTATTCCATTCAAAACCAAAATATGACGACAGTCTTTTAGGAACACGCACATAACGCCCATAAACGCGGGGTTCATAAAAATCATAAGTTTCCTGTGGTGTATACTGCATAGAAAACTCATAATAAGTATTTTTTAAGGAAGAAGCCCCGATAGTGTTTTTCAGATAATCATCCTGAATTTTTCCTGTCGTGTTCTGAATCTCTAAATTAGCTTCTTGAGTTATTTTAAATGTATTAAAAACGGTAGTCGGATTTAGAATCCGATAACTTATATTAGCATAAGCTGCTTGATAATTAGTATAATAAATCAACCCTAGGTCGTTGATGTCATAATTTTCGGAAATATATTTTCCTGAAATTCCATAACGAATTTTCCCGCTTGTTTTTTCAAAATTCAATGCTGTTTTATAGCCATTATAATCTTCGTATGCGTTTATACTGCTGTATTTAAAATCACCATTTAAACTGTAACTGTTTTTTTTTGTGTTCAGGTCAAATAAAAGTCCAAAAACATTTGCATCTCTAAAACCGCCGTTACGGATTGTATTTGTATTGATAAAGGTCACTGATGAATTTTGATTAAAGCGCTGATCCAGTACTATTATATTATAATTTGCAAGCGGCTCAATAGTTTCTTTCCTTGTAATTGAAGTTATAGTATCTCTTATTGTGGCGTATGTCTTTTCTGTAATAGCATTCAAAAAACCAATTCCTAATCCTTTTTTGGTACGGCCGGATATTTTAACAGCGTTGAGTAAATCTACAGTACTTGGATAATCTGTAATTTCTTCATTTTTTTTCAAAATAGGTTCAGCACTTGGAAAACCTCCTATTCTTCTGGAATAAAACAGATTCCCTTTAGAAAACAATTCAGTCCCTTCAGTAAAAAAAGGCCTGTTTTCATCCAGTTTCTGTTCAAATGGCTCTAGGTTTAAAATTGCATTATCAAATTTGGTCTGACCAAAATCCGGAACCAAAATAGCATCAAGCGTAAAAGCATCATTGATTCCATATTTAATATCCAGCCCGCCTTTAAATGTATTATCTGACTGGTTATCATCTTTTTGATTATAAAAAGAAGCATACGGAATAAAGAATAACCTGGCAGGTGTTTTAACATTTTCGATACCTTCCAGCAATCCATTTTGTGTGAGTTCGGCTCCTATCTTGGCATCAATCAGATTCCATGAATAAACCTGAACATCTCGTTCTATGTTTCTAAGAAAGTTGATGCCCCAAATCTGTTTTGCTGAATTAGTAAATCGGATTGCGGCATACGGAATTTTCATTTCTACAATCCAGCCCGTATCAGTGATTACTGCTTTACTGTCCCAAATTGCATCCCATGAAAAATCTTTATAATCTTCTGTTGCAATACAGTCTAATTGGACTCCTGCAGCCGTAACATAAAATCTAAAATCCTGCTGCCCGTCATTAAATCCATTGATGAAGACCGAAAAATAATCACTAACCCCAAAACTGTCTCTATTAGTAATTTCTTTTTTTATTTTGTCTGGCTGGGGATCGTTCATGACTGCCGATATATAAATGGCATCGTTATCATATATGACTTTTACCTCGGTTTTCTTATTTTCACTTATAGCCTTGCCGTTATCAGGCTGATACATAACAAAATTAGATGCAGCATCAGCTGATTCCCAAGCCTCTTCATTTAGTTTTCCATCAATTGAAATCCTCGATGTAATAGAATTCGTGTGAATAATTTTCTTTTGACAATAGAAACTGCTACTGCATAGAATTATTAAAAACACAAAAAAATTACGAGGTATAGTCATAAAAAACAGCGGTTTATATCAAAAGTAGTGATTTTTGTTATAAAAATTCATTTTAATTAAAAACTTTTTATTTTAAAAATCGTTGAAATGTTAAAATTTATCGACAAAATACGTTTTATATTTTGATAACTAATTATTATTTGTACTTTTGGAACCCCTAAATTTTTGTAATGAATAGATACACAGCAGTTTATAAGTCAATTCTTGCTTTGGCTATTGTTTTTGCTTTATTTGCATTCACAGGCAGCTTAACAAATACAGCTAAAAGCACTCCTAAAAAGAAAATAGTTTCAGTTTTGAAATCTAATATCGACGCCAAAGTTGAAGACGTTTACAATGCTTTACAGTCAAATCAATTTGAATTACCAAACCAAACATGTTTTTGTGAAGCCCTAAAGGGTTTTTATACTTTGCAGGAAAAAGGAATTGTAAAAAGCAACATATTAACCCTTGTTGATTTTAGTTTATCATCCAATTTAAAACGCCTTTGGGTTATTGATTTATCAAGCAATCTGATTCTGCTTCAAACATTGGTAGCACACGGAAGAAATACTGGAGAAGAATTTGCAAATACTTTTTCAAACACTCCCGAATCTTTCAAGAGCAGTTTAGGTTTTTATGTAACAGGAGAAGTATACAAAGGAAAACACGGTATTTCTCTAAAATTAGACGGACTGGATAAAGGATTAAACGATAACGCCCGCAACAGAGCTGTTGTTCTTCATGGCGCTGATTATGTTTCGGAATCTTTTATAAAAAACCACAAACGATTAGGCAGAAGCCAAGGATGTCCTGCCGTTCCGGTAGAATATGTTTCAGAAATTATTACGATGATTAAAGGTCAGTCCTGCCTGTATATTTATCATCCTTCAAATATTAAATCAAAAGAAAACAATTTAATTTCGTAATTGAGCATATAGGCCGGCATCTAAATTATAAATATCATTTCTAAAAATCAATTTGCCGTCTTCACACCACGCTGTCCAGTACCATTGGTATATTGCATAACGTTTTTTTATACCCAGAAAAAGCGTTTCTTTTGTGGCAACGATAGAATCTATTTTTTCTGCAGAATATTTTTTTGGATTATCCAGTAAAAGCTGGGCAAATTCTAAAGGTTTTTCAATACGGACACATCCTGAGCTTAAAGAGCGGTCATTGCGGTCAAACAAATTGCGGTGGTTTGTGTCGTGAAGATAAACACTGTATCTATTTGGAAAATTAATTTTGACAACACCCAGCGCATTATAATAACCCGGTTTTTGCACATAACGATATCCTCTTGGTCTGCTGGAATCCCATTTTACAGGATCAATTTCATTATTTTTTGAATCATAAATCCCAATTCCTTTGTTTTTTAAAGCATTTCTGTTTTGAATCAGTTCCGGAATCAAGTCCTCTTTTAAGATCGTTGGCGGTACAGTCCACGTAGGATTAAAAACAACTGTTTGCAATACAGAAGTTAATACAGGCGTCTTTCTCTTGCTTTTCCCCACTACAATACGTTTGCTCATCGTCGTATTCTGGTTTTCGACAACCGTCAAACTGTAGTTTGGTATATTAATCAGGACATAATTTGGAGCAAATGGCTTACTGTACCATCTCCAGCGTTCCAGATTGGCTATAATCTGATGTTTTCGATCTTCTTTGGTAAAGTTTAATGCAGTTACAGTGCTTTTACCGATAACCCCATCAGAAATTAAACCGTGACGGGTTTGGAATTTTTTAAGCGCTTCAACGGTTTCAGAATCATAATAAGATGTGATGCTGTCATTACTTTCTAAGTCTTTCCAATACAAAAGTTTTTTCTTGACAGCAACAATAGCAGGATTGGTCGTTTTCGGTTCTATTTTTTCATCGGAAGTAACAACAGGCTCGGTCTTGTCTTCAGGAAATTCATTTATCAGAGATAATGCTTTTATTAGTTTTCCGTAAGTCAATGCTTTTGGCTGGCATTTTTGAATTTCGCCCGCTAAAGAATCTTTTTCTAAAGCGTCATTTAAAACCGTTTTGATATCTAATTTTTCAATACTTAAATCCCAGTTTGTATACAGTTTTTTTGGATCAAGTTTTCCGCTGTGCAGATGATTAAGGTATTTTTGAAAATTATAAGTGAGCAGTAAATCATAATTTACTTGTTCTGATTCCTCAAATTCTGTGAATTTTTTCTCCAGTTCCAAAAGTTTGGAAATAGAATAATCTGACGGGTTCAATCCTTCAGATTCACAGTTTTTAATCCTTTCGATGATTATTTTTCTGTTTTTTTCAGACTGCCATACCGTCTGATTATCTCTCGAACTATAAAAATCAGAAATAGATTTATTTCTAAATACACTGATTAATGTCGTGTCAATTTCAATGACTTCACCTTCTTTATCATTAGAATTGGATATTTTAAAAGTATCCAAATCAAGTATAGATTCTTTTTTACAGCTTAGAAGCGCTAGTAAGACAACAAATAAGCAGTATCTATTCATTTCCCTGTATTTTTTATATTTTAACACAAATAATGCTTGCCGTTTCATGCAGTTGGAAATAATTCCCAGATGCAAAGATGCTTATTATTATTTAAAAATACCCACATAATTCCTGTTAAATTAATTTTAGAAAGCTGCCCAAATTGATTTGTTTCAGATAGATTATCCATTTACAAATTTACGGCTTTTGATCGGATTTAATTTTTTTGAAAACAACTTATTGTAAAGAGCAGCTGTATGAAGCTGCTATTGATTTAACTTTTATATGAATATTAAACAAAATAAAAATGTAACATTTTAGTTCTAAAATGGTTATATGCAATATTAAAAAATAACGATTTATTTTTTGAAAAAAACTTGCAAATAACTGTTTTTATTGTTTATCTTTGCACCGCAATACTGCGAAAGTAGCTCAGTTGGTAGAGCTCCAGCCTTCCAAGCTGGTTGTCGCGAGTTCGAGCCTCGTCTTTCGCTCTAGAATCAATTTCTTGATTTATAAGGTAAATTTAATGATTAATGCGAAAGTAGCTCAGTTGGTAGAGCTCCAGCCTTCCAAGCTGGTTGTCGCGAGTTCGAGCCTCGTCTTTCGCTCCAAAACCTCAAATTTTATTTGAGGTTTTTTTTTGCTAATTTTTTTCAAACCATTAAGAAATTAAGAATAATGTAAGTTTTAAAACTTTCTTAATGCTATTAAATTTCTTAATGGTTTATTTTTGAACTGGGTTTTAATTTAAAAAACTCAAATCACTACCGCTTTCTATTTCTTCAGGCAATTGATTTTGTCTAAAAAGTCTTGCTTGCAAATCCCCTTTCAAAGTGATTTTTTCTCCTTTTACGTCTAGCCAGCTTCCTTCACGGAGACCCAATACAGGCAATGAATTAAAGGCATGAAATTCTTTTATTCTCGTTTCCCTTGTTTCACCCATGTGTTTTGACTGAGTATCCGGATCTAAATAATGAGGATTCAGATTAAAAGGAATCAACCCTAAGGTTTGAAAACTAGGAGGGTAAATAATTGGCATATCGTTAGTTGTCTGCATCGTTAACCCGCAGATATTACTTCCTGCACTTGTTCCCAAATAAGGCACTCCTTTTTTAACAGTTTCTGCAAGCACATCCATGAGATTATTTTTGTACAATTGGGTAACCAGCAGAAAAGTATTCCCTCCACCCGTAAAAAAACCCTCAGCATTTTGAACAGCTTCCTTTTGGTTTTCAAATGTATGAACACCTTTTAATTCAATATTTATTTTAGCAAAAGCAGCAGAAGCCTTTGAGGTGTATTCCTCATGCGTGATACCTCCAGGCCTTGCAAATGGTATAAAAAGTACCGTTTTACAATCTTTAAAATGCAATTGCAGTTCGGGCAATAAATAATCTAAGTATTCACCATCATATAATGTTGAAGTACTGGCAATAATGCAATTTTTCATTTTTTTCATGTATAAATATTCTTCGTAAAGGTATAAAATGAAAACTTTTCAAAAAACTGGCACAGTATTTTAATTAACAAAGTTTTACAAATGCATTAGTAATTAATTTGGACAGGTTTGGGATAATTTTACATTTTACAGATGAAGTTGGGATTAAGTTTTTTTTTAAATACATCAGCTAACAGATTGCCCGTGAAGAATAATTTTACTCTTTTATTTATTTCTTTTTTTATCATACAGTCTGGTATTGCCCAAACAGGTACAGAC
This sequence comes from Flavobacterium sp. HJJ, assembly GCF_015351475.1. Lineage (GTDB taxonomy): Bacteria > Bacteroidota > Bacteroidia > Flavobacteriales > Flavobacteriaceae > Flavobacterium > Flavobacterium marginilacus. The sequence goes on along the minus strand of NZ_JADKPR010000012.1, from coordinate 59,034 downwards.
AAATGGATAAGCGGGCAGGTTACCACTAATACTGCTCTGCCGTTGGAGGGCGTGAACATTACAAACTCTTCAACTAGAATTACGGTGGTTTCAGATGGATACGGCCACTATTCAATACTGGCAAAAGAAGGTGATATCTTGAGTTTCACGGCAGTTAATTACGAGCCTTTAAGAAAAATTATAAATAAAAAAGAATTTACTATTGGAAGCATAACAGCCGATTTAACTCCAAAAAGTATTGAACTCGACGAAGTAGTTATCAACAAACACCCTAATATAAGTGCCGAAAATTTAGGAATAATCCCAAAAGATCAAGTAAAATTAACCACGGCAGAAAGAAGACTGCAGACAGCCGGCGATTTCAAGCCAATACATTTATTAGGTCTATTAGGCGGTTCGCTTGCGGTCGACCCAATTTTGAATGCTATCAGCGGAAGGACCAAAATGCTGAAAAAAGAACTTTCAGTTGAAAAAAAAGAATTTCTGATGGTAAAGATGGAGAACTTGTTCGATGATAAATACTACATAGAAACCTTAAAAATTCCCGAAGAATTCATTAAAGGATTCCAATATTACTGTATTGAAGATTTAGGTTTTGTAAAATCACTAAATGAAAAGAACAAAACAATGAGCATGTTTTTAATTACTGGATTAGCATCAGAATTTAAGAAATACCAAAACATCGATAAAAAATAAATAAGCAAAATTCTTTACATTAAAGGATAACATACTTTTTATATATGAAAAATAATTTAATTGTATTATTTGTTTTCTTAGGCCAATGTCAGCTGCTGACAGCGCAGACAAACGGCGAGAAAATCATATTGGGAACGGTTTTTTCCAATACTGTAAAGCTGGAAGGCATCAGCGTGATTAACTGCACTAATAAAATGATGGCCGTAACCGACAAAGAAGGCTGTTTTTCTATTCAGGCCAAACAGGGAGATATTCTGAATTTTTCGGGAATTGATTATAAATATTTGCAAAAATATGTGTACAAACATGAATTCAATTCAGGCATTATGGAAGTATATATGACTTTCAACAGTATTGAACTGGATGAAGTAATTGTTAATAAAAATGCCAATATAACTGCAGAAAATTTAGGAATAATACCCCGCGGACAGATTAAATTCACACCACAGGAAAGAAGACTGTATTCCAATTCAGGAGGAATACAAGGGCTATACAGTTTTCTTTCAGGCGAAAGAGAGACCCTTAAAATGAATGTTGAAATTGAAAAGAAAGAACTGCTTTTAAAAAAGCTGGAATATATGTTTAATGATAAATACTATACTAAAACACTGAAAATTCCAGAAGAACTCATCAAAGGGTTTCAATATTACTGTGTCGAGGATTCGGAATTCGTAAAATCATTAAATGTTAAAAACAAAACAATGAGCATGTTCCTGATGACAAATTTAGCATTGGTTTATAATCAAAACAGAACCGAAAAAACGGAGTAACACAAAGAAAATCTTTCTTTATAATTATAAAAAAAGGTGTTTAGAACTTTTGTTTTAGATGTGGATTTCATAAAAAATAATCATATATCTTAAACTTAAGTTTTAAATAAAGTTGTAATTTTAATAGGTAAAAAAACGTAGTTTTGGATTTAAGAATCTTCTAACAAGTTAATCACCTAAGTAATTATAAATGAAAAGTATATTGAAAATTTCAGTTTTGTTTTTAAGCTGTCAATTTTGTTTTAGCCAAATGCTGACCCGAAAAGCATTACATGGAAAAATAGTAAATGATTCTACAGCGATTGAAAGCGGTTTGGTTTTTAATGTAAATTCACAGACAGGCGATTTAATTGACAGTAAAGGAATGTTCGCTATTTTGGCCAAAATCAATGATACTTTAGTGATTACAAGTTTAGGTTTTAAAAGTGAAAAAGTAGTGCTTAAAGCCTCGGATTTTAATTCTTTTTTTTACAGAATAAAACTGCATGCAGTTGCTAATGAATTACTAAATGTAGTTGTATATGCTAAACATGTTCCGCAGCTTGGATTAGGAAACACCCAAAAAATTGTTGATACCCAGTACTATGATGACAATCTATCGTCTCCAAATAACATTTTGATGATGCCTACAGGCACAGGAGATCCTAATGCAATGGATGTTATCCGTGTGTATAATAAAATCTTTAAAAATTTATTCAAAAATAATCCTGAAAAATCTGATTTCATTTCTGATGTCAGTTTCACGAACGTTGCGATGCATAGTGTTAGTTATTCTTTTTTTACGAATAAATTGAAAATCAAGGATGATCAGATTGGGCTTTTTCTTTTATACTGTGAAAATGACCCAAAATCAAAAAATTATCTTGACCCCAAACAGCAGTTTGCGATAATGGATTTTTTAATTAATAAATATGATACTTTCAAGCATATTGCTACTGTAGAAAAATGAAAAAAAGAGTAGTTTCAGTTCTTTTGCTGGTTTTTATCGTTTCGATGAGCAGTTTTGCCATGCATAAATTTTACATGGCTATTTATCAGATTAATTATGCTCCCGAAAAGAAAATGCTTCAGATTACTGCACGAATTTTCGTAGACGATATTGATAAGGCTTTAGAAAAAAAATACGGTAAAAAACTTTTTTTGGGAACAAACAAAGAAACACCTGAATCTATAGAACTATTAAAAAAATACCTAGCAGAGAATTTTTCTTTAAAAGTTAACGGACAGTCAAAAACCATGAATTTCTTAAGTAAAGAAATAGATGGCGATGTACTGGTCTGTTATATAAGCATTAAAGATATTTCGAAAATAAATACGATTGAAATTTATAATTCCGTATTGGTTGACTGCTTTGCAGTACAGCAGAATATTGTGAATGTAACTGCCTTTAATATCAAAAAAAGCTTTCTTTTCTCAGAAACATCCACTAAACAAGTGTTAAAATATTAATGGTTAGCAACAATTTTGTTAAAAATTATTATTTTCACCGCTTTAAAACCACTCTAGTTTTAGTTTATGAGAAAAATTTCACTTTTATTCATTCTTCCGACAATCTTATTGGCACAGGAAAAAGCAGCAACTCCTGCCGTTAAACAGCCAGGTAAATACGATACAAATAAATTCAGCCAGATGTATGATTTATTGGCAACGCCCAATATGTTTCGTACTGCATCCGGCGCTCCCGGTCCTGCTTATTATCAGCAAAGAGCCGATTACGATATCAACATAGAGCTGGACGACAAGAATGCAAGGCTAAGCGGATCAGAAACTATTACTTATTATAACAACTCTCCTGATATTTTAGAATATCTGTGGGTGCAATTGGATCAAAACCAAGCGGCGAAAAACTCTCAGTCACCATTAGTTAAAAATGAAAAAATAGAACCCGTTTTAACTCCAGCTAAATTTACTGATGAATATTTAAAACAAGAATTAGAACGTGGTTTTAATATAGAATATGTAAAAGATGCAAAAGGAAGTCCAATGTCCTACACCATCAATCAAACTATGATGCGTATTAATCTGGCTGTTCCTATGAAACCCGGTGAAAAAATTACTTTTTCAACAAAGTGGTGGTACAACATCAATAACTATCAGAAAGAAACCAGCAATGGACGTTCCGGATATGAATTTTTTGAAAAAGACGGAAACAGATTATATGTTATAGCCCAGTTCTATCCTAGAATGGCTGTATATAATGATGTTGAGGGATGGCAGAATATGCAGTTTTGGGGAGCTGGTGAATTTGCTCTGCCATTTGGGAATTTTGATGTGAATATTACAGTACCGGCAGATCATGTTATTGATGCGACTGGAGAATTAATGAACCGAAGCGAAGTATTTACTGCTGAACAGCTAAAAAGATATGAACTGGCTCAAAAATCTTTCGATAAACCTGTCGTTATTGTTACACAAGCCGAGGCCGAAGCTGCCGAAAAAGGATTTTCGGACAAAAAGAAAACATGGAAATTTAGCGCCAAAAACGTAAGGGATTTTGGAATTGCGGCTTCAAGAAAATTTATTTATGATGCTATGGCCGTGCAGATGGGAAATAGAGTGGTTATGGCCGAATCGGTTTATCCAAAAGAGGCAAACCCGCTTTGGGGTGAAACATCAACAAAAACTGTCGCCCATACTTTAAAGAGTTATTCATCTCATACTTTTGATTACCCTTATCCAAAAGCAGTATCCGTTTCTGCAGAAGATCAAGGTATGGAATACCCTATGATTTGCTGGAATTATGGCCGTCCTGACGAAAATGGAGTGGCTAGTGAACAAATTAAAAATGGAATGATTGGTGTTATTGTTCATGAAGTGGGGCATAACTTTTTCCCAATGATCGTGAATTCAGATGAGCGTCAGTGGACTTGGATGGACGAAGGTTTAAATTCATTTATGGAATATATGGCAGAACAGGAATTAGGCACAAATTACCCTTCCCGACGAGGTCCTGCCAAAAATATTATTCCTTATATGAGCTTAGATCAAAAACTTTTAGAACCTATTATGTCAAATTCTGAAAACATTATTCAGTTTGGTAATAATGCTTATGGGAAACCTGCCACTGGGCTAAATATATTAAGAGAAACTATTATGGGTCGTGAATTGTTTGATTATGCATTTAAAATGTATGCCAACAGATGGAAATTCAAACACCCAACTCCAGAAGATTTTTTCAGAACGATGGAAGATGCATCGGCAGTGGATTTGGACTGGTTTTTTAGAGGATGGTTTTATTCAACAGACTTTGTAGATATTGGAATTAACAGTGTAAAACAATATTTTGTTACCGAAACTCCTACTGCTGCCTTAAAAGCAGCTAAAGTAAAGAAAGGGCGTTTTGGTTTTGAAAAAGGACCGTTTGTTTATCTAGTTGAAGGTGATAATTCAGAATTAGATTCTTCATCAAAAAAACCAATGAAACTGGAGGAAGTAAAACTGCTTTCTGATTATGTAGATCAAAATGTTGCCCCAGAGGAAAAAACAAGTTTAAAGAATCCTAAATATTTCTACGAGGTAGAATTCAATAAGCCTGGAGGCATGCCAATGCCTATTATTGTTCAGATTACTTATGAAGACGGAACAGCTGACAATTATAAATACCCAGCTCAGATCTGGAGACAAAATAATGAAACAGCAAAGAAAGTATATGCAGTTTCAAAAGCAATAAAACAAATTCAGATAGATCCAAAATTAGAAACTGCTGATATTGATGTAACCAATAATTCATGGCCAAAAACAGAGATAAAATCTAAGTTTGATTAGGTTAAAAGATACTAAGTTTCTGAGATGCTGAGTTTCTAAGGTTTTTTTGAGCGAATAAAGCTTAGCATCTTAGAGGCTTAGCATTTTTTTTAAGAGTAAGATGAGAATTCGTTAATATTTTTAATTCTAAATAAGGACTTTGGAACTTAGCAGCTTAGTACCTCAGAAACTTAGTGTCTTTTTAGCTTTTTAAGACAATTTTAAAAGACAAAGTTTTAAATTTTAATATCTTTGTCGTTTAAATACAAAAAATATGTTTGGAATAGGAGGAGGCGAATTAGTTTTTATTTTGTTTATCGTATTGATGCTTTTTGGTTCCGATAAAGTACCTGAAATGGCACGTACTATGGGTAAAGCTATGGCACAGCTTAAAAACGCAACCAATGATATCAAAAGTGAAATTCAAAAAGGAGCCGAAGCCAATGGTTTTGACCAGCAAACCTTGAATGAACTGACTGGCGGTATTAATTCTGAAATTAATAAAGCAAAAAACAGTCTTTTGGGCAATACTTCAAACACATTTAATGGAATAACAGACACATTCACTTCCGAAGTAAATAAAACCAAAGAAAGTATAGCAAGCGGAATAACAAATCCAGACGGTTCTTCAATTTTAGACGATATAACCGGACCGGTAAAACGCCAGATGTAATGCTAGAAAAAATACTTGCGCTAGATACTCAATTATTCATTTATCTTAATGGTTTAGGATCCGACACCTATGATGAGCTATGGCTTATTATTACCAAACAAACCAATTGGATTCCCTTTTTCCTGTTGCTGTTTTATCTTATTTACACTAAATTAGGAATAAAAAAAACGGGATATTTACTGCTTTTTGTTGCCGTTTTAGTATTGGCAACAGATCAGATCACCAATTTGTTTAAATATACCTTTCAGCGTGCAAGGCCTTGTAATAATCCCGAAATAAACACTATTATAAGAATTGTTCAGTCACGTACTTCTTTTAGCTTTTTTTCAGGCCATGCAGCAAATACAATGGCTGTAGCGACTTTTTTATATCTTATTTTCAAAAAACAGTTCAAATATTTTGGTTTACTGTTTTTATGGCCATTAATCTTCGCTTACAGCCGAATTTATCTAGGCCTTCATTATCCATTAGATATCCTTTCAGGTTATTTGTGCGGTTTAATTACTGGTTACGGCATGTATAAAATCTACCAATGGGCAGTCAGAAAAGAAAAAATTTAAAATTCACAGAATAATATTTTTTTTATTTCAGATTTGCTTTCGATGAGCTACATTTTTTCCAGCAGATAAAAATATTCCCGTTCAATACTTTCCTGATGGTCTGAATGAGCAATCTTAACCATTTCTACAGCTCGCTGTTTTAAAGTTTTACCATACAAATCGGCAATTCCATTTTCGGTAATTACATACTGAATATGGCCTCTTGTTGTAACTACTCCTGCTCCATGCTTCAAGAAAGGAACAATTCTACTCACACCGTTTTTGGTGGTAGACGGCAGGGCAATAATCGCTTTTCCGCCATCACTCAAAGATGCACCGCGTATAAAATCCATTTGTCCTCCAACACCCGAATACATTCTTGGACCTATAGAATCGGCACAGACCTGTCCAGTCAAATCAACTTCTATTGCTGAATTGATAGCAATCATTTTTGGATTTTTCCGAATTCGGGCGGTATCATTAACCGTTGAAGATTCCCGTAATTCTATAAACGGATTATTATCTACAAAATCATACAGACGCTTCGATCCCAAAACAAAAGTGGACAGCACTCTCCCTCTCAACGAACCTTTATAATTGCAGTTTATCACATTGCTCTCGATTAAATCAATCACGCCATCCGAAAACATTTCGGTATGCAGGCCTAAATCTTTATGATTACCTAATTTGCTCAAAGCGGCATTTGGAATGGATCCGATTCCCATTTGGAGCGTGCTTCTGTCTTCAATCAAAGAGGCAATATAATCTCCTATTTTATCCTCTTCGGCAGTAAAAGGCTCCTCTTCATGAGAATAAATCGGGACATCCACGACTACCAAATACGTTATCTCTGAAATATGAAGAATCCCGTCGCCAAAAGTTCTCGGCATCTGCGGATTTACCTGTGCAATCACAATTTTTGCATTCTCAATCGCTGCAATCGAAGCTTCCACCGAAACTCCAAGAGAACAATACCCATGATTATCGGGAGGCGAAACATGAATAAAAACAACATCCAGCGGTAATACATTTCTCCGAAACAAACGTGGCAATTCACTCAAAAAGACAGGAGTATAAGAGCCATTCCCCGCCTTTAAAGTATGCCGGACATTCCCGCCAATAAAAAAGGAATTGACATGAAAACTTTCTGCAAGCTCAGGATTGGCGTATCGTGCTTCGCCTTCAGTATGCAGATGGCATATTTCTACATTGCGAAGCTCCGAAGCTCTTTCAGCCAATGCATTAGCAAGAATTGTCGGTGTTGCTCCGGCGGCCTGAAGATATACTCTGTCACCTGATTTTACTGCCTTTACAGCTTCTTCTGCAGTAACATATTTTCCCATAAAATCTTAAATTTAGAACAAAAATAAAGCAATTAGAAAAATTGAAATATGATAACGCTCATATCCAGATTACAAAATAAAACTGTGCAGTACATTCTCAACGACATAGATCAGAAGCCCTGCCAAACCGCCCACAAGCGTACCATTAATCCGAATGTATTGAAGATCTTTCCTATTTCAAGTTCCATTTTTTCGGAAACTTCATCAGTGTTCCAGTCTTTTACTGTGGAAGCTATCAAATCATCAATTGTTTTTAAGACGCTGGAAATCACATTATCGGCTATCAAACCAGCTGCAAGATCAGCATTTTTATCGGCCATCATTTACAGCGACATTAAAATTCTCAATTTTTACTTCCAATTTTTCTCTTGTCAAAAACTCATCCGAAACAAAATTCCCGAGGTTCTCCCCAATTTTGTCTTTATTGCTAGGAATCAAAGCCGTATGCGGTATCGGTATCCCCAACGGATGCCGAAACAGCGCCACAACAGCAAACCAATCGGCAATGCCTCCGACCATCGCAGCCTCGCTTAAAGCTTTTAACCAGCCAATTTTATAATGATTTGCCACAAAAGCCAATTATTGCCAATGCTAAAACGGCCAAAGCAACTTGTTTCATTTTGTCTAAATTTTGCTTCTTTAAATCTGTTGAATCTTCCATCGATATCATTGTATTTTTTTATCAATAGCTAATTTACCAATTTCTTTTTTACAAAAAACTAAAGTAATTACATACAAAATAAGTCCAACATTAAAACAACATTAGAAAATGATCATTTTTCACATAATTAAATGTTAAAATCACTAAGTCAAAAGTATTACTATTAATTTTGTATAAAAAACAGCTGACCATGAGCACTTTGATAGAAAATTTAAAAATAAAAGTCAATGAAAAACTGTATATCAAAGATCCTGAAACATCAGAATTAGGTAAAAAAATTATTCAGAACAGTATTTTATTGATCGAAGAAATTGGATTGGAACATTTCACTTTTAAGAAACTTGGCGAGCGTATACAATCCAACGAAAGTTCTATTTATCGGTATTTTGAAAACAAACACAAACTCGTTATTTACTTATCGACTTGGTATTGGAGCTGGATGGAATACAAACTCCTTTTTGCAACCAATAACATTGAGAATTCTATCGAAAAATTAACAAAAGCCATAACGGTTGTTACCGAAAAAATCATAGATGATGACAGTACAAAACATATCAACGAAGCAATTTTAAACAAAATCATTATATCCGAATTCAGCAAAGCTTTGTACACCAAAGAAGTTGATGAAGATAACAAAGAGGGCTATTTTTTAGTGTACAAAAGTGTAATAAACCGACTGGCACATTTTATTAATGAGACTAATCCGGATTATCCATATTCTAAAAGTTTAGCCTCGACAATTATCGAAGGAAGTTTACACCAGCATTTCCTCAATGATCATTTAAAAACAATAACTGACTCTAGTGAAACCACAACAGTGACTTCATTTTATCTGGATTTAGCGACAAGAGTATTACAAAAACAAAACCATAATTTTTCCTTATGACACCACTAAAGCGATTTTATAATTTACTTCAATTAGACAAAAAAGACGTTGTACAAATTTTTTTCTACGCAATTTTTGCAGGATTATTGAGCTTATCATTGCCTTTGGGTATTCAGGCAATTATTAATTTCATACAATCAGGACACGCCAGTGTTTCCTGGATAGTTTTAACAATTATTGTGATCATCGGTGTTGCTCTTGTGGGGGTACTTTCGTTAATGCAGCTTCGAATAACCGAAAATTTACAGCAGAAAATATTCATTCGTTCCTCTTTTGAATTTGCAGCCCGTTTGCCGAAAATAAAATTCGAAGCATTATACAATTCCTATCCGCCAGAAATTGCCAATCGTTTTTTTGATACTTTAACAATTCAAAAAGGAACTTCAAAATTATTAATTGATTTTTCGGCCGCCTTATTACAAATTGCATTCGGATTAATCCTTTTGTCGCTGTATCATCCGTTCTTTATTGTTTTTGGAATACTTTTATTCTTCTTATTGTACTTCATTTTCAAATTCTCATACAAGTCTGGTCTTGATACCAGTTTGAAAGAATCTAAATTCAAATACAAAGTGGCTAGCTGGCTGCAGGAAATTGCGCGTAATAATTTCAGTTTCAGAAACGATCTCAATTACAATTATGCCTTGAAAAAAAATGATGATATCGTTTCCGGTTATATTGATTATCGTGAAAAACACTTCAACGTAATCAAAAGACAGTTCATTCAATTGATAGGTTTTAAAGTTTTAATTACGGCAACTTTATTGTCTTTAGGAGGCTATTTAGTACTATCACAACAAATGAATATCGGTCAGTTTGTGGCTGCAGAAATCATTATTTTATTAGTGATTAATTCCGTTGAGAAAATCATTTTGGGATTAGAAACTTTTTATGATGTATTGACTGCTACCGAAAAAATTGGGCAGGTATCCGATATGGAATTAGAAGAAGAAACAGCTGAACCTTATGATAATTGTTATACTAATATTAGTCTCGAGACAGAAAATCTAATGTTTCGATTCCCTGATTCAAAACAAAAAACGTTAAGCATGATCAGCTTAAAAATTGATCAAGGGGAACATATCTTTTTGGAGGGAAAAAACGGTTCGGGAAAAACAACACTAATTCGAATACTTTCGGGTTTGTTGCAACACACTGCGGGTTCTTTTTACATTAATGATGACACCTTCAAAAAGATAAATCTAAGACAATACCGTTCGCAGATTGGTACAATTATTCATGGTGAGACGCCATTTGAGGGAAATATTTTAGATAATATTACATTTAATGACAAAACAATAACCAGCGAAGATTTAAAATGGGCAATCACTGGATTACAGCTAAACAGTTTGGTTAAATCACTGCCAAATGGTATTGAAACTCAAATTTTTCCCGAAGCAAAACAGTTAAGTTCTTCAAATGTTCAGAAAATACTATTGGCCCGAAGTATCATACATAAGCCTAAAGTTCTTTTTTACGAAGACCCAACCGATACAATGGATGAAAATGTAGCTAAAGAAATTATTGATTTCTTAACAGCAAAAGAACACAATTGGACCATCGTTGTTTCGTCTAAAAATCCATATTGGAAAGAGAAGAGCAATCGTATTATAACAATGGAAGACGGTAAAGTAATATCTGACTCAAAAAAATAAAAAATGCTGAATATATCCGACAACAGAAAACCAAATCAATCGTCTGAACATTTTAAGACCGTGCAGACACTTGAAAACAAAACGCATTATAAAATTTTAAACAAAATTATACTTGGCGTTTCAATAGTAGCAGTAGCGCTATTATTTTTACCCTGGACGCAAAATATTTCGGGGTCTGGAGCGGTAACAACTCTTAAACCAAACCAGCGCCCACAATCGATACAAAGTGTTATTTCGGGCCGAATCGAGAAATGGTACGTTCAGGAAGGAGACTATGTAAAAAAAGGAGATACCATTTTATTTATCTCTGAAATCAAGGAAGATTACATGGATCCAAATTTAGTTGAAAACACCAAAAACCAAGTAGAGGCTAAGAAAAGTGCTGTAGAATCATACGAGGCTAAAGTAGTGAGTTTATCCAATCAGCTAGGAGCTATTGAAGCTGAAAAAAAATTAAAATTAGAACAGGCTCAAAATAAAATTAAACAAGCCTATTTAAAAATTAAAAGCGACAGTATTGATTTGGTTGCAGTAAATACCCAGCTGAAAATTGCCAATACCCAATTTAATCGTACGCTCCAACTCAATAAAGAGGGACTAAAACCTTTAACGGATGTTGAAGAAAAGCGCTTAAAATTACAAGAAGCAGAGGCTAAAATAATCAATCAGGAAAACAAATTATTGAGCAGCAAAAATGATTTAATTAACTCCAAAGTTGAAATTAGCCGAATCGTTGCCGAATATTCTGAAAAAGCCTCAAAATCACAAAGTGATAAGTTTACTGCACTGAGCAGTCAATACGATGCCAAAGCTCAAGTTAATAAATTAGAAAACCAGTATGCTAATTACAGCATCCGTAATGGCATGTACTATATCAAAGCGGCTCAAAACGGCTACATCAATAGAGCGCTGCAGTCAGGGATTGGAGAAACAGTAAAAGAAGGTACCGCAATTGCTACGATTATGCCTTCGTCGTATGAAATTGCGGTGGAAACTTATGTTGATCCTATCGATTTACCGCTGATTCACAGAGGCGAAAAAGTTCGTGTCTGGTTTGACGGATGGCCAACAATCGTATTTTCGGGATGGCCTGATATTTCATACGGAACCTTTGGCGGTAAGATAGTAGCTATTGAAAATTTCATTAGCCCTAACGGAAAATACAGAGTTCTAATTGCTCCCGATAAAGAAGAAGCAAAATGGCCAAAAGAACTAAGTATCGGTTCTGGTGCGCAAACTCTGGCTTTATTGGACAATGTGCCAATTTGGTTTGAAATTTGGCGAGTTTTAAATGGATTCCCTCCAAATTATTACAAACAAGAAACAAAAACGACAAAAGAAAAGAAATAATGAAATGAGCATCATTCAAAAATTGGTTGTTAACACCAATGATGATATGCAAATTACTCCCGATAACTATCGGGAGACCGATAAAAAACAATAAATATCTACACATGAAAAAGATATTCTATCTCTTATTACTGTTTTCTATTGCTGTTACAGGACAAGAAACGATTTCAAAGGAACTTACCTACAATGAGTTTTTAGGTTACGTAAAAAAGTTTCATCCTTTGGTAAAAAATGCCCAGCTTACTCTGAACAAAGCGCAAACCAATTTGATGATGGCGCGAGGAGCTTTTGATCCCAAAATAGAAGTCGATTACGCTCAAAAACAATTTAAAGACAAAGAGTATTACTCCCTTTTGAACAGTAGTTTTAAGATTCCAACTTGGTACGGAATCGAAATTAAAGGAGGTTTTGAAAACAATGACGGTTATTATTTAAATCCGGAACACACAACGCCAGAACAGGGTTTAGCCTCTTTGGAAATTAGTGTTCCTGTTGGTCAAGGTTTATGGATTAATAAACGTATGGCCGATTTAAGCATGGCCAAAATGCAGATAAAACTAAGTGAATCCGAAGTAAAACTTCAAGCGGTTGCAGTTCTATACGATGCTTCTTTGGCTTATTTTAATTGGAAGAAAAACTACGAAGAAGTACAGCTTTATGAAAAATATTCCGAAAATGCCAAAATCCGATTTACAGGAATAAAAACATCAATCAAACAGGGTGACAAACCGGCTGTTGATAGTAGCGAAGCCGGAATTAATGTAAAAAACCGCTTGCTGAGTTTAGAAGATTCCAAATTAAAATTAACCAAAGCGAAACTGGAATTATCTAACTTTTTATGGTTAGACAATACGATCCCGATGGAAATTTCGGATGATCTTATACCAGAGACACAACTCGAAATCACGATTCAGGAAACGTTGAAAACTAATAATCTTACGGCTGAGCCAACTTCGATAGACAATCACCCTAAGATAAATGCGATGCAAAGCAAAATTGATATTTTGAATGTTGAAAGAAAATTAAGTGCCAACGAATTGCTTCCTAAAATTAATTTGGGGTATTCTCTTTTATCAGAACCCAAATATTATGATGAATACAACACCGATAATTACAAATTGGGAGTTGATTTGTCGTTTCCTTTATTTTTAAGAAAAGAACGAGGCAAACTTAAATTAACCAAATTCAAAATTCAGGAAGCCGAATACAGCATTGGACTAGAAAGACTGCAATTGTCAAACAAAATTCAAGCGCAAAAAATAGAAATAGAATCTTTAAACAAACAATTGGTTTTAGTAAAAGATTTAGCCAAAGATAATCTAACGATGCTAAATTCAGAAGAGCGTCTGTTTTCATTTGGTGAAAGCTCTTTGTTTTTAATCAATACTCGCGAAAACAATCTCGTAAGTGCAAAATTATCTTTAATTAGTTTGACCAATAGATATTTTATTTCGAATTCAGAACTTTTTAAAATTATGGCGAATCCAGATTAAATAATTTTAAAAGTGTACTTTTGCACTCTGAAAATTCGAAAATATGATTATTCAAAAAACCCTTGAGGAAATAGAATTAATGCGCGAAAGTGCATTGATCGTATCAAAAACATTAGGAATGATTGCTTCTGAAATAAAAGAAGGAGTCACTACATTATACTTAGACAAAAGAGCCGAAGAATTCATCAGAGATCATGGAGCTGTACCTAGCTTTCTAGGTCTTTACGGTTTCCCGAATTCTTTATGTATGAGTCCAAATTCGCAGGTAGTACACGGAATCCCAAACAACAAACCTCTTGAAAGCGGTGACGTAATTTCTGTGGACTGTGGTGCTTTCAAAAATGGTTTTCACGGAGACCACGCTTATTCTTTTGAAATTGGCGATGTCGCCCCAGAAACTAAAAAATTATTGCAGGTTACCAAAGAATCACTTTACGTAGGAATCCGGGAATTACGTGCCGGAAACCGTGTGGAAGACGTTGGTAACGCCATCCAAAAATATACCGAAGGACATGGTTATGGCGTGGTTCGTGAATTAGTTGGCCACGGTGTTGGACAAAAAATGCACGAAGATCCAGAAATGCCTAATTATGGTAAAAAAGGCCGTGGTAAACTTTTAATCGAAGGAATGGTGGTCGCTATCGAGCCGATGATTAATATGGGAACCAAAAACATTAAACAGCACAAAGACGGCTGGACAATCACCACCGCAGACGGAAAACCATCTGCCCACTTTGAACACGACGTTGCCATCATAGACGGAAAACCTGAAATCTTATCCACTTTCTATTATATCTACAAAGAATTGGGAATCGTGAGCAATGAAGAGGATGAGTTTAGAAAAGTGCCATTGGTTGTTTAAATAATTTCGCGAAGATTCATAAAGATAACCCAGAGATACACGAAGTTTTGTAAAGATAACATGGAAAATAACACACTAGAATTAAGCGAAGAATTAAATGCGCTTTCATATAAAGTCATTGGTTTAGCAATTGAAGTTCATAGAGAGTTAGGCCCAGGTTTATTAGAATCGGCTTATCAGCAATGTCTTTTTTATGAGATTAAAAAAGCGGGGCTCAAAGTTGAAAAAGAAATTACTCTTCCGATAATTTACAAAGAAATCCAACTTGATCAAGGTTACAGAATTGATTTACTTATTGAAGATAAATTAGTTATTGAATTAAAGACTGTCGAAAGTTTCACTTCAGTTCATTTTGCACAAATACTCACCTATTTAAAATTAGGCAACTATCCGTTAGGATTATTAATCAATTACAATTCTAAAATCTTAAAAAACAATATAAAACGATTCATAAACTCAACATCTGATTTTTAAAACTTTGCGAATCTCTATGTGTTCTTTGTGAATCTTTGCGTAATAACAATGAAGAAACTTTTTAAACTTATACTCAATACAATTCCTCGTCCATTATTAATCCGTTTGAGCTATGTGGCAAGACCAATTATTGCTTTTTCATTAAAGGGAGACAAGTACACTGACCCAATCGACGGAAGAAGTTTCAAATCATTCCTGCCTTATGGATACGAAACACAGCGTAATAATGTTCTTTCACCAAGTACACTTTCGTTAGAAAGACATCGTTTGCTTTGGTTATACCTAAACGAACAAACTGATTTTTTCACGGCTCCGAAGAAAGTATTGCATTTTGCTCCGGAACAGGCTTTTTATAAATTGTTCCGCAAGCAAAAAAACCTTGATTACACGACTACCGATTTATTGTCGCCATTGGCGGATGTAAAGGCAGACATCTGTAATTTACCTTTTCAGGATAATCAATACGACGTTATTCTTTGTAATCACGTTTTAGAACACATTCCGGATGACACAAAAGCAATGCAGGAATTGTACCGTGTTTTGAAACCGGGCGGCATGGCGATTCTTCAAATTCCACAGGATTTGAAAAGAGACATAACTTTTGCAGATGACAGCATCACTGATCAAAAAGAACGTGCCAAAATATTTGGTCAGTACGACCACGTTCGTATTTATGGACGTGACTATTTTGACAAATTAAGAAGTATTGGCTTTACCGTTGTCGAAGAAGATTACACCAACAAAATTGCTCCCGAATTGGTAGAGAAATATTGTTTGGCAAAAGGCGAAATCATTCCTGTCTGCTTCAAGTAAAAAAACACTATAGCTAATAAAAAAAATAGCCGTAAATTCACAGATTCTTACTGATTCCTTTAAAATTATGCTAAAGGAAATCGAGCACTTGTGAGATTCCTACGGAATGACAAACGCTGCAAGTATTTTTAATCTATGATTTTTTATTCGATCAAATTTCTTTTTTATTTTTTTGAAATCTGTGAATCTGTGGCTAAAAACTTTAACGGATTGCTTTAATAACTAAATGCTTTTGGAAACTAAAAACTCCTTTCAATTCTGCTTTGATATTAACCTAGAAAAAAGGCTAAACACATATATTCCGACGGCTTATATAGTAGATCATTCTGACGCAATAACATATTTAGACAAGAAAGCAAGCCCCCAGGTACTTCAAAGTTTTGGGGTAATTATTGAAAATTTAGACAGCAACACCAGAAAAGTGTTATCAATTTGCGAAGCACTCAAACCCGAAGTCATTTTTAAGAAATTCGGTAAAAACAGTAAATCATCAAAGAACATTGAGGACTTACTGAAAGACAGCAAACTGGAATTTGGAATCAGACAATTCATAAAAACGAATTTAGAACAGTTTTATAGTGTCGTTTCTCAAGAGAATTTTCCACTTTCTTTGAATCTGGGAAAAGAAAAAGATTTTCGGATTAGCCGGATTGCTACTGAAGATCCAGCATTAGGAACGAGCCTCCAGTTTGACAAACACGAAAACGGAATTTCCTATACTTTACTTTTAAAAGACAAAACAACGACTTTCCACCCAACAGATACCGTAATCACACTTCTTTTGGATGAGCCGGGATGGTTGATTGCACACCATAAATTGTACCTGCTAAAAGACATCAATACTAAAAAAATTATTCCGTTTTTGAAGAAGAAAACTATTGAAATTCCTTCAAAAATGGTTTCTGAATATTTTGAAAAATTCATTAAGGATGTTGCCAAAAAAGCAGATATAAAAGCCACTGGATTTGCAGTAGAATTAAGAGATAAAATCACTGCCTGCTCACTCCAGCTGACACATGATTTTTTTAAAAACAGCTATTTTATCAACCTTTTATTCGACTATGACGGATTCACTTTCGATAATAGTAAAACCAAGAAAATCCATTCTGAAATTGACACCCGCAATTTGGACGAAATCAAAGTGATTCAATATAAAAGAACAGCTAAAGAAGCTTCATTTGAAAGCAAACTATTAGAACTTGGTTTGTCTAAAACCGAAAATGGATTTTTTGGGCTTTCGCCAAAAGTGGAAAAACAAGATCCTTACTCAACAATTCAATGGGCAATAGAAAATCAGGAAATTCTTGAATCCAATGGTTTTTCGGTTAAAGATTTAAAAATCGACAGTAAAAAAATCAATACTCAAAAAGTAACGATTCAATTTTCGAATGAAGTGAAAAGCGATTGGTTTGACATAAAAATGACAGTCGTCTGCAATGCTTTTGAATTTAATTTCACTGAAATTATTCCAAATATAAAAAATCGAAACCGACTGTTCCTTTTACCTAATGGCAGCTGCTTTTTGATTCCAATTGAATGGATGACGCTATACGCCCCAATGGTAAAATTGGCAAAAATCCAAAACGGAAATCTTGTTTTGCCCAAAAGCAATTTTGCGATTTTGGAAGGAATTCCCGAACTCAAAGATTCTGCTAATTTGCAGGCAGTTATAGAATATCAGTCTTCCCCTTTGGTAAAAGCAACATTGAGACCCTATCAAATCGAAGGAGTCAAATGGCTTTTAGAACATTACAACAATGGTCTTGGTGCCTGCCTTGCCGACGATATGGGATTGGGAAAAACATTGCAGACCCTAACCACACTAGTTGCCGTACAAGAACAGTTGGATTATGAAAGAGCCGAAAATATTCAGCTGGATTTGTTTGGAAACGAAATTCCGATGGCAAAGGAATACCTAAAAGCATTGATTGTTCTGCCGTCTTCCTTGGTTTTCAATTGGTACACCGAAGCCCGAAAATTCACTCCGCATTTCCGCAGGGTGCAATACATTGGCAGCGACCGAAAAATACTTTCGAAAAAACTCGAAAAATACGACTTGATTTTCACGAGTTACGCTGTAGTTTCGAGAGATATTTCGATTTTGGAAAAATACAATTTCAGGTATTTGATTTTGGACGAAAGCCAATACATCAAAAACAAAAACTCCAAAATTTTCAAGGCGATTAATCAGATAAAAGCCAGTTCCAAAATATCGCTGAGCGGAACCCCGATAGAGAATTCGCTCGATGATCTATGGTCACAAATGCAGTTTATCAATCCGAATATATTGGGAAGTTATGCTTTCTTTGCCGAAAATTATAAATTCCCGATTGAGAAAAAACAAGATGAAAACAGTTTATTGGAACTAAAAAATCTTATTAGTCCGTTTATTTTAAGACGCACCAAAGAGCAGGTTTTAAAAGATTTACCGGAACTCTCCGAACAGATTTTCTATTGCGAAATGGAACCCGAACAAGAGAAATTATACGAAGAAGAAAAATCGAAAGCACGTAATTCATTGCTGCAAACCGATGGAAACATTGCCGATAAAATCAATATCATCAACACTTTGATGCGCTTGAGACAATTGAGCAATCACCCAAAAATGATCGATTCCAAGTCCGAAATGGATTCAGGTAAATACATTGCCGTGACCCGTTATCTGGAAACTTTAGTACAATCCAACCAAAAAACGATTGTTTTTAGTTCGTTCACATCCAACTTGGATTTTTACAAAACATGGTGTAAAGAAAACAAGATCGATTTTTGCGAACTCACCGGCGAAACTCCTTTAAAAGAACGCGAATACCAAGTCAACCGTTTTCAGGAGCAGGAAAAACCGTTACTATTTTTCATTTCTTTAAAGGCTGGAGGTGTTGGACTCAATATCACCAAGGCTTCTTATGTCATTTTCTTAGATCCATGGTGGAATCCTTTTTCAGAAAAACAAGGTATTGGCCGTGCGCACCGCATTGGACAGATGAACAAAGTCAATGTAGTTCGGTTTATTGCTAAGAATACGGTTGAAGAAAAAATTATCCGTCTGCAGGAAAGTAAAAAACTGCTATCCGATTCGCTTTTAGACGAAAATTTTATTGGTGATGAAATTGAGGAAAATCTGAGCTTTATATTAGAATAATAGTTTTTGTATTTTCGATTCGTGTTTCATTGCTAGACCCGAAGCAATCTCATCCAGCATGTCCATTCGAATAGCAGCTGGACTTGATTTTTGTCAGTGAGTTTGCTTCGTTCCTCGCAAAGACGTAGACTAGCTTTCACAATAATTTGTATATTTACTATTTTTGAACAAAAGCTGCCAATGAAATCAATAGTCGTTATACTTCTTTCATTCCTTTGCCTGAGCGTAACCGCCCAAGTCGAAACCGAAATTCCTCCGCCGTACAACATCAAAACTGCTTCGTTTGTCCAAAACAATCAAAACGTAGTTCCCATTTTTAGATTAGGTGAATCATTCGATTTTCAGTTTGATGATTTATTTGGTAATGAAGCCGATTACTACTTCGAAATTACACATTGCGATTACAATTGGGTGCCGACCGATATTCCGAAAAGTGATTACCTAACGGGTTTTGACAGTCAAAAAATCCAACAATATGTCAATTCATTTAATACATTACAGATTTTTACACATTACCAATTATCAATTCCGAATAATTACACACAAATAAAATTAAGCGGTAATTATGTGCTGACCATTTTAAACTCCGACAAAGAAGTTGTTTTGAAAAGATATTTTGTATTATATGAAGATAAAGTGTCAGTTGCTTTAAAAGTAAAAAGACCAAGAACTGTAAAAAACATTTATTCAAAACACAATCTGAATTTCGAAATCAACACTGACGATTTTTTATTACAGAATCCAACACAAAATCTAAAAGTAGTACTGCTGCAAAACGGCAATTTCAATACTGCAATTAAAAATATTGTACCGCAATACAACCTAGGCAATGTTTTTGTTTATAAATACGATATGGAAACGCAGTTTTGGGCTGGTAATGAATTTTTAAATTTTGATTCCAAAGACATCAAAAACGCAAATAATTATGTGAGTTTCGTTAATTCCGACAGCGGTATTTACAACACGCATTTATTTACCAATAATGCCAAAGCCAGTTTCCCTTACAGCAGCTATTCTGATCTTAACGGTAATTTTTCGATCCGAAAACTAGACGGCGAAAACAACACAATCGAAGCTGATTATTCATGGGTTTATTTTAGCCTCTCAGCTCCTTTAGTAAATCCGAATTCTTCTGTTTATATAGTGGGAATGTTCAATAATTACAGTACAACTCCTGAAAATAAAATGGATTTTAACACTGAAAAAGGGATTTATGAAAAAGCAATTTTAATCAAACAGGGATTTACAAACTATCAATATTTAACGGTAAATAATAAAGGAATAATCGATTCAGAGAACGCAATTGATGGAAATTTCTATCAGACAGAAAACGATTATACCGTATTGGTTTACTACAAAGAAAACACAGACAGATACGTAAAAGTTATTGGTAAAGGTGCTGCAAATTCATTAAATATAACAAATTAGAAAACTTTAAAAAATTTTAAAAAAATTATTCATTTTTTTTGTAGATTTGCCGACATACAGCACATAATTAGCTCATTAACATGGTTTCACAAATAACAAGAGGCATTAAAATTTCGGTATTGACTAGTTTTGAGGGAACGTACTTCAAAAACTATAAGATACATTTTGCCTTTAGTTATGAAATTACAATTGAGAACCACAGTAAGGATTCTGTTCAATTGACTTCACGTCATTGGGAAATCTACGATTCTTTAAATGATTTAGAATATGTAGATGGAGAAGGCGTTATTGGGAAAAAACCAGTTTTAAAACCAGGCGAACAGCACACTTACAGTTCCGGCTGTTTATTATCATCTCCGTATGGTGCGATGAAAGGTTATTTCAATATGATTAATTTTACTACTACTAAATCTTTTAGAGTAATTGTTCCTACTTTTAGAATGTGCGCTCCTTTTGCACTAAATTAATTTGACTTTAATTATAACATTTTTAGCATAATTTCAATCTTTCCTTTGTACTTTTGCATCAAATTATTTAATTGCTTACTAATTAATTACAAAAGACATGCTAAAAGGATTTTTTAATGTGCCCAAAGCGGTAAACGAGCCTGTAAAAAGTTACGCTCCAAATTCTCCAGAAAAGGCCTCAGTTTTATCAGCCTATAAAACGATGTGGAATTCTACAATCGATGTTCCATTATACATCGGAAGCGAAGAAATCAGAACTGGAAATACCAGAAACATGACTGCTCCACACGATCACAAACATATTGTTGGAACGTATCATTTAGCTGAAAAAAAACATATTGAAAGTGCCATTGCCAATGCATTAGAATCTAGAGAAGCTTGGGCAAATATGGCTTGGGAACAAAGAGCGGCCATTTTCCTTAAAGCAGCCGAATTAATCGCTGGTCCTTACAGAGCAAAAATAAATGCGGCAACAATGATTGCCCAATCCAAAAATATCCACCAGGCCGAAATTGACGCTGCATGTGAATTAATCGATTTTTTACGTTTCAACGTAGAATTTATGACTCAGATTTATGCTGATCAGCCAAAATCATCATCTGATATGTGGAACCGTTTAGAATACAGACCGCTTGAAGGTTTTGTTTATGCGGTTACGCCGTTTAACTTTACAGCAATCGCTGCAAATCTTCCTGCAAGTGCTGCTATGATGGGGAATGTTGTGATTTGGAAACCAAGTGACAGTCAGGTATTCTCCGCTAAAGTTATAATCGATGTTTTCAAAGAAGCAGGAGTTCCAGACGGTGTTATCAACGTTGTTTTTGGAGATGCTTTAATGATTACTGATACTGTTTTGGCAAGCCGTGATTTTGCCGGAATCCACTTTACAGGTTCAACTCATGTGTTCAAAGATATCTGGGCAAAAATTGGAACTAATATTCATCATTACAAAACATACCCAAGAATTGTTGGAGAAACCGGCGGTAAAGACTTTATCATTGCGCATCCAAGTGCCAATGTTAAACAAGTAGCTACAGGAATTATCCGTGGTGCATTTGAATTCCAAGGACAAAAATGTTCTGCAGCTTCAAGAGCGTATATACCGCAAAGTTTATGGCCAGCTGTAAAAGAACAATTAATCACAGATACAAAATCTATGAAAATGGGATCTCCAGAAGATTTTGGAAACTTTATTACAGCAGTTATTCACGAAGGATCTTTTGATAAATTGGCAAGTTTTATTGACCAAGCCAAAAAAGATGCGGATGCTGAAATTATCGTTGGTGGTAATTACGACAAATCCGTTGGTTATTTTGTTGAGCCGACAATCATTGTAACAACAAATCCAAAATACACTACTATGGAAACCGAATTATTCGGACCGGTAATCACGATTTATGTTTACGAAGATGCTCAATGGTCAGAAACTTTGAAATTAGTTGACACTACTTCTGAATATGCTTTGACAGGAGCTGTTTTCAGCCAGGATCGTTATGCAATTGAAGAAGTAACTACAGCTTTGCAAAACGCAGCCGGAAACTTCTATATCAATGACAAACCAACAGGAGCAATCGTAGGAATGCAGCCTTTTGGCGGAGCAAGAGCTTCCGGAACTAATGACAAAGCAGGTTCTGCATTGAACTTGTTACGTTGGGCATCCCCAAGAACTATCAAAGAAACTTTTGTAACTCCAACTGATTATAGATATCCGTTTTTAGGAGAATAAAAGATTTATGATTGCAGATTAACGATTTAAGATTTAACCCCACAAGATTCAAAGCATTTTGAAATTTTGTGGGGTTTTAAATATCTTTCTTTCAACTTTGATACTTTACACCACAAACTTCAATGGCAGATGCACCACTTTTTTGGTTTCAAAAAATTCATCTTCAAAGAAATCAGCAATATTATATTCTGTAGCTTTTGGGAAATCTTTCAGTTCTTCGGTTAAATCACCGCCTTTCAGATAAAGAATTCCGTTTTTAAGTTCATGTTTGTGCTGTTTCTTGATTTTGGTTTTTATCCACGAAACAAAATCAGGCATATTGGTCACTGCACGGCTTACAATGAAATCAAAATCCCCTTTCACATTTTCGGCTCGGATTTGCTCTGCTTTTACATTTTTTAATTCCAAAGCTTCGGCAACGGCTTTTACCACCTTAATCTTCTTCGCAATAACATCTATAAGATAAAAACGGGTTTCTGGAAAAAGAATAGCTAATGGAATTCCGGGAAATCCGCCTCCTGTTCCCACATCCAGTACATAAGTACCCGGTTCAAACTTATTTACTTTGGCAATAGCCAATGAATGCAATATATGTTTGGTGTATAATGAGTCAATATCCTTGCGTGAAATAACGTTGATTTTTTCGTTCCAATCGTGGTATAAAAAATCCAGTTTTCGAAACTGTTCTATCTGGTTATCAGACAGGTTGGGAAAATACTTTATAATCTCGTCCATCTTAAAAATTTTTAACAAAAGTACTGCTTTTCACTTATAAATATTTAACTCAATATTGTATGTTGAAAATTTATATTAGTTACCTTTGCAAACATTCAAAAAATTATATGAGTAATACAGCACCTACATTTGCTAAGCAAGACAATTTAAAATTTTTCAGAACATTAAATTCTCGTGTGAACAGCTATTTTAAAGAAAATAACATTGAGAAAACAGGTAACTGGAAAATCCATTTAAAAACCGTAATTCTATTTACTGTTTTTCTTGTTCCTTACTTTTTGATACTTACTTTAGACATGCCTTTTTGGGTGCATTTACTGTTAACTATTGTTATGGGAATAGGAATGGCCGGAATAGGAATGAACGTTATGCACGATGCTAATCACGGATCGTATTCTACCAAAAGCTGGGTTAATAAATTTATGGGAGGAACTATTTATGTCCTGGCTGGAAACGTACATAACTGGCAGGTACAGCATAACGTATTACACCATACATACACTAATATAATCGGTCATGACGAAGACTTGGAAGCAGGCAGAATCATGCGCTTTTCTAAAGAAGCTGAATGGCATAAATTCCATAGATTCCAGCAGTATTACGCTGTATTTTTATATGGCTTATTGACCTTTAACTGGGCGATTACAACTGATTTTAAACAAATGAGCAGTTACCTGAAAAGAAAATTATCGTACGGAGAGCCAAAAAGTCCTAAAATACTCTGGACAACATTAATCATCACCAAAATCATTTATATGGGAATCTGGATTGTGCTGCCAATGATCATTGGTATCACCTGGTGGAAAGTCCTCGTTGGTTTTTTTGTTATGCACTACACAGCCGGATTAATCCTTAGTATTGTATTTCAATTGGCACACGTAGTTGACGAAGCTGCTAATCCACAGCCAAACGAAGTTGGCGAAATGGAAAACACCTGGGCGATTCACCAATTATTCACCACGGTGAATTTTGCACCAAAAAACAAAATCGTAAACTGGTATACCGGCGGTCTGAACCATCAGATTGAACATCATATTTTTCCGCACATCAGCCATGTTCATTATGGTAAAATTGCAAAAATCGTAAAAGAAACGGCTAAGGAATGCCAATTACCTTATTACGAATACAAAACAATGACTGCAGCTGTTGTTGCACATTTCAAACACTTAAGAACATTGGGACTAAAGCCCGCATTATAATAATTATCTAATAGAGAATAAACCAAAAAATTTACAATTTAATGAGCAATCCACTTTCAGACAGAATTAACAATTTAGCTACATCGCAGACATTAGCGATGGCTGCATTGGCAAGAGAATTAAAAGCGCAAGGAAAAGACATCATCAGTTTAAGTTTGGGTGAACCAGATTTCAACACCCCAGATTTCATCAAAGAAGCTGCAAAAAAAGCAATCGATGAAAACTACAGCACCTATTCTCCAGTTGATGGATACCAGGATTTAAAAGAAGCTATCTGCAGAAAATTCAAAAGAGACAACGGATTGGATTACAAACCATCACAAATCGTAGTTTCAACAGGAGCTAAACAATCTTTATATAACATTGCTCAGGTAATGCTTAACGACGGTGACGAAGTTATCTTACCGGCACCTTACTGGGTTTCTTATTTTGAAATCGTAAAATTATCTGGCGGAGTTCCTGTAGAAGTTCCAACTTCTGTAGACACTGATTTCAAAATCACTCCAGAACAATTGGAAGCAGCTATCACACCAAAAACAAAAATGATGTGGTTCTCTTCTCCATGTAATCCTTCTGGATCTGTTTACAGCAGAGAAGAATTGACAGCATTGGCTAAAGTATTGGAAAAACACCCAAATATCTATGTAGTTGCTGACGAAATCTATGAGCACATCAATTTCTCAGGAACTTTCTGCAGTATTGGTTCAATCCCTGGAATGTTAGAAAAAACTATTACCGTAAACGGAGTAGCAAAAGCATTTGCTATGACTGGATACAGAATTGGTTACATTGGAGCACCAGAATTCATCGCAAAAGCGTGTACAAAAATCCAAGGGCAGGTAACTTCAGGAGCAAATTCTGTGGCACAGCGTGCTACAATTACTGCTGTAGATGCTGATCCAAGCGTATTGAACCACATGGTTCAGGCTTTCCATAGCCGCAGAGATTTAGTGGTTGGATTATTGAAAGAAATCCCAGGAATCAAAATTAACGTTCCAGAAGGAGCTTTCTACGTATTTCCAGACGTTTCTTCTTTCTTCGGAAAAACATTAAAAGGAACTGAAATCAAAGATGCAAACGACGTTTCTATGTATCTTTTAGCAGAAGCCTGCGTTGCTACAGTAACAGGAGATGCTTTTGGAAATCCAAACTGTATCCGTTTCTCTTATGCAACCAGCGATGATTTATTAAAAGAAGCATTACGCAGAATTAAAGAAGCATTGTCTTTCTCTGAAGTAACAGCATAAATAAAAATAGTTTAAAGTTTTAAAAGTTTCAGATTTCAAGTTTTACCACTTGAAATCTGAAACTTTTTTTATTTAAATACACCACTAAATTAAGATTTTCTTGCTAAGTTTTCATTTAAATACAGCTCTCACAAAGGCACTAAGACGCAAAGGAATCCGATCTTAACTTTGCGTCTCAGCGTCTTTGCGAGAGTGAAATAAGCCTAACTTAATAACATTGGCCTCTTTCCCTCAGACAGGAAAACTGATAAACCATAACTGCTCAAATTTTTCAGAATAACGAACAAATACCAGAAAATATTCCAAAAGATTCGCACACAAAACCGTATTTTTGTTACAATAATTTACAACTGGATAAGGCAATAATCCTCATAAACCTACTAAACTACTTTCAATGAAAATACTCCTCCTCGGCTCAGGCGAATTAGGAAAAGAATTCACAATCGCAGCACAGCGCATCGGGCAGACCGTAATCGCTGTTGACAGCTACGAAAACGCACCCGCTATGCAGGTCGCACATGGTTACGAAGTCATCAACATGCTTGATGGCGAAGCTTTGGATCGGATTGTTGCCAAGCACCAGCCTGATTTCATTGTTCCAGAAATAGAAGCTATCAGAACGGAGCGTTTCTATGATTACGAAAAACAAGGGATTACCGTAGTTCCTTCTGCGAAAGCGGCCAACTTTACGATGAACAGAAAAGCAATCCGTGATTTGGCAGCTAAAGAACTGGGTTTGCGAACCGCTAATTACCGCTATGCCACAACTGCCGAGGAATTACACAAAGGCGTTGAAGCCGTGGGAATGCCCTGCGTAGTAAAACCATTAATGTCATCCTCTGGAAAAGGACAATCGACGATAAAAACTGCAGCCGATATCGACAAAGCCTGGCAATATGCTGTAGAAGGCTCCCGTGGCGATGTGGTAGAAGTGATTGTCGAAGCCTTTGTCAAATTCAATTCGGAAATCACTTTATTGACAGTGGTACAAAACGGCAATCCTACCCTGTTTTGTGCGCCAATCGGTCACAGACAGGAGCGAGGCGATTATCAGGAAAGCTGGCAGCCTGCAAAAGTATCCGAAAAGGATTTATACGAAGCACAGGATATGGCCGAAAAAGTGACCGAAGCTCTAGGCGGAGCGGGACTTTTTGGCGTGGAATTTTTCCTTGCCGATGATGGTGTTTATTTTTCTGAATTATCTCCAAGGCCACACGACACCGGAATGGTAACTTTGGCAGGAACTCAAAACTTTAATGAATTCGAACTGCATCTTCGTGCTGTTCTGAGTCTGCCAATTTTTGAAATTACATTAGAAAAAGCCGGTGCCAGTGCAGTAATTCTAGCTTCGGAAAATTCGGGAAATCCAACATTTACAGGAATAGAAAAAATCGCAGCTTTACCCAAAACAGATTTCCGGATCTTTGGGAAACCAACCTCAAGACCCTACCGCCGCATGGGAGTAGCTTTAGTCAATGACACTCTTGATACAAATATTGAAGAAATAACAGCAAAAGCAAAAGAAGCTGCCAAACTAGTCAAAATACATTATTAATACGACCCAAAGAATTCGAATGCACGGTATTCGCATTTAAAAAAAGACAAACACGAATTTCACCAATTAACACTAATTCTTATCAAAATTGATATCAACTTTTACAACTTTTACAGTTTCGAATATTTTGTGTAATTAAATAGCAATCTTAATCTTAATTCGTGCAGATTAGTGTAATTAGTGTCAGAAACTTTTAAAAGCGAATGCCGTGATTCGAATGTACCCTTGAGATATTAAAAATAGATTTTCAACTCTTGATTCCTATTATTAATTATTTCTTAGAAACCCGAAAAGCTGTAGGTGTCATTCCTGCATTCTTTTTAAACAATCGGACAAAATAAGAATAGTCATCGAAACCTAACTCAGAAGCAATTTCGCTGACTGTTCTTTTTTTATCCATCAGCATTCGTTTGGCTTCCAGAATAATTCTGTCGGTAATGACATGAGTAGTTGTCTTTTTCAAGATTTCATTGCAGATTCTGTTCAGATGCTTTAACGTGATGTGAAGCTGGGAAGCATAAAAAGAAGGTGCTTTTTCTGTCCAGAAATGTTTTTCCAGAAGCAGATAAAAATCCTTGATTCTTGAATTATACGAATGGGTTTCCAAAACATACTGCTCATTGTATTTTCTTGTAATTTCGATGTGAATACTATCCAATAGATTCAGAATTTTATCATGTTTCATGATTCTATTTCCCTGAGATTCTTCCAGCATCGCATAAAAATAAGGCCGAATCCCATTCAATTCATTGGAATCAAAAATCATTTCGGGCGAATTTCCCAGTGCAGAATAGAATGGAAATACCTCTATAGTTTTTTGTCCAAAATACAGATTGTACATTTCCTGCGAATAAAAAACCACAAAACCATCAATATCATCAGATAAACTCCAATGATGCATCTGCCCGGGCTGCAGGAAAAACATACTCCCAGGTCTAATACTGAAAACATCAAAATCGATATCATGTGTGCCTGATCCATGGGTAAAAAGCACCAGCACATACGAATTATGTCTATGCGGTTCCTCGACAAAACTGTGATGAGCTAAATGATTTTTGAAGGTATTAATATAAAAATCACTGCTAACTGCATTGCAGTTAAACCGTTCAATAGAATATACAGGATACTTTTTCATAATTACCAATGTCTTTTTTGTGCTATAATTAGCGAATATAGAAAATAGCTGTGACACGAATATGAAATACCTTTGAAAAAAATAAAACCATGTCACATACACTTGTCCAAATCCTAAATAACGAATGCCCGCATTGTAATAAAGGAAAAGTATTTAACGAAAAAAATATCTTTTTTAATATTGGTTTCCCAAAAATGAATCAATATTGCCCGCACTGCCATTATAAATTCGAGAAAGAACCTGGCTATTTTTTTGGTGCGATGTATGTAAACTATGGACTGACTGTGGCGCAAGGAATTGCAACTTACTTGATTGCGCATCAGTTTTTTGCCGAAACATTCGATTTACGAATCATTGGCATTATAACTGCAGTGATTTTAGTTATGGCTTCGTTTAACATCCGCCTTTCAAGATTGTTATGGATTTATATGTTTAAAAATTATTCTATTTAAACTTTAAAAAAAAGTTAGCCACAACCCGAGCAATAGCGAACAGGCGAAGCAATTGCACTAATTATCGCTAATCATATCAAAAAAAATAAAATCAAATTTGCTACGCCTGTTCGCTATCGCTCGAGTCACAAATTCTATTAGCTTTAGTAATTCGTGAAATTAAAAAACAAGTTATAATTTGTGCTCATTTGTGTAATTTGTGGCAAAAAATTTCTGCACAATAAAGCATCATTTCGAAAAAATTTCTAAAAAAAACCTTAAGAAATCCCAACTTACTGAAAATTACATTTACATTTTTTTATGTTTGCAAAAACAAACACTTGTAAATGAAATTATTGATTGTTGAGGACGAACCCAATCTGTTATCCGTTTTAAGAAAAGGATTTACCGAAAATAACTTTGAGGTAAGTGTCTGTCTTGATGGAGAAACTGCCTTGGAAATGATCCAGAACAACGATTTTGATGTTGTGATCCTGGATGTTATGCTCCCGAAAGTTAACGGAATCGAAATCTGCCGAAGATTACGTGCAATCAAAAACTTTGTTCCCATCCTTTTGTTGACTGCTTTGGGAACTTCTGAAAATATTGTAAACGGATTGGAAAACGGAGCCGATGATTATTTGGTAAAACCGTTTAAATTCACCGAACTCAATGCAAGAGTAATGGCATTGGCAAGAAGAGCCAATCTCGATACTCAAAAACCAGACATCATAAAACTCGAAGATTTAGAAATAAACGGCAAAACCAAAATGGTACACCGAAACGGCAATCCTATTCTCCTAACACACAAAGAATTCAGACTGCTTTATTATTTGGCCAAAAACAAAGGAACAATCGTTTCCCGAAATCAGATTCTTGACAATGTCTGGGACATCAGTTTTGACATGAACACCAATGTAGTGGATGTGTATATTAACTATCTTCGCAAAAAAATCGACAAACCTTATAACACCAAAATGATTCAGACCATCAAAGGTTTTGGTTATTTATTACAAACTGAAAATGAATAATATAAAAAAGAAAATTACTTATTCGTACGTTATTCTTTCGACTGTCAGTACCATTCTGCTTTGTGTTTTGGTTTTCTTCTTATTTAGAAGCAACAACCAATATTACTTTTTGAAACGTCTGGAAGACCGTGCAAAAATTGTTGCTTCTATTCATTTTCAAAAGGATCCTGAAAAAATTAAATACTACAAACAGCTTAAAAAAAATGGGCTGGAAGAATTAATTCAAGAAGAAGATTTTGTGCTTAAGGTAAACAGCCAGAACACTTTTGAATACAATACCAAATTAAACTTACCCAATGAGTTTTATACCAATGTTTTAAAAAACGGGAAAGAATCCTTTGAAATAGACAACAAATATTATTTAGGCCAGATTTTTACTGAAAATGATCAAAGATACATTGTTATCATCGCAGCCGTAGACCGAAAAGGGCATCTGACAACGGTTTATATTTCAAGAATTATGATTATTGGAATTGCCGTATTCTTTATTATATCTTTATTTCTGGGAAGATTATTAGCCAAAAAAGTAATCATTCCAGTTTCGAATATTGCCAAGGAGGTAAAAAGAATCAGTGCTTCCAACTTATCCCGAAGACTGCAGAATGAAGGAAACACTGGCGAAATAGCCGATCTGACTTCGACTTTTAATGATATGCTGGACCGGCTGGAAACGTCTTTTGAAATTCAGACGAACTTCATCAATAATGCTTCCCACGAACTAAAAACACCAATCACGACCATCATTGCCGAAGCGGAAATTATGCTTCTGAAAGAAAGAGAAAAAGAGGAATACATCACTTCACTGGAAAACATTTACAGACAGTCGTCAAAATTAGGAAGCCTGACCGAAAGCCTTTTAAAACTTACCCAAACCGGCTACGACGGTACTAAGCAAGTCCAAAATGTGGTTCGTATGGACGATTTATTATTTGAAGTAAAAACAGATTTGGACACTTTCTTCCCAGATAATAAAGTGAGCATCAAACTGGATGTTTCTGCAAAAGACAGTAATTATCTATCGATTCCATGCAATAAAAATTTATTGGAATTGGCTATCAACAACATTGTCGCAAATGGTGTAAAATACTCGGACAACAAGGAAGTTTTTGTTAATCTTAGTGCAACCAAGGACATTATCAAAATTGTAATCAGCGATATCGGTATTGGAATTCCATCCGAAGATATTCCGCATCTTTACGAACCCTTTTTCAGAGGAAAAGAGGCCAGTAAATATATTGGTTACGGACTGGGACTGCCATTAGCCATGAAAATCATCCGAATGCACAATGGTGAATTACAGATCCAGTCCGAAAAAAACAAAGGGACAATTGTAACTATTTTGTTCAAAAAGACCAACATTAAAAATTCTAATGTGAATTCTTAGAATTTTCTAATGTTCTTTTAAACTGGCTCTAATATAGCAGGATTTACTTTGTAAGTACAAAAAACAAACGTACTTATGAAAAACTTTTTAATCCCTACACGACTAACTTCTGACACAATAGCAGCAGTTAAAACAGCCATTAATCATTCTAAAAATGAAAATGTAAAAATCATTCTTTTTTTAGTTACTGATGAAATTAATTCGTTCTCAGCAGCTCAATACCTGAGAGAACAAGACAGCCAGATAACCCACAAAGAATTAGCCGTATTAGACAATTGCCGTGACTTAATTGCGGATTTTCCAAATTGCAAATTAGAATTCCAGCGTCAGTCCGGAATCACTGCACCACTTTTAAAAAACTTTCTGCAGTTTCATTCTATTGATTTAGTGCTGCTGACCAAATCAGTAATTACAAGCAAAAAAACGGTACATACAAATTTGGTGCAGATTATTGAGAACCAAAAAATATCCATTTTAAGGTTAATCAACGATCAGACTACACAGCTGAACAAGGCAATTTATTTAGAAAACGTCTATTCCCGATTAAATATTGATGATATTCAGCAATACATGCAGGACCAGTTTCCGCTGCAAAAAATCAGTCAGGTCTTAAAAAAAGAACAGGAAACTTCAGAATATATCCATTTTCTGCTAAAAGAAGTTTTATCTAAAAACGATATTGATTTTGTAATTGAAACCCGCACCTCCGAACGGTCAACAATTAAAAACAAAAAACAAAGTCAATTAAATCAGCATTTTGACATCCCAATTTTATCACTGCACGAAGAAACCGTTTAATACAAGCATCATGTTACTAAAAAAGAAAATACCGCTAAGCTATATATTAGGGAAAATTAAATTTGAACTTGCAATAGTATTGGTATACACCTGCCTTTTTGATATTTTTCACAGACTTAATCCCGAACTGAATACCGAAATTCCGATAGCCATACCTTCAGTAATCGGAACGGTAATTTCACTATTACTTGCATTCAAATCCAACCAGGCCTATGACCGCTGGTGGGAAGCACGAATAGTATGGGGAGCGGTAACCAACGATTCACGATCATTTATAAGACAGCTTATTACCTATTACAAAGACCCAATTTTTTCGATTGAGGCTAATAATTTCATTGAAAAAATGGCAAAAAGACAAGCAGCGTGGTGTTATGCTTTAGGAAATGCCTTGAGAGGGGAAAATGCATACAAACCCATCAAAGGGTTATTAACGCCAGAAGAATTTGATTATGTTCAAAAACACAAGCACGTGCCTAATGCATTGTTAATACTGCACGGAAAAGACCTGAAAGATGCCCTCCGTGAAGAAAAAATAAATGCTTTTCAGCAAATTGAATTAGACAGAACGCTGACCAATTTCTGCGACCACATGGGAAAATGCGAACGTATAAAAACTACTATATTCCCAACAACATACGGATTGTACATTCACATGACCATTTATTTATTCATCATACTGCTGCCGTTTAGTTTACCTACCATGCTGCGATGGTTAGAAATACCACTTGTAACTATAATAGCGGCAGCATTTTTCTTGGTAGAAAAAATGGCAATTCATCTGCAGGATCCATTCGAAAACAAACCAACTGATACTCCTGTTTCTGCAATTGCCAAAAACATTGAGAAAAATTTAATGCAGATGGTCAATGAATATAATGATGAATATTCCAATACATCAGAGCATTTCGAGTCGAACACACATCGCATACAAACAAAAAAAAGCAAAGAAGACTTTTATATTTTATAGGTTAAATAATTATGTCTTCTCCCAAGACCTGCAGGAACTGAGTTCCCTGCAGGTTTTTTTATGCTTATTATTTTATAGACAGCTAAATAATTGTACTTTTGAGAGAATGAAGGCGATCCTCGAAAACATCAGCAAGCACGTTACTTTAACTCCTGAAGAACAGGAACTTTTTCTGTCCAAAACAGAAACACAGCAATACAAAGCCAAAACTATTCTGCTCAATGCGGGCGAAATATGCAGACAATCCTATTTTGTTAATTCGGGTGTAATCCGAAGTTTTAATATCAATGACAATATTGTAGAACATGTCTTAAGTTTTGCGGCCAGCGGCTGGTGGATAAGTGATATGTACAGTCTGCTTTCGCAAAAACCTGGAAACCTTTTTATTCAGGTAATAGAAGATGCCGAAGTGGTAATATTATCCAAAGAGAACCAGGAAATCCTGTACAAAGAAATACCGCAGCTAGAGCGTTTTTTCAGGATTTTAACCGAAAATTCATTGGTAGCACACCAACAGCGGTTAATGGACAATTTAAGTTTAACCGCCGAAGAGCGTTTTGATAAATTCTGCAAAAAATACTCCAATTTAATTTATAGTGTCCCTCAAAAACAAATTGCTTCTTATCTGGGAGTAACTCCTGAGTTTTTTAGTAAGATGAAAAGTAAAATGCTGCGGAAATAGCACTAAAATTATTATATCTTTAGTTCTTAATCTATTGAGCAGGTACATTCCTATTCTATTCAAATATAATTTAACAAGATTTAACAACTAAAATATAATATTATTAAAACAATTCAGTTTATAATTTTTGATGATTAATTCCTGTTTAAACCACCCTTTTTTAACTTCTAAAACATTCCTAATGAACAGAAAACATTTTATTTTAGTATCATTTGTATTGCTATTATTAACCAATTGTAAAAAAGCAGAAAGTACAGAAGAGATTGCTGTCGATGCAGTCGTTGTGAGTGAAGCACCAGCCGAAGAATTTTTAGAAACACCTGCTGCCGAAACGAACGATGAAAGCTATGCAGAAGTAGAAGAAAACCCTTTTGAATCTCCAAAAACAGCTCCTCTTTCCACTTTTTCGATAGACGTCGATAATGCCTCTTACACCAACATTCGAAGATTTATAAATAATGGGCAAAAAGTTCCAGCAGATGCGGTCCGCGTAGAAGAAATGGTGAACTTTTTTAAATACAGCTATCCTCAGCCTAAAGACAGTAATCCTTTCTCCATCAATACGGAATACAGCGCCTGTCCATGGAATGAAAATCATAAATTATTAAAAATAGGTTTACAAGGAAAAAATATCCCAATGACGAATTTACCAACATCCAATTTGGTATTTCTTATTGATGTTTCTGGATCAATGGATGAAGAAAATAAGCTGCCGCTGCTAAAAGAATCAATGCGGATTTTAGTCAAAGAATTAAGAGCCAAAGACAAGGTTTCTATTGTGGTTTATGCTGGTTCTGCCGGAGTTGTTTTGCCTCCAACATCGGGTGATGAAAAAAAAGTTATTATGGATGCATTTGACGAATTACATGCCGGCGGAAGCACTGCCGGCGGCGAAGGAATTGAATTAGCATATAAACTGGCAGAAGAAAACTTTATAAAAGAAGGAAATAATCGAGTGATAATTGCAACTGACGGGGATTTCAATGTTGGAAGTTCTACGGATAAAGACATGGAAGATTTAATTGTAGAAAAACGAAAATCAGGAGTTTTCTTAACCGTTTTAGGATTTGGAATGGGCAATTATAAAGATAGTAAAATGGAAATTTTGGCGGATAAAGGAAATGGAAATTACGCCTATATTGATAACATGCAAGAAGCCAGCCGTTTTCTAGGCAAAGAATTCAAAGGTTCTATGTTTGCTATTGCAAAAGATGTAAAAATTCAAATAGAATTCAATCCAAAGCATGTGCAGGCGTATCGACTGATTGGTTATGAAAATCGAAAACTGAAAGCTGAAGATTTTAAAAATGATGCAATTGATGCTGGTGAATTAGGCAGCGGGCATACGGTTACGGCCTTATACGAAATAATTCCAACAGGCGTTAAAAGTAATTTTATCCCTGATGAATTAAAATATACGAAAAATAAAACGGCAGCAGTAAACTATGATGATGAACTGGCAACCGTAAAATTTAGATATAAAAAACCCGATGGAGAAAAAAGCATAGAAATGATTCAAACCATTACTAATTCATCAATTGGATTAAGAAATGCCTCTTCGGATTTTAAATTCAGCACTGCTGTAGCTTGGTTTGGTTTAAAGTTAAAAGAATCAAAGCTAATTACAAACACCTCTATTGAAGAAATAAAAAACCTAGCTAAATCAGGCTTATCTAATGATGAAGACGGATATAAAGCTGAATTCATAAGACTTGCTGACAGTGCTAAATAATACCATTGGCATAACTTCTTAATCTACATTAAGTGCTTTTTGCTTACATCTGACGTAAATTTGTATAACAAAAATCACTAAACATTTATATCATGGCAACTACAGTTTTACACAAAGCAGATACAAGAGGACACGCAGATCACGGATGGTTAAACGCTTACCACAGCTTTAGTTTTGCAAGCTGGTACAATCCAGATAGAGTACAATTTGGAGCGTTACGCGTTTTAAACGATGACACCGTAGCAGCGGGAATGGGTTTTGGAACACATCCTCACGACAATATGGAAATTATTACTATCCCGCTGGAAGGAGATTTAGCTCACAAAGACAGTATGGGAAATGCTGAAACTATCAAAACCGGCGATGTACAGGTAATGAGCGCAGGAACTGGAATTCAGCACAGTGAATTCAATCCAAATGCTGACCAAAGAACAAAACTTTTTCAAATCTGGTTATTTCCAAAAGTGAGAAATGTGGAACCTCGTTACCAGCAGATCACTTTGGACACTGCTGAGCAAAAAAACAATTTTGCCCAAATATTATCTCCAAATCCTGATGATGCAGGAGTCTGGATTTATCAGGATGCCTGGTTTCATTTGGCTGATTTTGAAGCTGGATTTGAAAAACAATATGAATTAAAAAAAGAAGGAAACGGTCTTTATGCTTTTGTAATCTCCGGAAACATAACTATTGACGGTCAGGAATTGGAAACCCGTGATGGTTTAGGTATAACCGATTTCAAAACATTGGACATCAAAGCCAGCACTGACGCAAAATTTTTATTAATGGAGATTCCGATGGGTTATTAATTAAATTGCTAAGATTCTAAGTCACTAAGAAAAGACTTAGAATCTTAGAAATTTTAAAAAAACTTAGAAACTCAGCAACTTTGTAACTTAGAAACTTAAAGAAAAAATGAACGAAGAAGTACAATTAGAGATAAACGACAAAAACGGTTTTTTCCACATCGATATTAATGGCAAAGCCGAAGCCAAAATGACTTTTGTTTTTGCAGGTCCAGATAAAATCATTATTGACCATACCGAAGTAAACGAAGGCAATAACGGAAAAGGCTACGGCAAAAAAATGGTAGCTAAAGCAGTAGAATTTGCAAGAGAAAAAAACATCAAAATTATTCCGCTTTGTCCTTTTGCAAAAAAAGTGTTTGACAAAACTCCCGAATTTAGAGACGTTTTATAATCCTCATCAAAAAACATATTTTATGGAAAATCTATTAGAAAATAATATCACAGGAAATATTGGTACTCAAAAATATTTGTGCACTATTGCTTGGCGCAATGGCAAATTACTAATGGACGAACCTGAAAATGTTGGTGGAAATGATTTAGGACCAGATCCATTTTCGACATTATTAGCTTCCTTGGCAGGCTGTACACTTTCGACTTTGAGAATGTATATTGATAGAAAGGGCTGGGATATTCCAGAAATAAATATTTCCCTAAATATCTCTCAAGAAAACGATTCGGAATTAACGACAACCATTAGCCGTTCAATTAGTTTTCCGAGTACAGTTGACGAAGACACCAAAAACAGATTGTTAATTATTGCCGAAAAATGTCCGATTTCTAAAATCTTAAAAAATAAGATACTAATCAACACATCTATTTAGTCATGGATCCAAAAGACATCAAAAAAGAATACAGCAATGGAGAAGTAACCATTGTTTGGCAATCTGGAAAATGCATACATTCTGCGATGTGTGTTAAGAACAATCCAGATGTTTTTCATCCAAAAGAGAAACCGTGGATTTTACCAGAAAACTCAACTACTGAAAAAATTATCGAAACTATCAATAAATGTCCATCGGGAGCGTTGAGTTTTTATATGAACAAGAAGTGATTAGAAAAGAGTTTTAAACTGTTAAAACAATTTAAACTTTTAAACCCTCTTAACTCTCCTAATCCTCATTCAATTTCCGAATCACTTTGGCGGGATTCCCAACTGCCAAAGAATTCTCGGGAATATCCTTTGTTACCACAGATCCCGCACCGATTACACAGCCGTTACCAATTGTAACTCCCGGACAAATCACCGAATTCCCTCCTATCCAGCAGTCATCGCCAATAGAAACAGGTTTTGAACTTTCGACAGTTCTTCTTTCGACGGCATTGAGCGGATGTGTTGCTGTGTAAACATGCACGCCTGGCGCAAAGAAAACATTGTTGCCAATAGTCACTTTCATAGTGTCCAAAACCACGCAGTTAACATTAAAATAGACATTCTCCCCCGAATGAATATTATACCCATAATCACAATGAAACGGCGGTTCTATATACAATCGTTTATGAGAATTTGGCATCAGTTCCCGAAGAATTGCCCGTGATTTTCCATTCATCAAATATTCGGTAACGTTCAATTTGTGCAATAGTCTTTTGGCTCTTGCACGTTCTTCGGTAAGTTGTTTATCATTGGCAAAATAGATTTCGCCCAAAAGCATTTTTTCTTTTTCAGTCATTTTAATATTTTTAAGAAACCATAAAAATAGTATATAAACTAAGTTTTGGGTAACTCCATATACAGTTATTTTTACTATTCAGTAATGCTTCGAGCAGTTCGGTCATATCAACTACAGCATAAGTAGACGAATAATCGGACACGGCATAAGGCAGTATAAGACTGTTATTGTGAATTATGGAACCACAGGAATATACCACATTTGGCACATAGCCTTCCCTCTCTTCTTCTAAAGGAGCTAATAAAGGTTTCGCGAGTCTTCCTATTTCCCTGGACGGGTCATCCAGATCAAATAGTGCAGCTCCAATGCAATAGCGCCGCATTGCTCTAGAAAAAGTACGGAAAACAGTTTTTTTTAAAAATAATTATACCAAATATTCTTCTGTTATTCGGAAAAGTTATTATGAAAATAGGATTTACATGAGGGATTGAAACGGCATCCTTTTCTTTTCCTTCTTTAGGAAAAGAAAAGATACAGTGGAAAGCCCGACCCTTGCGGTCATGCCCTAATTTTTAATAGTCCGTAAATAAAAAATAAACTATCTCACTCTGGGCTGCGGCAGGGGAACAAACTCTGTTTCATTGGGAACTTTTGAAAACTTTTGATCGATCCAGTCCTGCTTTGCTTTTTCAATGACGGCTTTATCTGAATGAACAAAATTCCAATAGATGAAATGTTCTTCGGGAAATGGTTCTCCTCCAAAAATATAAACCGTACTGTTCTCACTCATTTCGAACTGGCAGAGACTGCTTTCCTTGGCAACCAAAATTTGTTTTGAACCATAGGTATTTCCATCATTTATAATTTCGCCTTCCAGAATATACAAAGCACTTTCTCCAAAAAGATCTTTGCCGATATCCAGCGTTGCTTTGGATGTACTTTTAATTTCAATCAAATATAACGGGCTGTAAACAGGAACTGGCGATTTTTTCCCAAAAGCTTCACCGGCAATCAGTTTTATTGTAACATTATCCTGCTGCCATTCGGGTATATCTTTGGCTTCTACATGTACAAATGAGGGTTCGATGTTTTCTTTTTCCTTTGGCAGTGCAACCCAAATCTGCAGTCCATGAAGACTTTTATCGGTAGTTCTCAAATATTCGGGTGTACGTTCCGAATGCACTACACCTTTTCCCGCTGTCATCCAATTGACTGCACCCGGAGTAATTTCCATTTCAGTTCCCACGCTGTCTCTGTGCAGTATGGCTCCCTCAAACAAATAAGTAAGTGTCGAAAGTCCTATATGCGGATGCGGAGGAACATCTAAATTTTGATAATCTTTAAGTAGTGCCGGTCCCATGTGATCCAAAAACACAAAAGGTCCCACTGCCCTTTTTTCACGAAAAGGCAGCAGCCTGCCTACAAGAAAGTTACCAATATCGGCCGAACGTTCTTCTATAATTAATCCAATGTTTGACATATTTATCTATTTTTTTGAATTTGTGATATTAATAATGCTCGTCAGTCTGCTTATTAATTTGTAATAATTATTGAAATACTAAGTTACAAAGCCAAAATGAAATAAAGCGGTGTAAACTATAAATATACATTGCCGTAACATTTTATACTTTTTGGAGCCGTTTTCCAATCACAAACATTAACATATTATCAATAAAAAGATTTAAAATTACTTATTTAAAAGTATTTAAGCATATTTTTAATAAATTATTATCATTAAAATTCGTTAAACAATGATTTTTTTTCAATATTTGTATAAACGGAATTATGTCATAAAAAAAACTTTCTTATGTCCATAAAAATAGCCATTTCCCACAAAACAATATACAAATTTGACCGCAGCGTTAAATTATTCCCACATGTTTTCAGACTTCGTCCTGCAGTACATTCAAGAACTGCAATAGAAGGATATACGTTTAAAATCAGTCCAGAGAATCATTTTATTAATTGGCAGCAGGATCCTTTTGGAAACTATCAGGCCAGAATTGTTTTTCCCGATAAAATCAAAGAATTAAAAGTCGAGGTCGAAGTAATTGCAAAACTTCAAGTCATTAACCCTTTTGATTATTTTGTAGAAGAATATGCTCAGAAATTTCCATTTAAATACGACACTCTTCTCGAACAGGAATTGGTGCCTTACTTGAAACTAAGCGAAGAAAGTCCGACATTCTTAAAATTTATTGAAGGCATAAAAGTAAATGATTCTTTAGAAATAAATGATTTTTTAGTTTACCTCAACCAAGTGGTTTATAAAACACTGACATACAATCTGAGGATGGAAGCCGGCGTGCAGACTCCCGAACAGACATTAAGGCTGAAAAGCGGTTCCTGCAGGGACTTTGCCTGGCTGTTAATTCATATTTTACGCCATTTTGGTTTAGCTTCACGTTTTGTTTCCGGTTACATTGTACAATTGGCACCAGACATAAAATCTCTTGACGGCCCTTCCGGACCCGAAAATGATTTTACTGATTTACATGCTTGGGCAGAAGTATATCTGCCGGGTGCAGGCTGGATTGGACTTGATCCTACTTCCGGTCTTTTTGCAGGTGAAGGACATATTCCGTTGTGCTGTACTCCTCATTATTTAAGCGCGGCGCCTGTAACTGGTGCTACCGAAAAATGTGACGTAAGTTTTGATTTTGAAAATAAAGTAACGCGAATTCATGAAGATCCACGGGTAACCAAACCGTATTCTGACAGACAATGGGAAGA
Organism: Flavobacterium sp. HJJ; assembly: GCF_015351475.1. Lineage (GTDB taxonomy): Bacteria > Bacteroidota > Bacteroidia > Flavobacteriales > Flavobacteriaceae > Flavobacterium > Flavobacterium marginilacus. The sequence continues at coordinate 18,270 of NZ_JADKPR010000012.1, read as the reverse complement.
AATCATGACGGTAGGACATGCAGTCGAAAAAGACTTGATTGAAGGTGATGTCCGCCTGACAATGGGCGGTGAACCAACCTTTATTTCTATTGACGATTTTGAGGGAGCCGAATGGAACACAGCCGCAGACGGCCCGCTGAAACGAAAACTAGCTTACGATTTAGCACTTCGTTTAAAACAGCGGTTTGCTTTCGGAGGCTTACTGCATTTTGGACAGGGAAAATGGTATCCCGGAGAATTGTTTCCCCGCTGGCAATATGGATTATTCTGGAGAAAAGACGGATTTCCTCTGTGGAAAAACGATGCTTTGGTAGCTAAAGAAGGTGAAACTCAATTTACTTTTCACGATGCTGAAAAATTTGCTGTCGAGTTAACCAAATTTTTAGGAATTGATACTAAAAACATATTACCCGCCTATGAAGACCCAATCTACTGGGCTCTTGAAGAAGGTAAGCTTCCAGTGAATTTAGATCCGCTGAAAGTAAATCTCAAGGACTCTATTGAACGTCATAATCTTGCCAAGGTTTTAGAAAAAGGCTTAAACAATCCGTCAGGTTTTGTTTTGCCAATACGGAAAAATTATACTCAGGACAATTGGGAAAGCTGTGCTTGGGAATTCAGGAGAGGAAATTGTTTTTTGATTCCCGGAAATTCTCCCATCGGTTTGCGGTTACCTTTAGATTCACTTCCAAAAACTTCTAAAAATAAGAGAGAAACGGTTGTTGACAGAAGTTTATTTGAAGATTTACCCGCTCTAGGAGACTATTCTGAAAAAGTAAAAAAACGCTACGGAACGATTTCAAAAATTTTTGAAGCAGTCAAAAAAGTGTCAGCCAAAAAAGAGACTAAAAAAGAAGAAGATCCTACAATATTTGAAGTGGACACTTTCATTACAGCAATGTGCGTTGAAGAACGCGATGGGATGCTGTACATTTTTCTGCCGCCAACTGATTATTTAGAAGACTATATCGACTTAATAACTTCAATCGAAAATACTGCCGAAAAATTACAGATGCCTGTACGAATCGAAGGTTATCAGCCAAAAACGGATTACAGAGTGGAGAAAATGATGGTTACTCCAGACCCCGGCGTAATAGAAGTAAATGTACATCCGGCCAAATCCTGGCAGGAAATTGTAGATAATACAACGGCATTATATGAAGAAGCTTTTCTTTCCCGTTTAGGCACAGATAAATTTATGGTAGACGGCCGTCATACCGGAACCGGAGGTGGAAATCACGTAACCTTAGGCGCCGAAAGACCTGAAGACAGCCCTTTGCTGCGAAGACCTGATTTACTGCAGAGTTTAATTACCTACTGGCAGCATCATCCTGTTTTGAGCTACCTTTTTGCCGGGCCATTTATTGGACCAACAAGTCAGGCACCGCGTATTGACGAAGGCCGTGATGAGCGCCTTTATGAAATGGAAATTGCATTTGAACAAATACCAAAAGACAGAGAAGTTCCTTTCTGGATGGTGGACAGGATTTTTAGAAACCTGCTGACTGATATCACTGGAAATACACACCGTACGGAATTCTGCATCGATAAATTATATTCTCCCGATTCGTCAACAGGGCGTTTGGGAATATTAGAATTAAGGGCTTTTGATATGCCTCCGCACAAGCACATGAACTTGGTTCAAAATTTATTAGTCCGTGCCTTGGTTGCCAAATTCTGGAAAAACCCATATGAGAAAAAATTAATTCGTTGGGGAACGGAACTGCACGACAAGTTTTTGTTACCGCATTTCGCCTATCTGGATATGATTGATGTAGTAAACGATTTAAAAGACGCGGGATACAATTTTGATATTTCATGGTTTGATCCTTTCTTCGAATTTAGATATCCGCATCACGGTACTGTGACAATTGACAATGTCCAATTGGAAATTAGATTAGGAATAGAGCCTTGGCACGTACTTGGCGAAGAACTGTCCAGCACCGGAACTGCCCGATTTGTCGATTCCTCGCTGGAGCGCCTGCAGGTAAAAGTTTCAGGAATTGTTCCCGACCGCCATATTTTATTATGCAAAGGATGCCGAATCCCATTAAGAAGCACCGGAACCAAAGGTGAATATGTTGCAGGAATCCGTTATAAATCATGGAATCCGCCATCGGCACTGCATCCTAATATCGGAATTGATGTACCGCTTGTTTTTGACTTAGCCGATACTTGGAACAATAAAATAATTGGCGGCTGTACCTATTTTGTAACGCATCCCGGCGGAAGAAGTTTTGACAGTTTCCCTATCAATAGTTTTGAAGCTGAATCAAGAAAAATAAGCCGTTTTTGGGATTTTGGACATACACCTTCAACAGCACTTGAAGAAATCGAAAAAGAAAAAGAAATGATTTCAAACAGTACTTCGGCATCTCGTTTTTTAATAGAATCAAAATCTGATCTGCGGCTTGATACTCCTATAGAGCTTATTAATCCCGAATATCCTTACACTTTAGATTTAAGGCATTACTGGAAAGCAAAAGAATAAGATAATTGCATTGCTGTTCACTTTAAAAGCTATTATTTTGCCAATTATAAAAAAGTAATCCATTGACTGACTAACAAATGATTCAAGATATTTCACTGGGACTGCTCCATTCATATAAAGAAAAAATCAATTCATACGACGAAGTGCTTGACCAAAACGGAGAGATAAAACCGTATTGGAAAGGGCTTTTTGACACCTTAGAATCCATTGGAATTGATGAATTAGAGTTACGGAATCAGGAAATTGTAAAAAAATTAAAAGAAAACGGAGTTACGTATAATGTCTATGATTCAAATCAGGAATCGAACCGAGCCTGGAAACTGGATCCTATTCCGTTTTTAATTCACGAATCGGAATGGAAAACTATTGAAAAAGGATTAAAACAAAGGGCGCAATTATTAGACTTAATTCTAAAAGATCTTTACGGCCCTCAAACCTTAATCAAAAATGCGATAATACCCGCTGAACTAGTTTTTGACAATGCTGGTTTTCTACTGCCTTGTTTTGACATTAAACAAAAATCGAACAAACAATTACTGAATTATGCAGTAGATTTAGCCCGTGGTCCTGACGGAAAAATGTGGCTGCTGGACAATCGGACGCAAGCGCCTTCGGGTGCGGGATATGCTCTTGAAAACAGAGTTGTAATGAGTAAGGTTTTACCTGAACTCAATAAAAAAACCTATCGAAAAAAGCTTTCACCCTACTTTAGCCAATTACAGCAAACAGTTGATTCATTAGGAAATAACTCCAATGAAAATCCAAATGTGGTTTTCCTGACTCCCGGACCCGGAAACGAAACCTATTTTGAACACGTTTATCTTTCCTCTTATTTAGGCTATACTTTGGTTCAGGGAAATGATTTATTAGTCAGGGATGGTTTTGTCTGGCTGAAATCTATCGATCAATTGGAGCGGGTTGATGTTATTATCAAAAGACTGGATGACGTATGGTGTGATCCGCTTGAACTGCGCAGAGATTCTCTCCTTGGAATTCCCGGTTTACTGCAGGTAATCCGTTTAGGAAATGTTTCCGTTGTGAATCCTCCCGGAACCAGTATTTTAGAAAATTACGGCTTAATGGCTTTTATGCAGAATGCCTGTAAATTTCTGCTGAAAGAACCTTTATTAATCAGCTCGATTGCGACCTGGTGGTGCGGACACAGCAAAGAATTGGATTATGTTTTAACCAATCTGCCCAAATTAATCATAAAAAAAACCAATCGAAAACAAGGCTTCAGATCAATTTATGCCCGTTTACTGGACAAAGAACAGCTTGAAGAATTAAAAAATCTGATTCAAAAAAATCCTAAAGAATATGTCGCTCAGGAAGAAGTGAGTTTATCCACAACTCCTGCATTTATAAATGGAACTATAGAACCCCGATATGCTGCAATCCGTGCTTTTTTGATAGCAGACGGTGATGATTACCAAGTAATGCAGGGCGGTTTGACCAGAAGTTCGGCGGTGAAAGACAAATTTGAAATTTCAAACCAATTAGGCGGCATTTCAAAAGACACTTGGATTATAACAGATGCTCCAACGGAATATCAGGAAAAATCAGTTGAACGAAAAAACACTAACAACCAGCTTAATAATTCGCTGACGAGCCGAAATGCCGAAAATTTATTTTGGTTAGGCCGCTTGTGCGAAAGGACGATGGCTTTGCGCAGTTTTCTGAAAATTATTCTGAACAGACTCAACGAAAATGTAGTTAAACACGGCAATGAACAGCCCGAGTTTTTAGTCGTTTTATTAAAATCACTGACACATCTTACACAGACTTATCCAGGATTTGTTGGAAAAGAAGCCAAAGGCGGAGAAATATTTGATAACGAAGCTATTTTTGTAAATCCAATTACAGAACTCCTTCTGCTGATTAATGATTCCAAAAAAATAGGTTCGGTCGTTTATAATATGCAGTCATTGCTCAACACCATTAATCAGGTTAGTGAAAAATGGAACAACGACACCCGACAGATTATTAATTTACTGGAAGACATTCATTTTACGCTTAAAAAAACCAATAACATCAATCATGTAAATCATTCTTTAGATAAACTGCACATTCGTCTTTTTTCATTTTATGGAAATATTTACGAAACACTGCCTCGTGACAATGGTTTCTATCTGATGGAAGCCGGGAAAAATGTAGAACGGATTTTATCGTTGATTTCGGTTTTCCGTAGTGCTTTCAATTATAAAAAAGCCGAGGAAGACGAAGCTGTTCTTATGGAAGCCATATTAGAAAATCATCATTTACTGGCGCAGTACCGAAATATATACAAATCGCATTTGAGTCTAAAAGCCGTAATTAATATGGTGTTTTTAGAGAAAAACTTAACGTACACACTTTCTTTTTTGCTAAACACTCTCACTCATTATCTTTCTAAATTACCAAAGACCAATGAGCCAAACCGATTGAGTATTGCCGAAAAATCAGCTTTGAAAGCCAGTACAATCATCAACTTAATTGATGCCGACAGTCTGATACAAGTTGATGAAAAAACACAATTCCGGTCTGAATTAGACCAGACGCTTTCGGATGTTTTTGAATTAATGTGCGATGTTTCCAATAATTTATCCAGCCTATATTTTAATCATTCTGTAATCCAGCATTCCGTTTTAGACACACTTGAAAATAGCGAATCCGATGAAATATAAACTAAAACATCAGACACTTTATACCTACGTCAATGAGGTACACAATTACCAGAGTATTTTGTGTCTTCAGCCTCAGAATTCTGCGAAACAGATATGCAAAAATTTCAAGATAGAAATCGAGCCTAAACCCTCTAAAATATATTCCCGCACGGATTATTTTGGAAATATTCAGCATTATTTTTCGCTTCATCAATCGCATAAATCGCTGAAAGTTACTGTTTCGAGTGAAGTCGAAGTATTGAAAAATGCGACACAGCTAACTTTAAATCCAATAACCTGCGAAGAAGCCAGATTAAAATTCACAACAGACCGCGCTCTCAAAATTGAAGTTTTACAATATCAGCTGCCAAGCCAATTCATTACTTGGGACGAAGAAATTACCGCTTTTGCCGAAAGCTGTCTGCTTCCAAAGATGCCTCTTTTTGAAGCGGTATTAAATTTAATTAAAAAAATATATACAGAATTCCAATTCAAATCTGGCTCTACCAATGTCAATACACCGCTAAAAACAGTCCTCAAAGAACGAAGAGGTGTCTGTCAGGATTTCTCTCATCTAGCAATTGCCAGTCTGCGTAGCGTGGGGATTCCAGCTCGGTATGTAAGCGGTTATATTGAAACATTACCGCCAGTGGGCAGACCAAAATTAGAAGGTTCAGACGCTTCGCACGCTTGGATATCGGTCTATATTCCAGAAATGGGCTGGTGCGAGTTTGACCCAACTAATAATATGATTCCGCAGCAACGCCATATCGTAACCGCTTATGGAAGAGATTTTGCCGATGTGTCACCGATGAAAGGAATTATTTTTAGTACCGGCGATCATAAAGTAAAAGTTGAGGTTGATGTAATACCTGTGATTTGATTTTTTAATTAAAATTTTATAACAATTTCTTATTTTGGTATAAGCCCGCCTCTTTATCATTTTTATAACTTCGTCCATAATAGTAGTATAACATTAAAATTATTTAACACAAAAGATTATCAAAAAGCATCCACTTTTAACGCCTGGAAAAGCTTCTGTTCTTGATCAAGATACAGCAAATGCTTTGTTTTCAGAAATTAAAAAATCGGGGCTCCCTTTTGGCTATCAGCAGGCTAACTGTCATAATATTTCGCATTACATCAGACTGTTATTAGCATCGAAAGGATGTTATTGTGCCAAAATCTGGGTTTTTGCCCCTGTTGTTTATTCTTCTACAAACAGCCGGCAGATTTCTTTTATTGATAAAAAAAATAGCTCTCCAACCGGAACAATCGATTGGGGTTATCATGTGGCTCCTGTAATTGAGGTCAAAATTAATGGTAAAGCACGCAAAATGGTTATTGACTTGGGATTATTTCCAAATGGAATTGTTAGATACAGGACTTGGCTTGCCAAATTAAACACCAAAAAACTCATTTATTTAATTATGGATTCAGAATGGTATCTGTACAATTCTTCTATCCTTACAAATGCGCAGCTTCAAACTGATACTAATGAATCGAATGAAAATCAGCCTAATGTAAAACTTCCTGATTGGTTTTCGGACAAACATATTACCGATTTTTTTAAGTATGAAGAAGATGCTTTGGAACAGCATTGGATAGAAAAAGGATTGGCGGTGAACGAAACAGCTATGACTTTTTATGATACCGAAATCAAACCCATACTTAATTCAGAACAGCATCAGGAATTAGCTGCTGATTATAAAATGCTGGCTGGAAATGTTTTTAATTTTGAAACCGTTTTTAGAGACAATAACTGGAACTACGAGATGGATAACGATTTTCAGATGAAACATCAGGAGATCATCTCTAAATACCGTGAGATTTATTCTTCGAATCTCAATAAGTGGCTGGAAAAATTCTCTTTGATAGAAACTTTTAATTAGAACTTAGAAGTGGATTATTATCTCCAATGGATGAAATTATTGGTTATCATTGAATCTTGGATTGTTTTTTTTGAATGATTACAAAAAAAACAAAAATATTTCCTTTGAGCCCGATAGAAGTGAAAATCCTTGTGAAACCGGGGTTCGGTTCACAAGATTGTAACGGATAGCGGGACTAATGCTGGCTGAAAATACCTAATCTTTCTGCTCCAAAAATTAATAGTGGAATCTAGTTTGAAAATCACTAACTAAATTAATACTATCGTTTTTATTTCTTAATCTAGGTTAAGTGTCCCTTCGGCAGTATCGCTGTAAATTTGCCTTATCAAAATTAAACAAATAAATTTTAATTAATAAAAATAAAATTATGGCAGCTACAAAATGGGCAATTGACCCAACACACTCAGAAATTGGTTTTAAAGTAAAACACATGATGTTTACTAATGTTTCAGGTAAATTTGGAACTTATGATGCATCAATCACAACTGAAGATGACAACTTCGAAAATGCAGGAATTGAATTTTCGGCAGATATCAATTCAATCAATACTAATAACACTGATAGAGACAATCACTTGAAAAGCGGTGACTTTTTTGATGCTGAAAATCATCCAAAACTGACTTTCAAAGCAACTTCTTTTACTAAAGACGGTGATGATTATGAACTGACTGGAGATTTAACTTTAAGAGGCATAACAAAATCTGTGAAATTCCCAGCTGAATTCAGTGGATTAATGAAAGATCCATGGGGAAATACTAAAGCAGGATTGAATATTTCCAGCAAAATAAACCGTAAAGACTGGGGATTGAACTGGAATTCAGCTCTAGAAACAGGCGGTGTTTTAGTAGGTGAAGAAGTAAAACTGAATATCGAACTGCAATTGATAAAATTATAATTCATTCTGCAAACTGATTTTCTATACATACAAAACCTCCATACTTTATTTGCAAGTATGGAGGTTTTGTTTTATGTCAATTTTATCTTTTGACATAAATCCTAAAAAAACACTATTTTTGCATCCGATTTCAAATTTCACAACTTGAAACCTTAAACTTAAACAAGATTTTATGAAAGCATACGTATTTCCAGGTCAGGGCGCGCAATTTACAGGAATGGGCAAAGACTTATATGAAAACTCTCCATTAGCTAAAGATTTATTCGAAAAAGCAAATGATATTTTAGGGTTCCGCATTACAGACATTATGTTTGAAGGTACAGCCGAAGAATTGAAAGAAACCAAAGTTACACAGCCGGCAGTTTTTTTACACTCAGTAATTTTAGCTAAAACTCTGGAAGATTTCAAACCGGAAATGGTTGCAGGACATTCTTTGGGCGAATTTTCAGCATTGGTTGCCAATGGTGCTTTGTCTTTTGAAGACGGGTTGAAATTAGTTTCACAAAGAGCTTTAGCAATGCAGAAAGCCTGTGAAATAACACCTTCTACAATGGCTGCAGTTCTTGGACTGGCAGATAATATCGTTGAAGAAGTATGCGCTTCTATCGACGGAGTTGTAGTTGCCGCTAATTACAACTGCCCAGGGCAATTAGTAATCTCAGGAGAATTTTCTGCAGTAGAAAAAGCCTGCGAAGCGATGAAAGCTGCAGGTGCAAAACGGGCGCTATTATTACCTGTTGGTGGGGCATTTCACTCACCAATGATGGAACCGGCAAGAGAAGAATTGGCTGCAGCTATTGAAGCTACGACATTCTCTGCTCCTATCTGCCCAGTATATCAAAACGTAACTGCATCAGCCGTTTCGGATGCTGACGAGATCAAGAAAAACTTAATCATTCAATTGACTGCTCCTGTAAAATGGACACAATCTGTACAGCAGATGATTGCTGACGGTGCGGCTTTGTTTACCGAAGTTGGTCCTGGAAAAGTTTTGACTGGATTAATCGGAAAAATTAATAAAGAAGCTGCTACAGCGAACGCTTAAATTCAGATTGCAGACTGCAATTATTGTTATAAAAACAGAATCCTCATGAACTTAACTTATGTTTGTGGGGATTTTTTGTTTTACTGTACAGATGCACTGCGGTGTATCTCTACATTTTATTTACCCCACCAGCTTCTAATTCTTTTATGCATTTCCGCTTTGGCTTCTTCTGCAGTATAGCCATTTTTAAATTCTTCATCAAATTCAAAAGTATCCCTATCAATCCCTTTGAATTTAATTTTATAAGATTCGTAAGCCACAGAAGGCTCTTCTACTTTATTTTTTTTCGAATTTTCTTTTTTAGGATTCATGACTTTCATTTTAACATAACGAATTTACAACTAATTAATTAAAACAAAAAATCCCAAACTATCAGACTGATAATTTGGGATTTTTGTTTTAAATTTTAATGTTTATAAAGGCAATTTATAAGCTTGTCTGGCAATTAATAACCATTTGTTTTTTTGTTTCTGCCAAATAAGCATTACACCAATTTTTATATCTTTATCTACTCCGCCGTCTTTGGTATGAGCAGCTAAATTGTGACGTACAATTGCTGCATCGCCCACAATTTCAATAGTCTGGTTTTGAAATTCAATTGTGACAAAATCAGATTCTCCATTCACGATTTTTTCGATGAACACAGCCTGATTTTGAATATTACCGCTGGAATGTCCGTAACTTAAACTTTCAGAAGTTAGTTCTTTCAGTTTTTTACCATCAGCATCGATCATTGCCAGACGCAGCGTCTCCACACGGGAAGCCACTGCTGTTTCTTCATTGGATTTGGAACTATTTTGAGAAAAACCTATAGACTGAAATAAAACTGCGGTAAGAATTATAAAGACATATCTCATGCTGTTTTATTTTAAAAACTCCTTCACACTGTCAGTTATAAATTTAATCTGCTCATCGTCCAATTCGGTGTGCATTGGCAATGCGATTACTTCTTTTACCAATTGATTTGTTACCGGAAAATCTTCTTCCTTATAACGTACATCCACGTATGCTTTTTGCGAATGCAGCGGAATTGGATAATAAATAGCACAAGGAATTCCTTTATCTAATAAATGCTGCATCAATGCATCTCTATCGGCATCAATAATTCGAAGAACATATTGATGAAAAACGTGATCATCTCCATTTAAGTCAAATGCTGGAGTAACAATATTTTCATTTCCTTCAAAAGCTGCATTGTATTTTGAAGCTGCTAATCGGCGTGCCGTATTGTACTCGTTCAGGAAAGGTAGTTTTGCATTCAAGACTCCAGCCTGAATACTGTCCAATCTTGAATTTACTCCCACTACATCATGGTGGTAACGCTCGTACATTCCGTGATTAACGATTCCTCTTATTTTGTGCGCTAAAGCATCATCATTGGTAAAAATAGCACCGCCGTCACCATAACATCCTAAATTTTTTGAAGGAAAAAATGAAGTTGAACTTACATGACCAATAACCCCCGCTTTCTTTTTTGTTCCATCAGCGAAAGTGTAATTAGCTCCGATAGCCTGCGCATTATCCTCAATTACATAGAGATTATGTTCTTTGGCAATTGCCATAATTTCATCCATATTGGCAGAACGCCCAAACAAATGTACCGGCACAATTGCTTTTGTTTTTGGAGTAATGGCTTTTTTAATGGCTTCAATAGAAATATTCATATTTTCCACATCGACATCCACCAATACTGGTGTCAGCTGCAATAAAGCAATAACTTCAACAGTGGCTGCAAAAGTAAAATCTGCAGTAATTACCTCGTCGCCTGGTTTTAAATCCAAGCCCATCATGGCAATCTGCAGCGCATCAGTTCCATTTGCACATGGAATTACGTGTTTTACATCTAAATATTCTTCGAGATTTTTTTGAAATAGATGAACCTGTGGTCCATTAATATAAGTATTAGTATCCAAAACTTCTTGGATAGAAGCGTTTACAGTTGCTGCAATTTTATCATATTGACTTTTCAAGTCAACCATTTGTATTTTTTTCATGTATTCTTTTTTAATATCCTATCTCTTAACAAGGATCAATTATATTGAGGCAAGCCCATCTTAAGCTTAAATTTTATTACAATTTAACAGCTTCAAGACAAGCGCCACAAAAATAGTTATTTAATGAGTTTAAACCAATCAAACCCACAACAAAAAGTATTTTTTCGATGAAATAAAAAGCGGGTTCTTTATATCCAAAAGTTAAACTTTCTTTACGGGAGAAAATAATATAAAGAAAATGTATTTTTACAAAAAAATTACAAATGCATTTCCTTTACAATTTAGCTACCCAATTAGCCCAGTTTTTAGTAAAAATCACAGTTCTTTTTAGTCCAAAAATGAAACTTTTTGTAGACGGAAGAAAGGATGTTTTTTTAATTTTAAAACAAAAAATAGCGTCTCATGACCGAACAATCTGGTTTCACTCAGCTTCTTTAGGTGAATACGAACAGGGACTGCCTGTAATTGAAAAAATCAAAGAAAAACACCCGGACCATAAAATTATCATCAGCTTTTTTTCACCTTCAGGATATGAAGTACGCAAAAACAATACAATTGCCGATGCGACAGTTTACCTGCCTTTGGACACACCGCAGAACGCAAAACGATTTGTAGAACTAGTTCATCCCGACCTTGTCTTTTTTATCAAATACGAATTTTGGATTAATTACCTGGATCAGCTGCAAAAAAAGCAGATTCCTACTTATTTAATTTCTGGTATTTTTAGAGAACAGCAATTATTTTTTAAATGGTACGGAGGCTTTTACAGAAAAGCACTGAATAACTTCACATACTTTTTTGTGCAGAATGAAAATTCAAAAAAACTAATTACCCAGCTAGGAAAAACCAATGTCACAATTTCTGGAGACACCCGATTTGACAGAGTTGCTGCAATATTAGACAAAGACAACACTCTTGAATTTATTGCACAGTTCAAAAACAATAAAACAACAATAGTTATTGGAAGTTCATGGCCAAAAGACGAATCATTACTAACAGACTACATTAATTCCTGTCCGCATGATGTAAAATTCATCATTGCACCGCACAATATTAAACCTGAACAAATTCAGCAGTTACAAAACAGCATCACAAAAAAAACAGTTTTATTTTCAGAAAAAGAAAACAAAGAGCTGTCAAAATTTGATGTCTTTATAACAGACACCATCGGCATTCTAACCAAGATTTACAGTTATGGCGACATTGCTTATGTAGGGGGCGGTTTTGGAAAGGGCATCCATAATCTTTTAGAACCTGCCACATTTGGAATACCAATAGTAATAGGGCCTAATTTTTCACATTTCGATGAAGCTGTTAAACTGGTTGAAAACAAAGGCTGTGCATCGGTAAAAAATTTCTCAGAACTCGAAATCATTTTCTCAACACTAATTCAAAACACAGAAACAAGACATCAAAAAGGAAAAATCTGTGCCGAATTTGTACAAAATAACAAAGGAGCCACCGATTGTATTTTGAGCCAAATTATCGACATAAAAAATTGATAAAAAGACAATAAACAAACTATGGAACATAAGTACAAAACCTAATGAAAAATGAGAATCTTTAAAGAAAAATCACTTTTTATTCATTTTTCACTCCATAAACCAAAATACTAACGTCCTGATAGAAAATATTTTTAAAAAATAAATGAAAAAATATTTTACATATTAAAAATTTTATATCTTTGCCACGAATTAATAATTAACCTTTATATTAAATTAAGATGAAAAAAGTATTTTTAAGTTTAGCTGTTGTTGCTGTATTAACTGTTGTATCTTGTAAAAAAGCTGAAGCTCCTGCTACTGAAGAAGTTGCTGCTGATACTACTGCTGTAGTTGCTGATACTACTGCTGTAGTTGCTGATACTACTGCTGTTGCTGCTGACACTACTGCTGCTGCACCTGCTGCTACTCCAGCTGCTGCTCCAGCTAAGTAATTTTAAATTACACTAGAAAAAAATAAGCTGCATTTATTGCAGCTTTTTTTTTGAATTACCCAAAAATTCAAGTTTTAAATATACCCGCAAAACCATCTCGCAAGGATGGTTTTTTTATGGATTTCCAAAAAAAAAAAAAAAAAAAAGCACAACCAACGCTCTTTATTTAAAAAGCATTAAGCAAAAGCCATAAAACAAAAAAACCTCTTCTTTCGAAGAGGTTTTTGTACCCGGAGCCGGAGTCGAACCGGCACGGTTTCCCACAGGTGTTTGAGACCAGCGCGTCTACCAATTCCGCCATCCGGGCTTAGCTAGACATGAAATAATAAACAATTATTTCAACGCAATAAAGAGACAATCAGCATTAACAATTATCTTTTCCTTTAACACGGTGCAAATGTAGAAAAAATATTTAAACATTCTAATAAAAATACTTAAATTTTTCCTTTCAGAGTTAATTTTATTTTCTAAATTTGCACCTCCTAAAAAAAGGAATTCACAACTAACTACAAAACAACAAATTAAATGTCACACCTAGAACCAGAAGCTAAAATTTTTGCTTGTTCAAAAAGTGAATATCTTGCAGAAAAAATTGCAAAAGAATACGGAATTCCATTAGGAAAAGTAACCATGTCAACTTACAGTGACGGTGAATTCCAGCCTTCTTATGAAGAGTCTATCAGAGGTTTACGCGTGTTTATTGTTTGCTCAACGTTCCCTTCTGCAGATAATTTAATGGAACTACTATTAATGATTGACGCAGCAAAACGCGCATCAGCAAGACACATTACAGCTGTAATGCCATACTTCGGCTGGGCAAGACAAGACAGAAAAGATAAACCAAGAGTTCCGATTGGAGCCAAGCTGGTAGCTAATTTACTGGACGCCGCCGGAGCAACAAGAATAATGACAATGGATCTGCATGCAGACCAGATACAAGGATTCTTTGAAAAACCTGTAGATCATCTTTTTGCATCCACTATATTTTTACCATACGTAGAAAGTTTAGGTCTTGAAAATTTAACGATTGCTTCACCAGACATGGGAGGATCAAAAAGAGCTTATGCATATTCTAAGTTTTTGGATTCTGAAGTGGTTATCTGCTACAAACAAAGAAAGGCAGCAAATATTATCGAAACAATGGAACTTATTGGAGCTGTAGAAGGCAAAAATGTAATCCTAGTAGATGACATGATTGACACAGGAGGAACTTTAGCCAAAGCTGCCGATTTAATGATCGAAAAAGGCGCCTTAAGTGTAAGAGCAATTTGCACACACGCCATTTTATCCGGAGGTGCTTATGAAAAAATAGAAAATTCAAAATTACTGGAACTAATCGTAACCGATTCTATTCCGTTAAAAAAACAATCAAACAAAATAAGAGTAGTGAGCTGTGCGCCTCTTTTTGCCGAAGTAATGCACATGGTACACCACAATAATTCCATTAGCGGGAAGTTTTTAATGTAATTAAGTAATAAGCTTTAGGCTGTAAGCTTTAAGCAATGCAATAATCAATTACAAAAAAGCCTAAAGCCTAGTGCTTAAAGCTTATAACGAAGAGTTTAATTAATAACTATATAAATATTTACAATGAAATCGATTACAATTAAAGGATCAGAAAGAGAAAGCGTGGGCAAAGTAGCTACTAAAGCCTTACGTAATGCTGGATTGGTTCCTTGCGTATTATACGGAGGAAGTCAAGCAGTTCATTTTTCAGCGGAAGTTATAGCTTTCAAGAACTTGGTTTACACTCCAAACGCACACACAGTTGTGATTGAGCTTGCGAATGGTAAATCATTCAATGCTGTATTACAAGATATCCAGGTTCACCCGGTATCTGACAAAATTTTACATGTTGACTTCTTTCAAATCCATGATGACAAAGAAATCACTATTGAAGTTCCAGTAAAAATCATCGGTAACTCAAAAGGGGTTATGGCAGGTGGAGATTTACGTCTTAACAACCGTAAATTAAAAGTTAAAGCTTTACCAGCTAACCTTCCTGATTTTGTTGAGGCTGACATCACTCCTCTTGACATGGGTAACAAATTATACGTTACTAAAGTGCCAACGCCAAACTTCAAAATCATGCACCCAGACAATACAGTAATTTGTCAAGTGAAGATTTCTCGTGCGGCTATGAAAGCTGCTCAAGAAGCTGCAAAAGCTGCAAAAGCTCCAGCAAAAAAGAAAAAATAATACTTTTTCAATCTATATCAAAAGCATCAATCGAAAGGTTGGTGCTTTTTTTTTGATATAAAGCGAAAGATCAGGCATTCTAGGAGATATGGTTTCCCGCTCTCCTTCTAAATCTTTTATTTTCTAAAGAAAAAAATAAAAGGATTTTCCCTTCCATCAGGGCTCAGTTAAAAGTAATAATACATTCTTAGAATTATTCTTTCCTCTTTATTCTATTTTCTTTATTCAAATTATCTAATCATCTCATTGACAAATTATCCAATTAAGCCTATTTTTGCAACATGATAAAATGGATACAAGACCTGTTTTCATCACCAAAAACAGCAGAGAACACAGATAATATGAAAAAATTTTTAATCGTAGGCCTAGGCAACATCGGCTCCGAATACGTAAACACCCGACACAACATTGGATTTAAAGTCTTAGATTTCCTAGCCAAAAAAGAGGGGCTTTCATTCGAAACCGTAAAACTGGGTGCATTAGCCGAATACAAATTTAAAGGAAGAACCTTTTTATTACTCAAGCCCAACACTTACATGAATTTAAGCGGTAAAGCCGTCAAATTCTGGATGGACAAAGAAAACATTCCGCTTGAAAATATTTTTGTCATTACCGATGATTTAAATCTTTCCTTTGGAACCATCCGCATCCGAAAAAAAGGAAGCGACGGCGGGCATAACGGACTAAAAAACATCAATCTCGTTTTAAACACACAAGAATACACCCGCTTTAGATTTGGCATTAGCGACGAATTCAAAAAAGGACAACAGGTCGATTACGTACTTGGAGACTGGGATGACAACGAGAAAGCAAAACTTCCCGAAAGGCTGGAAGTCGCTTCCGAAATCATAAAATCGTTTGGAACTGCAGGTTTAGAAAATACCATGACTACATTCAACGGAAAATAAACAGCCCTTTCACAAAGTGACGCAATAAAAAAACTCAAAGTCTATTAAGTTTAAATCCCTTATAAGACTTTGAGTTTTTTTTATTATTCGATGAAAAATAAAAAAGCGTGACGACAGTTTCCTTTTTTCAACGTTAAACCATTTCGGGTTTTGAAACAATCAGTTCTTCGATTGCATCCCAAAGAGCTATTCTTTTTTCTAAAGCCAAAATCGAAATATTCTGCACATCTAACCACTTTTTTGGGTCTTCACCACAAAGTTCTTTTATCATTGTCATAGCCATAGGACCATGCTCGTCCGCGTCTAATTCAATGTGCCTTTCAAAATAATAAAGAAGTTTATCTAACTTATAATTCGGAAAATTGGACTGAAACTGCTTCAAAATTTCTGTAAACATAGCAGGAATTAAATCTTCTCTGCCAAAAGTAAATGCTGCCGCAATTTCATGAGGCTTTCCTTCTTCAATAACTTTAAATGTAAAATCCAGAAAAGCTTTAATATTTGGATGCAGACTACTTTTCTTGATTGCCACAAATATATTCTGAAGCGAATTAACCTCTGATAAAAACTGTTCGATATAAACTGTTTTCGCTCCGCAATCTTGCATCGCTTCCAGATACATTTCAAAATGGCTTAAATGTCTCCCGTCCATGCTCAAGTCACTTTCTTCTGCCAATACAATTTCGTTGATTAAATACCTCGTTTCTGGATGCGGTGTTGCAAACCAAGGTATTGCTGTGCAGGTTAATTTGTTTTGTAACGCCTTTAAAAGCGACATAAAATCCCAAACAGCAAACACATGGCATTCCAAAAAAGAATGCAGATCATCAATAGTCTTTATTTTTTCATATAAGGAATGATTTAATAATTGCTGTTTTTGAATCTGGATATTATTGTTGATTGTTTCAATATTCATTTTGGACTATTATTGTTTTCTGCAAAATTAAAAAAGCTCCCTGTTTACAAGAAGCTTTAGTATCAATTTTATAATTATTTTAGTATTTATATCATTTATTTAAAAGCAGCAATTCCTGTAACGTCCATTCCAGTAATCAGCAAATGAATATCGTGAGTTCCTTCATAAGTAATTACAGATTCCAAATTCATCATGTGGCGCATAATGGAGTATTCTCCTGTAATTCCCATTCCGCCTAACATTTGTCTGGCTTCACGTGCTATATGAATAGCCATATCTACATTATTTCTTTTGGCCATTGAGATTTGCGCCGTAGTAGCTCTGCCTTCATTCCTTAAAACTCCAAGTCTCCAAGTAAGTAATTGGGCTTTGGTAATTTCAGTAATCATCTCGGCCAGTTTTTTTTGCTGTAATTGAGTACCTGCTATTGGTTTATCAAACTGGATTCTTTCTTTAGCATAACGCAAAGCAGTGTCATAACAATCCATCGCCGCCCCAATTGCTCCCCAAGCTATTCCATAGCGGGCAGAATCCAAACATCCAAGCGGCGCACCTAATCCAGACTTATTAGGAAGTAAATTTTCTTTAGGCACTTTTACATTATCAAAAATCAATTCCCCAGTTGATGATGCACGAAGCGACCATTTATTATGCGTTTCCGGAGTGGTAAAACCCTCCATTCCTCGTTCAACTATTAAACCATGTATTCTTCCTTCTTCATTTTTGGCCCAAACAATAGCAATATCTGCAAATGGAGCATTCGAAATCCACATTTTGGCACCATTCAAAAGGTAATGATCACCCATGTCTTTAAAGTTGGTAATCATGCTCCCTGGATCTGAACCGTGGTTTGGCTCTGTAAGCCCAAAACATCCCATTAATTCGCCAGTAGCCAGTTTTGGAAGATATTTTATTCTCTGTTCTTCGTTCCCATATTTCCAAATAGGATACATAACTAAAGAAGACTGCACTGACGATGTAGAACGAACACCTGAATCACCGCGTTCTATCTCCTGCATTATTAAACCATAAGAGATTTGATCCAATCCAGCTCCGCCGTATTCTACAGGAATATATGGTCCAAATCCTCCTATTTCTCCCAATCCTTTTATAAGATGCTTTGGAAATTCAGCGTTCTGAGCATATTCTTCAATAATAGGCGAAACTTCACGTTTTACCCAAGCACGCGCAGAATCACGGACAAGTTTGTGCTCTTCACTTAATAAATCATCTAAATTATAATAATCTGGCGCTTGAAATAAATCGGGTCTCATATTAATGTATTTTATTGATACAAATCTACACAAAGAAATATAACAAAACTAATTCATAATGTTGTAAAATAATTTTAT
>NZ_JADKPR010000011.1 GCF_015351475.1 Flavobacterium sp. HJJ | reverse complement strand
AGTTAATAGAATTCTAAGATCATAGCACTGCCTTTAAGACTTAAATTTCAGCATCCCCCACGTGTTCTTTATCTCTTCATCAACAAGAGCATCATCCCCTTTATTATAAAAAAACAATATCTCAGCTCTTCCCACATTATCTTTATATTCTATTATTTTTTTACATCTGTCATAAATTCCTTTATACTTTTTCGTTATCTTCATGTTGTAAATTATACCTCTATCAGCACTTATTTTTTTTAATTGAAGAGAATCGAGATACTTCACTTTATACCATGTAGTATCAGCCTCATAAGCTATCGCCTCTAGATTAATCTTTGTTGGGTTTCCAAAAACTTCCCTTATGCGTTTCCCTCTTGGTGTATCGTCAGCCATGATATAAATCATAGCAAAAGCAACTACAATATCATGCGTTTTGCTTTTTATACCATGATCAAATGCACTTTGTATAAAATTTTCATTGCCATTATAACAACTTTCTACCTCTATCCCATAATAACTGTTAGGAGCTTGATATACCATATTATACCACTTATTACCTGCTTTTTCTTTAAATTTTTCATCTAATTGGTTTTGTGCATGCAAAGAAAAGTCAAAATAAACGATTGTTATTAATACAAAAACAAGTTCAAACCCTTTCTTTACTAATGATTTGTGTATCATATATTAAAAGTTAAAAAAAGTATATAAATTATCTTATCAAGAAATATTCTATAATCCACTTACGCCTGTATATTTTTCTATACAATCAATGTCAATATATTTTATTACAACACCATTTTGAGAATCACTACAAATATATTTAGAACCATCAGCAGTTATCCCTGTTATTACTACAGCATGAAGATTTGAAGAAACTCCATTTGAACTATAAGCACGATAAATACCAACTGCAAAATTTGTACCACCAGCAACAATAAAACTACTCAATTGATTAGTAGATGTTATATATGACCTATTAAAATATTGATCTGCAAAATTAGAAAATACGTTTACATCAACACCACCTGATGCAGGACTTATACATCCTTAACTAATTACCGATGTATATATTATTATGGTCGATTTTCCACAACAATTAAAAACCAATTATGGTACTGTTTTGGATTTTAAATTTGAAGCAAAGGGAACAGCAGAAATAATCACCAACGACAGACGATTAATTTTGCGTTTATTTGATAATTTGAAATACATTATAAAAAAATAAAACAAAATCTATTTCCACTTCAAAGTTTCCATCAATCGCTGCATATCATTTTTAATATAACTTGCCGCAGGCATAATGGAATCATAATTAGGCTTAGCATAAAAATAAACTGATCCTGTAACAAAATGTTTAACACTGTCAGTTACATAAAACTGAGAGTTGGTCGCGGCATTTCCATCTACCTGATAAAACATGCCATACACTTTTTTATCTTGATTTATATATGGCTGTTCCAGAATATCGTCAGCTTTGATAACATGCTCGTAAGTTAGTTTCTGAGCATCTCTAAGCAATTTATTTATATTATTATTTACCGGTTTATAGGTCAGGTAAATTGTTGCCTTCATCTTAGGATATGTAATCGAGTAACCGCAGTCTTTATCTTCTTTTATTATTGCTTTGGAGTTCATATCAAATTCAAATGGGCAGTGTCCTTTAAGACCAACATATTCCGCTTCTGGATAATCCAGTCTTAGATAACTCGCTGGTTTAGGCAAAACATCATTTTTACAACCTGCTAAAGACAGGAAGAAAGCAAAAAACACAAAAAGAGCAGTAATTTTATTAAGCATTTTATATTATTCAATCGTTACTTTAATTTGTTTAACCCGTTTTTGATCAACAGATTCGATGACAAACGTACAGTTTTCAAAAACTATTTTCTGTCCTTTTTTAGGGAAATTGCCTAAAATTTCTAAAATAAACCCAGCCAATGTTTCTGCCTCCCCTTTTTGTTCTTCGAATAAATCTTCATCAACATCAATAATTCGGAAGAAATCCTTCAGGTTTATTTTGCCCTCAAAAATATAATTTTTATCATCGAGTTTCGAAAAATTAACAAATGTATCATCATACTCATCATTTATTTCACCCACTATTTCTTCAATAACATCTTCCAGCGACACCAATCCTGATGTTCCTCCGTATTCATCCACTACAATAGCCAAATGACTTTTCATGCTTTGAAAATCTTTGAGCAGATTATCCAGTTTTTTATTTTCGGGTACAAAAAAAGGCTCTCGCAGTAAAGTCACCCAATCAAACTCGCTTTTATTAATATACGGAAGCAGATCCTTAACAAACAGTACTCCTTCGATCTGGTCAATGCTCTCGCGAAACACTGGAATTCTTGAAAACCCTTTTTCAATGATTTTCGGATAAATTGCAGCAAAAGGCTCTGTTATTTCCAATGCAAAAACATCAATCCTTGGACTCATCACCTGCTTAGTATCGGTATTGCCAAAAGAAACAATTCCTTCTAAAATCTTCTGCTCTTCGGTAGTAGTTTC
The DNA here is from genome assembly GCF_015351475.1 of Flavobacterium sp. HJJ. Lineage (GTDB taxonomy): Bacteria > Bacteroidota > Bacteroidia > Flavobacteriales > Flavobacteriaceae > Flavobacterium > Flavobacterium marginilacus. The sequence continues at coordinate 150,000 of NZ_JADKPR010000011.1, read as the reverse complement.
GCCACTGTCTGTCAGTTCCAGCGCCTGCGATAATTGATCAACTGAAAAATTAGATTTTTGTTTCCCAAGTTTATTCTGCAAAAACAAGGTTATCGAACGCATTGGTATGCTTATAGGCGACAAAATTTTATCTAATCCTGAAACGGGATAAACAATTAATTGAGCAAACTTTATATTGTTTCTGCTGGCATACACTTTTGGTAGCACTTCACCAAAGAGCAATAACAGGAAAGTAACTAAAATTACTTCGGTTATAAATTTTAAAACCGGTGAATCGATAGAAGCAAAAATGTTTTTACCAACAAAAGAAAACAAAATCACCACTCCGATATTAATGAAATTATTTGCAACGAGAAGTGTCGCTAAAAGTTTTTTGGGTTTTTCCAATAGCCGTGCAATTATTTTACCCTTGGTGTTATTTTCCTGTATAGATTCGTCCAAATCTTTTTGTGATAAGGAAAACAAAGCAACTTCAGCACCTGAAACTATTGCGGAACAAAACAGCAAAATTATGATTCCGACAAAACCAAAAATTAAGGTAAAGTCAACTTGAGAAGCTATCTCTAAACTGGGCTCTGGGTCCAAATTGGCATGAATTAGTTAAACAATCAAAACGGCAGGTCATTAATAGGCAAGTCGTTATTTTGAGATTCAAAGTTAGTGTTTTTTGCTGATTCCGAAGAATTTATTGCCCTATTGGTTTCAGTTTCCTTTTTGGTGTTCAAAAAAGTAAACTCCGTAACCTGTATTTCCATTGTATGCTTAACAGAACCGTCCTCGGCCTGCCACTGCCGTGATTTTATACGGCCTTCCACATAAATTTTATCTCCTTTGGAAAGATATTTTTCACATATTTCGGCTGCTTTGTTGCGCACAACCAGATTATGCCATTCGGTCGAAGTAATTTTTTCGTTGGTCGTTTTATTGACATAGACTTCATTGGTAGCCAGCTGAAATCGGCCGATGCAGTTTCCTCCTTCAAAATAGTGCATTTTGACATCATCGCCAAGATAGCCTATAAGCATTACTTTATTTAATGTTCCGTTCATGATTTGGTGGTATTTCTACCAAAGGTACATTATTTTTCAATACATATTTATTAGGATTTATCAGAGACAGCTGATTTTAAAAGTCTGAGACATGAATCGCATGAATTAAAAATTTCACAATTTCACAATTCAATTTAAAGAACAAAAACTCATCGTTTTCTGGTTTCGGGTGAGGGATGGAAGCTGGTTACCGAAGTAACGCGGACAGCCCGACGCTATAAAGCAATGGGGCCGAATACCCGTTCCTATGAGCTGGCCCCGCTGCTTTATAGCGGCACCCCCAAATTGTTTTACAATTCCTGTTCAATAAAATTGTGAATAACTACGGGAAAGGGAAATGTTTTGGCGGTTTTGATATCCATTCCGTCTTCGATAGTCCCTTTTAAATTTGCTTTCCAAAATTTGATGTAAAGATGCTGATGCGAAAGTTTATGAACAATACTTTCTTCATTATATTCCATCAGGCTCTCGATCTTATTTCCCTTGAAAAAATGGCTGTTGATCTGCTGGGCTACGGTTTCAAAATCTTCGGCTTTGTCGGTTTCGATCAGCGGGAACTCATACAGATTGTGCCAGATTCCTTTGGAAGTACGTTTTTGAATAACGGTGTTTTCCAATTCATCGACAGCTACTATATAATTAAAGTAGCGGTTTCGGACTTTGGTCTTCTTTAATTTAACAGGTAATTGACCGACTTTCTTTTTCTGCAGAGCGGCACAGCTGTTATTAAATACACATTCAGCACAATTGGGGTTTTTCGGCACACACTGCAGGGCTCCAAATTCCATTATCGCCTGATTAAATAATGCAGGATTATCTTTTGGCATTAATTCAAAAGCCAAAGCAGCGAATTCTTTTTTGGCAGAAGCCTGAGCAATATCAGTTTCTATGTCAAAGTAACGCGAAAGCACTCGAAACACATTTCCGTCGACTACTGGAACACATTCATTATAGGAGAAAGATGCAATTGCGGCGGCGGTGTATTCACCAATTCCTTTCAGTTTTAATAAGTCTTTATAATTATCCGGAAAAACACCGTTCATTTCATAAGCAACTATCTGTGCTGTTTTGTGCAGGTTTCTGGCACGGGAATAATAGCCTAATCCCTGCCAGAGTTTAAGTACTTTTTCCTCATTGGCGTCTGCTAAATCAAAAACCGTCGGAAAAGCCTCGATAAAAGATAAAAAATAGGGCAATCCCTGCGCTACTCTTGTCTGCTGAAGCATAATTTCGGAAAGCCAAATCAGGTACGGATTGACAGTTTTGCGCCAAGGCAGATCCCGCTTATTCTGCAAGTACCACTTAATTAGATCGTTATAAAAAATCATCTTAATATTTTAGAAAACAAAAGTAATTGTTTATGTAATTAAATTTTAACGATTTAGGTTGATTTATTCTTTTTTTAATTCATATATTTGCAAACTCAAAAAAATTATTACAACATAATAAAAAGGAAAGAAAATGACGAAAGCAGATATCGTAGCGAAGATTTCAGAAAAATTAGGTCTTGAAAAAGGGGATGTGCAAGCAACCGTAGAGACTTTTATGAACGAAGTAAAAAACTCACTAGAGACTGGTGACAATGTTTACCTAAGAGGTTTCGGTAGTTTTATCGTTAAAACAAGAGCTGAAAAAACTGGAAGAAATATTTCCAAAAATACCACTATCAAAATTCCTGCACACAATATTCCTGCATTCAAACCTGCAAAAGTTTTTGTTGAAGGCGTAAAAGTGAACAACGAAGCAAAATAACACTATTAATTAATTATAAATCTATTAGATATGCCAAGTGGTAAAAAAAGAAAGAGACATAAGGTAGCAACGCACAAACGCAAAAAAAGAGCGAGAGCTAACCGTCACAAAAAGAAAAAGTAGTTTTAAACTACTTTTTTCTTTTTTAAACGTTCATTGAAATCGAGGAAAAGAAAATAGAAGAAAGAAAACAGAAGAAAGACCAAAAATCTTTATTCTTTCATCTTGCATCTCAAAGATATTTTTCCTCACCGGGTAAACAAACCTGTTCAAATATTGTTTAATCCATCTGTAAATAAGATTTTAGATCTTAAATTTTAGATTATAGATTTTTTCAGTCTATTCTCTTTTTTCTATTTTCTATTTTCTGAAAAAACAGATAAAAATTTACAAATGAATAAAGAATTAATCATTCGATCTAGTTCTGATTTCGTAGATTTTGCCTTATTAAAAGATGGAAAACTAATTGAATTACACAAAGAAGAAGAGAAAAGCAACTTTCAGGTTGGCGATATTTTTATTGCCAAAATAAGGAAACCCGTTGCTGGACTTAACGCTGCTTTTGTAAATGTAGGCTTCGAGAAAGATGCCTTTTTACATTATCACGATTTAGGACCTAACTTAGCTTCCCAGCTGAAATTCATAAAACTTGTAAGCGCAGGTAAAATAAAAGATTTCTCCCTTAAAAACTTTCAGTTTGAAAAAGAAATAGACAAGAACGGTACAATTACAGATGTAATCAACGCCAATCAGTCTGTTTTGGTACAAGTCGTCAAAGAACCAATATCGACCAAAGGTCCTAGATTAAGCGCAGAACTTTCTCTGGCAGGAAGATTTATTGTTTTGGTTCCGTTTTCTGACCGCGTTTCTATTTCTCAGAAAATAGAAGACAAAAAAGAAAAGGAACGTTTGAAACGTCTTGTACAATCAGTCAAACCAAAAGGATTTGGCGTTATTGTTCGCACAGTAGCCGAAGGCAAAAGCACAGTAGAATTAGAAAAAGATTTGCAGAACCTGCTAAGCAGATGGAATGCAATGTGTAAAAAATTACCAACTGCTCATCATCCATCCAAAATATTAGGAGAACTCAACAGAGCCTCTTCTATATTAAGAGATGTATTTAATGATACCTTCAGCGGTATCCAGATTGATGATGAAGAGTTGTACCACCAGACAAAGGATTATGTGCAGGAAATTGCACCATCCAAACAATCAATTGTTAAGTTCTATCAGTCTAAGGACACTCCTATTTTTGAGAAATACAATATAGAGAGACAAATCAAGACTTCATTTGGGAAAACCGTTTCCATGAGTAAAGGAGCTTATCTTATCATAGAACACACCGAAGCACTGCACGTTATAGACGTAAACAGCGGCAACCGTTCTAACAAAGCCACCAACCAAGAGGACACAGCCATGGAAGTCAATATGATTGCAGCCGCCGAAATAGCAAGACAATTACGTCTTAGAGATATGGGCGGTATCATAGTAGTTGATTTTATCGATATGTCGAATCCCGAAAATCGTAAAGTCCTGTTCGACTTCCTGAGGGAAGAAATGAGCGACGATAAAGCGAAACACAAAATCTTACCACCGAGTAAATTTGGGCTGGTCCAGATTACCAGACAACGCGTAAGACCAGAAGTTATTATCAAAACAAGAGAAGAAGATCCAAACAATGAAAACGGCGAAATTGAAGCGCCGATTTTAATCATTGACAAAATCGCTTCCGATCTTGAAAGAGTATTAAAAACCCACAAAAAAGTAGTGCTTAATGTACATCCTTTTGTGGCTGCATACCTCAGTAAAGGTTTTCCATCATTGCGTTCAAAATGGTTTTTTGAACACAAAAAATGGGTGAAAATCATACCACGTGACGCTTACACGTATTTAGAGTACCATTTCTATGACAAAAAAGGAAATGTTATCAACGAATAAAACAAAAACCGCTTTTCGAAAGATTGGCGGTTTTTTTGTGCATTTTTAAAAAATATTTATCAAAAGAAACAGCTGTTAAAAAAGCTTTTTTTATTATTTTCACTACATATAAAAGCAACTATTTTCTTAAATTTGCGGTACCATTAAGATGAAATACGAAGTGAAACTATTACAAAGTCAAAAGAAAAGAACTCAGCTTTTTACACTTCTATGTTTATTTCTTTTTTCCTGTTCCTTTGCCCAAAAAGACTCCATTTATTTTGATTACTGTTGGAAAAACTGCCCAAAGAAACAAGCAATATATTACCGTATTCCGTCTGAAAAAATAGAAACCAAAAAAGCAGTCGGCTATCCTATCAGGAATATAGATTCTGTCTATTGTATAAAAGACTATTATTTAAAAAATCATAAATTACAATTTCAAGGTTATTCCAAAGACAAAGAAGGACAGGAATTAATCGGTATTTCGACATGGTATGACGAAAACGAAACACTTTTATCAACCCAAAACTATAATCGCAAAGAAAGCCACACTCCAAAACTTCTGGACTGGCAACCCATTTTTTACATTAATTATTCGATAACAGTCAAAAGCCAATTTACAGGCGGTTTGGAATTTTGCCTGGACTGCGAGAATAAAACCAAACTTTTTATGGGTTTAGGATATGGAATAAGCAGTTATGACGGTAAATACTTTGGTATTCCCGATGCATATTTTTCTTTGAACACGGGAAACGCCATATTTATTAAAGCCGGAGGTTCAAACCGTAACCTGTATTCACTTGCCGGACTGTCATTTTTGAATTTTATCGATTTCGGATTTGGTTATTCCTATCCTTTAACACAAGATGAAAAACCGGAATTAAAAGGTTTTACTTTTGGACTGAACTTCAGAATCACTAATAACAATAAAGCCTATATTCCACTCCGAATTGGTTTTTAAAAACGAATCTTTCTGGCGAAAATTGCTTCATTTAAAATCCTCGCATAACATTATATTTACGATTTCATCGGATTTTAATAATCTCATTTTTAAACAAATAAAAAAAGTAAGGTTTTATTTTTACCATTATTAATTTTATGAAAATGAAGAAGCTTTTAGAAATAATAAACAAAAACAACTTTTTTTATATTGGCAGTTTGCTATTGACTATCTCGGCTGTTCTTTTTTTATGCACTAATACAAAGGCTGACAGCTTCATTATTCTGAATAGCTTCCACACACCTTCACTAACAGTCTTTTTTCAAAATATTACTATTTGCGGAGATGGCCTTTTCTCTTTATTGCTATTTGCGGTTATCATGCTTTCCTTCAAAAAACATAGAGAATTAGGAATGCTTTTGCTCCTTGGGTATTTAAGTTCTGGCATTTTATCCCAAATCATAAAACATTTTGTTATGTCTCCAAGGCCTAGCGTATATTTCGAATCTCTTCATTACAGCTATTATTTGGACACTTTTTCAAATTGCAGAATTGGATTCCGAAGTTTCCCTTCTGGTCATACCGCTTCGGCATTTGCAATGGTGACTGTTTTTGCAAATTATTTTAAAAGAAGGCATATCTGGGCTTTTTTATTGTTATTTGCAATGGCGATAGGATATTCCCGAATTTATCTGGCCCATCATTTCCCAATTGATGTATTGGCGGGAGCTACTTTAGGCATTCTATCAGGTACTTTCAGCATTTTATGGTACAGAAAAAATAAATTCAAGATCAAAAAAGCGGGTATTCAAATTACAAGGCAATACAACTTAGCGATGCACAATTTTAAAACTCAGCATAAACCAAAAATAAATGGATCTTATTAAATTTTTTAAATTTGGATTGGTTGGGTTTTCCGGACTCCTGATAGATTTCTCAATAACTTGGATTTGTAAAGAAAAATTGTTGCTTAATAAATACCTTTCCAATTCATTGGGATTCCTTTTTGGTGTTGTAAACAATTATTTTCTGAATAAATATTTTACTTTTCACAATACCGACAACCATCTTGCAACTCAATTTTTAAGTTTTCTGATTATCTCCGTTATCGGGTTTTTATTGAATACCTCGTTTCTTTATTTACTCCAAAAAAACACCAAAATCAATTTCTATGTCTGCAAGGCAATCGTAACAATAATTGTTTTCGTCTGGAATTTTACGGCAAACTCATTGTACACCTTTAAATTATAATGAAAGAAAACCAACAATTAACCTTAATTATAGCACTAGCAACTCTCGCCAGATGCATTATAGCCATATCAATTTGCTTGGGCAACGACGAAGTGTATTATCTGACGTATGCCCAGCACCTGCAATGGAATTATTTTGACCATCCGCCAATGGTCTCCTTGCTAATTCGGCTGACAACTTTTAATCTCAATTTGACTAATGAGCTTTTTGTGCGTTTGGGATCAATTATTTTTGGAGCTGTTAACACTTATCTTATTTATTACATCTGCAAAGGAATTAAAAATAAAAAAGCAGGTTTAATTGCTTCGTTGCTTTATTCAGGTTCCTTGTATTCGAGCATAATTGCAGGAGTATTTATTTTACCGGATTCTCCACAATTATTTTTTTGGCTGATTAGTATTCACTTTTTAATTCAGATTGTTTCAGGAACAGCCGAAGCTAAAAAACTTAACAACCGCCTAATTCTATTTGGTTTATTCAGCGGATTGTGCATTATGAGCAAAATTCACGGGACTTTTTTATGGGTAGGTTTTGGATTATACATTTTGTGTTACAAAAGGGTTTTATTAAAAAATGGTTACCTGTATTTAGCAGTCCTGATTACTTTGCTCATTATTTCGCCAATTTTAATTTGGAACATCGAAAATCATTTTATAACCTATACCTATCACAGCCAAAGAGTCTCAATTAGCAGGGGAATCAATATTTCCGGCTTTTTCAGAGAGTTTTTTGGAGGCTTTTTTTATAACAATCCGATTAATTATTTTTTGATATTTTGTTCTTTAATCGCAATTTGGAAAAACAAAATCGACATTTCGACAGCTGTCAAAAGACTGCTTCTTTTGATAAGCCTTCCTTTAATTCTATTGTTACTTTCTATCTCTTTCTTCAGAGACACTTTGCCTCATTGGTCAGGTCCGGCCTTTGTTACACTATTGATACTCGCTTCTTGCTATATTTCCGATGAAATAGAAAAAACCAAGGATAGAAATTCAACATGGAGAAAATTAGTAAATTCCTCCTATATATTGATTTCTGTAATTGCGCTGGCAGGCATCCTAACCATAAATTTCTACCCTGGAACAATTGGAAGCAAAGATGAAATATCCTTGGGCAAAAAGGATTTTACACTTGATATGTATGATTGGAACTTCTTCAAAACTGAATTTGAAAAAGTCCGCAATAAAAACATACAATCGGGTATAACAAAAACCACTTTCGTCATAAATAACAAATGGTTTCCTGGAGCACATATTGACAATTATATTGCACAGCCTCTGGGTTTGGACTTTATAGCTTTAGGAAAGCTGGAAGACATTCATACTTATGATTGGTTAAATGCATATAGAAAACAGCTAAAAATTGGTGATGATGCTTATTTTATTACTGTTTCGAATAGCTTTAGTGATCCGAATGAATTATACAAAAAGAGTTTTGAAAAAATTAATCCCCCAATAATTATTAAACAATTTAGAAATAAAAAACCTGTGCGAAATATGCTGGTTTATTTACTTCAGAATTATACTGGAGAATAACATTCAACCCATTGGGTTAAATTATTTTTAACCACATAGAAACATAAAATTTCCTATGTATTTAAAAGAATTTGATAGGCGTTTTACTTTTCGCATAGCCAATCTATGTGAAAAACAGTGCTGTTTTCTATCTATTCTTTGACGATTAATTATAAATCTATGTCTCTATGTGGTTAATTTTTTATTTAATTTGAATTTCATCCAACGGGTTAACATTCATTCTAAAGTTACTCCTTCACAATCTCAATTTTTCTTCGGATTTCGTTTCCAAATTCATCGACTACGGTGATGTAATGGAATCCCGTTGTGGCCGAAATAGGCATTTCGTGAAAAGTTTTGGTTGTACCTTTAAAAACATTATCGACATACCAAAACAGTTTGCTTTCGCGTTGCGAATGGGCAACTTTCAGGATTACGGGCTGTACTTCGCTGTTGAAATTTTTAGTCAGATAGATTTTGCTGTTGGTTTTGGGGTAAATAAAATCCATTGTCGCGGTTTGCGACCCCATACAATCATTTCTGAACGGGGGCAACGGCAGATATTCTATGTGTTGGCTTTTGTAGTACCAAGCCATTACGGGAGGCAAAACAAACCAATTTTTGGTCACAATATTATCGACACTTTCACAACTGCTGTTGACCTGAAACTGCAGTATTTTATCCAAATGCACCGTTTTGTGATAGGGACAAACAGCCGTGTTTTTTCCTTTTTTGGGAACCCACTGTTTAATCGTCGGACAGCCTTCTTTGGCGATATATCCGCTCAAATTACAAACCTCAACTTCTTCCAAATCCTTATATGGGGTATCGAACCATCTCTGTCTTGGCAACAAATTAAAAACATCAAATAAAATAGGAGCCGAACTGCTAACTCCCGTCAATGTTGGTCTTCCCTCACCTGTCGCATTGCCTACCCACACTCCTACCACATATCTTGCGTTCGTTCCTATCGCCCATGCGTCGCGATTACCAAAACTGGTTCCGGTTTTCCAAGCAATCTTGAGCGAACTGTCATAAAATTTCCAAGCCTCGTCTCCTTCAGGGCGATTAACCTGCTCCATTGCGTTGTACGTAAGCCAAATCGAACCAGCTCCCAAAATGTTCTTTTGCTTCGTCTCGTCCCCAAAATCCACTTGAAAACGATCATCATAATTGAGTTCTGCAAATTCATTGGTTCTGTATTGTCCATTATTTTTATTGAAATAATTCAAAGTGGAAGATAAGCCTGCATAAGTTCGGCACAAATCCCACAAATTACTTTCGGCTCCACCCAAAATAAGCGACAAACCATAATGATCAGGCGGTTTTGAAATATCGCGCAACTTGAACCGTTGTAATTCTTCATAAAATTTATTCACGCCAAAATCCTGCAACATCAATACGGCAGGAATATTCAGCGAACGCGATAATGCTCTGTGTGCAGGAACAGCTCCATCAAATGTCAGGTTGAAATTTTGCGGTGTATAACCCGAAATCTGCGTCGGAATGTCTGCCACCAATGTATTGGGCAACAATTCCCCGTCGTCGAGCATAGCACCGTACAAAAGAGGTTTGAGAATACTCCCTGTGCTTCTTGGTGCATCGATAATATCCACATCTTTTTGATGGTTCCCATCCGTAGGCGAATTCCCAACGTAACTCATCACTTTTCGATTGGACACATCAATTACCAAAATAGCCAAATTATGGACTTCATTTTGTTTGTATTGATTATAGTAATACTTCGCAATTTGATTGACCCTGTTTTGCAATCCAATTTCAATAGTCGTTTTCACCCTTGTTCCCGGTTGATTCTTGGCAACACGTTGCAACAAATGGGGTGCAATTTGAGGTAAATCATACGGCTTTTGTGGCAAGGGTTCGTCTATCGAAAGGTCGTAGGTCTGTTTGTCAATTACTCCTTCTTTATTCAATTTCAGCAAAAGCCGGTTGCGTTTATTCAGTAATTCCGTTTGGTTTTTTCCCGGATAAATTAAACTTGGCGCATTAGGCAAAACAGCCAAAGTAGCACTTTCTGCCCACGACAATTGGTGGGCTTGCACCCCAAAATACCGCCAAGAAGCCATTTCGAGACCCACCACATTTCCTCCAAACGGAGCGTGCGAAGCATATAATTCCAAAATTTCGTTTTTGGAATATCCCAACTCCAATCGGGTGGCGAGAATGAGTTCGATTATTTTCTCAAAATAGGTTCGGCTCTTACCATTTCTAGACAAGCGGATTACCTGTTGCGTCAAGGAGCTTCCCCCACGAACAACTTTGCCTGCTCTTCGGTTTTGCTGAAAAGCATTGAACATCGCCATAGGATTAAATCCTGGGTGCTTGTAGAAATACTCATCCTCAAAATAGACAATGCATTTCTTGAATTTATCGGGAACGCTGTCTTGGGCAGGAAACCGCCATTGACCGTCAAGCGCAATTTTGGCACCAAGCAATTCTCCTTCCCTGCTTTCAATCACCGTAGAATAAGGCTTCTGAAACAAAGTCCTTGGCAACGAAAAATAATAAATCAGCAACAACAGAAATGCTATTGATGATTTTATTTTATTCTTTTTTATCCAATTGATGATGCGTTGTGAGAACGCAATTAGTTTATTTTTCAAAGTTTTTTTATTTACCATCCTAACAGGTTTCCAAAACCTGTTAGGTATAATTTTTTTATTCCTAAAAGAAAATTTTACAGCCTAACCCTATAGATACCTAACAGGTTTTGGAAACCTGTTAGGATAAAAACCTCAATATAAATTAGTAATCCATTTTATCAATAGTATCAACTACTCCTTCATAAACCAATCTTCTTTCATCATGATAAAACTTAAAGTTTTCTAATCCACCAAATAGCTTTAAAATAAAATCTCTATCAATACTCGTTTCTTTACTTGACATAAAAGAACGATAAGAAGAATGTAAATAAGCTTCGAATGATTTCGTAAAATTATGTTTTACGGGATTTAGATGAACATACACGATCAATTGTTTCAGATACTCTTCGTTTTCAATTCTGTTTCGTTGTAAATGTTCCTGAAATAAACTTCCTGTTCTGTTATAGGCTGTATTTATACTTTTGGCATACGAATTAAAAAAATTAGAAAATGGTAAATGCACTTTATCTTTGAAATTATCCGACAATTCCATTTTATCTTTAATCCTTACGACTATATGAAAATGATTCTTAAGCAGGCAATAGGCATACACATCCGCAACAGGCAAAAGGTATTTCTTCATTTTCTCAAGAAAAAAATTATAGTTTCTGTCTTCAATAAAAATATTTTCTTTGTTGTTCCCTCTATTGTAAATGTGATAGTATTGCCCTGATTCGAAAATATCTTTTTCCATATTTCTTATTTTATATACCCAAAAGGTCTTTCTATCCTAACAGGTTTCCAAAACCTGTTAGGTTTAAATTTCATACCTAAAAAAATCGTACTAATATAATACCTAACAGGTTTTGGAAACCTGTTAGGATACGTGCTACTTCATCACCTGAACCCAAAATCCTTTAGTTCTAGCCAAAAACGTATTATCATACATCGCCTCACATTGCAATCCCGGCAAATAATACGTTCCCAAATAAGAGGCATTCAACAGTATTCTGAAAGTTTTCATTTCACCGGCTTTCAATCCAAAATAGAAATTAGTTCTATCGTCCCTGATATCAATATAATCGGCAACATTATTGGTAGCATCACCGTAGTCCGTAAAACGGGTATTTACAATTTCGAATCCCGAAGGCAAAATCTGAGACAACGCCACATTTTCGACGTGTTCGTTCTTTTGATTTCGAACTGTAACCTCAGCAACGAACTCGGTTCCCTGATTAATTTTCGATACATTGATAACTCCGCCTTTTCTATTTTTGAAAACAATGGAAGCCGAAACGTTACTTTGTACCGCATTTTCCTGCCCGATTGGAAGAATTCCGGTGTTCAGTAATCGGACGAACAATCTATTTTTTCTGTTGTTTTTTAAGGTTACACTGTTTAGTCCCGCTGTAACAGTCAAACTTCTGTCGACGATGGTTTTCATCGTTTTAATTGCCTGCATTTTTCCATCTTTTCCAAACTGAACATCGATTCCTTTGGCACCATTACTCATTGAAAATTTAGCCATCGAATACAAACAATAAGCCGTAGTCTGCGTGCTCATCCATTGGTCGCTAGACATAACTTTGGCTAATTTTATCGCCATTGCAAATGCATTTTGCTTTTGCCCAAGCAAAAGCATCGTTTCTAGAGCCATCGCCCGATTTCTGTCGGCTGAACCATAATAGTAATAGTTGTAATTTGAATCGTCTTCTATTTTACTATTTAAAAACAATGTCTGACCTGCCGATTTTTGTCCGGCCAACACATAAGCCACCGCCAAACGCAATTTACTTTCGTTCGAAATACCTTTCGTCTCGCGCAATCTGTTCATCGAAGCCAAATCAGGAACTCCTGCCAAAGCTAATGTATATAAACGATAGGCCTGCGCCAAATCATTTCCGTAACTCGGCATAAATCGCCATTGCTTGGCTTCTTTTTGTTGGTACGAAATCCATTTGGTTTTAAAATTAATTGGCAAAAAGTATCCTTTTTTCTCCGCTTCAATCATAAAGTGGCCGGCATAGGAAGTGCCCCAATCATCAGCAACGGTTCCCCCTTGCCAATATGAAATTCCACCGTTTGACAGCTGAAAACTTCCAAGCCTAGTAATTCCGGCAGTAATATTTTTTTGAATTAAACCTTTGCGCATGGCATCCAAATCGGCAATATCATTCAGATACAATTGCGGAAAAACAGACGATGTCGTTTGCTCGACACAACCGTGGGGATACTGAATGAGATACTGTAATCGTCCGTTCAAATTGATGGTCGGCATTGACGAAATTTCCAATTTGGCCTTATTGCTTCCCGCAACGCCAAATGGTTTCCAAGAAATAGTTTTGGAACTGTTTGGTTCTAAAATCACATCGGTAAATGTATTGGTCACCGGATTCGGGTTGGTCATATCGATTTCTACATCATAAACCGATTTTTCCTTACCCGAAGTGGCCACAATCTGCACTTTCCCGATTCCGGTTGAAGAACCGACAGCCAAATTAAAATAAGCCATTTTTTCATCCGGCTGTGCAAATGATACTCTTTGCACCGCACTGCCAATAACTTTTAATCCGTTATTGGTTTTAACCTGAACCGTAACATTCTTGATGTTTTTTTCCATTCCAAAAACCGTAACCGGAATCGTCACTTTTTCCGAAGGGGAAATTTTTCTTGGCAATGAAGCCAAAACCATCAACGGACTACGGACAGGGGTTGCTTTTTCGGCACTTCCATAAGCACTCGTAGTCGCATCTCCGGCCACCACCATCGTTTTTACAGAACCGATGTATTTCGGCAATTTTATTTGATGCGTTTTGATTTGTCCTTTTTCCAATTTAAAAGGCCCCATATAAATCACAACAGGCTTAAATCGGTTGGCTTTTTTGGCTTTTCCGCCACCCAAATCCTGATCACCTCCAATGCTGAAAACCTGATTCACTCTTCCGCCGTAAGCCCCAATCACATCATCATAAATGTCCCAAGTTTTGACACCCAAAGCTTCTCGGACATAAAAACTGTCCCAAGCATTTGGCGCTTTAAAACGGGTTAAATCCAATAACCCTTCGTCAACAATCGCAATGGTATAAGTCATTTCCCTACCGGATTGTTCGCTCACTTTTAGCGCAAATGACTGCTCAGGGCGCAATACATCAGGCATCGTTAATTTTGGGGTAAGTATCGTGTTTTTGTCCACCACTTCAATAGGCACAATTCCATACATTCTGATAGGAGAATCGTTCTTGGTCGAAGCGTGCGGTTGCAAAAGCGTAATATTGAAATACACATTCGGTGCCATCGAAGCCGTAATCGGAATGGTCACTTTCGTCTCTCCTTTTTGGGTCTTCGCCCAAAGAGTTTGCACTACTTTTGAGCCATTTTCGATAGAGATAAAAGCACGTCCTCCTTCACTCGACGGGAACGAAATTTGGGCATTTTCACCAACGGCATACTTTTCTTTATCTGTAGAAAAAACTAACATATTAGCCGTTGAAGCATCAGTGTTTTTCGTTTTTCCCGACCAAACCGGCCAATCAATGTTTACTGTCAAAGCTGTTGCGTGTCCGCCAACCTCATCCGAAACCCGAATCAAATAACGGCCCCATTCTTCATCAGTCAATGCAAACCGTACTGCCCCTCTTCCGTTGGCATCGGTATTTACTCTAAAGGTTTTATACGAAGTCGTCGCATTATCCGAATTATAATTGGACAAATTATCGCTTGATGCATCCCACCACCAACGCCATTCTACCTTATAGATTTTCACTTCAAGATTTTTAACCGACTTTGGTCGTCCGTTTTCATCAACGGTAACAATATCAAACTGATTCACTTTACGGGTTTCGAGCATCCCGTATTTGCTGAGTTCCGGCGATTTAATCCCCACATAAGTATTGAACGGGGAATAGGCTGTCGAAATAACATCGGTACTGAAATCGCCACCTTCCTCATACACTTTTGTGATAAACGAAGCTTTCAGCATACCCGGTGAAACTCCCTGTATTTTGGGGTTTATAGCCGTACTTGCTTTTCCGTTGGCATCCAATTTACCCGAAAAAACAGTAATTTCCTCAGTACTAAATTGGCGCACCAAATCATCAAAAGTAAATTTTTCGAAATTCTTAAAAGTTGTTGTTTGTGGCGAAAACTTAGCCTGCATTTCGACATTCAAATTTTTGGCCACAGCCCCGTGAAGCCACGTCACTTCTAGATTACTTGTATTTGGATACGAAGACGAAAGCATCGCTCTTTTGAAAGTATTTTTAATTTTCAAACGATTCGGTTTGATGGTTTCAATTTTGATGCTTTTGTAAAACTTGGCACCGCCGACACTGACCATCGCTTCCCAATTTCCGGTTGGAGCATCAGCTTCTGTGGGAACAGTAAAAGCATAGTGATTCCATTCATTCATTTTTTGAACCGTCTGATATGTGACTTTTCCATTGGGATCACTCAATCTGAATTTAATCGGATGTCCCAACGGAAGTTTATTCGAAGCATCATTCAAAATAAAGGACAAATACAAATTATCTCCCGGTCTCCAAACCCCTCGTTCTCCATAAATAAAACCTTTGAGACCTTTTTGCAAAGTTTCACCGGACACATTAAAATTACTCACCGACAATGAATTTCCGTCATCCAATCGAACATAAGTTGACTGCGTTCCATAAGTGACAATCGCAAAATAGGCAAATGTATCCAACTGAAAACTTGCAATCCCTTCACTGCTAGTCGCTACCGTTGCTAATTTTTGTTGTTGGAAACTGTACAAATCCACTCTTGCATTGGCAATCGGTTCGGTTGTAATGATGTTGCTTACCGCAAATAAATACGATTTGTTTTCGCCTCTTTTAGCAATAACCCCAACATCGGATGCCAAAATATTAGTTCCGATTCTCGCATTGTAATAATAGGAATTCGTGCAAGGATCTTGGCTTTCCCTCCAATCATAATCTTCATAATAGTAATCATCGTAGGCATTTTGACTATAATTCACGTCTTTCTCATCGACTTCTTCTTCCTCATTTTCACTGTCATCAGCTTCTGAATTTTGACATTTGTATAAAGAATAGGCTTTTTTATAAGAGAACTCTACTCTGTAAATCGCACCCGGTTCCGGAGTTATAATTTTGGATAAATCCAAAGCAAAAGTGTTCCATTTACTTGAATTGACTAAATTCCCTTCGTTAAGAGTAAGCGTTGATTTTGCAATTGGCTGACCCACTCTTTTCAGATTTCTGGTACCGTTTAATTCGTTATCCTGCAAAAATTGGAGAATGTTATTTTTGTAAATCTTAAACACTTTTACATCGACAGCCCGAAGATTTACCGCTTCAAAATTGAGTTTTAAATTGCTCGAACTTGGCAGAATTGTTCCGTTTTTGATGAAACGAACGTTCGGTTTTATTTCGTCAAATGAAATTTTCTCCGAATAATTTTCATTTAGCTTTTTGCCATACTCGCTTTCGATCCCTTGAAAAACTTCCAACAGTAATTCTCCCGAAAGTTTTTGTGAAATGACAGCAACAGGCTCAGGTTCTGCAACCGTAACAACTTCTTCAGGTTCTGCAACCGAAGCCGTGTCCTGAGGAACACTAGCTGAATCAACTGCAACAGTCGATGTTTCGGTTACAGCCACGGCTTCAGGAGCCACTTCAACCGATTTTTCAGGGGCTTTTTCATTGTTAAAATAAACCTTCAACACATTTCCTTGGGTAGAAAACTTTAAATTATTGGTGTTTTGAATTGCCACCAAACCTTTGAAATCCTGCCCTTTTTCCAACGGTTCCGAAAAATTGATCGACAACATTTGGTTATTTCCCTCCTGCAATTCGGTTTTTAAAACTTTGAATTCATTCAGAGCCGTAATCGGGAAATCGACAGTTCCTTTTTGGTCCATATCATAATCAGTCCCGTCAAAATTAATTTCAAGATTGCTTGGAGAGTCCAACCGCTGAATACTGTCAATTCTGAATTTAAATTCTTTACCAACTGTATTCGATTTCTCAAAAATCAGATGCAAATCTTTTCCATTATGCTCCGCTTCCACCAACTTTTTGGCGGTTTCAAAATCCATATTATCTGCGGTTTTCAACACACAATTCAAATATTGATATTCTTTGCTGTAGGACTGAACATCGAGTGTATTGACAATAAAATCCTGCTTAATGGTTTTTATCGTGAAATTGAAATTAGAAAGTTCTTTATTCTTTTTGGTCACTTTCGGATTCAATTTGTCCAAATGCAAAATCACCTGATATTCCGTACCCGAATCCAACTTTTTTTCGGGGATAAAAGCAATCGTATTGCTCGAAAGTGCCACGACTTTTCCGTCAACACTTGGAGAAATATCAAATAAATCGCTATCCAAAGTCTGATTGACTTTCCAATTATTATTATCAAAAGCCAAAACCACACGAATATCCGATTGCGCCGAGACGATTCCCCCCGTAAAACTGACTATATACTCTTTAAATAATGAAAAATCGGAATTAAAATCGGAGGCTGATTTTCGGCCACACGCCTGAAACAAAAAAAACACACAAAACACGTAAATTAATCCTTTTGTTTTCACTTTTATCTAGAGTTAATGGGTTACGAACGAAGACTATGACAACGGCTCACAGTTAAAAATCATAACTGCAAAACCGGTACAATATTGTAGTAAATGTATATAATTTTAAGAAGAAATTTCTTTGCGCGAAAATTATTTTTTAGAGGTGCTTTTTAAAGATAATTTTACTGCATCATGCATAATATAAACATACTAAACCTTGGTTTTTTCTTGCAAAGACGCGAAGACGCAAAGTCATAATGGGATTTCTTTGCGTCTTCGCGCCTTTGCGAGAATTATATTTAG
Organism: Flavobacterium sp. HJJ; assembly: GCF_015351475.1. Classification (GTDB taxonomy): domain Bacteria; phylum Bacteroidota; class Bacteroidia; order Flavobacteriales; family Flavobacteriaceae; genus Flavobacterium; species Flavobacterium marginilacus. The sequence goes on along the minus strand of NZ_JADKPR010000011.1, from coordinate 132,115 downwards.
AAAAAACTTAGCAAGAAATCTTTAATCTCGTTTTGCTAAAAGTTTTACTTCCTTCTCTCAGCGAAAAACCTTTTCATCAATTCCGAAGCCTCATCAGCCATAACTCCGCTAACGACAACAGTTTTGGGATGCAGTTTGGTTCCCTTTTTCACATAACCACGGTGATCGTCGCTTGCACCATAAACAATTTTGGTAATTTGGCTCCAATATAAAGCACCGGCACACATTTGGCAGGGTTCCAACGTAACGTAAAGCGTGCAGTCTTTCAGGTATTTTCCCCCGAGATAATTCGCCGATGCGGTTATGGCCTGCATTTCGGCGTGGGCGGTAACGTCATTGAGCAATTCGGTTAAATTATGGCTTCGGGCAATAACAGTGTTATTCACCACAACAACAGCACCCACGGGAATTTCGCCTTTCTCAAAAGCCATTTCAGCTTCCTGCAAAGCTTTCTTCATAAAATACTCGTCGGTGAAAATGTTTATCATGAATTTTTTAAAAAAACTACAATTTGAAATTTTTAGGATGTACAATCTTTTTTCTGGCTTCTTCAGTGGTATAACCAACTTCTCCCGCATCCGAAAGCTTGATTATATCATCCAAATGATTTTTATATGCTGTGGCTGTTAATCGTTTCCCATCTGTCGAATAGGTATAAATATCATTATTCTTAAGAATATTTCTACGTTGTACTTCTACATTCATACTGTCCTGATTTACTTCAAAGTTATAAATATTCTTGAGTGAAAATATTTATCATAAAACAAAAATACGCTTTTAAATCAATTTTTATTACTTTTAAAATCATAAACACAGCATATGGAAAGAAAATATAAAATCACAATTCCCGAACCTTGCCAAGAGGATTGGAATAAAATGACACCAAATAAAAATGGTCGTTTTTGCGGTAGCTGTTCCAAAAATGTTGTTGATTTTACCAATAAATTACCCGAAGAAATTCAAGCTTATTTTCTGCAACATACCAACGTTTGCGGAAGATTTAAAAAATCACAATTGGATTCTTTAACTATTCAAATCCCAAATCAGATATTATTTTCACAAACACAATATCACAAAATGTTTTTATTGGCTTTATTTGTAGCAATGGGAACGACTTTATTTAGCTGTGCCGATAAAAACGGAAACAAGCAAAAGATTGAAAAAATCGAAGTCGTTGAAGACTCTTTCGAAGTAAAAGGCACTATCACTAAAGAACCGACACCTAATAAGAAAAAGACTTTAAATAATACACAAATTAAACCTCAAATTAAAAAATCGATCACTACCACAACCAAAACTAGTGCAACTGAAATTCCTATTATTTATGAAGACAATACAATATATGGAGGCATCGGATTTAGTATATATCCTGAATACCTTGGAGGAATAAAAAACTTCAATAAATACATCAAAGAAAATTTTAATTTTTCAAAAAAATCAAAACATCTAAATGACACATTGATTGCTACTTTTGTCATTGCGAAAAACGGCAAATTAGATTCAATAAATGTCTCAAAGGATTTAGGATTCGGTACAAAAGAAGAACTCATAAGAATATTAAGCGACTCAAAAAAATGGTATCCTGGTGAAGAAAATGGAAAAAAAAAGAATTGCAAATTTCAATTATTTGTTACAATCAAATCGGACACTATTAAAAAATCTTTTTTTAGAACCAAAATTATCCCCAAGATTGACACTATCAAGCTTGAACGAATTTCCAAATTTAAAAATGATTAATCTAAGTTTTAAAACTCTAGTACCCTAAATTCAAATCATAAGATACACTTCTCCCTCCACCTTTTGGAATTAAAATACTTTTTTCGGTCAAATCCTGCAAATCTCTTGTGGCGGTTGCTCTTGAGGTTTTTGTGATGGAAACATATTTTATGGCTGTCATGCCTCCTTCAAAACCGGAAACTCCGTTTTCAAACATTTTCAAAACGGCCTTTGCTTGTCTTTCGTTCATCTGACTTTTGAACTTGTCCATAAATTTGGTTTTGCTCAGTGTGAAAAGTACTGTTTGTTTCGCACTTTTTTGAGATTCTAAAATCAATGTGGAAAAATATAAAATCCAATCCGTAATTTTGAGGGTTCGTTGCGCCTGTTTCAGGGATTCGTAGTAACCCTTTTTATTTTGTTCGATAATGCTTGAAATACTCATTAATACAGGTCGGTTCAAAGACTCCGAAAGGCATTTTTCGGCAATAGCCCTGCCAATTCTTCCGTTTCCGTCTTCAAAAGGGTGAATACTTTCAAAATAAAGATGCGATATCGAAGTTTTGATCAGTGCATTTTTAATGTCAGTAGGCTTTATTTCAAAATCATTATACCAATTAATGAATTTCTTCATTTCGGCAGGAACATCATTGGAAGACGGTGCTTCAAAATGAATAATTTCTTTACCAAAAGAACCAGAAACAATCTGCATAGGTTCACTTCCTGATCTATACTCTCCTACGCTAATATGCTTAGAAAATTCCATAAGAGTGGCATGCCAATCTTTAATGGTACTCTCGGTCAATTTTTCAGCATAGGAATTACGAACCTGTACCATCAGTTTTCCGACACCTTGGGCATTTTTGTCCCTAATTTGACTAATAGCATCAGTAATGCCTAAATTTTTCTTGATGGAGGACATTACATCTTGTCTGCTATAAAATTCCCCTTCTATCTCCGAAGTTTTAATCGCCTCCGCAATCATAAACTGCAAAATGGTTTCCTGCTGAATCGCACCTGACAATGAATCTACAAGTCCTTTTAATTCGCCTGTTTCTAATGCAAAATCCACACATAACAAGTCCAAAACGGAATCGTTAAATATAAATTTAGGCCAATTCGGAAGTTGCCAATTGTAGTTCATGAGGCAATTAAATAGATTATTCGCCTCAAATATAGTAATTTTTTGAGGCGATTAGCTAAAATAATTGCCTCATTTTCTTTTTAGCCACGAATTCACGAATTAATTATACTTTTTATAATTGAAAATAATACGAATCACAATCAGAATTAAAATTTGTGCCATCAAAAAGCTTAGAATTTATTTCATTCGTGAATTCGTGGCCACAAAACTTTAAATTTAAAACCGTAAATTCGCTTTTTTAATAATAATGAAAAGCAACTTACTCGAACATATCTACTCCCCAACCGATTTACGCCAGCTTGACGAAGCGCAACTTCCGCAATTGGCTCAGGAATTGAGGGATTTTATCATCAATATTGTTGCCACCAAAGAAGGTCATCTTGGCGCCAGTCTCGGTGTGGTTGAATTGACTATTGCTTTACATTATGTTTTCAATACTCCGGAAGATTTATTGGTTTGGGATGTGGGACATCAAGCCTACGGACATAAAATCTTGACCGAGAGAAGAACCATTTTTCATACCAACCGCCAATTGAACGGCATTTCGGGTTTTCCGAGACGAAGCGAAAGTATTTACGACACTTTTGGCGTAGGCCACTCTTCCACTTCCATTTCAGCAGTTTTAGGAATGGCGATTGCTTCGAATTTGAAAAGAGATTTCGAGAAACAACATGTAGCGGTTATTGGTGATGCTTCAATTGCCTCAGGAATGGCATTTGAAGGACTGAATCACGCCGGAGTTACCGATGCCAATTTATTGGTGATTCTCAATGACAACGCCATCGGAATTGATCCGAGCGTTGGTGCTCTCAAAAAATACCTCACTTCGGTAAAAGAAGGAAAAAATCCGAAGCAGAATAATATGATTCGGTCACTGAATTTCAATTATTCGGGACCAATTGATGGAAATGATATTTTTGCAGTAATAAAAGAACTGAAACGCCTGCAAAAAATAAAAGGTCCAAAATTCTTGCACCTTATCACCACCAAAGGCAAAGGCCTTCAACAGGCCGAAGAAAATCAGGTGAAGTATCATGCTCCAGGCAAATTTGACGCCACAACAGGAGAAATTATTCCGAAACACGAAGAACATTTACCTCCGAAATATCAGGATGTTTTTGGTTTAACCATTTTGGATTTGGCCAAAAAGAACGAAAAAATCGTCGGAATCACGCCGGCCATGCCTTCTGGCAGTTCGTTGAAATTCATGATGGACGCTTTCCCGAAACGTGCCTTTGATGTTGGAATTGCAGAACAGCACGCCGTAACATTATCCGCCGGAATGGCCACACAGGGAATGATTGTGTATTGCAATATTTATTCTACTTTCCTACAACGCGCCTACGATCAGGTGATACACGATGTGGCTTTACAAAATTTACCCGTTATTTTTTGCTTGGACAGAGCCGGTTTGGTTGGCGAAGACGGCGCGACGCATCACGGCGTTTTCGACTTGGCATATTTACGATGCATTCCCAACATGATTGTTTACGCGCCGCTAAATGAAATTGAACTGCAAAACATTTTATACACCGCACAATTAGGATTGAGACATCCTATTGCTATTCGTTATCCACGAGGCAGAGGCGTTATCAGTGATTGGAAGAATCTACATTTTGGCAAATATCAACAAATTGAAATAGGAAAGGCTAAAATTTTAAAAAGTGGCACAAAAATTGCTGTATTATCAGCCGGTGCAATTGGCAACAATGTTACTTTGGCTTTGTCCAAAATAAAGCATCGGGAGAAATTTGCTCATTATGATTTTGCTTTTGTCAAACCATTGGATGAAAACGAACTGCATACCATTTTTGATCAATTCGAAACCATTATAACCATTGAAGATGGCGTAACTAAAGGTGGTTTCGGAAGCGCAATTCTGGAATTTGCAGCAATGTATCATTATTCTTCCAAAATAAAGGTTTTGGGAATTCCAGATATCTTTATCGAACAAGGATCAATTGATGAGTTGCAACAATATTGCAGTATTTCCGTTGATAGTTTAGAAATAGTTTTCTCAAGTTGTTGAAATTAATTAATTTGCGCCACAAAATACCACTATCCTACTATGACCACTTTAACTAAATTTTTTATAGTCTTATTTCTGTTTTTTTCCACACACAGTTTTACTCAAATCAAAATAGTTACTAGTGTTGCTGACACTACCAATGTAAAACCTAAAAAAAACATCTCACCGTCTACAGCCATCATTACGGCCATACCCGACACTATTTCCAATTGGACAAACAAAACCATATTGGGCACAGATATTTCAGAAATGGCATTTGTCAACTGGAGTGCTGGGGGAACAAGCGCTATAACAGGCTTAATAAGAGGTCAATTAAAAAGAGATTATAAAGATGATAATCAAGTTTGGGCCAATGAACTTATTTTCAGATATGGAATGAACAAACAAGAAGGAACTGAACTTAGAAAAACAGATGATGTTTTTAAACTCAATTCTACTTATGGATATAGATATAACCCCAATTCGAATTGGTATCACTCAGCAAAATTCAACTTCAACACCCAATTTACCAACGGTTATAAGTATCCAAATACCACAAATCCAATATCGAGACCATTTGCCCCTGCTTATATTTTCTTGGGAGCAGGATCAGAATACATTCTTAAAAAAGAGAAATTAAATCTTTATCTATCACCTTTAACTTTAAAAAGCACGCTTGTCCTCGACCAAACCTTAGCGGATCAAGGTGCATATGGTGTAAAAAAAGCTGTTTATGATGCACAAGGAATTTTAATCGAAAATGGACAGCGCTCCAAAACAGAGCTTGGTATCTTGGCAACCTGTTCTTTTGAAAGAGAAATTTTCAACAATATTTACCTAAAAAACCGCTTAATCTTATACACGGATTACCTTCATAATTTTGGCAATATTGATGTTGATTGGCAGGCTTTGGCCGATTTAAAAGTAAATGACTATGTAAAAGCAAACATTGGCTTCAATTTAGTTTATGATGAAGATATCGATGTCATTAAAGAAGAAAATGGCGTTAAAATTAACGAAGGACCTAAAGTACAGCTAAAACAAGTACTGGGAATCGGATTGGAATATGCTTTTTAAAACAAAAGAGAACCTAAAATGGCTCTCTTCTGCCTTTATAAAAACTATAAAACTTTAATAAGCGTTGATTGTTCTATAAAACAACAAGGCATTTCCATCTGTCAGCATTGAAACGAAATGGCAGATATGAAGCAGTCTTTCATATAGATTTTCTTTCTCCAAATGATGTTTTTCAGGCAGCATTTTCAATATCAGATTGTCATAATTAGACATTTTTCCTTCGTACTTATTATTGAAAGCCGTTACAAATTTATCCAACAGCGTTTGAATAATCTGGTATCCGACTATTTCCTTTTCCACCACTTCGCGGCTCTGATAAATATTCTTGATACTAATCTTAATAATATCATCCATCTGAGCCTTATATTTGCTTTTATCGGTCAAGGCAAAAGGAAATTCTCCGTTCATGATAGCTTCTTCATTTTCGATAAAAACTTTTACCGCATCATTGATTAAACTTCCGATTGCCAAAGCACGCAGATAACTGATTCGGTCTTCCTTGGTTTCCAATGTTTTGTACTTTGAAGTATCAATGCTGTCTTTTACCAATTTGATTAAATATTCTAAAGCAAAATCCTCAGAAACCAAACCTAAATTGATTCCATCTTCAAAATCAATTATCGTGTAACAGATATCATCGGCAGCTTCTACAAGATACGCAAGCGGATGTCTTTCAAAACCAATATCATCTCCTGTTTTATTGGGAATCATACCCATTTCGGAAGCGACTTCCTGAAAGAATATTTTATCGGTTTGAAAAAATCCGTATTTTTTATCGGCTATGTTTTTGGTAGGTTTTTTGGGCAGACTTTCTTTTGGGTATTTCATAAAAGCGCCAAGAGTGGCGTAAGAAAGCCTGATTCCGCCATCAACGCCGGGACGCGAACTGTTCAATACCGAAAATCCATTGGCATTTCCTTCAAAATCTATTAAATCCTGCCATTCCTTGACAGACAATTGCTCTTTATACTTTAATCCTTTTCCAATCGAAAAATATTCACCAATAGCTTTTTCTCCCGAATGCCCAAAAGGCGGATTCCCGATATCGTGAGCCAAAGATGCCGCTGCCACTATAGCTCCAAAATCATTCATCTGGTAACCGTGAACTTCCTGTAAATATGGGTATTTTTCAAGTATTTTTTTCCCAACTAATCGCCCCAAGGAACGCCCGACTACCGAAACCTCCAAACTGTGTGTCAATCGGGTATGTACAAAATCGGTTTTGGAAAGCGGAATCACTTGTGTTTTGTCCTGTAAACTTCTAAAAGCAGAGGAAAATATGATTCGGTCATAATCGACTTCAAAGCCTAAACGGGTTTCGTCCTGCTCGATTCTAAGCCTTTTGCCTGTGTCTCCCTGTCTTTTTAGTGATAATAATTGCTCCCAGTTCATTGTGATTTTAGATTGCGGATTAACGATTTTTGATTTGCTGCGCCCGTTCGCTTTCGCTCGGGTCAGATTTAAAGAAATCAAAAATACATTTTATTTTGTTCCCGCAACTGAATTAATAACTATTGTTAAAACGATGATGTTTTACTATTGCAGTTGACCGCGTGAGGGATAGAAATAAGCTACCAAAGTAGCATGGATAGCCCGACCGCATTGAGCAGAGGGGCTGTATACGCACTACTATAAGTAAGCCCCTTTGCTCAATGTGGTCACGCCCAAATAATTAATCAAATAGCCAATGCTGTGCTGTGCTTGATTTCGCCCATCACAAAAACGCTTTGTGTATTGCCGATGTTTTCGATTGTGGAGAGTTTGTTCATTACAAAATCCTGATAACTAGACATATCTTCGACCAAAATTTTTAGCATAAAATCATAATCGCCGGCAATGTTATAGCATTCGATGATTTCGGGAAGCGCCACGATGTCTTTTACAAAATTACTTCCCACGTTTTTGGCGTGTTCTTTTAGGCGGACATTACAGAAAACGGTCATTCCTAGATTTAGTTTTTTCTTGTTCAGCAGGGCTACATATTTCATGATATAACCATCGCGTTCGAGCCTTTTGATGCGTTCATAAACGGGTGTTACGGTGAGAAATAATTTACCAGCCAGCTCTTTTATGTTGATATTGGAGTCTTCCTGCAGGTGTTTCAGGATTTGTAAATCGATACTGTCAATAGTGTCCATAGTTTTTTTTACGGTTAAAGATGAAAAATGCAGTCCTAATCAAAATTAATTACTAAAAATTAGCATCTATACATTTCATTTTACTGAATTAAACCGCTAATTTAAGTTTAATTTTCTAATACAATACCTTTGTTCAGTAATAAATACTGATAAAAATGAAAACAAATAATTTAGGTTATCCAAGAATTGGAAGCAACAGAGAATTGAAAAAAGCGAATGAATTATACTGGGCTGGAAAAATTACTGCCGAAGAACTATTAGCAACAGGTTCTGCTATTAGAACGCAAAACTGGAAATTACAAGCCGAAAACGGAATTGATTTAATCCCATCGAATGACTTTTCACTATATGACCAAGTATTGGATCTAACGCTGACTCTTGGTGCTATTCCAGAGCGTTACTATGAATTTTCGAGAACAAATAATTCACTTGATTTGTATTTTGCGATGGCTCGTGGCGCTCAAAAAAACGGACAGGATGTTGTGGCGATGGAAATGACCAAATGGTTTGACACGAACTATCATTATATTGTACCTGAATTCACTAAAAACCAAAAATTCGAATTGTTTTCGACCAAAGTTATTGCTGAATTTATTGAAGCTAAAAATCTTGGAATTATTACAAAACCTGTTTTAATTGGACCTGTTTCTTATTTGTTATTGGGAAAAGAAAAAGAAGAAGGCTTTAATAGAATTGATCTTATTCATAATTTGCTTCCTGTTTATTTTGAGATTTTAAAAAAGCTGGAAGAGGAAGGCGCGACTTATATTCAACTTGACGAACCATTTTTAGCATTGAATTTGACAAATAAAGAGCGTGAGGCGATTACGTATGTTTACAATGAAATCAACGCTAATTTTCCGAATCTAAAAGTGGTTTTGGCAAATTATTTTGATTGTTTTGGAGAAAATATTGAAACCGCTTTGGCTTTGCCGGTTGACACTTTGCATTTGGATCTGGTACGTTGTCCATTACAATTGGATGATATTTTAGATTCTGAAAAACTGGCAGGCAACGTAAATCTTTCTTTGGGAGTTGTTGATGGGAGAAATATCTGGAAAAATGATTTCAAAAAATCGTTGGCTTTAATCGAAAAAGCAGTTACTGCTTTGGGTGAAAACCGAATTCTGGTTGCGCCTTCCTGCTCTTTGATTCACTCTCCATGCGATTTGGATCTGGAAACGAATGACCAAACATTAACTCCCGAAATCAAGCAATGGCTGGCTTTTGCTAAACAAAAAATTCAGGAAATAGCGCTTTTAAAATCTTTTGCTACAAATGAACAGCAAGCAGAAACATCTCTTCGATTCATTGAAAATACTGTAGCCAATGAAAACAGAAAAACTTCAAAATTAATTCACAACGAAGGCGTTAAAAATCGTGTAGCGAGTATTACTGCTGGAGATGACCAAAGACAAAACGCTTTTGCTATAAGAAGAAAAAGTCAGACCGAAGTTTTAAAACTTCCTTTGTTTCCAACGACAACTATTGGTTCTTTTCCGCAGACTGCAGAAGTAAGAAGCTGGAGAGCTAAATTCAAAAGCGGTCAATTAACGCAACAGCAATATGACGATTTACTTCAAAAAGAAACAGAGGAAACCATCCGTTTTCAGGAAGAATCAGGAATTGATGTTTTGGTTCATGGAGAATTTGAGCGTAATGATATGGTGGAATATTTCGGCGAGCAATTGGACGGATTTACCTTTACTAAAAACGGCTGGGTACAAAGCTACGGAAGCCGTTGTGTAAAACCTCCAGTTATTTACGGTGATGTTTCGCGTCCTACTCCTATGACTGTAAAATGGGCGGAGTTCGCACAGTCACTAACTCCAAAATGGGTAAAAGGTATGCTGACTGGTCCTGTAACAATCCTGCAATGGTCATTTGTCCGTAATGACCAGCCACGTTCAGAAACTTGTACTCAGATTGCTTTGGCAATTCGTGATGAAGTAGTAGATTTGGAAAAAGCAGGAATTAAAATCATTCAGATTGATGAACCAGCGATTCGTGAAGGATTGCCATTGCGTAAAGAAGAGTGGGCAAATTATTTAGACTGGGCAATTAAAGCTTTTAGAATTTCAGCCAGCGGTGTTGCTGATGACACACAGATTCATACACACATGTGCTACAGCGAATTCAACGATATCATTCAGAATATTGCCGATATGGATGCCGATGTAATTACTATTGAATGTTCGCGTTCGCAAATGGAATTGCTTGATGCCTTCGCTGACTTTAAATATCCGAACGAAATTGGGCCTGGAGTTTATGACATTCACTCGCCTCGTGTTCCTTCGAATGAAGAAATGGTTCACTTGCTAAAAAAAGCATCTTCGGTTATTCCTGCGGATCAGTTATGGGTTAACCCTGATTGTGGTTTAAAAACGCGTCATTGGGATGAAACTAAAAAAGCCTTGATTGAAATGGTTAATGCTGCTAAGAAAATGCGTGTTGCTGTTGAGGATATTGCAATAGTTTAATGTTTATTATAAAACCATTAAGATTTTTTTGTGGTGAAAGTTCATCATTTCACAGCAAAATTTAAAAATGTTTTTATAAACAAAGGCTTCCTGCTTCCATTCAGGAAGCCTTTGTTATTTATACCTTAAACTATTTTAACTGGTATTATATTTTTAAATTCATTTTTCTTAGCATTATTTTCTTCTTCCAAATCATAATCATCTTGAAGTCCGAGCCAAAACTTAGCTGTAGTTCCAAAATAAACAGACAGTCTTAAAGAAGTATCAGCAGTAATTCTACGTTTTCCCTTTAAGATTTCGCTTACTCTAGTTTGCGGAATAAAAGTTTCTTTAGACAATCGATAAGCAGTTATACCTAATGGCTCTAAAAACTCTTCTTTCAAAATTTCTCCAGGATGTATATTTTTTAAATTTTCCATAACTGTTTTCTTTTAATGATAATCTATAATTTGTACTTCAAAAGCATTGTCATTTTCCCAATTAAAAATTATACGCCATTGATTATTAATTCTAATACTATAGAGGCCAGAGAAATTTCCACTCAGCTTTTCCAGATAATTAGCAGGTGGAATTCTTAAATCAGTCACATTTTGAGCATTATTAATCATCCTTAGCTTTCTTCTAGCCACATTCTGAATTTCAGAAGGTAACTTTCTTGATTGGATTCCATTCCAAACCTTTTCTGTTTCTTTATCTCCAAAATTTTTTATCACAATTAACGCTTTGCAGTACTAACGCCAAAGATAAGTATTTTATTTTTAAATGAGAATATAATTATTTCTATAAAAAAAGCCTAGTAAATTCTGAAATCTACCAGGCTTATATTTCAATTTGATTTTATTTATAAAGTCGCAGCTCCTCCATCCAATAACAGCTCGCCGCCAATCATAAACTTAGAATCATCGGAAGCTAGATATAGAAATCCAGCAGCCATTTCTTCAGGAGTTCCTAAACGTTTGGCAGGAATTCCTGATGCAAAATGAGTTTTGGTTCCGTTGGCTTCTTCTTCTGAAGCTCCGTTTCTTGAAAATATTGGTGTATCAATTGGGCCAGGAGAAAGTACATTTACACGGATATTTCTATCTAATAATTCAGCAGATAATGTTCTGGCCAATGAACGGACTGCCGCTTTGGAAGCCGAATACGCCGCCGTAGTTGCAAAGCCTTTGTGCGCCACAGTCGAGGCCGTAATAACCACCGAAGCACCGTCATTAAGATGTGGTAATGCTTTTTGAATCGTAAAGAAAACCCCTTTGAAGTTAATATCACTCGTTTGGTCAAACATTTCTTCTGTATAATCAGCTAAAGGAGCAGCGATAAACACACCTGCATTCACTACTAGTACGTCAATTTTTCCAAAAGTATCTTTTATCGTTTTATAAGTTCTATCGATGTTTTGAATATCCGAAACATCGCTTACCAAACCAATCGAACCATTTGCGATTTCATAAACAGCTTCATCTATGGTTGACTTATTTCGTCCTGTTATGGCCACTTTGGCTCCTTGTTCGGCAAATAATTTTGCAGTTGCCAATCCTATTCCGCTGTTACCGCCAGTGATTACAGCTACTTTGTTTTGTAATTTTTTCATATTCTAATTATAATTTGATTGTTTTAAGTATTTAAATATCTAAATATTTCGATGTTTTTGATTAAAAAAAAGCTAAAGCACCAAACTGCTGATGTAAGCCGCATAAGCTTCGCAGACTTCTTTATTGATTACAAATTTCAAATTACGTCCTTCTTTATCCGCAATCAATAAATCAGCATCTATGAGCTGTTTTATATGATGTGACATGGTAGACTGCGCCAGATTAAATTCAGCAGAAACATCGCAACATTGCGTACAGCTGTTATTGTTGCTGACGATTTTCATAATCTTTAAACGATAGGGATCGCCCAGAGCTTTTGAGATTTTTTCGACTTGTTTTATGGTTAATTCGGTAATCATGAGGCAAAGATAAAAATATATTTTTAATACATCGAAATATTTCGATATTTAATTTAAATTTGCATCCAGCTTACATTCAAGATAATGATCTGTTTGAATTATTCCATTCAAAAATACTCTTTATGAAAACTTTATATACTTATCTCAAAACCCATAAAACACTTTTGTATATAGCATTGTTTTTGGCCACAATAAATCAGTGTTTTTCTTTATATGATTCGATAATTATTGGTAAACTCCTCAACGAATGCGGCGTTGGCGTGGCTAATTTCAATCACAATCAGGGCAGCTTTGTCAAAGCTGTTGCAGGATGGTTATTATTATCATTAGGCGCAGCGATGGTTTCCAGAATTGCCAAAAACTTTCAGGATTACTTTACCAATATTATCATACAGCGTACGGGCGCACAAATGTATACTGATGGAATTCAAAAAGCACTACAGCTGCCTTTTCAGGATTTTGAAGATCAAAGAAGCGGTGAAACCTTAGGCAAACTTCAGAAAGTAAAAATTGACTGCGAAAAATTTATCACACTGGCAATTTCTTTAATATTTCAGTCAATAGTCGGAATCGTATTTGTCGTAGTCTATGCGATAAGCATACATTGGCTTTTGGGTCCGATATTCTTAGTAACTGTTCCAGTAATTGCATTTATCAGTTCTTTTTTAGGGAAAAGAATCAAATTAGTTTCAAGAGAAATTTTAGGAGAAACGACTGCTTTAGCTGGAGCCACAACTGAATCACTCAGAAATATTGAACTTGTAAAAAGTCTGGGATTAACCGAACAGGAAGTGAATCGATTAAATGCGACAACTATCAAAATCCTTGGACTGGAACTCAAAAAAGTACGTTTCATCCGTTCACTTAGTTTCATTCAGGGCACAACGGTTCATTTTATGAGAACCAGTCTGGTTTTTGCGCTGTATATGTTCATTTTTCACGGCATCATCAAACCTGGCGATATGATAACGTTAATGTTCTTTTCTTTCTTTTTATTCAATCCGCTGCAGGAACTCGGTAACGTAATTGCAACTTTCAATGAAACGAAAGCTTCGATGGATAATTTTGGTGATTTGATGAATTCTAAAAGTGAAGAAACACCTTTAAATCCTAAAACTATTGGCGCTATTAACCATCTGCGTTTTGAGAATATTTCATTCAAACACCAGACTGCCAGCTCCTATGCTGTTAAAAATATTTCCTTTGATGCCAAAGCCGGAGAAACCATCGCTTTTGTTGGTCCATCAGGAAGCGGAAAGACGACTTTGGTCAAAATGCTTGTCGGATTATACAATCCGGCAGAGGGGGCTGTTTTTTACAATGAAAAAAATGCCAAAGACATAGATCTTACCGAATTAAGACAGCAGTTAGGTTTTGTAACCCAGGATGCCCAATTATTTTCGGGAACGATAAAAGACAATCTACTATTTGTAAAACCCAATGCCACCGACGAAGAAATCAATGATGTTTTACAAAAATCGGCCTGCCAGAATTTATTAAAACGTGCCGAAAATGGTATTTATACAACCATTGGCGAAGGAGGTATAAAAGTTTCTGGAGGTGAAAAACAGCGTTTATCCATTGCCAGAGCTTTGCTTAGAAATCCGCATTTACTGCTTTTTGATGAAGCAACATCAGCATTGGACTCCATTACCGAAGAAGAAATTACAAAAACCATCCGAAGCATTTCGTCCAAACAAGATCAGATTACTGTATTGATTGCGCATCGTTTATCAACCATTATGCATGCTGACAAAATATTTGTTTTGGAACAGGGGAAAATCATCGAACAGGGAAAACATCAGGATTTATTAGATGAAAAAGGCTTGTATTATGCAATGTGGAGACAGCAGATTGGGGAGAGAAAATAGTTTACGAAAACTTATAAAAAACGTAGAAACACAAACACTATTTGTTTTTACGTTTTTCATTTTTCCCTTTATAATATTCTTCAAAAGACCTATTATATCTCAATAAAAAAGGCAATCCATCAGCTCTTTTTACTATAAATTCTTTATTGGAATCAGCTGTTTTTACAATGATTTTTACGGTTTCTTCAAAATAAACGGGTCTGGATTCAATCGCAGTTATTTCGGTCTTAAAATTTTGAATCATTTGTTTTCCATACGTTACAAAAGTGGTGTCGTGAGTCATTATAATCGAATCGTCCTCAGAAGGTTTTTGGCTGCTGTATTGGATTTCAACCTTCTTTCCGTTCTTTTGGAATTTGGCTTCCCAAATGAATTTACTGCCTATAGCACCATAATTGGTTCCTGACAACTGAATGGATTTATTGTTTTTGTTTTTTAGAATACTGTTGAGATAAAAGTAAAATTCAGTTGCGGAATTGTTGGTTTGTGCCGTTGAAGAAATCGTAACACATAGAAATAAAAACACAGTAAAAATCAGCTTTTTCATAGCAGCTCAATCGTATAAAAATTAAGAATTGACAATTATTTAATGGTGTCAAATATACTTATTTCTTACATAACACTTTAATCGGTATATATACTTTTGGATACAAAAACAGGACAAAACACTAAACCCATCTGTCTATCAGCTCCAGATAATAATAGTATTCCTGATCATTTCCATCACCATCTTCGCCAACAAATTGCAATTGAATTTCCTGCAGCACTTCTATGATTTCATCTACTTCGGCATCATTTAAATCGACAGCGTATTTATTGGTGGCATTATTTTTCTTCTTTTGCTGCTTTTCTGATTTTGGAATTTCATTATGCGCAAGATTATCCAATAGTTTGTCAATGAGTTTCACTTTTCCTGCTTCAGAAAGTGCCTTAATAGTATTGGTAAGGGTTACATAATCAATTGTCATTGTATACAATTTTAAAGCAGGTTTATAAAGTAATAACTACAGCTGCTCTTAAATATTGTAACTATTAACATATTAACAGTTGTTATCACAATCAGTTCCTTTAATTTCCTGACATTGTTTTCAGAAAAGTTTCAGGTGTCATTATTGACAATTTACTCATTTTATAATCTTTAATATTACGCGTTACTATTACTTTAATATCATTTTTATTTTCTACCGAATAGTTTTGCAATGCATCTTCAAAATCTTTGAAATCTGAATTTAATGCTTCTATAACCGCAGTTTTATCAATAACAACAACATCTACTATCTTTAGCAGTTTTTTCAGATTCCCGATTACCTTTTCGTGTTTTGCTGTCTTTCGCAAAAGGTAATAAACATTGCTAATAATCACGGGAGTTACATAGCCGTACAGTTCGCCTTTTTCGCATAAACTCAAAATTTTTGACGCCTCTTCTGAAAATGGTTCTCGGTCAAAAAAGAAATCAAGAATTACATCCGTATCAATTAAAATTTTATCCATTACAAATATTTATCAGATAAGCGGTCTGTAAGTTCTTTTTTGTAATCAAAATTCTCAGGTAATTTAAACGAACCTCTTAAAGATTTAACTGTCGGAGTTAGCTCTTCTTCCTTGTCAGCTTCCTCATTAGTTAATGCTTTTAGATAGTTTTCAATTAAATCAGAAAGACTTCTTTCTCTTTTGCGAGCATATTTTTTAGCCTTCTCAATTACGGACTGTTCGATTGTTAATGTGAGTTTACTATTCATGATATTGAAATTTAAGTAAAATTACGAAAAATAATATTTAATACGTGTATTTTAATTTTATTTCACACGTGTATTGATTAACGGATTACATTAAAAAACTTAACATAGGAAGATTTAAAATACCAGCGAAACACTTTAGCTAGAGATTTAGCTTCAAACCGTTTCTTTGCTTCCTTGTTAGCACCAGTATTTCATTTAAAACATCATTTAATCGAAAACAAAAGCCACTCCGTAGTGAAGCAGCTTTATTGATGTTCTTTGTGGGTACAGATTTCAAATCTGCACTATCGGGCGGGGTTAATCACCAATAATATTGGTACAAAACACCTGTACTATTGGTCTTAAGCACCTCTATTATTATGGTTAAACACCAATGCTATTGGTGCAAACTACCTGTTATATTGGCTTTAATCACCAATACTATTGGTTATAAGCACCTCTATTATTATGGCTAAACACCAATACTATTGGTGTTTTGCACCTGTACTATTGGTGCTTAACACCAATAATACAGGTGTTAAGTACCTCTATTATTATGGTTAAGCACCTGTTTTTAGTAAATTAACGCATATATGGGCTGGATTGCTAAATACATTTGGAGCAAAAAAATGCCTCTTTTGAATTTAAAGAGGCAGTTGGTATTGAATTTTAATTTTGTGGGGTACAAGTGGCACGAATGCGCTAGCGAGAATAATCTCTGTTAGTAACTCGACAATCTAAATAAAATTATTACTTACCTTAATGACCTAGCAATTTGCCAAGGTAAATTTAGCTTCCAATTTACTTCCTCGTTAGTAGCAGTATTTCATTTAAAACATCATTTATTCAAAAAGCTACTCCGTAATGAAGTAGCTTTGTGAATTCTCTTTGTGGGCACAGATTGCAAATCTGCGCTATCGGGTTATAATTTTGCAACTAAATTTTCAATAGTACTTTTACAAAGTTCTCTTTGCTCTTTAGCAACTTGAATTTTTTCACCGTAGACTTCATAAGTGTGCTGATCCATCTTACTCAATGGCAAACCTTGATTAGCAGCTACAACTCCAGCACTATTAAAATCCCTTAATTCTATACTATAGTTTTGTTCAAAATCACTTATATTGTTTATTTCATTTTCACTTGGTTCAAACTTATCAGGATTATTTTGGTACTCTTCATACATTTTATTTAATGCCTCATTTGACAAAGCTTTAAATGCATGGGCAGCTCCTTTCTTTTGAGTGAATCTATTCCCTAATAAATAAGTAATTTTAGGCAAAGGCAAATTATGAGATTTGGCCTTAGAAGCAAAAGTATACTTTCCATAAACTGGATGCTCATTAGAAGTACCCCAAATCAAATTAAATAAGCCCGTAATAGCAAAAATAGAGGAATCATCAGCATTTATTGGAACTAAAAGACTACTTCCACCAACAATAGCAATTTGTGTATAGATTGAAAAACTTGGATTTGTATCAATAAAATACGTACACTCTCTACCTTCATTTAATTTTTTTCCAGTCAAATTTTTCACAATTGAATGTATTTTTACCCAAGGATCATCCTTTGCCGATAATGGTGTAGCATCAGCACGCTCTGATAATAAAGGTGCAATTAATTCTAAATTTCCATCACCTGCAACTAAATAAATATTTTCACTTAAATTGGTATTGACATCACTCAGCTTAGTAATATATTTATTCAAATCGGCATCTCCTGCCAAAGTCGCTTCTGTTAAATACCCAACGATAGATTGTGGTTCTTCTTTTGAAATTAAGTCTTGTAATTTACTTTCACTTTGTTTACCACCCCCCATTAACATTGAAGAAGAGTTTGCTTGTGGACACATATCAACTACAATCACATCTTTTTCAGGATGAAGTTCAGCATAGACTGAAGCAATATGAAATGTAATAGTACTTTTCCCCACACCCCCTTTATTATTCCAAATAACATAACTTTTATTTTCTTTCATAAATTCATTATTAATATGTTTAAATTCTGTTAATTAACCACTAAAACAACTCTTTTTATAATTGGAATTATTTAAATAAGTTGTCATACGTTCTGCAACATAAAAAACAATACTTTTTTATGCTGATTATATATTTTTCTATCTATAAGTAATTCAATGTTTTGTTATTACCCCTCGCAATGATAATTACGAAACCGCATGCCCTAGCCCTGATAGCAGTGGAAATCCTTTTCTATTTTTTTTTAAAATAGAAAAGATTGCAACAAATAGCAGGATTAGCTCCTAAATAAAAAAGCCATTCTCCTCAAATAAAAGGAGAACGGCTGTTTCTAGTTTTATAAGATTGCTTCGTTCTATGCTAATGTGACTTATGACCCACACATTTCGCAATCCTCCGGACCAGCATTTTTAGCCAGTTCAATCATTGCTCTGTATTCTTCAGCGCTCATTGGAGTATCGACCTCAACCGCTTCAAGGACTCTTGCCTGTGGTTTAGAATCTGGAATGGCTTCCTGTTTTTTATCGTTGTTTAATGTGAATTTAATCGCATCAACAGCAGCTTTGGTTCTCAAATAGTACATTCCGGTTTTCAATCCAGACTGCCAAGCGTAGAAGTGCATTGAAGTCAGTTTTGAATAGTTGGCATCCTGCATGAACAAGTTCAATGATTGTGACTGATCTACGAAATATCCTCTTTGACGGGACATATCGATGATATCTTTCATAGACATTTCCCAAACGGTTTTGTACAATTCTTTCAAATCCTGCGGGATGATATCAATGCTTTGCACCGATCCGTTGTGACGCATAATTTCTTGCTTCAAGTTCTCATTCCACAATCCAAGTCTTACCAAATCGTGCAATAAATGTTTGTTTACCACGATAAATTCTCCAGACAGTACACGTCTTGTATAGATATTTGAAGTATATGGTTCGAATGCTTCGTTATTACCCAAGATTTGAGAAGTCGAAGCCGTTGGCATTGGCGCAACCAATAATGAATTACGAACACCGTTCTTAACCACTTCTTTTCTAAGCGAAGCCCAGTCCCATCTTCCTGATAATTCTTCGTCTTTCAATCCCCAAAGATTGTGCTGGAATTCTCCGTTTGACATTGGAGATCCTTTGAAAGTGGAATAAGGCCCTTCTTCAACTGCCATTTCCATCGATGCGGTACAAGCAGCAAAATAAAGGGTTTCGAATATCTCCTGATTTAAAGTTTTGGCTTCATCACTTGTAAAAGGCATACGCAGCATGATAAAAGCATCTGCCAGTCCCTGCACTCCAAGACCGATTGGTCTGTGACGCATATTGGAATTTTCAGCTTCTTTTACAGGATAATAGTTTCTGTCGATTACTCTGTTCAAGTTGCGGGTAACACGTTTGGTTACATCAAATAACAATTGGTGATTGAATCTTCCGTTTTCAATAAACATTGGCAGAGAAATCGAAGCCAGATTACAAACGGCTACTTCATCAGCAGATGTATATTCTAAAATCTCAGTACATAAATTCGAAGAACGAATAGTACCCAGGTTTTTCTGATTAGATTTTCTGTTGGCTGCATCTTTGTACAGCATATATGGCGTTCCAGTCTCAATTTGTGATTCCAGGATTTTCTCCCATAATTCGCGTGCTTTGATAGTTTTTCGGCCTTTTCCTCTAAACTCGTAATCGGTATATAAAGCTTCGAATTCTTCTCCGTATACATCATACAAGCCCGGACATTCGTTAGGACACATTAAGGTCCAGGTAGAATCTTCCTGAACACGTTTCATGAATAAATCGGAAGTCCACATGGCGAAGAATAAATCTCTTGCGCGCATTTCTTCTTTACCAGTATTCTTTTTCAAGTCCAAGAAATCAAAAATATCAGCATGCCAAGTTTCGATGTAAACAGCAAAACTTCCTTTGCGTTTTCCTCCTCCCTGATCTACGTAACGTGCCGTATCGTTGAATACTCTCAGCATTGGCACAATTCCGTTTGAAGTACCGTTTGTACCGCGGATATAAGAACCTGTCGCACGAACGTTGTGAATAGAAAGTCCAACTCCACCTGCAGACTGAGAAATTTTTGCGGTTTGTTTTAAAGTATCGTAAATTCCGTCAATACTATCATCCTGCATTGCCAAAAGGAAGCAAGAAGACATCTGCGGTTTTGGCGTACCAGCATTGAACAGCGTTGGAGTTGCGTGGGTAAAATACTTTTTGGACATTAAGTCGTAAGTCTCCAAAACCGATTTTAAATCGTCTAAGTGGATTCCTACTGCAACACGCATCAGCATATGCTGCGGACGCTCTACGATTTTTCCATTTATTTTTAATAAATAGGAACGTTCCAGTGTTTTAAAACCGAAGTAATCGTAGTTAAAATCTCTGTTATAAATGATATGTGAATCCAAAAACTCGGCATTTTCCATAATCACTTTATGAACCTCTTCTGCTAATAATGGTGATTCCTGATTGGTTCTTGGGTTAATGTAATGATACATTTCATTCATCGTTTCCGAGAATGATTTTTTGGTATTCGAATGTAAATTTGATATTGCAATACGAGCAGCCAATTGTGCATAATCCGGGTGAGCAATTGTCATAGAAGCAGCAGTTTCTGCAGCAAGATTATCCAGTTCAGATGTAGAAACCCCATCATACAATCCCTCAATAACGCGCATGGCAACTTTAACCGGGTCTACCAATTCGTTCAAGCCATAACATAACTTTTTAATTCTCTCTGTAATTTTGTCAAACATTACAGGCTCTTTGTGGCCATCTCTTTTTACAACGTACATACTCTATCAAATTTATTTAGTGAATGAATTGTGACTTACGAACAGTAGGAATTCATAATTCATTTTTTTACTCGGTGTCAATCCATAACTTACTTCGATATTTCGTTTCATCGCATAAAAATGAAATGAAACAAAACGCCGTAATAAATCCCGATAAAAACCGGACTGAATTAACTTAGTTTTTAGATTTGGGAATCTGAAAAAACTATTTAATTATAATTGTTCTTTTATTGTTTTTTAACCGTTTCAAATACTTATAACGTATTTTATATCAAAATTGTATTTTAAAAATCAGCGTCGAAGCTTATTTTTTGGGAATCACCGCCTTCGGCAACTTTAACCCCTGCTTTTTGATATTCGGCAACTTTTTTCTCAAAGAAATTGGTTTTTCCCTGAAGTGAAATCATATCCATGAAATCAAATGGATTAGCAACATTGTATTCTCTGTCACAACCCAATTCTACCAACAGTCTGTCGGCAACAAACTCTAAATATTGAGTCATTAAACCTGCATTCATTCCGATTAAACTTACCGGAAGTGATTCGGTGATAAATTCTCTTTCTATATCCAAAGCATTAACGATAATGCTTCTTATTCTTTCTTTTGGCACTTTATTTACCAAATGGTGATTATGTAAATGAACTGCAAAATCACAGTGAACACCTTCATCACGGGAAATTAATTCGTTTGAAAATGTCAAACCTGGCATCAAGCCGCGTTTCTTTAACCAATAAATAGAACAAAATGCTCCTGAAAAGAAAATTCCTTCTACTGCTGCAAAAGCAATCAGCCTTTCGGCAAAAGAATCAGACTCAATCCATTTTAATGCCCAATCCGCTTTTTTTCTGATAGCTGGAAAAACATCCAAAGCATTAAACAATTCCGATTTTTCGTTTTCATCCTTTACATAAGTATCAATCAGAAGAGAATAGGTTTCGCTGTGAATATTTTCCATCATGATCTGGAAACCATAGAAAAATTTAGCTTCGGCATATTGTACTTCATTTACAAAATTCTCTGCTAAGTTTTCATTTACAATTCCATCTGAAGCGGCAAAAAAAGCCAAAATGTGTTTTATAAAATAACGTTCGTCATCATTTAACTTATTATTCCAATCATTTAAATCCTGAGACAAATCAATTTCTTCGGCTGTCCAAAAACTTGCTTCCATCATTTTGTATCTTTCCCAAATATCATGATGCTTAATTGGAAAAATTACGAAACGATTTTTATTTTCCTGTAAAATTGGTTCTATTTTAGACATGAGATCTTGTTGTTTATTTTGATTTTTTTTATTGAAAATAGATGCGAAAATCGAATTACAAAGATTGTGAAATAATGCGGTTATTAAAAGTCAAACTTATTCACAATAACTCCTAGTTTTTAACAAAAAATAAAAATAAGAATATTTTTCATACAAATTACAAATAATTGATTTTCAGGTTTTTAAAATAAATAAAGTAGCTTAAACTCCCATAAAATAACGGAATTTCAAAAAAAAGAGAAACAATTTTAGAGTTACACTTATAAACCTTTTTTCAGGTCTTCGGCAACTTTTTCAAGTTCCATATACCAGTCATTTCCAAAGCGGCGGATAAGTGCTTCTTTGACGAATTTATACACAGGAACTTCGAGTTCTTTGCCCAAAGAACAGGCATCATCACAAATATCCCATTTGTCATAATTAACAGCCGCAAACTCGGTAAAATCCTTTACACGTACTGGATATAAATGACAGGAAACAGGTTTTTTCCAGTCGACTATTCCTTGATTGTAAGCCTGCTCTATACCGCAAAGTGCAGTTTTGCCGTCAAAAATGACATAAGCACAATCTTTATTATCAATCAGCGGTGTTTCAAGATCACCGTCCGTACCATTAAGCCATGTTCCTTGTGCTTCGATAGCCTCAATTCCCTCTTTTCTTAAAAATGGTTTTACTTTTGGATAAATTTCTTCTAATATCTTGGTTTCGGCCAGACTCAATGGTGCTCCTGCATCGCCATCGACACAGCATGCCCCTTTGCAGGCAGACAGATTACAGACAAATTCTTTTTGGAGTATATCCTCCGATACGATGGTTTTTCCTAGCTGAAACATTTTGCAAAGGTAACCAAAGATTCAGGAAATAAAAAACCACATTTAAACTTACTCCGCTTAAAGAAACAAATTAACACATAACAGCAATTTTACTTACATAAACACACTAATTGAATTTATCACCTGACTACACCAATCCGCCAACAGCGGTTCATTCACTACAAAATATTGATGATTTTGCAATAAAAATCCTTAAAAAGAAAAAAAATATGTATTTTTGAGAACCCAAATCATTTTAGACGAATTATTCATTAAAGAATTCTCACTATGATAAATTTCAATCTGAAAGAGATAGTAACTGTAGGAATGGTACTTTTTGCTGTAATTGATATAGTAGGATCTATCCCAATTATTGTTGGATTAAGGGCCAAGCACGGTCATATTGAATCTGAAAAAGCATCTTTGGTTGCGGCATTCATTATGATACTATTTCTGTTTGTAGGCGAAGAATTCCTAAACTTAATAGGCATTGATGTTCATTCCTTTGCCGTAGCCGGATCCTTTGTTTTATTCTTTTTAGCATTGGAAATGATTTTGGGAATCCATCTTTATCGGGATGAAGAAGCAAGCTCAGCTTCTATAGTACCAATAGCTTTTCCGCTTATTGCAGGCGCAGGTACAATGACAACTTTGCTCTCTTTAAGATCTCAATATCATGCCACAAATATTATCATAGCCATCGTACTAAATATTATTATTGTTTATGCTGTTTTAAAATCATCCAGAAAAATTGAAAAAATGCTGGGTAAAAATGGACTTGGCGTTATTAGAAAGACCTTTGGCGTAGTTCTTTTAGCAATAGCTGTTAAATTATTTGCCACTAATGTTAAAGGTTTGTTTCTCTAAAAAAAAAAATTATAAATTTACCCCCTAAAATCTTTTCTGGTAGAGATTATTTTGTACTTAAACATATAAATGATAATTTATGAATTAAAACTTTACCGGTAAAAACAAAAACATAACTTATGAAAATTTTCACTAACATCTTAGTGCTTTTAGCCGTTTCGCTTCTTATTTTCAATATTACCTTAATTGATTTTCAAAATCCATTTAAAGGAGATAGTGTAATAGCGCTTGTTGGTGTGGTTGCTTCATTTTGTGCAGTATTGATTCTTCTTATTTTTAGAATGTCTAAAAAAATAGTTGAAAAAATGAACGACAACGCATAACCATGTTTGATGTATTGATTATAGGCGGAGGCGTTTCGGGAATATCATGTGCGATGGTATTGGGTTCAGCCAAAAAAAAAGCATTTGTTACCGATAAAAAAATTGGGATTTTTACCCACCAGAAGACTTCTGCACTACAGGAAGCACTTTTCAACAATGCTTATGGAATTGCTCCAGGCAAATTAGGATCAGAATTATTGATCGAAAGTGTTGATCATTTATCTAATACTTACCCTCATATTATCCAAATCCCAGAGGAAAAAATATTAAAAATCGAAGGAGTATATCCAGAATTCACCGTTGTTACCAATAAAAACTCCTATCAAACCCGTAATATCGTAATAGGCATTGGCTCTGCCAACACATTTGCCATAGAAGGTTTAATGCAGTTTGTTGAACCACACAAAAAAGCTCTACCTGAAAAACAGCGTATCCAGCTCAAAAATACGGATCACAAAGTCGCCGAAGGTATTTATGCCGTTGGAACTCTTGCCGGCTGGAGAAGCCAGCTTGCAATCGCCGCAGGAAGCGGAGCTGCTGTCGCAACAGATCTGCTTACTTTATGGAATGACGGAATTCAGACGCATTCACACGACAGTATTCGATAGAGACTATTTTTTATTTAACCGAAACAATCTCTTTCACTTTGATGTGGTTTTCAGTTTCAGTTTTCCAGATTTCTCCTTTTAACGAAACTTGTTCCCCTTCTTTAAGCTGTTTGTAATTTTGAGGTCCGCCAACATTTACAATGCTGATTAAAGCAAAATAAACTTCGTTTTTATCTGTATTAATTTTGGCTGTATAACCGTCTTTTCCAAACTCGACAGATATTACTTTTCCCGAAATTGTATTTTTATCTTTCATACAGGCACAAGAAATTGCAAAAAACAACATCATTAAAACTGCTGAAAATCTAACTATTTTTTTCATACTCTTTTTTATTGTTTCGAATTCAGCACAGCCTTTATCATGGCATCTTCTTTCAGAACCATTTTATAATAATAGATGTCTCCATACAATTGTCTGGCAAATTCGGCATTTACGTATCTTTTTACTAAGGATTTGTATTTACGCAAATCAACCTCCAAGCCGTTTTGGGCAAGATATTTCTGGAAAGTATTGAAATATAAATCGGTTGAATTGATTTTTGTCTGAAATTCATCAAAAGGCAGTTTTGCAAAAGCATTTCTGTTTTTGTCTAATTGCTCAAAAACAAAATGGCCGACAATTCCGGACTGCAGTAAATAAGAAACATTTTCTGTTCCGTGTTCTGCTTCCAATGGCACAAAAACATCCGGTACAATACCGCCGCCGCCATAAACAATTTTTCCTTTTTTAGTTTTAAATTTCAAGGAATCCACCACTTTTATACTGTCTTTTTTATACAGTTCTCCGTGTAAAAAACGCGAATCCGATTCTTTAAAATACTCTTCATTTCCTTTGGAATACGGTTTTTGAATCGATCTTCCGGTTGGTGTATAATATCTTGCAATTGTAAGCCGAACTGCCGAACCATCATTAAAATCCATTTCCCGCTGTACCAGTCCTTTTCCGAAAGAACGCCGTCCTACAATAGTTCCGCGGTCATTATCCTGTATTGCTCCCGCTAAAATCTCACTCGCCGAAGCACTGTTTTCATTAATCAAGACAAAGACCTTACCTGATTCAAAACTTCCTTTTTCGGTGGCGTACATTTTTTCGGTTGCTTCCTTAGCGCTTTTGGTAAAAACAATCAATTCTTTATCTTTCAAAAATTCATCAGCAATGGCGATAGCTTCTTCCATATATCCTCCGCCATTATCGCGGACATCAATCACAAGGGATTTTACACCCTGCTTTTTTAAACTGACGAGGGCTTTTATAAATTCAGCATAAGTAGTTTCGGCAAAACGATTGATTTTGATATAACCTGTAGTGGCATTTAAACGCAAAGCTGCATCAACGCTTTTCAGCGGAATCACGTCGCGTTTGATTTTGATTTTCATTTTTTTATGCTCCGATTTTCGGTAAACGGTCAGTTCTATCTGAGAACCTACTTCTCCTTTCAGCGAAGAAAATAAACTGTCATTAGGCAGTTTTCTCCCAAATAATTTGGTTTTATCTGCAAAAAGAATGCGGTCTCCTGCTAAAATTCCTGCTTTGGCCGAAGGACCATTTTTTACTGGCGCAATAACAGCAACTGAATCTTTAAACATATAAAAATTAATTCCAATACCCACAAAATCGCCTTTCATGGTTTCGGCAATTTCGGCTTGCTGCTGCGGCGGAATATAAACAGAATGCGGATCCAGCTTTGCCAGAATATTATCGACAGTAAGACTCACAATCGAATCCGTATTCACATCATCTACATATTCATTATCGATGAAATCAATCAGTTTATTAAGTTTTTCTTTGGTATTTTTTTTAGAGGTAAAAGATTTGGATGACGGCGAACCCGACAGACTGCCTATAAAAATTCCGAGAGCGAAAATGCTCCCAATAAGTATGGGTAAATATTTATTGTCGAATTTCATTTTATTAATCTTCTAAAACGGGAATATGCTCTACTTCTATACCTGCTTTTATCAAAAATTGTATTCCGGAATCGTCTCGGTAACCGTTATGATACACCACTCTTTTTATTCCGGACTGATGAATCAGCTTACTGCATTCCTTACATGGCGAAAGCGTAATGTATAAAGTGGCTCCTTCGCAGGATTGTGTGGATCTTGCAACTTTCAAGATTGCATTGGCTTCGGCATGCAGCACATCCCAGCGGGTTAATCCGTCTTCATCCTCACAGCAGTTTTCAAATCCTGACGGGGTTCCATTGTACCCGTCCGATATAATCATTCGGTCTTTTACTATAATCGCTCCAACCTGCTTTCTTTTGCAGTAAGACAATAAACCCCATTCTGTTGCAATTCTAAGATACGCTTTATCGTATTTATTCAATTTAACTTTCTCCATAAAATCTTTATCATTTCCAGATTTCGCTTTCTACAATCATTGGTAAAACTACGCCAATTATAAATGCCGACATTACTAAAGCCCAATCTCTTTTTGAAAATCGAAAAACGGTCTGCACTATATATGACAAAATCAAGACTACAATAACAACCGTAATCTGAGCCGCTTCTATTCCTAATGCAAATTCGCACATTGGCAGTAATTTTGAGGCAGCACTGCCTCCCAATAATGTTTTAAAATAATTTGAAAAACCCAATCCATGGATAATTCCAAAAAATAACGTTATTATAAAAACCAGATTAACACTGCCGTTTTTACTGGTTTTCCCTGCGGTAAATAAATTATAGAAAGCGGTTATCAAAATCGTAATGGGAATCAGTAATTCAACAACATTTACTTTGACAGTAATAATTTCAAAAACCGAAAGAAAAAGTGCTGCAGTATGTCCCAATGTAAATATAGTCACTAAAAGCAGTATTCTTTTCCAGTCATTAAAAGAAAATGGTACCGATAATGCAATCAAAAACAAAACATGATCATAAGCATGTACATCCAATACATGCTTTAAACCTATCTGAAAGTATATTAAAAATTCTGACATTGCTAAAGTGAATTAAATTGATATGGGGACGTAAACTTACGATTAATTTTGAAAATGAAATATTAGAAATCAATGATATTAAAAACGGACAAAAAGTAAAATTAGTACTAAAAAATTAACTAACTTTATATCAAACCTTAAACATTAACATTATGCCTTTTTCAGATTTATTCAACAGCGAAAACATTCAAAAAAACAGAGGTCATTTTTCAGCCATTGTGCGTGTTGCCCACGCTGATGGCAATATCACTGAACAAGAGCAGAATTTTTTGGATAAATTAGCTTTGGCACTTCAGATTTCTAAAGAAGAGTACGACGAAATTTTAGAAGATCCATCAAAATACCCAATCAACGCTCCCTACTTATATATAGAAAGACTGGAAGCTCTTTATAAGCTGGCAAGAATTGTACACCGCGACCACCAATTGGGCGATTTGCAGGAACATTTATTGATTAAATTTGCATTAGCCTTAGGTTTTACTCCTGGCAATGTAAATTATATTGTAAATAAAGCACTCAAATTAGTAGACATGGCGGTAGATGAAGAAACTTTTTTGTATGAAATGAAAAACATGTATAAATAATAATTATGAATTGAAAATTACAAATTACGGAATGCTGTTCGGTAAGATTTTATACTTATTACTGCATAGTGTACTCGTAATTTTCAATTCGCAATTGCACTTTAATATTTACTCAATTTTGCTTTATGCATAAACTCTTCGGCTTTTTCAACCATATTTAAGCTTCCGCAAAAGAAAGGAACACGCTGATGCAGTTCTGCAGGCTGAATTTCCATAATGCGGTCAAAACCATCCGAAGCTTTTCCGCCGGCCTGTTCTACAATAAAAGCCATAGGATTACATTCGTACAGCAGACGCAGTTTACCTTTTGGCGATTTAGTGCTTGTCGGATATATATAAATACCTCCTTTTATCATATTTCTGTGAATATCAGCAACAAGACTTCCTATATAACGAGAAGTGTACGGACGGTCTTCTTCTTCGAGCTGACAATATTTGATATAATCTTTTACACCTTGCGGAAAATGAACATAATTTCCCTCGTTAATCGAATATATATTTCCATCTTTAGAAAATCTCATATTAGGATGCGAAAGATAAAAAGTCCCAATCGCCGGGTTAAGCGTAAAACCGTTTACACCGTGTCCTGTAGTATAAACCAGCATCGTCGATGTTCCATAAATTACATAACCCGCTGCTACCTGATTTACACCCGGCTGCAGAAAATCCTCTAATGTTACTGGAGTTCCTATTGGCGTGATTCTTCTGTATACTGAAAAAATAGTCCCAACAGAAACGTTTACATCAATATTGGACGAGCCGTCCAATGGATCCATCAAAAGCACATATTTATTGTTATGGCTATTATCACTTCCCTGCACAGTTATAAAATCATCGTTCTCTTCGGATGCAATGCCACAGACAATTTCGCGGTTAATCAAGGTCTGTATGAAAATTTCATTGGCATAAACATCCAGTTTCTGCTGATCTTCCCCTTGAATATTCTGTTCACCAGCTGCTCCGACAATATCAACTAATCCAGCCTTGTTTACTTTATAATTAACAACTTTGGCCGCCAGCCGGATTGAATTAATGATTCTCGATAATTCACCCGAAGAATATTGAAAAGCCTTTTGATTTTCAATGATAAATTCGCCTAATGTTTTGTTTCTTTCTTCCATTACGAAATCGATGTAGTTATTTTGAAGTCACAAATATCGTTTTTTTTGTTATAATGAAAAAAATAATGCTTACTTAGTTTCTCAGTATTGTATATTTGCTACATTTTCCATAAAAAACAACTGTGTAATCGTCTGTTTTTTAATAGAATTATAGAATAATAATACAAATCTATGAAAATACGCAAAGGACAAAAAGAAGACATGAATGGTGTTCTGGCATTGATTCAGGAATTGGCGGTATTCGAAAAAGAGCCAGATGCTGTTTTAATTACTGCAGATGATCTTATTCGAGATGGTTTTGGAGACAGACCTTTGTTTGAAGTTTTTGTTGCCGAAGCTGAGGAGCAGATTGTAGGGATTGCATTGTATTATTACCGTTACTCTACTTGGAAAGGAAGGACAATCCATCTGGAAGATTTAGTTGTAAAGGAAAGTATGCGCGGAACAGGACTTGGCTATGCTTTATATTCTGAAGTTATCAAACAGGGGCAGAAAGACAAAGTCCGAAGAATTGAATGGAACGTACTGGACTGGAATACTCCTGCAATTGATTTTTATAAAAAATCGGGAGCAAAAATATTAGACGAATGGCGCGTAGCTCAAATGGACGAAACAGCTATTAATTATTTTGTAGAAAACAAATTAAAATAAAAAGTGAATAATTTCAGACTGAAAATCTGAAATATGAAATTTAAATCTGAATAAAAATGAGGGTATTCAAATTTGGCGGTGCATCAGTAAAAGATGCAGCCGGTATTAAAAACGTTTATGACGTTTTACAGCAAGCAGGTTATGAAGATGTATTGGTAATTGTTTCGGCAATGGGGAAAACGACTAATGCACTCGAAGATGTTATCAAAAATTATTTTGACAAATCACCAGAATTAAATTCATCGGTGCAGGAAGTTAAAAAGTATCACAATCAAATCCTTTTGGATTTATTTGAAGATGAAAAAAATGAAGTTTTTACAGCTGTAAATACTCAATTTGCAGACTTAGAATATTTCTTAGCTCATAATAAATCACCAAATTATAACTTTGTTTACGATCAGATCGTAAGCTTCGGGGAACTAATATCGACAACAATTCTGAGTCATTTTATGTCTTTCAAAGGAATTCAGACACAATGGCTGGATGTTAGAAATTTTGTAAAAACAGATTCTACTTACCGTGATGCAGAAGTAGACTGGGAATTGACACAGAAAAATATTGCGAATAACGTTAAACGCAAAATCTTAAATATTACTCAAGGATTCTTAGGTTCTGACGAGAATAATTTCACAACCACATTAGGCCGTGAAGGATCTGATTACAGCGCTGCGATTTTTGCATACTGTCTAAATGCCGAGAGCGTAACCATCTGGAAAGACGTACCCGGAGTAATGAATGCTGACCCAAGATATTTTGAAAATGCAAGTCTGCTGAACCAAATTTCGTATCGTGAAGCCATCGAGTTGGCTTTTTACGGAGCATCGGTAATTCACCCAAAAACATTACAGCCGTTACAGAAAAAAGAAATTCCGTTATACGTTAAATCGTTTATCAATCCAACGCTAAAAGGAACATCTGTTTCTAAAGGAGAGGATTTAGAACCGTATTTACCTTGTTTCATTGTAAAAAGAAACCAATTATTGATTTCTCTTTCATCAATAGATTTTTCTTTCATCATGGAAGAAAACATCAGTGAAATCTTTGGCTTATTCCACCAATTCAAGTTAAAAGTAAACCTTATTCAGAATTCGGCAATCAGTTTCTCTGTTTGTGTTGAAGATAAATTTGGAAACTTCAATGACTGTAACGCAATCCTTTCGAAAAAATTCAAAGTGGATTTTACCGAAAATGTTACGCTGTACACTATCAGACATTTTAATGAAAACGCTGCTCAAACGGTAGAAGAAAACAAAACTGTATTGTTAAAGCAGGTAAGCAGAGAAACAATGCAAATTGTGACTAAAGAGAATTAGGTCAGATAGCAGATTTTAGTCTGCAGATGGCAGACTAAAAAATTACAATAAAAAAATGGAAGCTGAGAAATTGGCTTCCATTTTTTTATGGCAGACGGATGATATATTGAACGGATTTACGCTGAATTTTTTTTAAACCTGAAATTAGAACTAATCTGAATCCTATCTAAAATTGATTAATTGCTTTGCCTCATTGTAAACAAAAACTAATAGAAGTTCGAATAAGGCTTTTAAAATCTGTAATATTCCTTATTTCACAAAAAAACTCTTTTTAACGGCAAGCAATAACATCTAATTAATTCACCATCGTTGTATAGTTCTTAATATATGTTTTCGAGTCTACTCCAAAAGGTATTTTTATGAAATTACCCTCAGGTGAAATCAGTATTTTGGTAGGATAACCAGTCACTTCAAATAAATCATTCGTTTTTTTGTCAATTTCGCTAACAGGAAATGTATATTTATTTTTAGTCATAAAATCCGACAAGTTCTGAGAAGCGAACGAAAAAGTATAAACCTTTAACTTCGAATTATTACTATTCTCAACAAATAAGGATTGTAAGTCCGGTAGTTCTTTTACGCATGGACTGCACCAAGTACCCCAAACATCAATATAAATCCATTTGTTAGGTTTTACAGTTAAATCTAATTCTTCACTTTCAAATTGTATCTTTAATTTAGGAACAGGTTTACCCTTTTTATGTATATAACT
Organism: Flavobacterium sp. HJJ; assembly: GCF_015351475.1. GTDB lineage: Bacteria > Bacteroidota > Bacteroidia > Flavobacteriales > Flavobacteriaceae > Flavobacterium > Flavobacterium marginilacus. The sequence goes on along the minus strand of NZ_JADKPR010000011.1, from coordinate 100,047 downwards.
AGTCCAATAATCTCCAAATGAAATATTACTTTTTAATTTTCCATAAAACTCCTGTAATGATTTTAAATTGTAATCTGAAGGAGTTCCAAAAGCAATATCGCTTAACAAAACCAATGCTTCCGAATTTCGATTATTTTCAACTAAATATTTTTGATATTTAGCCTGAAATACAAATTCATTAGTATTACCAGTTAAAAGAACCACATCATAAAAATAGGCATGATCGTATAGCTTGTCATTTAAGTCGGGACTGTAATCCGAAGCTTTTTTTAAAAATTCTTCAATATTTGGATTAATACTATACAAACTGTAATAACTATAAGCCAAAATATATCTATACCAGGCTCTTTTCTCACCCTCTAATCTGCCAGCTTTAATTTTAACGATATAATCATAAGCTTCCAACTTCTTTATATTTGACTGTACTATTTTTTCTTTGCTTATATTATCTATGGCTTTTTGTTTATCTAATTCCTGCACTATCAAAAGATTATATCTCTCTGCCTTAGATTCATAATTTACGCTATCTTTTGAAGTACTATTTAGCTCTTCTAAAATCTTCTTAAAATCATTCTCGTTTTTTGCACTTATTGATTTGCTCCATAAATAAATTGGGGCTATGATACTGTTAATTTTCTCATTTTTTTTAAGAAAGAGTTGTTCCAGGTATTTTTGTGCATATAAAGAGTTCTGCAATCGTTGGGAAAGTGTATTATGAATTCTGTCAATAAACATTGGCGGATATAAACGGTATAATTCCATAGAAGATTCAACAGCTTTTTCTGTTTCTCCATTGTCCCACAAACCGCTGAGGGAATTGGATAATGTAAACGCTTCCTTTGGAATTTGTCCTACACATAAATTCAAGAAGAATAAACTGAAAATAAAAGGCATCAATAGCTTGTTCATAATTGTCTTTATAAATTGGTATACTTTTTTATGGTCTAATAAAATTTAAGCCTATCATTCCAAATTTGGTAAATAACCTTGATAAAAACCAGACTCTACTTTTATCAAATATACAATAATTCTTATAACTTTTTAAAAAGTCTCGACTTTAGCTCAACTCTATCGAAAAGCAAAAAATCGTGTCATCCGCGTGCCATTTCTCCAGTTTATGTCATTTAACATATCATAAAATAATATACACTAATTTTGGCACTTTGGAGTTATACTATTTATGCTAAAAAAAGTACTATTTTGGATTGTCATTTTATATTTTTCTGGACTTCAGGCTCAGGAAATAGACTCGGCGTACAGCACCAAAAAAATAGCTTTTACTACAGATACCATTCATTTGGAACAAGTGAGTATCAATCCTAGTTTTTTTAAAATTTTGGATCATAAAAACCAGATTGTCGACAGCACTTCCTACGAAGTCAACTTCCCAAAGGGCATTATTTTATTCAAAAACCGAAACATTCCCCCTACTGATTCCCTGACGGTTCACTATTTAAAACTGCCTGATTTCTTAACCAAGGAATATACCATTTACGACAGCAGTAAAATCATCGATAACAATGCCACTAATCAAAGTTTATACCGCATCGAAAACCCAACGTCTCCAAAAAACATTCCGTTTGACGGACTTATTACAGATGGCAGTCTTTCCAGAGGTGTTACTGTCGGTAATAATCAAAATGCAGTAGTCAATTCGAAACTGGACTTTAGGATTACGGGGAAACTATCGGATAAAGTGAGTATTCGTGCCTCCATTCAGGATACCAACATTCCGGTTCAGGAAGGAAGCTATTCCCAACGGCTGAACCAATATGACAATATCTTCATGGAACTTTTTACCGACAGCTGGAATGTTCGTGCGGGTGATGTTTTTATTGGCAACAACTACACTCGATTCCTTACTTTCAACAAGAAAATACAGGGATTATTGACAACCGTCAACTTTGGAAACGAAGACAAAAAGACAACTGTTTTTGCTTCGGGGGGACTCGTGACTGGAAATTACACCAGCAGTAATTTCAAAGGACAGGAAGGCAATCAGGGACCTTATAAATTGGTCGGAAAAAATGGTGAATTATATGTTTTGGTCATCATTGGTTCGGAAAGGGTCTATGTCAATGGCATTTTATTGAAGAGAGGTCAGGAGAACGATTATATTATTGATTACAATTCGGGGGAGATTGTCTTTACACCACAATTTCCTATTACTTCCGAAATGCGGATTGTAGTCGAATACCAATTTTCCGAAAACAATTACTCCCGATTTATCACTTATGACGGAGGCACTTTTACGGACAAAAAATGGAATTTTGGAGCCATCGTATATTCAGAAAGTGATTTGAAAAATCAGCCCGTTCAGCAAAATCTTTCACAAGACCAAGCTTTGATTTTGAAAGATGCTGGAGACAATACCCATTTGATGGTCGCTCCATCGGCTATTGTTGCCGACTATGACGAGAAAAAAATACAGTATAAAAAAAGCACACAAGGAACTGCTACAATCTATGCATATTCCACAAACCCAAATGACGAATTATATAATGTTACGTTTACTTTAGTCGGTCAAGCTAAAGGGAATTATATTTTAACCAACCCAACAAGTGTTGATAAAATATTTGAGTATACAGCTCCTGTCAACGGAGTTTTACAGGGAAATTATGAACCAGTCATTCAATTGATTGCACCATTGAAATCTCAGGTGGCTACTTTTTTTGGAAAATACAATCCTTCCGAAAAAACGGCTGTAGCATTTGAACTAGCAGTGAGCAACAATGACCAAAATTTATTTTCCTCCATAGACGACGCAAACAATCAGGGAATATCTGGCGAAATCAAAGCAAAACAACGTCTTTATTCCAAAAAATGGAACATTGATGCATTTGCTAATTTTCAAGCCGTTCAAGCCAATTTTAAGCCCGTAGAACGTATTAATAGCATTGAATTTTACCGCGATTGGAATGTCACTTCATCTGTAATAACTGGAAACCAAAGTCTGCTGGGAACTGGTTTTAATTTTAGTTTGGTTCCAAAAAAAGACTCTTCGACGGTAGCCAACATTACTTATGAATTTGAGAAATTAGCCCTTTCCAATACCTATTCGGGGATAAAAAACAATCTTAACACCAATTTTGAATTCAAAAAATGGAGCATAAAAAATGATGGGAGCTATCTAAAAAGTGATGACGTAGAAAACGCTTCCACTTTTTTGAGGAATCTTTCACAGTTTCGTTATCATAACAAAAAAAATTGGGTTGGAGGTTCTTTACACTTTGAGGACAATCAGGAAATCAACAAGGCAGCACAAAAATTCTCTTTGTTGAGCCAGCGCTTTTCGCAATACGGAATATACGCAGGACATGGTGACAGCACAAAGGTATATGTTCAGTTGGGCTACGCCAGAAGAATAAACGACAGTGTTCAAAACGGATTACTGCAGAGGGTGAACACTTCAAACAGTTATAATTTTCAATCCAAATTATTGAAGACAGAAACCCGTGATATTTCGATATTTATCAATTACAGACAATTGAATTATACCGATCCTGCCTTAAAAAACACGCCTTCGCTCAACTCCAGAATTACATATAACGATCAGTTTTTCAATAAATTGATTCAGAGCAACACCCGTTATGAAACCAATTCGGGAACAATGCCTTTTCAGGATTACACTTATGTTGAAGTTCCAGCCGGTCAGGGGAAATACACTTGGAATGATTACAACGGAAACGGAATCAAAGATTTAGAAGAATTCGAAATCGCTCCATTTTCGGATTTGGCAAAGTACACCCGAATATTTCTACCCAATCAAACTTATATCAAAACCAACCAAAACAGATTCTCACAATCATTTATCATCAACCCTATTATTTGGCAAAACAGTACCAATTACAAAAAAACCTTATCTCATTTTTACATGCAGACCTCCTTTATTATGGATCAAAAAGTCAAAAATGACGGAGATCATTTAGAACTCAATCCATTCGAATCCTCTACGGATGCTATTTTGGGACTCATAAAAACGTTTACGAATAGTTTGTCCTATAATCGTGGAAAAAGAGAACATTCGGTTACGTATACTTTTACAAAAAATGAAACCCAGAATCTATTGTCCATTGGCACACTGAAAAATGAAAACAGTTTTCATCAATTGGAATACCTGCATTTACTAAAAAAAAGCTGGCTGTTTGATCTAATTGGTAAAACCATTCAAAACCAAACAGAGTCCCTCACCTTTGCCGAAAAAAACTATAACATCGAAGGTCATTCGTGGTTTCCAAAGATCAGCTACTTGTTTTCAGACAAAATCAGTTTGGATGTTTTTTATGAATACCTCAACAAGGAAAATAAAATTGGGAGTCTCGATACTTTAGAACAAAACCGATTTGGCACCGCATTCAGTTATACAGGCAGTTCGAAATTTAACATCAATAGTGAAATCTCATTGTATAAAAATGACTTTACCGGCAACGAATATTCATCGGCGGGATATCAAATGCTGGAAGGTCTGCAAAAAGGGCAAAACATTACATGGAGAACTTTATTCCAAGTAAACCTGACTAAATTTTTAGACTTGAATTTAATTTACCAAGGGCGAAAAAGTGAAACAAGCGACGTCATTCACACAGGAAGCGTTGAGTTAAGAGCTTATTTTTAAATGTTTTATCGTATATTAAAAATAAATTTGTAAATTTAGGTTCAATCTAAAAACCTATCGTTATGAAATTACAAATTCACAAAAAAACCACACTGTTAAGCTTGAGTAAAAAATTATTGGTATTAAGTTTCTTCTTTATTGCTACGAACACTTTCTATGGTCAAACTTCTAAAACCAAAGAAGAAGCAACTGTCGAAAAAAAAGCTAAAGAAACCAAGAAAAAAGCAGACAAAGCAACGAAAGACTCCAAAGAAACAGCCGATAAAGCCGTAAAGGAAACCAATAAAAAAGCAGACAAAGCATCAAAAGACTCCAAAGCAACAGCCGATAAAGCCGTAAAGGAAACCAAAAAAACAGCAGACAAAGCAAGTAAGGATTCCAAAACTACAGCCGATAAAATGGCAAAAGAAACTAAAAAAACAGCAGACAAAGCAACGAAAGAAGCGAAAAAAGAAGCTGCAAAAACTTCGGATAAAACAAAATCGGCAGTCAAAACAGCTGATAAAGTAACTGGAGAATACAATGGCAAAAAAGTATACACCGGTCCTCAGGGAGGTAAATATTACATCAATTCAAACGGGAATAAAACTTATATAAAACAATAAATCTGTTTTTTTGAGTTCAACATAAGGCTTTCCGAAATCTGGAAAGCCTTTTTTATTTAATCGATTTCTCGCTAAAATTTGTTTCAGAATAAATCTCGCTGAGACGTGAAGGCACAAAGAAATAAATTCTAATCTTTGCAGCTTCGCGTCTCCTGCGAGAATGAATTAAGACCAAAAAATGCCCCACAGATAACACGGATTTAAATGGATTGACACAGATAAACCTAAACTGGCTTTAAAAAAATCAGCGATAATCCGTTTAAATTCGTGTCATCCGTGTCCAAAAAAACACAACACATTCACCCCAAAAAATAAACATGCCACTTATCGTTTAAAATAATCTTTTAGTAATACATTGCAAACATTAAAAAGCAGCACACCAAGTATCTTAGCCTTACAACTAAACCGTAAGACTTGCACATGAATTTGAACTCCGAAAATAAAACCATTTTAGTAGCGCCCTTAAACTGGGGACTAGGTCATGCTACCCGCTGCATCCCGATAATCAAAGCATTGCAGGAAAATAACTTCACACCCATAATTGCTTCTGATGGGATTGCTCTTGAGCTGCTTCGCAAAGAGTTTCCGTACCTAAAAACCCTCGAATTGCCTTCCTACCAAATCGAATATGCCAAAAACGGCAAAAACTTTAAATGGAAACTGATAAAAAACTTACCCCGAATGCTCGAAGCCATCAGCGAAGAGAAAAAAATTGTAAAAAAATGGATTAAAAAACACCAAATCGACGGAATCATATCCGATAACCGACTCGGAGTTTACAGCAAAAAAATCCCGTCTGTCTTTATCACGCACCAGCTGAATGTCCTGACCGGAAACACCACTTGGCTTACCAGTAAAATACACCAGCATATCATAAAAAAATATACCGCCTGCTGGATTCCCGATGTCAATTCCGAATTAAATCTTACCGGAAAACTGGGACATTTAGAGAACAATTCGCTAACCCTAAACTATCTGGGTCCCTTGAGCCGAATGCACAAAATGGCATTACCCATCCAGTATGACCTGATGATTATTTTATCCGGACCCGAACCTCAGCGCGGATTACTAGAAGCCCATCTTACCGAAGAACTAAAACGTTACGAAGGAAAAGTCGTTTTCATAAAAGGAATCATCGAAGCCGAACAGAAGAAAGAACAGATAGGAAATGTAACCTACTATAATTTCATGAAAACCCGCCAGCTGGAACACACCTTCAACGAAAGCGAAAAAGTCCTCTGCCGATCCGGCTACACCACAATCATGGACTTGGTAAAACTGAACAAAAAAGCTTTTTTCATCCCCACTCCCGGACAATACGAGCAGGTTTATCTCGCCGAAAAACTTCAGAAGGAAGGTCTTGTTCCCTTTACCTGTCAAGAGCGTTTTAAAATCGAAGATATTTCAAAAATTGATCAGTATCAAGGACTGCCAAAACTAGAAAGCACCGTCAATTGGGAAAAATTATTTAAGGTCTTTATTAAAAGTAAAAAGTCGGAATACTCAATGTAGTTCCGACTTTTTTCCTCACCCTTAATGCCTCTCCATATGAGAAGGAATTATCGGGCTATATATTTACAATTGCTAATAAATTACTCCTTTGGCAATATGCCATCTATTTTATCATGCTTGATAATTTTGGCATTGACCATAAAATAAACATACTCCGCAATGTTGGTGCAATGCTCAGAAATACGCTCCAGATGTTTTAAAACTATTATCAAGTTCGTTCCAGAAACAACCGCCTTGGAATTAGTCTTCATTTCATTGATAATTTCATGAATAGTATCTTCTGATTTGTTTTTGATTTCTTTGCTCAAAACAAATATCTCTCCGATCGTGCTTTCCTGACGTGTTAAAAAATAATTATTCGTTTTGGCAGTAATCAGTTCTACCTGTTTGGTTATATCAGCAATAGAAAACTTCACAATCAAATCGTGTTTTTCTTTGATGTTTTTTGACTTTTTTACAATGCTAAGAGACAAATCACCTATGCGCTCAATTTCATTGCTAATCTGCATCGCCGACATAATAAAACGCAGATCCGAAGCTACAGGCTGCTGCAGTGCAAAAATGCTCTGACAGATTTCGTCAATCTTAACATCCAGTTTATCAATTTTAGATTCTGTTTTTTTTATGATTTTTTCTTCTGCCACTCCTGGCTCCTGCAAAAGTATTTTAACGGCTTCACTCACTTGGTTTTCCGCCAATTGCCCGATTTTTTCAATAATGCCTTTTAATTTTCCTAATTCTATTTCGAAATGTGTTGTCATCTTTTTTTATTTAAAAGTTTAAAAATTGTTTAAAAGTTTAAAAAATTAAACGTTTAATAATCTAAGGGAAATTATACTAAGCAGCGAATCAACATCACTCCCCGCGAATTAAACGATTTAAAACCATATTAAACTAATTTTAAACAATTATCCAAATCTTCCCGTAATATAATCTTCGGTTTGTTTTTGGACAGGATTAGTAAATATCGCATTTGTTTTGCCCATTTCTATTAAATTCCCCATATAAAAGAAAGCAGTCTGGTCACTCGTTCTCGCAGCCTGCTGCATATTATGGGTAACAATAATGATGGTGTACTGCTCTTTTAGCTGATGAATCAGTTCCTCAATTTTTGAAGTCGAAATAGGATCTAATGCACTGGCTGGTTCATCCATCAAAATAATGTCCGGACTTACCGCCAATGTTCTCCCTATACACAAACGCTGCTGCTGTCCACCTGAAAGCCCGAGTGCCGAATCATCCAGACGGTCTTTCAGCTCATCCCAGATAGCTGCCTGACGCAGTGAAGTTTCTACAATTTCATCCAATTGCGCTTTATCTTTTATTCCGTTGATTCTAGGACCGTAAGCAATATTTTCATAAATGGATTTTGGAAAAGGATTCGATTTTTGAAAAACCATTCCAATCTTTTTGCGGATATTAACAACATCAACATTTTTATTATAAATATCAATTCCTTCCACAAGCATTTCTCCTTTAATAGAAACACTAGGAATCAAATCATTCATTCTGTTAATGCATCTCAAAAAAGTAGATTTCCCGCAGCCCGAAGGTCCAATCAAGGCAGTCACTTTATTGGCCGGAATTTCCATTGTGATTTCGTTAAGTGCTTTTTTTTCACCGTAGTACAGTGACAAATCATTAACTTTTATTTTTATGTCTTTCATATTTTATATCTAAAAGGATAATTTATTTTATGAGCAAATCATTATTTCGTTTTTCTTCTGATTCGTGCTCTAATGATAACTGCCACTATATTTAACGATAATGTCAAAATGAGCAATACCAAGGTTGTAGCAAACTGAATCGGCATTGTTTTCTCCACATCCGAAGACTGGGTTGACATGATATAAATATGATATCCAAGATTCATAAACTGATCGCTCAAAGAACCTGGCAGTGTAGCAAGATAATAAGCAGCTCCAGTAAACAGAATTGGAGCAACTTCACCCGCTCCCCTGCTCACAGCAAGAATAGTTCCGGTCATAATACCAGATACTGATTCGGGCAGAATCACTTTGCGGATTGTCTGCCATTTGGTTGCTCCAAGTGCCAGACTTGCTTCTCTCATTTCTCTCGGAATCGTTTTTAGAGCTTCTTCGACAGAAACAATAATAACTGGCAGCGTTAATAAAGACATTGTTAAACTTGCCCAAAGAATATTAGGCTGTCCCCAGCGCAGCTGTCCGTCATTGAGAACGGTATCTGCGCCTGCCCCAATAAACTGTATAAAAAATCCAAGTCCAAAAAGACCAAATATTATAGAAGGCACAACGGCCAAGGTACGTACTGAGAATCGCACCGCTGCAGCAAATTTGGAATTTTCACTGGCATATTCTGTCAAATAAAGTGCTGTAATAGTACCAAAAGGAACTGCTGCAATAGACATTACTATAACCAAAATAAAAGTTCCGATTAAGGCTGGAAAAATTCCTCCTTCGGTCATACCATTGGTTGGAAAAGAAGAAATAAATTCCCAGGAAAATTTGGTACGCCCTTGGTATACTATAATTCCTAATATTATAAAAAGGATAGCAATAATAAGGATTACAGCCAATTGGGTTATCCCAATGAAAAATTTTCCTTTTGTTTCCGAAACACTTTTTTTACTGGAAAAAAAATGATTTTCTGTTTGATTTACAACTGTATCCATAACTATTTACCTTGGAATTTTTTCAATAATTTACCTTTCACATAAAACTCCGCTACTGCATTTAATGCAAATGAGAAGATAAAAAGCAATGAGCCTATAAAAAACAACACACTGTAATGCGTTTCTCCAAAAACCGTTTCGGCCATTTCAGAACCGATGGTTGCCGCAAACGTACGTACGCTTTCAAAAGGATTGGCAGAAACTAAAGCTGCATTTCCAGTGGCCATCAGCGCAATCATGGTTTCTCCAAAAACCCTTCCTATGCCTAATAATAATGCTGCAAAAATCCCTGGAGTTGCCGCTGGAAGAATCACAAAAAATGCAGTCTGCCATTTACTGGCTCCCAAAGCTAAACTTGCTTCGGTATACGTTTTTGGTACAGCTGCCAGCGCATCTTCGGAAATTGTATAAATAATCGGAATTGCCGCCAAAGCCATAGCTACTCCGCCAATAAAAGCATTCAGTCTGGAATCGTATCCAAAGACATCCTGAAAGAAACTTGCCAATACCATCAAAGCAAAAAAACCAATAACTACTGACGGGAAAGCAGCCAGCATTTCGATAATAGGTTTAATTATTTCTTTAACTCTTTTGGAAGCGAAACAGGAAGTATACAAGGCTGCCAAAACGGCCAATGGACCGGCAATAAGCATTGCGATAATAGTTACTTTCAGAGTTCCAATTAACAATCCGAACAAACCAAATCTAGGATTATCAGACACTGGCACCCATTCTGTAGTAAAAAATGTATTCCATGTTTTGTCTGCTCCTTCTTGATTTTGCGAAACTACTTCAGTCTTTTCATCTGTTGGAGAAACTGATAAATCTTCCTTTGGAGCATCTCCGTACGATTCCGGCTTTAACTCTTCATTGGAAACAGATTCTGTACCATAGGTTTCTGGTTTTAATTCAGCTTCTGGCTCAGCACTATAGGATTCCGACTTCAGCTCTTCTGTTGTTTCAGCCCCGTAGGACTCTGGCTTCAATTCGGCAGCCGCTGCTCCGTAAGATTCTGGTTTATTAGCTGCGACTTCAGTTACTGTTTTAGAATCTGCCGAAGAAAATAATGGCAATGATTCTTTGAAGACAAAAATGAAGATTAAAAAGATAACTGCTATAGATAGAAAAGCAACTGATGAAATAATTTTTTCAGCAAGAAACTCAGAAATCCTGAATTGTTTCTTTAGGCTTTCTTCTGTAAAAATCTTTGTTTTTGGGGATAATTGGGAATCCATTTTATTTATTTAGGAATTCATATGTAGATACTGTCTGCATTTGTTTAAGATCAATTAAGGTTACTTTTATTTAGCATTCAGCAGACATAAATATCCCTCACTTCAAATATTACAGAATGAGGGATATTTTACTTTTTATTATTTTAAAGGATAATATCCAACATCAGCAATAAGACCCTGCCCTTCAGGACTCAAAATCCAATCGATGAAAGCTTTAGCCTCTCCTGTTGGTTTTGATTTCAAATACATATACAAATATCTTGAAATTGGATAGGTATGGTTTTTAATTGTAGCTGCAGTTGGCAGAATACCTGCGCTCTTATCGTCTTTCTTCACAGCACAGTCTTTTACTCCTTCAGCATATGCTGCACCGCCATATCCAATAGAATATTTATCTTTTTTCACAGCATTTACAATCGCTGCAGTTCCAGGCAGAGTTTGGCACGATGGAGAAAAATCTGTTTTAACTACATTGTCTTTGAAGAAACCAAAAGTCCCTGAACTGCTTTCTCTTCCGTATAATTTAATTGGAGCATCAGGACCGCCAACTTCATTCCAGTTCGTAATTTTACCCGCAAAAATCTGACCAATCTGCTTCAATGTAAGCGATGCAACTGGATTTGCTTTATTCAGATAAACAGACAAACCATCTTTGGCACAAGGAATTTCAACTCCCATTGTATTGTATCTCGCTTTTAATTTTTCAATTTCAGATGCCTTGATAGGACGGCTTGAATTAGCAATATCTGTTGATCCGTTAATTAATGCTGCAAGACCTACTCCAGATCCGCCTCCTGTTACCTGAATAGAAGCTCCTGGATTTTTTTTCATATATACCTCTGCCCATTTTTGAGATAAAATAACCATTGTATCTGAACCTTTTACTGTCACTTTATTTACTGTAGTAAATGAAAATCCAATAGTCATTACCACTGCTAAAAGGACTGCTATTTTAAATTTAGTTGTATTCATTTTTTAAATGTCTTTTTAATTTTCGACAAAAGTAAAACCACAACGTTAAGCCTATGTTAAGTAAGCATTATTCAATCTTTACCATTTAACCATTTTTACAATAATTTTACAATAAATAAAAAGTAACATAACCATAAAAAGATTACTAACACTGAATATCAGTAACATATAAGAAATAACACAGATAAAAACTAAAAAAAGGCTGTTTCACAAATTGCTGCACTGCCCCCAAAAAGTTAGACACTATTTGGGGGCATTTTTATGGAAAGAAAAGTCAAGTATGGTTATGAATTTAAACTTCGATGTGTAAATGAGGTTTTAAAAAAGCATCAAGCAATAACTGTTGTCGCAAAAGAAAATGGTATTGGGAAAACTGGTCTTAAAGATTGGATTAGTCGCTATCTTGAATTTGGCAACAAAGGTCTTTTGCCAATACAAAAAAATAAAAATTATAGCGCAGAGTTTAAATTAAAAGTTCTAAAAACTATTAAAAACAAGTCATTATCTTTGAGTAAAGCTTGTTTGTTGTTCAATATTCCGTCAAGTGCAATTATAAGACGTTGGCAAATTCGTTATACTGAAGAAGGTTTAACAGGCTTAAAACCTAAAGCCAAAGGCAGACCAATTGTTATGAATTTTAAAAGAAAACAAAGAAAAACAGACAAACCTTTAACAAGAGAAGAAGAACTATTAAAGGAATTAGAGTATCTGCGAGCAGAAAACGAAATTCTAAAAAAGTTCAATGCCTTAGTTCAAGCCGAACAAGCCAATCAAAACAAAAAGCTAAAACCATAACGGAATTAAGGCATAAATATGATTTAGATCTTTTACTAAATTGTATAAATATGGTTAGAAGTACATATTATTACTATGAAAAGAAATGTCAGTCAATAGATAAATATCAAGAGATAAAGCAATTAATTAAACAGATTTTCAACCATCATAAAGGCAGATTAGGTTACAGGCGAATTACTTTATTGATCAAACAAAAAGGCATAGTAATTAATCACAAAACTGTACTGCGTCTAATGAAAGTTTTAGGATTAAAGAGTTTAATACGAATCAAGAAATATAAATCATATAAAGGAGAACAAGGGAAGATTGCCCCAAATATATTACAGCGTAATTTTAAGGCTGTTAAACCTAATGAAAAATGGGCAACAGATATCACTGAATTTAGCGTCTCAGGAAGTAAATTGTATCTCTCTCCAATTATTGATTTATTTAATGGAGAAATAATAAGTTATGAATTATCTGAGAAACCCCATTTTAATCAAATAGTCAATATGCTTAAAAAATCATTTAGGAAAATATCAAATAACACAAATTTGATCTTGCACTCAGATCAAGGATGGCAATACCAAATGAAACAATATCAGTATTTATTAAAGCAAAAAGGAATTAAACAAAGCATGTCTAGAAAAGGAAATTGTCTTGACAATGCTATTATTGAAAACTTCTTTGGAATCCTGAAATCTGAACTTTTTTATCTTAAAAAATACAGCTCTATTAATCAATTGAAACAAGAAATAATCGAATATATAGATTACTATAATAATGAGAGAATAAAACTTAATCTAAAAGGAATGAGCCCGATACAATATCGAGCTCATTATTATCAAAATTAATTATAAATTCGTCTAAACTTTTGGGTGCAGTCTATGCAAAACAGCCTTGTTTTATATAAAAAATCGCCCCGAATATTACACTAAAATCGTTCTAAAAGTTAACCTGAAATCTCAAAGTTGCAGTATTATTTCGAACATCGTCATTATATATGCCGCCAATAGCAGCACTCGTTTCGTTGATCGGCATTGTATAGCCTAAACCAATTTTTGTATTGGTTGTAAAAAAGTAATGAAAAGCGAATCCCCAAGTATGTACTTTCAGATCATTTATAACAGTCACGTCGTTTCCAGACAATTTGCTGTTTGGATCAAATGAATCGTAACGGATTCCTCCTTGAAATTTTGTTCCAAAGTTTTTCTCTAAAGTTACATAATAACCAAAAAAGTCTCTTTCACCGCTAAAATTAAATGAAGGGTTATTGTTTACGATAGCACTTCCTGCAGTACCCGAAATAATTCCGGTATTAAACTCCGATTTTAAAGCAATCCCTCCTAAAATATCATAATACAATTGAAGCTCTCCTCCAAACCATTGTTTTCTCAATTTATCTCCAACTGCTGCTGTAAATGGTTTATTATCTGTATCGCTATAGGTTCCTGCAGCAAAAACGGTATTTTTTCCATAAAAACCACTTGCTCCAAAATCAATTCCTAAACCTGCGTTAGGAAACTTTAAAGAATATGTTGCCCTTGCAACAATGTCTTTTTCACTGTCAACATCTGCAACCTGATTAGCAATTGGACCTTCACCAAAGTTCCCATTGAATGCAGCGATTTGAATTTTTAAAGGAATTTCATATTGAGTAATGAAATTAGCTTCAATTTTTGCTCCCAAATCTCTTTCCTGCGGATACAAAATACCCGACATTCTGCTTCTTTCTAAAATGATTCTGTCTCTTGAAGAAAACTCAACCTCATAATCAGGGCGGTTAAATTGTCCAACCCATAACTGAAAAGTATTAATCCAGGTATCATTCAATTGAACGTACGCATCTTTTAGTGTTACTGCGCTGAAAGTAAAATTTGGCTGTAACACAAATGTCACTCCTTCCATAGGCTGGTAGGTGAATTTAACTCTGGCTCTTCTAATAACAAAAGAATTACTTACATCAACTGTATTGGTTGTTAATGGCACATTTGTTTCTGAAGTTCCTGGCTTTAACTGAAAGGGACCTCCTGAAGCTGGCACATTTTGATAATTATACATATCATACTGAACCTGCATGTATCCTGACATTCTCAGTTTAGACATTTTGTCAACCTGCTCCTGCAATGGAGATAATTGTTCATTTAAAGCATCAAATTTTAATTGATGTGCGTTAATTGACTGCTGCAGGGAGTCAATGCTGATAGGTTTAATAGATTTAACGGAGTCATTTTCTACTTCTTGAGCATTAACCATACCAAATCCAGACAACATTAATGCAACTATAACTTTTTTCATTTCTTTCTAATAAGAATGTTAATTTTGCCGCAAAGGTGATGCTGCAATGTTAAGTTAAAGTTAACACAATGTTATTTAGATGATAATTTAATGTTAATGAGGGTTTTCTTAAGTAAACTAAAAATATTTTCCCTGCTTAAAATTCACTTATGTATTTGTATTTCAGTATTTTAAATATTTATTTTTAATTTATTCTTAGGTTACTAAATCTTTAAATTTGATTTCTTTTTTAAACCTAATTGATCCGTAATAAATGTCTTTTCAAGCGTAAATGAAAAATCAGACCCTATTCCGAACTCACTTTCGACGTAAATTTTTTCTTTATGCGCCTCAATAATATGTTTTACTATAGAAAGTCCTAATCCTGAACCTCCTTCAGTCCGCGAACCGCTTTTGTCTACTCTGTAAAACCGTTCAAAAAGGCGCGGAATATTTTGTGCTTCTATTCCTTCTCCATTATCAGAAATGCGTACCAAAACTTTTTTATTAGTTAAATTAACAATAGAAACTTCGGTCAGACCGCCTTCTTTACCATATTTAATGGAATTTACAATTAAATTTTCAACCACCTGCTGAATCTTGTCCTTGTCGCCGTTTACAAAAATGGGCTGCAGATGGTCATTTTCAAAAGATAAAGTCACATTCTTTTTATCAGCTTTCATTTCCAATAAATCAAAAACATTCTGAATCAGTTTAACAATATCAAACTTTGTAAATTCAAGATTCAGATCTCCCGATTCTAATTTGGTAATCATATCCAGATCTTCAACGATGTAAATCAATCGTTCTACACCTTTTTCGGCGCGTTTCAAATATTTTTTTCTGATGGATTTATCTTCCATCGCACCGTCAATGAGTGTAGACAGATAACCCTGAACTGTAAACAGCGGTGTTTTTAGCTCATGAGAAACATTTCCTAAAAACTCTCTTCGATATTCCTCACGTATCTGCAGCATTTCTATTTCCAGCTTTTTATCCGTTGCAAATTTCTTAACCTCTCTAGTAAGAGTTTCCATATCGGTAGTGATCGGCTTATTGATAAAAGTGCTGGATTCTAATAATGATACATCATCGTATATTTTTTTTACTCTGCGGTAGATAAAACGCTCAACTCGATACTGCAGTACAAAAAAAGAAAACACATATACAAAAAACAGGCTGATAAAACCGAACAGGAGCATTTTGCTAAATGAAGGCTTATACAGTATTGAGGACAGGATCATGCAAAATCCGGAGACAAACAAACTGATATACAATGCTGATTTTATAGCAAACTTGTAACTTTTTTTGAAACTAATATTCATTATTGATTTTGTGCGCGCATTATGGTTATTGAAAAGATTTTTAACTAAGATTCAAAGCTTCTAAGTTAAAAAAAGTTTTATTACCTTTTCAAAACGTCAATATATTGATTATTGATATTCGGGATGATTATTTATTTTACAAAATTTATGTGTCGCTGATAAAATCAAATGATTTAAAATTTATCAGCTAAAAAACTAAACTTCAAATTTATACCCTACCCCCTTAATGGTTTTAAACAGATCATCACCTATTTTTTCGCGAAGCTTTCTAATGTGAACATCAATAGTTCTTCCTCCAACTACAACATCATTACCCCATACCTTATCAAGAATCTCTTCTCTTTTAAATACTTTTCCAGGTTTAGATGCTAATAAATAGAATAATTCAAACTCTTTTCTTGGTAAAGCAATTTCAAAATTATCCTTAACTATTTTATATTCCTCACGGTTAATTTCGATACCGCCTACATTTAGCGTTTCACTGCTTTGATCCTGCTCTTTTAATCTTCTTAACAAAGCCTTTACCTTACTGACCAATAATTTTGGCTTTATTGGTTTGGTAATATAATCATCGGCACCGGCATCAAATCCTGCCACTTGAGAGTAATCTTCATTTCTTGCTGTCAGGAATGTAATGATAACATTATTCAGTTCAGGAATTTTTCTAATATTTTCACAAGCCTCCATGCCGTCCATTTCGGGCATCATTACATCCATTATAATAAGACTTGGAATTTCTTTTCTAGCTTTCTCAACGGCTTCTTTACCATTAGCAGCTGTTACAATCTGATATCCTTCCTGCGCTAAATTATAGCCAACAATTTCTAAAACATCTGGTTCATCATCAACCAGAAGAATCTTTGTATTTCTTTTCTTCATAATTCAATAACAATAAATCAAGCTTTTTTTATTGTACAAACCTCGTTATTAGCATACAATCACTTTTTACTGCAATGTAAAAGTACTAATAAACTGCAAGTATCAATACAAAAAAAGCTGACTTAACCTTAATTTAATATGGTAACAATTTCATAAAGATTCTGACATTGATTGATAACCCGTGCTTAACACAAAGACTATAATCCTGCCATTTATTTGCAGAAAATTAAATACTACTTAAAATGAAATTAAAATTTCTATTGTTTACACTATTTATCTGTGTTATTGGTTTTGCACAAAATACTGGAACCATAACAGGTGTTTTATTAGACAAAGATTCGAACAATCAGCCGTTACCTTTTGCAAATGTTGTAATAAAAGGAACAAAAATTGGTGTTAATACTGATGCTGAAGGAAAATATACAATTAAAACTGCTCCGGGAAATTACATAGTTCAATTCAGCTTTTTGGGTTATGAATCTGTAGAATCTCCTGTTACTGTTACTGCAAACCAAACGGTTACATTAGATAGTTCTCTGGGATCTGGAAGTTACAAACTAAAAGACGTAGTAATCAAAACCAGTACCGGCGGAAGAGAAAAAGAAACCGCTTTATTATTAGAACAAAAAAATGCAATTGAAATGAAACAAGTTATTGGTGCTCAAGAGCTATCAAGAAAAGGAGTTTCTGATGCAGCTGCAGCAGTTGTAAAAACTTCAGGTGTAGCAAAATCTGAAGGAGTAAATAACGTTTTTGTGCGTGGACTAGGTGATCGTTATAATTCAACTTCTCTAAACGGTTTACCCCTTCCTTCTGAAGATCCTTTATACAAAAATATTTCTTTGGATTTCTTTCAATCAAACATCATTAAAAACATCAACATTAACAAAACATTTGGGGCTAATCTAAGTGGTGATAATTCTGGAGCAAATATTGATATTTCTTCAAAAGAATTAAATGAATCAAAATTACTAATTGTTTCTGCTGGTGGAGGATTTAACACTAACGCTGCTTCAGCGAAAAACTTTTCTGTAGCCGATGGAGCATACAACTATTTTGGATTTCTTAAAAATGGAAGAAACCTGCCAATTACTGATTTAACTCAATACACATTTAATTCAAGTTTAAAAACAAACAGTGTTTCAACACCAATTAACGAAAACTTTAACATTGTTGCAGGCGGAAAATTCAATGTGGGAAAAAACAATAATACACTTTCGCTTTTTGGAGTAGCAAGCAATACGAATGACTATACTTATAAAACAGGTTTCGTAGGGCAAGCTACAAATACAGGTGATTACCAACAAAGAATGAACATGGAGCGTGCTGATTACAAAACCACGCAAACAATACTTGGGAATGTAAAATATAAGTATCAAAAAGGATATATTTCTGCAAACTCACTCTTCATACATAATAATTCACAATATGTTGGAAAATATTTAGGATATCATAAAGACATCAATGATAATCTTGGGGCTGAATCTGCTGAAAACTCACTAATAGTACGTCAGCAAAACAACAACAACATCATGCTTTCTAACCAATTATTGTCGGAATATAAATTTAATGATAAAATCAGCATTAATGCAGGAGCTGTTTACAGTACTGTTCGAGGAACTGAACCAGACCGAAAAACAAATGCATATGCAAAGAACACATCTGGAAACTACATTCTAAGTTCAAATTCACCTGGAGACAACAATCGTTATTTTTCTACATTGGACGAAAATGACTTTGGTGCAAACGCTGAAGCTGTTTACAAAATTAATCCAAATGCAGATAAACAAATACAAATTGTCTTTGGCGGGAATTATAGAAAAACAGACCGTACCTTTAATTTTACTGAAATAGATTTCCAACAAGGCGGCTTAGCTATCGATCCTAACAATCCAGATGCAGTACTGAATCAAGCAAATCTTAATGCTGGTGCATTCAATCTTATTACTTTATGGAACAATTCTAACTTAAACCCAATGTATTACATTGGTAATCGTAATATCGCAGCAGGTTACGCACAAGTAGTTTACCCTGTTAACGAAAAACTTACGTTGCAGCTTGGTTTAAGAAACGAAAATATAAAACAAACAATTAACTGGGACACCAACATTACCAGTACAGTAACAGATCTAACTACGGCACCATCAATTATCGATAAAAAATATGTATTACCAAGTGCAAACCTAAAATACAGTTTTAACGAGAAAAACACAATACGTATTTCTGCAAGTAAAACATACACAATGCCACAGTTTAAAGAAATGGCAAACTTCCTGTACAGCGATGTAAACTTTAACGAACGTGGAAATCCTTATTTAACTCCTTCTACAGTATATAATGGAGATATTAAATATGATTACTACCTATCTAAAAAAGAAATTATTTCGGTAGGAGCTTACTACAAATTTATACAGGATCCAATCTTAAGAATGATTATGAATACACCTGGACTTGATTATTCTTATGTTAACACTAACAAAGCTTATGTTGCAGGTGCTGAAATTGAAGTACGCAAAACATTATATAGTATTGAAAGTGAAAAACATAAAAACGAATTCAATTTGGGATTAAATGCTTCATATTTATATAGTAAAGAAGATCAAACGGATGTAACAACCGGTCTTGTATCTGCCACTTTTACCCATAATACAGGTAAAATGCAAGGAGCAGCACCATTACTAGTAAATTCAGACATCAGCTTTAGCACAGATTCAGAAAACACTACCTTTTTATCTACCCTGGTATTTAATTATTTCTATGATAAAGTATATTCAGTAGGAACAACAGGTCGTGAAAATCTTATTGAAAGAGCAGTTCCAACGTTAGATTTCATTAATCGCTTTGAATTTAAAAAAAGTAAAATGACCTTAAGCCTTGGTGCTCGTAACATACTTAATCCAAAATTCAGACTTACACAGCAAGCTACATCTAACATAACTGGCTTAACTCAAGATGTACTAATCAGCAGCTATCGCAAAGGAGCAATTATTTCGATGGGACTTAACTGGCAATTATAATTTAAAAATCAATTTAAATAACAAATCGCTGTTTTACTGATAGAAAACAACAGCATAGAGTAAGGAAAATAATTTCAATATTAGTTCGTAAACAAATTTGAATTGAACTAAAACACATACATATTTGTCAAGCTAATAGTTTATTAATTAAAAAAAATCTATAATACAAACAACGAAGTTCATTGAAGCTTTATAAAAATTACAATATCATAACCAGCCTTTAACCCCCTAATAACATTAGGTAAATATATTTGCAAAGGATTTAAAAAACGATTCAAAAAACAAAAAATGAAAAAAATGAAAAAATTTCTTATGCTTGCTATTGCAGCATCAATAGTAGCTTCTTGTAGTAGCGACGACAACAGTTCTGATACTAATACTGAAACAAAAGACGGATACATATCATCACTAAAAGATCCTGATTATGATGTATCAAACCTAAAAGGAAAAATAAATGCAGATATTACACTACCTGCTGGAAACTATACGCTAACAGGTCGTTTAATTGTAGTTGATGGTGCAACACTAACGGTTAGCCCAGGTGCTAAATTTATTGCAACTGCTACTGCAGGAACTGCAGCAACAAGTATCTCTGTAGAAGTATTACGCGGAGGTAAAATTAATGCTGTAGGTACTGTTGCTGCTCCAATCGTTTTCACTTCTGCAAACAAAAAACCAGGTGACTGGATGGGTGTATTCCTTTGTGGAAAAGCAACACTTGTAAATGCTGCTACAGGAACACGTGACGGGTCATTCACTCAAACAACAGAACTAGGAGACGAGCTTTACGGTGGTAATGATGATGCTGATTCATCAGGACGTTTAGAGTATGTAGAAATTGGTTACGCTGGTGCTCGTGTTAACGCTACAAAAGAAGGCAACAACCTTTCTCTTTATGCACAAGGTACAGGAACTGTTCTTAAAAATCTTTACTTACACGATGGTTCTGATGATAATATCGAATTCTTCGGAGGTCGTGTAAATGTTGAAAATGCACTTGTTGTAAACTCTGCTGATGACACTTTTGACTGGTGTTTAGGTTGGAGTGGTACAGCTAAAAACATTATTGAGGTGCGTGAAGCAGGATTTACTGACATCACTAATGGCTCTGGAATGATGGAAGGTGACGGTGGATTTGCTGACCTTGCTTCTACTCCAGCTATAACAACTAACTTATCTAACCCTACATTCACTAACCTTTCTGTAGGTGTGTATAATGCAAACGGAGTTGATTCAGGCTCTACAAGCGGTGCAGCTTATGCACTTCGTGCTGGTTTTACTTACCGTACGGGCTGTAAAATTACTATACAAAATGCAAAAGTAATTTGGGGTACTGTAGCTGCTAACCCAGTAAATGGATTAATTAAATTCAACGACGGTACAGGACCAGCTCTTGCTGCAAATGTTAACATAAGCATGAACTATAATGGAGTTGATTTCAGAACAATAGCAGGTGTAACTACATCTCCTGACAGCCCAAATCCTGGTGCTAACTACAACTTAAATGGTGCGTATCCAGCATATTTAATTGGTGACTTCCAAAAACTAGTTTTCAACGCAACTACTAATACTGGTGCTGATAAATCAGTTTTCGCCTGGACAAATTACGACTTCGCGACTAAAGCTCCTGGTCTATTTTAATAAGTTCTTAAAACAATATTCAGCATTAAATCCTTCGGAAATATTTTCGAAGGATTTTTTGTTTAGTATAATGCTAAAAAAATATTCTCTTAAAGCGTTCATTAATACATAATAAATTCAAATACTTATAAATTTAAGATGTTTTTTGGCGTAATTTTTGAAATCTTTAGTTTACTTGCTACAATGAATTATCTAACGAAAACAAACTAATTTAACTAGACCTTTATTATCAAAAACAACAACTGAATCGGGAGCTTCATTAACAGCTGGAGCATGGACTACAGTTGACGGGGTTAGTTTAATAAAATAAACTTCAGTTAAAAAAACATTAAAAACATCCTAATTCAATAGGATGTTTTTTTTGTATTAAACTTTTTTATATCTTTACTGTAACAAACTCAAGCTGATGGTAAAAAACTACTTTTATATTACTCTCTTAGTGGCTATTTTTTTTACAACTGGTGCTCAGGCACAAGATAATAAACAGCCGAAGACACAAGAAGATTCTTCAATTGAAGGGTTAAGTTTGTACCCAAATCCTGTGTCTACCGGTAAAGTTTATATTACTTCTAAGAAAGACTCAGAAAAAGAGATCATCATCTTTGATGTTTTAGGAAAAAAAGTACTGCAGACTACAATTAGCACTAAAGAACTAAATATCTCAAATTTATCCCCTGGGATTTATATCATAAAAATAACAGAAGAAGGTTCAACTAGCAGCAGAAAACTAATAGTCCAGTAATTCTTCACAATACAGCAGCAAAAGTTCCATTTTTATGTGGAACTTTTTTTATGCCTTTTTTTTAAAACCATAAACATCAAAACTAAAAAAAGCATCGAAAAACAATACCTTTGCAAAAAAAAGAACTTGATTACAGCCAGCGACATATTTACCATTTCGAGTCAAAAACAATTTGAAAAAACAGCTTTAAAAGTATTCCGCCATCAATATAAAAACAATTTGGTTTATAAGGAATTCTGCGATTTACTGAAAACAAATCCACAGAAAGTAAAGTCACTGCATCAGATTCCGTTTTTACCGATACAATTTTTCAAAAGCCATGATGTTGTCTCAAACAGCGAGCCTATCCAGACCACTTTCACCAGCAGCGGGACAACTGGAGCTATAACCAGCAGGCATTTAGTTACCGATATTTCTGTGTACGAAGAAAGCTACCGCAAAGGTTTCTCTCAATTTTACGGAAATATTGAAGATTATGTTATTCTGGCACTGCTTCCTTCCTATCTGGAAAGAGAAGGTTCATCATTAATACACATGGTCGAAGATTTAATACAGCTTACCAATAACAGCAGCAGCGGGTTTTACCTCAACAATCATGACGAACTAATCCAAAAACTCATTGAACTGGACGAAGCGGGACAGAATGTTATTCTAATTGGAGTTACCTATGCTTTATTGGATTTAATCGAAAAAAGAACATTCCAGCTGCAGCACACCATTATTATGGAAACTGGCGGGATGAAAGGGAAACGTAAAGAAATGATTCGGGAAGAACTGCACGAACAGCTTTGCAGCGGATTTGGCGTTTCTGCCATACATTCTGAATACGGAATGACCGAACTGTTATCTCAGGCTTATTCGTTAGGAAACGGCGTATTTGAATGCCCTTCCTGGATGCAGATACACATCCGCGACACCGAAGATGCTATGACCTACATAAAAGACGGAAAAACGGGCGGAATTAACGTCATTGATTTAGCCAACATCAATTCCTGCTCGTTCATTGCTACGCAGGATTTAGGCAAAAAATATCCCAACAGCTCTTTCGAGGTATTGGGACGTTTTGATAATTCTGATATTCGAGGTTGTAATTTGATGGTGGTTTAATCGTAAATATCTTTCCGATGTCCTAAATCGATAACTTCTATCACAAGAATATTGTCAAATATTTCATAAATCACTCGATAATCACCTACTCGAATACGATATCCTTTTCTGCCCTTTAGCTTTCTATAGCCCTGAGGTCTTGGATTGTCTGCTAAAGCATAAATTTCTTTTTTGATTGCAGAATAATTTGGCTCATTAATTTTCACTAATATCTTCAAAACTTTACTCCTAAATTCAATAGTGTAAGGCATTATTTTAACGATTTTCGTTTTTCTTCTATAATTTTAAAGGCTTCATCAATAGAAATCCGATAACCATCATCATCTCTCTTGGCCTCATCATACAAACGAACATCTTCTAAATCTTCTAATTTTTGAATCAATTTATTATATTTTTCTATAGGCATAACGACAGCCGTTCTTTTGCCTTTTTCATCTGTCAAAAATTGAGTTCCCATAGTGCATACATATTTATATAGTAAAGTTAGACAATTATTTCACTCAAATCACCACATGAAAGAAAAAGAACTTTCAAACAAAAAAGTCCCAAAAGCTCTTACGAGGTATTGGGACGTTTTGATAATTCTGATATTCGCGGATGTAATTTAATGGTGGTCTAAAAAAGTTTAATATTTTGTTTAAAGGTTTAATTATTGTCTAAAGTTGTTAAACCTAAGTCGTAAAGCCAATTTCAAACTTTTAAACCATTTTAAACCCTTAAACAACTAAACAATTCTCAATACAAAATAATTCTTCTTACCGCTTTGCAACAATACAAACTGATTATTGATTAAATCTTTTGACGAAAACACAAACGTTTCGTTTACTTTCTCTTTATTAACAGAAATTGAATTCGCCGTTAAAGCTCTTCTTGCTTCACCGTTTGACTTGAAGAATCCTGTTTTTTCGTTCAGAACGGAAATAATCTCGATTCCGGCCTCAATATCAACTCTTGAAATTTCGGCTTGAGGAACTCCGTCAAAAACTTCTAAAAAAGTTTTTCCATCCAAAGCTTTCAAATCATCTGCTGTCGCATTTCCGAAAAGAATATTCGAAGCTTTGATCGCCTTGTCCAATTCTTCTTGCGAATGAACAAAAACTGTAATTTCTTCAGCTAACTTTCTTTGTAAAACTCGTAAATGCGGAGCTGTTTTATGTTCTTCGATTAAAGCTTCTATTTCTTCTTTTCCTAAAAAAGTAAAGATTTTTATATATTTTTCAGCATCAACATCAGTAGTATTCAGCCAAAACTGGTAAAATTTATAAACCGAAGTTTTATCTGCAGTCAGCCATACGTTTCCGCCTTCAGACTTTCCGAATTTAGAACCATCGGCTTTGGTAATCAGCGGGCAGGTCATTGCAAAAGCTTTGGCTTCTTCACCTACATTCATACGGCGCACCAATTCGGTTCCAGTAGTGATATTTCCCCATTGATCTGAACCTCCCATTTGCAGTAAGCAATTGTATTCTTTATGCAGATGATAGAAATCGTACCCTTGAATCAATTGGTAGGTAAACTCCGTAAACGACATTCCCTCGCCTTCACCAGACAAACGTTTCTTTACAGAATCCTTGGCCATCATATAATTTACCGTAATACGTTTACCAACGTCACGCGCAAAATTAATGAATGACAAACCTTTCATCCAATCGTAGTTATTTACCAAAACCGGCGCATTTGCTGCCGTATCGTTAAAGTCCAAAAATCGAGACAAAACGCCTTTTATTCCTTCAACATTTTTATTTAAAGTAACCTCATCCAATAAATTTCTCTCGTCCGATTTTCCCGAAGGATCTCCAATCATTCCTGTAGCTCCACCCACCAAAGCTATTGGTTTGTGTCCGAAATTTTTAAGGTGAACCAATAAAATAATCGGCACCAGACTCCCAATATGCAGTGAATCTGACGTAGGGTCAAATCCAATATAAGTCGTTGTCATTTCTTTTAAAAGCTGTTCTTCGGTTCCAGGCATGATATCGTGAACCAATCCGCGCCATTGTAATTCGGAAATAATATTTTTCATTTCTATAAAAATCAATTTTGAGCAAAGATAGTGATTCAATTATAAATTATGAATTATGAATTGAGTCAACAAAACCATACTCCTCAATTTTAAGGGTTCTAAAACTTTCAACAAAAAACTTAGAAACTTAGAAACTTAGAAACTTTAAACTTATTACATTTGTCAATATGATATTAGTTACAGGGGGAACAGGTTTAGTGGGCGCGCATCTCTTAATTCACTTAACAAAAAAAGGTGAGCAAGTTCGTGCTATTTATAGAAATTTGGATAACATCCAAAAGACAAAATCACTGTTTTCATTGTACAAAAAAAACTCATTTTTCGAGTTAATCGAATGGATTCAAGCTGATATTCTAGACATTCCGTCTTTAGAAAATGCTTTTCAGGGAATTGACAAAGTGTATCACTGCGCAGCTATAATTTCATTTGATCCAAAAGATGAAAACCTTGTCCGAAAAACAAACATTGAAGGCACGGCAAACATTGTTAATTTTTGCCTGAATTATAACATCCAAAAACTCTGCCATGTCAGTTCTATAGCCGCACTTGGTGATTTAGCAGCGCATGAATCTATCATTACAGAAGAAACCGAATGGAATCCCGAAAAACTGCACAGCGATTATGCGATTTCAAAATACGGTTCGGAAATGGAAATCTGGCGCGGTCAGCAGGAAGGACTGAAAGTAGTAATAGTAAACCCAGGCGTAATTATCGGCCCCGGCTTTTGGGATCAGGGAAGCGGAGAAATTTTCAAGAAAGTAAAAAATAAACTGCCTTTCTACACTAAAGGATCTACTGGTTTTGTAGCAGTTACTGATGTTGTAAATATATTGTATGAACTAATGGAAAGCAATATTCATGGTGAACGCTACACACTCATTAGCCAAAACATTTTGTTTCAGGACTTTTTATTCGCTATTGCTGATGCTTTAAAAGTAAGAAGACCAAAATATCATGCCACCCCTTTTATCATAAACAGTTTATCGAATTTGGAATGGATAGCTTCAAACCTTTTTGGAAAAAGAAGACAGCTTAGCAAAGCCACTGCAAGATCTTCTTATTCAACTGATTTATATTCTAATGAAAAAACAAAAAACGCCTTGAATTTTACATTCACAGACGTTTATGATTATATAAAGGAAATTGTTATTTTGTAGTTTTATCAGCTTTCTTATGCTTTAGACTCTTTTCTTTTTTTGTTTTATTTAGAGAATCTTTCTTTTTAGTTTTTAATCCCTTCTCTTTTTTAGCCTTTTCAATAGAATCTTTTTCTTTTTTAATTTTTAACTCTTTGTCTTTTTTGACTTTATTTATAGAATCCTGTATTTTTTTTGCTTTTGCTTTTTTAAGTGCTGCTTCCTTTTTTTCAGCTTTTTTATTAATCAGATCCACTGCATCTTTCTCTTTCTTTAATCGGCCGTTTATCTCATCAAACATCTTTTTATATTCTCTATAATCAGAAGCGTAATAAGCATTACTTTTTGCAAACTGAATGCTGTCTACTTTATATTTAGTAAAAATATACGTCTTTGGATTGATTCCGTTTTTATATAGCGTATTAGGATCCTGATATCTCATAGCATCCAAAAGCGAAATATCATAAAAAATAGCGGACATCGTCTTTTTATCAATAAGATTATCCGGCCTTTCAACCAAATCCTTATTGCAGCTAAAAAATGAAACAGCCAGTACAAAAAGAGACAGTATCTTTCTCATATTCTATTTATTATCGGTCAAATAAGATTCTTTGTCCAGCACGGATATCTTTTACTTTAAACCCGGAATACACCAGCTTACCATTAACAAAAGTATGCGTAACTCTAGATTTAAAAGTAAACTTTTCAAAAGGAGACCAGCCGCATTTTGAAAGTATATTTTCTTTTTTCACACTCCAAGGCAGACCTGAATTGATAATTACCAAGTCGGCATAATACCCCTCCTTAATAAACCCTCTTTTTTCAATTTTAAAAATTTTAGCAGGATTATGACACATCTTCTCGACGATTTTCTCAATACTTATCTTTCCTTGATGATATGCTTCAAACATTGCCACAAGAGCGTGCTGCACCAGCGGACCTCCCGAAGGAGCCTGCAGATATTTCTGCTGTTTTTCTTCCAGTGTGTGAGGTGCGTGATCGGTAGCAATTACATCAATACGGCCGTCATTCAGCGCTTCCCATAGCACTTTTCGGTCATTAGCAGTTTTTACAGCTGGATTCCATTTTATAAAATTGCCTTTAGTTTCATAATCATCATTGGTAAACCATAAATGATGCACGCAGACTTCGGCAGTAATCTTTTTTTCTTCCAATGGAATTTTATTGGTAAACAGTTCCATTTCCTTTGCTGTAGAAAGATGAAAAACATGCAGTCTTGCTCCTGTTTTTTTAGCCAGAGCAATCGCTTTTGATGAAGACAGATAACAAGCCTCTTCACTGCGGATAAGATGATGAGCCGTTACAGGAACGTCTTCGCCATATTCTTCTTTATATTTTTCTAAATTATCTTTGATAGTCTGTTCATCTTCACAATGAACCGCAATGAGCATCGAAGTACATGAAAATATCTTCTCCAGTACTGCTTCATTATCTACCAGCATATTTCCAGTAGAAGAGCCGAGGAATATTTTGATCCCAGCAACATTTTTAGGATTGGTTTTCAATACTTCTTCCAGATTATCATTGGTAGCACCCATCATAAAAGAATAATTGGCAAAAGACTTCTCAGAAGCGATTTGATATTTTTCTTCTAAAATTTGCTGGGTAACAGCATTAGGAACAGTGTTAGGCTGTTCTATAAAAGAGGTAATTCCTCCTGCAACTGCAGCTCTGGACTCGGATTCTATATCTCCTTTATGAGTAAGTCCAGGTTCTCTAAAATGCACCTGATCATCTATAACTCCAGGGATAAGATAATTTCCTTCGGCATCAATAATCATACAGTCAGATGATTTCAGGCTGATATTATCCGAAATCTCAACTATAAGATCATTGTCTATAAGAACATCTCCTTCAAAAATAACTCCTTCATTTACTATTTTAGCATTTTTAATTAAATATCTATTCATAGCATATTCTTTTACAAACTGTTAAATATTTTTTTTAAACGCAGCAAAATAACACCAAATACAGCTTCAATTATTATCGAATTACTCATCTTAGATTGACCCTTAGTCCTATCGGTAAAAATAATCGGCACTTCGGCAATGGATAATTTTTTACAATAAGTACGGTATTTCATTTCAATCTGAAAAGCATAACCAACAAATCTGATTTTATCCAGATTAATTGATTCGAGCACTATCCTTTTATAACATACAAAACCAGCGGTTGCATCATGTATTTTCATTCCGGTAATTATACGTACATATACTGAGGCAAAATAAGACATCAAAACACGGCTTAAAGGCCAGTTGACGACATTAACTCCTGTTACATATCGTGAACCTATCGCCAGATCAGCATCTCCAAAATGGCAGGCATCGTATAATTTCTCTAAATCATTAGGGTTGTGAGAAAAATCAGCATCCATTTCAAAAATAAAATCATAATTATTTTTTAGTGCCCATTTAAAACCGTGAACATAAGCTGTTCCTAAGCCTGATTTTTTGGTTCTTTCTTCTAAAAATAATCTGCCTCCATACTCATCCTGAAGCGTGGCTACTTTATCTGCAGTATGGTCCGGAGAGTTGTCATCAATAACCAAGACATGGAAAGATTTGCGTTGAGAGAGCACAGCTCTGATAATGCTTTCGATGTTTTCAATTTCGTTATAGGTAGGAATTATAACAAGGCAGCTGTTCATATTTCGCGTAATTTCGATGCAAAAGTAACCTTTTTATGCCATTTGATTATTATAAAATTATAATAAATAATGTTATAAAAATCACTAATTTTGCTCTAATTATGACTGAACACCTACTTCATCCGAGAATAACTGATACCAGCGATTGGGTAACTATAATTTTCATTATGGCTTTTGGGATTATTGCGCTGACAAAATCTATTTATGAAAACCGTTTTGAAGATTTTTCTAAATTAATTTTCTCCGATAAATATAACAGAATATACAGAGACAGCAGCCACCTTATAGATATGTTCTCCATTACCCTGTTTTTTGTTCAGGTGATATCTTTTTCATTTTTCATCCAAATTTTGCTCAGCCAATTTGGCTACGGAACAAAAACTGACTGGGTACTATTTATTCAGATTTTCACTTTTGTGCTTTATTTTATTTTGGCTAAATTTTTAATCGAAAAAATTATCGCAACTGCTTTTAAGATAGAAGAAATTGCAGAACAATTTAATTTACAAAAGATTAGCTACAGAACATATGCCGGTTTATTATTACTCCCAATTGACATTGTTTTATACTATTATAACGCAGCTTTAAAGGACTTACCCCTGCTCATTCTATATGGCATAATCGTTTTGAATGTTTTTCTTTATCTGTTCTCAATAAAAAATTACAGAAAAGAAATTTTCAGTAAGTTCTTTTATTTTATTTTATATCTTTGCACTCTCGAAATAGCACCCTATTATTTTATGTATTATTGGTTTACAAAAGATAGCGTTTAGAAATTATTTAAATATGAAAGTGAAAACAATTTTGGTATCACAACCAGAACCTAAAGTGGAAAATTCTCCATACTTTGAGCTGCAGCAAAAGCATAAAGTAAAAATTGATTTCAGACCTTTTATCCACGTAGAAGGAGTAAGCGCAAAAGAAATTAGACTTCAAAAAATTGATCTAAACAATTATTCTGCTATTATATTGACAAGTAAAAATGCTGTCGATCATTTTTTCAGAGTGGCAGAAGAAATGCGTTATAAAATCCCTGAAGGACTAAAATACTTTTGTCAATCTGAAGCGATTGCATTTTACCTGCAGAAATATGTAGTGTACAGAAAACGTAAAATCTACGTTGGACCAAAAGATTTTGCTGATTTATCACCTTTGATAAAAAAATACAAAGACGAGAAATTCCTGCTTCCTGCTTCGGATCAATTAAACGCAGACATTCCAGTTACATTAAACGCTTTGAAAGTAGACTGGACACCAGCTATTTTTTACAAGACCGTCATGAGTGACTTATCTGATTTGGCAGATGTTTATTATGATGTTTTAGCTTTCTTCAGCCCAACCGGAATCAAATCTTTATACAAAAATTTTCCAGATTTTGAACAAAACAATACTCGAATAGCCGTTTTTGGCAGTACTACTCAAAAAGAAGCTCTTGACCACGGATTACGTGTGGATATAATGGCGCCGACACCAGGGACACCATCAATGACAATGGCTTTGGAAAAATACATAGCAGAAGTTAATAAAGCTAAATAGCTCTATACTAAAACTGCTGATTTTATAAATCCAGATTCCAATTTTACATAAATTGGAATCTGGATTTATATTTTTTAAGAACTTTTCGATTATTTTTGATTACAGATTAAACCAAAACCGTTTTTTCAATTCAAATATACTCATGAAGAGTGTTGCTATAAAGTTTTAAAACAAAAAACATTCGAAACCTTTTAGACCAATAAACAGATAAATCCAACTTATAAAACTAACCACAAAACTTTATGAAAAAAGCCCGATTAATTACTCTCTTACTTCCTTTATCGCTGTTAATTGTCAATTGCAACTCTGCAAAAAAAGGAAAATCAGATTATGTTGAAGTTAAAAAAATCAGCTACAAAACTGATGTCGAGCCTATAATCGCAAACAGCTGCTCTCCTTGCCACATACCGCCTCAAGGAAGAAAAGAACCGCTGGAAAACTATGAACACGTAAAAGCAAATATTGGTGCTATACTGGAACGCGTTCAGCTGCCACAGGACAACCGTAAATTTATGCCTCCGGTAAATAAAAAACCTGCTTTGACTGCTGACCAGCTTTCTGTCTTACTAAAATGGCAGCAACAAGGCATGCAGGAATAAATTTATCCCAATAAAAAACCAAATTCCAATTGTATTGAAATTTGGTTTTTTTATTTAGAATTTTCTTTTTAACTACCTTCTATTCATATAAATAGAAACATAATACAATAAAGTAGCAATAGAACCCAATGCGGCAACCACATAAGTTCTGGCTGCCCATTTCAGAGAATCCTTAGCCCCTGCATGTTCCTGCTGTGTTAACATTCTTTTATTTTCTAACCAAGCCAAAGCTCTGTTACTTGCATCATATTCTACCGGCAGGGTCACGATAGAAAACAAAGTTGTCGCAGCAAAAATCACAATTCCTATCAATAAAAGCGACGGAAATGTTCTAATCATCAGGATTCCTGCCAATAAAATCCACTGCATAAAAGAAGAAGCAACATTAACAATTGGCACCAATTGCGAACGCATTGTCAGCCACTGATAACCCACAGCATGCTGTACCGCGTGACCGCATTCGTGTGCCGCAACTGCAGCCGCTGCCGCATTTCTTTGGTTATAAACCGCTTCACTCAGATTGACTGTTTTATCTGCCGGATTGTAATGGTCTGTTAATTGACCCGGTGTTGAAATTACGCGAACGTCACTTATACCATGATCGGCGAGCATTTTTTCGGCTATTTCGGCGCCTGACATTCCGTTTTGTAAATGCAGTTTTGAATAAAATTCAAACTTATTCTTTAGTGTAGAACTCACTAGCCAGCTTGCCAGCATAATACCGCCCGCAAGTATCAAATAACTCATTCCCATATTTTTGTTTTTTATGTTTTAGTTTCTGAATAAACATCAAATTCTGAACCAAACTTAGAAAATGCCAATTTGACATCCGTTAAAAAATCTTTAAAAATGGTAATTTCAATTTCATTGACAATAAAAAATCCCAAATTCCAATCGTGAAATTGGAATTTGGGATTTGTATTTTCTTTTTAAAATAACTGCTAAAAAGCAAAATCTCTCTCTTTAGCCCCGATTGCAGAGGAAATCCTTGTGGGCTGGGGTTCAGCCCACAAGATTGCAGCGGAAAGCGGGAACAATCTATCCTGAAAATGCCTAATCTTTCTGCTCCTAAATTTTATTACTCCTCATCAGCATTCAGCTGGTTATTTACAGCTTCAAATTTTGCAATTAGATTATTAACTCTTGTCTGTTCTTTTTTGATTTCCTTTGGTCGCAGATAAAACCAGGTAAAACCTATCCATCCCAGCGTTACTGCATAGGTAACAACTGCCCAAAGGATTGTCATTCTCGATGCGTATTCATACATATATAAACTCAATCCTAACCCAAGCAGTATAAAATAAAGACTCATCATCGTAGACTGCAGAAAATGTTGTTTTGTTTTAATTGAAATTAATTTCTGCAGGTATTCACTATTACTCTGAGTATCATCGATTGTTTTGAAAAAGACAGCAAGTTTATTGTACACAAATAAATAAATTACCATCGCCAAAATGACTAAAACAATTCCGATTTTAGTCGAAATAAACTCAGGCTGAAATCGATACCAGATGAAAAGAATAAATACACTTGTTGCGATAAGAAGCACATTTGTTATAATTAATTTTCGCATGCTTACTCCCTTGAAATGTTTGAGTTTAGTAAACAGATCCTGAATATCGGGCGGAGTTACCGCCTGCTGTTTCCATAAGTTTTTGAAATCTATATTATTTTCCATTTTCTTTAAATTTTTGAGTCAGTTTTTCTTTTATTCTGTGGATTTTCACTCTGACATTTGCTTCCGAAAGCCCTAGAATTTTGGCAATTTCTGCCTGTTTTACTTCTTCCAGTTCCAGTGAGATGATGATACGTTCGGTTTCGGGCAATTCGGCTATGCATTTGTACAAAAACTGAATCTGCGGTTCCAATGAATGCTGTTTTTCTTCACTTAGATAAATGGGAAGTTCTGATTTTGGAAAGCGTTTTTCCTTTTCAATCTGCCTCAGACAATTATTGGAAGCAATCCTGAAAATCCAGGTTCCAATGCCCGATTCGTTTCTAAAAGTATCCAGCTTTTGCCAGACAATAATGAAGGTTTCCTGAGTTAAATCGGTTGCAGTATCATAATCATTTACAAATCCCATGCAGAGCCTGAATATTCTGTCCCAATATGTTTTATAGATATTTTCGAATTCCATTCTTACAATTTTATAAAGTTTTTCAGCTGTGCCATATACCATTCTTTATCATCATACATAATAAAGTGCAATCCCTTGGTTGAATACTGAAAACTAGCCGTTTTTAAATTTTTATACTGCGTTTCGATAGGCTCTTTATAATTCGAAAAGCCAAATTCTAATAATATTAATGAAGGACATCTTATTGATGCGATTTTATCTCTCAAATCAGTGTTGGAAAAATCGCAGTACATTTCGCCAAACGTTTTTCTGTCGGATTTCATGCTCCAGCTGATTGCTTCTTCCTGTTTTGAGGCGTCCGCCAAAAGCATAGCGATATTCCTTTTCTGCATCTGAAGAAATTCATCCTCAGACATTGCGTTTATTGGATTCACTATTGATGAACAGTCGTTGTTTTCTTTCGATTTAAAAGACGGATCTCTCAAAGCTGTTAAACAAGGAAGCGCATCAACGACAACAATTTTAGACATTAAATCGGGATAATCGGAAGCGATGGCCAAGGCAAGTCCTCCGCCCATACTGTGTCCTACTATTATTGGTTTTTCGATTTTATTAACTCTAATATAGTTCACAATTTCGGTTTCCCAATTTTTGAACGAAACATTTGGCTGTGATTTGACTCCTGCAAAACCAGCCATTGTAAAAGTATAACACGTAAAATCTTTTTCAAAATTGGCTTTTGTTTCATTCCAGACATCTCCAGAACTAGCAAATCCCGGCAGGAAAATAATAGATTGTTTTCCTTTTCCTGATTTTACAACCTCAAAAGGATAGTTTTTTGTTTGTGCAAACACATTTACACATAATACCGAAAACAATAAAGCGATAACTAAGAATATATTTTTTTTCATTTTTAATAGTTTTAAATTGTTAATTAATCGGATCCTGCGTTTGGATACGAGAACTATTAAAATGTTACAAAAAATTTCAAAAAAATAAATATTCTCTCTAAATCCCGGTAAAATAGGGATAAAAAAAATCCAAATCCCAACATACATTGGAATTTGGATTCTTAAAATATTCAACAGATGGGTTGCATTAACAATTAACAACTAACCATTTACAATTAATATTATCCTACCAAATTGATAATTTTCCCCGGAACGATAATCACCTTGTTTGGTGTTTTTCCATCCAATTGTTTTTGGGTTCTTTCGTCTTTCATAACGATTTCCTCAATTTGTTCTTTGGTTAAATCCAAAGGCAATTTGATGGTGAAACGCATTTTTCCGTTGAAAGAAACCGGATATTCTTTTTCGCTTTCCACCAAATGCTTTTCTTCAAAAACAGGGAATGGAACCGTTGCAATCGAACCTTCATTTCCTAATAACGACCATAATTCCTCGGCAATGTGAGGCGCATAAGGCGAAATCACAATCGCCAATGGCTCTAAAATAGCTCGAGAATGACAATTTTGAGTTGACAATTCATTCACACAAATCATAAACTGCGAAACCGAAGTATTGAAAGAGAAATTCTCAATATCGTCAGCTACTTTCTTGATGGTTTTGTGCAACGATTTTAGGTTGTCTTTGGTTGGTTCATCATTATTTACAATTAAACCACTTTCATCAAAATACAATCTCCATAATTTTTTAAGGAAACCGAAAACTCCCGAAATACCAGCCGTATTCCAAGGTTTCGCTTGCTCTAAAGGCCCCAAGAACATTTCATATAAACGCAAAGTATCGGCTCCGTATTCAGCGCAAATATCATCCGGAGTTACAACATTGTATTTTGATTTTGACATTTTTTCAACTTCGCGACCAACGATGTATTTTCCATTTTCTTCACAAATGAATTCGGCATCAGCGTAATCTTCTCTCCAAGCTTTGAATTTTTCAACATCCAATTCATCAGAAGAATTCACCATTGATACATCTGAGTGAATTTGATTAAATGAAATACCTAAAATTTGTATATCTCTATCATATTTTAAAAGTTCTGGCATATCTTTTGGCCTTTTGATAGCTATTTCATCGATAGAATCTAAAACATCTGTTTTTACATTTTCAGGAAGTAAATCAAAATCTAAATATTTTTTTTCACTGAAAAATTTATTTAGATTTTTTTCAAATCCATCAATAATCTTTTTTGAAAAGAAAAATTTAGTCCCAAGATTAGCTTCATATGAAGGATCAAAATATGCAGTTAAGTTATTATTATATGCTATTGCCTTAGATTCCTCAGTTATAGTAAAATTAATATTAAAATGAATTGCCAATCTATAAACAAACGCACTCATCCCCAAAATCATTCCCTGATTAATCAATTTTTTGAATGGCTCTTCGGTTGGTGCAAAACCTTTGTCTTTTAGGAATTTGTTCCAAAAACGGGAATACAATAAGTGCCCTGTTGCATGTTCGCTTCCTCCAATGTATAAATCCACGCTTTCCCAATATTTCAATGCGTCTTGACTTGCAAACTCTCCCTCATTTTGCGCATCCATATAACGCATCCAATACCACGAACTTCCCGCCCAACCCGGCATGGTGTTCAATTCTAGAGGAAAAACAGTCACATTATCTGCCAACTGCGTACTGACCACTGCATTCTGAATAGTATCCCAAGCCCAAACAGAAGCGTTTCCTAATGGTGGCAATCCGTCTTCGGTTGGTAAATATTTCTCTACTTCAGGCAAAATAATCGGCAAATGTTTATTATCGATCATTTGAGGCAAACCGTTCACATAATAAACCGGAAACGGCTCTCCCCAATATCTTTGACGGGAGAAAACAGCATCACGCAAACGGTAATTTGTTTTTCCTTTTCCTTGACCTATTTTTTCCAGTTCAGCGATAACTTTCTTGGTCGCTTCTTTATAATTCAAACCGTTCAGAAAATCTGAATTGGCAATTTCTACATTATCTTTTGAACCATAAGCCGATTCCGAAATATCAACATTTGCAAAAATGTTTTTGATTTCAGGCATTCCGTTTTGTCCTTTGAAGAAATTTGCAAACGCATAATCCCTTTCATCGCCGCAAGGAACCGCCATTACAGCTCCTGTCCCATAACCCGCCAAAACATAATCGCCAATCCAAACCGGAATTGGCTCTTTCGTAAACGGATGTTCCGCAAAAGCTCCAGTAAAAACTCCCGAAATGGTTTTTACATCAGCCATACGCTCTCTTTCGGAACGTTTTGCCGTTTTTTCGATATAGGCTTCAACTTCCGCTTTTTGCTCTGGAGTTGTAATTTGCGCAACCAATTCGTGTTCCGGTGCCAAAGTCATGAATGTTACTCCGAAGATTGTGTCAGGACGAGTGGTGAAAACTTCTATAAACCTCACCCCCAGCCCCTCTCCTGAGGAGAGGGGGGCTTGACCCTCTTTATCTTTATAAGAATTTCGTAGACTTAATTCTTCTTTTATCTTCGATAAAACTGATTGAATATCATTTAAAACTTCTTCATTCGTAAAACGAATTACTTTATAAAGATGTTTTTGCTCTAATTCTAAAGTTCGCAATTCATCTAATTCTATTTGCTCTTTTTCACCGTGATAACCTCCGTCAACTTCGATAATCAGCTTTTTTTCAAGGGAAACAAAATCGACAATAAAATTACCGATGTAATGCTGTCTTCTTATTTTATACCCTAAGTTCGAATTCCTAACTTCCTGCCAAAGCACATCTTCTGCCTCAGTTGGATTCTTACGATTTTCCCTTGCATTACCAACCAGTTGCGAAGCAATAGAAGCATTAGCTGTCATATATCCCTTCTCAACAGCTTGGCTCCCCTCTCCACTGGAGAGGGGTTGGGGGTGAGGTTTTACCGCAAAGGAAACCATCGCTCCAACCGATTTTCCAATCCAATTTCGTTGCGATTCTTTAATCGATTCGCTCCAGTCAATCGTATCCAAACCTTGCAACAAACGCTCAGCATAAGCCGAAATTCGCATACTCCATTGCGTCATTTTTTTGCGTACAACCGGAAAACCGCCACGTTCCGAAACACCGTTTACAATTTCGTCATTTGCCAAAACAGTTCCTAATCCCGGACACCAGTTCACTTCTGTTTCTGCCAAATACGTCAATCGATACTGCAACAAAATACGCTCTTGCTCCTCTTTCGCGAAAGCGTTCCATTCATTGGCAGAAAAAATTTCAATATTATCGTCGCAAACCGCGTTTACGTTTGCATTTCCTTCTTTTTCAAAAACAGCAACCAAAGTATCGATATCTTCGGCTTTGTCGGTATCTTTATTGTACCAAGAATTGAACAATTGGATAAAAATCCACTGCGTATGCTTGTAATAATCAGGATTCGAAGTACGAACTTCACGATCCCAATCAAATGAAAACCCTATTTTATCCAACTGCTTTCTGTAGCCGGCAATCACTTTCCCTTCCTTGTCCACACCACCGTCAATGTTTACGCGGGTTGTGTCCTCAGGACGTTGCCCGGTCTGAATTGCATATTGCTCCGCAGGCAATCCAAAACTGTCATATCCCATTGGGTGCAGCACGTTAAAACCTTGGTGTCTTTTGTATCT
This sequence comes from Flavobacterium sp. HJJ, assembly GCF_015351475.1. GTDB lineage: Bacteria > Bacteroidota > Bacteroidia > Flavobacteriales > Flavobacteriaceae > Flavobacterium > Flavobacterium marginilacus. The sequence continues at coordinate 62,098 of NZ_JADKPR010000011.1, read as the reverse complement.
CGAATACACATCCGAAGCGATGTATCCCAGCGGATGCCCAACGTGCAATCCCGCTCCCGATGGGTACGGAAACATGTCCAAAACATAATGTTTCGGCTTTTCAGAATCATTTTTGGCCGCAAAAGTTTTGTTATCAGCCCAGTATTTTTGCCATTTGGCTTCTATTTCGTTCGGATTGTATTTCATCTTTATAAGTTGCTAAGTTACTGAGTAACTAAGTTTCTAAGTTTTAAATTATAAAAGCGCAAATTTACGTTTATTGTGGCTTGTTACCAAAGCTTGCTTAATTGTTTTTTGGAGCAGAACATTTTATATTTTTCACAAGTTCAATCCCGCTTTTCACTGCAATCTTTTGTAGAGACGGGTTTGAAACCCGTCTCTACAAAAGGATTTTCGTTTCAATCGGGGCTAAAATTCAGCATTTTTACATTTTTGAAATTTTCTAAAATATAATTCTTGTAAAGACTCTAAGCAGCAAAGAAATCGGATTTAAGCTTTGCGCCTTCGTATCTTTACGAGAGTAGCATTGAGCACGCATCTCACAAAATAAAAAAAGCATCCTTTTTGTAATAAAAAACAAACACTCCACTTTTTATAAGTAAAAACACGTATGTTTGCAGTATGTTTTAATTAACACACCTAATGACTACAGCTAAAAAATACGACATAAAAGTCCGCCTTTGGATTGAAGAAACCGAAGGTCCATTTTTGGGTATTGGTAAAGTCTGGTTATTAGAAAATATTCAAAAAACAGGTTCAATAACTAATGCTGCCAAAGAAATGAAAATGGCATACCGTCAGGCTTGGCAGTTAGTAGAAGAAATGAACCAGCGTGCCGAAAGTCCCCTAGTCGAAAAAGTATTGGGCGGCAAAGGCGGCGGCGGAACCAAATTAACCGAAGCTGGTGAAAAAGCCATTCAGACATTTCATGAAATCGAAAAACGGATTAAGGATTTCGCTCAAAAAGAAACCCAGAATCTGAAGTTCTAAAATTTTTTATCAATCACTATTCCTTTTTAAACATACTGAATTATTAAAACAAACAACAGCTAACTAAATCATAATCATCAGTATTCTTTTTTAAACATACTGAAAAACCATTTTCATGAAGAAAAAATTTCCCCTCATTTTACTTGCCATTGGTCTGAAAAGTTTCGCTCAATCCGGAGACTCAAAAAAAGAACAAGACACTATCAAAAAAGAAATTCTCAAAGAAGTTGTAATCTCAGCTTCCCGTACCAAAGAAACTTTTTTGCGTTCCCCCATCACCATCGAACAATTAAAATCGGCCGATGCCAAAAACTACGGTTCATCATCCAATTTTGATGCTTTAGAAAATTTAAAAAGCGTACAGGTTATCACACCCAGTTTAGGTTTCAAAGTCATAAACACCCGAGGATTTGCCAATACTACCAACGTCCGTTTTGCCCAATTAGTGGACGGAGTAGACAACCAGGCACCACACTTGGGCGCACCGATTGCGAACGCATTGGGAGCAAATGATCTTGATATCGATAAAATCGAAGTTATTCCCGGAGCTGCTTCCGCTTTATACGGAATGAATGCCAGCAACGGACTCGCAAATATCCAGACCAAAAATCCATTTCAGTATCAAGGGATTAGCATTCAGCAGTTAACTGGCGTCAACCATACCGGGAATTCAGACCGCTTTTCTCCACAGCTTTTTAGCACAACCAATCTGCGTTATGCAAAAGCTTTCAGTCCAAAACTGGCTTTCAAAGTAAACGGTTCCATCACTTCGGGAACAGATTGGGCTGCCGATAACCGAACCGATCTGGCTCCGAACATCAATGCTTCAACCAATTTATATGGAGCTGACAATCCAGCTTATGACGAAGTAAATGGTTATGGAAATGAATCAGCCAACAGAAGAACGCTTACACTGAATGGAAAAAAATACGTCGTTTCCAGAACAGGTTACCGAGAAACCGATATTGCCGATTATAATATTGATAATTACAAATGGGATGCTGGTTTGTATTTCCGCCCAAAAAAAGGGCACGAATTAGCAGTGACTTACAAAGGCGCTTTAATCAACACGGTTTATCAGCGTTCGAACCGTTTTAGGCTGGACGACTATAAATTGAGCCAATATGCAGTGGATTATCATACCGATATTTTTATGGTGCGCGCTTATCTGACCCACGAAAACACCGGCAACTCATACAACATGCGATCATTGGCAGAAAATATGGACCGCGCTTTTAAATCAGATGATCAATGGTTTATTGACTATACAAAAGCCTACAACAATGCTATAACCGGCGGTTCTGCAGTTGCCGATGCCCATAAAATAGCTCAAACTGCTTCGGATCAGGGCAGATTTATTCCTGGGACTGATGCTTATGAGCAAAAGAAAGAAGAATTGGTCAACATCAACAACTGGGATATCGGTGCGGCGCTTCGCGTAAAATCGGATCTAATTCATGCAGAAGGTTTGCTGAACTGGGATAAGGCTTTTGAAGATTTTTTCAAAAAAATGGGTGCACAGCTCCTAAGTGGTTTTGATTACAGAACCTACATCATCGTTCCTGACGGGAATTATTTTATCAATCCGGAAGATCCCGGAGAAAACCTAAAATATGGCAAAACAGGCGGATTTACGCAGTTAAGTAAAGACTTATTCGACAAAAAAATACGTTTGAGTGCCTCCATCCGTGCCGATAAAGCCGATTATTTTGACGTAAAATTTACTCCTAGAATTACCGCTGTTTATTCACCAAAAGAGGAAATTAACTTTCGCGCTTCCTACCAAAGCGGGTATAGATTCCCGAGTATTTTTGAAGGTTTTTCGAATGTAAATAGTGGTGGTGTAAAACGCGTTGGCGGATTACGCATTATGTCTGACGGAATTTTTGAAAATTCCTATACCAAAGTGTCTATTGATAAATTTCAGGCGCAGGTTACCAGTGACATCAACACACAAGGCTTAACTCAGGCACAGGCAATTGACAAAAACAAAGGACTGATTCAAAAAAATCCTTATACGTATCTGGAACCGGAATTTGTACGTTCTTATGAATTTGGATTCAGAGGCGTAGCCTTAAAAAAGAGCTTGTTCGTTGATGCCGACTTTTATTACAATAATTACGAAAATTTCATTGCACAGGTGGAAGCCAGTATTCCAAACACCAGCGATCCTGCTCAGATCCCTACGGCACTTTATTCTAAAAATACCCAAAGCCGTTACCGTTTGTGGACAAATTCTAAAAGTAAAATCTATAATTACGGAAGCAGTTTGGGATTGAAATACCGATTCAATCATATATTCTCGGCTTTAGGAAATATAACCTATTCCAAATTGGACAGAACCGACGACAAAGACGGATTGGAAGACGGTTTCAATACCCCGCAGATAATGTCGAATGGAAGCATCGTTGCCGAAAATCTATGGAAAAATCTTGGTGCAAGTGTTGGATATCATCAGCAGAACAAATATGATTATGTTTCGTTCCTTGTCAGCGGTTCTGTTCCTGCCTATTGGAGTATGGATGCCCAAACCAATTATACTTTTGCAAAACCGGGAATTACAGCCAAACTTGGAGCGACAAACCTTCTGAACAAACCGTATTATTCGATATTGGGAGGACCGCAAATTGGAGCCTTCTATTATGTTTCACTAACATGGAGTGTCGGGAAAATTTAATTCCCGGCATTTCTTTAAAACAATTAAATATATAAACCTCGCTAGTTGAAATTCGAATAAAATAAAAAATTAACCACATAGACACATAGATTAATAATGAATTGTCAAAGAATAGATAGAAATAATGTTATTTTTCACATAAACTGACTATGAGAAAAGTAAAACGTCTATCAAACTCTTTAAAGATTAGAAAATCTATGCTTCTAAGTGGTTAAAAAATCACCCTACAAAATTAAACCTTTTAAGTATCAGTATTCATTTAAAAACACACTGAAAATTAACCTTTAAAATATGAAAACAAAAATTACCTTATTTTTAGCATTACTGGCTTTAAGTTTACAAGCACAGGAAAAAACCAGCGACTCCATCTCAAAAAAAGGAGTTTTTGAACTGGGAGAAGTCCTAATTAGTACAAAAACAAAAAAAGATTCTCTCAATCGCATTGACCGAAAAACAATGGAATCCCAAAATAAAATGGATGTTTCCAGAGCTTTGAATTTATTGCCAGGTGTTACGTTAACAGCATCAGGACCAAGAAACGAATCAATGGTTTCTGTTCGTGGTTTTGATTTAAGACAGGTTCCGGTTTATATGGACGGAATTCCGGTTTATGTTCCTTATGATGGTTATGTGGATTTGGCTCGTTTTACCACTTTTGATTTAGCCAAAATTGATGTTTCAAAAGGATTTTCATCTATCATTTACGGTCCAAATTCATTAGGTGGAGCGATTAATTTAGTTTCTAGAAAACCTTCAAAAAAGTTTGAATTTGACGGTTCTTTGGGATTAATCGATACTGATGGTCAAAAAAGCAATCTTAATATTGGGTCTAACTTAGGCAAATTTTATGTACAAGGTGGTTTTTCTTATTTGGATAGAAAGTCTTATCAAATGTCCAACCATTTTGTTCCAATGAAAAACGAAGACGGTGGAGCAAGAGACAATTCCTACCGAACTGACAAAAAAGCAAGTGTAAAAATTGGCTGGACACCATCAAAAAACAGTGAATATGCTTTGGGATACATCAATCAGCAAGGAGAAAAAGGAAATCCAGTATATGCGGGAAGTGACGTTAAAAACTCCTTATTAGCAAAACCTCGTTACTGGCAATGGCCAACTTGGGATAAAGAAAGTGTTTATTTTATTTCGAACACACATTTGGATGATAAAAACAGTTTCAAGACAAGATTGTATTATGATAAATTCAAAAATTTATTAATCAGTTATGATGATGCAACTTATACTGCAATAACCAAACCGTATGCTTTCAAAAGTTATTATGATGATTACACTTATGGAGGAAATGTAGAATATGAAACTCGTTTTATCCCTAAAAACGATTTAAAATTTGCTGTTCAGTTCAAAGAAGATGTACATCGCGAACATAATGTAGGAGAACCTGTCCGTCGATTTGAGGATCAAACCATAACTATCGGATTAGAAGATATTTATAAAGTAACGGATAACTTTACTGTGATTCCAGGAGTTAGCTACAATTCCAGAGAAAATAAACAAGCTCAGGATTACAACAGTACTACAAAAGTTATTTCGGATTATTCAGATGCTGGAAAAAGTGATGCAATTAATGCACAAATTGGATTATTTTATCAATTGACGGAAGCACAAAAGTTAGGCGCAACGGTTTCTCAAAAAACGAGATTTGCAACTATCAAAGACCGTTATTCTTATGGAATGGGAACTGCAATTCCAAATCCAGATTTAAAACCTGAAACGGCTTTGAACTATGAATTAAATTATAATGTACAATTTTTCGATAAAATAAACTTTCAAACGGCTCTTTTTTATAGTTCTCTGACAGATGCTATTTTGAGTGTGAGTAATGTACAGCCTGGAAAATCTCAGATGCAAAATTTTGGTGAAGCCGAATACAAAGGAATTGAAGCACAACTATCTTATATGCCAATTCAAACCTTAAATATTAGTGCTAATTATACGTATCTAGAAAGAAAAAACATAACCGATTCTACTATTCATTTTACCAATGTTCCTAATACAAAAGTCATTGGAACTGTTGAATACAGTCCTTTAAAATTATTAAAATTAATAGCCAATACCGAATTTAATTCATCCCGATACAGTACAAGTTACGGCACAACTGTTCCTGATTACACGCTATTGAATGGTTTTGTTTCCAGCAAATTTTCAAAATATTTGAGTGTAGATGCGGGTGTTAATAATGTTTTTGACAAAAATTACAGTCTTGTAGAAGGCTATCCTGAAGAGGGAAGAAACTTCTTTGTAACACTTAGATTTTTTAATTTATAATCAAATAAATAAGGGAGTACTTTTCGGAGGCTCCCTTATTTATTTGGTGATTTGAAATTTTTTAAATTTTAAAATGAAACAGTCTATACTAATTTTAGGATTATTACTTACTGCGATACTCCTCGGCGCAGCCAGCAACCAAGGATCTGAATATATAGCCATCCCAACAGATCCATATGAATTTGTTTATCCTACTAATTTTGGAAATAAAATCACAATTCCTGCTGACAATCTTACTACCAAAGAGGGCGTATATTTGGGCAGAATGCTTTTTTATGAAACCCGGCTTTCTTCTAATAACAAAGTTTCCTGTGCAACTTGTCATCAACAAAAACTAGCATTTACAGATGGAAAACAATTTAGTCTTGGAGTTGACAATGTACCTACTGATCGTAATTCGATGTCTTTGGCAAATTTGCTTTGGGTGAATAATTTTTTCTGGGACGGACGGGCAAAAGATTTGGAAGAACAAGCAAACGGACCACTTACTAATCCCCACGAAATGGGCAATTCTGTAAATGAAGCTGTCAAAAAGCTTGAAAAAACAAAAAATTATCCTCGTTTGTTTAAACTGGTTTTTGGGACAAATGAAATTACCAGCGACCGGATTCAAAAAGCAATCGCACAATTTGAACGCACTTTAATTTCTGCGAATTCCCGCTACGATCAATATCTTAGTGAAACATATCTGCCTACAGAACAAGAGCAAAACGGAATGGACTTGTTTATGACTTCTCCAAATCCGGAAAAAAACATTCGAGGTGCGGATTGCGCTCATTGTCACGGAACTCCCAAAATGTACAAAGAGTTGTTTCATAACAATGGATTAGATATTGAACCTAAAGACATTGGTCGGGAAAAGCAAACCGGACTGCCAAATGACAAGGGCAGGTTTCGTGTGGTAACACTTCGTAACATCGCGCTCACAGCTCCTTATATGCACGATGGCAGATTCCAAACTTTAGAGGAAGTATTAGATCATTATAACGAACACATTCAGTCAAGTAAAACTTTGAGTACTTTTCTTCAAGATAGATCCAATAATCCAAATGGAAAAAATTTAGGGCTAACAGCAGAAGAGAAAAAAAACATTATTCATTTTTTAAAAATGCTGACCGATTCCACATTCATTACTAATAGGGATTTTTCTGATCCTAAAAACATTAAAAACAAATAATTATGAAATCAAAACACCAATTTATTTCTTTAGTACTATACATTTTAATCGGATGTTCTGGGAATTATGTCACAGCACAAACTCAAGTAAAAGAATCTTTTATAAAAATAGAAGGAGAAGTAACAAAGCCTTTGACACTTTATGCTTCTGATCTCGCAAAAATGAAAAGAACTGATGCTGTTTTAAAAGATCGTGACGGAAAAACAGCTGCTTATTCGGGTGTTTCAGTTTATGAAATTTTAAAATTGGCAGGCGTAACATTGGGTAAAGAACTTCACGGCGAAAATTTAAGTAAATATTTACTTGCCAGAGCTGGAGATGGGTATGAAGTACTTTTTTCATTAGCAGAAATAGATCCTGAATATACCAATCGAGTGATTATTCTGGCTGATCAAATAGATGGAAAACCTTTGCCTGCAGGAAAAGGACCTTTCCGTATCATTGTTCCCGAAGAGAATAAACCGGCTCGTTCCATGTTTGAGGTAACTAATTTTATTGTTAGATTCGCAAAGGAATAGATTTTAATTTTTTCTACGACGAATTATAAAAAAATACAATCGATATAGTGAAAAACAAATTCAATTTATTACAGCTGTTTTTAGTCTTTTTTATTTCCACTGCCATTTTTGGACAGCAAAAAGCAACCGTTGTTATTGCTGCTAATCTAAAAACTGCAATGGATTCTATTTTAAAAGTCTATAAACTGAAAAACCCGAACGAAGAAATTCAGGTTACTTATGGAGCTTCGGGAAAATTCTATGAACAGATTTCGAATGGAGCACCTTTTGATCTGTTCTTTTCTGCCGATATGAATTTCCCAAAACAATTAAAAAGTAATGGGTTTGCCGTTTCTCCAATAAAATTATATGCGATAGGACGATTGGCAATTTGGAGCAAAAAATTAGATCCGAATGTAGAAAAAATGAATTCGCTGCTGAATCCTAAAGTAAAAAAAATCGCTGTAGGAAATCCAAAAACAGCTCCTTATGGTGCCAAAACTATAGAAAGTTTGAAACATTACAGGCTATATGATAAAGTAAAAGCTAATTTGGTATTTGGCGAAAACATTGCTCAAGCAGCACAATTTACAGCTTTTGGTGCAGCCGATATTGGAATAATCGCTTTATCAGATGCGATGTCGTCAGCAATGAAAAAAGAAAACGGAAAATATTATGTTATCCCTCAAAAAAGCCATTCGCCATTAGAGCAGGGCTGCGTAATTTTGAAACACGGAAAAGGAAACACAGCTGCGAAACAATTTTATGATTATATTTCGTCTGAAAAAGCAATTCAGATTTTGAATTATTATGGTTATTCACAAAACAAAAAATAATGAATTTGAACACGAATTCATTAGTGTAAATTTGTGAAATTCGTGTTAGCTTTTTTTCAATACAAACAAAAATGAACTCACTTTTAGGAAATATTACCGAAATAATAACAGAAGGCTCTTTGTCTTTGGTCAAAGTAAAAGTGCAAAATAATATACTGACTTCGATCGTAATTGACACACCTGAAACAGCTGATTATCTTAAAATAGGAAACAGCATAAAATTACTTTTCAAAGAAACCGAAGTTATTCTGGCTAAAAATAGCACAGGAATTATAAGCCTTCAGAATAAAATAGATTGTATTGTTGATTCATTCGAAAAGGGAACTTTGCTTTGTAAAATAAAATTGCGTTTTGGTTCTTGTAACATTGCTTCTGTAATCACAAGAACCGCTTTTGATCAGCTCGATATTAAAGAAAATGACGAAATCACCGCGATGATAAAAACCAACGAAATAAGTTTGTCGCATGATTGATTTTGAACCGATATATCTCACGCTAAAATTAGCATTCACCACGACCATAATTTTATTGATTGTAGGACTGCCATTGGCGTATTGGCTGGCGTATAGCAAAATAAAATCGAAAGTGATTATCGAAGCAATTGTAAGTTTGCCACTGGTTTTACCGCCTTCGGTTTTGGGCTTTTATTTATTGATTGCCTTTAGCCCCGAAAATGCTTTTGGGAAATTTCTGGACACTTATTTTGATATTCGGCTGGTGTTTACTTTTACAGGATTGGTCATTTCATCAGTCTTATATAGTCTGCCTTTTATGGTACAGCCCGCTCAAAGCGGCTTCAAATCAATATCCAAAAACCTGATTGATGCGTCTTATACTTTGGGAAAAAGCAAATGGCAAACCGTTTTACATGTATTACTTCCAAATATGAAAACGGCACTATTAACTGGTATTGTATTAACTTTTGCCCATACTATTGGCGAGTTTGGAGTCGTATTAATGGTTGGCGGAAGCATTCCAAACCAAACCAAAGTCGTTTCTATAGCCGTATTCGATGAAGTAACGGCGATGAATTATCATGCGGCCAACGTGTATTCGGCTATTTTGCTGGCTTTCTCTTTTGTTGTTTTATTGAGTGTTTATAGTATTAACCGCCGTTTCAGCAAAACAAGTCCGTTGCCATGATTGAATTTAAAATCAATAAAAAACTGCAGTCCGCATCGGGAGAAATGATTCTGAATCTTGATTTTCAAGTGAAGGAAAATGATTTTGTGACTTTATATGGCGCTTCGGGTTCTGGTAAAACTACGACTTTGCAAATGTTGTCCGGTTTGATAAATCCCGACGAAGGAATTATTAAAGTAAATAATGCTGTTTGGTTAGATACAAATTCCAAAATAAATCTACCACCGCAAAAACGTAAAATTGGCTATGTCTTTCAGGATTATGCCTTGTTTCCGAATATGAGCGTTCGCGAGAATCTGGCTTTTGCTTTAGAAAAAGGACAAGATAAAATCATTGTTGATGAACTGCTTCAAACAATGGAACTCGTTTCTTTGCAGCATCAAAAACCAGATCAATTATCGGGAGGACAGCAACAGCGTGTGGCATTGGCAAGAGCTTTGATCCGAAAACCTAAAATTCTGCTTTTGGACGAACCGCTGTCGGCAATTGATACCGAAATGCGTTTGAAACTTCAGGATTATCTTTTGGAAGTACATCGAAAATACAAGCTCACCACCATTTTGGTCAGTCATGATATTTCCGAAATTTACAAACTTTCAGATCAGGTAATCGTTATTGAAAACGGAAAAATTGCAAAGCAGGGAACGCCATCCGAAGTATTTTCGAACCATTCCAATAGCGGAAAATTTCAATTTATCGGGGAGATTTTAAAAATCGAAAAAGAAAATTTCATTTATATTGTTTCGGTTTTAATTGGAAGCAACATCGTAAAAGTAATTGCTATGGAAGAGGAAATTGAAACGCTTCGCATTGGCGAAAAAATAGTGGTTTCTTCGAAAGCATTTAATCCAATTTTGACAAAATTGAAGTAATTTTTAATTTTTTTTCAACCACAAATTACCAATTCGCAAAAACTAATTCGTACTAATTCGTGTTTAAAAATCATCTTTCTATGCTAAAGTTTAAACTTTGACCGTTATTAACTTCAAATTAAAGAATATGTTTATTATTTTTACCCCATAATTACAACAAACTATGGCTTCATCATTTGATAAATTCCAAAAACGCAGATTGCTTTCCTCTTATTTCTCTGTAGTTCTGAGTATATTCTTAGTATTATTTCTTTTAGGAATACTGGGCTTTTTCATTATAAATTCTAAAAAACTGGCTGATGATTTCAAAGAAGAAATTGCGATGACCGTGTTTTTTAAGAACGAAGCTAATGACAGTATATTGAAAGCTTTTGATCAGGAGCTAAAAACTGCGCGTTTTGCCAAATCTTTTGTTTATGTTACCAAAGAAGCAGCAGCAAAACAGCATTCGGATATTATTGGTGAAGATTTTGTTACTTTTTTGGGAGAAAACCCTTTGCAGAACTCTTTTGATATTCACTTAAAAGCCAATTTTGTTGAAAGAGACAGTATTGCCAAAATAGAATCGCGCTTACGCAAAAACACTATGATTTCGGATATTGTTTATGACAAACAGCTTGTAAATCTGGTTAATGACAATATTAAAAAAGTGAGTATGTGGATATTAATCGCAAGCGGTTTACTGACCATTATTGCCGTATTACTTATTAACAGCTCTTTACGATTATCAATCTATTCCAACCGATTTATCATTAAAACTATGCAGATGGTGGGTGCAACAAAATCTTTTATCCGTAAACCGTTTGTAATGCGCAGTATAAAATTAGGAATGATTGGTGCCGGTCTGGCTATTATTGCATTACTGATATTACTCATTTATCTAAACAATATGTACCCTGGTCTTGGAATTTTGGACGATAAATTAGTAGTAGCCATTGTATTAATTGCCATATTTGGAATTGGTGTATTAATCACTTGGTTAAGTACTTATTTTGCAACACAGCGTTTCTTAAATTTAAGAACAGACGATTTATACTAAATTTAAAATATAGGAATGAGATTACTTCATTCCTTGCAATGATAATTGAAAATGAAAAACAACGAAGAAAACAAACACGAATTCCTTTTTGAAAAAGTAAACTATAAAATTCTATTTATTGGAATTGCTGTTATAGTTCTCGGATTTATATTAATGTCTGGAGGCAGCAGTGACGACCCAAATGTTTTCAATGAAGATATTTTCAACTTTAGAAGAATCCGTCTGGCACCAACAACAGTACTAATTGGTTTTGGAATTACTATTTATGCTATTCTTAAAAATCCAAAAAAAGATCAATAGATAACTAGACAAATTAGATTATTAGACAGTTTTGACTTCTAAAAAATCTAAGATATCTAAACTTCTAAAAGTCCAATAATCTAAAAATCCAAATGAATACACTACAAGCTATCGTTCTTGCTATTATCGAAGGAATTACTGAATTTCTGCCTGTTTCTTCTACCGGTCACATGATTATTGCTTCTTCTTTTTTTGGAATTGCGCATGACGATTTCACTAAACTTTTTACTATTGTAATTCAGCTTGGAGCGATTTTATCAGTTGTGATTTTGTATTTCAAGCGTTTTTTTCAATCCTTTGATTTTTACTTCAAATTATTAGTCGCTTTTATTCCGGCTGTTGTTTTTGGTTTACTTTTCAGTAAAAAAATTGATGCTTTGCTTGAAAATCCTGTAACAGTTGCTGTTTCATTATTGATAGGCGGTGTAATTTTATTAAAAGTGGATCAATGGTTCAACAATCCAGATACTTCCGAAACTTCAAATGAAATCACTTATCTGCAGGCTTTAAAAATTGGTTTGTTCCAATGCCTTGCGATGATTCCGGGAGTTTCAAGAAGCGGTGCTTCTATTGTCGGCGGAATGTCACAAAAACTTTCTCGAACTTCTGCAGCAGAATTCTCCTTCTTTCTTGCTGTTCCTACCATGCTGGGAGCTACGGCAAAAAAATGCTATGATTATTATAAAGACGGATTTATACTAACTGATGACCAGATTAATTTACTGGTTATTGGAAATATTGTCGCTTTCATTGTTGCTCTTTTGGCAATTAAAAGCTTCATTGGATTTTTGACAAAAAACGGTTTTAAAGTTTTTGGCTACTACCGAATCATTGCTGGAATCGTATTGCTTGCAATTCACTACTTCATTCATCCTTTGACTATAATTTAATGACTGCCGAAGATTTTTTAAACGGTCAGGTTCTCTTAATTGACAAACCGCTGCATTTTACTTCTTTCCAGGCAGTAAATAAAATCAAATATGCGCTGATCAACAAAGCTGGACTGCCAAAAAAATTCAAAATTGGGCATGCTGGCACATTAGACCCATTAGCATCCGGTCTTTTATTAATCTGTACTGGGAAATTCACCAAAAATATATCCGAACTGCAGGGGCAGGCCAAAGAATATACAGGCACTTTTTATATTGGAGCCACAACGCCTTCTTACGATTTAGAAACAGAAGTTGACCAAACTTTCGACACTTCAGATATAGACGACTCACTGATTCACGAAACGGTAAAACAGTTTTTAGGAGAAATTGATCAAAAACCACCTATTTTTTCGGCTATTAAAAAAGACGGTGTCCGCCTGTATGAACACGCAAGAGCTGGCGAAATAGTAGAAATTGCTTCAAGGAAAACTACCATTCATGAATTTGAAATCACCCGCATAGCGCTTCCTGAAGTTGATTTTAGAGTTGTCTGCAGTAAGGGAACTTACATTCGTTCCTTGGCTTATGATTTTGGAAAAGCCATGAATTCTGGTTCACACTTAACCGTTTTAAGAAGAACTAAAATTGGCGATTATAATGTAGCCGATGCCATTGATGTGAATGATTTTGTAAATACGCTGATTCCAAAACAATAAATTTGAACTCCAAATATTTATCCTAATAAAAAACACATTACAAATACACAAATTCGATTTATAATGTGTTTTTATAATTTAAGCAGTGTTTATGAACACTTTTTCCCATTTACATTCACTATCTGTTAATAATGAGTTGCACTATCATTCCCAAATAGCAACTGTGTAACATAGTCATAAAACTTTTCAAACAGCTTTTTCATAACGTAGTTTTTTAAATAGTTCAACAATATTTAAATACTCCAATAAAAAAAAGTAAATCAAAAAATAATAGATCTGGTAATCAGGCACTAAGATACATTTTTTTATTATAAAAAAAAATTATCCTTATAAACAAACACATTCTTTTATAGAAAACATCATCTCAACAACTTCTTCCTGCACAGACAGCCCTTTATCTTTTAGATACCATAACTGCAGCTGTGCTTTGCCCTCTTCATTTATTGTCCCAAATTGTTTTTTATAATTTACAATTAAATCTGTAGCTCCTTTTGGTCTTGGTCCCCAATCACTGCAGACTTTTCCATATTCTTTGTCGATGACCAGAAGTTTTGGAATTGCTCTTCCTCCATTGGTTAAATATTGATTCATCAGGTCATCATTAGCATCCCTGAAAATAATCTTTAATTTTATTTTATCCGATTCGCTGGCCATTTTATTTAATATCGGTAAAATTTGGGCTGCATCACCACACCATCCTTCGGCTATGACTAACCAAATATATTCTTTTTTTAATGTTTTCAGTTTCGTGCTGATATGCTCAAAAACAGTTATAGTTTTGTCCAGACGTTTTATCCTTGCTTCGTTCAAAGCACTATAATTCAACAGGTCAAGCGACTGTTCATTTCCTGTTGACTTGCCTTCTGACAGCAGATCGCTTACAATTTTCTTATATTCAGAATAGGAATAACTATTGAATAATGCTCTAGCTACCAAACTTTTCATTTATCTGAAATTTAATTTTCAATCAAAGAAATTCACATATTGTTATTGAATAATGGCAACCTATTTCATCGTTTTTTCGTGATTACTTTACCGTTGTCTCAACAACAATATGTTCCTTTCATATACAAGTTTATCTGAAACAAATTTAGAGATATGATTATCCTTAAAATGTGATAAAAATCATCCCACAGCAAATAAAATACATTATAATTATAGTCATCAGACAGTTAAAACCTCAATTTTATTCCTTCGAAACACATTTAAAAACCAATAAAATTAGAACAGAATATATTTTAGCATTGGAAAGAAATCTGTAAAAAATCTCAAAAAAACTTAATTTAAATATTTAGGAACTCTATTTTCAAAAAAAACAGAATATGTCTATATTTGCACAAATTTCGCAGCATTGAACCCAAACGAGTGATGCAGATTTACTTTCGACAAATGAAAGGAAACCTTAAAAACAAAATTGACTGATGAAATACAAAAGAATCCTTCTGAAATTAAGTGGTGAAGCTTTAATGGGTGATCTGCAATATGGTATTGACCCGAAACGATTGGCAGAATATGCCGATGAAATCAAGCAGCTTCATAATACAGGAGTTGAAATTGCTATAGTAATTGGTGGAGGAAACATTTTTAGAGGTGTTGCAGGAGCCAGTAAAGGAATGGACAGAGTGCAGGGAGATTACATGGGAATGCTTGCAACTGTAATTAACGGAATGGCTTTACAAGGCGCTATTGAAGACAAGGGAATAAAAACCCGTTTACAGACAGCTTTAAAGATAGAATCCATCGCAGAACCTTATATCAAAAGAAGAGCGGATCGTCACTTAGAAAAAGGAAGAATTGTAATTTTTGGTGCCGGAACAGGAAACCCTTATTTTACTACAGACACAGCAGCTGTTCTGCGCGGTATCGAAATCAATGCAGATGTTATTTTAAAAGGTACCCGTGTTGACGGAGTTTATGATTGTGATCCTGAAAAGAATGCCAATGCAGTAAAATATGATTTCATCTCATTTGATGATGTTTTAAGCAAAGGACTGAATGTAATGGACACTACAGCTTTTACTTTGAGTCAGGAAAACAAATTGCCAATTGTCGTTTTTGACATGAATAAATCGGGAAACCTATTGAAAATTTGTGAAGGAGAAAATATTGGAACAGTAGTTAATATATAGTTAGCAGCAGGCAGTTTTTAGATGGCAGTATAGCAATCTGGAAACTGAAATCTGAAATCTAAAAATCTAAATCATGACTGAAGAAATTGAATTTATATTAGACAGCACCGAAGAATCGATGAATGGCTCTCTTGAACATTTAGAGAAAGCTTTTTTAAATATTCGCGCAGGAAAAGCATCGCCTGCAATGCTGGGAAGTGTTTTTGTAGATTATTATGGATCTGCATCGCCTTTGTCTCAAGTGTCAAAAATCAGCGTTCCTGATGCCAGAACAATCACTTTGCAGCCTTTTGAAAAAAACATGCTGCATCCGATAGAAAAAGCGATTATGATTGCCAATTTAGGTTTTAACCCGATGAACAACGGTGACGTAATCATTATCAGTGTTCCTCCTTTAACCGAAGACAGAAGACGCGAACTTGCCAAACAAGCTAAATCAGAGTCAGAAGATGCTAAAATTGGTGTTAGAAACGCTCGAAAAGATGCCAATACCGATATCAAAAAATTAGAGAAAGAAGGAACTTCAGAAGATATCTGCAAAAGCGCCGAAGAACAAGTTCAAAACTTAACCAATTCTTTTATTAAAAAAATTGACGAACTTCTAGCAGTGAAAGAAGCCGAAATAATGAAAGTATAATCTTTCGCCAAAAAATAAAGAAATCTGTCAAGTTCAATAGGAACACGACAGATTTTTTTTATACCTTTTTTACGAGTACAAACTAAAACCGAATCTCTTTTTTTGTAACAAAACGTTTTTATGAAGCACTGTATTTTATTGTTCTTCTTTTTTACGCTTTCGCTAAAGGCACAATTTCAGGTAAACGGAATTGTAAAAGATGCTGCAAGCCAAAAAGGACTTCCCTTTGCCTCTATTGTTTCAAATGAAGGTTCGAGCAGTATATCGGATGTTGACGGAAAATTTAGTATATCTTCCAAAAACAAAATTTCGTCTCTTACCGTTTCTTATGTAGGATATCAGAAAAAAACAATTACCGTTACCGACGGTCAATTGTTTTACAAAATATTGTTACAGCAAAAAACAGACTACCTCAATGAAGTCCGAATTTCAAATATCAATCCGGCATTGGCCATTATAAAAAAAGCCATTCAGAATAAAACGCAGAACAATCCTCAAGAAAGGCTGAAAAGCTATGAATACAAATCCTATAACAAACTTATAGTTACAGCCAATCCTGACTCCATCAACGGATCAATAGACTCTGTTTTTGTAACCAATTCATTTGAAACTTATCTAAAAAAACTGGATTCTACCGATTATAAATTCAAACAGCTTATCAAAAAACAGCATTTGTTTCAAACAGAGAAAGTATCAAAATTTCAATTTGACGGTAAAAGACTAAAAGAAACCATTCTGGGTACAAAAATGGCAGGATTCAAACAGCCTGTTTATGAAATCCTAACATTTAATCTTCAGTCTTACTCCATATACGATCCAAAATATGAGCTTTTTGAAACCAAATACAACAGCCCAATAGCAGATAATGCATTAAACGACTACAACTACAAACTGCTGGATACAGTGGCTGTAAACGGCCGAAATACTTACATGATTCATTTCAAAAACAAAAAAAAGACAAAAGCTGCCGGTCTGGAAGGAATCCTGTATATCGATGAGATAAATTATGCCGTCACAAAAGCAATTATCCGCATCAAAGGCATATTAGACATTAGCAGCGTGCATGAATTTGAATTTATCCCAGAGAAATATTTGTGGTTTCCTACCGTAACGACGTTTAAAATTGTAAAGGGAACTAATGATGACGACATCAAAATTCTGGGTGGCACTATTCAGTTCGACGGTGATATTGAAGAAGACCTTACGCCCAGAAAAAGAAGTGAAACCGATTATATTTACCTGCTTTCCAAAACAACCAATTTCGACATTCAGTACACAACGCCTGTAGCGATTAAAAAACCCATAGTTCAGGTCGAAATTAAGGATAATGCAATAAATAAGCCTGAAAGCTTTTGGACTGAATTCCGAAAAGACAGTCTGGACAGCCGAAGCGAAAAAACCTATTTATCGCTGGACAGCATTTCGATAAAAAAAAGAATTGAAAGAAAACTGAATTTTGGTCGAAAAATACTTACAGGTTACCTTCCTTTCAGCTTTTGGGATTTCGATCTGCGAAAAATACTAAGCTACAATAATTATGAAGGACTGAGGCTGGGCTTTGGCGGTACAACCAATGATTTTTTATCCAAAAAATACCGTTTGGAAGGATATGCTGCTTACGGACTTCGGGATCATAACTTCAAATACAATGCAGGAGCCAGTGCCAGAGTGGATAAATTCTCGAATACCTGGATCGGAGCAAGCTATACCGATGATCTTCGGGACATCGCCAGCACTGATTATGCCGTTGATAAAAAAGCCTTTAAAATTTATGATCCGCGCACGATAAACTTCAATACTTTTTACAGATATGAACGCTGGAGAATTGCTTTGGAAAGCCGTATTATCCCAAAAACAGAAAGTGTTCTGGCACTAGCCAATACTTTTGTAACGCCGCAATTTGATTACACGTACATCCTCAACGGCACTTCCTACCATAGTTACACGATGACTACGGCAACGCTTTCTTTGAGATGGAACCCAAGAAGCGATTATATGCAGACTCCAAGCGGGCGGATTGAGGCTGAAAAAAGGTTTCCAAAATTTACATTGCAGCTGACGCAGTCCATACCAGAGGTACTTAAGAATGATTTTAGTTTTACCAAAATTGATTTTAAGGCCGATTATCAAATCAAATATTTAAATGGCCAGAGAACCTCTTTACTGCTTGAAGCTGGCTGTGGCTTTGGCGATATACCGCTTCCACAGCTGTACAGCAACTCACCAAACAATCTCAACCAGGAAACCATTTTTAAGAGAATTACTTTTGCGGGCAAAAATAGTTTTGAAACCATGTATTTCAACGAATTTTTTTCCAGCGAGTTCATGTCTTTTCAATTCAAGCATGGTTTCAGCAGAATATTTCTTTTCAAAAAAATAAAACCTTCCATAGATTTTGTAAGCCGAATGGCTTGGGGTAATATAAAAAACAAAGAAAACCATGCTGGCCTCAACTTTAAAACTCTGAATAAAGGCTTTTTCGAATCAGGACTGGAACTTAATCAGATCTTCAACGGATTGGGTCTTGGAGGTTATTACCGATATGGACCAAATCATCTAAGCGAGGTAAAAGACAATATCGCAGTAAAACTGACTTTTATTCTTGATTTAGGGATTTAAAAACCCTGTTATTTAAAGCAGTTTATAACTGTTTGTAAACAAAAAAGGGAACAATTAAAAACTATTCCCTTTTTTATTCTTCAAATATTGATTCAGTTGAAATTAGAAATCCCATCCTGAAGCCAAAACAGATAGTTATTTATATCAGCATTATAAGCCGAAGGTTCATTTAAAGATTCTCCCGAATGATTTACTAAAACATAAAATGGCTGTGCATTTGCTTTATAAGTTTTAATCTGTAAATCGCTCCATTTATTGCCGATAGTTTTGATTTTTTTTCCAGTTGTCTGAGAAATGTATTGTTCATCTGCTGGCAGTTCCTTTTTATCATCAACATACAATGAAATCAAAACCAGCTCATTTTTCAATACATTTAAAACTTTTGAATCAGACCAGACTAATTCTTCCATTTTTCTGCAGTTCACGCAGGCATATCCAGTAAAATCTAATAGAACAGGTTTTCCTGCTTTTTTGGCAAATTCCATTCCTTTTTTATAATCATGAAAAGTGATAATATTCTGCGGACCAAATTCTGCGCCTTCCGGCAAAAGAGTATTCACTTCGTTTGAATTATTAGCACCAAAACCGTCAGGCGATTCGCTGTAATGCTTTGGCGGAGGGAAACCGCTGATTAATTTAAGAGGTGCTCCAAAAAGTCCGGGAATCAGATAAATCGTAAAACTCAAAACAAGCGATCCAAGAGTCAATCTTCCTACCGAAATATGATTTTGGGGAGAATCGTGCGGCAATGTAATTTTTCCGAACAGATAAAAAGCTAAAACTCCAAAAACAGCAATCCAGATGGCTAAGAAAACCTCCCGTTCTAACCAATGCAGCTGCAAAACCAAATCGGCATTTGATAAAAACTTAAAAGCCAAAGCCAATTCTAAAAATCCCAAAACAACTTTTACAGTATTGAGCCATCCGCCGGATTTTGGCAGTGCATTTAACCAGCCCGGAAAAGCAGCGAATAATGAAAAAGGCAGTGCAATTGCGATCGAAAATCCTAACATCCCAACAATCGGTGCAATTCCTCCTTTGGAAGCCGCTTCAACCAGCAGTGTCCCTACAATAGGTCCAGTGCAGGAAAATGATACGATTGCCAATGCCAATGCCATAAAGAAAATCCCTATGAGCCCTCCTTTGTCTGCCTGCGAGTCTACTTTATTAGCTAAGGAATTTGGCAGTATAATTTCAAAAGCTCCTAAAAACGAACACGCAAAAACTACCAATAAAATAAAGAAAATCAAGTTGAACCAAACATTTGTTGAAAGCGCATTCAAAGAATCTGCACCAAAAACCGCGGTTACAATAGACCCCAGTAAAACATAGATAATTACGATAGAAAAACCGTAAATCAGCGCATTTTTTACTCCTGCAGCTTTGGTTTTACTCTGTTTGGTAAAATAGCTCACCGTCATTGGGATCATCGGAAAAACGCAGGGCGTTAATAAAGCTGCAAATCCTGATAAAAAAGCGATAATAAAAATGCCTAAAAAACTTTTTGAATTGTTGTTTTTAAGAGGCTTTTTCACTTCCCTTTTTAATTCTGGAATCTCTGCAGCCACAGCTTTAACCGCAACAGTTTCATTAGTTTTTACAGCTGTTGAAGAATCAGCAGAAAAAATCTCCTTGAGAATTTTCTCTTCAGCTTTAACTGCAGTTACCGCTTTCGGATCTACATTAAACACAATTTCTTCATCACTGGGAGGCAGACAGTTTTCATCGTTGCAGACCATAAATCCGACTTCAGTTTTAATTGCAAACGGTTTTGTTCTGGTTACTTTAATACGCTGTTTAAACACCGTTTCTTTTTCAAAAAACTTAATCAGCATTTTAAAAACAGGATCATTAATTGTCTTGCCATTTCCTTCTTTTACTGACCCGATTAATTGAAAATCGAAACTTTTTGGAAAAGTAAAATGCGTTGGTATCGGCCCGCCGTCCAAAACATTCTGGCTGTATAAATGCCAGCCGCTTTCGATCACCGCTTTGGCCTGCAGTTCAAATTCACTGTCAGAAATCTTTACAACATCGGTTTTCCATTTCACTGGATTATAAACCTGAGCATCTACGAATATTGTAAACAGCAATAAAAAAATTACTGAAAATATAACTTTGTTCATATGATAAAAAATTTAAAATAAAGAGGGCTGAATAGCAATAAAACAGCCCTCAATACAATTCCACTAAAAAAACTAAATCAGGTACTAATTCAAAATAATTAATGATAGGGAAAACAATAAATATGCTTCTTACAACAACGGTTTAAAAACCACTTCATAAGATTTAGCTTTTTTCAAAAAGGAATTTGCAAAATCCTGAATGTCTTTATCAGACATTGATTTTACAATGTCCAGATAATTTTTTGGATCATCCATATTGTAATCATTATGAAAATAATTATAGATTAAATCCATGCTGAAAGCATTAAAATCTTTACTGTCAGCTCTTGCTTTTATATAATTCGTTCTGGTTTTTTCTAAATCTTCACTCAGAATATTTCCCTTTTTTATTTTTTCGATTTCCTGATATACAATTGGCAATAATTGCTCTACTTTATTCGCATCGCAATCAAATGAAACCGAAAGCGAGGCATTCGGTTTTGGCAGTTTTCCTAAGCCCGCACTCACTTGAGCACCATAGGTTCCGCCCTCTTTTTCGCGCAGACTTTCGGTGTATCTCAAAGTTAGAATATCGCCTAAAAAGGAAGCTGTAATTCTATTTTTTTGAGAATATGTATAATCCTCAAGGAATTTAATTCTAACAGAACTCTTTGGTGTTTCCATTTTTATAAAAACATCTTTATCGATTTTATTAGAAACCCAGTCAACCGTATTGTCTTTGAATTTTTCACTGCGTTTGATGCCAGAAATACTGGCAATATATTTCTCTAATAATGGTTTCAGAACCTCTGGAGTTACATCTCCTACAATGTAAAATTCAAAATTAGCAACATCGGCAAAACGATCAAAATACACCGATTTCATTTTATCAAAAGACAAATCATCTACAAACTTCTGATCGATCAAGCGAATTTTTGGATTGTTTTTTCCGTAAATGGAAAGTGTCAAACTATCTCCCATTCTAGAACGGATATCTTTTTCTTTATTCTTTAAGGAATTTTGCATTCTTTGTTTCAACAGTGCAAACATATCTGCATCAAATCTTGGTTGAGCAAAACGCAAATGAACCAATTGCATCATGGTTTCGATATCTTTTACATTGGCCGAACCTGAAACTGTTTCAGTAAAATTCTCAATTTCGACAGAAGCTCCTGCTATTTTTCCTTTCAGTACTTTTTCTAAATCAGTGTTTGAAAGTGACCCCAAACCTGACATCATAGCCAAGCTTGTCGCACGGCTTACCGAAGGCATATCTTTTAGATCATAAAGAGAAATTCCGCCAAAACTTTCTGCTTTTAATTTTACATCTTTTTTATTTTTGTCGGCAAATTTATAATGCACTTTTACACCATTGCTTAATACATAAGTAGTAGCATCAATTGAAGCTGTTTTTTGCTCCGAAACAATTTTACCAGCTTTTAAGACTACATCGCCCATAAGAGATTTACCAACAAACGAATCTACATAAGGCTGTAACGTACTGTCATTCTCTGCTTTGTTTATAATATCAAAAGCCAGTTCCTGATTCAGATTATTTTCGTTTTCGACTCCTGTTACTGCTACTACTCGATTTTTTGCCGTGTACAGCTGATTGATTTGCTCCTGAAGAATTTTAGTATCTAAATTGCTCAGAATTACTTTTACCATTTCAAATTCAGCTTTTGGATCACCAATGATTTCATGTTTCAAATAATCATTTTTAACCATACCGATTACACTTTTATGAGAGATCTCATTTAGTTTTTCAAGATAATTTTCATAGCCTGAAATATTTTCGGCTACAGCTCTTTCAATTTCTCCTTTCGAAAAACCAAATTTAGAAACTCGCATCCATTCGTTCATCACAGCTGTAAAAGCAATAGCCTGCATATTAGGTTTTGGCGAAATACTGATATAAAAAATATCATTGAGACGCGAATAATTTTGATAACCGATTTGTGCAGATTTAAACGGGCATTCTTGTTTTTGCGCCATTTCGGCCAAACGATTATTTAGAATCGAAAATGCAATGCTTCGCTGAGTAGATTTTTCTAAATCAGCATACGTCGTTTCTGGTTTTTCGGCTGTATGGCGAATCATATAGGTAATTCCTGAATTGGATATTTCTTTATCCAAAGCCAACTTAAAAACAGACGTTTCACTTTCGGGAATAGCGATTTCAAAACGCTTTTTAGGATTTTGAGGTGCTGGAATATCAGCAAAAAGCTTTTTAATTTTTTCTTCAATTTCAACTGCATTAATATCACCTACAATAGCAATAGCCTGCAAATCTGGGCGGTACCAATCTTTATAAAAATCTTTTAAAACCTGATAATCAAAATTCTTAACAATGTTCATGTCACCAATTGGCGCTCGTTGCGCATACAGACAGTTGTTATAATAGGCAGGCGATAATTGATTGTAAATGCGCTGTCCTGCATCTTGTCTTGTACGCCATTCTTCGGTAATAACACCTCGTTCGGCATCGATTTCTTCATTTGTCAAAGACAAAAAATTAGACCAGTCGTGCAAAACCAGTAAACAAGTATCGACTACACTGCCATCTTTGGACGGAATGTTATCTAAGTTGTAAACGGTTTCATCTGTACTGGTATAAGCATTTATGCTTTTGCCAAAAATGGCACCTTGTTTTTGAAGCGTATTCAAAATGCCTTTCCCTTCAAAATGCTTGGTCCCGTTAAAAGCCATGTGCTCCAGAAAATGCGCCAGTCCTTTCTGCTGATCATTTTCCAGAATTGAACCTACATTCTGAATGATATAATAACTGGCTGTATTTTTATTGACAGCAGTTGGATAAATATAATATGTCATGCCGTTGGGCAGAACACCTTTGGTAACTTTCTGATTGACCGCGATTGGGTCATCGGTCTTGAAATTTTGTGCATTTGAAAAGAAAACATTTCCAACTGCGAATAAAAAAGCAAAAGCTGATTTGTGTTTTTTAAGCATTTTTTTCTATTTATGACTTTAACAATTTGTCCAGCTGCGCTCTCAATTCAGGATTTGAAGGACGCAGAGCATCAGCATTAATGATATTCCCTTTCATATCAAACAATAAGAATCTCGGAATTGCATTTACATCATAGTTTTTGGCTACATCAGAACTGAAATCTTTATCAGCCATTAACTGAATGCCTTTTAATTGCTCTTTTGTAACGAAATCTTTCCATTTTTGAGCGTCTTTTGGTTTATCAAGCGATAGACTTACGAACACAATATTTTTTCCGTGGTAATCTTCTTCGATTTTCTTCATATGAGGAATTTCAGCTTTGCAGGGTCCGCACCAAGTTGCCCATAAATCGATGTAAACAAATTTTCCTTTAAAATCTGAGAATGAAACTGGTTTGTCATTAATATCTTTATACGTAAAGTCTAATCCTTTCTGACCTACATTTTTATGCAATACTTTTTCATAATCTAATATAAATGCTTTACTGGCATCAGAAATTAAATAAGGTTTAATAGCGGGAGCCACTTTTTCGTATTCTTCTATTTTCATTCTTGATGTTGCAACGGCATCACGAAGATACACATCAATTAAGGCTGGTTCAGTGATATGCGTGATGGCTTCGGCTAAATCTAAACGTCTAGGGGCCGACGCTCCGTTCATGCTCACATAGAAGTAATAATTTGACATTAACGAAACTCCGTTGGCCAGTTTTAAAAGGTCAGGGTTCGTAAATTTTTTGTCTACTTGCCATTGTTTAATTATTGCAGGACGGTCATCTTTATCTGGAAATACAGTTCTGGGCATTCTAAAAAAAGTATAAGTCAATTCTTCAACATCGGTTTCTACAGCCAATTTCAAAAGCTTATTAAATGCTGCATTACTTGTATTAATGCCTTTAGTAAAAGTCTCTGCTTTTGCCACCCCGCCGCCAAGCCAAGGATAAAATTCTACATACGTTTCATTACCTCCTAGTCTCGCAAAAGGTGCAAATTCATTGTAAATTTCGTTTGCTTTCTGAACCAGAGCATTCTGACCGATATTATTACCACCTAAAACATAACTGTCTTTACTGATTGAAAGCGTAATGTCTAATTTTGGTTCTAAATACAAACGGATTAACTGACCTCTGCCTTTAAACTGACCATAATCAACATAATAAAATCCAGATGCTGCAACCGGTATCATAAAACCAAATTCTCCCTGAGAATTTATTTTGGCAGTCGCAGTAACCGCTGGTTTTCCTTCTTCAGCATTGTAAAGCGTTACTTCTTTTATCTTAGATTCGGGAATCGTAATTATTCCTTTAATTACTGCATATTCAGAAAGATTTGCAGCAAAACTCATTTGAACCGTAGTAAAGGCCAAAATGAAATACAAAATGTGTTTTTTCATGTTTTTATTTTTTTTTGTTGTTAAATTGAAATCCGCATGGACTGATTGTCCTGTTCTATAATGAAATCTTTACTTTCTTTAGACTCTTTCAGTTTTTTAAGATTTTCCGGTTTGAGTAAATCTTTGGCTTCAAAATCATTGATCTGAGTAACTTTGGCTCCCGTTTTTACTTTCTTCAGATCTTCATTCTGCTGGTCTATAACCCGTTTTACAATAAGATTTTGGTTTTCGTCAAAATCCAGATCAAGTCCGCCAAAATAGAAAGATGATGCTTTTTTGAAATTTTTATTAGGTTCTAAATAGACTGTTTTGTGCAGAAGATCAATCGTAAAATTGAAGCGCTTTATCAAATCAATTCCTAACGAGCCATCTGCAAAATTTGCCCAATTTTTATTGCTTTCCTGATACTCCTGCAAGGCGATTGTAACATCTTTGAAATTATTGCCATTGATTGCCACATTTGGAATACTACCGCCTAAAATTCCAGTCTGCAGTCCTAAACTATGATTAGTAGACGTATACTCGGTTTTTAAACTTGCTTCCAGATTATTTTTATGATTAAAAGGTCCAAAAGCAATCAAATCATAACTGGCACCGGTATCGAAAGTAAAATTACCTTCGACTGTTTTTTTATCTGCAAAAGTCAAACTCAATTTTACAATTGGCAAACCTGTTTTATAGTCAAAAAGAAGCGGTTTTGCTTTTCCGTCATACTTGTAATTTCCAAAATTATAGAGATCTATTGTTTTGGTATCAAAATTTACTTTTGTGATGTAATTGCGTAACAAATTGGCTCCAAACAAACCATCATAAACACCGCTTTTTGGAAAAATAACCAACCCTTGATTTTTTAAAACCTGATCGCCAATATAAATGGTATTATCTGCCGAATACTGTACCTGCTGGCTTCCGCCGACAACAGATGCCGATTTCTTTTTGGTAACTACAACTCCGGCTTTGTAAGCGCTGTCAGGATTCAAAGCCATTCCATCTGCACCGGTATCAAAAAGCATTAAAAACTCACGGTCTGATTTATTTAATTTTATTTTAATGGCGATTCCGTTTTCGATAATTTCAAACGGAATACTGGCTGCTTTTTTCACTTCGGCATTTCGGTCTACTTTGTATAATGCATCAAAAAAAGTCACGTATAGAATTTTATTTTCTCTATTGAAAACAATCTGTGACGGCTTTTTTTCTTTTCCATTAAAACAAAAATCTGCCTGAGTGAAAATTTCATTTTTAATTACTGCAGATTTACCAATCTGAATAGAATCCAAAACTGGAAAAGCATTGAAAATTCCGTTCAGATAAAATTCATTTGAAGACGAATCCCCAGCTCCAACAGTAAATTCTGGCGCTAAAAGATTTTTTATACTGCTGTAATCTTTCTTTTGAAAAGATTCTTCAAAAGCTTTGATTACCTGCACAGTACTTTTTTTCTGTCCATTGATTGAACCGATAAAAAACAGCAGTGCCAAAATCATTATTTTTTTCATCGTACTACTTTTTCTGCTGTGTTTGGATTTTTTGCAACGACTTTTTCTACACCAAAATCTTTCAATAAAATACCTTCGTATTTTGTCCATTCTTCTGGTGTGTACAATTGTTTTACTTCCGTGAAATATTCTTTGAAACCAGCTAAATCATTTGTTTTTTCAAACTCTTTTTTCTTGCGCTGCAAAATGGTAAATACATGATTGGTAACGCTTGATCTTCCATAATCCTGAGCGAACTTCTTACTTGATAAAAGAAAAAAATCATCATACTGTCTGCCTGCTCTTAAACCGGTAACAATTACAAAAGAAACTTCATCAGATGCATCTTTAGATTTTAAATAAGTATCGATAACATCAAAAGGCACATTTCTCTTGCCTGCCATATATGCCTGCACATAAAAATCCGGATACTCTTTTTCGTTAATCTGAGGGCTGTATTTTTTAAAGATTCCTTTTTTGGCTAAGTTTTTAGCATTTTGAAGCAAAGCTGTAAACTGCTCAACGTTTTGAAAACCCGAAGCCATATCAATCACTCTGCCATCAGGATTTATAAATAAAAAAGTTGGAAAACCGGTAACGCCGTATTTCATGCATAATTTTTTCCCGATTTCTTCTTTCAGTATATCCGATTTGAAAGTAACAAAATCAGCACTCAAAACAGCTGCTGCTTTCGGATCTGGAAATACTTCTTTATCCATTTGAGCACAAGGTGCACAGCCGGTAAAATACAAATCGACAAAAATTAATTTATGTTCTGTCTGCGCTTGTTGTTTGGCTTGTTCCCAGCTTTCATCGGTTGATGCTGTCTGCGCATTTAAGGCAATAGATGTCCAGGCAAGCAACAAAAATGCACTTGCAGTTTTAAAAATAAATTTCATAAAATGTGATTTTTTATAAGCCGAATGAATGTTCGTTACTCATTCGGCTTTTTTAATTATCTAAAGATTTTTGATTATCGGGAACGATAAGAGACATCGACGATTTTGCATAGACCTGTATAGGCATTATCCAAAATTAAATCTCCATTAACTGGCGGCACTGTAAACAATTCCAATTTCCCGGCTGTACCATTATAACTTCCTAGAATTAACTTTTTAGCAAAAGTTTTTGATCTTACATTAAAATCTATATAAGTAATTTCTTCAGTGCCTTTATCCAGCATCAATTTTGCAGATTGTGTTCCGCTATCATATTCGTATAGTTTTCCTCCAACTGCATAAAATAAATAGCCAGAATCTGGACTTACAGCAAATTTAGTGGCTTTATCAAGATCAGGTGCGTTAAGTATTTCTTTGTAATAAGTTTGTGCTAAAGCTTTATTAAATCGTAATAAATGATATTTGCCTGTTGAGATATTTTTTAATACTGCAAAGTTTTCATACGAATTGAAAGCAGATGTAGTCATATAAATTAAATCGCAATTTGTATTATTCCAATCCAAAACAGTTGCAGATCCAACAACTGGCGGCATTGAAGAACAATTCCCTTTAAGAAGATTGTAACGTACAAAACGGCGTAAATCTTTATCATAAAAAACTGGCGTTCCATTACTTCCTTGATTCTCGGCTACAAAAGGCGCAGCATAAAAAGGTTTTGTCTCTGTATCCACAATATTTTGTGGCAAACCATACTTAGTTTGATTGACTTTGACGAATGTATAAATATTCCCTTTACTGTATATAATATTTTCTCCTGGATTGGCAGATTTCATAAAATCGACACCAAAATCAGTATCGAAAGAACCACCTACGGTTTCGTAAGCAATATTTTGTGACTGTACCCAACCGAATGAATCCGGATCGATTCTCGCAGTACCATTTTCAGTAGAAGTCACATAAATTCCATAGGCAGTAGAAGTAGAAATAGCTGAACCAAAACACTCCATATCAACCGCTTTCCCTCTCAATTTTAACGTTGAACCTGCAACACTCAAAACATCATTTATAACACGTGGCGTGGCAATACCCGGAATGATTGAAACCATATCTAACCTTGGTTTTCCATCTGCATCACCAATAACAAGCCAGCCTTCGTAAATAGAAGAAACTACATTGAGTGTAAAAGGCTTTTGCTGCCAGGTAACTCCAGTAACTAAATCCTTAATAAAATAATAAACTGAATATTTTCCAGGAGGCAATTTGACCTGACCATCAAAATCTTTTGTCGTTGCAATTGTATTTTTAGTCACAGTAGTTACTGCAATCCATTCAAATGAATACCTGTTTGTATCAGTCCCGTCATCTTTGGTTGGATTTAAACTGGGCGTTATTTTGAAATAATCTCCTGCGTAAACGGTATACTCTGTACCTATTCCGGTTACATTCAGTTCGTTTATGTCGTTATAATTGTAATTGCCTTCATCGGTGACACAGCCATAAATTAAAGTTAATAACAGTATTACAGCGTATTGTATTTTTATCTTTTTAAACATTTTCATAAATTTTATATTAAAATGAATTACTAATTATGGGAAGAGCATTTCAGTACCATCCGCTTCGTAAATTGTATTTCCTGATTTTTTTTGATCAGCCAGATAGCGTTTCATAAAGGTTTGATAATATACCACGTCAGGAATTGTTAAACCAGGTGCGCCCAGTTTTTGAGCAAACATTGACGGTTCCAACTGCATCAAATCACACATTAAAAAGAATCTCTTGGCTGTAAAAGCACCCAGATATGGCGCATACCAACCGGCAGGCTGTGTCAATTTATCATCAAATGTCAATTTATAACGAATGAAACTCATAGTTTTTTGCGTCAAAACATTGACCACTTTTGTCTGCATCTTTGTTGTAAATGATTCATTTTCTTCCAGATTTAAAATCAAAGTAAACGAATTAGTTTTCATATCGGGAGCTCTAAAAACGGTAACCACTATAGTGTCTACTTGCTTTCCTGCACCAATAAAAATATTTTCGGGCAGAGAAAAATGAGTTCCTGCAACTGCTGTACTTGTGGGATCTATTGAAACTTTTACCTTTCTGTCAACATCACTTAATTTTCCCTGAACTCTTATCGGAATTTTAAAAATTCTCTTGGTTATAGCTGGATTATCTAAACCAAAACTAAATCCGGTACTATCAATTAACTCTGCACCTGTACCATTAGGAGAGAATACTGCATTAGAAAAATAAACATTATCAGTATCTTCGTAAGCTGCTATTTCTTCCTGCTCACATGATACAAATCCTAAAAAGGACAAGAAGATTATACTTAAAATCAATATCTTTTTCATATTTAATATTTTAAATTATTGAAAATTAATTTCAGAATCCGGCATTGGTACAACATATTGAAGTTTACCCATAGTTACGTTTCCAGAACTGGCCGAGCCGTTTGGAATTGTAGCCGAATTAATTCTTTTATAATAGAAAAACAACTGTCCTTCCCCTATAAACTCTTTTTTGTATTCTTTAGTAACTTCTGCAGTTACCCCTGCTGTCAAAGCTAAATTTCCTAAGCCGCGATTAAAGCGAAGTGTATTCAAAAATGCAATTCCATCAGCTGGAACTGCTGCCGTTTCGGCCGCTATTAGATACATTTCTGAAAGTTTAAACATTGGAATCTGCAAACGGAAAATCATATCTTTCTTTGTAACATCTTCATATTTATAAAATGTTTTTTGTGTTTTACCTCCTACAACTGGAATTTTCCAGCTTGGCAGACTTCTGTAATCATTATCGTTTGATTCGAAAACAGCATTTAAACGGGTTAACAAAGGAGAGTATATTTTATCATCGGCTAGACTGGAATCAAATAAATCTTTTTGCTTGGTGTATAAAGTATAATCACTAAGTGAAAAGAAATTTTCTGAAGAAAAAGTACGGTCTGGATTAGCTGCGTCAGTTGCGGCTAAAAATGTTGTCCACGGAAAAAATGTGTTTGATTTTGTAAATGCAATTACTTCATTGGCAACAGCTGATGCCCCCGCCTTATCCCCTGAATATAAAAGAACACGCGCTTTTAAACATTTTACTGCCAAGTAATTCATTCTTTGGCCTCTGTTCAATGAATAATACGGATTAGCATCAAAAGCTGTTGTTGCTGCAAACTTTCCTGTAGTCAAGATTGGGTCATTTGCTAAAAGCCCTAATGCTGCGTCCAGATCCGCAAGCACTTTTTCAATTACATCCTTAGCAGGCAAAATTGGATTATTGGTAGTCACAAAATGATCATAATACGGTATTCCAGGATCTGAAGGCGCTATTTTATAAATCGGCCCATAAAGACGAAGCATATCAAAGTGCAGCATGGCACGAATAGCAAGAGCTTCCCCTTTTAACATGTTTGCTTTTTCTGCAGAAACAATGCTGGAATGCTCTTCGATACTTTCTAAAAATTTATTAGCTGATAAAATAGTAGTAAATGCAGTTTCCCAGATATTTGAAAACACTGTTTTTGGAGTAGATTCTGCATAAGCATAAGTAGCCGTTTTGTTTTCATTACGGCTTCCAGCCATATTATATTGCTGCCCTAAAATTTCGACCGCATCCATAGTTAACTGCCTGCCGTAAAGGTTATTTTTAGCCAATTGCAAGTAAAGTCCATTATGAGCATTTTGAACTCCTGCCTCAGAACTATAGGTCTGCTCTTCCAAAATCTGATCTTGTGGGACTACCTCCAAAAAATCACTGCAGCTAATGGCCGTAATTGACAGAAGAAAAATGGATGTAAGGTTATATAAATACTTTTTCATAATTATTAAAATGATAAGTTTAAACTAAGTGAATAGATTCTTGAAAAAGGATAATCAATTCCACGTTCGGCTTTTATAGTAGATACTCGAAAGAATTCATTTGCCAATGCATTAAATCCTAATCCAGTCAATCCTGCTCTTTTTAACCATGTTCTATTAGTTACCCTGTATCCTAAACGGATAGATTCTCCAGATATATAATCGTCTTTTTGAATAAAACGTGATGATATAGGTGTTAAATTTGTCAACCCAATTGCTTTAAATTCAGCCTCCTGCCCTGGAGTTGTCCAACGATCTGTAAAAGCTCTGGCATCCTGATTATCAAAAATTGAGGTCGAAGTAATATTTTCAACTTTGTTATATAATGCACTGTTAAATCTTTCAGCACCAAAACTGTAACGCACAAACAATCCAAAGCTAAAACCTTTATAAGTTAAATTTGTAGAAACAATACCTGTTGCTGTTTCCCTTGAATTTCCCATTATAACTTCATCTTTTTTATCAAAAATAAAAGTCGATTGTCCATTTTTCTTTAAGAAAATTTCTTTTCCTGTTGCCGGATCAATCCCTAAAGATGGAACTGCCCAAAGATCATTGCTGCTTGCGCCGTCATAGAGTCTTGTTAAGCTGGTTGTTTTTTGTGCCTCGCTATTTAATGATGCTAATGCATTATTGAAACCACCTAGTTCATTGTCACCAGAAGTGCCCATTATACCTAAGCCCCAGATAAAGTTATTCTTAAGGTCATAAATAAAATTGTAATTTATTTTAAATTCTAAACCTTTAGTAGTTAAATATCCAACGTTTAACGGATATGAATTTACTCCTGTAGATGAAGCAAGATCTACAGCTACAATTTGAGGAGAAGTTTCTCGCTTGTATGCACCTAATGTTGCCGTTAATCTATTACGGAACATCCCTAAATCTAATCCAACAGATAAATCTTTAGTTTTTTGAGGCTGTAAATCAGGATTTGCAACTTGAGAAATTCCTAAACCAGGTCCAAAAACATTCGTATTAATATCGTAAGAATACACATCGTAAGAAGCATAACCAACTAAATTCTGATTTCCTGTCTGACCAATATTGGCGCGCACTTTTAAGATGTTGACAATATCATCGTTCATCTTGAATTCGTTATTTAAATTCCAGCCAATACCCGCTCCCCAGTAAGGTGAATATTTATTATTTGTTCCAAAATTGGTTGCACCAGAAATAGTATGCGTAAAATCGAATAAGAATCTTCGATCGTATGCATAGTTGATTTGATTGGTTAAATCGACACTTCGAATTAACTGTGTATAAACTTGAGGTTTTCCGTTAGGCTGGTATCCAAAAGCAAATGCCGGATTACCAGGAACTCCAAGCGGAAATCCTCTTAACACTGAAGTATAAGCATTATTTCTTGTTTCTTGACCAGAAGCTCTAATAGTATAATTGAATGAATGTACATCTTTGAAAATATTAGAATATGTCGCTCCAAGATTTGCATTCCATTTATTAGTTACTGCCTCGTTTCTTGTATATGTACCTTTTTCAGTCGCAATATTGCTGATAAATCGGGTGTCATCCGGCGATACAAATACAGTGCCTACATTGCTGTTTCTTGAAACAGATAAAGCTCCTGTTGTTTTAAGATGCGGATTTACATCATAATTTACACCAAAATTATTCGTAAAATTAAAATCATTTCCTTTATCATAACTAGGCAAAAAAACATTATAAAGCGGGTTTGCAGCATGATTTACAAGAGTCTGCTCCTTGGTTAATGGCAAGGATGATCCATCTAGATAACGTGTTATTATTCCGTTTTCATTGTATTTTGGATAATACGGACTGGTTTTTGCCCAAGTTTCAAACGAGCCATATTGCGATTCCTGATTATTGCCTCCTGAAACGAAAAAATTATTATTTAGGCTTAATTTATTTTTCCTGTAAGTAAAAGTTCCATTATATCCCCAAGTATTATGCTCAGAGCCTTTCATTGTACCAGTTAGATTTTTATAATTTCCTGCGATATTGAATCTGAATTCATCTGATCCCCCCCAAAAAGATAAACTGTGCCCTGAAGTAATCCCCATCTGGATTGGTTCATTCAGCCAATAAGTATTCACGCCGCGACGAACTGCTGCCAAACGATTATCATAAACTTGTTTTACAGAATATTCATAAGCTGGAAATGCGCTGCTTTTATAAACTCCAGAAAGCCTTTCGAATTCTAGTTTTTGTTCGGCATTCATTAAATTGTAAACACTTAAATCTGCCAGTTCATAAGAAGAATTATAAACATAAGAAAATTGTAATTTTCCAGGCAAAGGCTTATTGGTTTCGATTACTACAACGCCATTTGCAGATCGGGAACCGTATAATGCTGTAGAAGCGGCATCCTTTAATAATGTGATACTCGCAATTCTATTAATATCTAAATCGACAACCTGCTGTAAAGTCGTTGGAAATCCATCCAATATAAACAAAGGCTGATTTGGATCATCTCTAAACTGACTGTCAACCTGATTTGCGGTTAAACTCGTTTGCCCTCTCACCTCAATCGTAGGTAAAATGTTTGGATTGGAACCTGTTATATTATTATTTAAAACTATAAAAGAAGGATCTAATGATTTTAATGCCTGAACTGCATTTTGAGTAGAAATCTGTCGTAGCTCCTCTCCTCTAAAAACTGTAACTGCTCCAGTGATAAGTTCCTTTTTACGTTCTGTTACCCCAGTATTAATAACAACATCTTTTAGATCTTTTGACTCTTGTTTGAGAGAAATATTGATTTCTTTTTTACCGTTTATTGCTGTAAGCTGAGATCTGTATCCAATATAAGTAAACAACAGAAAATCATTGTCTGGTGCTTCAATAGTATAGCTGCCGTCAAAATCACTTTGGGTAATGTTTTTTGTACCTTTCACCTGTATGTTAACTCCTGGAAGGGGCTCACCCGCACTATTAGTCACATGACCCTTAATTACTATCGTTTTTTGCTGCAGTACCACAACTTTTTCTGCTGGTCTCTGTTTTACTAAAATTGTATTCCCATTAGTAAAACTGAAGTTAAAATCTTTACCGGGAAAACTAGCCTCCAGTAAATCATTTACTCTGATTTTTCCTTTTTTAAGATGTACTTTGGGTAATTTTTTAAATAAATCTTCCTGATAAATAAAAGTGTAGTTAGTCTGCTGTTTGATAAGATCGAAAACTTCATCGACAGTTACCGTTTTATCAGCTGTAATTACAATTTTTGTGTTTTGTGAAAATACATTTATGGGAGAAAAACCAAAAATTGTAGTACAAAACAAGAAGATAAAAACTCTCATAATGTTAATAATTAGCCGCTTTCTAAAATAGAAATAGACACTGGTTAATTTAAATTTCATAAATTTACATGTTAATTGGTTGATTGGTTTAAAACTGATTAATTGATTAATACACAGAAAGGGATGAAGTGAGGTACGGTGAGAGGTCTAAACTTTAATCCCTTTTCTTTTTTATTTTATTATAATCTTATTGTCTTTTTTTTCATAGGCGTTAATAAAGTTAATGTTCTTGATTGTAGTTAGTATATCTTCGAGATTCTGATTTTTATTTAATACCCCGTTAAACTTCACATTCCCAAGTGCCGGATCAGCAAACACTATATCAGTATCATACCAGCGGGACAGGACTCTTGCAATATCTTTCAGCGGCATTCCTTTAAAAACAAACAAACCTTTCCTCCATGAAATTTCATTGTAAACATCAACTTCGGCAACAGCTATGCTTCCGTTGGAGCTGCTTATTCTGGATTGCTCATCTGGTGCCAGAATTGCTTTACTGCCTGAATTACTTACTGCAACTTTTCCTTTTACCAGTGTGGTATAAATTGTAGTTTCATCTTTATAAGCTTTGATATTGAATTCAGTACCAATAACCTCAACATTCTGTTCCTGAGTTTTGACTTTAAATTTTGAACCTTTATGTTTTGTACTTGGCGACACTTCAAAATAAGCTTCACCATACAGCAGTTCCACT
Organism: Flavobacterium sp. HJJ; assembly: GCF_015351475.1. Taxonomy (GTDB): domain Bacteria; phylum Bacteroidota; class Bacteroidia; order Flavobacteriales; family Flavobacteriaceae; genus Flavobacterium; species Flavobacterium marginilacus. Next base: position 26,631 of record NZ_JADKPR010000011.1, on the reverse strand, counting down.
TGTCTGGTTTCGCCGTCAGTAAAAGCAACCGGATATTTTAACTGTGATTCTGAATTCAGCCAGACTTTTGTACTGTCGGCCAGTTGGACAAAAAACTGTCCTCCTCTCGGAATCGTTAAAAAGTTATTTGCGATTGCAGCAGTTTTGCCGTCTTTTGAATTGTAAATCAATTTCTCGCCATTACTAGAAACATTTCCTTTGCTGTAGGCTTTTCCTTTTTCCAGTTCGATCACAGATCCGTCTTCTAAAGTCAGTGTTGCTTTATCGGTTCCGATCAAAATATTTTTATTGGCTGCAACCGGAATTGTATCTTTTGTCTTGTTTCCTCGGTTAAATAATAACGAAATGGAAATAAGCATCGCAACTGATGCTGCGGCCGCTACTTTGAAACTTTTTCTAGTGTAAAACGGTTTCAACGGAATTACTTTAGTTTCTTCCGATTTTATTGCGGTCTGAATCCGCTGCAGCATTTTATTTTGAATCTCTTCTTTTGACCCCAAGCTTTCGTCCCATTCATCAGAAGTCTGAAAACTTTCATAAAAACGCAGTAACTTTTTACTCTCCTCCCGATTAGTATCACCAGAAATATATCTGTTTAATAACGTTAAGAATTCTTCTTTTTCCATTTTTTTTAATATTAATGCGGGAGTATATTAAGTAAGTATCCAAAAAGACATTTACCCCCTAGTCCAAATTGTGTTTTTTTTGATTTTTTTACTCTTTTTAAGAAAAGTCTTGATATAAATAAGAAAAATCAGCATTTTTAACTTATTATCGGCAATCATTTTTACTTCCCTAAAGATTTTTAGAAAGCCATAAAATCATTGCAACGCTCAATGTATTTCCCATTGATGCTCTAATGGTCTGCAGCGCTTTTCCAATATGATTTTCAACTGTTTTTGCAGAAATGTTTAGGCGTTCTGCAATTTCTTTATGAGATAACTGCTCTTCCCTGCTTAATTTATAAACCAGCTGGCATTTTTCAGGAAGGGCTTCAATGATTAGATTAATCTGCTGCACTAATTCCTCGTGCATCATTTCAGTTTCAGGCGTAGTATGCTGAAAACGTTTTTCTAAATCATCAAAAATTTCGACATGCACCTTATCTTTATTTTTCTTTAAATAACTAAAAACCTGATAACGCGCACAGGCATACATATAGCCTTTTAAAGAAATATGAATATCTAATTTTTCACGATTGTGCCAGATATTCATGAAAATATCCTGAATAATATCTTCGCACAGCTCTTTGTCTTTAATCACATTATAAGAAGACGTGAATAACAATTGCCAGAATTTATTGTAGAGTTCTGTTAAAGCCGACTCATCTCCATTACGCAGACGATCTATTAAAAGAGTATCGGAATTTAAACCAGGGGTTGACAATTGTTTTGTTTTAGAAAATTAGATTCCGGGCAAACATAATAAAATAATTCAACAAATTTAATTTGGTAGCATCCAAGAACTTTAGTTAAATTTTTATTCTGATTCTTTAAACTCTACCAGAATTATAGAGTTTTTAATTTAATATAAATTTAAAGTCCAAAAAATTTAAATTCGTTAATTCTTTCATACTATAAAAGCGGAATTCTTAAAACCGTTCCAATGACAGAATTTAAAACAAATTTTTGCTTTTATTTTAGAAATAAATTGCCTGTAGTTAATTTCTTTAAATTAAAAAAAGAGGAGAATTTGCGATTCTTTACCATCTAACAGCAGATGTAAGATTTAAAATCCGTTTAAACTCCAGCAATAAAAAAACAGCTAAAAACTCCATTGAGACTTATCAAAAATACAATGTTCCTCCTGCAAAGAAATATTGCTATTATGATGCTCAGCAGTTCATTCAATCCTGCCGGCAAATCCAAAGCGGACACCATCCAAGAAATCTTATGTTTTAGACAAAAAACCATGAGTAAAGAAGCGTTACTTGATATTATTACAAAAATTTTCCCGCCGATCTGTGTGCATACTGTTCTCAAAAAATTTACTGTAAAACCGCAGAATCCATAAACAGGTCTCTGCGGTCCTTCTACTCTTAAGGTTTAATAATAAGCACCGAAGGCGTATTATTAAGCCAGGTACTGTGGGAATCAATTAGTTTTTTCCAGCTTTCCAAGCTGATAATCATTAAATCCTGCAGCTCCAGAAACTCTTTTTTGATCGTTCTTTCCTGCATCATCATAATATGGTTAGGAGCGATTTGTTCTATCGAACGGACAGCTTCCTGAATCTCTCTGTCTTTTCTGGCTTCTCCCATAGAATCCGAAACTGTAATTTGAGAACCATTATTGTGTATCAATTTTTGGGCAAATTCCATCAGGAAACCATCTTCGGCAGAGAAAATTGGTATAAAAACACGGTTGATTTCTTCCAACTCTTTATCAACAAGAATTCCAACCGGCATTTTGCTGTTGGCAATAATCTGTCTTGTTCTTTCATCAAAAGGAGAATTTTCGAACAGCCCTTCTTTTCCGGTAATTTTATCAATAAAACGATCCGGATTGATAATGCGTGTTGTAAACCCAAGCACTTTCCCCAATAATGTCCCTTCAAAAATAGATTGTCCCAAACCAACTAACAATAAATCATAATCGCCCTGATTAGCCGTTTCGGTTATATCAGAATCAATATCATTGGACACTTTAAAATGAGTGACTATTTTTTGGTTCAGATTTTCGGATTCGGAAATAACCGGTAGAAAAACTTCTCTTTCATGCTCTTTCACATCAAAGGAATGCAGTTCCGAACTCAATGTCAAATGCATGGCAGTTACAATCGTATTGCCGCCTTGTTTCTTAACGAAGCTGTTGGCAACTTTTAGCAGCAGTTTTCCTTTATCTGCTGTCGCAAAAGAAATAAGAATTTTATATTTGCTTTTACTGCTGATTTCTTCTGGAATAGCTGTCGGTTTATCTTTAAAAACAAAGTTTATTAAATCCAAAGCCGGCCCAGTCATAAATGTAGTGACCAAAGCCATAATCACCATCATTGTAAAAATTTCGGTAGACAAAACACCCAAATCATATCCAATATTCAGTACGACCAGTTCCATCAGTCCGCGCGTATTCATTAAGGTACCAATAGACAGACTGTCTTTCCAGCTGTGTCCCACAAATTTTGCGGCAAAAGCACTTCCGAAAAATTTACCAGCAACGGCAACAAGAATAATAACTCCCGTTATTTTCCACAAATGCGGATCGTCAATCAGCCCGATTTGCGTTCTTAAACCAGTAAAGACAAAAAACAAAGGAAGCAGAACAACAACCGAAACGTCTTCTATTTTTTCGATAAAAATGGAACGGAATTTATTATTTTCCGGCATGATTGCCCCTGCAAGGAACGCTCCAAACAAGGCGTGAATCCCAATCAGTTCGGAAACATAAGAGGAAAGCAGTAAAGTCAAAAAGAAAATCGCAACAATCGGCTTGCTTAAACTTTCTCGCGTCGATCTCAAATCACCAACTTTTTTTAAGAATGGGCGAACGACTTTCAGCATCAGCAATACATAAAAAACCGCCAAAACTATAACATACAGCGAACTGGTAAACGAACCCGCTTTTACAATCGCAATAACTGCAGCCAAAATACACCAAGCAGTTATGTCATCAGCAGCCGCACAGGTAATTACGATGGCACCCAACTTTGTCTTATGTATCCCGCGCTCACGGACGATTCCTGCCAAAACAGGAAAAGCTGTAATACTCATAGCGATTCCTAAGAATAATCCAAAAGAAAGAAACTCCACTCCCTCTGGAGCAAATGAATAATAAATATAATACGCCAAGCCCAGACCTAGTGCAAACGGAACAATAATACTGGCATGACTAATTACTACGGCATCATGCGCTTTGTTTTTTAGCACTTTCAAATCGAGTTCCATTCCTATTACAAACATGAAAAGAATCAATCCGATCTGGCTCAAAAACTGAAGATTTCCTAATGAATCCTTTGGAAACAGCATGGCCGAGAATTCCGGAAAATACATCCCGATCAAAGACGGCCCCAATACAATACCTGCAATCATTTCACCAATTACTGTTGGCTGTCCAATTTTTCGGCAGACCCAGCCAAAGAAACGGGCCACCAGAATAATCGTTACAATCTGTGCCAAAAGTATTGCCAGCGGATGGTGCAGATTCTGTGACATTGACGTCAAAAAATCATTCCAATGTCCATTTTCTTGATGATTAGACACAATATTTCGCCCAGTTTCCAGCATTTTTCCTTTTAGGATAATCCAATAGATCAATCCTGAAAAACCGCCAATCATTATCAGATAAAAAAAAGATTTCGTTATATTTTTCATATATCTTGATTAAGGTAATTTAATTCAAGTGCAAATATGTAAACAGATTTTGAAAGCCGAAAACGAATTGCAGTCTAATTTTGGCGGGATGTAACAAGAGGGAAAAACTTTGTAATAAGTTAACCCTAGAAGCATATTCATCTACATATAAAATGTACCATTATAGATTTGAAGACTAATAAAACAATGTTTTTTCAAAGTTAATGAAACTACGGAAAAACATTTAGCAGACAGAAATTCTGTGATGATTTGTAAATATTTATCTATACATTAGTCAAATAAACACAAGCGGTTTTTATAACACAAAATACAGCCGAAACTGGGTGGTTTTAAGTTATTTTATTGCTGGCATATACAAGTTAATAAAAAATCACATGACAGAAATTACATCAAAAAACAACCGGAAAACTATTTGGTTGTCAATATTTTTTTCACTGCTCTTTTTTATTGCATTGGGAACATTTATGATTAACATCTTTTATAAAAAATGGTTAGCTAATGAAATTGAAAACAAAACATATTTAATGCCAATGTTTGGTTTATTAGCATACTTTATCGGTTTTAGTTTTGCGAAAAGTTATATCAAAAACTCGCCAAAAATAATTTTAGATTTTGAAAAAATAATAATAAAAAACAAAACATATTATTGGAAAGATATTCAAAATATAAAAATGACTGGAAAGAAAGGTTTTGGATTATTAAATTATCAAATGGAAGTCACAACTTTAGAATTTAAAAACAACATTGCCGAATATATTTTTGACGATATGTATTCAAATTCTTGGGAAATCAAATCTTTTATAAAACAAATTGTAATAAATAAAAAAGATAACTTTGAAATTAATCATAAAAAAATAGTTGAAAAAGAAATTGAAAAAGAAAATTTCGAAGAATTTAAAGGAAATTCAATCTTTTCATTCCGTGGAATAATGTTATGGAGTTTAATTTTATTTTTTATTTATTTGGAAATTTTTACAGTGGGAAAAATTTCTAAATTAAGTTCATTAAAATTCTTTATTCCAATTTGCTTAATATGGTTTGGTTTTAATGCTTATTGTATGCATTATTTTGAACTATCAAAAAATTACTTCGTGGTTAGAAATCATTATTTTTGGTGGGTAAAAGACATTTATAAAAATTCTGAAATTGAAATTATCATTTACGAAAGCCAAGCAAAACAACCAAATAATTTAAGAGTAATAACTAAAAATTATAGACGCAAAATATATCCAGCAGGAACATTGAATGACAAAAAATGGCTGGATATGAAAATGGAACTTGAAAGAAAAAATATTAACGTACGAAATGAGTGCATCTAAAAAAAACTTCTGGTAACAGCTACAACGGATTTGGTCAATTGGCTTAATTTAATCCCAAACCATTGTAAAATCAAAACATTTCTTTCCACAAAACTTCAAAATATTAAGAAAACAAAATACAAAAATCATGAACAAAACCACTGCCTTTATTACTCTTATAATCTTAACCATAATCACATTACCAATATTTTTTATAACCATTCCAGTCTTTATATCTATTTACAATGGATTAGTGAGAAAGAAAAATCAGGCTGAATACGCGTTCAGCGGTGTTGATGTTGAATTGCAAAAAAGAGGCGAACTCATTCCAAATTTAGTTGAAAGCGTAAAAAAATACATGTCATTTGAACAGAACACCCTCAAAGAAATTGTAGAATTAAGAAGCAGGATAACTCAAATAAAACCTGGTTCTGCAGAAAGATTTAGTTTAGAAAATGATTTAACAGAACAATTAAAACAGCTTATGGTAACTGTTGAAAATTATCCTGATTTAAAATCCAATGAAAACATGCTGCATTTGCAAAGAAGCCTAAATGAAGCTGAAGAACAGATAAGCGCAGCTAGAAGAGCATATAATGCATCTGTTAAAATCCTGAATGACTCCATACAAACATTTCCTTCAACCCTTTTCGCCAGCATTTATGACTTTACAATAAGACCTTATTTTATAGCTGAGCAAAATTCTAAATCGGCTCCAAATTTAAAAGGACTATTTAATTAAGATTATGGATAAAGAATTAATTGCTTTTTTAAATGAACAAGCACAATCTCTGGAAAAATCAAGAATTAAAGCTGTTAAACTCAATAGAATTTACAGCATTGTAAAGCCTTTAAGAAAGTTCTTGAAGGGAATTCTAATAGTAGCTGCAGTCTTAAATTGTATAATCTCGATACTGCTTCCCGTAACAATTACTATTGGAATTATGTACCTGCTAACATTGGCAATGAATGACCCAAAAATAGTTTTTGAATCAAATCTAAAAGACAATTTTTTGCCGGCAGTCTTTGAAAAAACAAAACCCAATTTAAGTTATTCTTCATACGGTTACAATAATAAAATCCTGGAAGAAAGTGAAATTCTGAACCAAGGATTCTTTTCTGATACCATTGAAATTGAAGGTGAAGATTACACAAAAGGCAAAATAGAAGATATAGATGTAGAATTTTTTGAAATCAAATTTCATAAAGAAGTAACCAATTACAGCAAGACTGCCGGAGGCTGTTTACTTTCGCTTATTCTGATACCTATAGAAATTTTTAAAAATATTTTTGACAATGACAATGAGCCTGATGAAGTTTTTGCGGGTGTAATCAAAGATATTAATATGTTTTATTCAGGCTTTTTCATGTATGCAGATTTCAACAAAGACTTTAGAGGAAAAATTCTGATGATCCCTAAAGAAAATGAAAATCTGAAAGACAAAGTCCATGAACTATTTGCCTCAAAATCATTAACCAAAATAGATGTTGAGAATCAAAACATAAATGACAATTACAGCATATATGCATCAGATATCCAGACGGGATATTATGTATTATCACAAAACTTAATTGACAGAATAAATATTTTATCGATAAGGGAAAAAGCATTGCCTATTATTTCGTTTATCGAAGGAAAAATTTACTTTTTAATTCCATGGAAAAAAAACCTTTTCAAAGCTGATATATTTACCAAAATTGAAAATGAAAATTACTTTTTGAATTATATCGAAGAAATCAATTCCTTTGAAGAAATTATCAAAAACTTAAATATCGACAGAAGAATTTGGAGCAAAGTGTAAGACAAAAAAACTGCTCAGCCGCCGAATTAAATTTTCACTTTCGCCAAAAAATCATTTCTATACGTTTCACTCAAAACCAGCACAATTGGTTTTCCGTTTTTTTCATGAATAGAAAGCGTAATTTCATTATGATTGAAAAACTGCACTGCCGATAAAGCGATAATTTCTTTTTTGTTCACACGGCAAAAATCAGTTTTGGGGAGCTGGTTTAACAACGAACCAAAATTGATGTTTTTAAGCAGTAAAACGCTTCCGTCTGTAAGATTGACTTCTTTATCTCTACTGTCCAGCGATGCGGATTTTATGTAATGAATCTGATCAAAATACAATAACGACTTGCCTTTATCGGTATTCAGGCTAATAAATTTTTTGGAAACATCCGGCTTTTGAAACCGCTCGAGGGCTTTGGCGATCGCTTTTTCCAAACGTTCCTTGGTAACTGGTTTTGTGATATAGTCAACTGCGTTGATATCAAAAGCTTCGGCAGCGTAATTTTTGTAAGCGGTCGTAAAAATCACCAATTTATCCTGAAGCAAATTAGCCAGCGTCAAACCATCAATTCCTGGCATTTCGATATCCGAAATACACAGATCAAAATCGAGTTTGGGAACTTCTTCCAATAATTTTTGGGGATCGTTGAATGCCTTTATAATTTCCAGTTCCGGAATCTGCTCGCAGAGCATTTTCAGATAAGTAAGACCTGGAAGTTCGTCGTCAAGCAGTAAACATTTGATTTTTGTATTCAAGCAGATTGATTTTTAAATGCGCAATATAAATGTCGTTTTCGACAAATTTATCCAATTTGAACTGATTTTTGTAGATAATTTTCAGACGTTGTTCCAAGGTTGTTGCTCCTATTCCGCTTCGTTCTTTTATCAAGGCTTTTTTTTCCGAAATTTTATTGGAAACCGTCAGGCTGAAACAATTGTCCTTGAACTCAAATAAAATAGAAATAAAAGCATCAGCACTCTGCAGATCGGCATGTTTAAAAGCATTTTCAATTAAATCAATTGAAATTAAAGGTGCCAGAAGATTTTGCTCATAGAGCTTTTCGGTTTCGTCAATCTTGGTTTTTACTTTCAGCTCAAAAAGCGGACTTACCTTAATTTTGTTGATTTCAATCAGATTTAAGGCAAACTGAATTTCTTCTTTTGGGGAAACAAACTTTTTTTGGCTTTCGTATAAAATATAATCCAAAACATTGGCCAGTTTATCCAAAGCAAAATACGTCTGATAAGCATGCGACTGAATCGAGTTGAGAATATTCTTGAAAAGATGCGGGTTGAGCCGTGACTCCAGCGTTTCCAGCTGTAAATTATTAACCTTCATTTCCAGCAGACCAAACTGTTCTTCAACGCTTTTTTTAGCTTTCGCGGAAGCGGTCAATCTATAAATAAGATAACAAACAACCACAGTGAATACCAGAATAATTACCAATAATATATATATGAGAGTGTTGTTTTCTTGTGCGTTATCCATTTGGTTTGAAATGATTACTATTTAGTGACTAGTCAATGGTATTAGTGATTAGCCTGCTAAACTATATAAATTGAATTGTTTTAAAAGCTTCTTTATAAAACTAATTACTATTGACTAAGAACTCAATTAATGTGCCGAAACAAATTTCAACCCAATTATTGAAGATATCAAAGTAAACAAAAAGAAAAGCCTCCAGAAAGTCGCAGGTTCCTTAAACACAAAAATCCCGACCAAAACTGTTCCGACCGCACCAATTCCTGTCCAAACTGCATAAGCCGTACCAATTGGCAACGTTTGCGAAGCTTTGTACAATAAAGTCATACTAATAGAAAGAGCCGCAAAAAAACCTGCCATCCACAATGTAGATGTCATCCCCGACGTTTCTTTGGCTTTTCCTAAACAAGTGGCAAAACCTACTTCGAAGAAACCTGCAATGATGAGTAAAATCCAGTTCATAATTACGGTTTTATAATTAATACCGAAGGTACTCCGCTCAACCAAGAACTACGGGAATCTAACAAATCTTTCCAGCTGTCCAAACTTACCACCATTAAATCCTGTTTCTCTAAAAATTCATCCAAAAGAACAGATTCGTTATTTAGACTTACATTATTAGCAAATTTTTGCTTTAAAGAACCAATGGCGCTTGCAATAACAAAATTAGATTCGGTGTGACCATTCATATCTAAAAAAGTAATAGCCGAATTATTGTTATAGATTAATTTTTGAGCATAATCAATCAAAAAAGAATCTTCGGGACTGTAAATAGGAATAAAAACCTGATTTACTTCTTTCAAATCCTTATCGATCAAAACTCCCAAAGGTATTTTTACCCTCAGAACAATCTGCCTTGTTCTTTCGTCAAACGGCGAATTTACAAACAGCCCTTCTTTACCCGTGAATTTATCCAATAACCTTTCGGGATTAATTATTCGGGACGTAAATCCAATTACTTTGCCTAATAATGTACCTTCAAACATTGATTTTCCTAATCCTACGAGCAATAAATCATAATCTCCCTGATTAGCAATATCAATTATTTCTGTGTCAATATCGGTTGTTGCTTTAAAAATTGGAGTTATTTCCTGTTTTAAAACAAGCGCTTCTTTCATAATAGGATTAAAACTGCTTTTCTCCTTATCCTCAATATTGAAAGTATGCATTTCATCACTCAATGATAAATGCAAGGCAGTAATACTGCAGGTTTCTTTTTGTTTTTTCACCAGACTGTGAGCCAAACGAAGCAGTGATTTTCCTTTTTCATTATTTCCAAAAGAAATCAAGACACGGTATTTATTCTGGTCTACTTCATCTTCATGATCAGTAACATCATTTGTTTTAAAAATAAAATTGATTACATCCAAAGCGGGTCCTGTCATAAAAGTAGTAACCAAAGCCATTATTACCATCATTGTAAAAACTTCGGAAGTAAGTACTCCAAGAGCCAATCCAATATTCAAAACAATCAATTCCATTAAACCTCTCGTATTCATCAAAGCACCAATGACAAGACTGTTTCTCCAGCTTTGTCCAACAAATTTGGCTGCCAAAGCGCTTCCAAAAAATTTACCGGCAACCGCTACCAAAATGATAAAACCGGTAACTTTCCATAAATACGGTTCGTTTATTAATCCAATTTCTGTACGCAGTCCGGTGAATACAAAAAACAAAGGAAGGAGTAATATAACAGATACGTCTTCAACTTTTGCAATAAACACCGTTCTGAATTTTGGAACATCAGGCATAATCGCCCCCATCATGAAAGCACCAAATAAAGCATGAATTCCAATTAATTCGGTTGCATAGGAAGAAATAATCAACAGCAGAAAGAAAATCGCAACAACTGGTTTACTCAAACTGTCTTTTGAACCATACAAATCCCCAATTCTTTTCAAAAAAGGTTTTACTAAAAAAATCATCATAAGCACATAAATCGCCGCCAGCGAGATAATGTACATGGAACTTTCAAAAGTTCCTGCTTTTACAATAGCAATTACAACTGCCAGTAAACACCAGGCCGTAATATCATCAGCGGCGGCGCAGGTGATTGCAATTGCTCCCAATTTAGTTTTATGCATTCCTCTTTCCTGAACAATTCGTGCCAAAACAGGAAACGCTGTAATACTCATGGCAATTCCCATAAATAAACTGAAAGAAAGGAATTTAACTCCCTCCGGAGCAAAACGGTTATAAACAAAATAAGCCAGTCCGATTCCTAATGCAAACGGAATAACGATACTCGCATGACTAATGACAACGGCTTCTTTTGCCCTGTTTTTCAAAACCTTGACATCAAGCTCCATGCCAATGACAAACATAAAAAGTATCAGTCCGATCTGGCTCAAAAATTTTAAATTTTCTAAGGAATCGGCGGGAAAAAGAGCATGGAAAAATTCAGGAAAATACAACCCCAATAAGGATGGTCCAAGTGCAATCCCGGCAATAATTTCTCCGATTACGGACGGCTGTCCAATTTTTTTGAAAAACCATCCAAAAAAACGCGCCACAAGGATAATCATAATAATTTGTGCCAATAAAATAGCCAACGGATCCTGTATGTTGTGAAGCATTGAAACCAGAAAATCATTCCATGAATCATTGTTTTCTAATGGGCGGATTATCGTTTCTTTGCCTTCCAGCAGTTTCCCCTGCTTTATAATCCAATAGATTAATGCGCTGAAACCGCCTGTAACTCCAAAATAAAACAATGTATTCCTGTACTTTTTCATAGCTGTTTTCAATAATTTTTCATGTACGTCTGAAAAAAATCAAATATATAGAAATTACAAGCGATAACACTGCTTTGGCACAAAATAAAAATAAAAAATTAACAATTAAATTAACAAAAAGCATTCTTGAAAAACACAGGGAATATAGCTGTTTTAACTAACTTTGGCGATTTAATAAATTGACATGATCAAATGGTTTAGTTTAGGATTTTGGGAGTTAATCGCCAGAGTCGTACTTCGAAATAGAATTTTAATGTTGTCCATAGTTGTTTTGGCAACAGTTTTACTGGCAATGCAATGGAAAAACATCCATTTTACGCATACCGAAGCCAATATGTTACCCGATGACAATATTGTTAACGTAGAATACAATGCCTTTTTGGACAAGTTTGGCGAAGAAGGAAATCTGGTCATTATTGGTGTAAAAGACAAAACATTTTTTACTCCAAAAGCTTATGCCGCTTGGGTAAAATTAATGAACAGTCTAAAAGGTGACAAAGCGGTTGATCTGGTTATTTCGATAAATGACTTAAAGACATTACAAAAAAACGAAGCTCTTCAAAAATTTGAATTAGTTCCTTTTGTCGATGCAGGCAAAACCACTAACCAGGTTTATCTCGAAAAAGTAAAGAAAGAACTTTTTAATGATCTGCCTTTTTACGAAGGACTGCTTTTCAATAAAAGATCAGGAACGATCCGCTCTGCCATTTATCTGGACAAAAAAATCGTAAATACTCCTGCCAGAAAGGATTTCATCACTGACCGATTAGTTCCGGCCGTAGATGCATTCGAAAAAGAAACCAAAATCGATCTTCGTGTTTCGGGAATGCCTTACATCCGAACGATGAATTCACAGACTATTATCAGCGAAATAAGTCTTTTCATCGGAGCTTCATTATTAGTAACATCATTGCTTTTCTTTTTCTTTTTCAGAAGTTTCAGAGCCACACTAATTTCGATAGTTATTGTAATTATTGGCGTAATGTGGTCCTTCGGATTCTTGGGATTATTAAATTATGAAATTACTGTTTTAACCGCATTAGTTCCTTCCCTGATTATTGTAATCGGGATTCCAAACTGCATTTTCCTGACCAATAAATACCATCAGGAATACAAAATTCACAGAAATAAGGCCAAAGCACTACAGCGTGTTACGACCAAGGTCGGTATGGCAACTCTTATGACGAACGTAACTACGGCGATAGGTTTTTTTACCTTTATTACCTCAAACAACAAACTGCTTATTGAGTTTGGAAACGTGACTTCCATCAACATTCTGGCATTGTTCTTTTTGTGCATTATTGTAATTCCAATTTTTCACAGCTACATTCCAGCGCCCAAAGACCGTCACATTGAGCACTTGGACAGAGGTTATGTAAAATGGTTCATGGACTGGATTTTACGAAATGTAAAAGAAAGCCGTTTCTCGATTTATGTAGTGGCCGTTTCTCTTTTGGTATTCAGTATTATCGGAATTTACAAAATGCGTATTTCGGGCAGTATTATTGAAGACATGCCGAAAAAAGCGCCCTTTTTCCAAGATATTCTTTTCTTCGAAAAAGAATTTGACGGTGTAATGCCATTGGAAATCATGATTGACACCAAACACAAAAAAGGAGTCATGAAACTTTCTACACTTAAGCGAATGGACGAGCTGGAAACTGCAATTGATGAGATTCCCGAATTATCCAAACCTATTTCGGTTGTCAATCTGGTCAAATATTCCAAACAGGCTTATTACAACGGAAATCCGAATTATTACGAATTACCAACTTCACAGGAGCAGGCTTTTATTTTGTCGTATGCCAAAAATTCGACCAAAAATGCAAAAGGCGACCTGATGAAAAGCTACGTAGATAAAACAGGCCAGTTTGCCCGCATCACGACTTTCATGCGTGATGAAAACGGAGGCGTAATGCCAATTGTTGAAGCTGAAATCCGTAAAAAAGCCGATAAAATTTTTCCACCGGACAGATACCATGTAACTATTACCGGTAAAGCATTGGTTTTCCAAAAAGGGACAGGCTACCTGCTGGACAACCTGCTTTCTTCTCTAGTTTTTGCTTTTTTCCTGACCGCACTTTTAATTGGATTTATGTTCCGTTCTTTCAAAATGATCTTGGTTTCTATCATTCCAAATTTACTGCCGTTGCTGTTAACTGCCGGAATTATGGGCTTTTTTGACATTCCGCTGAAACCTTCAACGATATTGGTTTTCGGAATTGCATTTGGACTTTCGGTTGATGATACCGTCCGGTTCTTGGCACAATACCGAGAGGAATTAAAGAAAAACGACTGGAAAATCCGCAAATCGGTTTATGCGACTTTCAACGATGCCGGTTTGAGTATGTTTTATACTTCGATTGTATTGTTCTTTGGATTTTCGGTATTCATGCTGTCCAGTTTTGGAGGAACCATTGCCCTTGGCGGATTGGTTTCACTGACATTATTGTTCGGAATGCTGTCGAATTTGATGTTACTGCCAGCCTTGGTTTTAACACTGAACAGAACTTTGGCAAACGAACAGGAATTTATAGAGCCTAAACTCGAAATATTGGAATTTACCGATGAAGAGATTGAAAATTTTGAGAAAAAATAAAGCTAGTCTTTTCCAGATACTAATCCAGTCTCAACAAAGGCTGGATTTTTTATTATATTTGATTTTAAACAATTAAATATCATTTCCATAAAAATAAAATTTATGATTGCTAAAAAAATTAAGATTCATTATTGCTTTTTGGATTGTTTCACTAATAATTTTGATAATTGGTCTATCTGATATGAACGGTACTTTGGACATAAATATTCATGATACCTATTTCGTAATTCCACATTTTTTTGGCGCAATAATTCTAAGCATTGTATATTTCATTTATGGATTTGGTTATTGGCTGGTACAGGAGATATTCAAAAAAAGACTTGTAAAAATCTTGACTTTGCTGCATTCTGTGTTTTTAATAGGCAGTTTTCTCGCTTATTGGACAGTGATTTATTACTCTCGATTATTTACAGTAAACGATTTTCCAGCATTTGACAACTATCAGACCATTAATATCACATTGGTAATCTGTACCATTTTATGCATGATTGCTTTGCCAATTTATATAATAAATTTGAGTATCGGTGTCTTTAGAAAATCTGTTTAATTCGGAATTTTCTTTACTAACATTAATGACGTTACTATCTGGAAATTGCTTCAAAAAAAAGCATTCCCAACTTCCGAATACAACGCCGGCAACATGACAATTTCAAACAAATCAACTATATTTGCAACAGAATTATAACAATAATTTCTTTGATTCAACTTCAGAAATTTAAAATCTAAAATTAAAATGAGACACACAAAAGTTAAAGACTTATTAAACAGCACAACGACTTTACAGGAAATTAATGCTAAAGGCTGGGTTAGAACTTTTAGGAATAATCAGTTTATTGCCTTGAATGACGGTTCAACGATTAATAATATACAATGTGTTGTCGATTTTGAAAATACTCCTGATGAAACTTTAAAAAGAATTACAACCGGCGCAGCGGTTTCGGTAACAGGGACTTTGGCCGAAAGTAAAGGCGCAGGTCAGAAATATGAAATTCAGGTTACTAAACTGGAAATCCTTGGAGATTCAGATGCGGAGAAATTCCCTATGCAGCCGAAGAAACATTCATTGGAATTCCTCCGTGAGAATGCGCACTTACGCGTGCGTACGAATGCCTTTGGTGCAATTATGCGTGTGCGTTCGGTTTTATCGTATGCGGTGCACAGTTATTTTCAGCAAAAAGGATTTGTGTATGTGAATACTCCAATCATCACGGGAGCAGATGCAGAAGGTGCAGGCGAAATGTTTCAGGTGACTTCACTGCCTTTGGATAATCTGCCTAAAAATGAAGAAGGAAATATTGACTATAAAAAAGATTTCTTCGGAAAACATACCAACCTAACGGTTTCAGGACAATTGGAAGGAGAAACTTTTGCAATGGCTTTGGGACAGATTTATACATTTGGACCAACATTCAGAGCTGAAAATTCAAATACTTCCCGCCACTTGGCTGAGTTTTGGATGATCGAACCTGAAGTTGCTTTCAATGATTTGAATGACAATATGGATCTTGCCGAAGATTTTATCCGATATGTAATTAAATATGTTATTGAAAAATGTCCAGATGATTTGAAATTCCTGGAAGGCCGTTTATTGGAAGAAGAAAAATCAAAACCTCAGGCCGAAAGAAGCGAAATGGCTTTGCTCGAAAAACTGAATTTTGTACTGGAAAACAATTTCAAACGCGTTTCTTATACCGAAGCAATTGACATTTTGAGAGATTCTACTCCAAACAAAAAGAAAAAATTCCAATACATCATCAACGAATGGGGCGCTGATTTACAATCGGAGCATGAACGTTATCTTGTGGAAAAACACTTCAAATCGCCGGTAATCCTGTTTGATTATCCTGCCAATATCAAAGCTTTCTACATGCGTTTAAACGAAGACGGAAAAACAGTACGTGCGATGGATATCCTTTTCCCTGGAATTGGCGAAATCGTGGGCGGTTCTCAGAGAGAGGAGCGTTTTGATGTTTTGGTCGAAAAAATGAAAGCCTTAGGAATCGACGAGGAAGAATTATGGTGGTACCTGGATACCCGCAGATTTGGATCAGCTGTTCACTCAGGCTTCGGACTTGGATTTGAAAGGCTGGTGCTGTTTGTAACCGGAATGACGAACATTCGTGACGTAATTGCATTCCCAAGAACACCTCAGAATGCAGAATTCTAAAAAGTTTATTGCTGTTTGAATGGTTTAAAATTGTTTAAAGTTTTTTAAATTTGTTTAACGGTAGCTTTAAATGTTTAAATAATATTAAACTTTTAAACACTTAAACAATATTAAACCTTTAACTTTTAAGCCTTCAAACCCTCAATATGCTAAAGCAATTTTTAAATTTAAAAATATCTCAGAAATTATCTCCGCAGCAAATCCAGCTGATGAAGTTAATTCAACTGCCAACGCAGGCATTTGAACAGCGGCTGCTGGAGGAAATGAATGAGAATCCTGCTCTGGAGTCTGGGAAAGAAGAGGACGACTATGAAAAAGATGAGTTCGATACTGAAGAATACGATGATTATGAAGATTCCGAAGCGGACAGAATAGATTCGGAAGACATCAACATAGACGAATACTTAAACAGCGACGACACTCCCGACTATAAAACACAAACCAACAATTACAGTGATGACGATGAAACCAAGGAAACGCCTTTTGCGGCAGCAATAAGTTTTCATCAGGATCTCATCAATCAGCTAAATACTTTTATCCTTAACGATGAAGAGCGCGATATCGCCGAATTTTTGGTCGGAAGCATTGACGACACAGGATATATCCGAAGAAGCATTCCCGATCTGGTAGATGACATGGCATTTACACAGGGAATTTACACTACTGAAAAACAAGTAGAAACGATTCTGAATATCATTCACGAACTGGAGCCTACCGGCGTTGGCGCACGTGATCTGCAGGAATGTTTACTGCTGCAGCTCAAACACAAAACACCTACAGAATCTGTTGATCTCGCTACTGCTATAATCGACCAGCATTTTGATGCTTTTGTGAGAAAGCATTATGACAAACTGGTTCAAAAACTTAACATTTCTAACGAACAGCTTAGAAATGCCATTCACGAAATTGAAAGACTGAATCCAAAACCCGGAGGATCTTTTTCGGGAAATACTAAAATCACCGAAAATATAGTACCCGATTTTGCTATCCGTATCGTTGACGGCGAACTCGAACTTACGTTAAATGGCCGAAACGCCCCTTCCCTGCATATTTCCAAAGATTATCAGGAAATGATGCAGACGTATAAAGAATCGAAAGATAAATCAGGTTCCCAAAAAGATGCCGTACAGTTTATCAAACAAAAACTAGACTCGGCAAAATGGTTTATAGATGCTATAAAACAGCGTCAGGATACTTTGTTTGTAACGATGAATGCCATAATGCATTATCAGAAAGATTATTTATTGGATGGAGACGAAATGCGTTTGAAACCAATGATTCTAAAAGATATCGCCGATATGATCGGACTCGACATATCGACCGTTTCGAGGGTTGCTAACAGTAAATATGTTGAAACTCCTTATGGTACCAAGCTGATAAAAGAATTCTTCTCCGAAGCCATGAAAAATGATCAGGGCGAAGATGTATCAACACTCGAAATCAAAAAGATTTTACAGAATACTATCGAAGACGAAGACAAAAAAAATCCACTTCCAGATGATCTTTTGGCCGAAATACTCAAAGAAAAAGGATATCCAATTGCCAGAAGAACTATAGCCAAATATCGTGAACAGCTGGAAATTCCAGTCGCCCGGATGAGGAAAAAGCTGTAAATATATCACTGCGAAAACTAACTTCTTGAAATCTGCTTTTTAAAATTGAAAAAGATACTTCCCATATTTTCTTATATATTTCATCCGCTTTTTACACCGATACAAGCCTGTATTTTCTATTTTTTATTTCACGATGGCGATTACAGCATCAAGCAGATTACTTCTGTTTTTTGGCAGATTTCCATTGTTACTATTATGATCCCGATGGCTTTGTACTATTTACTGCGTTTTACAGGTAAAGCAGACAGCATCATGATTGCCGATCTGGAACAGCGCAAAATACCGTTAATATTTCAGAGTTTTTTAATCATTCTGTTACTGCGGAAAAGCATCACGCTGGAATATTACCCAGAATTACATTTTTTTTTCATAGGCGCATTATTCAGCACCTTATTTGCACTTGGTTTATTATATCTAAAATTCAAAACCAGTCTGCATATGCTCGCCATTTCAGCCTTAACTGTTTTCGTTTTTGGATTGAACATTCACCTGCAGATGGGATGCATATATCTTGTCCCTTTTTTACTGCTGATGAATGGATTTGTGGCTTCATCACGTTTGGTAATGCAGGCGCATGTGCCTAACGAGTTAATTATTGGAGTACTTGTAGGCAGTATTCCTCAAATACTATTTCTTTTTTTGTGGCTATAAAATATAGAAGACAACACCAAGACTCAAAGCATTCATGGTAAGAGGTGCTGAATCAATTTTTGCTGTGGATTTAAAAAAGGAATTCAGCCCGTAATATATCTGCAGATTAAAAGCACTGTATCCCATTGAAAGATAAACGCCATAAAGCAGCTCTTCAAAATCTTTATTGCCCTTTACAACAATCTTCTCATTACCATCATCATAAACAGATTTATCATACAATAAATAACTGACTTTAAAACCGCTGTATATTCTAAAAAAGCTAAAAGACTCAGGAGTAGAATTACGCCATCTCAATTCAATTGGCAGTTCTACCCTCAGCTGTTCAAATCTGTTTTTGTCATGATTAATACTGGAAGGAATTATACTATAAACTGGATTATCATGTGTCCCTGCAATAGACATATTTTGAATATAGTTATTAAATGACAAACCAATTCCAGGAGCAACTGCAAATGTTCTTTTTTTATTCAATGGAAAGTCTCTGAGGAATCCAGCACTAAAACCAAATGATATTTTTTCTTGAGAGAGTCCTTCCGGTTTTTTAACAATTGAATTATAATTAAGCCCAGCGTAAAACTGATCTTCTCTGTAAAGACTGTCAATCTTTACATTCAAAGTATCAATTGAAAATGCCTGTTCTTGGGAAAAACCCTTGAAAATTGACAAGAAAAGAAAACAGCCAAGAATTAATCGCATCATTATTTTGTGATTTAAATTGAGGAGTATCGCATTTAAAATTTACCAAAATCCATTTCTCGCCCATTGATGTTACAAATATAAGATTTTGTCATAAACTACACTCCTATGATAAGCCAGCAAATTCTCTTCATTTTCCTTTTTTTATTTTAGAAAGAAAAACATTCACAGAATCATCCGTATATAAAACTTCAAAAAACAGATAATTCAATTTACAGCTTAGCAAGCTCATTTACAGTATAAAATTTAAGTCCTTTATTTTTTGCGTATTTACATAATTCCTCTAAAGCAGAAAGCGGTGTTTCAAGTTTTTCATCGGCATCCGGAACTGTTTTATGACCATAAAAAATCACTATTTTATTATGTGCTTTAGCGTAATCCATCAGGCTTTTAAAGTACGGAATATTATACTGCTTGTAATCATCATCAATGCCGAGGCCGTAGATAACTTTACTGCCTTCGTAATAACAATATTGCGATTCTGGCGGAATCTGCTCATAGGTTGTTCCTCTTATTATACTGAAATGTTTTAGCAGTTCATTGTTAAGTTCTGTATCATGAGCTCCGGCACCGTCAGGGTAAGCAAAAGTCTGTATATTAAAACCATCTTTTGCCATAGCAGATTTCAATGACAGAATATCTTCTTTAATATATTTTTTAACTCCAAATGCCTTAGAAAACTTCAGTGCATTAAGATGGTTATAGCCATGTCCTGCAATTTCATGCCCCATGTCTTTTAAATAATGCAGCTTTGCTTTTTGTTCTGCGGTCAGACTGCCGTACCAGCAAACAAAAAATGTAGCTTTCCATTCATATGGATGCAGCAGTTTATCAGCAACATACCAATCTTCTATATAATCATCATCAAACGTAAAAGCCACACCGGGCTGATAGGGTTTTTTCTGTGATTTTGCATCGGCTGTTATTTCTTCGGGATACATTTTAACTGCCAATACTGCTGTTGCAACAGCCACAAATAGTATTGGCAATATGCTTTTTGCTGATAAATACTTCATTATGAAAAAATTTTACAATTGAATATTGAATCTCAGCTAATTTATAAAGAAAGTTTTATTTTTTTTCAGCCGTATTTTTATTTTTTAAACATCATTTTTTATCCTAGGCCTGAACTAAATATAAAATGGAAGTAAGTAATGAACAAAAAATCAAAGAAGCAGCCAAAACAGTTTTTTATAAAAGAGGGGTTACTGCAACAAGAACGCGGGATATAGCTGAAGAAGCAGGACTGAATCTTGCTCTGCTTAATTATTATTTCAGAAGCAAGGCCTAACTTTTTGAAATCATCATGACTGAAACTTACTCAGTATTTATTGGCGGTATGAAAATGATATTGAATGATGAAAAAACTTCGCTGGAACAAAAAGTGCAGATAATTGCAGAGCGAAACATTAATTTTATCATTAAAGAGCCTGAAATACCAACATTTATACTCACCGAAATTCGCAATAATCCCCGATGGTCTTTTAAAAAAAACTGCCAATCAAAGAGATTGTAAATGACTTTTTCACCAGTATTGACAGTATGCCGGATTGGGCAAGAACGATGTCCGAATTCACGCCCGTAACACATTTTATAAAAGTAGTCCGTCTGATTGTTTTGAAAGGAAGTGGGGGCGAATTATTTTATCTACTAAATTTCGCTGTTGTACTGAATGGATAGGCAATTTATAATTATAAAAAGACAAGTTAAAATCCATAAAAATAACCAAATCCAGCTGGAATAAACAAAGTAATTGTATCAATCAGTACTAGACTCATGACTTGTGGCTGCAAAAATTTGGAATATATTTTAGATAAAACAATACCTTTTTTATCCAAAACAAAAACCCCGTAAACACAATGTTTACGGGGTTTTTAATTCTTCAGCAGAGAGGAAGGGATTTGAATTTCCTCTCTAAAGCCCAATTTTACAAGGGTTTTTTCTATTTAAATTTTAGGGTCTCGATTTTGAACCTCGAATATTCACGCTTTATTAATGACAAATATTACTGTACTAAAATACGAATTTTTCATTAAATACTTGTTCAAATATCAGATAAGTTAATAGTGTTTTAGTCGATTATCAAAGTCAATACTTGTTCATGAATTAAGCTGGTGTAAGAGCAAAATTCTACAATACTAACCAGCTCATTTTCTTGCTTATCAAGATCTTTACGAATTTTCTGGAGTAACCTAATACTTTGACGATAACTCTTTCCTGTAATTCGTTGTATATCCTTTGGGTATATGCACAACCTCTTATTTTCGATTTTCATACTCTATCTATAGCTTTGATTAGGCTTTGGGTAACCGATGATTGCATCTTGTTACAGAATAAAAATAGTAAATATTCTTATTTGTTTTTTCGCTGCTCTTTATTTCAACTTGCCATTTATGAGTGACAAACAAGTCTATTTGTGCCATTTGTACCATTATCTGACATTTTGGACAGTCTCCACTTTTTTATGTTGCTCATTAAATTAAAATTTGTTCCTGAATCAATCGAAAAGTGTTGCAACAGGATGATGATTGAAAAAATGTAAAATTATTTCAAACTTAAATTTTAGAAATTATGGCAAGACAGAAAGGCATAATTAAATTGAAAGGTACTATCGGGGATATTACTTTTTACAAAACCAAAGACGGTCATTTGGCCAGAGAAAAAGGCGGTATTGATGCGAGTCGAATTGCAAATGATCCGGCGTTTCAGAGAACACGCGAAAATGGTTCTGAATTTGGAAGGGCAGGAAAAGCCGGGAAAGTTATGAGAACTGCTTTGAGAACCTTGCTGATCAATTCTGCTGATGGCAGGATGGTGAGTAGACTTACGCAGGCTATGGTTAAGGTTATTCAAGCGGATGCGACCAACGACCGAGGATTGCGAAACGTGATTGACGGGGAGGCAGAATTACTTGCCGGTTTTGAATTCAATATCGGTGGGAAATTAGGAACTACCTTGTTTGTACCCTATGTTGGGACAATTGACCGTGTTTCAGGCGATATCACCGTGGATATCGCTCCTTTTGTGCCATTAAACATGATCGCGGCTCCGGCTGGGACCACACATTTTAAAATTATTTCTGCCGGTGCCGAAATTGATTTTGAGGCAGAATCCTTCGTGGTTGCAAATTCGGAAACTGCGATTTTACCCTGGGATGCGACTCCCACAGTGGCGATAAACCAAGTGAATGCAGTAACTCCGAACAGTACCAAACCTTTGTTTTTGGCCCTGGGAGTGGAGTTTTATCAGGAAGTAAACGGTAAGATGTATTCGTTGAAAAACGGAGCTTATAACCCGTTATCATTGGTTCAAGTAAGTGGATTGTAGGGTGGTTTTAGTACTGTCCAGAACTTATTTCCCCGAAGGGACACAAGGAGTTTTAGAATGGAACGGCACTATAGTTTGTTATACCATCGAGTTACCCTGGTTGGAAAACCAAAGGCGAATTTCCTGTGTTCCCGAAGGGGAATATGTTTTACGGAAGCGGTTTAGCCCAAAGTTCCAATGGTACTTGTATTTAGATAATGTACCGGGCAGGGATTTAATTTTAATCCATCCCGCCAATGACGCTAAAAGAGAATTATTGGGCTGTATTGCTCCTGTAATGAAACTCACCGGAATCGGGAAAGGAAGTTTTTCCCGAAAAGCACTTGAAAAATTGAAAGCTTTGGTTTTTCCGGTTTTAGAACGTAATGAAGAAGTAAAACTAATTGTTCAATCTAATCCTTTGACTCCGATTCAGGACGAAAAGGTTTAAAAAAGGCAGATAAATTATGAATATAGTTGAAAGAGCAAAAGCACCCACCCCGAAGTTTTTCAGGGTATTGAGAAGTATCGGATTGGCTTTATTGGGTATAAGCGGAAGTATCATTGCAGCTCCGGTGGTTTTACCTGCGGCAATTGTTACTGCGGCCGGTTATGTGGCCGTGGCCGGTGGAGTTATTTCGGCGATTAGCCAAATTACTATTGACCGTCCAGAAAAACCCAATGAAACATCTACTTCAATTGATAACTTAAACAAAGCAAGGGATGGAATCGAATAACACTTTACAAGCCGGCACGGCAACCGGAACTTTATTGAGCATTGCACCCAATATTCTTACGGAAGATATTCTAAAAACGATTATCTTAGCAGTCCTGGGCGCAACAGTAAGTTTTATTGTTTCGCTCGTTTTAAAAAAAATTATACAATATAAAAAATAGTTTCGGTTTTGATTGGTAACCTTTTCCGAAACCATATTTAAGCCTGATCTCACGATCAGGCTTTTTTTATTTTACCTCAACTGATTTTGGAGCAATGCCCATTTGAGTTTTTCAATTTGCTCTACTGTTTTTGTATAATGATTTTGAAGCGCTTCCAGTTCCCGGATGCGGTTGACAAACTCAATATGTTTTTGATGTTGTTTGTAGGCTTTGAGAACCTCATCACGAAAACAGCTTTTAAAAGTGGATATCCGAATAAAAGGGATCACTGAACCAATTTGATATTGGTGCCAAAAATTGGCTTTCCAAAGAAAGTAGGCGATCCAATAAAGATTTTCGGTTTCTTCTTCGGTTTTTACAGTGATTAAAAAGCAATTCGGGCAACTTTCTTTAAGTGGCTTGCCTGCATTTTTCCCTTTGCTTAAAATAAAAAAGTGTGGTTGTGTAATTGGTCTTTGTGACTGGTGTGTCAGTACGTTGTGCAGAGTCATAATTATGGATTTAAAATTATGATCCTTGCTCGCTTTTCAAGCTTCGCTTATATATTTGAAAAGAAAAAAGAAAAAAAGAAAGTGGAATATGTAGTGAAGGTTTCAAAAGAAGTCAAGTTTTTTTGATAAAATACAACCCGAATGGGTGGAGATTTTATCAAAAACCCGGAGGGCCTGAACTTTACTTTTTGAAACCGGAACTTAGCTTTACTTTCTTTTTTTTTATTTTTTTTGAGCAGATTGCTTCTTGGGAAGTTTGCCCTTTGACTTCGCTCAGGATGACAAAAGTTCTTATGAAAATGGAAATCAAACACCCCCAAGCACCGCAAGAAGCAAAAAAAGTGGTGCCCCTTTTTCGGGGCAAGGAACTTTTTTTGCGGATGAGGAGCGCAGTGGCGGGGTTGCGGCAAACGAGCGAGGTACTAGACAAGGGAACGAATGCAGCTTTTCGCGAAATGAGAGTAGTGGCTAGTAACTAGAGAGGGAAAAATGAAAATCAGCCGAAAGGCGTTCCTTATTCAAATGCAAAACGGAGTGGAGCAAACCCGAACCGAGCGAGTAAGAGCAACCGCCAAAAAACTGGAGGGCTATAACTGCAATATGGCTGAGTGCAGTGTAGTGTAGCTTGCGGAACGAAACGAAATGAAGCGGTATTGTGGTTATGGTAGCCCGACCGAACGCAGGAAGCGACCGTGTGAAGATGAGGGCGAGGAAGCGTAGTGGCGGCCTGCCCTTTTTTCGGGGCTGGCTGACGCTATGCTGACGAGTGGACTGCGGAATGGATTCCCGCCTTTTTGCGGGACGACTGGAGCAGCCGAACGGAACAAAGGGAACGACCGGAGAGAGACCGCTTGATTGCTTCGCCTGTTCGAGCAATGCTCTCGGGTGCCCGTGATTGTTATGAAAACTTAAATTGAAAGTGGAAGAAGATATTTTGCCCTTATAATCTAAAGCATTAAATGTTCTCTTAGAATTTAAAACATGTTCACTTTTACTGTTTTGTTTAACATGAACATTATAACGTGTTAACGTTATTCACTTTTTTTAACATGACAAGACAAACATGTTAACGAAAATAAATTATTTGAACTTGAGACGTTGAGGAGCATTTTGTAAAAATTCGTACAATGCTACATTAATGTAAAAATTTTCTTTGCCAATTTTATGTAAAGTAATTAATTTTAATTCTATTAGTTGATCTAGATATTTAGAAGCCGTTTGTCTTGTAATACCTAAATCTTCTACAATAAAATCAATTTTTGTATAAGGATGTTTAAACAAGTTATTGATTAAATCTTGGGAATAAATTTTAGGTAATTTTTCTCGAATTTCTTTTTTATACTCCATCATCAGTTTTTTAATGCCTCTGATAATTGCTGTTGTCTGAATTGAAGTTTGCTCAACTGCTTCAAGCATAAAAAGAATCCAAGGTTCCCAATCTTGAGTTATTCTAGTTTCTTGTAATAGATGGTAATAATTCGCTTTATTTTGGTTAACATACCTACTTAAATATAGTATGGGCAAATGCAACAATTCTTCTTTTACTAAATATAAAATATTAATGATTCTACCCGTACGACCATTTCCATCATAAAATGGATGAATGCTTTCGAATTGATGGTGAATGATTGCCATTTTAATTAATGGATCTAAATCTGTCAAATCATCATCATTAATAAAAATTTCTAAGTTACGCATCAAATTAACTATATCGTCATGGCTCTGCGGAGGAGTGTAGACTACTTCTCCTGTTTGTCCATTTTTTAATTCTGTCCCAGGAAGTT
Source organism: Flavobacterium sp. HJJ (assembly GCF_015351475.1). Classification (GTDB taxonomy): domain Bacteria; phylum Bacteroidota; class Bacteroidia; order Flavobacteriales; family Flavobacteriaceae; genus Flavobacterium; species Flavobacterium marginilacus. The sequence continues at coordinate 807 of NZ_JADKPR010000011.1, read as the reverse complement.
TTCTAAATCCGGCTTTTGTTTCTTCAAGAATTCCTTGAATTTCAATAATTTGGTTACAGGTTAAAATTTTGTTTTCTTTTACTGTACGAAAACCATCTTTTAAAGCTGTGGCATAGTTAAAAACTTCTTTTGCGGCTGTACTAGCAAACTGTTGCGCAATACTGTCACTTGAAAACAGTTCATCATGTGTTGTAATAATATTTTCTATCGCAGAACTGTCCTTAGCTTCTTGCAAGGATAAAGTATTTAGAACAATAACTTCATTAGGGATTGTCTCAGCCACTCCGTTAAGTTCAGCAAGGGCTCGGTGTGCAACTGCTAATTTTTTAAGCACAACTCTAGTTTCTACATCTTGTACAAAGGGCAATGTTGGAACTTTAAACTGGCTCATAGTATATTTTTGTTATTTTAAAAAAATTGATAGACGATTCAATTATCATTTCAAAAATAGGTTTTTATTTATTCTTATCTAAATAACCCTACTCTTTTCTATCCCAAAGTATTATTTTTAAATGTGATGTAGATAAAAAAACTTTGATAAATAGACACTGAAAGGATTGGCAAAAGTGGATTTATTAGGTGTGAGAAAAATACACAGTGAGCTGATTAGAAGCGTTATTTGGCTCACAGATATTAGATAAGCTTTGCTAACTGGATCAAATAAGCCCATTTAATTAAAAGAGATTATCATAAAATGTTGGGATTCGTGTCTTTACTTAGAAATTGATAAAGAACACTAAATTTATTCAAAAGAAAGCAGAAGTCAACTATTATTTCTATTAAACTCATGACTAATAGCTTCTTAAA